>NZ_LBMU02000129.1 GCF_001005085.2 Streptomyces humi
GGGCCCGGTCTCCGGCACGGTCTTCAAGGTGGAGCGGGGCCCGGCGGGCGAGCAGATCGCCTACGCGCGGATCTTCTCCGGCACCCTCCGGGTGCGGGACCGGATCCCGTTCGGGACGGACACCGGCCCCGGCCCCGGCCCCGGCCCCGACCCCGGCCCCGGCCCCGACCCCGACCCCGACCCCGGCCCCGGCCCCGGCCCCGACTCCGGCGCCGGGGCGCGGGAAGAGGGCGGTGGCACCGGTGTCCGGGCGAAGGGGCGGGTCACCGGGGTCGCCGTCTTCGACCGGGGCGCCGAGCAGCGCCGGGACAGCGCCGGTGCCGGGCGGATCGTCAAGGTGTGGGGGCTCGGCGGCGTCCGGATCGGCGACGCGCTCGGCCGGCCGGCCCGCGCGTACGAGCACCACTTCGCGCCCCCGACCCTGGAGACCGTCGTCGTCCCGGGCCCCGGCACCGACCGGCGCGCCCTGCACCTGGCCCTCACCCAGCTCGCCGAGCAGGACCCGCTGATCGACGTCCGGCACGACGAGGTCCGCAAGGAGACCTCCGTCTCCCTCTACGGCGAGGTGCAGAAGGAGGTCGTCCAGGCGACCCTCGCCGACGAGTACGGCCTCGACGTCACCTTCCGGGAGACCACCACCGTCTACGTCGAGCGGCTCGCCGGGACGGGAGCGGCCGTCGAGTTCAACAAGAAGGACGGCAACCCGTTCCTCGCGACGGTGGGCCTGCGGGTGGCGCCGGCACCGGTCGGTTCGGGCGTCGGCTTCGGCCTGGAGGTGGAGCTGGGCTCGATGCCGTACGCCTTCTTCAAGGCCGTCGAGGACACCGTGCGCGAGAGCCTCGGCCAGGGCCTGCACGGCTGGCGGATCCCCGACTGCACGGTGACCATGACCCACTCCGGCTACTCGCCCCGGCAGAGCCATGCCCACCAGCGCTTCGACAAGAGCATGTCGAGCACCGGCCACGACTTCCGCGGACTGACCCCGCTGGTGCTGACCGAGGCGCTGCGGCGGGCCGGCACCCGGGTGCACGAGCCGATGCACCGGTTCCGTCTGGAGGCCCCCGTGGACACGCTCGGCGCGCTGCTCCCGGTGCTCACCCGGCTCGGCGCGCTGCCCCGGAGGACGGACACACACGGCGCGCTCTGCGTGCTGGAGGGCGCGGTGCCCGCCGCCCGGGTGCACCGGCTGGGACAGCTGCTGCCCGGTCTGACCCGGGGCGAGGGGGAGCTGGAGAGCGCCTTCGACCACTACGCGCCGGTGGCACACGGGACGGTTCCCGAGCGTCCGCGCACCGACCACAACCCGCTCGACCGCAAGGAGTATCTGTTGAACGTGACCGGTCGTGTGGGCGGGTGAGCGCCAAGTGCCAGGCAGGTATTCAACTTACTCATGAGTCAGAAGTATTGACGGTGTCCGGAAATCACCGGACTGTAATGAACATGACGAGTATCCGGGCGCGTTTGATCGTTGTCCTGGTTGTCCTCTGCGGATTCCTCGCGGTGGCGGGCGCCCCGTCCGCCACCGCAGCCACCCCGTCCGACTCCCTCTCGTTCGACGGCACCCCGCTCACCGTGCAGAACGGCCGCTTCGTCGACGGCCAGGGCCGTGAGGTCGTACTGCGCGGCTACAACGTCTCCGGCGAGACCAAGCTGGCGGAGAACGGCGGCCTGCCCTTCGCCTCCGTCGCCGACGCGAAGAAGTCCGCCACCGCGCTGCGGGCCCTCGGTGGCGGCAACGCCGTCCGCTTCCTGCTCTCCTGGGCGTACGCCGAACCCGTGCAGGGCCAGGTCAGCACCACCTACCTGGCCGCCGTGACCGCGCAGATGCAGGCGTTCCTCGACGCCGGCATCCGTGTCTTCCCCGACTTCCACCAGGACCTCTACTCCCGCTACCTGTTCAACTCGGGCAGCTGGTACACCGGCGACGGCGCGCCCAAGTGGGCGGTGGCGCTGGGTGGTTACCCGGCCGAGTCGTGCGGCATCTGTCTCTTCTGGGGCCAGAACATCACCCAGAACGCGGCCGTCCAGAAGGCCCAGTACGACTTCTGGCACAACAACTACGGCCTCCAGGACTACTTCCTGGCCACCGCCCAGACCACCATGACCTACCTGGCCGGGCATCTGACGTCCGACGAGTTCGCGGGCGTCGTCGGCTTCGACCCCTACAACGAGCCGTACGCCGGCTCCTACGACTCCGGCGAGACCTCCCGCACCTGGGAGCAGAACCGGCTCTGGCCCTTCTACCAGAAGTTCCGCGCCCGGATGGACGCCGCCGGCTGGAGCGGCAAGCCCGCGCTCGTCGAGCCCAACCTCTACTGGAACGGCAACGTCACCAACCAGGAGGGCGGCCTGCTGGACGCGGGCACCCTGGGCTCGCGCTATGTCTTCAACACCCACTTCTACGACCAGAAGGCCATCTCCGGCGTCCTGATGTGGGGCAACGCCGCCGACGGCCAGTACTCGACCGACTTCGGCACCATCCGGGACCGTGCCTCGGCCGCCGGGACCACCGCGGTCGTCAGCGAGTTCGGGCACCCGCTGTCCGGCACCACCGCCGGCAAGGCGCCGACCGTGGACAAGGCCATGTACCAGGCCCTCGACTCCCGTCTCTCCGGGGCGAACTGGTGGTCCACACCGGCCTCCTCGGGCCCGGTGCTCTCCAGCACCCAGTGGCAGTGGGACATCTACAACGGCCGTCACCACGAGCTGATGAACGACAACGCCAGCAAGGTCCTCACCTCCGGCGACGCCTGGAACGACGAGGACCTCTCGGCCGTGAACATGGACGACAGCGGTACGGTGACGCTCCGTCAGGACGCCCGGCTGCTCGACCGGATCTACCCGGGCGCCACCTCCGGCGCCACGCTCGCCTTCACCTACGAGGACCGCTCCCGGGACGGCTCCACGACCCTGACCTGGAACCCGGTGCCCAGTTCGCTGCCGAACGTGGCCGCCCTGGTGGGCTCCGGCCAGTACGCCCTCCAGGTCTGGCGTTCCGGCAGCGCCACCGCACCCACCGAACTCCACCTCCCGGCCTCCTTCCCGACCGCGTCCACCACCGTCGTCTCCGACCTGGGCACGGCCTACGGGCCGCCCGCGTACACGTCCTCGACCCCCGTGGGCGTGGCCGCCGAACCGGGAGGGACGGGCAGCCGCCGACTGCTGCTCACCGACTCGGACTCCGGCGTGCTGCACTTCGCGCTGGTGACCAACGGGGCGACCTCGCCCGGCACCACCGTGCTGAACGCGGCCAGGGCGGAGCTGGCCGCCTGGGTGGCGGCGAAGTTCTGAGCAGTGCCTCGGCCTCCGGGGTCCCGCCTGACCCCGGAGGCCGAAGTGGGTGAGGGCGCGTCAACTCGACGACGCGCCCGTCCAGTCGGCCTGGACATGGCCCAGCCGGACGCGCTGCGGGTGGTCGCCGACCGGCACCGAGGTGACCTTCTGGCCGGTGCCGAAGTCGATCGCCGTCACCTGGTCGGCGCCGCTCTCGGAGATGATGCAGTCCTTGCCGTCACCGCTGACCGTGGCCCAGTAGGGGGTGGACGCCGTGATGAGCGGACCCTCCTGGAGGGTGGCCCGGTCGACGACGGTCGCGTAGTTGTCCATCGTCCCCGCCACGCACAGTTTGGTGCCGTCCGGCTTCATCGAGATGCCGTGGTGGCGCGAGTCGAGGAGCCAGGTGGTGCGGTCCGTGCTGGTCGCGGGGTTGGCCGGCAGCGTCTTCACCCGGGTGATCTTGTCGCTGGCGATGTCGTACTCCAGGAAGCCGTTGAAGAAGGACACCTGGAAGTACATCTTCGACCAGTCGGGGGTGAACGCTGCGGGCCGGACCGCGTCCGAGAAGTCCTTGAGGCCGAACGCGTCCAGCCGGGCGCGCATGTCGATGGTCTTGACCTGCTTGTAGGTGGTGGCGTCGGCGACGGTGATGTGCCGGTCGCCCTTGGTCCAGTCCCAGGCGGGGTCGTCGAGGGACGTGGTGACCTCACCGATCGACATGTTCCAGATGTACTTGCCGTCGGGGCTGAAGACGTTCTCGTGCGGCTTGTCGCCGGTGCTGAACTCGCCCAGTTCCGCACCGGTGTCGATGTTCAGCACCTGCACCTTGTTCGCGGTGGAGGCCGACACCGCGACCTTGGTGCCGTCGGGGGAGACAGCCATGTGGTCGGCGCGGTAACCCGCCACAGGGAAGCGCCAGTTGATCTTGTCGGTGGCCAGGTCGATGGAGACGACGTCCGCGAAGCTGGGACGCGAGACCACCACCGACCTGCCGTCCGGGGTGGAGTACATGTCGTCCACGTACTGGTCGTGGCCCTGGCCGACCTCGTTCCGGATGGAGGTGTAGTAGATCCACTTGATCGGGTCGGCGTTGATCTCGGCGATCCGCGCGTCCTTGTCGGGGATCACGTTGAGCTGGCCGACCTTCGCGAAGTCGCCGGTCGAGTTCAGGACGGTCGCGGTGCCGTCCCAGTTGTTCCCGACGAACAGCACCTCGCGCAGGGAGGCGTCCGCCGCTGCGGTGGCGGCGGTCGCGGGCGCGGTGACGGTCAGGACGAGGGCGGCGGCCACGGAGCAAAGGTGCCTGGGTCTGAAGGCAGGCATGACTGCTCTCTCCTCTGATGGGGGGTGTGGGGGCGCGCGTGCGGTCGCGGGTCGCGGAATCTGAACACGTGCGCGTTCAAAGCGAACTTACTGAAAAGTAAGGAGAGGTGGGCTTACTCCACAAGAGGCGTACACGACAAAATTGGCCAACGGGTGGACGACGGAGGGGGCAATCTTGGCGGGCAGGCTCAAGGCGCCGACGGGTCGCTACGGCGGCCGGTCCGCCGAGGAACGCAAGGCTGAACGGCGTCGGCGCTTCCTGGACGCCGCGCTTCAACTCTTCGGTGCGGCACCGGGGTTTCGCGCCACGACCGTCGCCGCGCTGAGCCAGACGGCGGGCCTGTCGACCCGTCAGTTCTACGAGGAGTTCCACACCCTGGAGGACGTGCTCGCCGCGTTGCACCTGGAGGTCAACGGGTGGGCCGAGGAGGCGGTGCGGGACGCTCTCGCGGAGGCCGAGGCCCTGCCGCTGGTCGAGCGGGTGACCGTGCTGTTCCGCGCGTACGCGCGGGACGTCACGTCGGATCCGCGGCGCATTCGCATCGCGTTCGTCGAGATCATCGGGGTCAGTCCCCGGCTGGAGGAGCAGCGCCTGGCGCGGCGGGCGCGCTGGGTGCAGCTGATATGCGCGGAGGCGAACGCGGCGGTGGCGCGCGGGGACGCGGCGCCCCGCGACTACCGGCTGGCGGCGACCGCGTTCATCGGGAGTGTGAACGGGTTGCTGCACGACTGGAGTGCGGGGTGGGTGGACGCGTCGCTGGACGACGTGGTGGGGGAGCTGGTCCGGTTGCTCGTGGGGATGCTGCGGCCGGAGGGGTGGGTGCCGCGGGCGGCTCGGTAGTGGTCCCGGTGGCGACGCGTGGCCGCCGGTCGCGCGATGGCCGCGCCCCCTGGGGAGCGCTGCCGGAGCCGCCGTCAGGCCGTGACCGCGTGCCCGCCGGGACGGTGCGTCAGAGCCCGGCGAGCCGGTCCACCAGCAGTTCCACCCTCTGCTCCGTGTCCGCCGGCGGCAGCCGTCCCGCCCGGGTCAGGGTGGCGAGGCCGTGCAGGGACGCCCAGAACAGCTCGGTGTACAGCCCCGGTTCGACGCCCGCACCGGCGACCTCGCCCAGGCACTCCAGCAGTGCGGCGAAGGCGTCCTTCAGCGGCTCCGGCGTGTCCTCCTGCGCGTACGGCAGGCCGTTGTTGAGCTGGAACAGGGCGTCGTAGACCGCCGGATTGCGCTCGGCGAAGTCGAGGTAGCCGCGGGCGAGGGCGGTGACCCGGGCCCGCGGACCGTCCGCGGCGGCGGTCGCGGCCCGTACCGCGACGGCCAGCTCGGCGGCGCCCTCGAGGGCGACGGCGCCGATGATCTCGCGCTTGCCGCGGAAGTGGCTGTAGAGGACGGGCTGGCTGTACTCGATGCGCTCGGCGAGCCGGCGCGTGGTGACCGCGTCCCAGCCCTGCTGCTCGGCGAGTTCGCGAGCCGTCGCCACGATGAGGCGCTCGCGGTTCGCCCGCTCGCGCTCCTTGCGTTCCTGTACCGACATGCATCGATCCTAGCACTGCTAGACAAGTGAGCATCGGCAGTACTAGCGTTGCATTGTCTGCTAGCAACGCTAGATCCCAGAGAGGTCGTCGTCATGCTCAGCGCATTCGAGGTGTTCACCGTCGTGGTCGTCGGCGTGATGGTGGGAGTGGAGTTCTCCGTCGCCTTCGTCATGAACCCGATCCTCAACGCACTCCCCGGCGACGCCGGTCAGCTCGGTCACGCCCACGGGGGCCGGATGCTCGGTGCCGTCATGCCGGTCTGGTACATCGGTTCGCTGGTCCTCGTCGCGGTCTGGGCCGTCGCCGGATGGCACCACCGGGGCGCCGGCCTCGTGGTCACCGCCGCCGCGCTGCTCGTCCTCAGCGTGGTCATGTCGGTCCTGCTGCTGGTTCCGATCAACAACCGGAACAAGGAGTGGACCCCCGGGAACCGGCCCGCGGACTGGAAGGAGCAGCTGAACCGCTGGGAGCGCTGGCACTACGTACGGGTCGCCGTCATCATCGGCGCCTTCGCCCTGCTGGCCGCCGCCCTCGCCTGAGGGTCCCGGCGAGGTGGCAGGCCGGGGAGTGCCCCGGCCTGCCACCGTCTCATGCCTCCGTCGGCGGTTCCCGGTGACTGCCGTAGGGACGCGTGATGATCTCCATGCCGTGTCCGGCCGGATCCATGAAGTAGAGGCCGCGGCCACCGTGATGGTGGTTGATCTCCCCGGGCTGCTTCAGGTGCGGGTCGGCGTAGTACGTGATCCCGGCGTGCCGGATGCGCCCGAAGGCCGCGTCGAACTCCTCGTCGGAGACGAGGAACGCGTAGTGCTGCATGGTGATCGACCCCGCCGGGACGGCGGCGAAGTCCAGGGTGACCCCGTTGCCGGTGGTCACGGGAAGGAACGGACCCCACTCGGTCCCGACCTCGAGCCCCAGGACATGCGCCAGGAACTCGGCCGACTCCCGGTTGTCCCGGGCTTGCACGATCGTGTGGTTCAACTCGACTGACATGTGTGGAATGCCTCCGCAAGGCAATCTCACGGGCACCTCCATGCCTCACCCGGACGGTGACCGACACGCGATGCCGTGCCCGTGATCCTAAACAGCACCGCCCACGGCGTCGAGAGCGTTCCCCCGGCCCGGTCGGCGCGAGAAGAACGGCCTTGCGACGAACCCGAGTTGACTCCTGTCCCAGCCGTTGACTTCAACCCCCGGCGGCTCTACGTTCGGCGCGCGACACGTTCGGAACATCGACCTCCGTTCGAGATGACGAACGACCCTGGTCGGACACCCCCGCACACCCCCCCCCGCACCCCCCCGCACACCCCTGCAC
>NZ_LBMU02000013.1 GCF_001005085.2 Streptomyces humi
AGCCCCGCCATGACGCAACCGCCCCCGCCGCCGCCCAACGAGCCCCCGCAGCAGCCCGGTTTCGGCGCGCCCGCGACCCCGCCGCAGCCGCCGCCCGGCCCACCGGCCCCACAACCGGGCTACGGCTACCCGCAGCAGCCGGCCGCCCCCCAGCCCGGCTACGGCTACCCCCAGCAGCCACCCCCGCCCACGCCCCCCGGCTACGGCTACCCCGCCCAGCCCCCCACGGCCGGCAACCCCTACGCCCAGCAGCCCGGTTACGGCTACCCCGGCGGTCCGAACCCCGGCGGTCCGAACCCCGGCGCCTCCGGCCCCGGCCGGAACAACGCCGTGCTGCTCATCGTCACCGCCGCGGTCGTCGCCATCGCGCTGATCGTCGGCGGCGGCATCTGGTACGCGAAGTCCTCCGGCGGCGACGGCAAGAAGGACGACACCGCGAGTTCCAGCGGCGGCACCGGCGGCCAGGGCAAGGACGGCGACAAGGGCGGCACGGGCACCGAGAAGGTCCCCGCCGACCCCACTTCCAAGGTCCTCTTCCAGGTCCCGCTGCCCGCCGCGAAGGACACCACGGTGACCGCCGGTTCCTGGCTCACCGACACGGTGTACGCGAAGAGCGGCGTCGCCCAGATCAACGGCTACGACCCCGACTCGGGCGCCAGGCTCTGGACGGTCCCGCTGCCCGGACCGGTCTGCTACGCCACCGGGCACGTCAGCGCGGACGGCAGGACGGCGGTCGTCTTCCAGCCGAAGATGCCCCCCAAGGGCTCGTCCACGGGGTGCAGCCAGGTCGCCGCGATCGATCTGAAAGCCGGTAAGAAGCTGTGGACGAAGTCCATCAAGTCCGGTGACGTGCCGATCAACTTCAATAACGTGACGGTCGCCCAGCAGACCGTCGCGGTCGGCGGCACCAGCGGCGGCGCCGCCTTCGACCTCGCCTCCGGCAAGGTCCGCTGGCAGCCGAAGTCGACCGACACCTGCTACGACGCCGGTTACGGCGGCGGCGCCAAGCTGGTCGCGGTCCGCCGGTGCGGCAGCGGCGACAGCGGCCAGCTGCACATCCAGACCATCGACCCGGTCTCCGGCAAGGTGATCTCCGAGTACGAGATGACCTCGGGCATCGAGTACGCCAGCGTCGTGTCGACCGACCCGCTCGTGGTGGCCGCCGACGTCAACGACAGCGCGGGCGACGGCAGCGGTTTCTCCGACGTCTTCTCCATCGACAACAGGACCGGGAAGCTGCGCACCCGGATCTCCACCCCGGGCAGCTCGTACGCGGTCCGCTGCGACGGGATCTACGAGGTGGAGAAGTGCAGGGGCGTGGTGGTCGGCAACGACCGGCTGTACCTGGCGACCGAGGAACACGACGGCAGCGGGGCCTACGCCAAGACCAACGAGATCGTCGCCTTCGACCTCGCCACCGGTGAGCAGACCGGCCAGCGTGCCGACGCCGGGAACAACTACACGATCACACCGCTGCGCATGGACGGCACCGACGTGATCGCGTACAAGAACGCGCCGTACAACAAGGGTGCTCAGGTCGTCAGTGTCGACGGCGGCTCGTTCAAGGAGACCAGGCTGCTGGAGAATCCGGTGAGCGCGGCCGTCAAGGCGGTGGAGACCAGCATGTCGCCGCAGTACTCCGAGGTCCTCTACTCCCAGGGCCACCTGTACCTGTCCGCCGTGTACGCGCGCTCCGCCGGTTCGTCGACGTCGGGCAAGGCGTACCTGGTGACCGCGTTCGGTGCGGGAGGCTGACGCCCGGTCAAGTGGGCGCTTACCGCACCACACCCGCTCTTCACCCGCGAATACCAGAAAAACCTGAGATTCCTCCGATCCGGGGCACTTCTCATCAGTAGGGGCAGCGCAACGTCGAACAAGCGTGTAGCTTCCGGGGGCATGAAAGGACGGGGTGCCGGGGGGCCCTCTGTCCATGCGGACCAGTGGGCATCCATAGTGGGGCATCCATTGGGGGGACTGGGGGGTTGCTCTATGGGAGTGCGGCTCATGGTGGTCGACGACCACCGGTTGCTCGCCGAGGCGCTGGCCTCTGCGCTGAAACTGCGGGGCCACCGGGTGCTCGCGGCGGCGGCGCCGGCGGCGGGCGCGGCCGAGCTGGTGATCACCCGGGCGCCCGAGGTGTGCCTGCTGGGCACGGCCGCACCGGCCGAGCCGGGGATCTTCGACCCGGTGGTGCGGATCAAGAAGGAGCGGCCGCAGGTGGCGGTGCTGGTGCTGGGTCCGGTGCCGTCCCCGCGGGGCATCGCGGCGGCCTTCGCCGCGGGCGCCTCCGGGTACGTACGGCACGACGAGCGGATAGAGGGCGTCGAGCGCGCCATCATGAAGGCCCGGTCCGGCGAGGCCGCCGTGGCGCCCGCCCTCCTCCAGGGCGCGTTCAGCGAACTCCTCAACCCCGCCGCCCAGCCCGACGACGAGGGCCAGCGCCTCCTCCAGATGCTCACCCCGAGGGAGGTCGAGGTCCTGGTGCGGGTGGCCGACGGCGAGGACACCCGCCTGATCGCCGCCGGCATGGGCATCGCCCCCAGCACGGCCCGCACCCACGTCCAGCGGGTCCTGATGAAACTGGGCGTGGGGTCAAGGCTGGAGGCGGCCGCGCTGGCGGCACGGACAGGCCTCCTTGACAGGGCGGGCCCTCTCAACAGCAGCACTGAAGGGCCCCGCTAGGGGCGCTGGGGGTACCCCCGGCCGAAGGCCGGGGGAGGAACTGCGCGAGCAGCCCCCACGCACCCGCACCCGAAACGCGACCTACTCGGCCTCCTCCGCCGGAGGCACCGGCGGAGGAGTCGGCCGCAACCACAGCCACACCAGGAAGAACACCCCGAGCAACAGCATCCCGATGCCCGTCCACAGGTTGATGTTGATCCCCTGTGCCTTGTCGATCTCGGCCTGCGAGTCCGTGATCCCGGTGATCGTCACGATGATCCCGTACACCACGAACAGCCCGCCGATGATCCGCCGCAGGTCGAAGATCCGCGCGGCGGTCGCGGAGCGTCCCTCCAGCTCGGTGACCTCGCGCTGGACGTCCTGCTCGGAGTAGTGGAACCCGGTGCGCTCCGGGCGCCCGAAGTCGTCGGTCATGGTCTCTCCATCCTCCCGCGACCGGGACTAGAACGAGAACGGGATGTAGCAGAGGGCGGCGAGGACCACCGCACCCCAGCCCAGCAGTGCCGGCCTGCGGTACCAGGCCTCGTCGCCGGGCGCGGGCGCCTCGGCCATGCCGGGCGAGCTCGTGCCGTAGACGAGCCCGGCCAGCTCCGCCTCCGGCTTCGGCGCGGTGAACAGGGACACGATCACCATCACCACCGCACCGGCGACGAAGCCGGCGATCGCGGAGACGAAGTTGGCGCCCTGGTCGGAGGGGATGGCGATGATGTCCTTCTTGTAGAGGACGAAGTAGTTGACCATCGCGGTGACGGTCCCCGCGAGCAGCCCCCAGAACCCGGATTTCGCCGAGGCGCGCTTCCAGAACATGCCGACGATGAAGACGACGAACATCGGCACGTTGAAGAAGGAGAACAGCGTCTGGAGGTAGCTCATGATGTTCGAGAACGACGACGCGAGGAACGCCGTCCCGACGGACGCGCAGACGCCGATCGCGGTGATGAGCCGTCCGAACCGCACGTAGTAGCCGTCCTCGCGGCCCTTCACCACGTACTTCGCCCAGATGTCGGTGGTGAACACCGTGTTGAAGGACGACACGTTGGCGGCCATGCCCGCCATGAAGGCCGCCAGCAGACCGGTCACCGCGATGCCGAGCACGCCGTTGGGCAGCAGCTGTGACATGAGGTAGGGGATCGCGTCGTTGTACTGGAGGCCGGACTTCGCGGTCCCGATGTTCGGCACCAGCGCGGCGGCGACCAGCCCCGGGATCATCACCAGGAAGACGATGAAGATCTTCGGGTACGCGGCGATCAGCGGGGTGCGCTGGGCGGCGGAGAGGTTCTTCGCCGACAGGGCGCGCTGCACCTCGGCGAAGTTCGTCGTCCAGTAGCCGAAGGAGAGGACGAACCCGAGGCCGAGGACGATGGTCAGCCAGTTCGCGCCGAGCGGGTTGGCGGAGCCGATGCCGGTGCCGCCCCAGGCGGTGGTGAAGTTGTGGCCGTGGGTTGCGGTGAGCTTGTCGACCAGGCCGTCCCAGCCGCCGACCTTCTTCAGGCCGAGCACGGACAGCGGGATGAGCGCGGCCAGGATCACGAAGAACTGGAGCACCTCGTTGTAGATGGCCGAGGAGAGGCCACCGAGCGTGATGTACGCCAGCACGAACGCGCCGGCGACCACGATCGCCACCCACTGGGGCCAGCCGAGCAGCGCCTCGACGACGATCGCGAGGGCGTACAGGTTGACGCCCGCGATGAGGATGGCCGCGAAGGCGAACAGGATCGAACTCAGCAGATGCGCGGCTCTGTCGAAGCGGAGCAGCAGCATCTCGGGGACCGAGCGGACCTTGCTGCCGTAGTAGAAGGGCATCATCACCAGGCCCAGGAAGACCATGGCCGGGATGGCGCCGATCCAGTACCAGTGCACGGTGTAGGCGCCGTACTGCGCGCTGTTGGCGGCCATGCCGAGGATCTCGGTCGCGGCCAGGTTCGCGGAGATGAACGCGAGACCGGTGATCCAGGCGGGCAGTGACCGGCCGGAGAGGAAGAAGTCGAGGCTGGTCTTCACCGACCGGCGGGCCGCGAAGCCGATGCCCAGGACGACGACGAAGTAGATCGCCAGGATCGTGTAGTCGAGGCCGTTGGTGGGGAGCCGCAGGCCCGCCGCGAGGTATGTGGGGGAGTATGGGGCGTTTGTGGGGTTCTGCACCCAGTAATTCAACACTTTCGTTGTCTCACCTTGATTGATTCCGATGTTGACTGGCGTGGTGAGTTGTGTTTTGGTGTGTTCGGTTCTGTTTGAAGGTTGGATGACTCGATCAACGGGAGTCCGCAGTGAAGAAGACCTCGACCCGGCTGGCCGACGGTCGCGAGCTCATCTACTACGACCTGCGTGACGACACCGTGCGGGACGCGGTGGACCGCCGGCCGCTGGAGCGGACGCACACCACCTCCGAGATCCGCCGGGACCCGCTGCTCGGCGACCAGGTCGCCATCGCCTCGCACCGGCAGGGCCGCACCTACCACCCGCCGGCCGACCAGTGCCCGCTGTGCCCGACACAGGGCGACCGGCTGAGCGAGATCCCGGACTCGTCGTACGACGTGGTGGTCTTCGAGAACCGTTTCCCCTCGCTGGCCGGCGACTCCGGGCGCTGCGAGGTGGTCTGCTTCACCTCGGACCACGACGCGTCCTTCGCGAGCCTCACCGAGGAGCAGGCGCGCCTCGTCCTCGACGCCTGGACCGACCGGACCTCCGAACTGTCGCATCTCCCCTCCGTCGAGCAGGTGTTCTGCTTCGAGAACCGCGGCGAGGAGATCGGCGTGACGCTCGGTCACCCGCACGGGCAGATCTACGCCTACCCCTTCACCACCCCGCGCACCGCACTGATGTTGCGGTCGCTCGCGGCGCACAAGGAGGCGACGGGCGGCGAGAACCTGTTCGACACCGTCCTGGAGCGTGAACTCGCCGGCGAGCGGGTCGTCCTTGAGGGTGAACACTGGGTCGCCTTCGTGCCGTACGCGGCGCACTGGCCCTACGAGGTCCACCTGTACCCGAAGCGCCGGGTCCCCGACCTGCTCGGTCTCGACGAGGCGGCGCGCTCAGAGTTCCCCAAGGTTTATCTGGAACTCTTGAGGCGCTTCGACCGTATCTTCGGTGAGGGTGAGCCTCCCACGCCCTACATCGCCGCCTGGCACCAGGCGCCGTTCGGGACGCTGGAGGAGTTCGACGGTGTCACGCGCGACGACTTCGCGCTCCACCTCGAGCTTTTCACCATCCGCCGAACGTCCGGCAAGCTGAAGTTTCTCGCGGGTTCCGAGTCCGGCATGAGCGTGTTCATCAACGACGTGCCGCCGGAGCGCGCGGCCGAGCGACTGCGAGAGGTAGCGAGTTGATGAAGTACCTGGTGACGGGCGGGGCGGGTTACGTCGGCAGCGTGGTCGCCCAGCACCTGCTGGAGGCGGGCCACGAGGTCACCGTCCTCGACAACCTCTCCACGGGCTTCCGCGAGGGCGTCCCCGCGGGCGCCGCCTTCGTCGAGGGCGACATCCGCGACGCCGCCAAGTGGCTGGACTCCTCCTACGAGGCGGTGCTGCACTTCGCCGCGTTCTCCCAGGTCGGCGAGTCGGTCGTGAAGCCCGAGAAGTACTGGGACAACAACGTCGGCGGCACCATGGCGCTGCTCGGCGCGATGCGCGAGGCCGGCGTGCGCAAGCTGGTCTTCTCCTCCACGGCGGCCACCTACGGCGAGCCGGAGCAGGTCCCGATCGTCGAGACCGCCCCGACGCAGCCGACGAACCCGTACGGCGCCACCAAGCTCGCCGTCGACCACATGATCACCGGTGAGGCCGCCGCCCACGGCCTGGGCGCGGTCTCCCTGCGCTACTTCAACGTGGCCGGCGCCTACGGCGCGCAGGGCGAGCGCCACGACCCCGAGTCGCACCTGATCCCCCTGGTCCTCCAGGTGGCCCAGGGCCGCCGCGAGGCCATCTCCGTCTTCGGCGACGACTACCCGACGCCCGACGGGACCTGCGTCCGCGACTACATCCACGTCGCCGACCTCGCCGACGCCCACCTGCTGGCCGTGGCGGCCGCGCGGCCCGGCGAGCACCTGATCTGCAACCTCGGCAACGGCGAGGGCTTCTCCGTCCGCCAGGTCATCGAGACGGTCCGGCAGGTCACCGGCCACCCGATCCCCGAGGTCGTGGCCCCGCGCCGGGGCGGCGACCCGGCGGTCCTGGTCGCCTCGGCGGCCGCCGCCCGCGAGCAGCTCGGCTGGAATCCGACCCGCGCGGACCTCGCGGGGATCGTCGCGGACGCCTGGGAGTTCGCCCAGACCATCGCAAGCGCAGCAAGGGAGCAGTAGTGGGGGCACAGCAGGTCCGCGAGGGCTTCACCGAGCTGTACGGCACCGAGCCGGACGGCGTCTGGTCGGCGCCCGGCCGGGTCAACCTGATCGGCGAGCACACCGACTACAACGACGGCTTCGTGATGCCGTTCGCGCTGCCGCACGTGACGACGGCCGCGGTCGCCCGCCGTACCGACGGCGTACTGCGCCTGCACTCCTCGGACATCGGGGGCGGTGTCGTCGAACTCGCCCTCGACACCCTGGAACCCGGCACCGACCAGGAGTGGACGGCGTACCCGGCGGGCGTGGTCTGGGCGCTGCGCGAGGCCGGCCACCCGGTCACCGGCGCCGACGTCCACCTCGCCTCCACCGTCCCGACCGGCGCGGGCCTGTCCTCCTCCGCGGCCCTGGAGGTGGTGATCGCCCTCGCGCTGAACGACCTGTACGAACTCGGCCTCCAGCGCTGGCAGCTGGCCCGCCTGTGCCAGCGCGCGGAGAACGTCTACGTCGGTGCGCCGACCGGCATCATGGACCAGACGGCGTCCGCCTGCTGCGAGGCCGGGCACGCCCTGTTCCTGGACACCCGCGACCTCTCGCAGCGGCAGATCCCCTTCGACCTCGCGGCCGAGGGCATGCGGCTGCTCGTCGTCGACACCCAGGTCAAGCACGCGCACAGCGGCGGCGAGTACGGCAAGCGCCGCGCGGGCTGTGAGAAGGGCGCCGCCCTGCTCGGCGTGGACGCCCTGCGGGACGTTCCCTACGGCGAACTGGACTCCGCGCTCGACCGCCTCGGCGACGAGGAGGAGGTACGGCGGCTGGTCCGTCACGTCGTCACCGAGGACCACCGCGTCGAGCGTGTCGTCGCCCTCCTGGAGGCCGGTGACACCCGCGCGATCGGCCCGGTCCTCACCGAGGGCCACGCCTCGCTGCGCGACGACTTCCAGGTCTCCTGCCCCGAGCTGGACCTGGTCGTGGAGGCGGCGAACGCCGCCGGCGCGCTGGGCGCCCGGATGACCGGCGGCGGCTTCGGAGGCTCGGCGATCGTCCTCGCCGAAACGGCCGACGTCGACACGATCACCAAGGCGGTCGAGGAGGCCTTCGCGGCGGCCGGGTTCAAGGCGCCGCGGACCTTCGAGGCGGTGCCGTCGGCGGGCGCCCGCAAGGCGGACTGAGCGCTCAGCCCAGCCGCTTGGTCAGCGTGTACTCCGTGATCCCCGGCGGATAGTCGGGGATCACGCACACCACGTCGTAGCCCTGCTTCCGGTAGAAGTCCGGGGCCTGGAAGTCCCAGGTCTCCAGGCGGACGGCGGTGCAGTCGCGGTCCTTGCGGGCGATGCGCTCCGCCGCGGCGAGCAGCCGGCCGCCCAGCCCGGCGCCGCGGCTGCGGGCGTCCACCCACAGGTAGGTGACGTGCAGCCAGGACGCCCAGGTGTGCCCGACCAGGCCGCCGCCCAGGGCGCCCGAACCCTCGTCCACCGCCCAGACGTGCAGGGGTACTTCGCGTCCGGCGGGGGTGCCGCGCAGCGCGGCCAGCACGGGAGAGGCCGCGGTGTTGGTGGCCAGCAGCCGCGCGCGGAGCAGATCACGTCGTTCCTTGTCGACTTCCGCCTCAATACGAAACATGCGGCACACCATAAACGCGTCCGCCGGGCAGTTCTGCAAATTGCCTTCCGCTTCCGGCGCCCGGCCGTACTCTGATGAGCGGTACCGGTGGGGGCCGGTGCTGATCAGGGGGCGAGACAAGTCGGATACGACGCTCGTGGTGGGGTAGCTGTTCAGGCACGGCGGCGGCCGTGCGGTTGCGTCCTCCCACGGGTGTCGTGTCCGTGTGGGTCGTCGTTCTCCGGACCTTGGGGTATCCCCTGCTCGTGAAGAGCATTGGGGAAGGGGGTTTCGTGGTTCGCATCCGAGTTCTGGTCGTCGACGACCACCGTATCTTCGCCGAGTCGCTGGCCGCCGCACTGGCCGCCGAGCCCGACGTCGACGTGTCCGCGGCCGGCAGTGGTCCGGCGGCGCTGCGCTGCCTGGAGCGCGCGGTCGCCGAGGGCCGTCGCTACGACGTGCTGCTCGTCGACGCCGACCTGGGCGGCCAGCTGCCCGGCGGGCGCGCGGCCGTGCCGGTGCAGGAGGCCAACGAGGAGGGGCTCGTCGACGGCATATCGCTGGTCGCCGGGGTCCGCTCGGCCCAGCCCGCCGTACGGATCGTCGTCCTCGCCGAGCGGGACGACCCGCGGCGCGCGGCGCTGGCGTTGCAGGCCGGTGCCTCGGGCTGGGTCGCCAAGGACTGCTCGCTGTCCAGACTGCTGAACGTCATCCGGGGCGTCCTGCGCGACGAGACCCATCTGCCGCCCGCCCTGCTGACCGGGGTGCTGCGCGAGCTGACGGCCGCCCGCAAGCACCGCACCGAGAGCGAGCGGCTGGTGGAGTCCCTCACGCCCAGGGAGCGGGAAGTGCTCCGGTGCATGGTGGCGGGACTGGGGCGCAAGGCCGTCGCCGAGCGCCTGTTCCTGTCCCCGCACACCGTCCGCACCCACATGCAGAACGTCCTGGGCAAACTGGGCGTCCACAGCACCCTGGCCGCGGTCGCGCTGGCGCGGAGGGCCGGGGTGGGGCCGGCCGAACTGGGTCCCGCCGGCCGGATCATGTCGGAGGAGAGCAGCAGCGCCTGACCGGCGTCCACCGGGGAACGCCCCGTCAGGGGCGCTGGGGGTGCCCCCGGCCGAAGGCTGGGGGAGGAACCGCGCGACCAGCCACGACGGCGCGGCAGTCGGCATAGGGCGGCACCCCGGCGGAGCGCCTAGCCGGGGATGTTGTCGAACGGGGCAGTCAACTGGCGGAGCAGTCCGGCGAGTTCGGATCGCTGGGCGGGGGAGAGTTCGCCGAGGATCGCTCGTTCCTGGGCGAGGAGGCCCGCCAGGGCCTGGTCCGCGCGGTCCTGGCCCTCGCCGGTCAGCCGGACCAGCACACCGCGCCGGTCGCTCGGGTCCGGCAACCGCTCCACCAGCCCCTTCTTGGCCAGCCGGTCGATCCGGTTGGTCATCGTCCCCGAGGTGACCAGGGTCTGCGTCAGCAACTGGCCCGGGGAGAGCTGATACGGGGTGCCCGCGCGCCTGAGCGCGGTCAGCACGTCGAACTCCCAGGGCTCCAGGCTGTGCTCGGCGAAGGCCAGCCGACGTGCCCGGTCCAGGTGCCGGGCCAGCCGGCTCACCCGGCTGAGCACCTCAAGCGGTTCCACGTCGAGGTCCGGGCGCTCCCGGCGCCACGCAGCCACCAGCCGATCGACCTCGTCCTCCATGGCGATCAGTGTAGTGGTTGTGTCGACATGAAGTCTCTTGATATCGAGTCTCTTGACATCGAGATATCTGGGTGGGGAAGGTGGAGCACATGACCACTCCCGCCTGGGACCCCGCCCAGTACCTCCGGCACGCCGGCCACCGCGGCCGCCCCTTCGCCGACCTCCTCGCCCGCGTCCCCGACCTGCCCGCCGCCACCGCGGGCCGCCCCCGCATCGCCGACCTCGGCTGCGGCCCCGGAAACATGACCGCGCTGCTGGCCGAGCGCTGGCCCACCGCGCACATCACCGGCTACGACAACTCGCCCGAGATGCTCGACAAGGCACTCGTGGAGTACGAGGGACCCACGGCCGGCGGCGGCCGCCTGGACTTCTCCCACGCCGACGTCCGCACCTGGGCGCCCGAGGGGACGTACGACCTGATCGTCTCCAACGCCACGCTCCAGTGGGTGCCCGGCCACCCCGAGCGCTTCGCCGGCTGGATCGCCGCCCTCGCCCCCGGCGCCACCTTCGCCTTCCAGGTCCCCGGCAACTTCGCCGCCCCCAGCCACCGGCTGATGCGCGACCTCGCCCGCTCCGCGCGCTGGAGCGGCCGGCTCGCCGAGACCCTCCGCCACGAGGACGCCGTACTGAGCCCCGAGGCCTACCTGGAGCGGCTGACCGCGCTCGGCTGCGCCGCGGACGTCTGGGAGACGACGTACCTCCACCTGCTCACCGGCGAGGACCCGGTCCTCGACTGGGTGAAGGGCACCGGTCTGCGCCCGGTCCTCACCGCCCTCGCCGACGACCCCGAGGCCCGGGAGGCCTTCCTCGCCGACTACCGCACCGCCCTGCGCGAGGCCTACCCGGCCGGCCCGCACGGCACCCCGTTCCCGTTCCGGCGGATCTTCGCCGTCGCCCGCAAGGAGGACGCCTGATGATCACCGCTCTCGACCACGTACAGCTGGCCGTGCCGCCCGGCTCCGAGGACCTGCTGCGCGCCTACTACGTCGGTCTCCTCGGCATGACCGAGATCCCCAAGCCGCCGGTGCTCGCGGCCCGCGGCGGCTGCTGGTTCCGGGCCGGGACCGTGCACCTGCACCTGGGCGTCGAGGCGGACTTCCGGCCCGCCCGGCAGGCCCACCCGGGCCTGCGGGTCACCGGCATCGACGCCTGTGCCGAACGGCTCGAAGCCGGCGGCGCCCCCGTCACCTGGGACGACGACCTTCCCGGACACCGCCGCTTCTACTCCCGGGACCCGGTCGGCAACCGCCTGGAGTTCCTGGAACCGGTGGGCTGAGCCGCCGTTTGCCCCGGCCCGGTCCTGGTTACCCGGGGCAATGACCCCACGCACGTATTCGCGTCAGGAGGGATCGACGGTGTCAGGACACCAGAAGGCCAAGGGCAAGAAGGAACAGATGAAGGGCAAGGCCAAGGAGGTCGGCGGGCGTGCGACGCGCGACGTGCCCCTGGAGGCCGAGGGCCGGCTCGAGCAGTCGAAGGGCGACGCGCGCCAGGCCAAGGAGAAGATGAAGGACGTCTTCAAGCACTGATCCGCCGGAGATCGGCCGGAGATCCGCCGGGGACCCGCCGGAGCTCCGCCGGGGTCCCGCCGGGGATCCGCTGATATCAGGGCACCGGGGCGTTCACGCCTTCCGGTGCCCTATCAGCCGTGGCTTCTGCTCCAGGCCGTCCAGGCCGTGCCAGGCAAGGTTGACCAGGTGTGCGGCGACCTCCGCCTTCTTCGGCCTGCGGACGTCCAGCCACCACTGGCCGGTCAGCGCGACCATCCCGACCAGCGCCTGCGCGTACAGCGGCGCCAGCTTGGGGTCGAAGCCGCGGGACTTGAACTCGCGGCCCAGGATGTCCTCCACCTGGGTCGCGATGTCCGAGATCAGCGACGCGAACGATCCCGTCGACTGCGGGATGGGGGAGTCCCGTACCAGGATCCGGAAACCGTCCGTGTACTCCTCGATGTAGTCGAGGAGCGCGAACGCGGCCTGCTCGCACAGCTCCCGCGGATGGCCGGCCGTCAGCGAGCCGGTCACCATGTCGAGCAGCCGCCGCATCTCCCGGTCGACCACCACGGCGTACAACCCCTCCTTGCCGCCGAAGTGCTCGTACACCACCGGCTTGGAGACCCCGGCCTTCGCCGCGATCTCCTCCACCGAGGTGCCCTCGAACCCCTTCGCCGCGAAGAGGGTGCGACCGATCTCCAACAGCTGCTGGCGGCGCTCCGCCCCGGTCATACGGGTGCGACGCGCCCGCCGCTGCTTGCTGTCGGGACTGGGGGTGCTGGAGTCGGTCGCCACGGCGTCAATCATGCCGCCTTCGCGGCCCGAGCCTCCTGCCGGGAGGCGCCATCCCCGGTGTCACGGCGCGAATCGATACGCGAGCGTGACGGCCAGCGCACGTCGTACGCCCAGCCCAGCTGCTCGCACCAGCGGATGATCCGCGCCGACGAGTCCAGCTGGCCGCGCTCCACACCGTGCCGCGCCGAGGTCGGGTCGGCGTGGTGCAGGTTGTGCCAGGACTCGCCGCAGGACAGCACCGCCAGCCACCACACGTTCCCCGACCGGTCACGGGACTTGAACGGCCGCTTGCCCACCGCGTGGCAGATCGAGTTGATCGACCACGTCACATGGTGGAGCAACGCCACCCGCACGAGTGAACCCCAGAAGAACGCGGTGAACGCGCCCCACCAGGACATCGTCACCAGACCGCCGACCAGCGGCGGCAGCGCCAGCGACAGCATCGTCCAGTAGATGAACTGCCGGGAGATCGTCCGGATGGCCGGGTCCTTGATCAGATCGGGTGCGTACTTCTCCTGGTTGGTCTGCTCCTCGTCGAACATCCAGGCGATGTGCGCCCACCACAGACCCTTGATCAACGCCGGCACGGTCTCCCCGTACCGCCACGGGGAGTGCGGGTCACCCTCCGCGTCGGAGAACTTGTGGTGCTTGCGGTGGTCGGCCACCCAGCGCACCAGGGGCCCCTCCACGGCCATCGAGCCCGCGACCGCCAGCGCGATCCGCAGCGGCCGTTTCGCCTTGAACGACCCGTGCGTGAAGTAGCGGTGGTAACCGATCGTCACGCCGTGACAGCCCAGGTAGTAGAAGAACACCAGCAGACCCAGGTCTAGCCAGCTCACGCCCCAGCCCCAGGCCAGCGGCACCGCCGCCAGCAGCGCCAGGAAGGGCACGACGATGAACAGCAACAGGGTGATCTGCTCGATCGAACCCTTCCGCTCACCGCCCAGGGTGGCGGACGAGGGCGAGGCACCGGCGGGCTTCTGGGCTTCTTCGATCACATCGGAACCAGACGAGGTCATGCGCGTCCCCTGTGGGGTCGAGGGTTGAGACAGGTGCCGATCCGCGGCCACCGCAGGGGACTTTAGAACGCATTCCCTACGGTTCCGTAACCTACGGCGACGTAAGTATGGCAGCGAGGCGTCTCGCAGCAAGAGCCCGACAGCCTGCGCGTCCTCATGGACACCTATCCTTGAGTCGGTCGGACAGCGCGGTCCGCTCTGTTTCCTTCCCGGATGTCCGGCCCGTATGCGGGCACGCGCCCGCCGCGGCCGACGGACGGGTTCCCCTCCAGACGAGCTTCAACACTGCAAGGAGCCGCACCTGTGAGCAGTGCCGACGACCTGACTACCAGCGCCACCACCAGCAGCAGTGAGCTGCGCGCCGACATCCGGCGCCTGGGCGACCTCCTCGGCGAGACCCTCGTCCGGCAGGAGGGCCCCGAGCTGCTGGAGCTCGTCGAAAGGGTCCGCCGCCTGACCCGCGAGGACGGCGAGGCCGCCGCCGACCTGCTGCGCGGCACGGAACTGGAGACCGCCGCCAAGCTGGTCCGCGCCTTCTCCACCTACTTCCACCTCGCCAACGTCACCGAGCAGGTGCACCGCGGCCGCGAGCTGCGGGCCCGCCGCGCCGCCGAGGGCGGACTGCTCGCCCGCACCGCCGACCGGCTCAAGGACGCCGACGCCGGCCACCTGCGCGAGACCGTCCAGAACCTCAACGTCCGCCCGGTCTTCACGGCCCACCCCACCGAGGCCGCCCGCCGGTCGGTCCTCAACAAGCTCCGGCGCATCGCCGCGCTCCTGGACACCCCGGTCATCGAGTCCGACCGCCGCCGGACCGACATCCGCCTCGCCGAGAACATCGACCTCGTCTGGCAGACCGACGAGCTGCGCGTGGTCCGGCCGGAACCGGCCGACGAGGCCCGCAACGCCATCTACTACCTGGACGAACTGCACGCCGACGCGGTCGGCGACGTCCTGGAGGACCTCACCGCCGAGCTGGAACGGGTCGGCGTCAAGCTCCCCGACGACACCCGCCCGCTCACCTTCGGCACCTGGATCGGCGGCGACCGCGACGGCAACCCCAACGTCACCCCCCAGGTCACCTGGGACGTCCTCATCCTCCAGCACGAGCACGGCATCAACGACGCCCTGGAGATGATCGACGAACTCCGCGGCTTCCTCTCCAACTCCATCCGCTACACCGGCGCCACCGAGGAACTCCTGGAGTCCCTCCGGGCGGACCTCGACCGGCTCCCCGAGATCAGCCCCCGCTACAAGCGGCTCAACGCCGAGGAGCCCTACCGGCTCAAGGCCACCTGCATCCGGCAGAAGCTGGAGAACACCAAGCGGCGCCTGGCCACCGGCACCCCGCACGAGCCCGGCCACGACTACCTCGGCACCGCCGAACTCCTCGCCGACCTGCGCCTCGTCCAGACCTCCCTGCGGGCCCACCGCGGCGGCCTGTTCGCCGACGGCCGCCTCGCCCGTACGATCCGCACCCTGGCCGCGTTCGGCCTCCAGCTCGCCACCATGGACGTCCGCGAGCACGCCGACGCCCACCACCACGCCCTCGGCCAGCTCTTCGACCGCCTCGGCGAGGAGTCCTGGCGCTACGCCGACATGCCCCGCGAGTACCGCGCCAAGCTCCTCGCCAAGGAACTGCGCTCCCGCCGGCCCCTCGCACCCACCCCGGCACCCGTGGACGCGGCGGGCGAGAAGACCCTCGGCGTCTTCCAGACCGTGAAGAAGGCCCTGGAGGTCTTCGGACCCGAGGTCGTCGAGTCGTACATCATCTCCATGTGCCAGGGCGCCGACGACGTCTTCGCGGCGGCCGTACTGGCCCGCGAGGCCGGACTCCTCGACCTGCACGCCGGCTGGGCGAAGATCGGCATCGTGCCGCTCCTGGAGACCACGGACGAGCTCAAGGCCGCCGACACCATCCTGGAGGACATGCTCTCCGACCCGTCGTACCGCCGCCTGGTGGCACTGCGCGGAGACGTCCAGGAGGTCATGCTCGGCTACTCCGACTCCTCCAAGTTCGGCGGCATCACCACCTCCCAGTGGGAGATCCACCGCGCCCAGCGCCGACTGCGCGACGTCGCCCACCGCTACGGGGTGCGGCTGCGCCTCTTCCACGGCCGCGGCGGCACCGTCGGCCGCGGCGGCGGCCCCTCGCACGACGCCATCCTCGCCCAGCCCTGGGGCACCCTGGAGGGCGAGATCAAGGTCACCGAGCAGGGCGAGGTCATCTCCGACAAGTACCTGATCCCCTCCCTCGCCAGGGAGAACCTGGAACTGACCGTCGCGGCCACCCTCCAGGCCTCCGCCCTGCACACGGCCCCCCGCCAGTCCGTGGAGGCCCTCGCCCGCTGGGACGCGGCGATGGACGTCGTCTCCGACGCCGCCCACGCCGCCTACCGCCGCCTGGTGGAGGACCCGGACCTGCCGACGTACTTCCTCGCGTCGACGCCGGTGGACCAGCTCGCCGACCTGCACCTGGGCTCCCGCCCCTCCCGCCGCCCCGGCTCCGGCGTCTCGCTCGACGGCCTGCGCGCCATCCCCTGGGTGTTCGGCTGGACCCAGTCCCGGCAGATCGTGCCCGGCTGGTTCGGCGTCGGCTCCGGCCTGAAGGCGCTGCGCGAGGCCGGCCTCGACACCGTCCTGGACGAGATGCACGAACAGTGGCACTTCTTCCGGAACTTCGTCTCCAACGTCGAGATGACCCTCGCCAAGACGGACCTGCGGATCGCCCAGCACTACGTCGACACCCTCGTCCCCGACGAGCTCAAGCACGTGTTCGACACCATCAAGGCCGAGCACGAGCTGACCGTCGCCGAGGTCCTGAAGATCACCGGTGAGTCCGAGCTGCTGGACGCCACCCCGGTCCTGAAGCAGACCTTCACCATCCGCGACGCCTACCTGGACCCGATCTCCTACCTCCAGGTCGCCCTGCTCAAGCGTCAGCGCGACGAGGCCGCCGCGGGCGCCGACCCCGACCCGCTGCTCGCACGCGCCCTGCTCCTCACGGTCAACGGCGTGGCGGCGGGCCTGCGCAACACCGGCTGACCGGCTCCGCCCGACACGGCTGTGCCCCCGGGGTCGTCCCCCCGGGGGCACAGCCGTGTCCGTCTACTGCACAGTGACGAAGGCCGCCGTGAGCAGCGCGAGCCCCGAGACCCCCAGCACCCATGCCACCCGGGTCAGCCGCAGCCCGCCGGCCACCACCACCGACGCCAGCAGCAGCGCACCGCCGAACGGCACCCAGGAGTACAGGAACCCGGCGGGACCGGACCGGACCACCTCGTCGGTACCCGGCTTCACGATCACGTCGTACGTCTGCCCCTTGCGCACCGCGACCGACCTGCCGATGACGACACCGGAGCGCGCCGAGGCGCCGGGCGAGACAGGGGTGAACGGTCCCGTGCAGGTGTCCGCACCGCACGAGGTCACCCTGACCGTGCCCTGCTCCTTGCCCTTCGTCAGCATCACGTGCTGGGCGGTGCCCCAGGACCCCCACACTCCGGCGACCAGGATCAGCACGGCGACCGCGCCCATCGACACGACACGCAGGGCGTCGACCGGAGCCGTACGGGAAGAGGCGGCTGAGGCAGCAGGCATGGCCGGGATCATTGGCCATATCCCTACGGCCGGTCAACTGCCGTAGGGGACAAGTCAGGAGTTGTACGCGCTTTGCGCCCGCTCCAGACCTTCGGTCACCAGCGCCTCCACCGCGTCGGCCGCGCGGTCCACGAAGTAGTCCAGCTCCTTGCGCTCGGCCGAGGAGAAGTCCTTCAGCACGAAGTCCGCCACCTGCATACGGCCCGGAGGACGCCCGATCCCGAACCGCAGCCGGTGGTAGTCCGCCCCCATCGCCTTCGTCATCGACTTCAGCCCGTTGTGGCCGTTGTCGCCACCGCCCAGCTTGAGGCGCAGGGTGCCGTAGTCGATGTCCAGTTCGTCGTGGACCGCCACGATGTTGGCGAGCGGCACCTTGTAGAAGTCGCGCAGGGCGTTCACCGGCCCGCCGGACAGGTTCATGAACGACATCGGCTTGGCCAGGATCACCCGCCGGTTCGCCGGCCCCGGCGCCCCGAGCCGCCCCTCCACGACCTGCGCCTGCGCCTTCCCGGCCCGCTTGAACTTCCCGCCGATCCGGTCGGCGACCAGGTCCACGACCATGAAACCGACGTTGTGCCGGTTGGCGGCGTACTCGGGCCCGGGATTACCGAGCCCGACGATCAGCCAGGGGGCGTTGGCGGGGGTGGTCACGTCCATGTCTCCTTGATACGCGCCAGCCGCCGCTCCCGAGAGGAAGCAGCGGCTGACGAACGATGAAACGAAGGTGAGGATCAGGCCTCGGCGGCCTCTTCGGCCTCGCCCTCGGCGCCCTCGGCCGCCTCCTCCGCCTGCGCGGCCAGCACCTGGAGGACGACCGCGTCCTCCTCGACGGCCAGGCTCACGCCGGACGGCAGCGTGATGTCCTTGGCGAGCACGGAGGCACCGGCCTCCAGGCCCTCGACGGAGACGGTGACGGCCTCGGGGATGTGGGTGGCCTCGGCCTCGACCGGCAGCGCGTTCAGGACGTGCTCCAGCAGGTTGCCGCCCGGGGCCAGCTCGCCCTCGGTGTGCACCGGGATCTCGACCGTGACCTTCTCGCCGCGCTTGACCAGCAGCAGGTCGACGTGCTCCAGGAAGCCCTTGATCGGGTCGCGCTGCACGGACTTCGGGATCGCCAGCTCGTTGCTCTTGCCGTCGATGTCCAGGGAGATCAGGACGTTCGGCGTGCGCAGCGCGAGCAGCAGGTCGTGGCCCGGGAGGGTCAGGTGGATCGGGTCCGAACCGTGGCCGTACAGGACACCGGGGACCTGGGCGTCACGGCGGATACGGCGCGCGGCACCCTTGCCGAACTCGGTACGGGTCTGGGCGGTGAGCTTCACTTCGGCCATGCGGATCACTCCTCGTGGATACAGGTACGGACGTGGTCACCCGGCCACGAACGGCCTGCTACGAAGAGCGCGTCGATAACGGAGGCGTGGCCTCCCTCGCCGAGCAACTGGGGAAGTCTACTCGGCACGGGAGGCCACAGAGAAATCGATCAGCGTCGACCGGCGCCCACCGGACGCCGACGATCATGCAGAAGCGTTTTTACAGCTCACTGCTCGTCGAACAGGCTCGTCACCGAACCGTCCTCGAACACCTCGCGCACCGCACTCGCGATCGTCGGCGCGATCGACAGCACCGTGATCTTGTCCAGATCCCGGCTCAGCTCACCCGGCGTCGGCAGCGTGTTCGTCAGCACGAACTCGCTCACCCGGGAGTTCTTCAGCCGGTCCGCCGCCGGACCCGACAGCACACCGTGCGTCGCCGTCACGATGACGTCCTCCGCACCATGCGCGAACAGCGCGTCCGCGGCCGCACAGATCGTGCCACCGGTGTCGATCATGTCGTCGACCAGAACGCACACCCGGCCCTCGACCTCACCGACGACCTCGTGCACGGTCACCTGGTTCGCCACGTCCTTGTCACGGCGCTTGTGCACGATCGCCAGCGGCGCACCCAGCCGGTCGCACCACCGGTCCGCCACCCGCACCCGGCCGGCGTCCGGCGACACCACCGTCAGCTTGTCCTTGTCCACCTTCCGGCCCACGTAGTCCGCGAGCAGCGGAAGCGCGAACAGGTGGTCCACCGGACCGTCGAAGAAGCCCTGGATCTGGTCCGTGTGCAGATCGACCGTCAGAATCCGGTCCGCACCCGCCGTCTTCATCAGATCCGCGATCAGCCGCGCCGAGATCGGCTCCCGGCCTCGGTGCTTCTTGTCCTGCCGCGCGTAACCGTAGAAGGGCACGATCACCGTGACGGAACGGGCCGACGCCCGCTTCAACGCGTCGATCATGATCAACTGCTCCATGATCCACTGGTTGATCGGAGCCGTGTGGCTCTGGATCACGAAGCAGTCGGCACCGCGCGCCGACTCCTGGTAGCGAACGTAGATCTCACCGTTCGCGAAGTCGAAGGCCTTAGTCGGGACGACCCCGACACCCAGCTGGTGGGCGACCTCCTCGGCAAGCTCGGGGTGGGCGCGGCCGGAGAAGAACATCATCTTCTTCTCGCCGGTCGTCTTGATCCCGGTCACAGCACTGTCTCCTCAGAGGTTCTCAGCCGTACAGCTGGAGGTCCGGCGGCCCCCGCGCCGGACGCGGAGGGCCGAATCAGCTGGTTAGGTGCGGGTGTGCACTTATCACGGTACGACGTCTTCGGCGCACCTGTTTCCGGTCAGTCCTCGCTCGCGCCCTGCCGGGAAGCCGCCTCGGCCGCCTTCGCCGCCGCGCTCCCCGGACGCTTCCGGGCCACCCAACCCTCGATATTCCGCTGCTGGCCGCGGGCCACGGCAAGCGAACCGGGCGGCACATCCTTCGTGATCACGGACCCGGCAGCGGTGTACGCGCCGTCCCCGACCGTGACAGGAGCCACAAACATGTTGTCCGACCCCGTCTTGCAGTGCGACCCGACGGTGGTGTGATGCTTGCTCTCCCCGTCGTAGTTGACGAACACACTCGCCGCACCGATGTTCGAGTACTCCCCGATCGTCGCGTCACCCACATAGGACAGGTGCGGGATCTTGGTCCCCTCGCCGATCGAGGCGTTCTTCGTCTCCACGTACGTACCGATCTTGCCCTTCGCCCCCAGCCGGGTCCCCGGCCGCAGATAGGCGTACGGACCCACCGACGCGTTCGCACCGATGTGCGCCGAGTCCGACACCGTGTTGTCGACGCGCGCCCCCGCGCCGACCCGGGTGTCCCGCAGCCGGCTGTTCGGCCCGACCTCCGCGCCCTCCGCCAGATGCGTACTGCCGTGCAACTGCGTCCCCGGATGCACGACGACGTCCTGCCCGAACGTCACCGTCACGTCCACCCACGTGGTGGCCGGATCGACGACCGTCACCCCGGCGAGCATCGCCCGCTCCAGCAACCGGTCGTTCAGGATCCGCCGCGCCTGGGCCAGCTGCACCCGGTTGTTGATCCCCGCGATCTCCCGGTGGTCCACCGCCACCGAAGCCCCCACCCGGTGCCCGGCCTCCCGCAGGATCCCCAGCACGTCGGTCAGGTACTCCTCACCCTGGCTGTTGTCCGTCCGCACCTTGCCCAGCGCGTCCGCCAGCAACTGCCCGTCGAACGCGAACACCCCGGAGTTGATCTCCCGGATCGCCCGCTGCGCCTCGTCGGCGTCCTTGTGCTCCACGATCGCCGTCACGGCGCCGGAACCGGCGTCCCGCACGATACGGCCGTAACCGGTCGCGTCCGGCACCTCCGCCGTCAGCACGGTCACCGCGTTGCCGTCGGCGTGGTGCGTCCCCGCGAGCGCCGTCAGCGTCTCCCCGGTGAGCAGCGGGGTGTCCCCGCAGACCACGACCACGGTCCCGTCGACGGCCCCGCCCAGCTCCTCCAGCGCCATCCGCACGGCGTGCCCGGTGCCGTTCTGCTGCTCCTGCACGGCGGTACGGACGGTCGCGTCGACCTCACCGAGATGCGCGGCGACCTGCTCGCGCGCGTGCCCGACGACGACGACCAGGTTCTCGGGGTCCAACTCGCGGGAGGCGGCGAGCACATGGCCCACCAGGGAACGGCCGCAGATCTGGTGCAGGACCTTGGGTGTGGCCGACTTCATACGGGTGCCCTCACCCGCTGCGAGAACGACGACGGCTGCCGGGCGAATGGCGCTCACGGATGTGCCCTTCGGCTTTTTGGACGGGTGGGGGTGACATCCGCAGGATACCGGGGCGTTTCATGGACGACATGAGAGCGGGCCCTGACGGTGCTGTCAGGGCCCGCTGCTTGTCATGCTCCCGGAGAAGGATTCGAACCCTCATTCAACGGACCAAAACCGTTTGTCCTGCCCTTAGACGATCCGGGATGGATCTGCCGCTATGTCCGATTCTGATGATCGGTTGCGGTGGCAGCCACTACTATGCCGTACCACCAGCCCTCGATGCGACGGTACAACTCGGTTCCGCGGGACACGCGGACAGTGAGGCAACCTCTGTAGGAGTCGCCGACGTTCTTGCGGACGGTCTTGGGGTTGTGCTTTTTGAGGTTGGTCTTGTAGAAGGCGGAGCGGTCGGCGCCGACAAGGTCGGCCCAGTACTGTTCGGCGCCGGTGATGTCTGCGGTCTCGTGGATCATTACGGTGAATCGAAGGCGCTCGCGCCCAACGCCGAGCAGATCCAGCCAGGCCAGGTAGACCTTGATGACATTGGGGTCGCTGTTCACGAAGATCACGTTCTCGCGGCGGGCGTAGGGCTTGTCCTTGGCCCCCTCGGCCCAGTACAGGGCGATGCCGGTCATGAACAGTTCCCGGTCCGTCAGTTCGCCGATCTCACGCGTCGCGGCTGCCTTCGTCTCCTGGCGTTCCGTGTCGCGGATCGCCGATTCGTGCTCCCACCTCTTCCGAGCCGCCAGTTTTCCCTGCTCACTCGGGTTCCGCCGTTCCGGCGTCGGCAGATCCCGTACCCATAGCGAGATCGAGCTCTTCGAGCAGCCCAGCTCCACTTGGATCCGGTCGTAAGTCCAGCCTTGGCGCCGTAGCTCTCGTGCCCTGTCGCGCAGGTCGTCCTTCGCGTTCGGGCGCTTCGTCCAGTCCGGGGGCGGTTCGCCCTCCAGGAGGCGGTTGAGGATGTCGTTGTTGTCGATGTGCAGGCGGTTGCGGATCTGGCGGCGGCTGAGTCCGGACCGCCGGAGCGCCACCGCCTGTTCCCGCAGGGCCTCGAAGTCCCGGTATTTGCTGGGTGGATGTGCCATATGCATACCGTCCGGGCGGAATGTGGGGTTCCGGGTTCGAACGGGGATGGTTCAGCAGTTCGAGGGTTTCCGGGGGGTTTCGGGGCTGTTCGGTTACGGAGTGTGGTGTAGGGCAGTAGACGAAACTCACCGGAAAAGCCCACCCTCGCGCCCGTAGGCTGGACGCATGACCACGACGGGGGCAGACCACGCGACGGCCTTGACCGGGCCGTGGTGGTGGTCGCGGTGGCGTAGTGCGGTTCTGGACGGGGCGCTCGCCCTGGTGTCGGCGCTGGAGTGCGGCGCGGAGGGCATCCCGTTCGCGCGGGACGCCGGGGTCCCGCTGTCGGCGGGGATCGTGTTCGGTTTGCTGGCCGGTTCGGTCCTGCTGCTCCGCAGGAAGTGGCCGATCGCCGTCGTCCTGGTCGCGATCGCGATCACGCCGGCCCAGATGGGCTTCCTGATGGGCATCGTCGGCCTGTACACGCTGGCCGCGGCGGAGCTGCCGCGCCGGATCATCGTCGCGCTGGCGGGGATGTCGCTGGTCGGCACGATGATCGTGACCTTCGTGCGGGTGAAGCAGGACATGGCGCGGGGGGATCTGACGCTGGGGGACTGGTTCGTCCCGTTCGCGGCGGTCACCACGTCCCTCGGGCTGACGGCGCCGCCGTTGCTGCTCGGGTTGTACGTGGGTGCGCGGCGTCGGCTGATGGAGAGCCTGCGGGAGCGGGCGGACAGCCTGGAGCGGGAGCTGCAACTGCTCGCGGAGCGCGCGGAGGAGCGTGCGGAGTGGGCGCGGGGTGAGGAGCGCACGCGGATCGCACGGGAGATGCACGACGTGGTCGCGCACCGGGTGTCGTTGATGGTGGTGCACGCGGCGGCGTTGCAGGCGGTGGCGCGGAAGGACCCGGAGAAGGCGGTCAGGAACGCGGCGCTGGTGGGGGACATGGGGCGCCAGGCGTTGACGGAGCTGCGGGAGATGCTGGGGGTGCTGCGCTCGGGGGAGTCGGCTCAGCGCCGTACGGCGTCGGCGTCCGCTTCGGCGTCCGCTTCGGTCTCGGTGTCCGTCGTGTCCGCGACGGCGACGGCGTCGGCGTCGGGTTCGGTGCCGTTGGCGGCGGTGGGGGTGGCGGCCGCGGCGGCGGCTTCGCGGGTGGCCGAGGAGGAGGGGCCGTGGCTGGCGGAGCTCGATGTGCTGATCGGGCAGTCGGCGGCGGCGGGGATGGTGGTGGACCTGTCGGTGGAGGGGGATGTCCGGTCGTACGCGGCGGAGATCGAGCAGACGGCGTTCCGGGTGGTGCAGGAGGCGCTGACCAACGTCCACAAGCACGCGGCGGGCGCGAAGACGCATGTGCGGCTGGCGCACCGGGTGGCGGAGATCGCGATGCAGGTGGAGAACGAGCCGCCGCCGGAGCCGGCGTCGGCGGCGTCGGCCGGGCTGCCGTCCGGGGGGAACGGTCTGGTGGGGATGCGGGAGCGGGTGCTCGGGCTGGGCGGGGTGTTCGTGTCGGGGCCGACGGACGCGGGGGGTTTCCGCGTGTCGGCGGTGATTCCGTCGGCCTGACCGGTGGCCGGGCGTCGTGTCGTCCGGGTGCGGGCGGTCAGTTGTGCGTGGTCAGGCGCTGTGGCTCGATGCCCGCGATGAGGGCGGCCAGGGCGTGGTCGATGTCGGGGCCGACGTACCAGTCGCCGGTGTGGTCGAGGGTGTAGACGCGTCCCTCGGTGTCGACGGCCAGCAGGGAGTGGGTGTCGGTCTCCTCGCCGAGCGGGCAGACCTCGGTGTCCAGGGCGCGGCCGAGGTCGCCGAGGGTGCGGGCGAGGTGCAGGCCGTGCAGGGGGTCGAGGTGCAGGGCGGCCGGGGCGACCTGGCGGCCCGCTCCGCCGGGGGTGATGCGCAGGCCGCCGAACTCGGCCCAGGCTTCGACGGCGGCGGGGAAGACGGCGTGCCGGTGTCCGGCGGGTGAGGTGTGTTCGCGCAGGGCGTCGGCCCAGATCTCGGCCTGTTTTATGTCCCAGCGTCCGGGTTGCCAGCCGGCGGCGCGCAGGGCGGCTTCGACGGGCGCGGGGAAGCGCGTGGTGGGTCCTCCGGGGCGGGCGAGGCCGAGGCTGGGGGACGTGGTGCGGTCGGCGTGCATCTGCCCTTCGTTCGTGTCTGTGCGGGTGCGGGTGCGGGTGCGGGTGCGGGTGTGGTGGGTCGGGTGGCGTGTGTCGGGTGGGGCGGGGGGTGCGGGGTGCGGGCGTGTGTCAGTCGTCGGTGGTGGGGTCGACGACGCGGACGCCGAAGTGGGCGGTGAGGGCGGTGCAGGCCCGGCAGGGCGTGGCGAAGCTGCCGTGCAGGGGGTCGCCGTCCTCGCGTATCCGGCGGGCGGTGAGCTTGGCCTGCTTGAGGGCTCTGCGGGCCTCGCCGTTGGTCATGGGTTTGCGCAGGGCGCGTTTGCTGCGGGCGGCGTCGGCGGTGGTGATGTGCCGTGAGATGAGGATGGCCTCGGCGCAGCGGCCGGTGAAGCGGTCGCGCTGTCCGCTGGGGAGGGTGTCGAGGAACTCCTGGACCAACGGGTGCAGCGGGGGCGGCTGGTCGCCGCGCGCGGCGGTGCCGGTGAGGGTGGCGCCGCGTACGGAGAGGGCGGCGGCGACGGTGGGCAGAATGCCGTCACGGCGGTGCTGGAGGGTGGGCACGGAAGGTGTTTCGCTGCTGCTCCAGCCGATGCGCGGGTCGCCGCCGAAGGCGCCGTGGGCCGTGCCGGGCACGGCGTTGTGAGGTCCCGTCTGCGTGGCGTTCATGATCGTCTTCCCCTCCCGGGCATCCCCCCGAAAGTCACAGACTGCCAAATCCCGTGGCGGGTGCGGTAGCTGGGGCGCTGCGACACGCCCGGGTTTGGGCAGGGTGTCACGGCGGGGTGACGGCTGGTCACGGAAGCGGAGGCCCGGTGACCGGGGTTCGCGTACCGCATAGGCTGTCGGCACCGCGATGGGTGCGGTCGACGCGTCTGGGACGTGGGAGAGACAGCCGGATACGGGCCGTGGCGCGCCGCAGGGGTGTGGTCCGGACTCGTACAGAGTGCCGCAGGGGGCAACCGTCATGACGACAGGTCGGCTCGGGCAGCAGGCCGCGCCGCCGAACGCGGCCTATGCCGGGCAGGTCGTGCATTTCCCGGATCCGGTCCGGGCGGCACGTCACCCGAGAGGGGTACGTGTTGACGAGCGTGGCTACCCCGATTTCTCGCCCTACGCGCGCGCGGTGGCGGAGATCGCCGATCCGCCGGAGGGCTTCGGTGTCGACGAACTGCGGCTGACGGACTTCGTGTCCGCGAACGCGGTGCTGGCGGCTTCCGGTCATGAGCTGTGGGACACGGTGCCGGCGGTGGCGACACCGCACGGCTGGACGTGGCATCACGTGGTGGGGTCGCGGCGCCTGGAGCTCGTGCCGGTCGAGGTGAAGGCGCTGCTGCGGCATCACGGCGGGGTGGCGACGGCGAAGGTGGACCAGGGGAAGCGGGGGACGCGGCCGTTGCAGGAGACGCGGCCGGCGCACTTCGGGCTGCCGAAGTCGGGTGTGGCCGTGTCGGAGTCGCAGGTGCAGGGGGTCGAGGAGGACCTGGGGTACCGGCTGCCGGGCGCCTACCGCTCCTTCCTGAAGGCGGCGGGCGGGTGCGCGCCGGTGGGCACGGCCCTGCTCGCCGACCTGGGCCTGCTGTTCGACCAGCCGTTCTTCACGGTGCGGGACGAGGCGGCGGTCAACGACCTCGTCTACGTGAACAAGTGCCTGCGCGACCACCTGACCAAGGACTACCTGGGCGTCTGCTTCGTGCAGGGCGGTCTGGTGGCGGTGAAGGTGAAGGGCGACCGGCTGGGCTCGGTGTGGTTCTGCGCGTACGACGACGTGCGCGACGTGGATCCCGCGTGGCCGCCGGCGGAGCGGGTGGAGCGGCTGTTGCTGCCGTGCGGTGAGGACTTCGACGTGTTCCTGTCGCGGCTGGCGGGGTCACCGCCGGAGCTGGAGACGGTGGCGAACCTGATGGTGGACGGCGGTTTCGCGCGTGCCGTCCCTGCTGACGCGGGGGAGTGAGTTTCGGCATGGTGACGTTCGCGCAGGCGCAGGAGCGCGCGGAGGAGTGGATCAACGGGGACGTGCCCGCGTACCAGCATCGTGAGGTGCGGGTGCGGGAGTTCGGCCTCGGGTTCGTGGTGTGGGGCGAGGACCGCGCGGAGGGCCCGCGTTCGGACGCGGGCGGGCAGCGGCTGGTCATCGCCCGGGACAGCGGGGAGGCCACGCTGTGGCCCGCGCTGCCGGTGGGCGAGGTGATCCGCCGGTACGAGGAGGAGTACGGCCGTGAGGCGGAGGTCGCCGACGCGGTGCCGGCGCCGGCCGCGCGGGTGGACCTGAACCAGACGTCGTTCCTGCTGAGTCCACCGGAGTGGCTCCAGGAGGCGGCCGACAAGCTGGGTATCCCGGATCGGCGGCCGGAGGGCGAGGACGCGTCGGCGGCTCCCCGCGCGGGATCCGACGCCGGGGCGGGTCCCATCGGGCTTGCCGAGACGCAGGCGGGGGTGCCGGCGTCCGGTGCCGGTGCCGGTGCTGGTCCTGGTCCTGGTCCTGGTGCAGGGGCGTCCGTCGGGGCGCGAGAGGCTTCGAGTGCGCCGGGCGTGCACAACGCGTCCGCCGGTGCGACCCCTTGGGCCGGCACCGACACCAACGCCGACGCGGGCGAGGACCGTTCCGTCCCGTTGCCGGCGACGGTGTTCGCGCCGCCGCTGAGCGACGCCGACGACGGCGCCCTGGGGGATGCCGAGACGGCGCTGATGGCCGGCGGCAGCCAACTGCCGCGTACGGCGGTCTCCCCGGCGCTCGACGACCCGAACGCGCCGGGCGCGCGGGCCGGTGCGCCGGGAGCGCCCGGAGTCGCGGGCGGCGCGGCAGGGGCACCTGGCACACCGCAGGGCAACACGCCCCCGCAGGGCCCCCCGTCGTACGGCTACCCGCAGCCTCCGGCCGCTCCGGGCACGCCCCCGCCGGGTGCGCCCGGTGGTCCGCAGGGGCCCGGGGGTTCCTCGTACGGGTATCCGCAGCCTCCGGCCGCTCCGGGCACGCCCCCGCCGGGTGCGCCCGGTGGTCCGCAGGCAGCGGCGGCCTCGTCGTACGGGTATCCGCAGGCGCCCGCCGGTGGTCCCGACGCGGCCTCGTCGCCGCACGCTCCCCAGCCTTCCGCCGGTCCGGCCACCCCGGAGCGGCGGCTCGCGCCGAACGCCGGTGACATAGCGGACGCAGCGACCAGCAGGGCCGCTCCGCCTCCGCGCAGGGGTCGTGGCGGAGCCGGTGCGCCGCCTCCGCCGCCGGGTGTCCCGGGTGCGCCGGGCGTGCGTCTCGGGGGTCCGTCCGAGCCGCCCGCGCCGGGCGGGTACGCGCCCACGCAGATGGTGTCGTCCACCGGTCCCGGCGGGCCCGAGGCTCCGGCCGGTCCGGGGACCCCGCCGGGCGCTCCCAACCCGCCCGGTGCGCCGGGCACTCCGGGCGGTACGCCGCCCGGAGACGTCCATCGGGCGGCCACGATGATGGCCGACCCGAGCGGGATGGGACCGGGCGCGCCGCAGCCGCCGGGCGCCCCTGGCATGCCTGGTGCGCCGGGCGCGCAGGGTGCGGCGGGCGTTCCTGGTGTGCCGAACCCGCCCGGCGCTCCCGGAGTGCCGGGCGCCCCTGGCGTGCCCCCCGCGCCGGGCGGCACCGGCGCACCCCAGCCCCCGCGCGCCCCCGGTGCCCCACAGCAGCCGCCGGGTGCCCCCGGCATGCCTCCCGCGCCCGGTCCGCACGGCTCGGCCGGTGGCGCGCAGGGGGCGGTCCACCATGCGGAGACCGTGCTGGCCGCGCCCCCGGTGGGCGCTCCGGGTGCCCCCGGCATCCCGCCGGGCGCCCCGCAGATGCCGCCGCCCATGCCGCCGGGCGCCATGCCGCCGTCCGGGCAGCCGGGGCCCGGCGGGCAGCCGCCGGCGTACGGCTACCCGCAGCAGGGACAGCCGACGGTCGGTCCGGGCTACCAGGCGGTGCTGCGCTACCGGGCGCAGGACGGCTCGGAGCAGCAGCTGATCCGGCGTTCCGCGCCGGGCACACCGCATCCGGAGTGGCAGATCTACCACGAGCTGCGGGCCATGAACGTGCCGCCGGACCAGGTGCTGGAGCTGCACACGGAGCTGGAGCCGTGCGAGCTGCCGGGGGCCTACTGCGCGCGGATGATCCGGGAGCAGTGGCCGCAGGCCCGGCTGGCGAGCATCGCGCCGTACGGGACGGATCACGCGAGCCGGCAGCAGGGGATGCGTCAGCTGCTGGCGCACCAGGGCGAGCTGCACCAGGTGGCCGCGGGTCCGGCGCGGCCCGCGCCGGTGCGGGCGCCGTTGCCGCAGGTGCAGGCGGCGCCGCCGATCCCGCCTGAGGCGATCGCGCAGGAGCTGGGCGCGGCGTTCGGTCCTGGCGTGTTCCGCTTCGAGCAGGCGGCGGTGGACCGGCAGGGCGTGCCGCCGATCGTGGCGCACATGCTGGTCGCGGCGGGCCTGCCGCTGGACATGGGGCCGTTCTTCTGGGCGCAGGCCCAGCCGGGCCGGCCGGTGCCGACGCTGGCGGAGCTGGCGCAGGAACGCGGCGTGCGGCCGGCGCCGGACGCGGGGTCGTACCTCGTCATGGGCACCGACTTCGGCAAGGCGGTGTGTGTGCAGTACGGCACCGCGAACATCGTGGCCGTTCCGGTGGAGGCCGGGCCGGGCGGTGCGTCCGTGCCCCCGCAGTTCGTCAACACCGGGCTGCCGGAGTTCGCGCGCTGCCTGGCGCTGCTGGGCCGGATGTGGCGTCTCAGGTTCGGCCTGAACCAGGAGCAGGCGGGCCGCTGGACCGTCGACTTCCAGGCCCAGCTGGCCTCCCTGGACCCGGCGGCGCTGGGTTCGCCGGAGAGCTGGTGGTCGGTGCTGCTGGAACAGATGTGGGACGGGCTGCTGTAGGGCGGCAGGAAGACCGGTGGGGCCGGTCCGGTCGGACGACCGGACCGGCCCCACGTGCGTGTGCGCGTCTGCGTGCCGGCCGCTGACCCGCTGCCGGAGGGCGCGCGGCTGTACCCGCGCGCCCCCTGGCGTGTTCGCGTGCCCGGTTCTGCCGTGGGGTGCTTCGGCCGTGACATCTCTGCGGAGTGTCGCGTTATGAACACTTACGTCCCATCCATCAAGATGTGCGCGAAATCATCATTTCGTGCGGTCCGGTGGAGAGGGGTACCAGGGTGAGCAGCGCATCGATGTCGCCGTACGACTTCGCGACCGTCCGGGGGCGTGGCTACCGCCCCGAGCAGGTCGAGTCGTTCCTGGCGGCGCTCTCCGAGGACCGGGACGCGGCGTGGGAGCGGGCCGCGCGGCTCACCGTGCTCGCCAAGGACATGGGCGCGGAGGCGGAGCGGCTGCGCACCGCTGTCGCGGAGCTGCCGCCCCAGTCCTACGAGGCGCTCGGGGACCGGGCCCAGCGGGTGTTCCGGCTGGTGCAGGACGAGGCGGCGGCGCTGCTGGGCAACGCCCGGCGGGAGCTGACGGACGGGGTGGCGCAGTCCGCGGAGCGGGCCGAGAACGCGCGCCGCACGGCTCAGGAGGAGGCCGACGCGCTCCGCGCGGACGCCGAGGAACACGCCCGCCGGCTGCTCCTCGCCGCGCGTGCCGAGGCGGACGACATCCGCATCGGGGCCCGTCTCGAGGTGAAGGAGCTGCGCGGCGAGGCGCTGGCGGCGTTGCGCGAGGTGCGGCAGCGCACCACGGCGATGCTGGCGGACCAGGTCAAGCAGCAGGCGGAGAGCTGGGCGGAGGCGGAGCGCGAGGAGGTCGCGAGCGCCGCCGCGGTCGACGCGCACAACGCCGAGCGCATCGCCCGCGCCGAGGCCGCCCTGGAGGAGGCGGAGCGGGCTCTGGAGGAGGCGAAGGAGTCGGCGCGGCGCTCCGAGGAGGAGGCCCACGTCCGTGCCGCCGAGATCCTCACGGAGGCGCGGCTGCGTGAGGAGCGCATCGCGCGCGAGACCGAACGGGTGCTGCGCGAGCACGGGGAGACCTGGGACGACGTCCAGGCGCACATGGACCACATGCGGGACAGCCTGATGACCCTGACGGGGCGCGCGGCGGCGGAATAGCGCCCCCCGCGGCACCCCGCCTTCGGGCAGCGGGTCCCGCCGCACGGCGCCCCTGCGGAGCGCGGCCCCGTCACGCCCTGCGGCGCCCGGCTCCAGCCAGGATCCAGCCCTCCACGGCCTCGTACTGCCGTCGCTGTTCCGCGGCCCCGCTGCGGCCGGAGGCGACCGTGCCCAGCCAGCCCAGCAGGAAGCCGGCCGGGATGGAGACGATGCCGGTGGTGGTGAACGGGAACCAGTTGAAGTCGGCGTGCGGGAAGGCGGCGCCCGGCGCGCCCGAGACCAGGTTCGTGCCGGGCATCAGGAGCAGCACGGTGAGGCTGCCGCCGAGGAGCGTGCAGAGCAGGCCGGTGCGGGTGTAGCGGCGCCAGAAGAGGCCGTAGACCAGGGCGGGGGCGAGGGCGGAGGCGCCGAGGCAGAAGGAGAGGGTGACCAGGGGTTGCAGGGTGTGGTGCTGCACCAGGACCGCCAGCAGGATCGTGGGGACTCCTATGGCCAGCGCGGAGACGCGGGCCAGGGTCATCTCGCGGCGGGCGGGCAGCTCCCGGCCCCGGGTGGCGAGTACGTCGTGGGCGAGGGAGTTGGCGCAGGCGAGGATCATGCCGGCGACGGAGGCCAGCAGGGTCAGGAAGACCGCCGTGGTGACGGTGGTGAGGAGCAGGGTCTCCGCCGTCGACACGCCGGATCCGAACGCCGCGCGCGAGCCCAGCAGGTAGGCGGTGTTGCCCTGCGGGTCGGCGGCGGTGACGGCGGCCCGGCCGAGCAGGGCGGTGGCGCCGAACCCGACGACGCTGACGATCAGCACGAACAGGGCCACGCACGACACGGCCCAGGACATCGAACGGCGTACCTGGCGGGCGCTGGAGGCGGTGTACATGCGCATGGTGATGTGCGGCAGGCAGGCGCCGCCGAGGACGATGGTCAGCTCCGAGCTGATCATGTCCAGCCGGGGTGCGGGACCGCCGGTGAACTGGAGGCCCGAGTGCAGGAAGGCGGCGCCGGCGCCGCTGCCCTCGGCCGCCGCGGTGAGCAGGGTGCCCGGGTCCCAGTCGAAGCGGTGCAGGACCAGTACGGCGACCACGGTGCCGGAGCCGAGCAGCATGACGATCTTCAGGATCTGGATGAGGGCGGTGCCCTTCATGCCGCCGATGGCCGCGTAACTGATCATCAGGGCGCCGAGGCCGACGACGCAGCCGGTCCCCACCGCCGCGTCGGAGAAGCCGAGGACGAAGGCCATCAGCTGCCCGGCGCCCGCGAGTTGGACCAGCATCAGCGGCAGCAGGGCGGCGATGGTCACCGCGCAGGCCGCGATCCGTACCGAACGGCCGGGCATCCGCCGGGCCAGCGCGTCGCCCATGGTGAACCGGCCCGCGTTGCGCAGCGGTTCGGCCAGCAGGAACATCAGCAGCAGCAGCGAGAGCGCGGTGCTGAGGGCGAGCACCACACCGTCGTAGCCGCACAGGGCGATCACGCCGCCGGTGCCGAGGACGGTGGCCGCGGAGATGTAGTCGCCGGCGATGGCGAGGCCGTTGCGCAGCGGGGAGAGGGAGTTGTAGCCGGTGTAGAACTCGTCGAGGTCGTCACGGTCGGGGCCGGTCATCACGCACAGCAGCAGGGTGAGCGTGGCGACGACGGTGAAGGCGACCAGCGACATGGACTGCGCGGAGTCGCTGAACCCGGTCACCGCACGGCTCCCCGCCTGGCGTCCAGTTCGGTGGTTCTGCGGATGCGGTCGGCGAGCGGGTCGACGTGGCGGCGGGCGGTGCGCTCGTACAGGACGATCGCCAGCCAGGTGACGGGCAGTTGCAGGACCGCCAGCAGCAGTCCCGCCGGTACGCCGTCGGCGACCGTGCTCGTCATCACGCCCGGCGCGAACGCCGACAGCATCAGGAACAGGGTGAAGTAGCCGAGCGCGGTGAGGGTCGCGGCGCGTCTCTGGAGGCGGTAGGCGCCGCGCAGCACGCGCAGGTCGCTGTGGTGGCCGACCGGCTCCCGGTGCGGCACGTGGCGCGGTCGCGACGGCTCGGGCGGCGGTGGTGCCCAGGGATAGGTCAGCCGGGGTGGGTCGGACGGGCAGGGGTCGTGGGACATCCCGGTGCTCCTTGCGTGGCTCGGGTCCGTGGCGGCGGACCGCAGGGAGAGGAGGGAGCGGGGCACGCACGTTACTCGCAGGTATCCGAGGTGCGCGCTGTTTTCCCCGAACTGGGCGGTCGGTATGCGCTTACTTCATCAGGACGTGTCTGACCTCGGGTGTTACCCGCGTTAACCCTGGGGCGGGAGTCAGTTCTCGAGGACGGGGAAGCGCCGGGGCGCCACGAACAGCAGCACCAGGAACGCCAGTGCGGCGGCGCACGCCGCGCCGAGGTACACCGCGTGGACCGCGTCCGCGATCGCGTGCCGGGTGGCCTCGGGGGCCGTTCCGTCGTCCAGCGCGCGCGTGACGGAGTCGAGGTCGCCCGAGCTGCCCAGCCGGGCCGCCAGCACCCCGTTGGCGACCGCGCCGAACAGCGAGGCGCCGAGCGTCTGCCCGGTCTGCCGGCAGAACAGCACGGACGCGGTCGTGGTGCCCCGCTCCGCCCAGCCGACCGTCGACTGCACCCCGACGATCAGCGGCAGCTGGAACAGGCCCAGCGCGGCGCCCAGCAGGCACATCAGCAGCGTCGGCTGCCAGGCCGACCCGGGGTAGGGCAGGAACGGGAACGCGAACAGGACCAGCGCGGCCGCGCCGATGCCGAGCAGCGCGGTGTCGCGGAAGCCGACGCGCCGGTACACGTGCTGGCTGAGGGCCGCCGAGAGCGGCCAGGTCAGCGTCCACACCGACAGGACGAACCCGGCGGCCACCGGAGCGAGGCCGAGCACCGACTGCGCGTACGTCGGCAGGAACACCGTCGGCGCCACCATCAGCAGCCCCAGCGCGCCCAGCGCCAGGTTGACGGCCGCGATCGTCCGGCGCCGCCACACCCACCCCGGGATGATCGGCTCGGCCGCCCGGCGCTCGATCCGCACCACGAGCGCCGCCAGCGCGAGCCCGGCGCCGAACAGCGCGCACGAGGGCGCGGACCACCAGGCCCACGCCACCCCGCCCTGCACGAGCGCCGTCAGCAGCACGCCCCCGCACGCGAAGACCGCCAACGCGCCCGCCCAGTCCACCCGCGGAGGCGTGCGCGGCGCACGCTCCGGCTCGTGGAGGTGACGCGCTATCAGCCAGAGCGCCGCCGCCCCGATCGGCAGGTTGATCAGGAAGATCCACCGCCAGTCCGCGTACGTGGCCAGCACCCCGCCGAGCCCGGGCCCGGCGACCGCCGACACCGCCCACACCGTGGACAGCTTCGACTGGATCTTCGGCCGGTCCTCCAGCGGGTACAGGTCGGCCGCGAGGGTCTGCACGGTGCCCTGCAACGCACCGCCGCCGAGCCCCTGCACGATCCGGAACGCGATCAGCGCGCCCATGTTCCAGGCGGCCGCGCACAGCACCGACCCCAGCAGGAACACCGCCGCGCCCGCCACCAGCACCGGCTTGCGGCCGAAGGTGTCGGAGAGCTTGCCGTACACCGGCAGCGTCACCGTCACGGCCAGCAGATAGCCGGAGAACAGCCAGGAGAAGACCGAGAACCCGCCGAGGTCCCCGACGATCTGCGGTACGGCGGTCGAGACGACGGTGGAGTCGAGCGCGGCCAGCGCCATGGCGAGCATCAGCGCGGCCACCACGGCCCTCCGCCGGCCCGCCCCGGCCTGCCGCCCGGCAGCACGTGTCGCGGGCGTCGTACTCCCCACGCCGGACCCCCTCCTCCTGCGTCCCCCACGCATCCGTGCCGGGTGCATGCATGTCGCGTGCATCCAGATCCCGTACGACAGCTTCCCATCCGCCTCCACCCGGCGGGAGTACGCGTCCGCCTGCCGGAAACGCATCTCCGCTTGCGTCTGACGCGACGGGAGGGTGGAGGCTGCTGCCGGCGGCGGGTGGAGCCGGACCCTGAGAACGTCTCCACCCGACGGTGGACGACCCCTAGGGGGTTCTCCGTACCAGGGCTCGGGGAGGGGTCGTACCGCCGGAGGACGAGAAGGCACCCCCGTCGTCCTTAACCTGGCTTTACGCCGCCGGGGGGCGGCTGACCGAACCTCGGGGGGTGGGGTTTTCCCCCGGGAAAGACGGGGCTTCGCACCAGCGCGGAGCGGCCCCGCCCACCGCGAGACTCGTCGTCGTACCGATCGCCGCACTGATCGTCGTACCAACCGCACTTCAGCAAGGCGCAGCACAGGGCTGTCCGTTCGCTGACCGACTTAGGAGACATACCGTGACATCGGCTGTGACCATTCCCAGGCACGGGGGTACTGGAGGGCGTACGGCCGTTGCCGCGCGGGCGCGGCAGGTCGTCAAGGCGTACGGGTCCGGTGAGACCCGCGTCGTCGCCCTCGACCATGTCGACGTGGACATCGCGCGGGGTCAGTTCACCGCGATCATGGGCCCCTCGGGGTCCGGCAAGTCCACCCTGATGCACTGCCTCGCCGGGCTCGACACCGTGACCAGCGGTCAGATCCACCTGGACGAGACCGAGATCACCGGCCTGAAGGACAAGAAGCTCACCAAGCTGCGCCGGGACCGGATCGGGTTCATCTTCCAGGCGTTCAACCTGCTGCCGACGCTGAACGCGCTGGAGAACATCACGCTCCCCATGGACATCGCCGGGCGCCGCCCCGACAAGGAGTGGCTGGACCGCGTGGTCACCACCGTGGGGCTCGCGGACCGGCTCAAGCACCGCCCCACGCAGCTCTCGGGCGGTCAGCAGCAGCGCGTCGCGGTGGCGCGCGCCCTCGCCGCCCGCCCCGAGATCATCTTCGGTGACGAGCCGACCGGGAACCTCGACTCCCGCGCGGGCGCGGAGGTCCTCGGCTTCCTGCGCCGCTCCGTGGACGAACTGGGCCAGACGATCGTCATGGTCACCCACGACCCGGTGGCCGCCTCCTACGCGGACCGCGTCCTCTACCTCGCCGACGGCCGGATAGTCGACGAGATGTTCAAGCCCACCGCGGACTCCGTCCTGGACCGCATGAAGGACTTCGACGCGCGGGGGCGTACGTCATGACCGTCCTGAGGACCTCGATGCGCAACTTCTTCGCGCACAAGGGGCGGATGGCCCTGTCGGCGGTCGCCGTGCTGCTGTCGGTGGCGTTCGTGTGCGGCACCCTCGTGTTCACCGACACCATGAACACGACGTTCGACAAGCTGTTCGCGGCGACCTCGTCCGATGTGACGGTCAGCGCCAGGAGCGCCTCGGACACGGGTGAGACGACCTCCGACAACGGCAGGCCGCCGGTCATGCCCGCCTCGGTGGTCACCCGGGTCCGGGCGGCGCAGGGCGTCAAGGCGGCGGAGGGGACGGTCTTCTCGACGACCGTGACCGTCGTCGACGCCGAGAAGGACAGCCTGTCGCCGTCCAGCGGCGCCCCGACCATCGTCGGCAGCTGGAACTCCAACGACGCCCGCACGATGAAGATCACCTCCGGTACGGCGCCGAGGAACGCCGGCCAGATCATGGTCGACGCCGACACCGCCGACAAGCACCACCTGACGCTCGGCGACGAGATCGGCGTGATCAGCGCGGTCGGCACACACACCGCGAAGATCTCCGGCATCGCCGACTTCACGGTCACCAACCCCGGTGCCGCGATCTTCTACCTGGACACCAGGACCGCGCAGCGGACGCTCGTCGGACGGACCGGCGTCTTCACCAACGTCAACGTGACCGCGGCGCCCGGCGTGACCGACCCGCAGCTGAAGAAGAACGTGACCGCCGAACTCGGCGCCGCCTACAAGGTGCAGACGGCCAAGGAGACCGCCGACGCCAACCAGAAGGACGTCGAGGGCTTCATGAACGTCATGAGGTACGCGATGCTCGGCTTCGCCGGGATCGCCTTCCTGGTCGGCATCTTCCTGATCATCAACACCTTCTCCATGCTGGTCGCCCAGCGCACCCGCGAGATCGGCCTGATGCGGGCCATCGGCTCCAGTCGCCGCCAGGTCAACCGGTCCGTGCTCGTCGAGGCCCTGCTGCTCGGCGTCGTCGGCTCGGTGCTCGGCGTCGGCGCGGGCGTCGGCATCGCGGTCGGTCTGATGAAACTCATGGGCCAGATGGGCATGCACCTGTCGACCGGTGACCTGACGGTCGCCTGGACCACCCCGGTGATCGGACTGGTCCTCGGCGTTGTCGTCACCGTCCTCGCCGCCTACCTGCCCGCGCGGCGCGCCGGCAAGGTCTCCCCGATGGCCGCGCTCCGCGACGCGGGCGCCCCCGCCGACGCCAGGGCGGGCCTCGTACGCGCCCTGATCGGCCTTCTCCTGACCGCCGGCGGCGGCTACGGCCTCTACCTCGCCTCGACCGCGGACAAGGCCAAGGAGGGCTCGCTCTGGCTGGGCCTCGGCATCGTGCTCTCACTGATCGGGTTCGTGGTCATCGGCCCGCTGCTCGCGGGCGGGGTCGTCCGCGTCCTCGGCGCCGTCCTGCTGCGGATGTTCGGCCCCGTCGGACGCATGGCCGAACGCAACGCGCTGCGCAACCCGCGCCGCACCGGCGCCACCGGCGCCGCCCTGATGATCGGCCTCGCCCTGGTCGCCTGCCTCTCGGTGGTCGGCTCCTCCATGGTCGCCTCCGCGTCGGACCAGCTCGACAAGACCGTCGGCACCGACTTCATCATCCAGTCCGACAGCGGCCAGCGGATCACCCCGCAGGCGGTGGCGGCGGTCAAGGACGTGCCGGGGCTCGCGCGGGTCACCGAGTACCGGGACACCACCGCCGACTACATCACGCCCGACGGGAAGACCCTCAAGGACACCGACATCACGGCGGCCGACCCGACGTACGCCACCGACCTGCGCACCAAGACGGTCGCCGGCGACCTCAAGGACGCCTACCGGCCCGACTCGATGTCCGTGCACGAGAAGTTCGCCAAGGCACACGGCATCCACCTCGGGTCGAAGATCACCGTCAGGTTCAGGGACGGCGGCACCGCCCACCTCACGGTCCGCGCGATCACCAGCAGTGACGTCGTCATCGACCAGGGCGCCAAGTACATCTCCATCGCCACGCTCGCCAAGTACGTGCCGGCCGACAAGATGCCACTGGACCAGCTGGTCTTCGCCACCGCCAAGGACGGGCAGCAGGACGCCGCGTACACGTCCCTCAAGTCCGCCCTGCACGACTACCCGCAGTACACGGTGCGCGACCAGACCGACTACAAGCAGGCGCTGAAGGACCAGATCGGCCAGCTCCTGAACCTGATCTACGGTCTGCTCGCCCTGGCGATCATCGTGGCGGTCCTCGGTGTCGTGAACACCCTGGCCCTGTCGGTCGTCGAGCGCACCCGGGAGATCGGCCTCATGCGGGCCATCGGTCTCTCCCGCCGGCAGCTGCGCCGCATGATCCGCATGGAGTCCGTGGTGATCGCCCTGTTCGGCGCCCTGCTCGGCCTCGGCCTGGGCATGGGCTGGGGCGCGACGGCCCAGAAACTGCTCGCCCTCCAGGGGCTGAAGGTCCTGGAGATCCCCTGGCCCACGATCATCGGTGTCTTCGTCGGCTCGGCCTTCGTGGGCCTGTTCGCCGCGCTGGTCCCGGCGTTCCGCGCGGGCCGCATGAACGTCCTGAACGCGATCGCGACGGACTGACGGGACGGACACGAAGACCACCGCATACGGGGGTTGCGGGGGTGACCCGGCGCCGGAGAGTCTTGGGGGACTCTCCGGCGCCGGGCTCTTCTTCGTCTCTTCGTCTCTTCGTCCTTCGCGTTCAGCTCTTCTTTCGTTCAGCTCTTCTTTCGGGTTCAGCTTTCAGCGAGGCGAGGCGAGGCGAGGTGAGGCGAGGTGTGGCGAGGCGAGGCGGGTGGTGGCGAGGCGAGGCGGGTGGTGGGCGGGCACGGGCCTCGGGGGTCCAGGGCGTGCAGCCCTCTGGTACGGCCGCCGTGGCGCAGGGCACCTCACAGGGCGACGGAGGTTGTCCACAGCCCCGGGCACCCGCGCCCGCGTAGTCGTAGGCTGGAGAGCCCCCCGGTCGCAGCCCGCGCCGGGCACTTCGCGTTGCCCACCCCCGGACGAAAGCCGCCCTGAATGAGCCTGCACGGTCTGCTCGACGCCGTCGTCAAGGACCCCGCCCTCGCGGAAGCGATCAAGGCGGCCGGGGACGGCAACCGCATGCACGTCGACCTGGTAGGCCCCCCGGCGGCCCGCCCCTTCGCGGTCGCCGCCCTGGCCCGCGAGGCCGGCCGCCCCGTGCTCGCGGTCACCGCCACCGGCCGCGAGGCCGAGGACCTGGCGGCCGCCCTGCGCACCCTGCTGCCCTCCGAGGGCGTCGTGGAGTACCCCTCCTGGGAGACGCTCCCGCACGAGCGGCTCAGCCCCCGCAGCGACACCGTGGGCCGCCGCCTCGCCGTCCTGCGCCGCCTCGCCCACCCCAGCTCCGACGACCCCGAGACGGGCCCCGTCTCCGTCGTCGTCGCGCCCGTGCGCTCCGTGCTCCAGCCACAGGTCAAGGGCCTCGGCGACCTGGAGCCCGTGGCCCTGCGCACCGGCCGCAGCGCCGACCTCAACGAGGTCGTGGAAGCCCTCGCGGCCGCCGCGTACGCGCGCGTGGAGCTCGTCGAGAAGCGCGGCGAGTTCGCCGTCCGCGGCGGCATCCTGGACGTCTTCCCGCCCACCGAGGAACACCCCCTGCGCGTCGAGTTCTGGGGCGACGACGTCGAGGAGATCCGCTACTTCAAGGTCGCCGACCAGCGCTCCCTGGAGGTCGCCGAACACGGCCTGTGGGCGCCGCCCTGCCGCGAACTGCTGCTCACCGAGGACGTCCGGGCCCGCGCGCGTGCCCTCGCCGAGGAACACCCCGAACTCGGCGAACTGCTGAACAAGATCGCCGAGGGGATCGCGGTCGAGGGCATGGAGTCCCTGGCGCCCGTCCTGGTCGACGACATGGAGCTGCTGCTCGACGTGCTGCCCAAGGGCGCGATGGCCGTCGTCTGCGACCCCGAGCGGGTCCGCACCCGCGCCGCCGACCTGGTGGCCACCAGCCTGGAGTTCCTCCAGGCGTCCTGGGCGGCCACCGCGGGCGGCGGCGAGGCACCCATCGACGTCGGCGCCGCCTCCCTGTGGTCGATCGCCGACGTCCGCGACCGCGCGCGCGAGCTCGACATGATGTGGTGGTCGGTGTCGCCGTTCGCCGCCGACGAGGAGCTGTCCGCCGACACCCTCAAGCTCGGCATGCACGCCCCGGAGACCTACCGCGGCGACACCGCGAAGGCCCTCGCCGACACCAAGGGCTGGCTGGCCGACGGCTGGCGCACGGTGTTCGTCACCGAGGGCCACGGCCCCGCCTCCCGCACCGTCGAGGTGCTCGGCGGCGAGGGCATCGCCGCCCGCCTCGACGTCGACCTGGGCGAGCTGAGCCCGTCCGTCGTGCACGTGTCGTGCGGCTCGATCGACTACGGCTTCGTCGACCCGGCGCTCAGACTCGCCGTCCTCACCGAGACCGACCTGTCCGGCCAGAAGGCGGCCGGCAAGGACGGCGCCCGGATGCCGGCCCGCCGCCGCAAGACCATCGACCCGCTCACCCTGGAACCGGGCGACTACATCGTCCACGAGCAGCACGGCGTCGGCCGCTACATCGAGATGGTGCAGCGCACCGTCCAGGGCGCCACCCGCGAGTACCTGGTCGTCGAGTACGCCCCCGCCAAGCGCGGCCAGCCCGGCGACCGGCTGTACATCCCGACCGACCAGCTGGAGCAGATCACCAAGTACGTCGGCGGCGAGGCCCCCACCCTGCACCGGCTCGGCGGCGCGGACTGGACGAAGACCAAGGCGCGCGCCAAGAAGGCCGTCAAGGAGATCGCCGCCGACCTCATCAAGCTGTACAGCGCGCGCATGGCCGCCCCCGGCCACGCGTTCGGCGGGGACACGCCGTGGCAGCGCGAACTGGAGGACGCGTTCCCCTACGCGGAGACCCCCGACCAGCTGACCACCATCGCCGAGGTCAAGGAGGACATGGAGAAGTCCGTCCCCATGGACCGCCTGATCTGCGGCGACGTCGGCTACGGCAAGACCGAGATCGCCGTCCGGGCCGCCTTCAAGGCCGTCCAGGACGGCAAGCAGGTCGCCGTCCTGGTGCCCACGACCCTGCTGGTGCAGCAGCACTTCGGGACCTTCTCCGAGCGGTACTCGCAGTTCCCGGTGAGCGTGAAGGCGCTCTCCCGCTTCCAGACCGACACCGAGGCGAAGGGGACCCTGGAGGGCCTGCGCGAGGGCGCCGTCGACGTCGTCATCGGCACCCACCGGCTGTTCTCCTCCGAGACCAAGTTCAAGGACCTCGGCCTGGTCATCGTCGACGAGGAGCAGCGCTTCGGCGTCGAGCACAAGGAGCAGCTGAAGAAGCTGCGCGCCAACGTCGACGTGCTCACCATGTCGGCCACCCCCATCCCGCGCACCCTGGAGATGGCGGTCACCGGCATCCGCGAGATGTCGACCATCACCACGCCCCCCGAGGAGCGCCACCCGGTGCTCACCTTCGTCGGGCCGTACGAGGAGAAGCAGATCGGCGCCGCCATCCGCCGTGAACTGCTGCGCGAGGGCCAGGTCTTCTACATCCACAACCGCGTCGAGTCCATCGACCGTGCGGCGGCCCGGCTGCGCGACATCGTCCCCGAGGCGCGCATCGCGACCGCGCACGGCCAGATGTCGGAGTCGGCCCTCGAACAGGTCGTGGTCGACTTCTGGGAGAAGAAGTTCGACGTCCTCGTGTCGACGACGATCGTCGAGTCCGGCATCGACATCTCCAACGCCAACACGCTCATCGTCGAACGCGGCGACACCTTCGGTCTGTCCCAGCTGCACCAGCTGCGCGGCCGGGTCGGCCGCGGCCGCGAGCGCGGGTACGCGTACTTCCTGTACCCGCCGGAGAAGCCGCTCACCGAGACCGCGCACGAACGGCTCGCCACCATCGCCCAGCACACCGAGATGGGCGCCGGCATGTACGTGGCGATGAAGGACCTGGAGATCCGCGGCGCCGGAAACCTGCTCGGCGGCGAGCAGTCCGGGCACATCGCGGGCGTCGGCTTCGACCTGTACGTGCGCATGGTCGGCGAGGCCGTCGCGGACTACCGGCGGCAGCTGGAGACCGGGGAGATCGAAGAGGAGCCGCCGCTCGAGGTCAAGATCGAGCTGCCCGTCGACGCGCACGTCCCGCACGACTACGCGCCCGGCGAGCGGCTGCGCCTCCAGGCCTACCGGGCCATCGCCTCCGCCAACTCGGAGGAGGACATCCGGGCGGTCCGCGAGGAACTCACCGACCGCTACGGCAAGCTGCCCGAGCCGGTGGAGAACCTGCTGCTCGTCGCCGGACTGCGGATGTTCGCGCGCGCCTGCGGGGTCGGCGAGATCGTCCTCCAGGGCACCAACATCCGGTTCGCGCCGGTGGAGTTGCGCGAGTCGCAGGAACTGCGTCTCAAGCGCCTCTACCCGGGGACGGTCATCAAACCGACGGTCCATCAGGTGCTGGTACCGCGCCCGAAGACCGCGAAGGTGGGCGGCAAGCCGCTGGTCGGCCGCGAACTGCTGTCCTGGGTGGGCGAGTTCCTCACCTCCGTCCTGGGCTCCTGACCGCGGCCGGGGGACGCCCGCCGACGAAAGGCGTGCGTCCCCCGAGAGCGTGAGCGGGCGCACGGCCGTGGCACCCGGGCTTCCTTCCCCGTGCCGGGACCCCGACTACCCGAAGGGGTTGCGGGCATCCGTCCTCTGAGGCCCCGCCGGGTCCGGATCATCCGGCGGTTACGGTGGGGCAGGCAGAGACCCGCCCATGCGGAGGCGGCAGAGGGAGAGTGTGGGGGCGGACGTGGCACGTCTGAGGGGCGGGGCGGCCATCGCCGTCGTCGTGATCTTCGCCGTGGCGGGATGCAAGGACCTCCAGGACAAGGGGACTTCCGGAGCCCCCGGTGCGGGTGCCGGGGGCGGGGGCGGGGGCGCGGCCATGACCGCCGCCGACTCGCTCACCGTCAAGGGCCGGGCGCCGAAGACCGGTTACACCCGGGCCAAGTTCGGCTCAGCCTGGGCGGACACCGACTCCAACTCCTGCGACACCAGGGACGACATCCTCAAGCGCGACCTGAAACACGTGAAGTTCACGGGCGGCGACTGCAAGGTCTCCTACGGCGTGCTCGACCCGGACCCGTACTCCGACAAGGACGTCACCTACCGGCGCGGCCGCAGCCTGGTCGACATCGACCACCTCGTCGCTCTCTCCGACGCCTGGCAGAAGGGCGCGAAGTACTGGGACGCCGGCAAGCGGATAGCCCTGGCCAACGACCCGCTGAACCTGCTGGCCGTCGACGCGAGCGCCAACCGCGGCAAGGGCGACGGCGACACGGCCACCTGGCTGCCGTCCAACAAGTCCTACCGCTGCACCTACGTCGCCGCGCAGGTGGCCGTGAAGAAGAAGTACGGACTGTGGGTCACCGCCGCCGAGAAGGCGGCCATGAAGAAGGTCCTCGCCACCTGCCCGGGCCAGAAACTTCCCACGGGCGGCAACCCGACCAAGGCGCCGTCGCGGTTCACGGCACGCTGACCCGGCTCACCGCGCCCCGCCACGCGGCCCGGGTGCGGGGCGGCCCGCCTTCTCCCAGGCGACGAAGGTGTTGGTGCGCGCGAAGACGAAGGCCTTGACCGGGTCGGCGGAGTACGACCACGGCGCGCTGCCGACGTATCCGCCGACCGCCCCGAACTGCTCGACGGCCTCCGCGTACCGCTTCGTCTGGAACAGCGCGTCAGCCAGCAGATGCCGTACCGCGGGCAGCCGGTGGTGCCCGGGCGGCACCCGGTCCACGGCGTCCAGGGTGGCGTCCACGGCCGCGTGCACGAACGGCTGCTCGTACACGGGTGCCTGCGGCTCGCGGAACGAGTGCTCCATCAGCGCCTCCAGACGCAGTACGGGCAGCAGGCTCCCCGCCGGTGCCGTGGCCGCGGCCTGTTCGGCGAACGCGTACATCAGCTCGTGCGACCCCTGCCACTTGGCGCACCAGTACTGAAGGGCACTGGCATGGGCACCGAAGTGGTACGGGTCGCGCGCGGTGACCTCGGCCCACAGCGCCCGGAAGTCGTCGTTCGACCAGCCCAGCCCGCGCGCGACGGTGAGCTGCGCGACCCACGGACTGGGGTCCTCGGGTGCCATCCAGGCGGCCTCCTGGCAGGCGGGCAGTGCCTCGGCCAGCAGCCGGTGGAAGCCCTCGAACTGCTCGGCGGTGGTGTGCTTGGCCGACTTCGCGCCACGTACCTTGCCGGCCAGCACGACGAGCGCGTCGGCGTGCACCAGCGCGGCCGACGGGTCGCCCGGGTACGCGGTCCGCCAGGCCTTGACCCAGGCGTCGTCCTCGGCGGCTGCGTGCACGAGGATGCCGAGCCGGTACCACCGCAGGTCCCAGTCGCGGCCCGCCCCGGCCAGGTAGCCGGCGGCGCGGCGCCAGTCACCGGCGAGGGCGGCCGCGGCGACCGCGTCCGCCTCGGGGTCGGGGCCCGCGAAGCGGCTGTCGAGCCGAGCGGCGGGCACCAGTCCGTACTTGGCGGGGTCGATGTTGACCGGCGCCTTGGCCTTCGCCTCCGCCCGCAGCACACGCGCCTTGCGGGCGTTGCGCGGGACGGTCACCGCGGCGTAGGCGAGGGCGCCGGCACCGGCTATGTCGATCAGGACGTTCATGACGGGTCTTTCGGGTTCGGGGATGTTCCGGGAGGCGGTCGAAGGTGGCGGTCGAAGGTGGCGGTCGAAGGTGGCGGTGCGGGGGAGAGGAGGTGACGGGAGGAGACGGGAGACGGGAGGCTCGTCAGGCCGTCAGGCCGTCAGGTCGTCAGGCCGTCAGGCTGTCAGGTCGTCAGGTCGTCAGGTCGGCCGTCCGTCAGTACGGGACGCTGGGTGGTGGCCAGGGCCGGGCGGCGGGTGGCGGTGCCGTGCCGTCGGACGGGTGGCGGCTCCCGCCGGGCAGCAGCAGGGCGCGCAGTGGTGCCGTGCCGGGCGGTGCGGCGACCGCGTGGTCCAGCGACTGCTCCAGCGCCTCGGCGAACCGTTCCGGCGTCACCGTTCGCACCGCCGGCCCCGACCAGCACAGTTCCCACCGGCACAGCCCCGAGTCCAGCGCGGCCAGCAGGGCCAGCCGGCGCAGGGCCGAGCGGAGGGCCGTCCGGGCGAACTCGCGCGCCGCCCGGCCACTGCTGAGGCCGGCCCGCTCCGACCGGGGGAGCCGGCCCGCGAGGTCGTACAGCAGACCGTGGTCGAGCAGGTCCAGGAGGTGGCCGAGCTGTACGGCCGAAGGTGCGGCCAGGACGCCCGGTCCCGTCACCTGGGCCATGGCCGCCAGCAGGGGTGCCGCCTCCCGTGCCCAGCTCTCGCGCCGGACCCGGGTGGGCAGTTCGGCCCAGGGCACCCGCCGCCAGGACAGTGTCTCCTCACCCAGCACGCGCTGTTCGAGCGCGGCGAGGAGCTGGTCCGGCGCCCGGAGCAGCGCGAGCGCCGGGCGTCGTACGGACGTGGCGCCGCGCCCGTCGTCGGGCAGTGCCCGCAGTGCCGCGATGCGGTCGGCCGTGGGCGGGTGGCTGTCGTAGGGGGACCGCTCCTCGGGGGTGTCCTCCGGGCGGGGTGTCCTGTCCCACGGTTCCAGGCGCTCACGGCGTTCGTGCTCCGCGAGGAGGTGTCCGAGCCCGCCGTGGAACTGCCCCCACGGCGGCAGCAGGCGTGCCTCCCGCCCCATCAGGGCGTAGTCGCGCAGATAGCGGTCGTCCATGGCGTCGAGCACGGGAACGCGGCGCAGTGCGGCGGTCATGGCGTCCCGTCCGGCGATGACGGCGGCGGTGCGGTCGGCCGCGTACTCCTGCCGGCGGCTGACGGCCTCGGTCAGGCGCAGGCACAGCGCGGCGTACGCCGAGAACACCAGGGCGAGGTAGTGGTCCGGGCCGCGCGCGGGCCCCCGTTCCGGTTTTGGCGGCCGGCCGGCCGCCCTGCGCCGTGCGGCCCGCGCGGCGGACGTCGCCCGCTCCTCGGCCTCCTCACGCGCGGCCCGCTGCCGCAACGTGCGCACCGTCCCGAGCACCCTGCGGTGCAGCGCCCAGACCAGAGCGCCCAGGCGGGTGTCGTGCCGCGCGTAATGGCCCAGTTCGTGGGCGAGCACGGCGTCCAGTTCGGGCTCCGGAAGACCGATCAGCAGGGCCACGCCGAGGAAGAGCCGCCGTTCGCCCGGGACCAGCCCGAGCCACCGGGCCTGCTCCTGCACCATGGCGCCCGCCCCCGGTGTCACCCGTATCTCCACGGGCGGCCTGGTACCCACGCGTTCGGCCAGCTCACCCACGCGCCGCCACAGTCCGGGCTGCTCCTCAGGCGTCACCGGCAGACCGGGGATCTCGTCAGGCCCGTCGCCGGGACCGAGGCTGAGCAGGACGACCCGTACCACGCACCAGGCGACGGCCAGCGAACCGAGCCACCCCTCGACGGTCATGACCGTGATGGCCGGGCCACGGGCCAGGAAGACGTCAAGCAGTGCCAGCACGACGAGGACGAACAGCGCCAGCGCGTAGAACCCGATCAGCAGGCCGAGGGCGAGCGCGGCGCGCAGGAAGGTTCCGGGTACGGCGGGCAGCCGCACGGCGGCCGGCGCGGCGGCCGGCGCGGAGGCCGACGCGGCGGCCGGTACAGCGGCTGGTACGGCGGTTGCCCGGCCGGCGGCGCGGGGCGACTGGCGCATCGGCGTCCTTCGAGGGAGACGGAACGGTCACCGGGCCGGGAAGCCCACCGGCTACTTCTTCAGCGCCGACAGGACCGTGGCCGTCACCTTCTTCGCGGACGCGGCGCCGTTGTCGCTGCCCGCCGTGGACAGCACGGTGACCACGGAGTTCCCGGAACGGGCCGCGATCAGCGTGGTGCCGTTCTCCCAGTAGCCGCTCGTCAGGGTCATCGTGTAGGCCTCTTCGGCGAGTCCGGACGTGGCGCTGCCGGAGAGCTTCACCTTGGCGTGCGCGTCGGTGTCCGTGTACGTGGCACACGCGGCCGCCACCGACCGCAGGGCCTTCATCACCTCGGTCGCGGTGGTGCCCTGGAAGGTGTCGATCTCCTGGTCCACCTCCTCCGTCTTGTTCGCGTAGCCGTTCTGCGCGAACGACACCCCGCCCTTGTAGCCGGAGACCTGGATCCAGGACGTGGTCTCCAGTCTGGTGCAGTCCGGCTTGCCGGTCTTCCGGGCGGCCGGGGAGAGGAACTGGCCACCGCTGTCCGCGGAACCGTCGGACTCCAGGGTGAGCCCGGAGGGGAAGGCCGAGGCGGGCGCGAGGGCCTTCTTCAGCTGTGTACCGGTGAACAGACCGGCGTCGGGGTCCTGCGCCTTGGCCGGCTTGGCACCGGCGCTGGTGCCGTTACCGGAGCCGGAGTCGGCGGACGAACCGGAGGAGCATGCGGACAGGGCCAACGGGAGTGCCGCGACGGTCATGAGCACGGCGGCACGGGACGAGAGACGCATCGGAGTCCTTCTCGGGTGGTTGGACGGTGGAATCGTGGAACGGCGGTGTGCGGAACCGGGGGACGACCGGGGCGCGTGAAGGCGGCGGCCGGGCCGCGCCGGGCGCGGTGGCGGTGGCCGTGGCGGTGGCCGTGGCGGTGGGGGTGGGGTGTCGGGGTGGTGCATGCCGGGCGCGGTGCCGGTGGTGCCGGTGGTGCCGGAGGTGCCGGAGGTGCTGGTAATGCCAGCGGTCCCGGTGGTGTCGGTGGTGTCGGTGGTGTCGGTGGTGCTGGATGAGGCTGGATCGGCTTTCAGCCCGGCGTGGGCTCGCTGTGGGTCGGGTCCGGCGAAGGCCGGCCGTGCGTCCGCGGGGTCTGCCCGGCGTCCGGTGTGCGGCCGGGGGAGACGGAGGTCCCGTGGGACGGGCCGCCTGAAGCACCGCTGGACGGGCTGCCCCCGGCACCGCCGCCTGCGTGCGCGGACACGCTGCCGATGATGACGAATCCCACTAGGGCGCTGAGTCCCATCCTGGTCTTCATGCCCATGGCTGATCCCCTCCCCCGTGGCGGTCGCCCCTCAGGCCGCCGTTGTTCGCGAGGTCAATAAGAGCAGAGCTTGTGAACCGAGTCAACACGATGCGTGCGACACGCCGTGTACACGGCCGTGAACCCGTAGATCCCGTGTGCGTCGGTATGCTCGGCGCATCACGGGACGAGGGGAGCGGGGGCGCGTGCAGAACAACGCCACAGAGGTGACCGCGGCCGGTATCGCACGGCTCGCCGGGGTGGGCCGGGCCGCCGTCAGCAACTGGCGCCGCCGGCATGCTGACTTCCCCAAACCGGTGGGCGGCACCGAGACCAGCCCCTCCTTCGCGTTGGCCGAGGTCGAGGCCTGGCTGCGCGGACAGGGCAAACTCGCCGAGGTCCCGCTGCGCGAACGGGTCTGGCAGCACCTCGCCGGACATCCCGACGGCCCGCTCACCGCGCTGGTGCACGCCGGCTGCGCCCTGCTGCTGATCCATGAACGCCCCACGGTCTGGCTCGATGTGAGCGCCGGCTCCGACGAACGCCTGGCAGCGATGCTGCCCGGCGCGCTGGAACAGGTACTGGCGGCCCGCTTCGGCACCGAGCCGGTCAACAGGACTGTGAACCCCGCACCATCGAACGGCCCTGTGAACCCCGCACCATCCACCCGTCCTGTGAACACCGGCTCAGCCAACGGCCCTGTGAACACCGGGTCGCCCGCCGCCTCTGTGAACACCGGATCACCGACCGGCCTTGTGAACACCGGATCACCGACCGGCTTTGTGAACGCCGGATCGCCGACCTCCTCTGTGAACGCCGGCCCCTTCAACGGCCCTGTGAATCCCGCACCGGCCGGCGGTCCCGTGAACACCGAGCCGCGCATTCCCACCGGCCCTCAGCTCCTGCCGTCCGTCCCCCTCCTGCGCGGTGCCGCCGAACTGGCGGCCGAGTCGGGGGCCCGGCAGAGTTTCGAGTTCCTGCTCGGCCGGCACCTCGACGCCAGCCCCCGCCAGAACACGCTCACCCCGCCCGACCTGGCCGGTCTCATGGCCGACCTCGCCGGACCCGCCCGTACGGTCCTGGACCCGGCCTGCGGCACCGGCGCCCTGCTGCGGGCCGTGCACACCGGCCCCGGGCAGCAGCTGTACGCCCAGGACAGCGCCCCCGGACTCGCCGCACTCACCGCGCTGCGCCTCGCCCTGCACTCCCGGGCCCGCGTGCACGGCGCCACCGGCGACACCCTGCGCGCCGACGCCCACCCGGAGCTGCGCGCCGACGCCGTGCTCTGCCATCCGCCGTTCAACGAACGCAACTGGGGCCACGACGAACTCGCCTACGACCCCCGCTGGGAGTACGGCTTCCCGGCGCGTACCGAGTCGGAGCTGGCCTGGGTGCAGCACGCCCTCGCCCGGCTCGCCGACGGCGGCACCGCGGTCCTGCTGATGCCGCCGGCCGCCGCGTCCCGCCGCTCCGGCCGCCGGATCCGCGCCGACCTGCTGCGCCGGGGCGCGCTGCGCGCGGTGGTGGCGCTGCCGGTCGGGGCGGCGCCGCCGTACAACATCCCGCTGCACCTGTGGGTGCTGCGGCGGCCCGACCGGACCCCGGCCACGCCCCAGGTGCTGCTCGTGGACACCGGGAGGTTCGCGGGGGAGGGGCGGGGCGGCCCCGACCGGGCGGCGGTACGGGACGCCGTACTGGACGCCTGGCGGGCCTTCGAGCGCGGCACGGACCCGGGAGGGCGGCCGGTGCCGGCCCGTGCGGTGCCGGTCATCGAACTCCTCGACGACGACGTGGATCTCGCCCCCGCCCGCCACCTGCCGCCGCCGGCCGCGGCGGACGGCGCCGAGCAGCTCACCGCGGTCCGTGAACGGCTCGGCGAGACCCTGCGGCTGACCGCCGACCTCACCCCGCCCCCGGCCGGCCAGGCCCCGCCCGCGCGCTGGCCGCTCACCACCGTCGGTGAACTCGCCCGCGGCGGCGCGCTGGTGCTGCGCACCGGTGGCCACGGCGGCCACACGCGCGTGCCCGTCCTCACCGACCAGGACGTCCTCGCCGGCGCGACGCCTTCGGGCACGCTTCCCGAGAGCGAGGAGGAGGCCGTGCTCACCGAGCCGGGCGACGTCGTCGTGCCGGTGCTCGGCGGGGGTTCGGTCGCGCGCGTGGTCGACGACGCCACGGCGGGCGCCGCCCTGGGCCGCAACCTCGTGCTGCTGCGCCCCGACCGCACGGCGCTCGACGCCTGGTTCCTCGCCGGCTTCCTGCGCGGCAGCGCCAACAACCGGCAGGCAAGCAGCTACGCCTCCACCGCGACCCGGCTGGACGTGCGCCGCCTGCAACTGCCCCGGCTTCCGCTGGAGGAACAACGGCGCTACGGCGCCCGTTTCCGCGCACTCGACGAGTTCGAGCGGGCGCTGCGCCGCACGAGCCGGCTCGGGGAGCAGCTCGTACGCGGGATGTACGACGGTCTCACCGTGGGCACGGTCGCGCCTGACTGAGCGGTCACCCGTACGGGGGCCGGCTCACCGGCCGGGCTGCGCACAACGGTTCGGTACAACCCCGACCGGATGTCCGCGCCGGGCCATATGCTCGGGACGACCACCGTACGACCGGTGCCGTCCGCGCGCGGGCCGCACCGGACGGGCACCCACGCCCTCTTCCGGGAACACAGGAGCGATCATGCAAGGCCAGGGCCATGCGCAGCCGGTGCAGCGGCCGCCGCACAACGCGGTACTGGTCCTGTTGCGCCTGGTGTTCGTGGCGACGGGCGTGCTCAGTCTCGGCTTCCTGGCCTGGGTGATGATGCTGCGGCTGGCCGTCGTGACCCGCCGATCCGCGGACTACGGCCTGCTGGTGGCGGTCGCGGCGGCCGACGTCCTCAGCCTCGTGCTGCTGGGCAGCGAACCCGGCGACGACGTGCACACCACCGGCGGCTACCTGGGCATCACCCTGCTGTTCGGCGCCCTGTTGGCCACGGTCGTCTACTACCTCGTGGCCGACGTACGGCACTTCCAGCGCCGGCGCGAGGCGTACGCGGCGCAGACGTACGGCTACCCGCCCCCCGTCTCGCCGTACACCACGGGGACGGCGCCCCTGGACACGCGGCCGCCGCACACCCAGCAGCCGCACACCCCGTCGCCGCACACCCCGCCGCCGATCCCCCGGCAGCCGGCCGCGCACCCCCCGATACCCGCCCCGCCCCAGCGCCCGGCGCCCGCCCGCATCGAGCAGGTGCGCGCCGAACTCGACGAACTCAGCGACTACCTGCGCAAGCACGACGGCCACCACGAGAGCGGCAGGTGACCGTGGCGACGGGACGGGTCGTGGCCGGCCGCTACGAACTGTCCACGATCATCGGCCAGGGCGGCATGGGCCAGGTGTGGACGGCGTACGACCAACGGCTCGACCGGCGCGTGGCGGTGAAGCTGCTGCGGCCCGACAAGGTCGCGGGCGCGGAGGCAGAGGAACTGCGCCGGCGGTTCCTGCGGGAGTGCCGGGTGACCGCACAGGTCGACCACCCGGGCCTGGTCACCGTGCACGACGCGGGCAGCGAGGGCGAGGACCTCTTCCTCGTGATGCAGTACGTGGACGGCGCCGACCTCTCCGACCACCTCGCGGAACACGACCCCTACCCGTGGCAGTGGGCGGTGGCCGTGGCCGCGCAGCTGTGCGCCGTGCTGAGCGCCGTGCACGCGGTGCCGATCGTCCACCGCGACCTCAAGCCGCGCAACGTGATGGTGAAGCAGGACGGCACGGTGACCGTCCTCGACCTGGGCGTCGCCTCCGTCATGGACACGGACACCACCCGGCTCACCCACACCGGCTCCCCGATCGGCTCGCCCGCCTACATGGCGCCCGAGCAGGCGATGGGCGGCGCGGTCGGCCCGTACACCGACCTGTACGCGCTCGGCGTACTGCTGCACGAACTGCTCAGCGGAGAGGTGCCGTTCGCGGGTTCCACCGCCCTCGGCGTGCTCCACCGCCACCTGTACGAACCGCCGGTGCCGGTACGCCGGATCCGCCCCGAGGTCCCGGAACCGCTCGAAAGCCTCGTGCTGCGCCTGCTGGCCAAGGACCCGCAGCACCGGCCGGCGTCCGCGCAGGAGGTCTACGAGGACCTGGCGTCGCTGCTGCCCGCGCGCGGGAAGCCCTCGGGGGCGCCGCTGGACCCCACCCGCCCCTTCCTGCGCCCGCACGCCCCGTGGCCGGACCGCGCGCGGACGCCCGCGCCGCAGCCCGCCGCCCCGGTGGCCGCCGTACCCGGCAGACCCGACGTCGCCACCGCCGTCGACGAGGTCAAACGGCTGCTCGGCGAAGGGCGGATCACCCAGGCCGTCGACATCCTGGGCGCGATCCTGCCGGTCGCCGCCGACCAGCACGGGGAGCGCTCCACGGTCGTACGGACCCTGCGCAAGCAGTACGCGGCCACCCTCATGGACGACGGGCAGTACCGGCGCGCGCTGCCCGAACTGCGCCGGCTCGCCGACGAACGCGCCGCCGAGGCCGGCCAGGCCGACCCGCAGTCCCTGCGCTTCCGCTACGACATCGCCCAGTGCCTGGAACAGCTCGGCGAACCGGCGGCGGCACTCGCCGAGTACCGCGCGCTGCTGCCGTACTACGAGAACCAGTACGTGGCCGGCGACCCCCAGCTCGCGCACGACGTGCGCCGCCGGATCGGGCACCTGCTGCTCGCCCTCGGCGACCGGCCGGCCGCCCACGACACCCTCACCCGGCTGCTGTTCGACGTGGAGCGCCTGCACGGACCCGGGCACCCCATGGCGGCGGAGGTCCGGCGGACGTTGCAGTGGCTGGGGCAGGTGCGCGGCTAGTCCCGCCGCGCCTGATAGGTTGCCGTCCGTTTTCCGCAGAACTTCCTTGCATAGTGCACACACAGGGGTGGGGATCCGGTATGTCCAGCCATCGGCAGTCGAAGAAGCGCAGATACATCACCTGGGGCGTCGCGGGCGCCGCCGTCGTCGCCGGAGCCGGGATCGCCGCGCAGACCTCCATGGCGGCCACCACCTGGCCCGCCCAGAAGACGTTCACCGGCCGCGCCTTCGACACCTGCGCCGCGCCCTCCCTCGCCGCGATGAAGGCCTGGAACACCGGCTTCTACGGCGCCGCCGCCGTCTACATCGGCGGCAAGAACCGCGGCTGCGCCCAGCCCAACCTCACCGCCTCCTGGGTCAAGTCCGTCTCCGCGGTGGGCTGGAAGCTCGTCCCGCTCTACGTGGGCTCCCAGCCGTCCTGCGGCTCCGGCGGCTCCGTCAAGATCAGCGCTTCGACCGCGGCCTCCGTCGGCAAGTCCGAGGCGGACGACGCCGTGGCCAAGGCCGCCGCCCTCGGCATGAAGGCGGGGAGCCCGATCTACCTCGACATGGAGGCGTACGACACGACGAACACGTCGTGCAACAACGCCGTGCTGACGTACGTCCGCGCCTTCGACAAGGAACTGCGCGCCAAGACGTACCGCGCGGGCCTCTACGGCTTCACCAGCTCCAGCGCCAAGGCGATCGCGAACGCCACGGACAAGACGGACCTGCCGGGCAACCTCTGGTACGCGCTGTGGGACAAGACGAACACCACGACCACGGACTGGCCGTTCGGCGCCACCCAGTTCACCGGCCACAGCCGGGCGCACCAGTACATGGTCAACAGCAAGGAGACCCGAGGCGGTTACACGATCACCGTGGACCGCGACGCGTGGGACGCCCCGGTGGCGATCACGGGCTGAGCCCGGAGCCGCGACGGGGTGACCCGCAAACCCTTCCGGGGGGTGGCGCGGCGGTGCCGGACGCGTGCGGGAATCGTTGGTCGAATGGGTTGGCCAGAGCTTGCCCACTGCCTACCATCGATCACCGCAAGACCTTGTGCACCGTCGCACAATCTCCTCGGGAGGCCTCCTTGCACCGCCGCCGTCGCACCGCGCTCGTCCTGTCCGCCGCGATCGCCGCCGCGGCCCCCCTCCTCACCGCCTGCGGAAGCGGCGCGCACCCGGGCGCGGCAGCCGTCGTCGGCGGGCAGCGGATCACCGTCTCGCAGCTGGAGAACCGCGTGAACGAGGTGCGGCAGGCACAGCGTGCCGCGGTGCCGGACCAGGCGCAGTACCAGCAGGTCCTCTCCGCCACCAGCAGCCTCACCCGGGACACCCTCTACAACATGGTCCTCGACCGGGTGCTGCACCGGGCCGCCCAGGACGCCGGCGTCAGCGTCTCCCGCAAGGAGGTCGACGAGATGCGCACCCGCCTGCAACAGCAGGCCGGCGGCGCCAAGGCACTAAGGACCGCCTGGCTCCAGAAGTACGGCATCGCCCCCGCGCGCCTGGACGACAACCTCCGCTTCCAGGTGGAGGCCGGGAAGCTCGCCCAGGCGCTCGGCACCGACACCTCGCAGCCGGCCTTCTGGAAGGCCCTCTCCCAGGCGTCCGAGGAACTCCACGTCGACCTCAACCCGCGCTACGGAGCCTGGGACGTCCAGAAGAGCAGCCGGGTGGACGCCAAGACGCCGTGGGTCCGGGAGGTCACGTCGGCCGGGACCCAGACGTCCGCATAGCGCGGCCGCACCAGGACGGAACAGCGGTCATACGATCGCTTGATCATCCCCGCCCTGTGGACAAACCACGAGGTCGGCGGCGGCCGTGCGTTACGTTCGGAGCGTGAACACCACCAGGCCCGAACCCACCACCCCGGAGCCCGGCACCGACGCCGGCCGCATCGTCCTCCTCACCACCAGCCACCGGGTCGCCCCCGGCCTGCTGTCCTGGCCCGCCTGGCAGGCCCTGCGCACCGCCGACCGCGTGCTGTGCGCGGACGGCGCGCATCCACAGCTGCCGTACCTGCGCGAGGCCGGCACGGCCGTGGACGAGGCCGCCCCCACCGCCGAGGAACTGGTCGACCACTGCGCCGGCGGCCGCACCGTGGTGGTCGTCGCGACGGGCGAGGGCGAGCCCGCGCTCACGGACGGCCTGGCCCGCCTGGCCGGCTCCGGCCGGGTCCGGATGCCCGAGCTGGAACTCCTCCCCGCCTCCTACGACCTGCCCGGCGCCCGCCTCCTCGACCTCGTCCAGGTCATGGACCGCATCCGCGAGGAGTGCCCCTGGTCGTCCCGGAAGACCCACGAGGGCCTGGCGAAGTACGCCATCGAGGAGGCGTACGAACTCGTCGAGGCGATCGAGGCCGGCGACCGCGACGAACTGCGCGAGGAACTGGGCGACGTCCTCCTCCAGGTCGTCTTCCACGCCCGGATAGCGGAGGAGGACCCGGAGGCCCCCTTCTCGGTCGACGACGTGGCCGCGGGGATCGTCGCCAAGCTCATCCACCGCCACCCGCACGTCTTCGGCGACGAGACCGCGTCCACGCCGGAGGAGGTCAAGGAGCACTGGCTGCGCAAGAAGGCGGTCGAGAAGCAGCGGAAGTCGGTGACCGACGGCGTACCCCTCGGCCAGCCCGGCCTCGCCCTCGCCGCCAAGCTCACCTCCCGCGTCCGCACCGCCGGCCTGGACGTCCCCGTCCCCACCGGCGAAGGCATCGGCTACGAACTCCTGGCCCTGGCCGCCCGCGCCGAAACAGAGGGCGTCGACCCGGAAGCGGCCCTGAGAGCAGCGGCCCGCACATACCGGGACGCGATCCGGCGTAGCGAAGGACAGGACTGAGGAGTGACCGACCAGCCACATCCGGCCGCCACCGCCCGGACCGCCCCCGAACTCTTCACCTGGGAGTTCGCGACCGACCCCTACCCTGCCTACGCCTGGCTCCGCGAGCACGCCCCCGTGCACCGCGCCACCCTCCCGAGCGGTGTGGAGGCCTGGCTGGTCACCCGGTACGCCGATGCCAGACAGACCCTCGCGGACCCGCGGCTCAGCAAGAACCCGGCGCATCACGACGAGCCCGCGCACGCCCGGGGGAAGACCGGGATCCCCGGCGAGCGCAAGGCCGAGTTGATGACACACCTGCTGAACATCGACCCGCCGGACCACACCCGGCTGCGGCGGCTGGTCAGCAAGGCGTTCACACCGCGTCGGGTGGCCGAGTTCACGCCCCGGGTGCAGGAGCTGACCGACGGGCTCATCGACGGGTTCGCGGACAAGGGGGAGGCGGACCTCATCCACGACTTCGCCTTTCCGCTCCCCATCTACGCCATCTGCGACCTGCTGGGCGTCCCGCGGGAGGACCAGGACGACTTCCGGGACTGGGCGGGGATGATGATCCGGCACGGGGGCGGGCCGAGGGGCGGCGTCGCGCGGTCCGTGAAGAAGATGCGCGGGTATCTGGCGGAGCTGATCCACCGCAAACGGGAGGCGCTGCCTGCCGAGCCGGACCCCGGGGAGGACCTGATCTCCGGGCTCATCAGAGCCTCGGACCACGGTGAGCACCTCACCGAGAACGAGGCCGCCGCCATGGCCTTCATCCTGCTGTTCGCAGGCTTCGAGACCACGGTCAACCTCATCGGCAACGGCGTGTACGCCCTGCTCACCCACCCCGAGCAGCGTGCCCGCCTGCGGGACTCCCTGGCCGCCGGGGAGCGCGGCCTCCTGGAGACCGGGGTGGAGGAACTCCTGCGCTACGACGGTCCGGTGGAGCTGGCCACCTGGCGGTTCGCCACCGAGCCGCTGGTCGTCGGCGGACAGCACATCGCGGCCGGCGACCCGGTCCTCGTCGTACTCGCGGCCGCCGACCGGGACCCGGAGCGGTTCGCCGACCCGGACACGCTCGACCTCTCCCGGCGGGACAACCAGCACCTCGGATACGGCCACGGCATCCACTACTGCCTGGGTGCCCCGCTCGCCCGGCTCGAAGGGCAGACGGCGCTCGCCACTCTGCTCACCCGCCTCCCCGACCTGCGACTCGCGGCGGACGAGGGGGAGTTGCGGTGGCGGGGTGGGCTCATCATGCGCGGACTGCGCGCGCTCCCCGTGGCGTTCACCCCCGAGGCGTGACGGCCCGGCGTCCGGCCCCCTCCACGGCCCTCCGTTCGGCCCCCACGTACCGAAGGTGACCAGCACTCAACTCTGTGATCTTCACGTGATCTGCGCGGCATTAACTTGTGACAAGTGATCGTCTGCCGATACGTTCACCCATCAGCGCGGCGCCCTCGCGGGACCCGCCGTGCCGTTCATCGCTGTCGCTCGAAAGGTTTCCGCATGCTCTCCGGGAACGGTCGTCACCGTCGCCCCCGTCAGGCTCCGGCGCTCCTCGTGGCGGCCGGCGTGACCGGCTCCGCGATCGCCATTCCGCTGCTCGGCGCCGCGAGCGCCAACGCGGCCGACGGCACGACCTGGGACAAGGTGGCCGAGTGCGAGAGCGCCGGTTCCTGGAGCATGGACAGCGGCAACGGCTACTACGGCGGCCTCCAGATGTCCCAGGACGACTGGGACAAGTACGGCGGCACGGACTACGCCGCGACGCCCGACCAGGCGAGCCGTTCGCAGCAGATCGCGGTCGCCGAGAAGATACTCGCGGACCAGGGCACCAAGCCCTGGCGGACCTGTGCCCTGCTGGCCGGGCTGTCGTCGGACGACGCCTCGGTGAACGTCGACACGGGCCTCGACGGATCGGGTGACGCGTCCGGCTCCGCGGACGACTCCTCCGACGCGTCCTCCGGGCTGTCCGACTCGTCCACCTCGACCGGCTCCGGCTCCTCGTCGACGGCGAAGGACTCCGGGACCGAGTCCGCGAGCCCGTCGCCGAGTTCCGGCGCGAGCGACGACGCCGAGAAGGACACGTCCCACAAGTCCGGCAAGACGGACAAGTCATCGTCTTCCGGCTCCGCCACCTCCAAGGCGAGCGAGAACCCCGTCATCGCGGACGATGACAGCGACTCGGACAATTCGTGGCAGAACGGCAGTTCTTGGAGTCTGGTCGACACGGGCGCCGTCAGTAGCGGCGGCAAGCACCGTGGTGACTCGGCGGACGAAAGCGTGACAAACGGTCAGAAGGTCGCATCCTCCGGTCGTCACGCCTCCACCGCGGCCGGTACGTACACCGTCCGCGACGGCGACACCCTCGCCTCGATCGCCGACTCCCTTGGCCTCGACGGCGGGTGGCGTGCGCTCTACGCCGCGAACAAGGCGGACATCGGCGCCGACCCGAACGACATCGCCCCCGGTCAGACCCTGAAACTCAGCGGCGAATCGGACCAGAAGTAGCGGGAGTTGACGTCCCGCTTCGGGATTAATGTCCGTTTTGGTGAAAGTGTGGGATGAGTCTCAGAAGCCCTGATCATCTTTGAAATTCACCTGATCGTCTGTTTACGGTCAAGGCCGCTCGTCACCACGAGCCCCGGCCGTCGCAACGCCGAGTCCTGCCAGCGGCCGCCCGGGAACAGTCGTCGCGCAAGCGCCGTAGGCAGGAGCGGGGGACCCAAGGTAAGCGCCGGGTCCGGCAGTTGAGTCTGCGAGGGCTCACGGCCGAAAGGCCGCCGGAACCGGCTAGGGGTGGAGCCGCGCGTCTCGCGAGAGCGGGCCGTGCGGCCGGGCAACTCAACCGGCCCGAACCCGACAGCTCACCTCGCAGGCGTCGGTGAGGGGATCCACCATGCTGTTTTCCGGCAAGGGCAAGCACCGCCGTCCGTCCAAGGCCGTCCGCGCCATCGCCGTCGCCGGTGTCACCGGCGCGGCCGTCGCCGCTCCGCTGATGGCGGCCGGCAGCGCCTCCGCCGCCACCGCCTCCGAATGGGACACGGTCGCCCAGTGCGAGTCCGGCGGCAACTGGTCCATCAACACCGGCAACGGCTACTACGGCGGTTTGCAGTTCTCCGCCTCCACCTGGGCCGCGTACGGCGGCACCGCCTACGCCCCGCAGGCCAACCAGGCCTCCAAGGCCCAGCAGATCCAGGTCGCCGAGAAGGTCCTCGCCGCCCAGGGCAAGGGTGCCTGGCCGGTCTGCGGCAAGGGCCTGTCCGGCGCCGCCTACACCGGCGGCAGCACCAGCTCCTCCAGCTCCAGCTCCTCCAGCTCCTCCGGCTCGTCGAGCAGCGGCTCCGGCAGCAGCAGCCGTACGACGGACACGCAGGCCGCCTCCCGGTCCGCCGAGCGTCCGGCCGCGTCCAAGACCGTCTCCACCCCGACCGGCAAGAAGGTCAAGAAGGGCGACGGCGAGTACAAGGTCGTCAAGGGTGACACCCTCAGCTCGATCGCCGAGAAGCACAAGGTCAAGGGTGGCTGGCAGGCGCTGTTCAAGCTGAACAAGGACATCGTCGAGGACGCCGACTTCATCTACCCCGGCCAGCAGCTGCACCTGAAGTAAGACCCAACTGAATCACAGCCCCCACACAACCGTGGTCCCCATAGTGGGGGCCATGTGAGGGCAGCCCCCGTCCCCCACGGGCCCCCGCTCCGGTGCGTCTCCCCCCGAACGCACCGGAGCGGGGTTTCTCTTTGTGGCCGCCGCTTGACCCGCTCCGCGGTCGCCGCTTGACCCGCTCTTCTTCCGTTCTTCATCGGGACCCCCTTTGTTCCGCGCGTGAACAATGAGTACCGTCAGTGTGTCCACGGGCCGGTCGGTCGACCGGCTGACGGCCCTGGGACGGTTAGGCTCTAGTCGCAAGGCTGAGCAAGGGCCGACAAGGTCCGCGTGCGCCCCGCACAACCAGCGTCACATCCCAAGAAGGAGATGCTCGTGCCGTCCATCGACGTCGTCGTAGCCCGGGAAATCCTGGACTCCCGAGGCAACCCCACGGTCGAGGTCGAGGTCGGCCTCGACGACGGCAGCACGGGTCGTGCCGCCGTCCCGTCCGGCGCCTCCACCGGTGCCTTCGAGGCCATCGAGCTCCGTGACGGCGACCCCAACCGCTACCTCGGCAAGGGTGTCGAGAAGGCCGTCCTCGCCGTGATCGAGCAGATCGGCCCGGAGCTGGTCGGCTACGACGCCACCGAGCAGCGCCTGATCGACCAGGCCATGTTCGACCTGGACGCCACCGACAACAAGGGCTCGCTCGGCGCCAACGCCATCCTCGGTGTCTCCCTCGCCGTCGCGCACGCCGCCTCCGAGGCGTCCGACCTGCCGCTGTTCCGCTACCTCGGCGGCCCGAACGCGCACCTGCTGCCGGTGCCGATGATGAACATCCTCAACGGCGGCTCGCACGCGGACTCCAACGTCGACATCCAGGAGTTCATGATCGCCCCGATCGGCGCGGAGTCCTTCTCCGAGGCGCTGCGCTGGGGTGCCGAGGTCTACCACACCCTGAAGAAGGTCCTGAAGACCAAGGGTCTGTCCACCGGCCTCGGTGACGAGGGCGGCTTCGCCCCGAACCTGGACTCCAACCGCGCCGCGCTCGACCTCATCCTGGAGGCGATCAAGCAGGCCGGTTACATCCCCGGCGAGCAGATCGCGCTCGCGCTCGACGTCGCCGCGTCCGAGTTCTACAAGGACGGCAAGTACGAGTTCGAGGGCAAGTCCCGCTCGGCCGCCGAGATGACCGAGTACTACGAGGAGCTCGTCGCCGCGTACCCGCTGGTCTCCATCGAGGACCCGCTGTTCGAGGACGACTGGGCGGGCTGGAAGGTCATCACCGACAAGCTCGGCGACAAGGTCCAGCTCGTCGGCGACGACCTGTTCGTCACCAACCCGGAGCGCCTTGCCCGCGGCATCGAGGAGGGCACCGCCAACGCCCTGCTCGTCAAGGTCAACCAGATCGGCTCGCTGACCGAGACCCTGGACGCCGTCGAGCTCGCCCAGCGCAACGGCTTCAAGTGCATGATGTCCCACCGCTCCGGCGAGACCGAGGACGTCACCATCGCCGACCTGGCCGTCGCCACCAACTGCGGCCAGATCAAGACCGGTGCCCCGGCCCGCTCCGAGCGTGTCGCCAAGTACAACCAGCTGCTGCGCATCGAGGAGATCCTCGACGACGCGGCGGTGTACGCCGGCCGCTCCGCGTTCCCCCGTTTCAAGGGCTGAGCCGGTACCGCCTCTAGTGGGTAAGGCTTAGCCAGTCGTACGTACGTCCCCGTACCCGGTCCCGTACCGTGTGCGGGGACGTACGCACGTATCAGGGAGGCGGGGACATGGCCGTGAAGGACCGGGACCGGTTCTCCACCGCGACCAGGCTCAAGCTGCTCGGCGAGCAGACGGCGGCCCGGGTCTACCGCTCCCAGACCAAACGGCAGGCCCGCCGCTCCCGGCTCACCGGCCGGGCGGCGCTGCTCGCGATCGTGCTGTGCACGATGATCGTCGCGCTCGCCTATCCGATGCGGCAGTACGTCTCCCAGCGCGCCGAGATCGCCGACCAGGAACGCCAGCAGCGGCAGGCCCGGCAGCGGGTCGAGCAGCTGCGCGACCTGAAGGCGCGGTGGCAGGACGACACGTACGCCGAGCAGCAGATCCGGCAGCGGCTGCACTACGTGATGCCGGGCGAGACCGGGTACGTCGTGATCGACCCCGGTGCCGCCAAGCAGGCGCGCGCGGACCTCGGGGCGGCCGACCGGCCCTGGTACGCGAACGTCTGGGACGGCGTCGACAAGTCCGACGCGTCCGACCAGTGAACCGACAGAAAGCCACGCAGAACACAGTCATGCAAACGCCTCCGCCCTCCACTCCGCGTACCGAGCCCACCGACGCCGACGTCGAGGCCTTCAAGCAGCAGCTCGGGCGGCCGCCGCGCGGGCTGCGGGCGATCGCGCACCGGTGCCCGTGCGGGCAGCCGGACGTCGTGGAGACCGCGCCGCGGCTGCCGGACGGGACGCCGTTCCCGACGCTGTACTACCTGACGTGCCCGAAGGCCGCGTCCGCGATCGGGACGCTCGAGGCCAACGGTGTCATGAAGGAGATGACGGCGCGGCTGGAGAGCGATCCGGAGCTGGCGGCGGCGTACCGGGCCGCGCACGAGGACTACGTCCGGCGCCGGGACGAGATCGAGGAGCTGACGGGCTTTCCGAGCGCGGGGGGTATGCCGGACCGGGTGAAGTGCCTGCACGTGCTCGTCGCGCACTCGCTGGCGGCGGGGCCGGGCGTGAACCCGCTCGGCGACGAGGCGATCGCGATGCTGCCGGAGTGGTGGGCCAAGGGGGCCTGTGTGACGCTCGCCGGTGACCACGCTTCGGCGCAGACCCCGGAGGGCGACAAGTGACCCGCGTCGCCGCCATCGACTGCGGTACCAACTCCATCCGGCTGCTCGTCGCCGACGTGACCCCTGAGACGGGTGAACTCGTCGACCTGGACCGCCGCATGACGATCGTCCGGCTCGGGCAGGGCGTCGACCGGACCGGGCGGCTGGCGCCGGAGGCGCTCGCGCGGACGTTCGCCGCCTGCCGGGAGTACGCGGCGGTCATCAAGGAGCACGGTGCCGAGCGGCTGCGGTTCGTCGCCACCTCCGCGTCCCGTGACGCCGAGAACCGGGACGAGTTCGTGCGGGGCGTGCTGGACATCCTCGGTGTCGAGCCCGAGGTCATCACCGGCGACCAGGAGGCCGAGTTCTCCTTCACCGGGGCCACCAGGGAGCTGGGTGGCCGGGAGGACCTCGCCAAGCCGTTCCTCGTCGTGGACATCGGCGGTGGTTCGACGGAGTTCGTGGTCGGGGACGCGCACGTGCGGGCCGCGCGCTCCGTGGACGTCGGCTGTGTGCGGATGACCGAGCGGCACCTGGTGCACGAGGGGCACGTCAGTGACCCGCCCACCGAGGCCGAGACCGCCTCCATGTGGGCCGACATCGAGCGGGCCCTCGACCTCGCGGAGGAGACCGTGCCGTTGCGCGAGGCGCGCACCCTGGTCGGTCTCGCCGGATCCGTCACCACGCTGTCCGCCATCCACCAGGACCTGCCGGAGTACGACTCCGCCGCCATCCACCACTCGCGTATCCCCTATGCGCGGGTCCGGGAGCTCACCGAGTGGCTGCTGCGGTCGACGCACGCCGAGCGGGCGGCGATCCCCTCCATGCACCCCGGCCGGGTCGACGTGATCGGCGCCGGCGCCCTCGTCCTCCAGTCGATCATGGAGCGGGTGGGTGCGGAGGAGGTCGTGGTGAGCGAGCACGACATCCTGGACGGCATCGCCTGGTCCGTCGCCTAGGCCTGTCCGGCCCCTCGGCTGTCCGGCCCCTCGGCTGATCGGCCTGTCCGGCCCTTCGGCTGAGCGGTCCGTGCGGCCCCTCGGCTGAGCAGGTGGGGTATGCGGATGAGCGGTTTTTCGGCTCGTGACACGCCGTGCCACGACACTCCGTCGGAAACCTTCGTGAAGTTCTTCACAAGGAATTCCGCGCAGGTGAGGGGTCCGGAGGGGCCTGTTGGGCCGTACGGGGTCACAACGGGCCGGTGCGGGTGCTCAGGAGAGCGTTCAGGGGGTGTTCCGGGAGGCCCTCGCGAGGGTGGCGTCGGGGGTCCTCACGGTGCCCCCGGAAGCCTGGAGAGGCAGCTCACGCGGCATTGACAACGGGTCGTATCGGAAGTGGGTTCCCGTCGGTGACCATGACCTGTGTCACGTGGGCCGCGGAGTGTAGCACGACCCCTGTGGAAGCTTGTGAAGGGGCGCACGAGCGGACCCCCCGGGGCGGGTGGATACTCGATGCCATGAGCACCACGGAGCGTCCCAGGATCCTCGTAGTAGGCGGTGGGTACGTAGGCCTGTACGCAGCTCGGCGCATCCTCAAGAAGATGCGCTACGGCGAGGCGACCGTCACGGTCGTCGACCCCCGGTCGTACATGACCTACCAGCCCTTCCTCCCCGAAGCCGCCGCCGGCAGCATCTCCCCTCGGCACGTCGTCGTCCCGCTGCGACGCGTGCTGCCGAAGGCGGAGGTCCTCACCGGCCGGGTCACCACCATCGACCAGGACCGCAAGGTCGCCACGATCGCCCCGCTGGTCGGCGAGGCGTACGAGCTGCCCTTCGACTACCTGGTCATCGCGCTCGGCGCGGTCTCCCGCACCTTCCCGATCCCCGGCCTCGCCGAGCAGGGCATCGGCATGAAGGGCATCGAGGAGTCCATCGGCCTGCGCAACCACGTCCTCGAGCAGCTGGACAAGGCCGACTCCACGACCGACGAGGAGATCCGCCGCAAGGCGCTCACCTTCGTCTTCGTCGGTGGTGGCTTCGCGGGCGCGGAGACCATCGGCGAGGTCGAGGACATGGCCCGTGACGCGGCGAAGTACTACAAGAACGTGTCCCGCGAGGACATGCGCTTCATCCTGGTCGACGCCGCCGACAAGATCCTCCCCGAGGTCGGCCCCAAGCTCGGCCTGTACGGCAAGGAGCACCTGGAGAGCCGCGGTGTGGAGATCTACCTCTCCACCTCGATGGACTCCTGCGTCGGCGGTCACGTGGTGCTGAAGAACGGCCTCGAGGTCGACTCGAACACGATCGTGTGGACGGCCGGCGTCAAGCCGAACCCGGCGCTCGCCCGCTACGGGCTGCCGCTGGGTCCGCGCGGTCACGTGGACACCGCCCCGACCCTCCAGGTGCAGGGCACCGACTACATCTGGGCCGCGGGCGACAACGCCCAGGTGCCGGACGTCGCCGCCCGCAAGGCCGGTGTGGAGAACGCCTGGTGCCCGCCGAACGCGCAGCACGCGCTGCGTCAGGCCAAGGTCCTCGGCGACAACGTGGTCTCCGGCATGCGGGGCTTCCCGCAGAAGGAGTACAGCCACGCCAACAAGGGCGCGGTCGCCGGTCTGGGTCTGCACAAGGGCGTCGCGATGATCGTCCTGGGCAAGACGAAGATCAAGGTCAAGGGCCGGCTGGCCTGGTACATGCACCGCGGCTACCACGGTCTGGCGATGCCGACCTGGAACCGCAAGATCCGCATCTTCGCCGACTGGACGCTCGGCATGTTCCTCAAGCGCGAGGTCGTGTCCCTGGGTGCCATGGAGAACCCCCGCGAGGAGTTCTACGAGGCCGCCAAGCCCGCGCCGGTCGCCGCCCCGAAGACCGAGGAGAAGGCCAAGGCCTCCTGACCTCGGCCCCGGCTCGCTGAACCACCCGAAGGACCTCCCGCCATCCGTGGTGCGGGAGGTCCTTCGGCGTTCCCGGGGCCCCGGCCAACTACATGGTCGCTACAACTGTTTTGCCCAGTCGTAACTCCTTTGCGGGACTGCGCTGCTGCCTCACGGTGTTTACGTGGTAACCGGCATCCGGGATCCATGTCTTGGAGGTGTGCCATGGCTGACGCCGCGTCGCGGCTGAGAAGTATCGCCGAGCAGGTGCTGGGAGTTCCGCTCCCGGTACGACTGCGGGCCTGGGACGGATCGCAGGCCGGGCCGCCGGACGCCCCGGCGCTCGTCATCCGCAACCGCCGCGCCCTGCGCCACATGCTGTTCAAGCCGGGCGAGCTGGGACTGGCCCGCGCCTGGGTCGCCGGTGACCTGGACATCGAGGGCGACCTGTACACCGCCCTGGCGGCGATGTCCGGGCTGATCTGGGAGCGCGGGGAGGACGCCCGCACCCTGGCCCAGGCCCTGCGCGACCCCCGGGTGCGGGCGGCGGTCCGGGACCTGCTCAGGCTCGCGGGGCCGCCGATCCCGCCCGCCCCGCCCCGTGAGGAGGTACGCAGACGCCGGCACCTGCACACCCGCCACAGCGACAGACGGGCCATCAGCCACCACTACGACGTGGGGAACGACTTCTACGAGATCGTCCTCGGTCCGTCGATGGTGTACTCGTGCGCCTACTGGGGGGCCGCCGAGGACGTGGACACCCTGGAGACGGCGCAGCGCGACAAACTCGAACTCGTCAGCCTCAAACTGGGCCTGACCCCCGGTCAGCGGCTTCTCGACGTCGGCTGCGGCTGGGGCTCCATGGCCATCCACGCGGCCCGCGAGCACGGGGTGAGCGTCGTCGGGGTGACCCTGTCCCAGGAGCAGGCCGCGTTCGCCCGTAAACGGGTCGCCGACGAGGGTCTGACGGACCGGGTGGAGATCAGGGTCCAGGACTACCGGGACGTCAGGGACGGGCCGTACGACGCGATCTCGTCGATCGGGATGGCCGAGCACGTGGGGGCCGAGCGGTACCTGGAGTACGCGGAGAACCTCTACGGGCTGCTGAAGCCCGGCGGACGGCTGCTCAACCACCAGATCGCGCGGCGCCCGCAGCGCGACGAGTCGGCCTACAACGTCGACGACTTCATCGACGCCTACGTCTTCCCGGACGGCGAACTCGCCCCGATCGGCACCACCGTCACCCAGCTGGAGCGGGCCGGGTTCGAGGTGCGGGACGTGGAGTCGATCCGCGAGCACTACGCCCGCACCCTGCGCCGCTGGGTGGTCAACCTGGAGGCCGACTGGAAGCGCGCGGCACGGCTGGCCGGACCCGGCCGGGCCCGCGTCTGGCGGCTGTACATGGCCGCCTCCGCCCTGGCCTTCGAACGCAACCGCATCGGCGTCAACCAGGTCCTGGCGATCAGGACACCGGACGGGGGCGCCTCCGGCCTGCCGCTGCGCACCCGCACCTGGAACCGGTAGTCCCCGAAGGACACGGAAAAAGGGGCCCCACCTCGCTCGTGTGGGGCCCCTTCGCCGTACCGGCCGCCGCTACTCGGCCTTGATCGCCGACAGCATGTTCAGGCGGGCCGCGCGCCGGGCCGGCCACAGGGCGGCCAGGACGCCGACCACACCGGCCAGCAGGAGGAAGACCGCCATCCTGGTCCACGGCAGGACCAGTTCGTACGTCGGCATCTTCGCGCCGACCAGCTGCCCGGCCGCCCAGCCGAAGAACACGCCCAGGCCGATGCCGAGCACCCCGCCGAAGAGCGAGATGACCAGCGACTCCAGGCGGACCATCCGCTTGACCGCCTTGCGGTCCAGGCCGATCGCGCGGAGCATGCCGATCTCCTGGGAGCGTTCGAACACCGACATGGCCAGCGTGTTGATGACACCGAGGACCGCGACGATCACCGCCATCGCGAGCAGGCCGTAGACCATGTTCAGGATCAGCGTGAAGGCCTGCGCGATGGAGTCGGACAGGTCCTGCTTGTCCTGGACCTTGATCGCCGGGTTGGAGCCGAGGGCCTTCTCCAGCTTGTCCTTCGTGGCGCCCGACGTGCCGTCCGCCGTCTTGACCATGACCCGCATGTCGGCCGGGTCGGTCTCGTGCGGGGCGAGCGTGGCGTTGTCGACCATGATCCCGTTGATCATCTGGTTGCCCTGGTAGACCCCGGCGACCGTCATCCGCCGCGCCTTGCCGTCCTCGAAGTGGACGGTGAAGACGGAACCCGCCTTCCAGCCGTGCGACTTCGCGCTGTCGTCGTCCACGACGACGTCCGAGCCGCCGACCTCGAAGGTGCCGCTGTCGACCTCGAGGTCGGTCAGCTTGCCGATCGCCGAGCCGTTGACGCCGGTCAGGAACTCGGTCTCGCCGTCGATCCGGGAGGCCGCGTTGCGCAGCGGACTGGAGGCGGTGACCCCGTCCGTGGCCGCGACCTTCTTCGCGACGTCGGGGGAGAGCGCGTTGCCGTTGGCCATCGAGACGACGTAGTCCGCGCGGATCGCCGAACTCGCCATCTTGTCGATGGACCTCTGGAGGCTGCCGGCCATCACCGTCATACCGGTGATCAACGTCAGGCCGATCATCAGCGCCGAGGCGGTGGCGGCGGTACGGCGCGGGTTGCGCACCGAGTTCTGGCGGGCCAGCTTCCCTGCGACACCGAACCCGCGCAGCAGCGGGGCCGCGGCCGCGATCAGCGGACGGGAGAGCAGCGGGGTGAGGACGAACACGCCGATGATGAGGAGGACCGCGCCGAGACCCATCGGGGCCTGGCCGTCGCTGCCGCTCATCGTCGTCGCCGCCAGGATGACCGCCACGCCCGCCGCCGAGAACAGGGCGCCGATCGTGTTGCGCAGCACCAGGGACTTGGTGGTCGGGGCCGCGTGCAGGGCGCTCATCGCGGCGACCGGCGGGATCCTCGCGGCACGGCGGCCGGGCAGCCAGGCGGCCAGCATGGTGATGACGACGCCGACGACGAGCGCGGCGGCCACCGTGCCCGGCGTGATCACCAGGGGGCCGTCCGGGACGGTCGCGCCGAACGAGCCGAGCAGCGAGCGCAGTCCGGCGCCGATACCGATACCGGCGACCAGACCGGTCACGCCGGCCACCGCGCCGACCACGAACGCCTCGATCAGCACCGAGCGGGTCACCTGGCGGCGGGAGGCGCCCACCGCCCGCAGCAGCGCCAGTTCCTTGGTGCGCTGGGCGACCAGCATGGTGAAGGTGTTGGCGATGATGAACGTGCCGACGAACAGCGCGATACCGGCGAAGACCAGCAGGCCCTGACGCAGCCCGCTCATGCTGCTGGAGATCTGCTCCGCCTGGTCGTCGGCGAGCCGCTGCCCGGTGGTGGTCTCCACCAGCTTCTTCGGAAGGGCCGCGTCCAGCTGGGACTTGAGGGCGGCCTGGCCGGTGCCGGACTTCGCGGTCACGTCGATCTCGTCGTACGCGCCCTTCTTGCCGAACAGCTGCTGCGCGGTCGCCGTGTCGAACAGGGCGAGGCTGCCGCCGGCCGCGACGTTGCCGTCGTCGGTGGTGAAGACGCCGGCGATCCGCGGGGTGAGGACCGGGCCGTTCACCGAGATGCGCACGGTGTCACCGACCTGGTAACCGGCCCGCTCGGCGGTCTTCGAGTCGATCAGCACCTCGTTCGCGCCGCTCGGCGCGTGGCCGCCGACGAGGGGGTAGCGGGCGTCCTTGGTGCCCCAGTAGTTGCCGCCCTCGGACTGCCAGCCGCCGCCGATCAGCTTGCCGTCCTTGTCGGCGATGGCGGTGAAGCCGGAGACGACCCCGGTCGCGGAGGCGGCCCCGGGGACCTTCCCGGCCTTGTCGAGGAGGGCCTGGGTGAGGTCGGGCGTCCTGCCGACCCTGTCGCCCTCGGAGTCCTGGTACTTGGCGGTGACGGCGACGTCGACGCCCTTGAAGCCCTTGGCCGAGCTGTTCTGGTAGGCGTCCGAGACGGTGTTGGTGAAGACCAGGGTGCCGGAGACGAACGCGACGCCGAGCATGACGGCGAGCACGGTCATCAGCAGCCGGGCCTTGTGCGCCAGGACGTTGCGCAGGGCGGTGCGGAACATCAGCTGGTACGGCCCTTCGCGTCGAACTGCTTCATGAAGTCGAGGACGCCCTCGGCCGTCGGCCGGTACATCTCGTCGACGATCCGGCCGTCGGCGAGGAAGACCACCCGGTCCGCGTAGGCGGCGGCGACCGGGTCGTGGGTCACCATGACCACCGTCTGGCCCAGTTCGCGCACCGAGTTGCGCAGGAAGCCCAGCACCTCGGCGCCGGAACGGGAGTCGAGGTTCCCGGTCGGTTCGTCACCGAAGATGATCTCCGGCCGGGAGGCGAGGGCGCGGGCGACGGCGACGCGCTGCTGCTGGCCGCCGGAGAGCTGCGAGGGGCGGTGGCCGAGCCGGTCCTTCAGGCCGACCATCCGGATCACGCTGTCCAGCCACTCCTGGTCGGGTTTGCGGCCCGCGATGTCCATCGGGAGGGTGATGTTCTCCAGGGCGGTCAGCGTCGGCAGCAGGTTGAAGGCCTGGAAGATGAACCCGATCTTGTCCCGGCGCAACCTGGTGAGCTGCTTGTCCTTCAGGGAGCCCAGCTCGGTGTCGCCGATCCGGACGGAACCGGAGGAGAAGGTGTCCAGACCGGCCACACAGTGCATCAGCGTGGACTTGCCGGAGCCGGACGGCCCCATGATCGCGGTGAACTCGGCCTGCCGGAACTCGACGGTGACCCGGTCCAGGGCGACCACCTGGGTCTCGCCCTGGCCGTAGATCTTCGAGAGGTCCGTGGCTCGTGCGGCCACCGAGGTGGTCCGCTGGTCGGCTGGGGGCACCCCCGGACGGAGTTTGGGGGAGGGTGTGCTGGACACGGAAGGGTGCTCCTGTCGGGACGACGGTGTTCGTTCACGGGGACCGCACCATCGTCTCGGCCGCACCGGCCCGTGTAGTCAGCCGCTGTTCCGGTTCCGGGGGCCGACCGAGGTCGGACCGGCGGCCCCGGTCTCATACCTGGGGATGACGGCGGACCCTGAGAGCAAGATTCGGAATCGGCCACCGCGAGACGTCGAGAACAGGTGGAGCCCCCTTGTTCGGACGGTGAAATTCCGTCATTCCGTGTACGCGCGCACCCACCGCGCGTAACGCTGTTGGCAAGTGCGGATGGCTCGTTCCGGGGGCTGATGCACCCTCAGACGTCAATAAAATAAGACAACATCGGGTCGCCCGTCCGCTGTTCGGGGGACGCGTCCCGATAGGGTCGGTGCCGCGTAGCGGAGCCCATGGCCTGCCCGGATGGTGGAATGCAGACACGGCGAGCTTAAACCTCGCTGCCCCTCGCGGGCGTACCGGTTCAAGTCCGGTTCCGGGCACTTCCCACCCCTTGTGGGCGGTGTCGGCTCACCCCTCGTAGACCGTCAGGACCGCCCCGTCGACCTCGATGCGGCGGCCCGCGCGCATGCCGTTGCGGCGCAGGGCCGCCAGGCACTCCTCGAAGAGGGCGAGTTCGACGGTGTCCAGAATGGCCGCCGCCAGGTCCAGGAGCTCGGTGACCGACGTGTCGGTGAGCACCTCGGGCAGTTCCCCGGACAGCAGGACGACGGACTCGCCGTCGGGACCCCGGACCACGGCCGTCGCGGGTCCGCCGTGCACGAACAACACATTTCCCCCTGAGAGCCCGTGGTCGTGCGGCTCTCGCCTGCCGGGCAGGACGAGAGACTAGTCCGGGAGACTGGCGGTTTCGTGCGGAGTCGGATTCTTTACCCGGGTTGACGGAAATACGCCCGGGAGTGTGACGGCGGCGGTCACTTCTCCCGCGGGGAGCGGTCCAGCAGGGACTCCACGAGGGCGGCGACATGGCGGCGGTCGTCGGACGACAGCTGCTGGACGCTCGCGATCAGCAGGGCGACCTCGGGGTCGGCTGCGGGAGTGTTCGGGTCCGCGTCCGGCGCGGTGTCGTACACGTGGATCCCGCAGGCCTCGGCGGCGGCCCGGCGCACCGTCTCCAGCGGGAGTTCCAGCCCCTTGGCCAGCCCTTCCAGGGTCGTCGCCTGCGGCATGCGGACCACCCGTTCCGCGGTGGCCAGGTGGTGCACGGTGGAGCGCGGGACGGAGCCGCGGCGCGCCACGTCACCGTAGGACCAGCCCTTGCGGTCGAGGTGCTCGCGGATCAACTGTTGCAGTGCGTTGGCCACTGACCGTCACTTCCTGCTCGCCGCCGGCGGGGTGCGCCCCCATGTCGCGCCGATTCTACGGTCGGGTACGCGATCGGCCGAGAGGGTGATTTCCCGAACGGGTTGCGCGACGGGTCCCCGAGCCCGTAGTGTCCAATCTCGTTGGACAGCACGTCCGACCAGATTGGACAGAGTCCGGGGGGAACCTGACTCGATCCGATCGGAAATGTCTATTCCCGAGGGGGAAAGATCATGATGGACGCCCATGAGCTCGAGGCCGAGTCCGCGGAGCTGCTGCCGGGTCGTGAGGCCCTGGGCAAGCTGAAGTTCGGCTTCGGCAAGACGGTCAACGTCACCAAGCACGTCGCGAACATCAGCGCCCACAACGAGTCCGCCGCGCTGAACGACCACTCCTCGTGGTCGGTGGCCGACTCCGGCGCCGCCCAGACCATCAGCGTCACCCAGTAGCACCGTCCCGGCGCACGGCGCCGGGACCCGCTGGACCCACATCGATCTCACCGCACACGCACCGAAAGGACATCCGTCATGAGCATGGACATGAACGAGCTGGAGAACGAGTCCGCCGAGCTGCTCCCCGGCCGTGAGGCCCTGGGCAAGCTGAAGTTCAGCTTCGGCAAGACCGTCAACGTCACCAAGCACGTCGCCAACATCGACGCGTCCAACCAGTCGGCCGCGCTGAACGACCACTCGGCCTGGTCGTCCGCCGAGTCGGCCGCCGCGCAGACGATCAGCGTCACCCAGTAGTCCCCGCGAGCGCCACCGCCGTCGCCCCGGCGGTGGCGCTCCTGGGTATCGGGGGGGAACTTCATGGGGGATCCGGGGGGAGACCACATATGACGGTGCTCGGAGACGGGACCGCCGCGCTGTACGACACGGGCCCGGTGCCCGGACCCGGCGGCTGGCCGGTGACCTACGAGCAGGTGGCGACGGGCAACCTGCCGGTGGTGGAGGCGCCGTCGCCGGTCCCGAGGCTGAGCGCGGGACTGCGGCTGCACGGCGAGTACCAGGGGTCGGGCTTCACCGAACCCAAATACATCGCCCGTCGGGGGGACGGGCAGGTCGTGCAGCTGTCCAGGCTGCTGTACCTGGTGGCGTCGTCGGTCGACGGCGTCCGCGATGCCGAGGCCATCGCGCACCGGGTCAGCGCCCGCTTCGGCCGCGAGGTGAGCGGGGAGAACATCCGCTTCCTCGTCGAGAAGAAACTGGAACCGCTGGGTGTGACGGTCCCGGAGGGCCAGGAGGACGACGAGGTCGACGCACCGCGCTCCGACCTGCTGCTCGCCCTCAAGGGCCACCGGGTCATCTTCAACGAGCGGCGCACGATGAAGATCGCGCGCTCGCTGGCCTGGCTGCACCGGCCGGCCGTGGTCGCGCTGGTACTGGGCTCGGCCATAGCCATGGACGTCTGGCTGTTCGGGTTCTTCGGGGCGATCGAGCCCGTCCTCCAGGTGCTCGACCAGCCGGTCCTCATCCTCGTCGTCTTCGTGCTCACCGTGGCCTCCCTCGTCTTCCACGAGTTCGGCCACGCCTCGGCGTGCAGATACGGCGGAGCCCGCCCCGGCTGCATCGGGTGCGGGCTCTTCCTCATCTGGCCCTCGATGTACACGGACGTCACCGACGTCTACCGGATCGGCCGGGCCGGCCGGCTCCGCACCGACCTGGGCGGCGTGTACTTCAACGTCGTCTTCATGCTGGCCATGACCGGCGCCTACTTCGCCACCGGGTCCCAGTTCTTCCTGGCCACGGTGTACCTCGGGCACTTCGAGATCATGGAGCAGCTGATGCCGGCCGTACGGCTGGACGGCTACTACATCCTCGGCGACCTGGCCGGCGTCCCGGACCTGTACGGCAAGATCAAGCCGATCCTGCTGGCCCTGGTACCGGGAGCGAGGGGGGACAAGGCCCGCGCGGAGGTCGCCGGGCTGAAGAAGTCGGCGCGCGCCGTCGTCGCCACCTGGGTGCTGACGATGGTCCCGCTGATCATCGGCGAACTCGGCTACGCGCTGTGGAACCTGCCCCGGATCCTCACCACGATGACCCGCTCGCTGACCGAGCAACTCATCGGCACCGGCTCGGCGTTCGTGGACGGAAAGATCGTCGAGGGGCTGGTCGGGACGATCGGCTGCGTGATGCTGCTCTGCCCGATGGCCGGTGTCGTCTACCTGTCCGTGAAGATCGGCGGCCGGATCTTCCGGGCCGCGAAGCGGTCCACGGCGGGCCGGCCCGGACTCCGGCTGGCCATCTGCGCCCTCGCCCTCGCCGGGCTCACCGGGCTCAGCTACGCCTGGATGTCCGGGGTGACCCCGAAGCCGCTGCCCAAGCAGCCGCCGATCGCGCCCATCCTCCAGCCGGGGGTGCCGACCACCGCGCCGCCGGCCCGGCAGGCCTCGACCCCGGACCAGCCGGCCGACGGCTCCGGCACGCCCACGGACACGGTGTCCGGGGCCCCGGCCGGCCCGGCCGGAGCGAGCGCCGCTCCCTCAGCGGAGCAGACGTCACGCGGCGCGTCCGCCTCGGCGTCGCCCTCCGCCTCGGTGCCGGGCCACCCGGGCACGGGCGCCACCGGTTCGCCGGCGCCGTCCGGCGGGGGCACGGTCACCGGACCCACGCCGTCCCCGTCGGAGAGCGTCGGAGTCTCGCCGACGCCCACCCCGTCGGAGAGCGTCCCGGTGTCACCGACGCCCAGCCCGTCCCCGCCACCGGCCAGCGACTCGCCGAGCCCGGCCCCGGCGACGTCCTGACGGCCGGCACCGGGCCGCCGTACCGCACGTGCCGGCATCGGGCCGCCGTCCCACTCACCGCTTACCGCAGCACCACTGGAGCACAGGAGCACGCCATGAGCAGTCACCGAAAACCACGCGCCACCGCGAGCCCGCTCACCCGACGGGCCGTGCGGATCGGCCTGTTCGCCGCCGGCCTCGCGGGCGCGGCCACCGCCGTGCCCGCCCAGGCGGCCACCGCCGCGACGCACGCCGCGTTCGCCTCCGACCACGTGTTCAGCCACGCCGACCGCGGTCACCACACCCAGGCCAGGGACTCGTTCACGGTCCGCCAGTTCGGCACGGTGAACGCCGCCGCCGTACGCAACCAGGCCAACGCCGTCTCGGCCGGCTGCTCGGCCGACGACCACTGCCGTTCGGTCGCGCTGTCCTTCCAGATCGTCACGATCGCCGGCGAGCGCACACACCTGAACGCCGTGAACCTCAGCGACGCGGCCAACAAGGAGTGCACGGGCTGTCAGACCCTCGCGGGCGCCTACCAGTTCGTGGTCTCCACGCCGACCGCGCTCCGCTTCGACAAGGCCACCCAGGACAAGCTCGCCGACATCCACCGCCGGCTCGACGCGCTGACCCGGTCCACGCTGCCCGCCGCCGACCTGCGCACGAAGGTCGACGGGCTGGCCGGCGAGGTCACCTCCGTCCTGCACGACGCGGTCGCGAACGCTCCGAAGGGCGACCCGAAGAACGACGTCACCCTCCACCGCCACCTGGACGGCTGGCCCGGCGGCCGCTGAGCCCCGCGCCGCCGTCGTACGGACCGGACACCGCACACCCCACCGAGGCCGCCGGGCCCGCGAGCGCCATTCGCGGGCCCGGCGGCCGGTCGTGTCCATTGACACGGGGTACGACCGGAAGGAGACTCAGGGCAACTCAGTGAAGTTAATTTCACCACGCGAACAAACCGGCCGCGGCCGTCGTGGGTGAACGGACGGAAGGGAACGACCGATGCGCACCACCGTCGGCATCATCGGAGCCGGACCCGCGGGGCTGCTCCTCGCGCGGCTGCTGCACAACGCGGGCATCGACTCGGTCGTCCTGGAGAGCCGCGACCGCTCCTACGTCGAGCACCGCCAGCGCGCCGGGATCCTGGAGCAGGGCACGGTGGACGTGCTGCGCGCGGCCGGCGCCGGAGAGCGCATGGACCGTGAGGGCCTGCGCCACGACGGCATCGAGCTGCGGTTCGACCGGCGGCGCCACCGTGTGGACTTCCCCGCCCTGACCGGCGGCCGGTCCGTGACGGTCTACGCGCAGACCGAGGTCTGCAAGGACCTGATCGCCCTCCAGCTCAAGGAGGGCGGTCCGCTGCTCTTCGAGGCGGAGGCGCTCGCGGTGGAGGGTGCCGAGAGCGAGCGGCCCCGGGTGCGGTTCCGGCACGAGGGCCGCGAGGACGTCCTGGAGTGCGCGTACGTCGTCGGCTGCGACGGCTTCTGGGGGGTGGCCCGCACCGCGTTCCCCGAGTCCCTCTCCAAGGTCTTCGAGCGGACGTACCCCCACGGCTGGCTGGGCATCCTCGCCGACGTCGCCCCCTCCCACGACGAGCTGGTCTACGCCCGCCACGAGCGCGGCTTCGCCCTCCTGTCGATGCGCTCCCCGTCCGTCTCCCGCCTCTACCTCCAGGTGCCGGCCGGCACGGACGCCGAGGACTGGACCGACGAGGCGATCTGGGACGAGCTGGAGCGCCGCTTCGAGACCGACGACGACTGGCGGCTGGAGCGCGGCCCGATCACCCAGAAGTCGGTCACGCCCATGCGGTCGTACGTCCACGAGCCGATGCGGCACGGCCGGCTCTTCCTCGCCGGGGACGCCGCCCACATCGTGCCGCCGACCGGCGCCAAGGGGCTGAACCTGGCCGTGGGCGACGTCGTGACCCTCGCGCGTGCCCTGGCGCACGAACGGGAGACGGGCTCGCCCGAGCTCCTCGACGCCTACTCGGCGACCTGTCTGCGCCGGGTCTGGCAGGCCGAGCGGTTCTCCTACGACATGACCACCCTGCTCCACCCCGGTCCCGGCGACACGCCGTTCGACGCCCGGCTCCAGCTGGCCCGGCTCGGCCGGATCGCCTCCTCCCGGGCGGCCGAGACCGACCTCGCGGAGGCGTACACCGGCTTCCCCTTCGACGCCTGAACGGTCTCTGGCCGGTTCCGGCCGGGTACCGGCTTCGTCATGGAATGAAGCCCTCCGTGGCCGGGAATCAGGGGTCCGCGTAGCGTGTTGCGCAGCATGCCGGGGGAAAGATCCTCCCCAGGTAGCATGGCAGACTTTTGCCAATCCATTACTCTTGACGCCAAGGCCCACGCACGGTGGCCATGGAGGAGTGAAATGAGGAGCAGCAACCCGGTCTTCTCGCGACGGGGGTTCAGCCGCGACAACGGCTACGCGGGCTTCAACACCGCGCCGCAGGCCGGGTACGCACAGGGCAACCCGTACGCGCAGAACCCGTACGCGAACAACCCCTACGCGCAGCAGGACGTCCAGCAGGGCGCCCCGCCGCAGGCCCCGGCCACCACCGGCCGCATGACGATGGACGACGTCGTCATGCGCTCGGCCATGACGCTCGGCACGGTCGCCGTCGGCGCGGTCCTCGCCTGGGCGCTGCTGCCCGTCTCCAGCACCAGCTTCGGCCTGGCCTTCGGCTCCGCGATCGTCGCGATGGTCCTGGCCCTGATCCAGAGCTTCAAGCGCACCCCGGTGCCCGCGCTGATCCTCGGCTACGCAGCCTTCGAGGGCGTCTTCCTCGGTGTCATCAGCGAGATGTACAACAGCCAGTGGAGCGGCGCGCCGTTCCAGGCGGTGCTCGGCACCATGGCGGTCTCGGCCGCCACCCTGCTGGTCTACCGGGCCGGCTGGATCCGCGTCACCGCCCGCTACGCCCGTATCGGCATGGCCATCGCCATCGCCTTCGTACTGGTCATGGCGGTCAACCTGCTGCTGGTCGCGTTCGGCGTCGCCGAGAACGGCGGACTGCGCAGCTTCGGCCCGCTCGGTGCGATCGTCGGCATCATCGCGATCCTGCTCGGCGCGTTCTTCCTGACCCTCGACTTCAAGCAGATCGAGGACGGCATTGCGTACGGCGCCCCGAAGAACGAGGCCTGGCTGGCCGCGTTCGGCCTCACCATGACCCTGGTGTGGATCTACGTCGAGATGCTCCGGCTGGTCGCGATCTTCAGCAGCAACGACTAGCGGGACGGCGGGCTCTCCCAAGTGAGCCGAGAAGGGCCCCGGGGTCACCGCCCCCGGGGCCCTTCGGCGTATGTCCTTGTGCGCGCCTAGAGAAGTTTGCGCGCCGCCCTCCTCAGGTCGTACTCGTGGATCAACGCCTTCGCGTGGCCGTACGCGAGGTTGTGTTCGTGGCGGAGCCAGCTGACCTTTTCCTCGAAGCGGAAGAGGGACGGGCCTTCCTCGACGGTGCGCAGCCAGTCGGACACTTCACGACCGGTGCAGTGGGGGATGCGGGCGAGCATGTTGCGATGGGTCTCCTCGGAGAAGACTTGGGACATCGGCGCCTCCGGTGCGCAAAGGGGGTTGTAGCCGGTCCTTCACGTCACCGTGCCTGAGTGTTGGCGCGTTGGCAACAGTCGGGACGCGTCCTGGCCGAAGAGCCGACGGGAGGCGTTACGCTCGCGGCGTGGTTGATACGACGCCTCTTACCCGTGCCGTGGAGCATTTCGCCGACAAGTTGCGGGCGGCGCCGCAGAGTCGGCTACAGAGAGGGGCGGCCGCGGAGGCGCTGGCGCTGGCCAGGCAGCTGGCCGGCTGGGCACAGACCGTCGAGGAGCCGGGCGGCACGGTCCGGGAGATGCCGGACGCGGGGATGTTCGCGGTGGCCGACCAAATCGCGGTGGCCGGCAACGACTTGGCGGTGGTGCTGGAGAGCGACGCCGAGGTCGGCGACGCGGTCCGCATGGTCGAGGAGGCCCAGAAGAGGGCGGGCGTCTGAGACCGAACGCCGTCACCTACGTCCACGGGTGCGGGTGCGTCCACGGGTGCCGGTGCGGGTGCCGGTGCTGGTGCGGGTGCGTGATCGGGTGCGGGTCCGTGGGGGTTGCTCGCGCAGTTCCCCGCGCCCCTGAAGGGGCGCTCACACCGACGCCCCTGAAAGGGGCGCGGGGAACTGCGCGACCAGCCACGACGGCGCCGCACCCGATTACGCACCCCAGGACCCCAGACCCCAGAACCCCGGAACCTCAGAACCCCGGAACCTCAGAACCCCGGAACCTCAGGGCCTCAGAGCGACGCTATGACCCGGTCCGCCAGGATGTACACGTTCTCTTCCCCGCACGCGAACGTCAGCGTGTACGCGCCCGAGATCCCCGACCCGCCCAGCAGGTACGGCGTCTCACCGGCGCCCAGGGCCGCGGCCAGCCGCTCGGCCGTCTCCCGGTGCCCCGGCGTCATGCACAGGGTCGTGCCGTCGGCGAAGACATAGACGTCCAGCGTGCCCAGCGGGCCGGGGCGGACGTCGGACAGCTCCACCTGCGACTCGGCCAGCTGCTCCAGCGTCGCGACCGTACGCTCGTGGTCGTTCACCATCGGCGACTGCACCGGCACGAAGTCCGGGTGCGACGGGTGCCGGCGCCGCGCCGCGGCCAGTTCCGGGGAGTCCCCGGTGAACTCGTCGGTCTCCGCCGTCGGCTCGGCGACCGGCTCGAGACCGGCGAAGTCGGCCTGCCGGGGCAGGAACAGCTCGTTGTCCGCCAGACCCAGCAGCGACGGCGTGTCGGACACGTCACGCGCCTCCTGCGCGGCCCAGAAGGCACGCGCCTCGGCCAGCTCCCGCTCCCGCTCCTCGGCCAGCGCCTCCGCCACCGCGGCGCGGATCTCCTCGGCGTCCGCGTGGCTGCGGGCGGCGGGCAGCAGGGCCCGCATCGCGGCGGCCTGGTTCTGGGCAAGCTGGGTGTGCAGCTCGGCGACCTGACGGCGCAGCTTCAGAACGGTGCGCAGGACAGCGACGCCCACGGCGCCCGTGGCGGCCGTGGTGAGCAGCAAGGCGATCGGCATGGCGCTCACTGACGTACTCCCGGTTCAAAGTCGACCCCCGACTTCCTACATCAGCTTGAAGGGTGGACTATCCAGCTGTCAGTGCGTAACGTCACGAAACGGGCAGGGAATTGACCCCCGGGTTTACCAGGACAACCGCGCTGACCTGCTGTGATGTCTCCGCAGAGGGAGATAGGTCACATCCTGGGGGAGATTGGATCACAAATCGGCCCGGTGTTCGGGGGTTTCTCGAACACCGGGCCGTCGCGTCACGGACGGTTCCGTGACGGTCACTCAGGGGTCAGCTCAGGCGCTCGATGACCATCGCCATGCCCTGGCCGCCGCCGACGCACATCGTCTCCAGGCCGAACTGCTTGTCGTGGAACTGGAGGGAGTTGATCAGCGTGCCGGTGATGCGGGCGCCGGTCATGCCGAAGGGGTGGCCGACGGCGATGGCGCCGCCGTTCACGTTCAGCTTCTCCAGCGGGATGCCCAGGTCGCGGTAGGAGGGGATCACCTGCGCGGCGAACGCCTCGTTGATCTCGACCAGGTCGATGTCGTCGATGGTGAGGCCGGCCCGCCGCAGCGCCTGCTTGCTCGCCTCCACCGGGCCGAGGCCCATGATCTCGGGGGAGAGACCGGTGACGCCGGTCGACACGATCCGGGCGAGCGGGGTGAGGCCCAGTTCGCGGGCCTTGGTGTCGCTCATGACGACGACCGCGGCGGCGCCGTCGTTCAGCGGGCAGCAGTTGCCCGCGGTGACCAGGCCGTCGGGGCGGAAGACCGGCTTCAGGCCGGCCACGCCCTCCAGGGTGACGCCGGCGCGCGGGCCGTCGTCCTTGCTGACCACCGTGCCGTCGGGGAGGGTGACCGGGGTGATCTCGCGCTCCCAGAAGCCGTTCTTGATGGCTTCCTCGGCGAGGTTCTGGGAGCGGACGCCGAACTCGTCCATGTCCTGGCGGGTGACGCCCTTGATCCGGGCCAGGTTCTCGGCGGTCTGGCCCATCGCGATGTACGGGTCGGGGAGCAGGCCGTCCTCGCGCGGGTCGTGCCAGGTGGAGCCCTCGGACGCGGCGGTGGCGGCGGTACGGGCCTGTGCCTCGGCGAAGAGCGGGTTCATGGTGTCCGGGAGGCCGTCCGAGCTGCCCTTGGCGTAGCGGGAGACCATCTCGACGCCGGCCGAGATGAAGACGTCGCCCTCGCCGGCCTTGATGGCGTGCAGGGCCATGCGGCTGGTCTGGAGGGACGAGGAACAGTAGCGGGTGATCGTGGTGCCGGGCAGGTGGTCCATGCCCATCTGCACGGCGACGATCCGGCCGAGGTTGTAGCCCTGCTCGCCGCCGGGCAGGCCGCAGCCGAGCATCAGGTCGTCGATGTCCCTCGGGTCCAGCTCGGGCACCTTGGCGAGGGCGGCCTGGATGATCGTCGCGGTGAGGTCGTCGGGGCGCAGGTCCTTCAGGGAGCCCTTGACGGCACGGCCGATCGGGGAACGGGCGGTCGAGACGATGACGGCTTCGGGCATCACGGCTCCAGTGACGGGGGTTGGCAGGGCCGCTTCGGAAGTTACCGGTACGTATGTCATCGGTCACGGGTGTCGGAGTGTGACACTGACCGCACTTTCTAAGCGCTTGCTTTTCTTGTTTGCCGGGTGCGTGGACCCGTGCGGGGGCGTGGGGGCTGGTCGCGCAGTTCCCCGCGCCCCTTGCGGGGCACTCACCCGACGTCGGCGAGCGGCGCGCCCTACTCGGTGGTGCGGGCCCTCGATCTCGCCTCTTCGGACGCGGGGTCGGGTGGGAAGGCGGGCGCGGGCGGCTCCACCTGCTGGCGGCGGCGGCGCTTCAGGAGGGCCCAGGGGCCGCGCGGACCCGTCGGCATGGCCGCCGTGACCTCGGTGCCGGCCTCGGCCGCCGCCTCCGCCGCGGCGCGGGCGACCGGGAGGAAGCCCTCGCGGCGCGTGACGTCGGGCCGCTCCTCGTCCGCCGGCCAGAGGCCGAGGGCCGCGCAGACCGTGGGAAGCACGGCCATCGCCGCCGTGGCGTAGCCCTCCGCCGAGGGGTGGTAGTTGTCGGGGCCGAAGAGCTCACGCGGGTTGGCCGCGAACTCCGGGCCCAGCAGGTCGCCGAGCGACACCGTGCGGCCGCCCTGCTCCACCGTGCCGATCGTCTGGGCCGCCGCCAGCTGCCGGGAGGCCCGCCGGGCCAGCCAGCGCAACGGCTGCCGTACCGGCTCGATCGTGCCCAGGTCGGGGCAGGTGCCGACCACCACCTCGGCGCCCGCCGTACGCAGCCGCCGGACCGCCGCGGAGAGATGACGGACCGACCGGGTGGGTGGCATGCGGCGCGTGACGTCGTTCGCGCCGATCATGATCACGCAGACGTCGGGGACGGCCGCGCCGGTGCCGAGGACCAGCGCCACCTGGCGGTCCAGGTCGTCGGACTGGGCGCCGGGAAGGGCCACGTTGGTGAGTTCGACCGGGCGTTCAGCGACGGCCGCCAGGCCCGACGCCAGCAGCGCGCCCGGGGTCTGGGCGGCCCGGTGCACGCCCTGCCCCGCCGCCGTGGAGTCGCCCAGCATCGTCAGGCGCAGCGGCGGCTCCCCCGCGCCGCCGTAGCCGTCGTCGCCGTAGCGGCCGTCCGCGGTCGGCACCCGGCCGCCGCCGCTGCCGTTGCCCACGGCCGTCCTGGCCATCCGCACCTCGGCCAGCACCACCCCGACCGCGGCCGCGCCGACCAGTCCGATCCCGCCTCCGCCGTACGCCGCACCGGCCGCGATCCGCCGGGCCACCCGTGCCCTCGACATACTCGTCATGCGTCGCCGCCACCTCCTCGTTGCCGTCCATCCACTCCTTGCCCCGTACGGACCGTCCGCCAATCTCAACGGGGAGTGAACCTCGGGCGTGCCCCGTAGTCTGGCGACACCACCAAGACCACTTTTTTGCAAGTAACCGGAGACAACGGTGCGATTCCACGACTCGATGATCAGTCTCGTCGGCAACACCCCGCTGGTGAGACTCAACAGCGTCACCCAGGGCATCCGGGCCACGGTCCTCGCCAAGGTCGAGTACTTCAACCCGGGCGGCTCCGTGAAGGACCGCATCGCGCTGCGGATGATCGAGGCCGCGGAGAAGAGCGGCGAGCTGCGCCCCGGTGGCACCATCGTCGAGCCGACCAGCGGAAACACCGGCGTGGGACTGGCGATCGTGGCCCAGCAGAAGGGGTACAAGTGCATCTTCGTGTGCCCCGACAAGGTGAGCACCGACAAGATCAACGTGCTGCGGGCGTACGGCGCCGAGGTCGTGGTCTGCCCGACCGCCGTCGACCCGGAGCACCCGGACTCGTACTACAACGTCTCCGACCGGCTGGTCCGTGAGACCCCCGGCGCCTGGAAGCCGGACCAGTACTCCAACCCCAACAACCCGCTTTCCCACTATCACTCGACCGGCCCCGAGCTGTGGGAGCAGACGGAGGGGAGGATCACCCACTTCGTGGCGGGCGTCGGCACCGGCGGGACCATCTCCGGCACCGGGCGCTACCTGAAGGACGCCAGTGACGGGCGCGTCCAGGTGATCGGTGCCGACCCGGAGGGTTCCGTGTACTCCGGCGGCTCCGGGCGGCCGTACCTCGTCGAGGGCGTCGGTGAGGACTTCTGGCCCACCGCGTACGACCGGACCGTGGCCGACGAGATCGTCGCCGTGTCCGACAAGGACTCCTTCCAGATGACCCGGCGCCTCGCCAAGGAGGAGGGGCTGCTGGTCGGCGGCTCCTGCGGGATGGCCGTCGTGGCCGCGCTGCGGGTGGCCGAGCGGCTCGGCCCGGACGACGTGGTCGTCGTCCTCCTCCCGGACAGCGGCCGCGGCTACCTCAGCAAGATCTTCAACGACGAGTGGATGGCCGACTACGGCTTCCTGGAGGACGAGGGCCCCAGCGCCCGCGTCGGCGACGTGCTCAGCGACAAGGCGGGCGGCGCCATCCCCTCCCTCGTCCACATGCACCCGGAGGAGACCGTCGGGCAGGCCATCGAGGTGCTGCGCGAGTACGGCGTCTCGCAGATGCCCGTGGTCAAGCCGGGCGCCGGGCACCCGGACGTGATGGCCGCCGAGGTCGTCGGCTCGGTCGTCGAACGGGAGCTGCTCGACGCGCTGTTCAGCAAGCGGGCCTCCCTGGAGGACCCGCTGGAGAAGCACATGTGCGCCCCGCTGCCGCAGGTCGGTTCCGGTGAGCCGGTCGCGGACCTGATGACGGTGCTGGGCACGGCGGACGCGGCGATCGTCCTCGTCGAGGGCAAGCCGACCGGCGTGGTCAGCCGGCAGGACCTGCTGGCGTTTCTCGCCAAGGGCGGCAAGCAGTAGCGGAACGTCCGGTGAACGGCCCGTGGCGCCGGGGAACTTGCTGTTTCCCGTCCGAGCGGTGGACTTCGCGGAAGTGGTACGAGCGTGTCACGTACACGCAGCACACGCTTAACACGGGTCCGGCACATTGGTGGGTGTCGGCAGGGCGGGAGCGGCTCCCCGCCCGGGCCGGCACCGAACGTCCAAGGACCTCCGGAGCGGCTCCCGGACCTCCATGGACGCCGGACGTGAGACCCGGCCCTGACCCGGTCAACGTCCCTCGCGGGGACCGCCGTCGTCCCGCCCCCCGGTAACGGGGGTGCGGCGGTCCCCGCGCACCATCCTCCCCGGCCTCAGCCGGCCGTCGCCCAACTGCCCAGCAGCGCCAGCCGCTCCGCCGTCTCCGAGCCCGGCTCGGGGGTGTACACGACGAGCGTCTGGTCCGGGTCCTCGGGCACCGTCAGCGTCTCGTAGGGCAGCGCGAGCAGGCCCGCCACCGGGTGCCGGACGCGCTTCACGCCGTACGCGCACGCCTTGACCTCGTGGTCCGCCCACAGCCTGCGGAAGTCCGCGCTCTTGACGGAGAGTTCGCCGACCAGACCGGTCAGGGCCGGGTCGTCCGGGTACCGGCCGGCGCTGATGCGCAGGTTGGCGACGGTCTGCGCGGCGATCGCCGCCCACTCGGGGTAGAAGTCGGCCGCCGCCGGGTCCAGGAAGACCAGCCGGGGCATGCTGCGGTCGGCCGGTTCCAGCGCGCCGAAGCCGAGCAGCGCGTCGGCGAGCGCGTTCCAGGCCAGCACCTCCATCCGGCGGCCCAGCACGAACGCCGGCGACCGCTCCAGGGCGTCCAGCAGCAGCTGCACCCCGGGGCGGACACGCGGTACCGCGGGGCGCCGTGCCCCCTTGGCCGCCCGCGGGCGGGCCACCGTACGCAGATAGGCGTGCTCGGTCTCGTCGAGCCGCAGGACCCGCGCGATGGAGTCGAGCACGGCATCGGAGGCGCTCAGACCCCGACCCTGCTCCAGCCGGATGTAGTAGTCGACGCTCACCCCCGCAAGCTGCGCCACCTCCTCGCGGCGCAGGCCCGGTACGCGGCGCCGCCCGTACGAGGGCAGCCCCACCTCCTCGGGCCGGATACGGGCGCGGCGCGAGCGCAGGAAGTCTCCGAGGTCCCCGTCCATGGGTTCGATCGTAGGGGAGCGGCCGCCGCCGAACCTGGTACTGGCAGACCCAGGAAAAGTCGGCCCCTGGGTGGGCCCGCCGGACCCGGCGAGGGTGGGGACACGCCACCGGGACCGACCCGGCGGCACCGACCAGGGAGTACCTCATGTCGTACGACAACCTGTCCGGCCGTACCGCCGTCGTGACCGGGGCCGCCAGCGGGATCGGGGAGGCCGTGGCCGTGCGGCTCGCCGCGGAGGGCGCCCGGGTGGCGCTGCTCGCCCGGCGCGCGGACCGGCTGGAGACGGTGGCGGCGAAGATCCGGGCGGCCGGCGGCGAAGCCCTCGCCGTGGTCGCCGACGTCACCGACGACGCGTCCGTGCAGGCGGCGGCGGACGCCGTGCACGGGGCCTTCGGCACCGTGGACCTGGTGGTCAACAACGCCGGCGTGATGCTGCCCCACCCGGTCGACGACGGCCGCCTCGACGAGTGGCAGCGCATGATCGACACCAATGTGACCGGCGTGCTGCGGGTGCTGCGGGCCTTCACCGGGGACCTGGTGGCGGCGGCCGCGCGGGGCGGTACCGCCGACCTCGTCAACGTCTCGTCCATCGGCGCGCACCTCGTCTTCCCCACCTACGCGGTGTACGGCGCCACCAAGGCCGCCGTCACCCAGCTCTCGCAGGCGCTGCGCGCCGAGTTCGGGCCGCGTGACGTGCGGGTCACCAACATCGAGCCGGGGCTCACGGAGACCGAACTGGCCGACCACATCGGGTCGGACGAGGGGCGGGCGCAGGTCGACGGCATGCTGGCGGCGATGGGCTCACTGTCCGCGGCCGACCTCGCCGACCTGGTGGGCTACGTGACCAGCCGGCCCCGGCACGTCAACCTGAGCCAGATCGTCGCCCTGCCCACCCGGCAGGCGTGACACGCCGACGGTGCTCACCGGACCCGCCCGGTCCCCGACCCCGCCTGTCCCAGCACCCGCCCGAGGAAGCCGCGCAGGTAACCCGCGACGACGTCCAGGTGGCTCTCCATCAGGAAGTGACCGCCGTCGATCAGGTGCACCTCCGCGTCCTCGGCGTCGCGGGCGCGACGAGGGGAGGGAACAAGACGGCCACGCTGTGCCCTCTCATGACGTTGGTTCCTCGCGGTCAGGCCCGGCGGGCGTGGGACGCGAGGCGGTCGGCGAGCGCGACGACGAGGTCGCGGAGTTCGTCGGGACGCTCGATGACGAACGGCCGGTCGAGTGCGGCGAGCACCGCAGGCAGCCAGTCGAGCCGCTCCGCCCGCAGCTCGACACGCAGCCAGCGCTCGGTCGTCCGGTCCTCGCCGGCCGCGGGCTCGTGCTCCTCCAGGCTCGCGACGCCGGCAGGAAGGCGGGCGCGGATCTGCTCGACTGTCCCGTGGATCCGCAAGGTCACCTCGTGCCGGTATTCGGCCGTGGCGAATCCCGACAGCACGCGCTCTGCCGGAGCGGGACCCACGGGCGCTTCGAACGAGCCGGGCAGGGTCCGCGCGTCCGCGATGCGGTCGAGCCGGAAGGTCCGGTCCTCACCGAGCCCGGCGTCCTTGCCCGTGACGTACCACCGGCCCGCGTGGGCGACGATCCCGTATGCGTGCAGTGTGCGTTCGCTGGGCCGTCCGGCACGGTCGGTGTAGCGGATCGAGACCGGCCGGCGGTGGCGCACCGCGTCGGCGACGGTGAGCAGCACCCCGGCGTCCGGGGTGTCGAACTCGCCGGGCCGGTCCGTGAAGGCGAGCGCTTCCCGGAGCGTGTCGAGCCGGCGGGCGATGTGCCGGGGCAGCACCCGCCGGATCTTCGCCGCCGCCGTCTCGTTCGCCGTGCGCTCCGTCGTCGTCAGCCCCGCCCGTCGGCCGGCGATCAGGCCGAGCAGCACGGCCAGCGCCTCGTCGTCGCTGAGCATGAGCGGCGGCAGGCGGTAGCCGGGGCCGAGCCGGTACCCGCCGTAGCGGCCGCGCACCGATTCCACGGGCACGTCGAGGTCGACCAGCTGGTCCACGTACCGGCGCACGGTGCGCCCCTCGACGCCGAGCCGGTCGGCGAGCTCGGCCACCGTCCGGGTGCCTCCCGATTGCAGCAGTTCCAGGAGGGTCAGCACGCGGCCGGTGGGTCGGGACATGTCCGCAGCCTAACTCCGATACAGGACCGATTCTGTCCTCTATTTCTCCTAGCCTGCGACGTGCACGCCTTCAGCACGACCAAGGAGATTCCCATGGACTTCGTCTCGATCCGCGTCATCACCGGCGACGTGGCACGCCTCGTCGACTTCTACGAGCGGGCCACGGGGGCTCAGGCGACGTGGGCCACCGAGGACTTCGCCGAGCTCAGGATCGGTGGCGCCACCCTCGCGATCGGCAGCACCCGCACGGTCCCGTTGTTCGCCCCGGGCTCCGCCCGTCCGGCGGCCAACCACAGCGTGATCACCGAGTTCCTCGTCGACGACGTGGACCGCGTCCACCGGAACCTGGCCGACGTCGTCACCGACTTCGTCACCGAGCCCACCACGATGCCCTGGGGCAACCGTTCGCTGCTGTTCCGCGACCCCGACGGCAACCTGGTCAACTTCTTCACCCCCGTCACCCCGGCGGCCATCGAGAAGTTCGCACGCTGACGCCACGGACAGCCGGGCCCGCTGCTCAGTCCTCGCGGTCGTGGTCGGGGCGGCGGAACAGGTCGGGGTTGAGGCGGACGGCCTGGGCGGCGTTGACACCGACGATGCCGATCCAGGTGGCGATCAGGCCCGTCATGCCCGCGAACGCCCCACCGATCGCCGACAGCGGGATCGCCAGCACCAGCGAGACGATCCCGAAACCGAACCGCTCGCCCCAGGAGTCGGTGCCCTTGGAGCGCCGCGCCCCGCGGGCCGCCTGCATCTGCTGCTCGGCCAGGCCCCGGCGCAGCCGGCGCTCCACGGCGCCGTCGATGCGGCTGTCGATCTTCTCCATGAAGGAGTCGACGAGTTCCGTCTCGTACTCCGGCCCCAGGTCCCTGCGCGCGTGCAGGGTGGCGGCCAGGTCCTTGTGCAGATCGGTGTCATGCGCGTCCGTCATGGAGGCCACGGTAGGCACCCGGGCCGCCCGGCGCACTGGGGCAAGCCCCCGCATCCCACCGGGGGTCCGCCCTCAGGGCAGCAGCGTCACCAGCCCGCTGTCCGGGTCGAGGCGCGCCGCGACCACCGCCGCTCCCGCGAACGCGGAGTCCGCCCTGATCGCGTCCCGCACCCACACCGCGTGGGCCCGCACGGTGTGGGCGGCCCAGTCCCCGGGCAGTGCCCCGGTCCGGCGGGCCGCCGGGGCGATCTCCTCGACGAGGAGCTCCAGGTGGCCGGGGACCGGTGCGCCGGTGCGAAGCCTGCCGAGGGTGGCGGCGACCGCCCCGCAGCCCTCGTGGCCGAGCACCACGACCAGCGGTACGCGCAGTTCTGCCACCCCGTACTGGATGGAGGCGAGCACCGCCTCGTCCAGCACCTGCCCGGCCGTCCTCATGCACAGCAGGGCGCCGAGGTCCTGGTCGAAGAGCAGCTCGGGCAGGACCCCGGAGTCGACGCAGTCCAGGACGACGGCGAACGGCCGCTGCGCGGGCACCCGGCCGCGGCGTGCGCGGCCGGTGGCGTAACGGCGGTTGCCCGCCAGGAGTTCGTCGAGGGCGGCGCTGGTCGAGGCGGGGGCGGCGGCCGGCGCGCCGACGGCGGTGGCCGTCGGAAAGGCCCTGGGGTTCGAGGCCATGACGCTTCCTCAGCTGCTGGGGCCGGTGGACCGTCATCACTGTACGGGGCGGAAACGTCACTCTCCGTGCCGATTTAACGATCCTTGGCCGGATCATCGCCCGCCCGATACCCGGTCCGACGCCTGCGGGTCAGGCCAGACCGTGCTGCTTCGCGTACGCGTCCGCCACGTCCTCCGGGTCCTTCTTGTCGTTGTCGACCTGGCTGTTGAGCTGGGTGAGCTGCTCGGTGGTGAGGATGTTGCCGAGCCGGGCGAGGGCCTTGCGGACCGTGTCGTCGGCCTTGCGGTCGGCGATCAGCGGGACGATGTGCTGGCTGGGGATCAGGTTCTTCGGGTCCGCCAGCACCACCCAGCCGTTGGCCGCGATGTCGGTGTCGGTGGTGAACAGGTTCGCCACGTCCACGTCGCCCTTCTTCAGCGCGCCCTTGACCAGCGGCCCGTCCGAGTCGAGCGACTTGAACTCCTTGAACTCGACGCCGTACACCTCCTGGAGCCCGACCGCCCCCACCCGGCGCTTCTTCACCTCGGGCGCGGCCCCGATGACCAGCCTGCCGTTCTGCTTGGCCAGGTCGGCGAGAGAGGTCAGGCCGTACTTCCGGGCGGTCGCCCGGGTGACCACGAAGCAGTCGGAGTCGGCGGCCTGGCCGTAGGGCAGCACCTGGAGCCCGGCCGGCAGCGCCAGGGTGAGCGCGTTCTGCATGGTGCCGGGCTCGGACGAGTCGTCCTTCGGGGCCAGGTAGTTGAGGAGGGCTCCCTGGTACTCGGGCAGCAGGTCGATGTCGCCGGCCTTGAGCGCGGGGATCACGATCTCCCGGGTGCCGAGGTTCGGGCGGACCTTCACCTGGACGCCGGCCTTCCTGAGCGCGGCCGCGTACAGGTAGCCGAGCACCTGGTTCTCGGTGAAATTGGCGGTGCCGATGGTGATCCCGCCCTTGCTGGAGCCGCCGCCGGCGGTCGAGCCGCTGCTCTCGTTCAGGGAGGTGATGCCGCTGGAGCAGGCGGAGAGGGTGGTGACGGATCCGGCGGCGAGCAGGCCACCGAGGAGGGTACGACGGTTCATCTCGGGGTTCCCTAGGCGGTGCGGGTGGGGGTCCCCCCGCTCGAGCGAAGTCGAGAGTGGGGGAGGAAGAGGAAGCGCTGGAGGGTGCTCAGGAGCAGGTCGAGGACGACGGCGACGAGGGCGACCAGCACCGCGCCGCCGAGCACCTGGACGAGGTCGCGCTGGGCGAGTCCGTCGAAGACGTAGCGGCCGAGGCCGCCGAAGGAGACGTACGCGGCGATGGTGGCCGTGGCGACGACCTGGATCAGCGCGAGCCGCAGGCCGGTCATGATCAGGGGGAGCGCCAGCGGCAGTTCGACCTGGAGGAGGACCTGGTGGCCGCGCATCCCCTGGCCGCGGGCGGCGTCGCGGACGTCCGGGTCGACGGCGGTCATCCCGGCGTAGGTGTTGGTGACGATCGCCGGGACCGCGAGGGCCACCAGCGCCACGTACACCGGCAGCATGGACAGGCCGCCCGCCAGGAAGACCAGGACCACCAGGCCGACGGTCGGCAGCGCGCGCCCGAAGGACGCCAGGTTGATGGCGAGGAACGCGCCCTTGCCGGTGTGCCCGATCAGCAGCCCGACCGGGAGGCCGATCGCGGCGGCGATCAGGGTGGCGAGCAGCGAGTACTGGAGGTGCTCGGTGAGGCGGTGGGCGATGCCGTCCTGGCCGGCCCACTGGGAGGCGCTGGTCAGCCAGGTGCCGAGGTTCTTGATGAGTTCGAACATCTCAGGCTCGCCTCCTGCGCCACGGGGTGAGGACGTACTGGAGGGCCACCAGCAGCGCGTCCGCGACCACGGCGAGCAGGATCGTGAGCACCACGCCCACGATCACCGGGGTCGGGAAGTCGCGCTGGAAGCCGTCGGTGAAGAGCTGGCCGAGGCCGCCGTCGCCGATGTAGGTGGCGACGGACACCAGGGAGATCGACATGACGGTGGCGATCCGGACGCCCGCGAAGATCACCGGCAGGGCGAGCGGGAACTCGACGGTGAGGAGGGTGCGCAGCGGGCGGGTGCCCATCGCCTTCGCCGCCTCCTTGGTCTTCGCCGGGACCGAGTCCAGGCCCTCGACCGTGTTCCGCAGCAGCACCACCAGGGTGTAGACGGTCAGGCCGATGACGGTGGTGGTCCGGGTCAGGCCGCTGACCGGCAGCAGCAGGACGAAGATCGCGATCGAGGGGATCGTGAAGAGCACGTTGGACAGGCCGAGCAGGAAGCCGCGCAGCGGACGGACCCGGTGGGCGAGCACCGCGAGCGGCAGCGAGATCACCAGGCCGAGGAAGACGGCGGTCATGGCGGCCTGGAGGTGGGAGAGGGTGAGGCTGGTCAGATCGTCGGTGTGGTCGCCTATCCACGACCAGTCCACGGTCATGCGGCCACCGCCCGGGCCTCGGTGTGGGCCTGGCCGGCGTGCACGTGGATGTCGTCGCGGGACGAGACGCCGGTGAGGACGCCCTCGGCGTCGACCCGGGCGACGAGCCCGGTCGGGGAGGCGATCGACTCATCGAGGGCCGAGAGCAGCGAGTCGGTGTCCTTGAGCGCCCGCACCGGGAGTTCGGCGTCCGTGGACTTCGACGCCCAGTGCAGCGGCCTGCGTCCGGCGTCGAGTACGAGGCTCCAGGCGCCGCCCTCGGGAGCCGGGCCCTGCGGGACGCCGGCCAGGGTCCTCAGCGAGAGCAGCTTCAGGCCGCGCTCGGCGCCGAGGAAGTCGGCCACGAAGTCGTCGGCCGGGCGGGCCAGGAGTTCGGCGGGCGGGGCGCACTGGACCAGGTGGCCGCCGGTGCGGAAGATCGCGATGCGGTCGCCGAGCCGGACGGCCTCGTCGACGTCGTGGGTGACGAAGACGATGGTCTTGTTCAACTCCTTCTGGAGCCGCAGCAGTTCGTCCTGGAGCTGGGTACGCACCACCGGGTCGACGGCGCCGAACGGCTCGTCCATCAGCAGTACCGGCGGGTCGGCGGCGAGTGCGCGGGCGACGCCGACGCGCTGCTGCTGGCCGCCGGAGAGCTGGTGCGGGTAGCGCTTGCCCGCGTCGGCGGCGAGGCCGACCGTCTCCAGGAGTTCGGCGGCGCGGGCGCGGGCCTTCTTCCGGTTCCAGCCGAGGAGCAGCGGGACGGTGGCGATGTTGTCGAGCACCGTGCGGTGCGGGAAGAGGCCGGCCTGCTGGATGACGTACCCGATGGAACGGCGGAGTTCGGCGGCGTCCTGCCGGGTGACGTCCTCGCCGTTGACCCTGATCGTGCCGGAGGTCGGCTCGATCATTCGGTTGATCATCCGCAGGGTGGTGGTCTTGCCGCATCCGGAGGAGCCGACGAGGACGGTCACCCCGCCCTCCGGCATCTCCAGGGAGAGATCATGTACTGCTGTCGTGCCGTTGGGGAAGCGCTTGTGGACCGCGTCGAACTGGATCATGAGATGTCCCTTGCCCGGCTGTATAACGTCATGCAGAGTTCTTGGTGTGTGAATAGCTTGTCAACGGTCTGGCGTTAATCCGCCGTAACAGATGACCGAGGGGCAAGATCCAATGTCCGGGTTGAGGGGAGTTTGGGCGTGATGTCGTCTCATATCGTGGACGCGATCGGAACTGCTCATTCCGGTCTGGTGGTCCTCGACGGCATCGGCATGGGGGTCGACGACGTCGTACGCCTCGCCGACGGCACCGCCCGGCCGGTCCCCGGCACGGACGCGATGCGCCGTGCCGAGGAGTCCTGGGACGCGGCCCGGCAGATCGCCGCGACCGGCCGCGTCTACGGCCGTTCCACCGGCGTCGGCGCCAACCGGAACGAGGACGTCCCCACCGAGGCGGCCGCCGGTCACGGCCTGCGGCTGCTGCGCAGCCACGCCGGCGCCATCGGCGACGAGCTGCCCGCCCGGCAGGTACGCGCGATGCTCGCGGTCCGCGCCAACCAGCTGCTGGCGGGCGGCGCCGGGCTGCGGCCCAGCGTCATCACCGCCCTGTGCGAGGCACTGGAGTCCGGCGCGCATCCGGTCGTCAACGAGTTCGGGTCGGTCGGCACCGGCGACATCGCGGCGCTCGCGCAGATGGGCCTCGCCCTGGCGGGGGAGCACCCCTGGCGGGGCGCGACGCCACCCGAGCCGCAGCCCCTCGACAACAACGACGCCCTCGCCCTGATCAGCAGCAACGCCCTCACCCTCGGCCAGTCCGCGCTCGCCCTGCGCGAACTGCGCGGCCTGATCGAGGCCACCCAGGTGGTGGCGGCCCTGTCCCTGCTCGCCGTCGACGGCTCCCACGAGGCGTACGCGGCCCCCGTGCACGCGGCCCGCCCGCACCGGGGCAGCGCCGAGGTCGCCCGCCGGATGCGGGAACTGATCGGCGCCGCCGACCGGCCCACCCCGCCGCTCGGCCGGATCCAGGACCCGTACGGCTTCCGCTGCCTGCCCCAGATCCACGGCCCCGCCCTCGACGCGGCCGACGCCCTGGAACAGGTGCTCGCGATCGAGATCAACGCCGCCGCCGAGAACCCCCTCATCTCGGTCGAGGACCTCGCCGCCTACCACCACGGCGGCTTCTACCAGGCCCAGCTCGCCCTCGCCCTGGACCACTTCCGGCTCGCCGTCACCCAGGTCGCCCGGCTGTCCACGTCCCGCCTGTCCACCCTCAACGAGCCCGCCTACACCCGGCTGCGCCCCTTCCTCGCCGACCAGGAGCCCGCCTCCTCCGGCGTGATGATCCTGGAGTACGCCGCCGGCGCCGCCCTCGGCGACCTGCGCGCCTTCTCCGCGCCCGCCTCCCTCGGGCACGCTGTACTCTCCCGAGGCGTCGAGGAGCAGGCCAGTTTCGCCTCGCTCGCCGCCCGTCAAACGCTGCGCGCCTGCCGTGCGTACCGTCTGGTGGTCGGCTGCGAACTCGTCGCCGCCGTACGGGCGCTGCGCCAGCGCGACCTGAGCCCCGAACCCGGGCTCGGGGCGGGTCTGGCGCTGGAGCTCGCCGAGGCGGCGCTGGAGGCGGACCCGGCCGACCGGCCGCTCACCGACGACGTCACCGCGGCGGCCGGGCTGCTCGACCGGTTCACGGACATCTGGAGGGGGAGCACGTCATGAGCGTGACCGACAGCCCTGCGACACGGTTGCAGGCGCTCTTCGAGGGGCACCGGCTCACGCCGACCCAGCGGCGCATCGCGCACAGCATGGTGCGGCGCGCCGCCGACGTGCCCTTCCTGTCCAGCGTGGAGCTGGCCGAACTGGCCGGGGTCAGCCAGCCCTCCGTGACCCGGTTCGCGGTCGCCCTGGGCTTCGACGGCTACCCGGCGCTGCGCAGGCACCTGCGCGAGGTGGTGCCCGCCGAGCAGACGGCCGGCAACGGTTCGTACAACGAGTACCAGGAAGCCGTCGAGGCCGAGATCGAGAACCTCCGGCACCTCGCCGAGGTGCTCGCCGACCCCCGTCCCGTGCAGCAGGCGGGGCGGCTGCTGGCCGCCTCCAGGCCGCTGCCGGTGCTCGGGCTGCGCGCCGCCGCCTCCCAGGCGTACGGCTTCGCCTACTTCGCCGCCAAGGTCCACCCGGACGTCCGGCTGCTCAACGAGGGCGGCACGATGATCCACGACCGCATCGACGCGGCCGTCCTCGCCGGTGCCTCCACCCTGCTCTGCTTCGCGCTGCCCCGGCACCCCCGCGAGGTCGTGGACACCCTCGGCTACGCCAAGGAGGCCGGGCTGACCGTCGTCACCGTCGCCGACTCCGCCTTCGCGCCCGTGGCCAAGGTCTCCGACCTGCTGCTGCCGGCCGCCGTCGGCACCGGGCTCGCCTTCGACACGGCCTGCGCGCCGATGCTGCTCGGCCGGGTGCTCCTGGAGGCCATGTGCGACGACCTGCCGGGCGCGCAGGCCCGCCTGGAGGAGTTCGACGCGCGGGCGGCGGTACGGGGCCTGTTCGTGGAGTGAACCGCCGTCGGACGGTTCTCTAAGGCTCGTCTCACGTTCGGTCGTTAGCGTCCCGCCCTACGGACGGAACGGCACCTGCGAGGAGGCAGCGGACATGGCGCGTGCGGGACGGGAAGGGCGCGGCGGACAGGGACTGGCGCGGGTGGCCGTGGTGGTACGGGCCGGGGCCGCGCCCCTGTGGTGGGCGGGGGTCTTCGCGGCGGGCGTCGGCGTGCTGCCCCCTGGCGTCACCGGGCGGCGGATCGGCGTGCTGGCCGGGGCCGCGCTGTTCCTCGTCGGCGCCGCCGTCGTGGCCTACGTCCGCCGCAGGCGGTACACCGTGCTGGTGCGCGGCGCCGCCCGGGCCGGCAAGCACGACGTCCTCCAGGACCGGGCCGTGACCGTGCGCAACTGGCGCCGGGGCCACCGCTGGTGGCTGCTGCTGGCTTTCGCCGTCGCCCTCGGCAGCTCCTTCGCGGTGCCCGCGGCGGGCGGCCTGCTGCTGGCCGGCGCCGGTACCGGGCTGCGCCTGAAGGCGGCCTGGCTGGGGCGCCGGGAGAGGGCCGCGGACCAGCTGATGTGGGTGCGGGTCGACTGGCTCGGCAAGCGCGGCGGCCGTCCGGCCGGCAAGGCCGTCAAGGCGTACCGCGGTACCGGCATCGCGGCGGGCGACGCGTCCCCGGGCGGGGCCCGCCGCCGCACCGCGGCGCTGGTCTGAGGCCCGGTCAGACCTCCAGGTCCTCCTCGATCCTCTTCAGCTGGTGCCGGGCCATCGCCAGGTTGGCGCGGGAGGCGTCGAGCACCAGGTAGAGGAAGAGACCGTTGCCGCCGCGGCCCTTGAGCAGGCGGATCAGGTGGTACGCGTTGGAGAGCGTGATCAGGATGTCCTCGATCTCGCCCTTGAGGCCGAGGTGCTCCATGGTGCGCATCTTGGCGCGGATCACGTCGGTGTTGCCGGCGGCGGCCACGTTCAGGTCGAAGGTCTTGCTGCCGCCCATCGTGCCGAGCGCCATCCCGCTGGTGTAGTCGACGAGCGCGACGCCGGTGGCGCCCTCGATGGAGGTCAGGCACTCTTTCAGCGCGGTTTCGGTGTTGGCCATGACTTTCTGGTTCCTTTCAACTGTCGGTTGCGGTGCGCGCGTCGGTGGTGGTGCTGGTCCGTGGCGTGCGCGTGGTTCTGGTCCGTGTGGTGGTGGCGCGGGCCGGTCGCAGGGCCTTGGCGGCGGCCTCGGCGGCGTCGACCAGTTCCCCGATCCGGGCGGCGGCGCGGCGGCCCTCCAGATGCAGCCGGCCCACGTTGACCCGGTCCTCGGCGAGCAGGGTGAGCACGGCGCTGCGGCCGGCGGCGTAGGTGGCGACATAGCCGTCCTCGCCGCGCACCAGCAGCTCCCTGAGCTCGCCCTTGCCGGTGGCGTCGGCGACCCGTACGGCGACCCCGAGCTCGGCCGCGGTCAGGGCGGCCAGGCCCTCCGGATCGACGCCGGGACAGTCGTGGGCGACGACGAGGCCGTCGACCCCGGCCGCCAGGGCGCCGGTGAACTGCGGCATCCGGGTGCGTAACCGGCGCAGTTCGTCGAGGACGGCCTCTCTGTCGGAGCTGCCGGATTCTGCCGCCATCAGCTGTCTCCTCTCGGCGGGGCGGTGCCGTTCAAAGGGCCTCCAGCGCATCCCTGAGCCTCTTCAGCAGCGCGATGTCGGGGTCGGTCACGGGCGGGAGCAGGGGCGGTGCGGGGGCCGTGGTGCGCCCCGGGACGATGAGCCCGGCCGCCGCCAGCCGGCGTACGTCGACCAGCGTGTGGAAGGCCGGCCGGCCCAGTTCCCGGGCGATCTCCGCGGCCGTGCGGACGCCGTCCGCCCGGTTCAGGACGGCCCGCTGGCGGGGTGTGACCGGCGGTGGCGCGACCGGGTCGGCCCGGATCAGCGGGGCGCCGTCGGTGGTGGGGTCGGGCCAGACGCGGTGCAGCAGCTCGCGGCGGCGCAGGGTCTCGCGTTCCAGGGCGGTGACCGGCACGGCCCGCAGCGGGCTCGCGGCGGCCGGGGTGCCGTACCGGAACCGGCCCGGGGTGCTGCTGGGGGCGAGCGCGAAGTACCCGGCGTCGTACAGCGCGCCGAGCCGGCACACCTCCAGGGCGCCCCTGGGCAGCAGCCCGGCGGTGAACAGCCGGTGGGTGGCGGCCGCCATGTCCTCGGTCCAGGGCCAGGCCGCCGCGTCGAGCGTGCCGTGGGCCGTGAGGAGCACGTCGAGGCCGGGGGCGAGAGGGCTCTCGGCGTGCACCACGCGGCCCTCGGCCAGGTGCAGGCTGCCGTGCTCGCGGACCAGGACACCGGTGGCCCGCTCCTCGGCGAGGCGTACCAGCATCGGTGAGAGCGCGCCGGCCGTCCGGTCGTGGGCGGCCGCCCGGTCCCGGACGGGCAGCGGCGGAGGTGTCTCGACCACGGTCATCCCAGCACCAGCCGCTCGGCCATCTCGCCGAGCCGGATCCGGGCGAGGGCCAGATTGCCGTCCTCGCGGGTCAGCCACAGATGCAGGAAGACCGTGGCGTCGAAGGACGTGACCACGAACCGCAGCAGGTGGTAGCTGTCCCGGTTGCTGACGATCAGGTCCTCCACCGGAGGGCTCACCTCGGTGTCGTCCTCCGTGCTGAACGCCCCGTGCTCGGCGGCCAGCCGGGCCAGTTCGGCCGCCTCCGCCGCGGTGGTCTCGTGGTCACCGCCGGGCGCCTCCCCGACCGTGCCCAGGGCCAGTCCGCTGGTCCAGTCGACCAACGCCGCACCCCGCGCACCGGGCAGACGCATCGCTTCCAGTAAGCACTCGTCGATTCCGGGCACCGTGGCTCCCCTCCCGCCGCCTGGGACTCCGGTTGAGTGACGCAGACACTACGCAACGTGTGCGGGAGGGGTGAGCCGTTTGGCATTTTCCAGTGGAACATGCGTCCGGCAGGCTAGTGTTGGTCAACTGAGCTGCTTTTCGCACCAGTTGATCCCTGTGTCCGAGGTGCCTCAACGGCTTCCGGTTGCACGCAGGGTGGTGAGCGCGTCGGCGTGCGCCCCTCCGGATTCGGCCACGATCTCCGCGACCGACTGCGGCTCCCGTGCGACGGCGAACGCCACGCCTCCGGCGCCGTCCGGCACGAAGCCGTAAATCCCGGGCCTGGCAAGGGAGTTGTAGGAGTAGTGACTGCCGAAGTAGTACGCCCCGGTGTCCAGGGCCGCCGCGAGGTCCCCCTGCTCCAGCGGGGGCAGCGCACGCCCCTCGGCGAGCAGGTCGCCGGAGAAACAGGCCGGCCCCGCCACGTCCTGCACCACCGGCGCCCCCTCCTTCGGCCGCCCCTTGCCGTCGTAGGCGGCGATCCTGAGCGGCCACGCGGCCGGCACGTACACCGTCCGCGGTGCCACCTGGACCCCCGCGTGCGTCACCGCGATCCGCCGTCCGCCGGAGCTCTTGGCGTACTCCACCCGGGCCAGTACGGTGCCGTGCCGGGCCAGCAGCGAGCGCCCGAACTCGGTCACCAGTCCGTACCGCCCGTCGAACAGCCCCGGCACCACCTCCGCGAGCAGCCGCGCGTACTGCGCGTACGTCGGCTCGGCGGCCTCCGAGGCGAAGGCGACCGACAGCCCGCCCCCGATGTCGAGGGTGTCGATCTGCCGCCGCCCGACGCGCGCGTTGATCTCCTCGGCCAGCCCGTACGTCTCCGCCACCCCTCGGGCCAGCAGCGACAACGGGATCCCCTGCGAGCCGATGTGCGCGTGCAGCCGCGTCAGCCACGGCCGCTCCGCGAACGCCCGTACGACCCACTCCCGGCCCCCCTCGTCCCGCAGCCCCACCCCGAACTTCGAGGTCGCGGTGGCGGTGGAGGTGGCCCCGATGGTCCCCGGGCCGATCTGCGGGTTGACCCGGATGCCGAGCGGCGAGCGGGTGACGCCACCGCCGGCCTCCCGCAGCGCGTCGATCCTGGCCAGCTCCTGCGGGCTGTCCGCGTTGACCGCGACGCCCAGTGCCAGCGCCTCGCGCAGCTCCGCCCGGGTCTTCGCGGGCGCGTCGAACACGGTCCGCTCCACCGGGACCCCGGCCGCCCGCGCCAGCGCCAGCTCGCCCGCGCTGGCCACCTCGGCGCCCAGGCCCTCCCCGGCCAGCAGCCGCACCACCGGCACCAGCGGGTTCGCCTTCACGGCGAAGGCGTGCAGCACCGGCGTGTCCGGCGCCGCCACCGCGGCGAACGCCCGGCGCAGCGCCGTCGCCGACGCCCGGATGCCCGTCACGTCCAGCAGACCCACGATCGGCGCGTCCGGCCCCAGCAGGCCCTGCTCGACCGCCGCCCGCACGGCGTCGTCCCGCCGCGCCACCCGCCCGCCGTCGCCCTCGCCACCGGACCCGCCGCCGTTCCCGTCCGCTTCCGCTTCCGTTTGCGTTTCCGTGTCCGTGTCCGTGTCCGCCACGACGTCCCCCGACATGTCGTTGTCCACACCCTTAAGGCCCATAAGTCCAGCCAAACATCCCCCGTAGGGCCGCGCTGGCGGACCGATGTATTGACTAGTTCTATTCAGGAAGTCAGGATGTGAATAACCGCAGGAACAACGAGGACTGATCCGCTGGGAGGCAGACCATGTCAGGACCCCGCCCCGTACGAGCGCCGCGCGGTACGGAACTGAGCGCCCTGGGATGGCAGCAGGAAGCCGCCCTGCGGATGCTCCAGAACAACCTCGACCCCGAGGTGGCCGAGCACCCCGACAAGCTCGTCGTCTACGGCGGCACCGGCAAGGCCGCCCGCGACTGGCGCTCCTTCGACGCGATGGTGCGTACGCTGCGGACCCTCAAGCAGGACGAGACCATGCTGGTCCAGTCCGGCCGCCCGGTCGGTGTCATGCAGACCCACGAGTGGGCCCCGCGCGTCCTCATCGCCAACTCCAACCTGGTCGGCGACTGGGCCAACTGGGAGGAGTTCCGCCGCCTGGAGGCCCTCGGCCTCACCATGTACGGCCAGATGACCGCCGGCTCCTGGATCTACATCGGCACCCAGGGCATCCTCCAGGGCACCTACGAGACCTTCGCCGCCGTCGCCGCGAAGAAGTTCAACGGCACCCTCGCCGGGACGATCACGCTGACGGCCGGCCTCGGCGGCATGGGCGGCGCCCAGCCCCTCGCGGTCACCATGAACGACGGCGTCGCCATCTGTATCGACTGCGACCCCCGCGCGATCGAACGCCGTATCGAGCACCGCTACCTCGACGTCAGGGCCGACAGCCTGGAGCACGCCCTCCAGCTGGCCACCGAGGCTCGGGACGCCCGCCGCCCGCTCTCCATCGGCCTGCTCGGCAACGCCGCCGAACTGCTGCCGCGGATGCTCGCCGAGGGCGCCCCCGTCGACATCGTCACCGACCAGACCTCCGCGCACGACCCGCTGTCGTACCTGCCGGTGGGCGTGGCCTTCGAGGACATGGCCGACGCCGCGGCCAAGGACCCGGCCGGCTTCACCACCCGTGCCCGTGAGTCCATGGCGAAGCACGTCGAGGCCATGGTCGGCTTCATGGACGCCGGCGCCGAGGTCTTCGACTACGGCAACTCGATCCGCGGCGAGGCGCAGCTCGCGGGCTACGAGCGGGCGTTCGCCTTCCCCGGCTTCGTCCCCGCCTACATCCGCCCGCTGTTCTGCGAGGGCAAGGGCCCCTTCCGCTGGGCGGCCCTGTCCGGCGACCCCGCCGACATCGCCAGGACCGACAAGGCGATCCTCGACCTCTTCCCGGAGAACGAGTCCCTCGCCCGCTGGATCAAGCTGGCCGGTGAGCGGGTCCACTTCCAGGGCCTGCCCGCGCGTATCTGCTGGCTCGGCTACGGCGAGCGGGACAAGGCCGGCGAGCGCTTCAACGACATGGTGGCGAGCGGTGAGCTGGCGGCACCGCTGGCGATCGGCCGCGACCACCTCGACTGCGGCTCCGTCGCCTCCCCCTACCGGGAGACCGAGGCGATGCTGGACGGCTCCGACGCGATCGCCGACTGGCCGCTGCTGAACGCGATGGTGAACGTGGCCTCGGGCGCGTCCTGGGTCTCCATCCACCACGGCGGCGGGGTCGGCATGGGCCGCTCCATCCACGCCGGGCAGGTGACGGTCGCCGACGGCACGAAGCTGGCCGGCGAGAAGATCCGCCGGGTGCTGACGAACGACCCGGGCATGGGCGTGATCAGGCACGTGGACGCCGGGTACGACATCGCGGAGTCGGTCGCGGACGAGCGGGGCGTGCGCGTGCCGATGCGTGAAGGTGAGTCGGCGTGACGGAGAGCGGCAACTCTTCGGCGGGGGCCGGGCTCTCGTCGCCGCCTGCGGCTTCGGCTGTGCCCACCCGTCCCGCCCAGCGGAACGACTGCCCACAGCCCGCACGGGCCGACGGCGAACAGCCTGTGCGGGGCGACGGCGAGCAGCCTGTGCGGGGCGACGGCGAGCAGCCTGTATCGGGCGACGGCTCACAGTCTGTGCGGGGTGACGGCGAGCAGCCTGTATCGGGCGACGGCTCACAGTCTGTGCGGGGCGACGGCCGCCAGCCTGCACGGGCCGACGGCGAACAGCCTGCACGGGCCGACGGCGAACAGCCTGTGCGGGGGGACGGCGAGCAGCCTGTATCGGGCGACGGCGAGCAGTCTGTGCGGGGCGACGGCCGCCAGCCCGTGCGTGGTGAGGGGGTGCGGGCTGTGCGGAGTGGGGGTTCCTTTCACGAGATGTGGCGGGAGTTGTCGCCCATCGGTCGGCATCCCGAGTCCCACGGCTACCGGCGGTTCGCCTGGAGCGGGGCCGATGGTGAGTGCCGGGCCTGGTTCCGGGAGCAGGCCGAGGGGCGCGGGCTGACGTACGAGGTCGACCGGAACGGGAACCAGTGGGCCTGGCTCGGGGACCCGGAGGCCGGTGACGCCGTCGTCACCGGGTCGCACCTGGACTCCGTACCGGACGGCGGCGCCTTCGACGGGCCCCTCGGTGTCGTGTCCTCCTTCGCCGCCCTGGACGAACTCCGCGGACGGGGGGTCGAGTTCAGTCGGCCCCTCGCCATCGTCAACTTCGGTGACGAGGAGGGCGCCCGGTTCGGGCTCGCCTGCGTCGGCTCCCGGCTCACGGCAGGGCAGCTGACCGTCGAGCAGGCGCACCGGCTGACCGACGGGGACGGGGTGAGCCTGCCCCGCGCCATGGAGGCGGCCGGATACGACCCCGACGCCATCGGCGCCGACCCCGAGCGGCTCGCGCGCATCGGTGCCTTCGTCGAACTGCACGTGGAGCAGGGCCGGGCGCTGGACCTGTCCGGTGACCGGGTCGGCATCGCCAGCGCGATCTGGCCGCACGGACGCTGGCGGTTCGACTTCCGGGGCGAGGCCAACCACGCCGGCACCACCCGGCTGGTGGACCGGCGCGATCCGATGCTGTCGTACGCCGAGACCGTGCTGGCCGCCCGCCGCGAGGCCGAACTCGCCGGTGCCGTCGCCACCTTCGGCAAGATCGCCGTCGAGCCGAACGGCGTCAACGCCATCCCCTCCCAGGTGCGCGGCTGGCTCGACTCCCGCGCCGCCGACCAGGCCACCCTCGACACCGTCGTGAGCGGCATCGAGCAGGCGGCCCGGGAGTACGCGCGGGCGCACGGCATCGACCTCGACGTCGTCCGGGAGTCCTTCACCCCGGTCGTCGAGTTCGACCACGCCCTGCGCGACGAACTCGGCCGCATCCTGGGCAAGGACACCGGTCTCACCGTGCCCGTCCTGGGTACGGGTGCGGGACACGACGCCGGGATCCTCTCGGGGAGCATCCCGACCGCCATGCTGTTCGTGCGCAACCCCACCGGCGTCTCGCACTCCCCGGCCGAGTTCGCGGCCGAGGACGACTGCGTGGCCGGGGTGAGCGCGCTCGCCGACGTACTGGAAGGGCTGGCCCGCGCGTGACGACACGGACGACGTACTGGTTGGAGTACGCCTGGCTGGACACGAACGTCGAGCCAGGTGTCACCGTGGAGGTCGCCGACGGCCGGATCACGGCGGTGCGGACGGAGACGCCCGCGCCGCCGCCCGGCGCCGAGGTGCTGCGCGGTCTCACCCTCCCGGGCCTGGCCAACGCCCACTCGCACGCCTTCCACCGCGCCCTGCGCGGCACGGTCCAGGTCGGCTCCGGGACGTTCTGGACCTGGCGCGAGCTCATGTACTCCTTCGCCGACCGGCTGACCCCGGACACCTACCACGCGCTCGCCCGCGCGGTGTACGCCGAGATGGCGCTGGCGGGCGTGTCCTGCGTCGGCGAGTTCCACTACGTCCACCACGCCCCCGGCGGCACCCGCTACGCCGACCCCAACGCCATGGGCGAGGCCCTGATCGCGGCCGCCGCCGACGCCGGGATCCGGATCACCCTCCTCGACACCGCCTACCTCTCCTCGGGTCTCTCGAAGCGGCCCGGCGGCGAGCCGCCCAACACCCACCAGCTGCGCTTCTCCGACGGCAGCGCGGAGGCCTGGGCAGAACGCTGTGCAGTTCTCAAGGAACGGGATCACGCACGGATCGGAGCGGCGATCCACTCCGTACGGGCCGTGCCCGCCGACCAGTTGGCGACGGTGGCCCGCTGGGCCGAGGAGCGGCGGGCCCCGCTCCACGTGCACCTGTCCGAGCAGACCGCGGAGAACGACGCCTGTCTGGCCGCCCACGGCGTCACCCCCACCCGGCTGCTCGCCGACCACGGCGTACTCGGCCCGCGCACCACCGGCGTCCACAACACGCACCTCACCGACGAGGACATCGCGCTGCTCGGCGGCAGCGGGACCGGCACCTGCATGTGCCCGACGACCGAACGGGACCTGGCCGACGGCATCGGACCCGCCGTCGCCCTCCAGCGCGCGGGTTCCCCGCTCTCCCTCGGCTCCGACAGCCACGCCGTCATCGACCTGCTCGAAGAGGCCCGCGCGATGGAGCTGAACGAGCGGCTGCGCACCCGCACCCGGGGCCACTGGACGGCCGCCGCCCTGCTGCGCGCCGCCTCCGCCGACGGGCATGCCGCCCTCGGCTGGGACGACGCCGGCGCCATCGAGACCGGCCTGCTCGCCGACCTGACGACGATCGCGCTGGACTCGGTCAGGACAGCGGGGCCGCTGCCCCGACTGGGCGCCGAGACGGCCGTATTCGCCGCGACCGCGGCGGACGTCCGGCACACGGTCGTCGCGGGCCGCCACGTCGTACGCGACGGCGCGCACACGCTCGTACCGGACGTGCCGGCAGCGCTCGCGGACGCCGTCGAAGCCCTCCGCGCCTGACGACCCCCCACGAGGACACCATGAGCAGCAGCACCGCCATCACCGACATCGCCACGCTGGTCACCAACGACCCCTCCCTCGGCGACAACTCCCCTCTCGGTCTGATCCATGACGCGGCCGTCGTCATCGACGGCGACCGTGTCGTGTGGACCGGTGAATCCAGCAAAGCACCCGCCACTGACAACCGGGTCGACGCGGGCGGCCGGGCCGTGCTGCCGGGCTTCGTGGACTCCCACTCGCACCTGGTCTTCGCGGGCGACCGCACCCAGGAGTTCAACGCCCGCATGTCCGGCCGCTCCTACACCGCGGGCGGCATCCGGACCACGGTCGCGGCCACCCGCGCCGCCACGGACGGGGAACTGGAACGCAACCTGACCCACTACCTCGCCGAGGCCCTCCGCCAGGGCACCACCACCTTCGAGACGAAGTCGGGCTACGGCCTGACGGTCGAGGACGAGGCGCGGGCCCTGCGCATCGCCGCCGCCCACACCGACGAGGTGACCTACCTCGGCGCCCACATCGTCCCCCCGGACCACGCCGACGACCCGGCCGCGTACGTCTCCCTGGTCACCGGCGAGATGCTGGACGCCTGTGCCCCGTACGCCCGCTGGATCGACGTCTTCTGCGAGAAGGGCGCCTTCGACGGCGACCAGGCCCGCGCGATCCTCACCGCGGGCAGGGCGAAGGGCCTCACCCCGCGCGTCCACGCCAACCAGCTCTCCTACGGTCCGGGTGTCCAGCTGGCCGTGGAGCTGGACGCGGCGAGCGCCGACCACTGCACCCACCTGACGGACGCCGACGTCGACGCGCTGGCGAGCGGCAACACGGTCGCCACCCTCCTGCCGGGCGCCGAGTTCTCCACCCGGGCCGAGTGGCCGGACGCCCGTCGTCTCCTCGACGCGGGCGTGACCGTCGCCCTCTCCACGGACTGCAACCCCGGTTCGTCGTTCACCTCCTCCGTGCCCTTCTGCGTCGCCCTGGCCGTCCGGGACATGCGCATGACCCCCGACGAGGCGGTCTGGTCGGCCACGGCGGGCGGCGCGGCGGCCCTGCGCCGGGACGACATCGGCCGCCTGAGCCCCGGCGCCTACGCCGACCTGACCCTCCTGGACGCCCCGAGCCACGTCCACCTGGCCTACCGCCCGGGCGTCCCGCTGGTCAGCGCGGTGTGGCGGCGGGGTGAGCGGGTGGCCGGCTGAGTCAGCGGGCCCCCGCCCGCCAGTGCTGGGCCGGGGCCTCGTCGTCCGGGGTCAGGGCGAGCGCGTCGTCGCCGGCCGGGGTGAGGGCCGTTCCGATGGCGATGGCCGGGCGGATCTCGCCGTCCGGGTCCACGGTGAAGCGGAGGTTGTCGCCGTGGTCGCCGTCCACCGAGGAGCACTGCCAGATGCCGACGCCCTTGTCGACCGACCCCCGGCTGTCGAGGCAGAAGCCGGGGTCCTCGGCGGATTGCAGGACCCCGCGGTCCGCGTCGACCCGCCAGCGCTGGGAGGCGGCGCCGGAGCAGGCGGCGGTGACGACGTCGGTGCCGTTGTCGAAGTCGGCGTCGAGGACGTCCAGGCAGCGCCCGGTCACCGCGTTCACGACCTGCGCGTAGGAGGCGCCTGGCGGCCTGGGAGCGGGTGAGGCTGACGGAGACGCCGAAGGTGACGGGGGCCGGGTCGGGGACGGGCTGCGGGACGGGGACGGACCGCGGGACGGGCGTCGTGCGGGGGTGGGGGAGACGGTCGCCGTCGCCGTCACGGTCACCTGTGGAGTCGCGGGCGGCGAGGGCGTCCCCGTACTCCGGGCGGGTGCGGCCGGGCGGTCCAGGAGAAGCAGCAGCAGCGGTACGAGGGCCACGCCCAGGGCGGCCGAGGTCAGCAGGAGCCGGCGGCGGGCCGGGGGCCGACGGCTCGTGCGCGGGCCCGGCAGGGGCTCGGCGGCCGGCGCCGGCGCGCCGCGCTGACGTACGTACGCCGTCCCGGCCCACGGCAGCAGCCCCTCCGCCAGCGCCTCGCGCGGGGTGTCCCGGAGCGCGCCGAGGTCCTCGAACGCCGCCGTGCAGTGTGCGCAGTGGGTCATGTGCGCGTGCAGGTCGGCGCTGTGGCGGGGGTTCTCCGGACGGACCGCCTCCTCGATCAGCCGGCGGAAGTCCGCGCAGCGCGGGTCGTCGCTGGCGGCCAGCCGGTCGCGGAGGCAGGCCTGGGCCAGGGAGTGCAGCGCGGGTGGCACGCCGTACCTGACGTCCTCGGGGGTCAGGCCGAGCAGGGCCGCGGTCCGGGCTTCCGGCTCCCCGTCCAGCACGCCGTACCAGAGCAGGCCCTGGGTGCGGGACGGAAGGGACCGGAACGCCGTGAGCAGCGGCGGGGCGGGCGGCTCGGTGCCGCCCGACGAGTTCAGGACCAGCAGGAAGGCGGGGTCCAGGGCGGCGGAGCGGTCGTCGCGCGCCCACCGGGCCGCCAGCCCCGCGGTCAGCAGGAGCAGGTGGTGGCGCAGGGGTACGACCGGCTCGGCGCCGTGCGCGATGTCGCGGGCGGCGCCGGTGAGGGTCTGGGCGGTGAGCCGCCGGGCCGCCGCGTCACCGGTCGTGCAGTGCAGGGCGTACGCGAGGACCGCGGGCTGGTGGCGGGCGCGGAGTTCCTGGAGAGCGGGGTACGCGGTGGCGCTGGGGGCGCGCAGCAGCTCGGTCAGGCGCGCGTCCGGGAGAACAGGGTCGCCTGGTGTCATGCTCCGCCCCTTCGCGCCGCGTCCCTTCCTGACGTACCGGCCAGTCTGGAGCGTGCGCGAGGAGCGTGGGGCACCTTTGCCGAAAGAGCCGAAAGAGCCGAAAGAGCCGAAAGAGCCGAAAGAGCAGAGAGAGCGAGAAGTGCCGGAAGCGCTGGGAGCGCCGATGGAGCCGGAGGTGCTGGGACCGGCGGCCGGTCTGCGGCAGCCGAACGGCCGGCCCCCGCTCCTACTCCTCCAGCGTCAGCGCCTTCCGCAGCTGGACCAGCGTCCGGGACAGCAGCCGGGACACGTGCATCTGGGAGATGCCGAGTTCCTCGCCGATCTCCGACTGGGTCAGGCCCGCCACGAAGCGCAGCGAGAGGATCCTGCGGTCCCTGGAGGGGAGTTCGGCGATCAGCGGCTTGAGGGACTCGATGTACTCGACGCCCTCCAGGCCGTGGTCCTCGTAACCGATCCGGTCCGCCAGCGCGCCCTCGGAGTCGTCCTCGTCGGGCTGTGCGTCCAGGGAGGAGGCGGTGTACGCGTTGGAGGCCGTCATGCCCTCGACCACCTCGTCCTTCGAGATGCCGAGGCGTTCCGCGAGTTCCGCGACCGTGGGGGAGCGGTCCAGCTTCTGCGCCAGCTCGTCACCCGCCTTGGCGAGGTCCAGCCGGAGTTCCTGGAGGCGGCGCGGGACCCGTACCGACCACGACGTGTCGCGGAAGAAACGCTTGATCTCGCCGATGATGGTAGGCATCGCGAAAGTGGGGAACTCGACGCCGCGAGAGAGTTCGAAGCGGTCGATCGCCTTGATCAGGCCGATCGTGCCGACCTGGATGATGTCCTCCATGGGTTCGCTGCGGGAGCGGAACCGGGAGGCGGCGAACTTGACCAGCGCGAGGTTCAGTTCGACGAGCGTGTTGCGTACGTACGAGTACTCGTGGGTGCCTTCCTCCAGCGACTCCAGCCGCTCGAAGAGGGTCTTGGACAGGGCTCGCGCGTCGACCGCGTCGACCTCGTCGTACGGGGGGATCTCGGGAAGTTCCGCGATCAGTCCCTCGATGGCATCCAGTTGTTCCGGTGGGGGTGTCGACGTCGCCGTCCGGGTATGCGATGCGTCGAGCCGGGGTGACATGGTGTCCTCCATCGTTCTCGGCATAAGGCTGCCGAAGCCGTGCGTGCACTGCGGTGTGCGGCGCCTCCAAAGCCGGCCGTGTCGGTTACGTGTCCGTACTAGGCCTACCCGCTCCGTCGAGCCGATCGCAAGTCCGTTCTATTACCATTTGTCCAGTTAGGAGAGGTTGTTCGGGTGTCGGAGTCCGTGGAGAAGGCGTAATGTTCGAGGGCGTCGCCGAGCCGTTCGGCGGACATCGGCGAGCATCGTCAGACATCGGTCAGACGGGGCAAAAGCGGTCACGACCTCGGGAGAGAGACGGCAATGGACCACGGGACGGTCGGCAGCGCACAGTCGGGCCGGCTTCTGGTGGAGGTACGGGAAGAGGGCTCCAGCGCCGTGGTGACTCCGGCGGGTGAGCTCGATCACCACACCGCCGATCTGTTGCGCGAGCCACTCGACGACCTCCTCGACAAAGGGTTCTCACGCCTTGTCGTCGACTGCTCACGCCTCGAGTTCTGCGACTCCACCGGGCTCAACGTGCTGCTCGGCACCAGGCTGCGCGCCGAGGCCGCCGGCGGCGGGGTGCACCTCGCCGCGATGCAGCCGGTCGTCGCCAGGGTGTTCGAGATCACCGGGGCCGAGGCGGTGTTCACCGTCCACGACTCCGTGGCGGCGGCTCTGGCCGGCGAGACCGACGACGAAAGCTGAGCTCCGACCCGCCGTCCGGAACAGGGGGGTGTTCCCTCGGATCGGTCGGGCAGGAGTGATTCTGGATCTGCCGATGCCCGACCCGGCCAGGTTTGAGCGGATCGGACAGGCGCAGACGTACGAGACTGCAACAACGCGAATTTCGAATCGTGAACCGGTGAAACGGTGAGGTGAAGCGCTGATGAGCACCACCCGGCCTTACCCGCCGGGCGACCGCGGCCCGGAGCCCAGCGGCGCTTCCGGGATGTCCGAGGCGGCGGCGTCCGACATGCCGCCCACCTCGTCGGGGGGTCGTCAGGTCCGCAGAGTGCGCCTGGAAGGTGAGAGCGGGGTGGTGCCGCTCGCCCGCGACTTCACCCGCCAGGCGCTGTACGCGTGGGGGTGGCTACCGGCCGCCACCGCCGACCGCAGGGCCGCCGCGGAGGACGTGCTGCTCGTGGTGTCCGAGCTGGTCACCAACGCGTGTCTGCATGCCGAGGGGCCCGACGAGCTCTTCCTGGCCTGCGACAACAAGGTGATCCGGGTGGAGGTGTCGGACCGGGGCAACGGCCAGCCGGCGCCACGGACCCCGCACCGGGCCGGACGGCCGGGCGGGCACGGGATGTTCATCGTGCAGCGGCTCTGTCTGGACTGGGGGGTCGTCCGGACGCCGGGAGCGGCCGGCAAGACCGTCTGGGCCGAACTCGGGGCGCCCGCGTAACAACTCGGGGCGCCCGCGCGACACGGCACGGCGGCGCCCGCGCGATACGGCACGGCGGCGCCCGCGCGATACGGCACGGGGCGCTCACACTTCCGCCACGCCCTTTCTCTTCCCTCCTCATGAGCCCCGGCGTACCTTGACGGCCCATCTGATACGCCGTCAGGAATGAGGTGGACCGTCGTGCCGTCCCCCAAACGAACCGCCGCGCTCGCGTCCGCCGTCGCGCTGGCCGGCTCGGCGGTACTGCTCGCCGCCCCGGCTGCGCACGCCACCGTCGTCGACGTCAACTACGCGTGCAAGACGCCGATCGGCGACAAGAGCGCCGTTTCCCCCATCGACATCAAGGGCGTCAAGAGCGGCAGCGGCTACAGGATCACGATGTCCTGGCAGAAGGGCGTCTCCTCCAGCCCCGTCGAACTCGGCAAGGGCGCGATGAGCCCGAGCGCCACCATCAAGCTGGGCGGTGCCGACAGCGGGACCATGAACGTGACCGGCTCTCCCAACCAGGCCGCGATCCCCGCCAACACGCCCATCAAGATCAATGACCTGAGCGGCACCTACACGCCGGAGAAGTCCGGCAAGGTGACCTTCACGCCGGGCACGCTCACCATCAAGGCGCTCGGTACGACGACGACGTGCAACCCCACCAACAGCCCCGGGCCCGCCCTGACCCTGGACGTGACGGCGTCGGGTGGCGGTTCGACCGGTTCGGGTTCGTCGGGTTCCGGCTCGTCGTCGTCCGGCGGTACCGGCACCGACTCCGGAGGGACCCTCCCGAAGACCGGACCCGAGGACTCCTTCGTCGCGCTCGGCACCCTCGGCGGCACCGTGCTGCTCGCGGGCGCGGCCGGCACCCTCTGGCTGACCCGGCGGAACCAGACCGCACGCCGCTGACCCGACGGGTCCGACCGCTGGAGCCGCCCATGCCGCCCGCGAAGTCAGCCGGCCCCGCCCGGCCGCCCCGGTCCACCGGTTCGCCCCGGTCCACCGGATCACCCCGGTCCACCGGATCGCCCCGGTCCACCGGGACGGCCCGGCTCGCGCCGCCCGTCAGGCCCTGGCCCCCGGTCCGGTCCGCGCCGCCCGTCCGGTCCGCCGTCCGGGGGCTCGGGCTCGCCGCCCTCGTCCTGGTCGCCGCCGCCCCGCACGCGCTGGCCGCCGAGGGCTGGTCGGTGGTGCCCTCGGGCGGTGGCCGGCCGGCCTTCTACGCCGAGGGCGCCCCGGGAACCGTCCTCCAGGACACCGTGTCGGTGACCAACCCCGGCGGACGCCCCGTGACGGTACGGCTGACGGGCACCGGCCTCCCCGTCACCCTCGCCGAGCCGAGCGTCCGCGTGCCCGCCCGCACGCGCGCCGACGTCCCCTTCACGGTGACCGTCCCGGTGGGCGCCGCCCCGGGCGACCGCACCGGCACCCTCGTCGCGAGGGACGCCGACGGCCGCACCGGCACCGTCCGCATCCGGCTGCGCGTCGGAGGACCCGCCCTGACCGCCCTGACCGTCGAACACCTCGCCGTCCACGGCGACCGCATCACCTACGAACTGGTCAACCGCGGTACGACCGTGCTCGTACCGAAGGTCGCGGTGCACGCCGACGGAGTCCTCGGCCGGGTTCTCGTGGACCGTGCGCCGCGCACCCTCCCGGTCCGCCTCGCCCCCGGCACCCGCACCGGGCTGAGCGAGCCCTGGCCCGGCCGGCCCGCCCTGGACGCCGTCGACGTCCGGCTGACGGCGACCGCGGCGGGCGGTGCGCACGCCACGGCGAACACCCGGGCCCGCTTCGTGCCCTGGGGCGCGGTGGCGGGCACCGCGGGCGCGCTGACGGCGGCGGCCGCCTTGACCGTCGTACGACGGCGCGGGCGCCGCGTCGGCCCGGCGGCCGAACCCCTGCCCATGACGGACGAGTTGACGGGAGCGGCGAGGTGAGGGCGCGAGCGTTCCTGGTACTGGCGGCGGTGATGGTGCTGCTCGGGACCCCGTCGGCGGCGACCGCGGCCGGCGGGCCGGCCGTCACGGTCTCCAAGTCCGAGGCCGGGACCGGTGGTTCGATCACCGTGAGCGGCACCGGCTGGCGGCCGCACACCCTGCTGATGCTGCTGATCTGCGGCCGGGCCACTCCCGCCCGGGGCGTGCTCGGCGGCACCAACTCCTGCGCCAACGCCGACGGACGGGCCGTCACCACCGACGCGGACGGCCGGTTCAGCAAGCGGCTCCCGGTCGCCGAACCGCCGGTGCCCTGCCCCTGCGTCGTCCACGCGGCCACCGTGACCGGCGCCGGCGCCGACGCGGACGCCGTCTTCCAGGTCGCCGGGCACGCCGTCCAGCCACTGCCCGCCGCGACCACCGGCGGCCGCCTCTCGATGCTCACCGACACCCGTCTCGACGGCTCCTCCGGACTGCTGACCTGGTTCGGCGCACCCCCGTCCCGCACCCTCGTCTTCACCATCGGCAACGCCGGCACGACCACGCTCAAGGACCCCGTCTTCCAAGTGGGCACCGCACACGGCGTGTTCGCCCCCCAGTGGGACGAGCAGCAGTGGCGCGGCAGCCTCGCGCCCGGCGGGAAGGCGAAGATCGAACTGCCCGTCGAACTCTCCGCCGGGGCGCACGGCGACTACACCGTCTCCCTGAAATACGACGGCAAGGTCCTCGCCGAACAGCCCTGGGGCGTCGGCCGCCCCTGGGGGGTGACCCTGTTCTGGCTGCTGCTCTGCGTGGTCGTACCCGCGGCCGTCTTCCGCGTCGGCATGGCCGTGGTGGACCGGGTGCGGCCGGCCCGCGGCCACCGGGGCACGCGCCGGCCGGCCCTCCGCGTCCCCCGTCTCCGCGCGCCCGCCTCCGGGCCCGCGCCCGCCACGACCTCGACCTCGACCTCGACCCTGCCGTGGTTCACCCCGGACGACGATCCGGGCACCGCGGCCGGCCGGCTCTCCGCACCGCACGACGACAGCCCGACGAGTCCCACGACTCCCACCACGAAAGGACCCACGTGATCATGCGAAGGAGAGTGACACCGGTCAGAGCGGGTGCGGCGGCGGCCGCGCTGGTCCTCGGCGGGGCGGGCGTCCTGCTCGGCGCGGCCGCCGGCACCGCCCAGGCCGCCGAGGTGTCGTACGCCACCCACTGCGTACCGCCCGCCGGGGTCGCCGACCCGATCGACGGGACCACCAAGGTCGACATCACCGCGCCCGCCACCGCGAAGGTCGGCGACACGGTCGACATCACCTGGAAGTTCGTGCAGGCCGCGTCCAAGAACCCGGACATCATCGACCTGCCCGCCGACTCGGTCCAGCCGTCCGGCACCCTCAAGGCGGCCGGTGCCCAGAGCGCCGACGTCGCGATGCAGGGGCCGCGCAAGAACCCGGCGATCCCCAAGGGCGGCGACATGGTGCTGTCCGACATGACAGGCACCCTGAAACTGACGTCACCCGGCGAGGTGACGCTCACCCCGGACACGTACACGGTCAACGCGTACGGCACGAACACCGTGTGCACACCGACGGGGACGGTGGCGAAGGCGGCGACGATCGAGGTGAGCGGGACCGGTTCGACGGGTTCGGCGAGCCCCACGGACACCACGTCCGCGTCCGCCTCGCCCTCCGGCTCGGCGAGCCCCTCCGACTCGGCGTCCGCGTCCGCGTCGGCGTCGTCATCGGCCTCCGCGTCCCCCTCCGACGGCACGGGCAGCGGCCAGACCGACTTCACGGGCAAGGAGGTCGAGATCCCCTACGCCTGCAAGACGCCCATCGGCGACAAGAACGCGACCTCGCCGGTGCAGATCAACGCCAAGAAGAACGGCGGCGGTTTCGACCTCACCGTGCAGTTCAACGGGTCCGTGATGGACAGCCCGGCCGACATCCCCGCGGACTCGGTGAAGCCGTCGATGGAGGTGGTCCTGGGCGGCGCCGACAAGGGCACGGTCCATGTGGAGGGCCCCACCAACTCCTCCGCGATCAAGTCCGGCGACCCCATCGACATCCCGGACCTGACGGGCACGTACAAGCCGGGGGCGAGCGGGACGTCGACGCTGTCGCCGGGCGTCCTGACGGTCAAGGCCCTCGGTACGACGACCACGTGCACCCCGACGAAGACCGAGGTCTCGCTGACCCTGGACACCACGGAGCAGGCGAGCGGGGCGTCGGGCAGCACGACGACGTCGGGCGGCTCGTCGAGCGGTTCGAGCGGCAGCGGCGGCCTGGCGGAGACCGGCGACACCACCAACGGCGCACTGAAGGCGCTCGGCCTGGTGGCAGGAACGGCCATCCTGCTGGGCGGCGCCGTGTTCACCTTCATGCCTCGGAAGAGGACGAGGTGACGAACCGTCAGTCGATACACAGGAGGGCCACCCCATCCAGAAGATGCGGTGGCCCTCTGCGAGAAGACGATCAGTGAACGTCGCCCATGAGCTCGCGGACCTTCTTCCGGTACATCCACACGGCCGCACCGGCGACCACGGCGAGCACCGCCTGAAGCGCCACGATCCCCGTCTTGTTCAGGTCGACACCGGCGATGGACAGCAGCCCGGTGGTCGCGTCACCCGCGGTCACCGCGAGGAACCACACACCCATCATCTGGGACGCGTACTTCGCCGGAGCCATCTTCGTCGTCACGGACAGACCCACCGGCGACAGCATCAGCTCACCCACGGTCTGCACGAAGTAGATGCCCACCAGCCACATCGCCGCGGCCTTGTGACCACCGTCGGCGATCGACAGCGGCGCCAGGAACAGGAAGAACGACGCACCGATCAGCACCAGACCACCGGCGAACTTCACGGCCGTGCTCGGCTCCTTGCCGCGCCGCGCCATCGCCAGCCACGCCCAGGCGAAGACCGGCGCGAACGCCATGATCATGACCGGGTTGACGGACTGGTACCAGGAGACCGGGAAGTTCCAGCCGAAGATCGTGTTCTTCGCGGAGGCGTCGGCGAACAGCGAGACGGTCGAGCCGCCCTGGTCGTAGATCATCCAGAAGACGGCCGCGGCCACGAAGAACCAGATGTACGCGCTCATCTTGGACTGCTCGGCGCGGTCCAGGTCCTTGTCCCGCTTGATGCGGGCGATGACGACGACCGGGATCAGCAGACCGGCGATCGTGATCGGCACCAGCAGCCAGTTCAGCGTGTAGACGCCGGAGACACCCACGACGACGTAGAAGACCGCGGCGACGGCGGCCCAGAAACCGGCCTTCGTCAGCGTCGCCTTCTTCTCCGCCGCGGACAGCGGGGTCGGGACGATGTCCGAACGCGAGCTCAGGTGGCGGGTGCCGAGCAGGAACTGGGCGAGACCCAGCGCCATGCCGACCGCGGCCAGCGCGAAGCCGAGGTGCCAGTTGTAGTTCTCGCCGACGGTGCCGATGATCAGCGGCGCGGCGAACGCACCCAGGTTGATGCCGATGTAGAAGAGCGTGAAGCCACCGTCACGGCGCGGGTCGTCCGGGCCCTCGTACAGGTGGCCGACCATCGTGGAGATGTTGGCCTTCAGCAGACCGGAGCCGATCGCCACCAGGCCGAGGCCCGCGAAGAACGTGCCGGAGCTGGGCAGCGCCAGCGTCAGGTGGCCGATCATGATGACCGTGCCCGCGACGGCGACCGTCTTGCGGGGACCGAGGACACGGTCGGCGAACCAGCCGCCCGGCAGGGCGAGCAGGTACACGAGCGACAGGTACACCGAGTAGATCGCCGTCGCCGTGGCCGCGCTCATGTGCAGGCCGCCGGGAGCGACCAGGTACAGCGGGAGCAGGGCCTTCATGCCGTAGTAGGAGAACCGCTCCCACATCTCGGTCATGAAGAGGGTGGCCAGTCCGCGGGGGTGGCCGAAGAAGGTCTTCTCGGAACCGGGGGTGCCCGGTCGGACCGAGTCCTTCGTCAGGCTGGACGCCATGGTCGTTCCTTGCTGGTCGGAGCGCGCGGTGGGGCTCTGCGCACCCGTGGGGGGATCGGCCGGCACCGGCGGGTCTGCCCGTCCACCCCACGCCCAGGGGGAGTCCGCTCCGGGTCGCGGGGCGGCGGACGGCGACCACCGGGATCCACGCCCCGCGACGCCGTGTCGCGTCCGGGGCCCGGCCAGAGGTCATTCCTTTCGAGGCTGACGGAGGTCAGCCCGCACACAAAAGAGACCTTCAGGGCGAGATGCCCACCAAAGGTCCCCGGGTGTACTACAGGCGTTCACGTCACTGTACGTCAGGACACTGCCGGATATGGAAGGACTTGAGACACGGATCACAGGTGTCGAGGGAACCTCAGGACCGGTTTCGAAGGCCCCTTCTACGATCGCACCCCTCGCCCACAGGTTCGTACCACTGTGCCCCAAGGTAAGAATCCCTCGTGCCGATCACACTCCTGTACTGCGCGTGAGCGGACTACCATCACCTCATGACCCGTGTACTGCTCGCCGAGGACGACGCGTCCATCTCGGAGCCGCTGGCCCGCGCCCTGCGCCGGGAAGGTTACGAGGTCGAGGTGCGCGAGGACGGACCGACCGCACTCGACGCCGGAATGCAGGGCGGCATCGACCTGGTCGTGCTGGACCTCGGGCTGCCCGGCATGGACGGCCTGGAGGTCGCGCGCCGGCTGCGGGCCGAGGGCCACGCCGTGCCGATCCTCATCCTGACCGCGCGGGCCGACGAGGTGGACACCGTCGTCGGTCTCGACGCGGGTGCCGACGACTACGTCACCAAGCCGTTCCGGCTCGCCGAACTGCTCGCCCGGGTACGGGCGCTGCTGCGGCGCGGGGCCGCGGAGCCCGCGCAGCCGCCGGCCACGCACGGGGTGCGGATCGACGTCGAGTCGCACCGGGCGTGGATGGGTGACGAGGAACTCCAGCTCACGGCGAAGGAGTTCGACCTGCTGCGGGTGCTGGTGCGGGACGCCGGACGGGTGGTCACGCGGGACCAGTTGATGCGGGAGGTCTGGGACACGACCTGGTGGTCGTCGACCAAGACGCTCGACATGCACATCTCCTGGCTGCGGAAGAAGCTCGGCGACGACGCGGCGAACCCGCGGTACATCGCCACCGTGCGGGGTGTCGGGTTCCGTTTCGAAAAGAGCTAGGTCGGCTACGCGCGTCGCGCCGTGGGTGGCTGATGCGGTGTGCGCGGCCGGGCGTCGTCGTCGGCCGGTCGCGCAGTTCCTCCCCCGGCCTTCGGCCGGGGGTACCCCCAGCGCCCCTTTTCGGGGCGCTGATGTGGCCGTTTCCCGGAGAGTGCCGTGCGTCGTCGTCTGATCCAGTCCACCCTCGCCGTCGTGCTCGTCGTCATCGCCGTGTTCGGTGTCTCCCTCGTGATCGTCGAGTCGCGGACCATCAGCAACAGCGCCCAGGAACGCGTCGACTCCGAGGCGCTGCGGCTCGCCAGCATCGTGGACAGCCGGATCCTTGAGGACGAGGACGTCACCGCGGAGATACTGCGCAGTCAGGTCTCCAAGGAGCAGTACGCCGTCATCAGGATCCCGAAAAAGCCGCCGATCGAGATCGGGTCGAAGCCCGAGGGCGACGTCATCCACTACACCGCGGACGGTGAGGAGGGCGAGACGGTCACCGTCCAGGAGCCGCGCTCCACGGTGACCCGGGAGGTCGGCCGTACGCTGCTCATCATCGGGGCGGTGGCGCTGCTCGCCGTGATCGCCGCCGTGCTGCTCGCCATCCGGCAGGCCAACCGGCTCGCCTCCCCGCTCACCGACCTCGCGGAGACCGCCGAGCGGCTGGGCTCGGGCGACCCTCGGCCCCGGCACAAGCGGTACGGCGTCCCCGAGCTGGACCGGGTCGCCGACGTCCTGGACTCGTCCGCCGAGCGGATCGGGCGGATGCTCACCGCTGAGCGACGGCTCGCCGCCGACGCCTCCCACCAGCTGCGCACCCCGCTGACCGCGCTGTCCATGCGCCTGGAGGAGATCACCCTCACGGACGACCCGGACATCGTGAAGGAGGAGGCGAACGTGGCGCTCACGCAGGTGGAGCGGCTGACGGACGTCGTCGAGCGGCTGCTCACGAACTCCCGCGACCCGCGCACCGGCTCCGCCGTCTCCTTCGACCTGGACGAGGTCATCCAGCAGCAGCTCGCCGAGTGGCGGCCCGCCTACCGCGGTGTGGGCCGGGCCATCGTCAGCTCCGGCAAGCGGCACCTGCGGGCCGTGGGCACCCCGGGCGCGGTGGCACAGGTGCTGGCCGCGCTGATCGAGAACTCGTTGATGCACGGTGGCGGCACGGTCGCGCTGCGCACCCGGGTCACCGGCAACCAGGCCGTGGTCGAGGTGACCGACGAGGGCGGCGGGGTGCCCGCCGACCTCGGCAACCGGATCTTCGAGCGGACCATCAGCGGCCGCAACTCCACCGGGATCGGGCTGGCCGTCGCCCGCGACCTCGCGGAGGCCGACGGCGGCCGGCTGGAGCTGCTCCAGGCCCAGCCCCCGGTCTTCGGCCTGTTCCTGTCCCGGACCCCGCCGCAGCACAAGCCGGCGGGCGAGGACCACCCCACGGTCCGCTAGGACGCCGCTCAGCGGACCCGCTGCCTCGGCTTCGCCGAGTCGGCGGCCCGCTCCAGGATGGCCTCCGCGTCCGCGACCGTCTCCCGGGCCGGCAGTGCCTTGAACACCCAGGTGCGGTACGACCAGAAGCGGAACAGCGTCGCGACACCGATGCCGACGAACTTGAAGACGTTGCTCTGTAGCGGGCTGTCCCAGCCGAAGCCGTAGGTCGCCAGGTACAGCAGACCGTTCTCGATCACCAGGCCGACCGCGCTGAACAGCAGGAACAAGGTGAGTTCCTTGGTGCGGCCACCCTTGTCACGGTCCCGGTACGTCCAGTAGCGGAACCCCAGGTAGTTGAAGACGATGGCGACGACGGTGGCTATCACGCTCGCGCGCACCACCGGCAGGTCGGTGACGTGCCGGACCAGGTTGAAGACACCGAGATTGACGAGAATCCCGGCCCCGCCGACGGCGCCGAACTTGGCGACCTCTCGTACGAGCCGTTGCAGCCCCGAGGAACCACGTTCCATGGTTGTGCGGGCTCCCGTCCGTAGGTATTGGCGACCCAGCCATGCTAACGACCCCGGGTGTTCCCTGCCTGTGGATGGCGACACAGGTCGGGAACGGCTTGGAAAGAAGACCGGAAAACCGGGGCAAGAGGCAACGAAGCGGCAGGTAAGAGCGCTGGTGGAGGGTGTGGAATCCGGCCACCCCGGCGCGGCCGATACCCTGGGGGCGTGACGTTCCCGGTAGTCGGCATGGTCGGCGGGGGTCAGCTCGCGCGTATGACGCACGAGGCGGGCATCCCGCTGGGCATCAGGTTCAAGCTCCTCAGTGACACTCCTCAGGACTCGGCAGCCCAGGTGGTGAGCGATGTCGTCGTCGGCGACTACCGCGACCTGGACACGCTCCGCGAGTTCGCGCGCGGCTGCGATGTGATCACCTTCGATCACGAGCACGTCCCCACCGAGCATCTGCGGGCCCTGGAGGCGGACGGCATCCCCGTGCGCCCCGGCCCCGACGCGCTGGTGCACGCCCAGGACAAGGGCGTGATGCGGGCGAAGCTCACCGAGATCGGTGTGCCGTGCCCGCGGCACCGCATCGTGACCGACGCGGAGGACGTGGTCCGGTTCGCGGCCGAGGGCGACGGCTTCCCCGTCGTCCTGAAGACCGTGCGCGGCGGCTACGACGGCAAGGGCGTGTGGGTCGTCGAGACCGCCGAGGAGGCCACCGACCCCTTCCGGGCCGGCGTGCCGGTCCTCGCCGAGGAGAAGGTCGACTACGTCCGCGAGCTCGCCGCCAACGTCGTACGCTCCCCGCACGGCCAGGCCGTCGCCTACCCGGTGGTCGAGTCGCAGCAGGTCAACGGCGTCTGTGACACCGTGATCGCGCCCGCGCCCGACCTGGACGAGGACCTCGCCCTGCGGGCCGAGGAGATGGCCCTGCGGATCGCCAAGGAACTCGGCGTCGTCGGTCACCTGGCCGTCGAGCTGTTCCAGACCCGGGACGGCCGCATCCTCGTCAACGAACTGGCGATGCGCCCCCACAACTCCGGCCACTGGACCCAGGACGGCGCGATCACCTCGCAGTTCGCCAACCACGTCCGCGCGGTCCTGGACCTGCCCCTGGGCGACCCGCGCCCGCGCGCGAAGTGGACGGTCATGGTCAACGTCCTGGGCGGCGACTACCCCGACATGTACTCCGCGTACCTGCACTGCATGGCCCGCGACCCCAAACTGAAGATCCACATGTACGGCAAGGACGTGAAGCCCGGACGCAAGGTCGGCCACGTCAACACCTACGGCGACGACCTGGACGACGTTCTCGACCGCGCACGTCACGCTGCCGGCTACCTGAGAGGCACGATCACCGATTGACCTCGGCCTCTCCCCTTGGGGAGGGGCCTGCCGTGGTTCGCACCACGACGCTTCCTGCTTCATCGCCGACTGCCCGCCCGGAGGAACTCCGTTGGGGTCTTACACCGGCTCCACAGGCCGACACCGCCAGCCCGGCGGCCAGAATTGTCTTCGCGGCGTTGTGGTCCCGGTCGTGCTGGGTGCCGCAGCCCGCGCACGTCCATCGTCGGACGCTCAGGGGCAGCTCATCGTGGATCAGGCCGCACGTGGAGCAGGTCCTGCTCGATGGGAAGAAGCGGTCGATCGCGATCAGTTCGCGCCCGTACCAGGCGCATTTGTACTCCAGGAGGGAACGCAACTCCGTCCACGAGGCATCGGAAATCGCACGCGCAAGGGTGCGGTTGCCCGGCAGGCTCCGGACGGTCAGATCCTCGATCACGATCGTTTGGTTCTCACGAACGAGTCGAGTGGTCAGCTTGTGGAGGAAGTCCCGGCGCCGGTCGGTGATGCGCGCATGGATGCGTGTCACTTTGAGGCGAGCCTTCTCCCGGTTCCTCGAGTTCTGGGCCTTACGAGAGAGTTCTCGCTGGGCTTGTCCGAGGCGGGCTCGGTCTTTCCGCTCGAACTTGGGGTTGGTGATCTTCTCACCGGTGGACAGGGTGAGCAGGCTTGTGAGGCCCGCGTCGAGTCCCACCGTCGCGTCGGTGGCCGGCCCGGGGCTGACGGCGCTTTCTACGAGCAGGGAAACGAACCAACGGCCTGCCCTGTCCCGGGAGACCGTGACCGTAGACGGTTCGGTGTCTTCCGGAAGTGGCCGCGACCACACGACGGCCAGCGGTTCACGCATCTTGGCCAACGTGAGCTCACCGTTGTGGAAGCGGAACGCGGACCGTGTGTACTCGGCAGAGTCTCTCGACCTCTTCTTCGACTTGAAGCGAGGGTGTCGAGCCCGCTTGTCGAAAAAGGCCGTGTAGGCGGTCTGAAGATGACGCAGCGACTGCTGCAACGGCACGGAAGAGACTTGTGCCAGAAAGTCCAGCTCTTCGGTCCTCTTCCACTCAGTGAGCATCGCCGACGTTTCCACGTAGGAGACCCGGCGGTGCTCCAGCGTCCACGCCCGGGACCGTGCGTCGAGCGCCATGTTGAAGACCTTGCGCACGCAGCCGAAAGTGCGAGCCAGCTCGGCTGCTTGCTCCGGAGTCGGATAGAAGCGGAACTTGAACCCCCGCTTCACACTCGTGCTCCCCATGTTTCACACGGTAGCTCCTTTGATGTAAGCATGTCTGGCAGTCGGGGAATCCCGTCGTGCGGATCCGGATGAACCGTTACCCGCTCGCGAGCGAGGTGCCTACTCACACCCCTCGGCCCGAGGCCGAGAAGGTACGCAAGGAGATTGAGATGAGCCCCGTTGTTGGCATCGTCATGGGTTCGGACTCCGACTGGCCCGTCATGGAGGCCGCCGCCAAGGCCCTGGACGAGTTCGAGATCGAGTACGAGGTGGACGTCGTCTCGGCGCACCGGATGCCGCGCGAGATGATCACGTACGGTGAGCAGGCCGCCGACCGCGGACTGAAGGCGATCATCGCCGGCGCCGGGGGAGCGGCCCACCTCCCTGGCATGCTCGCCTCGGTCACGCCCCTCCCGGTCATCGGCGTCCCGGTCCCGCTGAAGTACCTCGACGGCATGGACTCCCTGCTCTCCATCGTGCAGATGCCGGCCGGTGTCCCGGTCGCCACGGTCTCCGTCGCCGGCGCCCGCAACGCGGGCCTGCTGGCCGCCCGGATCCTCGCCACGCACGACGAGGACCTCCTCCAGCGGTTGCGCGAGTTCCAGCAGGACCTCAACGACCAGGCCACCGAGAAGGGCAAGCGCCTGCGGTCCAAGGTCGAGGGCCCGACCGGCTTCGGCTTCGGCAAGTAGGACTCCGGGAAGCAATACGCAATGACCTCATCCGACGAAGCCCGGTCCCTGCTGCGCGAGTTCCCGGTCGTCGACGGCCACAACGACCTGCCGTACGCACTGCGCGAGCAGGTCCGCTACGACCTCGACGCCCGCGACATCGCCACCCACCAGAACGCGCACCTGCACACCGACATCCCGCGGCTGCGCGAGGGCGGGGTCGGCGCGCAGTACTGGTCGGTGTACGTCCGCTCGGACCTGCCGGGCGCGGTCCCGGCGACCCTCGAACAGATCGACTGCGTACGACAGTTGATCGCCCGCTACCCGTCCGACCTGCGGGCCGCGCTGACCGCCGCGGACATGGAGGCGGCGCGCGCGGAAGGCCGTATCGCCTCCCTCATGGGCGCGGAGGGCGGCCACTCCATCGACAACTCGCTGGGCACCCTGCGCGGTCTGTACGAACTGGGCGTGCGCTACATGACGCTCACCCACAACGACAACAACGACTGGGCGGACTCGGCGACGGACGAGCCGAACGTCGGCGGTCTGTCCGCCTTCGGCCGCGAGGTCGTCCGGGAGATGAACCGCCTGGGCATGCTGGTGGACCTGTCCCACGTCGCGGCCACGACCATGCGCGCGGCCCTGGACACCACCACCGCCCCGGTGATCTTCTCCCACTCCTCCTCCCGGGCCGTCTGCGACCACCCCCGCAACATCCCGGACGACGTCCTCGAACGCCTGCCCGCCAACGGCGGCATGGCGATGGTGACGTTCGTGCCGAAGTTCGTGCTCCAGGCGGCGGTCGACTGGACGGCGGCGGCCGACGACAACATGCGCGCCCACGGCTTCCACCACCTCGACACCACCGAGGAGGCGATGAAGGTCCACCGGGCCTTCGAGGAGAGCCACCCCCGCCCGGTCGCCACCACCGCCACGGTCGCCGACCACCTCGACCACATGCGCGAGGTCGCCGGCATCGACCACCTCGGCATCGGCGGCGACTACGACGGCACGGCCTTCACCCCCGACGGCCTGAACGACGTCTCCGGCTACCCCAACCTCCTCGCGGAACTCCTCGACCGGGGCTGGTCCAAGCCCGACCTGGCCAAGCTGACCTGGCAGAACGCGGTACGAGTACTCGGCGCGGCGGAAGACGTGTCCCGGGACCTCCGGACCACGAGGGCGGCGTCGAACGCCACGATCCAGGACCTCGACGGCTGACCCCGTCCCGGCGCGGCCTCGGCCGAGCCGGTCAGACGGCCCCGGGCAGGCCCGCGGGATCCGAAGCGGCTCGGTGGGGCCGCGGGGCCGGCAGGGTCGGGTAGTCCGTGTAGCCGAGCGGGCCGCCCACGTACATGAAGTAGCGGTCCCGGACCGGGTTGAGGGGTGCGGCCAGCCGTAGCCGGGTGACCAGGTCGGGGTTGGCGAGGAACGGGCGGCCCAGGGCGACCAGTTCCGCCCCGGCGGTCCGGAGCCGGCGGGCGGCCTCGGTGACCTCCTCCGTGGTGAGGTCGCGCAGGACCGGGTTGGCGATCAGCGTGCCGGTCCAGACGGCGCGCAGGCGGTGGAACAGCGGGGCGTCCGGGTCGGCGTGCACGAGATGGAGGTACGCCGGCCCGACGCCGTCCAGCCGCTCGGCGAGCGCCGGGTACAGGGCATCGGTGTCGGTCTCCGCGATGCCGTTGACCGTGTTGCCGGGGGAGATCCGCACGCCCACCCGGTCCGCTCCGACCTCGGCGGCCACCGCCTCCACCACCTCCGCCGTGAAGCGGACGCGCCCGGCGACCGAGCCGCCGTACCCGTCCGTGCGCCGGTTGGTGTTGCCGGCGAGGAACTGGTGCAGCAGATGGCCGTTGGCCGAGTGCACCTCGACGCCCTCGAAACCGGCGTCGAGCGCCCGGCGGGCGGCGGCCGCGAAGTCGGCGATCGTCGACTCGATCCCCGCCCGGCTCAGCTCCCGCGGCACCACGGCCGGGCGGTGTCCCCCCGGAGTGAAGACCGTCTCCGGCAGCGGGACCGGCGAGGGCGCCACCGGGGTCAGTCCGGTGGTCGCCGGATGGCTCACCCGGCCGCCGTGCTGGAGCTGGAGGAACATCCGTCCGCCGGCCGCCCGGACGGCGTCCGTGACCCGCCGCCAGCCCGCCACGTGCCGGTCGCTGTGGATGGCGGTGATGTTGGGGTACGTCTGCCCGACGGCGTTGGGCGTGGCCGCCTCCGCGATGATCAGACCGGCCGCGGCACGCTGGGCGTAGTAGGTGACCATGAGGTCGGTCGGGGTCCCGTCGGCCTCCGCGCGGTTGCGCGTGAGCGGGGCCATCACGAGACGGTTGGGGAGTTCGAGCCGGCCGAGCCGGGCCGGTGCCAGGAGGTCCGTTGTCCGCGTCATGGCCGTAACGTAGAACCTGACATCAGTGTCAGAATCAAGTCCTTCCGGAGGGCCGGCATGCGGATCGGGGAACTGGCCGGACGCACCGCGGTGAGCGAGCGGTCGCTGCGCTACTACGAGGAGCAGGGGCTGCTGACCGCCGAGCGGACGCCCGGCGGGCACCGGGACTATCCGGAGACGGCCGTCGACCGGGTCGTACGCATCCAGGAGCTGTACGCGGCCGGGCTGCACAGCACCCGGATCAAGGAGCTGCTGCCCTGCATGCGGGACCAGGACGGCGGGCCGTCGGCCGTCGCCACCCCCAGGCTGGTCGACGACCTCACCGCCGAACGCGACCGGATCGACCGTCTCATCGCCGACCTGGTGCGGTCCCGGGACACCCTGGACGAGGTCATCCGGGCCGCCGGGGAGAGCTGACCCGGGATACCCCCGAACGCCCCGTCCACCAGGAACCCTCCCGGCCGGGCGTGCGACCGTGGACTACAGCCCCTTCACGACGTAGCTCACGACGACGTACGGAGCCCCCATGGCCGACCTCCAGAACGACGTCCCCACCACGACCGAGGTCGGTCAGGACGACTGGCTCCCGGACGATCCCTTCCCCGCGGAGCGCGACTTCCCCGCCGAGTCCGGCTTCCCCGCGGACTCCGGCGGCGGGCTTTTGGAGCGGGCCCACGCCCTGCTGGCCGAACACCCGGTGGCGGACGGCTACAGCGGGCTGCCGCGGGCGCTCGGGCCGCTGCCCTGGTACGACCTGGAACTGGGCGAGACCGCCGTGGACACCGACGTCCCCCGGCTGCGCGAAGGGCACGTCGGCGCACTGTTCTGGTCGTTGCAGGTGCCGGCGGGCGACCGGGCCGTCGGCGCCACGCTGGAGCAGCTGGACCTGGCACGCCGGGTGGTCGAGGCACATCCGGAGGGGCTGCGTATGGTGCGCACCGCCGGCCAGATCATCGACGCCCGGCACTGCGGCCGGGTCGCCGTGGTGCTGGGTCCGGCCTCCGCCGCCGCCGTCGACGACTCACTCGGCATCCTGCGCGTCCTGCACTCCCTCGGCCTGCGGGTGCTCTCGCTCGCCGGTGCCGCCTGGGCGGGCGAGGACGGACTGACGAGGTTCGGCGAGGAGGTGGTGCGGGAGATGAACCGGCTCGGCGTGCTCGCCGACCTGTCCGGCGCCCCGGAGGCCACCCTCGCCCGGGTGCTCGCCCTCTCCAAGACACCCGTCCTGTGCACCCGCTCCGCCGCCGCGGCGGTACGCCCGCACCCCGCCAACCTCTCCGACGAGACGCTCGTGCTGCTGGGGGAGCACCGGGGGCTGTGCATGGTGCCGCTGACCGCCGACCAGACCGGGCCGACCGTCCCGGACGTCGCCGACCACCTCGACCACGTCCGCGTGGTCGCCGGCCCCGAGTGCGTCGCCCTGTCCGGCACCTACGACTCCGGCGCCGCCCACCCCCGCGACCTCGCCGACACCTCCTGCTACCCGCGTCTGATCGCCGAACTCCTGCGACGTGGCTGGTCCGAGACCGAGCTGTCCCTGCTGACCTGGGGAAACGTCCAGCGGGCGCTGCGCAGCGCCGACTTCACCGCCCGCGCCACCCAGCACCGCCGCGAACCGAACCAGCCCCGCCCGACCGAGACGGAGTGACCGTCCAGCGGAAAGGCGCCCCGTGGGGCGCCTTTCCAGGAGTCCTGAACGCCCGTGCCGTTACGGCAGGTTGCGCGCCATGACGATGCGCTGGACCTGGTTGGTGCCCTCGTAGATCTGGGTGATCTTCGCGTCCCGCATCATGCGCTCGACCGGGTAGTCGCGGGTGTAGCCGTAGCCGCCGAGGAGCTGGACGGCGTCCGTGGTGACCTCCATGGCGACGTCCGAGGCGAAGCACTTGGCCGCCGCGCCCTGGAAGGTGAGGTCGGCGTCGCCGCGCTCGGAGGCGGCCGCGGCCTGGTAGGTGAGGGCGCGGGCGGCGGCGATCTTCATGGCCATGTCGGCGAGCATGAACTGGATGCCCTGGAAGTCGGCGATCGGCTTGCCGAACTGCTTGCGCTCCTGGACGTAGCCCTTGGCGTAGTCGAGGGCGCCCTGGGCGACACCGAGCGCCTGGGCGGCGATGGTGATCCGGGTGTGGTCCAGGGTCTTCATCGCGGTGGCGAAGCCGGTGCCCTCGTCGCCGATCATGCGGTCGGCGGGGATGCGGACGTTGTCGAAGTAGACCTCGCGGGTCGGCGAGCCCTTGATGCCGAGCTTCTTCTCCGGGGCGCCGAAGGAGACGCCCTCGTCCGCCTTCTCCACGACGAAGGCGGAGATGCCCTTCGAGCGCTTCGAGGGGTCCGTCACGGCCATCACCGTGTAGTAGTCGGAGACGCCCGCGTTGGTGATCCAGCGCTTCACGCCGTTGAGGACGTAGTGGTCGCCGTCGCGGACCGCCTTCGTCTTCATGCCGGCCGCGTCGGAGCCCGCGTCCGGCTCGGAGAGGCAGTAGGAGAACATCCCGTCGCCCTTGGCGAGCGGGGTGAGGTACTTCTTCTTCAGGTCCTCGCCGCCGGACAGGATCACCGGGAGCGAGCCCAGCTTGTTCACGGCGGGGATGAGGGAGGAGGACACGCAGGCGCGGGCCACCTCCTCGATCACGATGACCGTGGCGAGCGCGTCGGCGCCGGAGCCGCCGTACTCCTCGGGGACGTGCACGGCGTGCAGGTCGTTGGCGACCAGGGCGTCCAGTGCCTCCTGCGGGAAGCGTGCCTCCTCGTCCACCGCGGCGGCGTACGGGGCGATCTTCGCCTCGACCAGCGCACGGACGACGTCACGGAGCATGTCGTGCTCCTCGGACGGGCGGTACAGGTCGAAGTCAGCCGATCCGGCCAAGGTCTCTCACTCCAGACGCAGTGGTGCTGACGCTAATTACTGTTAAGTAACTCAAAGTTTAGAACGCGGCCCACGGATAGGTCACGTGAGCTTGGCGACAGCGGGAAAGTTGCCCGGAACACGGCCCGGTTATGCTCGGGCCGCAGCCCGCACCCCCGTCCCCGAGCTGGAGCATTCATGAGCCTCAAGATCACTGTGATCGGCACCGGCTATCTCGGCGCCACCCATGCCGCGGCCATGGCCGAGCTGGGCTTCGAGGTGCTCGGGCTGGACGTGGTGCCCGAGAAGATCGCGATGCTGGAGCGCGGCGAGACCCCGATGTACGAGCCGGGCCTCGACGAGCTGCTGCGCCGGCACGTGGCCGGCTTCGAGGGGTCCAGCGGGCGGCTGCGCTTCACCACCGACTGGGCCGAGGTCGGCGCCTTCGGCGACGTCCACTTCGTCTGCGTGAACACCCCGCAGAAGCACGGCGAGTACGCCTGCGACATGTCGTACGTCGACTCCGCGATCGCGTCGCTGGCCCCGCACCTCACCGGGCCCGCGCTGGTCGTCGGCAAGTCCACGGTGCCGGTCGGTTCGGCGGACCGGCTGGCCGCGTACCTGGCCGAGAACGCGCCCGCGGGCGCCGATGCCGAGCTTGCCTGGAACCCGGAGTTCCTGCGTGAGGGCTTCGCCGTCCAGGACACCCTGCACCCGGACCGGATCGTGGTCGGGACCCGGAGCGAGCGGGCCGAGAAGCTGCTGCGCGAGGTGTACGCGACGCCGGTGGGCGAGGGCACGCCGTTCGTGGTGACCGACTTCCCCACGGCCGAGCTGGTGAAGACCTCGGCCAACTCCTTCCTCGCCACGAAGATCTCCTTCATCAACGCGATGGCGGAGGTCTGCGAGGCCGCGGGCGGTGACGTGGCCAAGCTGGCCGAGGCGATCGGGCACGACGACCGGATCGGCAGGAAGTTCCTGCGCGCCGGGATCGGGTTCGGCGGCGGCTGCCTGCCGAAGGACATCAGGGCGTTCATGGCGCGGGCCGGTGAGCTCGGTGCCGACCAGGCGCTCACCTTCCTGCGCGAGATCGACTCCATCAACATGCGGCGCCGCGGGCAGATGGTCGAGATGGCCCGGGAGGCGCTGGGCGGCGGGTCGTTCCTCGGGAAGCGGGTCGCGGTGCTCGGCGCGACGTTCAAGCCGGACTCGGACGACGTACGGGACTCGCCCGCGCTGAACGTGGCCGGGCAGATCCACCTCCAGGGCGGACAGGTCACGGTGTACGACCCGAAGGGGATGGAGAACGCGCGGAAGCTGTTCCCGACCCTGGGCTACGCCGTCAGCGCCGAGGAGTGCGTGCGGGGGGCCGACGTGGTGCTGCATCTCACCGAGTGGCGGGAGTTCCGGGAGCTGGATCCGGCGGTGCTGGGAGAGGTGGCCGCGGAGCAGGTGATCCTCGACGGGCGTAACGCGCTGGATCCCGAGGTCTGGCGGCGGGCGGGGTGGACGTACCGCGCCATGGGGCGTCCGACCGCCTGAGGCCACGGGCGCTGCACGGATCCGGACGCGTTTCCGGAACCAGGTGACACCGGTTCGGCCGAGGCTCAGTCGGCCGAACCGGTGTCTTGTTGCATTCTGCACCACGCGACTCAGGCGTGAGCGGTGAACGGCCTGTGCGTTACCGGTCCTTGGCACGGTAACGGCGCATCTTCGCGCGTGCCCCGCACACCTGCATCGAGCACCAGCGGCCGCGTCCGGCCGGGCTGCGGTCGTAGTACGCCCAGTGGCAGGTGTCGTCCTCGCAGGCCTTGAGGCGCGTCCAGGTGCCCTCGACCAGGGAGGTGGCGACGGCCGCGGCCACCCGGGAGACAAGGGGGGCCGCGTCCACGGGGGCCAGGGTCGCCGAGCCGTCGGCGGGATCCACGGCGACCTGGAGGGGAGCGTCGGCGAGCAGGTCGCCCAGCGGGGTGACCTCGCGGTGCGGCGGGTGGCCGGCGTGCGCGAGGAGGGTGGCGCGCAGGGACTCGCGCAGGGTGCGGGCGGACGGGAGGCCGGCCTCCGTGACGCCGAGGCGCGTCCGGCCCTCCGGCGTGTCCAGCGCGTCGGCGCCCGACTCCAGGTCCAGCGTGTTCACCAGGGCCTCCACCAGGGCCAGGGCGCCCGGCGCGGGCGATCTCCCGCTCATAGCTGCAAGCCACCTCCGCAATCCGCTTGCGACGTTACCTCCACTGGGGGAGCATGCGGTAACCGTTACTGGTTACCCGGCCTGTACAGGTAACTCGGACCACGAGGAGGAAGTCATGGCACTCGCCAAGCTCGGTGTCGTCGTCCTGGACTGTCCCGACCCGTCCGCGCTCGCCGGTTTCTACGCGGGGGTGCTGGGCGGCACCGTCGAAGGGGACGAGGGCGGCGACTGGGTGGACCTGAAGGTGCCCGGCGGGCAGGCACTGGCGTTCCAGAGGGCGCCCGGGTTCGTACCGCCGAAGTGGCCCACCCCCGACGACTCCCAGCAGTTCCACCTGGACCTGGTGGTCGACGACCTGGACACGGCCGAGAAGGGGATCCTGGAGCTGGGCGCCAGGCCGCTGGACGCCACGGACCGGACCCGCACCTTCCGGGTGTACGCCGATCCGGCGGGGCACCCGTTCTGTCTCTGCGCCTGCTGAGGGAAGACCGCCGAGAGAGGGAGGACCCATGGCGTCCGTCGCCCGTCTGCGCAACGTAGTGATCGACTGTCCCGACCCGAGCGCGCTGGCCGGCTTCTACGCGGCCGTGGCCGGCGGCACCCTGGTCGCCGAGGAGGACGACTGGGTCGTCCTGAGGCTGCCGGACGGACTGCGGCTCGGCTTCCAGCTGGCGGAGGGGTACACACCGCCCCAGTGGCCGCGGGCCGACCGCGACTCCCAGCAGTTCCACCTCGACTTCGACGCGGGGCCGACGTGGGAGGACGTCGACGCGGCCGAGAAGCAGGTGCTGGCGCTGGGGGCCCGGCTGCTGAGGCGGGAGGAGGACCCCGTCGCCGAGGACTTCCGGGTGTACGCCGACCCGGCGGGGCATCCGTTCTGCCTCTGCCGGATCGACTGACAGGCCCCAATGGCACGGTCGGATGGCACTACCGCCCGGTCGGGCTTAGGACGGGAATCACACGGGGACCGCCCCGGACCCCTCTCCCTTCCCTGGAGGAGCCATGACCCAGACCGGACCCATGACGGCCATGTCCAAGCAGATGCAGGACTGCGTCAACATGTGCATGGCCACCCATACGATGTGCGAGGAGACCCTGAGCTCCTGCATGTCGATGGAGGGCGGCCAGGCCCACATGCGGATCATGCGCGCGCTGATGGACTGCTCCGAGATGACCCGGATGTGCGCCGACATGATGATGCGGCGCTCACCCCTGTCGGCGGAGATGTGCATGATGTGCGCCAAGGCGTGCGACATGTGCGCCGAGGCGTGTATGACCATGCCGGACGACCCGCAGATGAAGCGCTGCGCGGAGCAGTGTCGCCGCTGCGCCGAGATGTGCCGCTCGATGTCCGGTGTCGCGATGTGACACCCGGCTGAGGGCTGAACGGCGTCAGGGGCACCCCGCGGGGTGCCCCTGAACCGCGTACGGCCGCGCCTAGTTGCCGGAGACGGTGACCGTCTGGTCGTTGTTGAGTTCGTTGACCAGGGTCTTCACCTTCGCCTTGTCCCAGACGAGGTTGCCGCCCGTGGAGCCGGAGATCGGCATGTTCATCGAGACGCCGTTGCCGCCGTTGACGTCCTTCATCGCGAAGAACATCGAGCCCAGGTCCCACAGGCTCATGTCCTTGTCGACGGTGAGGGAGTCCAGGCCCGCGCCGAGGGTGGGGTAGAGCTTGAAGGGGTTCAGGATCGTCCCCGGGGTGGCGACCTGGTGGGCCAGCGCTGCCAGGAACTTCTGCTGGTTCTTGGTGCGCTGGAGGTCGGACGCGGCGAAGGCGTGCCGGGTGCGGACGAAGGCGAGGGCCTCCTCACCGTTCAGGGTCTGCTTGCCGGCCTTGAAGTCCGCGCCCGAGTACTTGTCCTTGAAGCCCTTGTCGATGTCGATGGTGACCCCGCCGACCGCGTCCACGATGTTCGCGAAGCCGGCGAAGCCGATCTCCACGTAGTGGTCGATGTGCAGGCCGGTGTTGTACTCGACCGTGCGGACCAGCAGGGTCGGGCCGTCCTCGGCGTACGCCGCGTTCAGCTTCGTGGTCCGGCCGGTGCCCTTGTAGACCTTGCCGGACGTCGACCCCTGGTACGACGGGATCTCCACGTTCGAGTCACGCGGCAGCGAGATCAGGGTGTCGCCGCTGTCGCCGACGTGCAGGATCATCATCGAGTCCGTGCGCTTGCCCTCGGCGGAGCCGGTGTGCAGCTCCTTCTTCTGCGCGGCGGACAGGCCCTGCCGGCTGTCGGAGCCGACGATCAGGTAGTTGGTGCCGTCGCCGGCCGCGGGACGGTCGATCACCTTCGACAGGTCGACGTCGCGGTGCAGCTTGGAGTCGGCCCAGAAGTAGGTCGCGACGGACGTGACGATCACCACGCTGAGGACGACGATCGCCGTCCACTTGATCCGCTTGCGCCAGTTCGGCGCCGGCCGCGAGGCACGGTCGTACTGGCCGCCGGGTCCCCCGCCCCCGGGGCCGCCGCCGTACACCTGGCCGGTGTTGTAGTCGCTGTCGTACCCGCCGCCGTCGCCGTACCCGTCGCCGCCGTACGAGGGCTGCTGCGGGACCTGGCCGTAGCCGCCGCCCTGCTGCGGGTTGCCGTACGGCGGTGCCGACGGCTCCTGGCGCCGTACCTGGCGCATCACGCGGGCGCCCTCAGGCTGCGCGCCGGCGCTGCCGCGGCCGTACCGGTTTCCGCGGCTGTCGTTCGACCATCCCTCGGGCCATTCGTTCATGGGCCCCAGTGTGCAGGCAGCGCCAGTACCACTGACAAGAGTCGTCGGAAAATCAGGTCATCGCTGTTGCGAACCCGACACAAATTCCGCGAATGTCTCTTCGGCATAGGGTGGGGCCATGACAGACCAGGCCCCCGAGGCGGAGCTCGACCTACCCGGCAAGCCGACATCCGCTTCCCGGACCACGCTGAGCCACATCATGACCCACAGCGACACCAACCTCCTGGGCACGGTGCACGGCGGTGTGATCATGAAGCTCGTCGACGACGCGGCGGGCGCGGTCGCCGGCCGGCACTCGGGCGGTCCCGCCGTCACCGCGTCCATGGACGAGATGGCCTTCCTGGAGCCGGTCCGTGTCGGTGACCTGGTGCATGTAAAGGCGCAGGTCAACTGGACCGGCCGGACGTCCATGGAGGTGGGGGTACGGGTCCTCGCCGAGCGCTGGAACGAGTCGGCGCCCGCCACCCAGGTCGGCTCCGCGTACCTGGTCTTCGCGGCGGTGGACGCCGACGGCAAGCCGCGCCGGGTGCCGCCGGTGGTACCGGAGACCGAGAAGGACCGCCGGCGCTACCAGGAGGCCCAGATCAGACGGACGCACCGGCTGGCCCGGCGACGGGAGATCCGGGAACTGCGCGAACGCCGGGTCGCGGAGGGCTTCGAGGACTGAGCCGCGGAGGCTTCGACGGCTGAGCCGCGGAGGCTTCGACGGCTGAGCGGCGGAGGCTTCGACGGCTGAGCCGCGGCGGCTTCGACGGCTGAGTCCCGTCCCGCCCGGCCGCTCCGGTCAGCGGCCGGCGCTGGTGTCCCCCCGGAACGCCCCGGCCACCACGGGGACCAGCTGCCGTTCGATCTGTTCGACGGAGAGGGCGGCCAGCTCGGTGCCGATCGGCGCCAGCGCGAGCCAGTTCAGCAGACCGGCCGCGCACCGCGTACGGAAGATCAGTTCCTGCTCGTCGACGCCGGGCATGCCGGCCGTCAGCACCCGCACGGCGATCCGGCGGCAGTGGTCGAACTTGCCGGCCAGCCGCTCCCATCCCGCGGGCGGCTCGATGCCGACGCGGGCCACCGTCCGCATCACCGCCAGGTCCTGTCCGCCGGCCGCCAGGGCGCGCATCATCGGCCGGGCGAACGCCGCCGCCACCTCCTGGAGCGTCGAGGTGGTGTCCAGGGAGTCGAGTTCGAGGATCTGCGCGTCCAGATACTGCTCCAGCGCGTGTTCTATCGCCACGTCGCACAGCGCCTTGAGCGAGCCGAAGTGGTAACTGACGGCGGCTACGTTGGCTCCGGCCCGCTCCGTGATCTCACGGAGGGTCACCCCCTCCGTGCCGTGCCGCGCGAGCATCTCCAGGGCGGCCGACAGGAGGCCGTCCCGCGTGCGCCGGCCGGCCTCTCGGCGCAGATCCCTCTTGTCCACCCTGGTCACGGTATGTAGTTAAGCGGCCGTTTGAGTACATCGTCAAGCCGGCGTCGTCGGGTAACACCTAATTCAAATGATCGCTTGACATGTTCTCCCGGTCGTTCGTAAGGTCAAGCGAACGTTTGATTTAACGTTTGAACGAACGCATCGAGCCGAAGGAAGACGTCATGACCTCGCTCAAGTGGAAGACGATCATCGCCACGGCCGCGGTCGCAAGCCTGGGCAGCCTCGCCATCGCCGCCGCCCCGACCCAGGCGGCGAGCCCCGTCCACAGCGCCGCCGCCACCCGCGGCACGCCGGCTCCGGACCTCACCCCGCGGCAGCTGGCGGAGCTCCCGCTGACGGACCGCCACCTGACCGGGCACGAGCGGCGCAACCTCGCGGTCGTCCTGCGTGCCTACCACGCGGCGGAGGGCGCTCACATCGACGTCCCGACGTTCGTCAACAGCTTCGCCGAGGACGGCGTCTTCAACGACATGGTCGCCGGCCAGGCCTACCGGGGCGAGGCGCTGGGCGCCGTGCTGCCCTACATGAAGAGCCTCTTCTCCGACGTCCACCGGGACCTCAAGCGCATCACCGTGAACGGCGACGTGATCAGCATCGAGCTGTCGATCGACGGCACGTTCGACGGTCAGCTCCAGACACCGGCCGGCGTCGTCAAGGGCAACGGCAACAAGGTCGCCACGCCGACCGCCGACTTCTGGTACCTGCACGACGGCAAGATCGAGCAGTTCAACTGCTTCCCCGGGTACTCGAAGATGTACTCCGACATGGGCGTGAAGTGGGACTGGGCGGGGGCGGTCGCCAAGGGCTGAACCGTCCGCACCCGGCACCCGCACCGCCTCAGCACACGGTGTCGGCACCTGCCCCGCCTCAGCACACGGTGTCGTCGCCCCGCATCACCGACGCCGCTCCCTGCGGTGCCGGGTCGTCGAACCGGACCTTGCGTACGGCTCCCTTGAAGTCCGTCCCGACCGTCACCCGCATCGTCGGCCCCTGTCCCGGCACGGCCCGCAGTTCGCTTCCCGGCAGCGCCGCCGCCAGCGACCGGGCCGACCGGTCCCACCGCGGGTCGAACGAGATCACCGTGCGCTTCAGGTCGTGCCGTGCCGCGGTCACCGGCCGGTGGTTCGCCGCGAACCCGGTCGCCGTCAGTGCCGCGTCCATCCGCCGGGCCAGCCCCGCCGTGCCGGTGCCGTTCTCCACCTGCACCCGGATCCGCTCCGGTGCCACCTCCACGCCCACCGGGGCCGGCCCCGGCGGCCGCTTCGGCGCCGCCCGCGGGGTCAGCTGCCGGTCGTCGCGCAGGGACTGGAACAACTGGTCCGACTTGGCCTGGTCCCACTTCAGCGTCGAGCCGATGCCCTTCACGGGGTAGGCCAGCTGCCCGATGGGGACGGTGGTGAACTCGGAGGAGGAGGGCGAGAAGTTCCGCATCGCGCGCCCGAGGTCCAGCAGTTCGTCCGTGCCGAAGCCGGTGTCGGCGCGGACCGAGCCGAGCACCGCCCGGGTCACGTCCCGGAACCTGATCGGGTTGAGCAGCACCCCCGACGACGCGGCCCGCTCGATCAGCGAGGCCAGGAACCGCTGCTGCCGCTTCATCCGGCCCAGGTCGCTCGCCCCGTCGACGTGCCGGGAGCGGACGTACTGGAGGGCGCGGCCGCCGTCGAGGGTGTGGGTGCCGGGGGCGAGGTTCAGGCCGGTGTACGAGTCCTTCAGCGGCTGGGCGTTGCAGACCCGGACCCCGCCGAGCACGTCGACGGTCCGCATGAAGGTGATGAAGTCGACCTCCAGATAGTGGTCGATCTTCAGATGGGTCATGTTCTCGACGGTGCGCACGGTCAGCTGCGGGCCGCCCTCCGCGTAGGCCGCGTTCAGCTTGATCGGGTGGGCGGCGTGCTGCTGCCCCGTCGTCTCGTCGAGGTGCGCGGGGACCTCGGCGTACGAGTCGCGCGGCAGGCTGACCACGGTGGCCCGCTCCCGGTCCGCCGAGATGTGCACGATCATGATCGTGTCGGTGCAGTGGCAGGGCGAGCCGCCGAGGCGGTACTTCCGCCGCTCCCGCTCGGTGATCTTGTCGCGGCCGTCGGTGCCGACCAGCAGGACGTTCATGCCGTGCCCCGCGCGGGGCCGGTTCTTCATGTCCTTGAAGGGGTCGACCCGCGCGATGTCCGCGTCCAGGCTGGCCATCACCGAGTGCCCGATCCCGGCCGACGCCAGCACCACCACCGAGAGTGTGGTCACGGCCCGCATGGCCCAGCGCGGCCGCCGGGGCCTTGCGGGTCGTACCGGCGGCCGCGGGGCCTGACGGGTGGGCTGCGGTCGACGCCGCGGCCGGGCGGGCCGGGCGGGGGACCGGGGCGGGCTGGCGGCCAAAGGACACCTCCGGACGAGGCCGTACGTGGGATCCATGAGCACGGTAGGCCGATACGACCTTCAGCCCGCGGCTTCGCCCCGGCGGCGCGCACCGGTGTCCCCCGTTCGCGGTAACGTGAGCGTCCTATGAACGCCAAGCCCGACGTGCGGCACCCCGCAGTTTCTGTGATCATGCCCGTCCTCGACGAGGAGCGGCATCTGCGCGGGGCCGTCCAAGCGATCCTCGCGCAGGAGTACGCCGGCGAGCTGGAGGTCGTCATCGCCCTCGGTCCGTCCAAGGACCGCACGGACGAGATCGCGGCCCGGCTCGTGGCGGAAGACGCGCGCGTGCACACCGTCCCGAATCCGACCGGCCGCACGCCGGCCGCCCTGAACGCCGCGATCAAGGCCTCCCGGCACCCGATCGTGGTCCGGGTCGACGGCCACGGCATGCTCTCCCCGAACTACATCGCCACCGCCGTCCGCCTCCTGGAGGAGACCGGCGCGCAGAACGTCGGCGGCATCATGCACGCCGAGGGCGAGAACGCCTGGGAGCAGGCGGTCGCGGCGGCCATGACCTCGAAGATCGGCGTCGGCAACGCCGCCTTCCACACCGGCGGTGCGGCGGCGCCCGCCGAGACCGTCTACCTGGGTGTCTTCCGCCGCGAGGCGCTGGAACAACAGGGCGGCTACAACGAGGAGTTCATCCGCGCCCAGGACTGGGAGCTGAACTTCCGCATCCGCGAGGCCGGCGGGCTGATCTGGTTCTCACCGGACCTGAAGGTGTCGTACCGCCCGCGGCCGAGCGTGCAGGCCCTCGCCAAGCAGTACAAGGACTACGGCCGTTGGCGGCACGTCGTCGCCCGCTACCACGAGGGCTCCATCAACCTGCGCTACCTCGCCCCGCCCACCGCGGTGTGCGCGATAGCGGCCGGGATCCTGGTGGGCGCGCTGGTCACCCCGTTCGGTTTCGTCGTCCCCGGCGGTTACCTCGCCGCGATCGCCGCCGGGTCCCTCCCGGCCGGCAAGGGACTGCCGCTCAAGGCGCGGCTCCAGATCCCCCTCGCCCTCGCCACCATGCACATGTCGTGGGGATACGGCTTCCTGACCAGCCCGAAGTCGCTGGCGAAGCGGGTCATCGCGTCCCGCCGCCCGGCGGTGCTCAGCCCCGCGGCCGACTGAGCACCGCCGGTCGTACGACCCGGACTACCAGGTGTAGTCCGGGTCGACGTGCATGCAGGCCTTGGTGTCCGAGGCGTTGAGGGCGCTCGCCGAGGCCGGGGTGGTGTCATCGTCGTCGGCGGTGTACTTCGAGCCCGAGCGCCAGTCGGCGCCGACGACGAGGGTGACGGCGGAGACGTCGGCCGACTTCTTCACCTGGCTCATGGGGATGCCCAGCGCCTTCGCGACCCGCTGGGCGTCGCCCGCGAGGCCGGCGCCCGGATAGCGGACCACGGTCTGGTCCGCGCTCAGCGGTGCCGAGGTGTCGGCCGTGGCCTTGGTGAAGCCCTTGCCGGTCAGCAGTGTGGTGATGGCGGCGGCCCGGCCGGTGACGGCGGCCTCGGTGCCGCTCTTCGTGCCGTTCCGCACCCGTACCGCGATCTCGTCGTCGGCCGCGGCCTTGTCGGTGACCTTCGTCGCGGTCGTCGTCGTCTTCTTCTTCTTGTCCTTGCCGTCCAGGGCGATGTCCTCGCGGACCAGCCGCCACAGCTTCGCCGCGTCCGTCGGCCTGGGCAGGACCCGGTTGCCGTCCGAGGAGTACACCCACGGCATGGTCGTCATGGTGATGCGGTTCGTGGGGACCTTCTTCAGTTCCCTGCTCAGGTCGTAGAGCTCGGTGACCGAGCCGAGGCCGGTGTCGACGGTGAGCGCCTCGGTGGCCGTCTCGGCGAGCCTGAGGAGCTTGTCGGGTTTGGCGAGGGTGGCGTTCGCGCGCAGTTGGCGGACCATCGAGTTCATGTACATGTGCTGCGCCTTGGTGCGGGCGATGTCACTGCCGTCCTCGAAGCCGTAGCGGGTGCGCAGCCATTGCAGGGCCTGCTTGCCCTTGACGGAGGTGGTGCCCTTCGTCAGCTTCAGGCCGGAGCCGTGACCGGTGGAGGTGTGCGAGTAGATGTTCGCGTCCACGCACACCGGCACTCCGCCGATCGCGTCCGCCATGGACACCACGCCCGAGAAGTCGACCATCATGAAGTGGTCGATGTGGATGCCGGTGAGCTTCTCCCAGGTGGCCACCGTGCAGCCGGGCCCGCCGCGGCCGAGCGAGTCGTTGGTCATCGTCGAGGTGGTCGCCGCGTACACCTTGCCGGTGTCGGGGTCGGTGCACCTGGGGATGGAGACCAGGGTGTCGCGGGGCATGGACACCACGGACATGTTGGTGCGGTCGGCCGACACGTGCAGCAGCATCTGGACGTCGGCGCGGGGCGCGGTGTTGTACGTGCTCTTGGCGCCGCCCAGCTTCTGGTTCTCGGCGGTGTCGCGGGCGTCGGAGCCGATCAGCAGGATGTTGAGGGGGGTCTGGCCTGCCGCGTTCGCCTTGGCGGCGGTGGCCCGGTCCTTGGAGTCCCCGATGTTCAGGGACTCCTTCCTGATGTTGCGGTTGAGGTGCTCGTAGTACAGGTATCCGGCGGTGGCGGTGCCGGCCAGGGCGAGGGTCAGGACCGAGGCCGTCCAGCGGACGACCCGGCGTCTGCGGCGTCCGCGACCGCCGTCCCCCACCTGTCTGCCGCCCTGTCGCCCGCTGCTGTCGGTCTGGGGTGTGAGGGACATCGTGTCCTCGACCGCGGACACCACGTCCGACACCTCCCCCCGCACATTGCTGCGCACCACTGCCCGCCCTCCCGCTCGCACCTGCCACCGCGCCCGGGGCTCCGGGCTCCTGAGCACGGCGGCAGTGTCATGCAGGGGTTTAGGAGTCACCTGTGCGTACCTGTGCGGACCTGTGTGAACCGCCCGGCCGTGCCCGTCACCAGCGATAGGGGCCGTACACGTCCATGCACTGCTTGGTGTCGGAGCCGTTGATCGCGTCGGCGTTGTCGGGCAGGTCACCGGCCTTGGGCGCGGACTGCTTCGGGTACGCAGTGCCGTCCCGCCAGTCGGCGCCGACGACGAGCGTGACGCCCGACACATCGGTGGTCTGCTTGATCTGGCTCGTCGGGATCCCCAGCGCCTTGGCCACCGCCTGGGCGTCGCCCTGGAGGTCCGCGCTCGGGTACCGCACGACCGTCTTCTCCACCGACTCCCCGGTGTTCGAGGTGTCCGCCGCCGCCCGGGTGTAGCCCTTCGCGGTCAGTTCCCGGGCGAGTGTCCGGGCCCGGCCGCCGACCGGTGCCTTGGTGCTGGTGCCGGTGGCGTTCTGCACCAGCAGGCCGAGGCTCGCGGCGGCGACGGAGGGCTCCTTCGAGGGCTCGGCGCTCGCCGTGGTCTTCTTCTTGGCGGAGGCGTCCGAGGCCTTGCCGTTCTTGTCGAACGACACGTCGTCGCGGAGCATCCGCCACATCTTGTCGGCGTTGGAGCCGTCCGGTACGACGTGGTCCGAGTTCTGCGGGTCCTGGACGTTCGGCATCGTCACGCTGGTGATGCGGTCGGTCGGCACGGACTTCAGCTGCATGGCCAGGTCGTACAGCTTCTTGACGGTGCCTATCTCCTCGGACACCGACAGCGACTTGGTGGCCGCCTCCGCCAGGTCCATCAGCCGCGGGGTGTCCGTGAAGACGTTCTGCCCCTTCAGCGTCCGGATCATCGAGTTGAGGTACATGTGCTGGGCGCGGGCCCGCATCAGGTCGCTGCCCCAGGCGTGCCGGGTGCGCAGCCACTGAAGCGCCTGCCGGCCCTCGACCTTGGTGGTGCCGGCCTTCAGCTTCAGCCCGGAGCCGCCGGGCACCGCCGCCGTCGGGTGGTCCCACACGTTCTGCTTGACGCACACGTCGACCCCGCCGATCGCGTCCGCCATCTTCACCACACCGGAGAAGTCGATCGTCATCCAGTGGTCGATGTAGACGCCGGTCAGGTTCTCCCAGGTGGCCAGGGTGCAGCCGGCACCGCCGCGGGCCAGCGACTCGTTGATGATGGCGTTGGTCGCCGGGTACACCTTGCCGGTGTCCGGGTCGGTGCACTTGGGGATGTCGACGCGGGTGTCCCGGGGGATGCTCACCATCGCGGCGCTCTTGCGGTCCGCCGACAGGTGGATGAGCATCTGGACGTCGCCGAGCGGCGGGTTGCCGACGTTGTCCTTGCTGCCGCCGAGCTTCACGTTCTCGGCCGAGTTACGGCTGTCGGAGCCGATCAGCAGGATGTTCACCGGCGTCTGCCCGGCCGCGTTCGGCGCGGTCCGGCTCGCCTTGGAGTCACCGCTGTTGCGCTGGCCCTTGTGGATGTTGCCGTTCAGGTGCTGGTAGTAGAGGTACCCGGCACCGGCCGTACCGAGGATCACCACCGAGAGCGTGGTCGCCGACCAGCGCAGCACGCGCCGGCCGCCGTGCCCGCCCTTCGAGGCCTTCGGATCCTTCGAGCCCCCCTTGCCGCCGCGCCCGCCGCCTCTGGACGTGGCCGGTGCCTTCGGTGCGAGGGACATCGTGTCCTCGACCGCAGGCACCTCCCCCCGCACATCGCTCCGCGTCAACTTCCCGCCCTCCCCACCCTGCGCCTCGCGCGCACAGGCCCGCCGCCACGCCCCCCTTCGGACGTCCCACGGACCACACGGGTCCGCCCCGCGCCCGGTTAGACGCGCGACGGACCCATAGGGTTACCTACTTATTCGGTATGACTTGGTGTCACTCGTGAACAACTCCGAGCGACCGGGCGCCGTTTGTGTGCGACTTCGCACCTTCGGGCGCCGTACGCGGTGCGGCCCCTCCGGGTACGGGGCGCCGCTACTTGGCGCAGGTCACCTTGTCCGCGGTGGTCTTGCTGTCCACTTCCGGCGCCTTCGTCGGAGTGGTGAGGGAGACTCCCGCCCCCTGGAAGTCCTTGCCCAGGGTGAGCGTGATCGCGGGCAGCCCCTGGGAGTTGGTCACGCTCTTGCCCGGCTTCATCGCCGAGCCGGACAGACCCATCAGGCTCGCCAGTTCACGTGCCTGGTCGGCCTGGTCGGGCGCGTACTCCAGGGTGGTCCTGGCGAGTTCGGCGGGCGCGTTGCCGGCGTTCTCCGACTTGAGGACGCCCTCGTCGTTCTGGAGCCAGCTGAGGGTCTCCTGGGCGCTGCCGGCCGGGGCCCCGCCGTTGAGGATCCGTACCCGCACCTCGGAGGCCGCGGACTTGCTGCCCTCGAGCCGGGCGGCCGCCGCGTCCTTGCTGGCCTTCGCCTGCTTCTTCTTGACCGCGGTGAAGGAGACGTCGTCCTTGATGGCCTGGAAGACCGCGGGCGCCTTCGACTCGTTGAGCACGACGGTCGCCTTCACCTTCTCCGCCGGGTTGTCCAGCACCGGGATGGTGGTGAAGGTCAGGTTCTTCGGGTTCAGCTTGCCGAGCTCCAGACCCAGGTCCTTCAGCTTGCCGATGCTGTCCAGCTGGGAGTCGACGGTCAGCGACTTGGTGCCGACCTCGGCCAGCTTCAGCAGCTTCGTCGGGCTGGTGAGCGTCGAGTTGGAGCTGAGCTTGCGCATCAGGGCGCTCAGGAACTGCTGCTGGAGCTGGATCCGGCTCAGGTCACCGCCGAAGCCCACCGAGTGCCGGGTGCGCACGAACGCCAGCGCGGTCTCGCCGGAGATCTTGTGCGTGCCCTTGGACAGCTTCAGGTGCGACTGCTTGTCGTCGATGTCCTTGCCGAGGCAGACCTCGACGCCGTCGACCGCGTCGGTCAGCGTCTTGACCGCGTTGAAGTCGGCCACCATGAAGTTGTCCGGCTTGATCCCGGTCAGCTCCGTCACCGTGCGCACGGTGCAGCTGGGCGTCCGGTCGTCCTGGCCGAGGCTGGTGTTGAAGCGGACGTTCTGGGTGCCCGCGATGACCTTCGTGGTGCCGTCGGACTGCTCGGTCGGGCAGTCCGGGACGTCCACGATCAGGTCGCGCGGGATGCTCAGCGCGGTGGCGTTGGAGCGGTCCTTGGAGATGTGCAGCAGGATGTTGGTGTCGGCGTGCCCGACGCTGCCGGTGTCGCCGTAGCCCTCGTTGCCCTTGCCGGTCCGCTTGTCGGTACCGATGATCAGCAGGTTGATCGCCTTGTCCTTGCTGAAACCACCGGTGCTCGCGCCGTCGTCGGAGACGGACGTGATGTTGTCGTTGAGGTGCTTGATGTACAGGTAGCCGGCCGCCGAGACGGCGACCAGCACGAAGGCCATCGAACCGCCGGTCCACAGCAGTACCTTCTTGGCCTTCGACTTCTTCTTCACCGGCTGCCGCCGCGAGCGACGGCCGGGCGGTGGCTCCGGCTCCGCGCGCCGCCTGCGCTGCCCCGGCACCTCCGGCGTTCCGCTCGGGGCGGTCCGCGACGGGGTCGACTGGGTCGACGGGGCCGACGGTCTGCGCGGTCCGGGCACCGCCGACTGCGGAGCGGAAGGCGTCAGTCGCAGTTCGTATTCACCGGTGTTCGGATTGAGCACCCACTGGTCTGCGGGATCGATGTTGTCCGCCCGCCCACGGCCTTGCGCGTCCACGGTTGTCCGAATCCTCCGTCGGGGCCACGCGGCGCCTTCCCCCCACCAAGGCGCTCGGTCACGTTTCGCAGTGCACGACCCCAGGACGGACCTCGTGGCCGGGTGCACCGGAACGCTCACACTATCCGCCCGGTTCAGCGTCGAGTGACGCCAGTGACAAATTCGTCCTCCCTACAACCGGGCAATACATCTCATTTAACTGACAACGAACGGCGCGCAAGTACGCCGCCTTGGCGAGTGCTTTACGCGCAACTGTCCTCGGCGGCGGTGTTCCCGCGAAACGTGGACGACGACGGGCTGCCGGGTTTCTCGCCCGAGAACTCGCCGTCCTTGGTGACGTTCACGGCCCGGTCGGCCCGCAGCAGCCCGAAAAGGGCGTCCGCCCGGCCCGCCACGAGCTGGTCGCGGTTGGAGTCGTACACGTACGGCTCCCTCGGGACGGTGAGGAACTGCACGTGGTCCGTGGGGATGTTCCGGACCCCGCGGACCAGCTGGTACAGACCCCGCAGGCTGGCCAGTTCGGGGTCGGTGGTCAGCGCGGAGGTCGCCGCGTCCAGCAGCGGATAGAGCTTCGCCGGGTTCAGCAGTACGTCCCCGCTCTGCACCTTGTTGACGAGCGCCCCCAGGAACTGCTGCTGCCGGTCCATCCGCGCGGTGTCGCTGCCGTCCCCGAGCGACTTGCGCGCCCGTACGTACCCGAGCGCCTGCTCCCCGTCGAGGGTGACCCGCCCGGCGGGCAGCCGCAGCTTGGCCGCCTTGTCGTCGATCGGCTCCTTCAGGCACACCTGCACCCCGTCGACCGCGTCCACCACGTCCTTGAACCCGCTGAAGTCGACGACCATGTAGTGGTCGACCCGGATGTCCGTCAGCTTCTCGACGGTACGCACGGTGCAGGCCGAACCGCCCATGGCGAAGGCCGAGTTGAACAGGGTGAAGGCGGGTTCGCCGCGCCGTCCGTCGTTCCGCAGGCATCCGGGTACGTGCACCATGAGGTCCCGGGGCAGCGACACCGCGGTGGCACTGCGCCGGTCGGCGGCCAGGTGCAGCAGGATCGTGGTGTCGGACCGCTCGGTGCCCGAGTCCCTGCCGTAGCGGCCGTTCCCGGCGCCCGCCCGCGTGTCCGACCCGATCAGCAGGATGTTCTGCGCGCCGCGCACCAGCGCGGTGGGCCGCTCCCGCTCGTACCGGGCGAGCTCGGCGGCGGCCGCCTCGTCGGCGGTGATGTTGTGGCTGAGCTTGGCGTAGAGCGCCCAGCCACCCCCGACGGCACCGAGCGTGACCAGCGCGGCCGCCACCGCCGTGCCCCGTATCCAGAGCCGACGCCGCCGCCGGGCGAGCCCGGACCCGGTGGCGGATGCCCCTACGACGTCGGTCACTGTTCAACAGTGCCCCGGGGAGGCGGCCTCAGGTGACGGCAACTACTCCGTACGGGTGACCGGACCCGCCGTCTCGGGGGCGTGGCGCCGTGTCCGGGGTGCGGCTGCCACCGCACGCCGTGTCCGGTGTGCGGTGGCAGCCGCGCGGGCGCGACCGGTCCCCACGCGGCCGCGGACGCTCGACGGCCTCACCGTGCCGAGGCAGTGACCCGCTCACTCTCGATCCGCTTCGCGATCCCCTCCGCGTCCAGTGCGTCCAGGCGCCGGCACAGCACCACGGACCCTCCGACCGCGAGCGGCGCGTACAGCCCCGCGCTCAGGCCCTCCCACGTGTCGAACCCCAGCCCCGACAGCATCCGGGACCCGGGCCCGGTGAGATCCAGCCCGGGCGCGTCCCCGAGGGCCCGCTCCACCAGCTCGGCCCCGCTCAGCTCCGCCCCCGCGACGATCAGCGCGGGCTCGTCCGGGTCCACCGGCGAGAACGGTACGAACCGGTCGCCCTGGCTCGGCACCTCCACGGCGTAGTCCGCGAACCCCTCCGGCGGCTGCGGGAACCGCCCGCCCAGCGGCCGCAGGGCGAGCGCGACCCGCTCCCCGCGGCACGCCCGCGCCGCCTCCAGCGTGTCCGGCCCGCTCACCACCACGTCGGCCGCCGCCGGGTCGCCGGCCACGTCGGCGATCGCGCCCACCGACGAACAGGCCAGCAGCCACACGGCCGTCTGCCAGTGGGCGGGGAGCAGCAGCGCCACCCGGTCGCCGGGGCCGGCCGCGAGATCGGTCTGCAACAGGTTCGCCGTCTTGGCCACCCAATTGGCGAAGGTGGCCACGGACAATTCGACGCGTTCGCCCGTCGCGTCGTCGTAGAAGGTCACCAGAGGGCGTCCGGGGTCCGCGGCGAGCGCGGAACGCAGCAGGTCGGCAGGGGTGCGATCGGTGGCGTTCACCCGCGCAAGCGTACGCCGCGGCCGCCGCCCGCACCGACCGCCGGCGCCACCGGTTCGGCGCAACCGCACCCGACGGACCGTCAAGTCCGCAATAGACATATTTGTCTTACTCTGTTCAACATCAGGGGCATGCGTGGATTCCTGACTTCCTCGATCGGCGTCACCTGTGCCGCGGCCCTCGCCCTGCCGTCGGCGCTCCTCGACGTGCCCTCCGCGGCCGCCGCGTCGGCCGCCGCGTCGGCCTCCGCGCCGGTGCGCGGGCAGTCGCGCGGACTGCCGGCCGGCGGCACCCAGTCGCTGCCGCTCGCCCCGCGCACCCGCGAGCGCGTCCTCGGCCAGGCCCCCGAACAGGGCGTGTACAGAGCGGACGTACGGCACTTCTCGATGGTCGGCGTCGTCTGGGACAACCCCGGGACCGAACTGCACGGCACGGTGCGGGTCCGTACCCGGTCCGCGGAGACCGGCGTCTGGTCGGGCTGGCAGGACGTCGGGACGCACAACGCCGACCACGGTGCCGACCCGGACACCGCGGAGGCCGCGTCGGGCCGGGTGCGCGGGGCCACCGCGCCCCTGTGGGTGGGTGACTCGGACGGCGTGGACGTGAGCGTCCGCGCCGATGCCGATGCTGGTGCCGATGCCGGCACCGGTACCGGCGCGGGTGGCAGCGTCGGCCGCGATCTGCTCCCCGCCGGGCTCCGCCTCGAACTGGTCGACCCGGGGGCCGACTCGCCGCCCGACGACTCGCTGTCCCAGGGCTCCCCGGCCGACGCCGCGGCCGACGCCTCCCACGCCGAGGCCGACGCGAGCGCCGCCGCCGACGCCGACCTGGCGCCGTTCGGCGCCACCGAGATCCCCGCCCTGAGCCGCGAGGACACCGAACGCGAACTGCTGGAGCTGGAGGGCGTCGACGCCCCGCGCGGGAAGCCGTACATCGGTCCGCGTCCGAGGATCGTCACGCGCCGCGGCTGGCGCGCCGACGAGTCACTGCGCGAGAAGGGGTTCGTGTACACGGGAAAGGTCAAGGCGGCCTTCGTCCACCACACCGACTCCGGCAACGGCTACAAGTGCTCCCAGGCCTCGTCCGTCATCCGCAGTATCTACCGCTACCACGTGGTGAGCATGGGCTGGCGGGACATCGGCTACAACTTCCTCGTCGACAAGTGCGGAACCATCTACGAGGGCCGCGCGGGGGGAGTGGCGAAAGCCGTCAAGGGCGCCCACACCCTGGGGTTCAACAGCAACAGCATGGGAATCGCGGTGATCGGCTCGTTCGACTCGCACAAGCCGCCCGCCGCCGCCGTCACCGCCGTCGCCAGGCTCACCGCGTGGAAACTCGGGCTCTTCGGGGCCAATCCGAAGGGCAAGACATATCTGAGGTCCGGGGGTGGCAATCTCTACCCAAAGGGGAAGAACGTACGACTGAACGTGATCTCCGGTCACCGGGACGGGTACGCCACCGACTGTCCGGGCGCCAGGCTCTACGCCAAGCTCGGTTCGGCCCGGACCAGTTCCGCGCACCTCCAGGGGCGCTGAGCACGGGACCCGCGTTCACGCCGTCGGGGGCAGTCGGGGGAAACCGCACACCCATGCCGCGTGGCACCGCGCGGCCGTCGAGGGCGCCGTCGCACGGTCTGCATACACTGGCCGGCCGACACAGAGTTCGGCCGGTCCCGGCAGGAAGCAGAGACGACAGGTGACAGAAGCGATCCTCCTGGTCGGCGGCAAAGGCACCCGGCTGCGCCCGCTCACGGTCCACACGCCCAAGCCGATGGTCCCGGCCGCCGGCGTGCCGTTCCTGACCCACCAGCTGGCCCGAGCCAGAGCGGCGGGCGTCGACCACATCGTCCTCGCCACGAGCTACCTCGCCGAGGTCTTCGAACCGTACTTCGGCGACGGCGCGGCACTCGGCCTGCACATCGAGTACGTCACCGAGGAGGAACCGCTCGGCACGGGCGGCGCCATCCGCAACGTCGCCTCCCGGCTGCACTCGGGCCCCGACGAGCCGGTCCTGATCTTCAACGGCGACATCCTCACCGGCCTGGACATCCGCGCCCTGGTGGCCACGCACGAGTCGACGGGCGCGGACGTCTCCCTGCACCTGACGAAGGTGACGGATCCGCGTGCCTACGGCCTCGTCCCCACCGACGCGTCGGGGCGGGTCCTGGCCTTCCTGGAGAAGCCGCAGACGCCGGAGGAGATCGTCACCGACCAGATCAACGCGGGGGCGTACGTCTTCCGCCGCTCCGTCGTCGACACGATCCCGGCCGGCCGCCCGGTGTCGGTCGAGCGGGAGACCTTCCCGGACCTGCTGGCGGCCGGCGCCCACCTCCAAGGCATGGTCGACTCCACCTACTGGCTGGACCTCGGCACCCCCGCCGCCTTCGTGCGCGGCTCGGCCGACCTGGTCCTGGGCCGCGCGCCCTCACCGGCGGTCCCCGGCCGCTGCGGCGACCGTCTGATCCTGCCCACGGCACGGGTGGCGGCGGACGCGAAGCTCACCGGCGGCACGGTGGTGGGCGAGGGGGCGTTCGTGGCCGAGGGCGCGCGGGTCTTCGGCTCGGCCATCCTCCCCGGCGCCGTCATCGAACCCGGCGCCGTCATCACCGACTCCCTCATCGGCAGCCGCGCCCGCGTCGGCGAACGCTCCGTCCTCACCGGCACGGTCATCGGCGACGGCGCGGTCGTCGGACCCGACAACGAACTCGCCGAGGGCGCCCGGGTGTGGTGCGACGCGCGCATTCCGGCGGGCGCGGTGCGGTTCTCCTCGGACCAGTAGCCGCCTCGTCCTCCAGCGGGCGTGCGTGGACCGCTCGCGCGGTTCCGCGCGCCCTCAGGGACGCCGTGCGGTTCCCGGTTCCGTGCGCCCTCAGGGACGCCGTGCGGTTCCCGGTTCCGTGCGCGCCCTCAGGGACGCCGTGCGGTTCCGCGCGCCCTCAGGTACGCCTCACAACCGGCCGATGTCGACGCGGCGCATCTTCGGCGCCCTCCTGGCCGGTGTGTTCCCACTCAGCAGGATCAGCCGGGCCGCCCGGTGCCGCTGGCCCGCGTACGGCTCCAGCAGCCGCAGCATCACCTCGTCGTCGGCGTGCCGGTCCCCGGCCAGCGCCCATCCCACGATCCCCGGCAGATGCAGGTCCCCGACCGTCACCGCGTCCGGGGCCCCGTGGCTGCGCTGCACGGTCTCCGCCGACGTCCAGGGCCCGATCCCCGGCACCACCTCCAGCCGCGCCCGTGCGGCCTCCGGCGCCATCCCCACCGCCTCCTCGAGCCGCGCGGCGACCCGTACCGCCCGCAGGATCGTGGCGGCCCGCTTGTCGTCGACGCCGGCCTTGTGCCACTCCCAGGACGGGATCAGCGCCCACGTCCGAGGCGCGGGCATCACCCACATCGGCCGCTCGCTCACCCCCGCGGGCCCCGGCGCACGCTCCCCGAACCTCCGTACCAGCAGCCGCCAGGCCCGGTACGCCTCGTCCGTCGTGACCTTCTGCTCCAGGACCGACGGGATCAACGACTCCAGCACCAGCCCGGTCCGCGTCAGCCGCAGTCCCGGCCGCCGGTGCCGGGCGGCGGCGACGACCCGGTGCCGGGGCACGAAGACGGCGGGGTCGTCGGCGGAACCCAGCAGCTCGGGCAGCCGCTCCAGCAGCCACTCCCCGCCCGGCCCCCAGGCCTCCCCGCGCACCTCGGCACCGTACGCCCGCACCCGCAGCGTCCCGGGCCCGGCCGGTGTGAGACTGGCCCGCCACACGGACCCGTCGGGCGTGGCCCGGAAGGTGGGATCCCCGGGCCCGCGCCGCAGCGGCCCGAGCACGAGCCCCAGGTCAAGGGCCCCCTCGGGCTTCCAGACCCGCACCATCCCGGGCGCGACGGCCTGCCGGGGAAACCCTCCGGCGGGCACGCCGACCTGCCCGCCCCGCACCGTCGTACGAGTGGGTCTCGGAGAGAAACGTTCAGCCACTCACAGCATCCTAGGCATCGAGCGCACCGAAAGGGGCGCGGGCTGTGTCCGATATGCGGCTGCCGCCGCGGGGGCGCGAGCAACCCCACGAACCCGCACCCGCCGACGAACCGGCCCCCCTGAACGGACGGCGGTACTCGACTCACCGCACCTCGATGAAGTCCCCCGCCTCCCTCTCGGCCCTCTCCCGCGGCGCCTCCGCCGCCTTCCCCACCGCGACCGCCCCCATCGGATCCCACCCCTCCGGCAGCTCCAGCACCTCCCGCACCACGTCCCGGCAGAACATCGTCGACGACACCCACGCCGACCCCAGCTGCTCCCCGGCCAGCGCGACCAGGAAGTTCTGCACGCCCGCCCCCGCGGCGACCACGAACATCTCGCGCTCGGCGGCGTCCCGCCGCGGATCCCCGTACGTGTGGGACCCCTCCGTCACCAGACAGGGCACGACCAGATACGGCGCGTCGCGCAGCACGTCCCCCCGGCGCACCCGCTTCGCGATCGACTCCTCGGACTTGCCGTCCCTGCGCAGGTCGGCGATCCAGGCGTCCCGCATCGCGTCCAGCAGGCGCCCGCGCGCCCCGGCCGACTCCAGCAGCACGAACCGCCACGGTGTCGTGTGGTGCGGCGCCGGCGCGGTCACGGCCGCGGCGACCGCCCGTCGTACCGCCCCGGGGTCGACGGGATCGTCGGTGAACGCCCGCACGGTCCGCCGTAGCGTGACCGCTTCCCGGACCGCCTCGGAGGTGCCGAGCCGGAACATGTCACTGGCCGCGTCCCGCACCAGCGCCCGCGCGCCGCCCCCGTTCTCGTCGGCCCCGGTCACGACATGGGCGAGGCCGCGCACCACGGCGACCGGCATCCCCGTCGCCTTGCCCTTGACCAGGTCTCCGGCGGCGGCCAGTTCGTCGGCCGTGGCGACGACCGTGGCGACCAGCGGATTGCCGTACGCGTCCACGCCCCCGCGCAGATCGTCCAGCACCCGCACTCCGGCGGCGCCGATGGCGATGTCCGTGAGGCCCGCGCGCCAGGGCCGCCCGGAGGTGTCCGTGACGACCACCCCCACGTCGACGCCCAGCGCGTCCCGGAGCCCCGCGCGGACGGCACGGGCCGAGGCGTCGGGGTCCTCGGGCAGCAACAGCACGGTCCCGGAAGGGGTGTTGGAGGCGTCCACCCCCGCCGCCGCCATCACCAGGCCCTGCCGGTTCTCCACGATCCGCAGGGTGCCGCGGCGGGCCACCACCCGCACGGTCTCGGCGTCGATCGCCGCCTCCCGGTCGGCGGCCTCGACGATCCGCCCCTCGGCCTTGGACACGATCTTGGACGTGACCACCACCACGTCACCGTCGGCCAGCTCCGGGCCGGTCGCCGCGATCAGCTTGGCCAGGTCGTCGCCCGGCTGGACCTCGGGGATTCCGGCCAGCGCCCACACCCGGTACCCGGGCACCGCGTCGCTCATGCCCCGCGCACCTCCTCGGCGAGCGCCAGCGCCTCCCGTGCCATCTGCGCGGCCGCGTCCTGATCGGTCATCATCAGCGGTACGGCCCGGCAGCGGATGCCGGCCGCCTCGACCCGCCCGACGCCGCCGGCGTCCACGGTGTCGACGAGCCAGCCGTCCAGCAGGCCCGAGCCGTAGTGCTCGGCGACCGCCGCCGCCGTCGACTCCACTCCCACGGCGGCCAGCACCTTGTCGGCCATCCCGCGCACCGGCGCGTCCCCGACGATGGGGGAGAGGCCCACCACCGGTACCCCGGCGTTCGCGATCGCCTCCCTGATGCCGGGCACCGCGAGGATGGTGCCGACGGAGACCACGGGGTTGGACGGCGGGAAGAGGATCACGTCCGCCGCGGCGAGGGCCTCCAGCACGCCGGGCGCCGGCTTGGACTGCTCGGCACCGACCGGGACGACCGCGTGGGCGGGCACGGCCGCCCGCAGCCGGACCCAGTACTCCTGGAAGTGCACCGCCTTGCGCTCACCGTCGACCTCGACGGCCACGTGGGTCTCGACCCGGTCGTCGGTCATCGGGATCAGCTTCACGCCCGGCTTCCAGCGGTCGCACAGCGCCTCGGTCACCGCGCTCAGCGGATAGCCGGCGCCCAGCATCTGCGTGCGCACGATGTGCGTCGCGAAGTCCCGGTCGCCGAGCCCGAACCAGTCGGGCCCCACTCCGTAGGCGGCCAGCTCCTCCTTGAGGTGGAAGGTCTCGTCGGCGCGCCCCCAGCCCTGTTCCTCGTTGATGCCGTCGCCGAGCGTGTACATCACCGTGTCGAGGTCCGGGCACACCTTCAGCCCGAAGAGGTGGATGTCGTCGCCGGTGTTGCCGATGACGGTCACGTCGGCGTCCGGCACGGCCTGCTTGAGACCGCGCAGGAACCGGGCACCGCCGATACCGCCTGCCAGAACCACAATGCGCATGCGACAAGTCTTGCAGGCGCCTCCGACAACGCGTCACGCGTCCGGCGTCACGCGTCACGCGTCGGGCATCCGGCGTCACGCGGTGACGGGACGGCCCTCGCAGGCGGCGCCGGCCGCGGTGTGCATCGGCATCTCGGTCAGGCCCGGGTAGTAGACGTGCAGGCTCACCGCGGGCTCCAGCGCGTCGTTCACCACCTCGTGCGCGTACCCCGGCGCGAACACCCTTTGCGCGCCGGCGGACAGCGCGCGCGTGCCGCGTCCGGTGCGTTCGGTGAGGGCGCCCTCCAGGACGGTCAGCACACCGGCGGAGCGGCCGTGGTCGTGCGGTCCGCTGCCCTGTCCGGGCACCCAGGACAGCAGCCACACCTCGTAGCCGGGACCGGTGCGCAGCCGGTGGTACCAGCGGCTGGTCGCGTCGTACTCGACGAGGTGCGCCCACTGGGCGCGGTCGGCGGCGATCGCGCGGGCCAGTCCGACGAACTCGGCCACGGTGACCGGGTGCTCGCGCGGCGGCTGGAGCAGGTGCGGCACCTCGAGGAGGTCGCCGGCGATCTGGAGGTCGTTGTCGCTGTTCATGGGGCGCGGTGGTTCCTCAGTGAAGAAGGTCAGAGGGGAACGAGAGGCGAGCACCGAGCCCTGGGGACTCGGTTCGCGGCTGGAGCGGCCGGGATACGGCTACGGCTCAACAGCTGGAACAGCAACAGCTACAGCGAGCACGGGCAGCACCGTGGGACCCGGCGGTGCGGGTCGAGGTGAGTGCCAAGTTCGCGAGCATGCCCACTAGGACATCGGTTCACACCTTCCGTGTCAACTCGACGCCCGGTATGTGGGACACGCTTCACCTCATCCGGTTCATCTCGCTGCCGAAAGGTTTGTTCAGCGGGCACCCGGGACACATGGCGCACAACCGGCCGCGCGAGCCACTTCGGAACGCGATCGAACATCTGGGCGTCCTTCTCCGTACAACCTCTGTATGGGGTCGGAGGCCCGTTGGCGGGCCTCTTCTGCATGTCAAGGTTTATGACGATTTGAACACTTTCCGCACGGCCTTGGTTCCGCAGAGTGAATAACGGGCCCAATAGCAGATCTCGGCTTGACTCGCCCGGAGCAGCACACTTGTAATTTCACTCGTGTCGTTCAGCCGAAATCGGTAACGGCCAGGCACGGGGACGCGAGACAGACGAGGGGCGCACATGACCGAGCTGGTGCAGCAACTGCTGGTCGACGACGCGGACGAGGAACTCGGCTGGCAGGAGCGCGCGCTGTGCGCCCAGACCGACCCCGAGTCCTTCTTCCCCGAGAAGGGCGGCTCCACCAGAGAGGCCAAGAAGGTCTGCCTCGCCTGCGAGGTGCGCTCCGAATGCCTCGAGTACGCCCTCGCCAACGACGAACGCTTCGGCATCTGGGGCGGCCTCTCCGAACGGGAGCGCCGCCGCCTCAAGAAGGCCGCCGTCTGACCGGACGTGCCCCGGACGCACCTCTGAGCTGCGCGAACGGCCCGTCACCAGTGGGTTATCCACAGGCGGCGGGCCGTCGGCATGACCAGCCGATAGTGTGGGCGCTCGTCCGAGACGCCTCGCCGCCACCCGCGGGCGCAGGAGTCCACCGCAGTCCATCGAACCGGGGCCCGTACCTCGATGTCCGTGCACAGCCACACGGCAGCACAAGGCACAGCTGCCACAGCCGCGTTTGACCCGACCCGGCCACCCGAGTTCCCGCGTCACGTGGTGACCGCGGTCCTCGTCGCCCACGACGGTGCCCGCTGGCTGCCCGACGCGCTCGCCGGTCTGCTCGGCCAGGAGCGCCCCGTCCAGTACGCGGTCGCGGCCGACACCGGCAGCGCGGACGACTCCGCCCGGCTGCTCACCGAGTCCCTCGGCGACGCCAACGTCGTGCACCTGGCCCGGCGCACCGGCTTCGGCCAGGCCGTCGAGGAGGCCGGCCGCACCGCGCCCGTGCTCACCCCGGAGGAGCTGCCGTACCTGAAGCGGCCCAGCGGCTGGGACCCGGTCACCCGGCAGTGGCGCGACGACGCCTACGACATGCCCGAACTGCCCTACGGCGAACCGGTCCAGTGGCTGTGGCTGCTCCACGACGACTGCGCCCCCGAACCCGACGCCCTCGCCCAGCTGCTGCGGGTCGTGGACAACGAGCTGGAACTGGGCCGCGACGACGTGGCGGTCGTCGGCCCCAAGCTGCGCGGCTGGTACGACCGCCGGCAGCTCCTCGAGGTCGGCGTCACCATCGCCAACTCCGGCCGCCGCTGGACCGGCCTGGACCGCCGTGAACAGGACCAGGGCCAGCACGACCACGTCCGGCCCGTGCTGTCCGTCTCCACCGCAGGCATGCTGATCCGCCGGGACGTCTTCGAGGAACTCGGCGGCTTCGACCGCCGGCTGCCCCTCATGCGCGACGACGTCGACCTGTGCTGGCGCGCGCACAACGCCGGCCACCGCGTCCTGGTCGCCCCGGAAGCCGTCGTACGGCACGCCGAGGCCGCCTCCCGCGAGCGCCGCACCGTCGACTGCGCGGGCCGCACCACCGCCTCCCCGCACAAGGTCGACAAGGCCGGTGCCGTCTACACCCTGCTCGTCAACGCCCGTACCGCGGCGCTGCCCTGGCTGCTGGTCCGGCTGGTCCTCGGCACCCTGCTGCGCACGGTCGCCTACCTCGTCGGCAAGGTCCCCGGACAGGCCCTCGACGAGATCCGCGGCCTGCTGGGCACCCTGCTGCGACCCGAGCGGATCATCGCCGGGCGCGGCCGGCGCGGCCGCTCCCAGCTCGACAAGGGCGAACTGCGCGCGCTGTTCCCGCCGCCCGGCGCCACCGTCCGGGCCACCGTCGAACAGGTCGCGGGCAACCTCTTCGGCGCCGACGACGAGATCTCCGCGGCCGGCCGGCACGGCGGCGCGGTCGAGTCCGGACCCGGCGGCGACGACGCCGACTTCCTGGAGATCGAGCAGTTCGCCCGCCTCAAGCGCATCGCCCGCAAACCGGGCCCGGTGCTCTTCCTGGTGCTCCTCCTGGTCTCGCTCGCCGCCTGCCGCTCCCTGCTCGGCACCGGCGCGCTCGCGGGCGGCGCCCTGCTGCCCGCCCCCGGCAGCGCGGGCGCCCTCTGGTCCAGCTACCTCGACGCCTGGCACGCGGTCGGCGCCGGCGGCACCCCCGCCGCGCCGCCCTACCTCGCGATCGTCGCCTCCCTGGCCACGGTGCTGTTCGGCTCGACCGGCCTCGCCGTCACGGTGCTGCTGGTCGCCTCGGTTCCCCTGGCCGGTTTCACCGCCTACTTCGCCTCCCGGCCGCTGGTCACCTCGCGGCTGCTGCGCGCCTGGGCGGCCGTCGCCTACGCCTTCCTCCCGGCCGCCACCGGCGCCCTCGCGGGCGGCCGCATCGGCACCGCCGTCCTCGCGATCCTGCTGCCGCTCGTCGCCCGCGCCGGCATCGCCGCCGGCGGACTCGCGAACTCCTCGGGCGCACGCGGAAGTTGGCGCGCCACCTGGGCGTACGCGCTGCTGCTGACCATCACCACCGCGTTCACGCCGATCGTCTGGCCGATCGCCCTGGTCCTCGGCATCGCCGTGCTCGCCGTCCGCCGCACCGACCTGGTCGCCTCCGGCCTGCGCCTGCTGACCCAGCTCGGCACCCCGCTGCTGATCCTCGCGCCCTGGTCGCTGACCCTGCTGCCGGCCGGCTTCTTCAAGGAGGCCGGGCTGGAGTACGGCGCCTCGGCCGCCTCCGCCCTCGACCTGCTCGGCGCCAGCCCGGGCGGCCCCGGCACGCTCGACGGCCTGATGCTCATCGGGGTCGTCCTGGCCGCGCTCGCCGCGCTGCTGCGCTCCGAGCGGCAGTCGGCGATCCGTACCGCCTGGGCGGTCGCCCTGGTCGGCCTGGTCTTCGCGGTCCTCTCCAACAGCTCCACCTGGGCGGGCCCGGCCACCCTCGTCTACGGCATCGCGATCCTGTCCGCCGCCGCGCTCGGCGCCGACGGGGCGCGTTCGCGGGTCGCCGAGCAGAGCTTCGGCTGGCGCCAGCCGGTCGCCGCCCTGATCGCCTTCGCGTCCGCCGCCGGTCCGCTGCTGGTGGCCGCCGGCTGGATGATCGCGGGCGCCGACGGCCCCGTCGAGCGCCGGGACCCCACCCAGGTGCCCGCGTTCGTCGCCGAGGACAGCACCACCAGCGACCAGGTCCGCACCCTCGTCCTGGACAGCGACAGCACCGCGCACGTGGACTACATGCTGGTACGCGGCTCCGGCGCCCGCATGGGAGACGCCGAGACGGTCGCCGCCGACGGCGAGAACGCCAGGCTCGACAAGGTCGTCGCCAACCTGGTGGCCGGCTCCGGCGCCGACCAGGCCGACCAGCTCGGCGGGTTCGCGGTGCGCTACGTCCTCGTCCACAAGGGCGCCCCGCGCGACGTCACACGCGTCCTGGACGCCACGCCCGGTCTGACCCGGCTCAGCCAGCAGGACGGCAGCGCCCTGTGGCGGGTCGACCAGCAGGTCTCCCGCGCGATGATCGTCTCGGCGAACGGCTCCGGCACGCCCGCCTCGGTCCCCGCAGGCGCCGTCGACATCCACACCACGGTCCCGAGCGGCGCCGACGGCCGGATCCTGCGCCTGGCCGACACGGCCGCACCCGGCTGGACGGCCACCCTGGACGGCAAGCCGCTCACCGGCACCACCGTCGACGGCTGGGCCCAGGGCTTCGAACTGCCCGCCTCCGGCGGCCGGCTGGACGTCACCTACGACACCCCCTTCACGCACACCGCCTGGCTGTGGGCGCAGGGCGCGCTCGCCGTCGTCCTGGTCGTCCTCGCCCTGCCCGGCCGCCGCCGCGACATCGACGACGACCTCCCCGAGGAGGAGCCGGTCCCCGCGCAGGCCGTCGAGGGTGAGGGCCGCCGCGCCCGCCGGCTGCGCGCCCAGGCGGAGGCCGAGGCCGAGGCCGGGACCGAGGAGGAGCCGGCCTCGCAGGAGGACGGCGGCTTCCCGGCGGCCGAGGAGGAGCAGCCCCGGGCCGACATCCCGCAGCAGCAGTCGTACGACGAGTGGGACCCCGCCTCCTACCCGCAGGCCGACGGCTACGACACCGGCTACACCGACCAGTACCAGAACGCCGGCCAGTACCAGCAGGGCTACGACCAGCAGACCTACGACCCGTACCAGACCGGCCAGTACGACCCGTACGCCTACGGCGGGCAGCAGGGCCAGGGCACGTACGACCCGACGTACCAGCAGGGCTACGACCCCGCGTACGACCCCGCCTACGACCCGGCCGCCCAGCAGCAGCCCCACGGCACCGGCGGCGAGCACCACGACGGGAGCCAGCAGTGAACCGCACGACCCTCTCCCTGTTCGCCGGTACGGCCGCGCTCGCGGCGGTCACCGGGTTCGCCGCGCTCAACCAGCCGGCCGCGTCCTCCGAGCACACCGCCGAGGCGGCCGCCCAGCTGCCCGTGGAGCGCACCAGCCTGCTGTGCCCGGCACCCAGCCTGTCCGACATCGCCGACACCTCGTACACGTCGTTCACGCCCGTCACCAAGGGCACCACGAGCGACGGCAAGGCCGAACTCCAGGCGGCCACCGAGCAGTCGGCGGACGGGACGGGCAGCAGCAGCGGCGCAGGCGGCAAGAAGAAGGCCGCCAAACCGGTGCTGACGCCGAAGGCACCCGGCACCCCGGTCACCGGGGACACCTCCGGTGCCGACGGGCCCGCCTATGTCGGCACCGCCGAGGGCAAGTACGCCCCCGGCTGGACGGTCCAGGAGACCACGGAGGTGGCGGCCGGCACCGGGCGCGGCCTCCAGGGGGTCAACTGCACCGCCGCCGACACCGACTTCTGGTTCCCGGGCGCCAGCACCGCCGCCGGCCGCACCGACTACGTGCACCTCACCAACCCGGACGACAGCGCCGCCGTCGTCGACATCGAGCTGTACGGCAAGGACGGCCAGCTCAAGTCCACGGTGGGGGAGGGCATCACGGTCCAGCCGCACGCCAGCGAGCCGGTCCTGCTCTCCACGCTCGCCGACGAGCGGCAGACCGACCTCACCGTGCACGTGAACGTGCGCAGCGGCCGGGTCGGCGCGAGCGTGCAGGCCCTGGACGACAAGACCGGCGGTGACTGGCTGGCGGCCTCCGCCGACCCGGCCGCCGCCCTGGTCCTGCCTGGCATCCCCAAGGACGCCACCGACGTCCGGCTGATCGCCTTCACCCCCGGCGACTCCGACGCCGACCTGAAGGTGCGACTGGCCTCCCCGGACGGCACCATCACCCCCGCCGGCAACGAGACGCTGCACGTGAAGGCCGGTATGACCACCGCGACCGACCTCGGCGACGTCACCCGCGGCGAGGCCGGCTCGCTGCTCCTGACGCCGTCCGACCAGTCGGTGCCGGTGGTCGCCGCGCTGCGCGTCACCCGGGGCAAGGGCGACAAGCAGGAGACCGCGTACATCCCGGCGGCCGCGCCGGTCGGCACGCGCGCGACGTCCGCCGACAACAGCGGCAAGGGGACCACGCTCTCCCTGACCGCCCCCAGCGGCACCGCGCAGGTCAAGGTCACGGCGTCGGCGGGCAGCGAGGGCGGTACGGCGGTGTCCAAGACGTTCACCATCAAGTCGGGCACCACCCAGGACGTCGACGCGCCCGTCCCGTCCGGTCTGAAGGGCACCTACGCGCTGACCGTGGAGCCGGTCTCCGGCGGCCCCGTCTACGGCGCCCGCACCCTGGCGGCCACCGAGGACGGCATCCCCGGTTTCACCATCCAGACCCTCCCGGACGACCGCGGCACGGTCGCCGTACCGGAGGCGGACCAGAACGTGGCGGTGCTCCAGAAGTAGCGGCGGGCGGGGTCGCCGGGGATCACAGCACCAGCTCGGCCACCTTCGTCACGTCCTCAGGGGTCATGTGCGACCAGGTCGGCAACCACATGGCGGTGCTGGAGATCTCAATGGCGACGGGACAGGGCCGCGGGGCGTATCGGCGGTACAGCGGCAGATCGGACAGGGCGGGCCAGACAGCTCGGGCGTCGACGCCGTTGCGTCGGGCCCGTGCCACGGTGGCGTCGCGCTCGTCGGAGGTGACGCAGTACAGCCAGCAGGACGGTGACGCCCATGACGCCTTCGGGCGTGGCAGGAAGCCGCGGCCGGTGAGGTGAGCGTCGTAGAGCCGTGCGGCCCTGAGCCGGCCGGCCACCAGTTCGTCCCAGCGGTCCGCCTGGGCCGCCCCGACGGCAGCGGTCAGATTGGTCATCCTGCCGTTGCGGCCTACCACTTGGTGGCGGTATCCGTCCCCCGCCCTCATACCGTGATGCGCGATGAGGCGGACCCGGTCGGCAAGTTCCGGATCGTCGGTGAGGACGGCTCCGCCTTCGCCGGAGGTGATGACCTTGTTGGCGTGGAAGCTGAGGACCGACGCCGTTCCGAAGGCGCCCGCGGTCCCGTCGGCGGTCCGCGCTCCGTGAGCCTGGGCCGCGTCTTCGACGATCGGCAGACCGAGTTCGGCGAGGCGGCCGTAGTCGCACGGATGGCCCATGAGGTCCACGGCGATCACGGCCTTGGTCCGGGGCGTCAGCAACGCGGGAACCGCTTCGGGGGCGATGGTCCAGCTCTCGGCGTCGACGTCACAGAGAACCGGGGTGGCTCCCACGCTCAGCACCGCGGCCGCGGGAGCCGCGAAGGTGAACGCGGGAACGACTACTTCGTCCCCGGGGCCGACGCCGAGTGCTGACAGGAGTATTTCCAGCGCTGTGGTGCCGCTGGACAGGGCCGTTGCGGACAGTCTGCCGGTGCGATGTTCCAGCGCCCGCTCGAAGACGTCGACGAAGGGGCCCGTTCCGGATATCCACCCCGACGCCATCGCCGCACTGACGTTCTCGGCCTCCTGACGGCCCAGTGTCGGCTGGGACAACGGGAACCTCATGCCGGGGTCCACCTCACACGGTCGTCAGTCGAATGATCGCTGCGGCGTTGCGCCGCCCGTGGCCGAAGCGGTGACCACCCGTGCCTCGGAAGTGATCACACCCGCGGCGCCGAGGATGTCGGCCAGGCTCGTGGCGAGCGGTGTGGAGGCTCGCCACCCTGTCCGTAACCAGGTCTTCCTGGTGTCACCGATCAGACTCGGCGCGTCGGCGCCGCGGTTCAGGCCGGGGTCCTGTCGGTACTGCAACCGAGGGTCCACGAGAGAGATCATCGTCTGGACGATGGTGCGGACCGGGACGCCGATCCCGGAGCACAGGTTGTAGACCTCGCCCGGGCTACCGTGTTCCATCAGCATGCGGAGGCCGCGAACCGCGTCCCGGACGTCCAGGTAGTCCCGTCGGGCGTCCAGGTTTCCCACGCTGATGTGGGTACCGCCGGACCGCTTGGCGGACGCCAGGCGGCGGGCCAGGGCGGGGACCAGGTAGTCCGCTCCCTGAGCGGGCCCGATCACGTTGAAGGGCCGTATGACGATCGCCGGCAGTCCGTACCTGGTCAGGTAGTGGCGTGCCATCGTTTCGACCGCCAGTTTGCTCGCTCCGTACGGCGAGAGCGGGGCGGGTACTCGCTCTTCGCCGATCGGCGAGTCCAGGCGGGCCCCGTCGAACACGCTTGCACTGCTCATGACGATGGTTCTGGCGCTGGGACAGACGGACCGTACGGCCCTGAGGAGCGAGAGGGTGCCCCAGGCATTGGTGAGCCATGTCCGTGCGGGGTCCTCCCAGGACCTTCGGACGCTGGCCTGGGCCGCCAGGTGGTAGACCCGAACGGGCCTGACCTCGTCCAACACCCGAGTCAGCCGCGCGGTGTTGTTGATGTCACAGTGCGGCAGGTCGATCTCTGTCACCTCCTCGTTCATGGAACGGAGGAGAGCGGACAACTGGGAGCCGATGAAGCCCGAGGCCCCGGTGACGACAACTCTCATCGCAAGGTACTCGGCAAGATCATGTCTCTCCAGACGCTGCCCGTCGAGTGGGCTGGAATCATAGAGGGCCGCTACCGCGCCTGGTCAACAGGACGTTGACCGAAGTGGGTTGAGGGGCCGTCAAGGTTCAGGCGGTCGGGTGCCCCGGGCGGAGTCGTCTCGCAGAGGATGCGCCCGATCTGCTTGCCGAGCCGATACCTTCGAGGCGGATCGTTGCTCGCCGCCGCCACAGCTGCCGGAGGAGTCTGTAGTGGACCATCAGTTGGCTGTGCTCACCGACATCGGCGATGTGCCCGAGCCGCCCGCTGCCGACCGGCTTCGCATCAGCGGGTGCTCGGTCGTCGTCCATTTCGCGCACCGGCTGACCGAGGGGTCGGACTTCTCGGAGGCGTTCACGGGCGGGGGCCTGCGCGAGATCGAGGACGACCGCTCCTACCAGAGCAAGGTGCGGCCTGGCTCCGGGCTGATGTACTCAGCCCTCTTCGACGCCGGGCCGCTGCCGGCGGCACTCGCGCGGATCGTCGGCAGCGGCCACTCCGCCGGGCTGAGGCAGGCCGCGATGACCCTCGGCGGAGAGTACGTGGTGACGGCCCTGCCACTTCTGCTTTCCGTTCCTGGACCGATCACGCAGGAAGCGGCTGTGATCGAACTGTCCTCCCCTCTGACCATCGACACGCTCCTTCGTTTCGTCTCCCTGCTCGGCGACCCGGAGATCTCCCGGATCCTCGCCGAGCAGTCCGCCGAGGAGCTGGCGCGAGCCGCCGGTCTGGCACGTGACGACATCGACAGGACGTGGCTCGTCGAGGGCTCCGTCGCCGTCCAGGTGTGGAACCTCGACGGGACCCAGAACCGGGCCACGGCGAATCTGTACAGGGGTGTGGAGGAATCCGCCGCGTACGCCTGGGAGATATCCGCGCTTCTCTCCTACGCGACGGACCATCTGCTGGAGGACGGCCTGTGGCTCCGTCGCAGTCCGCAGAGTGTGTTCGGGCACGTCCGGACCGGCATGGCCTTCTTCGACGACCACATGGTGTTCGTCAACGCCGACTGCTGCCTGGAGATGGCACATCTGCCGGCGTGGCTCCGCGGAAGGTCGCAGTTCCGTTTGTCGCGGTACGGGTACGACTCCTCGTCCATCTTCGTGTGGGCGGTGGGAATCCTGCGCAGGGTCGTCTGTGACGATCTCAGCGCCCGCTACCGGTCGATCCTCGGGGATCTCGCGATGAGGAGCGCCATAGGTCCTGCCGAGCAGTCGCTGCTGACCCGGCGGAGAGTCCGGCATGCCGCGCTCATCGACCGGTGCACCGGTTTCCGGGAGAAGTTGATCGAGGGCCGGAACCGGAGCCTGGACGAATGGGCGGTCCAGGAGCGGCCCTCCGGCCAGGTGCTGGCCGGGCTCTACAGAGACATGGAGAAGTGCGAGACGGTCTCGATGAGTCTTCTCCGGGTGCGCGAGGAACAGGAGAAGAACCGGCGCGACTCTTTGATCGGTGTCATGGGGGTCGTACTCGCCGTCGTGCAGATCCCTGACTTCGTCAACCAGGTGGCCGACTGGTTGGACGCCCGGAGGTGGGGGCTGCTGGGGGCGTCGGCAGCCCTGATCATCGTGCCGCTCGCCGTACTCCTCAGGGAGCGGCGACGCAGGTCACGGTGAAGGTCGGCATTCGCCGTCGGCGCCCTGGCGCCCGGTCCGTCGGTGCCAGGGGTAACCGGAGAGGGAATATGAACGAGGTTCTCAGCACAGCTGTCCGCGCATGTGACGATCGCGTGGTCGATGTCGCCGTCCACTGGTCGGGCCAGGACGGCAGGTATGCCGCCGTGTCCGGTGGCCCGGGCGTCGGGACACCGGACACGGCGGAGCAGCAGGAGGACGCCTACCTGGTCGCCGCAATGGCCTCGGCCGCCCTGGGCGCCGCGGAGGCCCGAAACGGCTTCGCCGACGGCATGTCGTTGAACGACCGGAAAGTCGCAGTGGACGGGGCGGCCACCGAGGCGGCCGAGAAGATCCTTCGTCAGGCCCCCTTCCGTATCCGTGTCGCGGCGGGCGAAGGGGAACGCGACGACAGCCCGGGTGCCCACAGCGGTCAGTGGCTGGGTCTTCAGAACGAGACGCTGCCGAGGGTCGACGCGGTCTTCGACTACGTGGACGGAACCGAACTGGTGGCGGAGAATCTCCCGGGAGCGTTGACCCTGGGCGGTTTCGGCGGCGGCGTGAGGGCGGTTCCGGACCTCCAGGCGTACGCCGTCCTCGCCCCCGTCGATCTGCTGGAGGACCTCGACCTCAGGCCCCGTCCCGAGGTCTCCGTCGTACCGGTGCTTGACCGCATCGCGAAGGCCGTCGGGAAGAGGCCGGACTCGCTGACAGTGTCGACTCATTCCGTCGCTTCCAAGCCGATGCACAGCGCCCTCGTCGAACTCATGCGGGAACAGGGGAGCGAGGTGCTCGTCCCCGAGCGCGTCACCGTCGAACCGCCGTACCTTCTGTCACTCATCGGGCTGAGTCAGCCACGGATCGACACCATGATCGGTGCCATCGGCCTGTCCGAGCTGGCATTCGCCGCCGGCCTGATCGATCTGATCGCGCCTGATCTCGGCTTCACCTTCCGTCTGGCCTCGATCGCGGGGCCACGGGCGGAGCCGCAGTCGACGAATCTTGACGCATTGTTCAAATTTTCCGAAGATGAGGAGATTGCTCTCCGGGAGAGCGGCTGGGACAAGGACCGCCCCTACACGAGCAAAGATCTGGTGCGGCCGGGAAGCAGCCGGGCGGCCGCGATGTTCGCTGTCACGGACAATCCCGCTCTGGGCGTCAGTGGGCCACGACCCGACGAGGAGGGCGTGGTCCATGTGGAGGGGTTCCTGGTAAAGCCGGCCGCACGGGTCGGCAGAATCAGGCTCGGCTACCGGCGATGAGTTCCCGGCCGGCGACGAGCACGAAGAGAAGGATTGCGCATTGGAACCGTCGACTCGCATCGTGGTGTTCGACCTGGACGACACCCTCGCCCTCTCCAAGGCGAAGATCACTCCCAGGATGGCCGAGTGCTTGATGCGTCTCCTGTCCCAGCGGCATGTCTGCATCATCTCGGGTGGCCGGTACGAACAGTTCCAGACTCAGGTGCTGGAGGAACTGCCGCTCACGGCCGACCTCGCGAAGCGACTCCACCTCATGCCGACGTGCGGTACGCGCTACCTCAGATGGGAGTCGGACGGCTGGCAGGACATCTACTGCGAGAACCTCACCGAGGAGGAGAAGTCCCTCATCGTCGGCGTGCTCACCGAAGGGGCGAAGGTGCTGGGGCTCTGGGCGGAGGACACCTGGGGTGAGGTGATCGAGGACCGGGGCAGTCAGGTCACCTTCTCGGCGCTGGGGCAGCAGGCCCCCCATCAGGCGAAGGCCGCCTGGGACCCCGACGGGTCGCGCCGCAGGGCGCTGCGGGAGTACGCCGCCGAGCGACTGCCCGACCTGGAGGTCCGTAGTGGTGGCTCCACCTCCATCGACGTGACCAAGAAGGGCATCGACAAGGCCTACGGCATGCAGCGGCTTCTGGAGTACCTGGACCTCCGGGTGGAAGAGGTCCTCTTCATCGGGGACCGGCTCGACGAGGGCGGGAACGACTACCCCGTGCGGGAGATGGGCGTGCCGTGTGTCGCCGTCACCGGCTGGGAGCAGACGGCCGACTACATCGACACGCTCCTCGGGGTGGACGTTGCTCGCCCTGTCCCCCCGCTCCTGGCTCCGCTGGACCTGCGGTGACCGAACCCTGGTCAGGCCGGCGCCCGCCCGGTGGGCAAGAGGGCTGGGAACAGCTCTCCCGGACCACGGTGTACGAGGCGCACGGCCGATCCATGGTGGAAGCGAGATATCGCCTGCCCTCCGGTGAGCAGGCCACGTTCGCTCTTCGTGAGGACCGGCCGAGCGTCGCGGTCCTCGCCCTCACCGCGACGGACGAGGTCCTCGTCACCCGACAGTTCCGGCCTGGACCCGGGCGATTCCTGTTCGAATTGCCCGGCGGTTACGTGGATGCGGGTGAGACGCCACTGGACGCCGCGGAGCGTGAACTGCTGGAGGAGACCGGGTATGGCGGCGACATCGAGGTGGTGGGGCACTGTTTCGCCGATTCGTACAGTTCGTCCATGAAATTCTGCGCTGTCGGCCGGACCTGCGCCCCGCGGAGTCGTCCGGACCCGGAAGCCACGGAGTTCATCGAGGTGCTGAGCGTCCGGCCGCAGCGACTGCGTGAGCTGCTGCGCGCCGGGGACGTCACCGACGTCGACCTGGCATATATGGGCTTGGATGCGCTCGGTCTGTTGTGACCTGCGGCGCGGCGACGCCGATGGGCAACCTGGAGATCGGAACGCTCAGTCCTCGCCGTACCGGGGATCCACCGTCTCCGGGGTGAGACCGAGCAGCTCGGCGACCTGCTCGACGACGACCTCGTGCACCAGCGCCGCCCGTTCGTCGCGTCCCTTGGTGCGGATCTCGACCGGCCGCCGGTAGACGACCACGCGCGCCCGGCGTCCCTCGCGCGCGGGGATGACACCGCCCAGCGGCACCGCCTCGTCGCTCCAGCCCTCGTCGTGCCGGTCCCGGAGCCGGGGCACCTCCAGCACCAGGAAGTCGATGTCGGCCAGCTGCGGCCAGCGCCGTTCCAGACGCTCCACGGAGTCCTGCACCAGATCCGCGAACGCGTCGGCGCGGCTCGCGGCCAGTGGCACCTGGGGCGGTGCGATCGGTCCGCGCATCCCCCGACCGTGGCGGTCGCGTCGACGAGGCCCGGAGTCGGCGGCACGGGGCGGTACACGGTTGTCCATCACCGCTGAAGCGTAGTCCTCGCGGGCTCCGGCCGCGCCGCTCCACGCCCCGGTGCCCCTTCGGCGGCGCTCGGGGCGAGATGTCGCAGGATGACCAATCCAGCCAAGGTCGGGCTCGTTTCCGTATCTCTACAAGTCCGGCGAGCTCAAGGCGATTGACGGTGTTTGTACCGGATCATGACCGGGCACGGTGTCGGCCGAGTGGCCGAACGGCGCCGTCCGTGCAGGTCAGCAGGGCGTGTCCGGAGCGGTGTGTGGGGCGTTTCACAGTACGACACGGTGGGGTGACCTGGGGCAGAGTCGTCGCGGCCCGCTCAAGAGTGCGGTACCGTCCAACGTCGTGAGCCCTGTACGTCGCTGTTCGCGAACTGCCTGCGGCCGACCCGCCGTCGCGACGCTGACGTACGTCTACGCCGACTCGACCGCGGTCCTCGGCCCGCTCGCCACCTACGCCGAACCCCACTGCTACGACCTGTGCGCCGAGCACTCCGAGCGCCTCACCGCGCCGCGCGGCTGGGAGGTCGTCCGTCTCCTCGACGCCTCCGCGCCCGCGCGGCCGAGCGGTGACGACCTGGAGGCGCTCGCCAACGCGGTGCGCGAGGCGGCCCGTCCCCAGGAGCGCGCGGCCGAGGCCGGTGGCGGTGGACGTGGTGCGGACCCCCGTGAGGTCGCGCGACGCGGTCATCTCCGGGTGCTGCGTTCGCCGGACAACTGACGTCCTGGGTAATCCCCCTGTCGCTCGGCGTGGTTGATCTGCGCTCGGGTCCTGTTCGTCCCGCCGGTGCCGAGGGGAACGCCGCCGTGCGGCGGCAGCGCTCGCGACGGACTCGCCGAAGGGGGGCGACGCCGGAAGGGTGGCGAGGCAAGGGCCTGACGCCGGGGCACTGGCCCCGAGTCACCGCCGACTCTGACACTCCACTGTCACCGGCGGTACGCTGACCAGGCATGTCCGCTGACGTCCACCTCCGTCAGAAACTCCCCCGAAGGGAAACCCCATGCCGCTCGAAGCCGGCCTTCTGGAGATCCTCGCCTGCCCGGCCTGCCACGCCGGCCTCAAGGAGCAGGACACCGAGCTGATCTGCACCGGCCAGGACTGCGGCCTGGCGTACCCCGTCCGCGACGGCATCCCCGTCCTCCTCGTCGACGAGGCCCGCCGCCCGGCGTAGCAGCACCCCACAACCGCACACGCACCAGGACCCCGGCGACCGGAGGCCGCTTTCATGCTCGACGAATCGCTGCTCGACACCCCGGAGGCCCTCGCCGAGGCGGACCGCCGAGGCCTGCTGCGCGGCGCAGCCGAGGCCGGCGCCCGCGTCCGTACCGCCGCCCGGCACGCCACCGAGGCCGGTGTCCAGGAGCTGAAGCCGGACGGCCGTCCGCGAGCCGTCCTGATCGCGGGCCCCGGCGTCGCCGCCACCCACGCCGCCGACCTCCTCGGCACCCTCGCCGGCCCCGGCAGCCCCGTCATCCGCCTCGCCCCCACCGGCGTCGCCCCGGCCGCGGGCGCCCTGCGCTGGGAGCTTCCCGGCTGGGCCGGCTCGGTGGACCTGCTGCTGATCGCCACCCCGGACGGCGCCGAACCCAGCCTCTCCCTCCTCGCCGACCAGGCGTACCGACGCGGCTGCTCGGTGGCCGCGGTGGCCCCGGCCGGCACCCCCCTCGCGGAGGCCGTGGCCGGTGCCCACGGCCTGTTCGTACCGATGGCGACCGCCCCGTACGACCACGGCGAACCGCTCGCCGGTTCCTCCCCGGGCGTCCTGTGGGCGCTGCTCACCCCGCTGCTAGCGCTCCTCGACCGCATCGGCCTGGTCACCGCCCCGGCGGACGACCTGGAGAAGGTCGCCGACCGGCTGGACCACGTCGCCGAACGCTGCGGCCCGGCCATCGCGACCTACAGCAACCCCGCCAAGACCCTCGCCGCGGAACTCGCCGACGCGCTCCCCGTGGTCTGGACGGAGGGCGTGTCGGCCGGTCCCGCGGGCCGCCGTTTCGCCGCCGCCCTCGCCGAACTGGCCGGCCGTCCCGCCCTGGTCGCGGAACTCCCCGAGGCCCTGGCGGCGCACAACGCCCTGCTCGCCGGGCCGCTCGCCGCCAGTGCCGACCCCGACGACTTCTTCCGGGACCGGGTGGACGAGCCGCCCGCGCTGCACGCGCGCGTGGTGCTGCTCCGCGACCGCCCCCTCGGCGGTCTCACCGCCGCACCCGCCGCCCGCGACCTCGCCCTCGGCCACGACACCCCGATCAGCGAACTCGAACCGGAGGCCGGCGACGAGCTGGAGACCCTGGCGGAGCTGATCGCCGTCACGGATTTCGCCGCCGTTTACCTCGCGCTCGCTTCGGGGGCCTGAGGTGGACACCGGCCCCGGCCCCGCCGTACCGAGCACCCCCTGAGGCTCGTACGGCGGTCGGACCGGTGGCCGAACACAGGGTGAACACGACCGTCGCACGACCGTCGTCCGCAGACCGCACCGGCAGAGCGCAGAGAGAAGTCATGGACCGCCTCGACAACACCGTCCGTCCCTACGCCTGGGGTTCCCCGACCGCCATCCCGAAGCTGCTCGGGGTGGAGCCGAGCGGCGAGCCGCAGGCGGAGATGTGGATGGGCGCACACCCGGGCGCCCCCTCGCGCACCGCGCGCGGCACGCTCGTCGAGATCATCGACGCCGACCCGAAGGCCGAACTGGGCGAGGCCGCCGTCGCCAGGTTCGGCCCGCGGCTGCCCTTCCTGCTCAAGATCCTCGCCGCCGGCGCCCCGCTCTCCCTCCAGGTGCACCCCAACCTGGAACAGGCCAGGGAGGGTTACGAGGACGAGGAGCGCCGCGGCGTCCCCGTCGACGCCCCGGACCGCAACTACAAGGACGCCAACCACAAGCCGGAACTGATCTGCGCGCTGACCGAGTTCGACGGTCTGTGCGGCTTCCGCGCCCCCGAGCAGGCCGCCGGACTCCTCGACGCCCTCGGTGTCGACTCCCTCAAGCCGTACGTCGACCTGCTGCGCGCCCACCCCGAGGAGGCGGCGCTGCGCGAGGTCCTCACCGCGATCCTCACCGCCGACCGCGAGGAGATGGCCCACACGGTCGCCGAGGCCACCGCCGCCTGCACCCGCCTCGGCGGCGACCACGCGCCCTACGCCGACATCGCCCACCACTACCCGGGCGACCCCGGCGTGATCGCCGCGATGCTCCTCAACCACGTCCGCCTCCAGCCCGGCGAAGCCCTCTTCCTCGGCGCCGGCATCCCGCACGCCTACCTCGACGGCCTGGGCGTCGAGATCATGGCCAACTCCGACAACGTGCTGCGCTGCGGCCTGACCCCCAAGCACGTCGACGTCCCCGAACTGCTGCGTGTCGTCCGTTTCGAGGCGAGCGATCCGGGCGTGCTGCGCCCCGAGGCCGCCCCGGACGGCGAGGAGGTCTACGAGACGCCGATCGACGAGTTCCGGCTCTCCCGGTACGTCCTGCCCGAGGGTGCCGCCGCCCGCGACCTGACCCTGCCGACCCCGCAGATCCTGCTCTGCACGGCCGGCACGGTCCGCGCGGGTGAGTACGACCTGGCCCCGGGGCAGTCGGTGTTCGTGCCGGCGGCCGAGAAGGCCGAAGTGTCCGGCGCGGGCACGGTGTTCCGCGCCACGGTGATCATCTGAGCCGGAATGTACGGCCGGTTGGATTGTCGTACCGGGGGTGTGGATACCTGACGAGCCGCCCCCGGACAGGGCTGCAAGAATGACCCACCGGCAAAGCACGGGCAAAGACGAGTACCGAAGGGACCACGCGGACACATGAGCGCGTCAGGCGGCACCAGGGCGATCGTGGCGGCACTCGGCGCCAACCTCGCGATCGCGGTATCGAAGTTCGTGGCGTTCGCCTTCAGCGGCTCCTCGTCGATGCTCGCCGAGGGCGTCCACTCGCTCGCCGACTCCGGCAACCAGTTCCTGCTGCTCATCGGCGGCAAGAAGGCCCAGCGCGAGGCGACCCCCCAACACCCCTTCGGCTACGGCCGCGAGCGGTACATCTACGCCTTCCTGGTCTCCATCGTCCTCTTCTCGGTCGGCGGCATGTTCGCCATCTACGAGGGCTACGAGAAGATCAGCCACCCGCACGAGGTGGAGCACTGGTACTGGCCGGTCGGCGTGCTCGTGTTCGCGATCATCGCCGAGGGCTTCTCCTTCAAGACGGCCATCAAGGAGTCCAACGAACTGCGCGGCAAGCTGTCCTGGTCGCAGTTCATCCGCCGCGCCAAGGCCCCCGAGCTGCCGGTGGTGCTCCTGGAGGACTTCGGCGCCCTCATCGGTCTGGTCCTCGCCCTCGGCGGCGTCGGCCTCGCCCTGCTCACCGGCGACGGCACCTGGGACGGCATCGGCACGGTCTGCATCGGTGTCCTGCTCGTCTCGATCGCCCTCGTCCTGGCCGCCGAGACCAAGTCCCTCCTGCTCGGCGAGGCCGCGGGCGTCGAGGAGGTCAGGAAGATCGAGGCCGCGATCGTCGACGGCGACACCGTCACCGGCATCATCCACATGCGCACGCTCCACCTCGGCCCGGAGGAACTCCTCGTCGCCGCCAAGATCGCCGTCCGGCACGACGACACGGCCGGCCAGGTCGCGAGCGCCATCAACGCGGCCGAGTCCCGCATCCGCGCCGCGGTTCCCATCGCCCGCGTGATCTACCTGGAACCCGACATCTACAGCGAGGCCGAGGCCGCCAAGGGCCCCGACCCGGAAGCCACCCCGGGCGGCCCGAACCCCCACCCGGCCGGCCACTGACCCCCGCCCCCACACCCCGCCGGCCACGCCCGCCCCTCCTCGAACGGCGTGATCTGTTCGAAGGTGGACTGGGGGTGGCCCGCTCGACCGGTGTAGCTTGGGACGGAGCCAGACGTCGCTGCTGATGGCGGTCGGGCGGTCCGCACGCGGGCCGGCCGAGGGAGAGAGGGCCTCCGACGGACTGCGCTGCGCGTACGCGGGCATGCCTGTGTCCTCCTTTCGGGCACCCCTGTGTCCGCCGCCGCGCAGAACAGCCGTACCC
>NZ_LBMU02000130.1 GCF_001005085.2 Streptomyces humi
GGGAGAGTAGGACGCCGCCGAACAAATATTGGGAAAACCCCCGCATCTTCGATGCGGGGGTTTTCTGCGTTCTGGGTTCTGGAGACCTCAGCCGGAGACCTCAGAACGTCACGTCCGCCGTGGTGGCCGTGCCGCCCTTTCGGCCCGGAGCCTCCTGCCACTCCCAGTAGAGATTCGTGTGGGAGATGACCTGCTGCGGCGCCGGCGCCCCGTACTGCGTGAGGTCCTCCGTGGTGTGGGCGTCGGAGACCAGCGTCGCGTCGTACCCGCGGACGATGGCGCCGTGCAGAGTGGAGCGGATGCAGGCGTCGGTCTGGGCGCCGGTGACGACCAGACGGCCCACGGCACGCTCGGCCAGCACGGACTCCAGCTCGGTGGCCTCGAACGAGTCGCCGTAGCGCTTGTGGACGAGCGGCTCGTCGGCCTCGCGGATCAGCTCGGGGACGTACTGCCAGGGGGCGCTGTCCGGCTTCAGTTCGTCGCTGGAGTGCTGGATCCAGATCACCGGGACCGCCTCGGAACGGGCCTTGGTGATCAGGGTGTTGATGTTCGTGATCACCTCGTCGCGGTTGTGGGAGCTGTCCACCACCCCGTTCTGCACGTCCACGATCAGCAGGGCGGTGTTCGGTCGGTTCGGCAGAGTCGTCATGGCGTCCACCGTAGAGCGGGGCACTGACAACGGGGTCCGAGTGAGCTGCGTAAAGGGGATGAGCAGGGTGGGACGCGCGGGCTAACGTGGCCGCATGAGTACTATGACCAGCGGTGATTACGGCGTCCGCGCGATACGGGCCGACGAGTGGCAGGCCGTCAAGCGGCTTCGGCTCGTCGCCCTGCGGGACCCGGTGGCCGACATCGCGTTCCTGGAGAGCCACGAGGACGCCGTGGGCCGGCCGGACTCCTTCTACCAGGACCGGGCCGCCCGGTCGGCGGAGGAGCCCAGTGGCGCGCGGCAGTTCATCGCCGAGACGCCGGACGGGGAGTGGGCCGGAACGCTGACCGTGCTCATCGAGGAGGCCGGGACGACGGACTGGGCCGGGCAGCCGGTCGAGCGACGGCAGGGGCACGTCGTGGGGGTGTTCGTCCGGCCCGAGCACCGGGGGAACGGGCTGATCAAGGCGCTGTTCGACGTCGGTGTGGCCTGGGCGCGGGAACAGGGCGCGGAACGGGTGCGGCTGTTGGTGCACGAGAGGAATCCGCGGGCGCAGGGCGCGTACCGCAAGGCCGGCTTCGTGCCGAGCGGGGTGCTCGTGCCGTTCGACAAGGACGACACGGAGACCGAGCTTGAGCTCGTGCTGGAGTGGCCGTCCTAGACCGGCAGTTCCCGGTGCGGCCAGCGGGACCGGGCCTGCTCGTGGGAGCGGAGCAGGGCGAGGGTCGGCAGGCCCTGGCCCGGACCGGTGGTGAGCAGGTCGGGCAGCTGGGGGAGGGGAGCCACGGCCGCCACGTCGTCCAGGACCAGGGTGAGTGGTGGGTCGAGCCGACCGGAGGATGACCGTTCGGCCATGCGCCGGCCCTGCTCGACCACGCTTGAGACGAGGGCCGTCAGGAGGGGCATCGCGCCGGGGTTGGTCCTGGGGTCCTCGATGGATTCACCGACCACATAAAGCGTGCCCCCTTCGTCCACGAAGGAATCCAAAGCGAGGGCATCGGATCGGTTGGGATTGCAGGCCTCGCGGATGTTGACCGTGAAGAGTGCGGCCAGCGCACGCGCCGTCAGTTCCTGGGCGATGTCGCGGCGTTCCGGGTGTGCGGTGAGCGCGGCCTCCAGCTCGCCCGCGGCGCCGGGGGCCGCCTTCGGGTGGGTGCGGAGCGTCCGTACGGCGTCCTGGACGCCCGTGCCCTGCGCCCAGCGGTGGACATGGCGGATCGTGCGGTTCTCCAGGGCGGCGGCGTGCAGGTAGCTGCGGAGCAGGGTCTCCGCCGTGTCCGTGACCGCCTGGTCGATCTTCGCGGTGGGTTTCACGGGGGTGAGCAGGGCCTGGGCGCGCAGGGCGGCGGTCTGCTTGTCCGCGCAGCCGGTCGTGGGGGACCAGTGGAAGCGGGCGGGGGTGTCGCAGAGGTGGTTCGGGTCGTAGAGGAGGGCCGGACCGAGTTTGGCTCGGGCGTCCTTGGTCTCGTACCAGACGGCGGGGTTCGAGGTGACGACGAGGGCGGGTCCGGCCGCGTCGCGGATGGCCTGGATCGCGGTCGTCCGGCGGGATTCGGCGGGCGCGAGGTGGATCTTCGTCCAGCCGCCCAGGCGTTCACCGTTGACGGAGGAGTGAGCGTCGAGTCCGTCGAAGGCGGGGGCCGGCTGGGTGCCGTGGGCCGGTGGGGGGAGCACTGTGCCGTCCGGGCCCGGCACGGGGGCCGAGAGGCCTCCGACGAGGCTCGGAGGGACCTGTTCGGTGGCGGGCGCGGGGACGGCGGGGCCCGAGGGGACCTGCTCGGTGTCTGTCGCGAGGACGGCGGGGCCCGTGGGGACCTGCTCGGTGCCTGACGCCAGGACGGCCGGGCTCGGGGCCTGGACGGTCGCTGGTGCCGGACCCGGGGGCGCGTCGGGCGTGGTCGCCTGCCCGGCTGTCGCCTTCCGGTTTCTTCGGCCCGCGCGCCAGCGGGCGACCGTGCCCATCACGAACACGCCGAGAACGAGCAGGATCATCAGCTGGCCGAGGAGCAGGCCCCAGAACAGTCCCCACCCGGACAGCCGGGCCGCCGGGGTGTCCGGCCAGGCGCCCGTCACGTCGTGCGGTTCGCCGATGAGGTGGCGCATCGCCGGCGGGGTGTGGGTGAGGGTGACGGTCGACGGCCAGCTGCCGTGGGCGAACCAGGCGGCCAGTCCCGTCGCCGTCCACACCAGCAGGGTGACCCCGAGCAGGGACCCGAGTATGCCGATCAGCAGGCCGTCGGGAACACCGCCACCGCCGCGGTGTTCCCGCTCCTCCCGAGGGTCCGGTCTCACGAACGGCCTCCCTATGCCACCGTCGACTCGGAGTCGCCGAGGTGCTGCTCCACGAAGGCCGCCGCCCGCTGTTCCGCCTCCAGCTCGGCGGCGCGCAGCGCGTCGTCGGCGTCGGCCAGGTCGCTGGAGGACTCGGTCATCGCGCGGTCGGTGAAGACGAGCGGCCGTTCCGTCTCGGTGACCAGGTGTTTGACCACCTGGACATTGCCGTTGACGTCCCAGACCGCGATGCCCGGGGTGAGGGTGGGGATGATCTCCACGGCCCAGCGGGGCAGACCGAGGACCCGGCCCGTCGCCCGCGCCTCGTCCGCCTTCTGGGCGTAGATCGTCCGGGTCGACGCCATCTTCAGGATCGCCGCGGCCTCCTTGGCCGCCGCCCCGTCCACGACGTCGGACAGGTGGTGGACCACCGCGACGAAGGAGAGACCCAGGCGCCGGCCGAACTTCAGCAGACGCTGGAACAGCTGCGCCACGAAGGGGCTGTTGATGATGTGCCAGGCCTCTTCGACCAGGAAGATGCGCTTCTTGCGGTCCGGGCGGATCCAGGTGTGCTCCAGCCACACGCCGACGATCGCCATCAGGATCGGCATGGCGATGGAGTTGCGGTCGATGTGGGACAGGTCGAAGACGATGAGGGGGGCGTCGAGGTCGATGCCGACCGTGGTGGGGCCGTCGAACATGCCGCGCAGGTCACCGTCGACCAGGCGGTCCAGGACCAGAGCGACGTCCAGGCCCCACGCCCGTACGTCGTCTATGGCGACGTTCATCGCCTCGGCGGACTCCGGTTCGGGGTGCCGTAGCTGCTCGACGATGTCCGTCAGGACGGGCTGGCGGTCGAGGATGGTCTCGTTGACGTAGGAGTGGGCGACCTTCAGGGCGAAGCCGGAGCGTTCGTCGAGGCCGTGGCCCATCGCCACCTCGATGATGGTGCGCAACAGCGCGAGCTGGCCCGTCGTGGTGATCGACGGGTCCAGCGGGTTGAGGCGGATGCCGTGGTTGAGGGCCGCCGTCGGGTCGAGCCTGATGGGGGTTATCCCCAGCTCCTCCGCGATGAGGTTCCACTCGCCGACGCCGTCCTCGCCCTGCGCGTCCAGGACGACGACCTGGCGGTCGCGGAAGCGCAGCTGCCGTAGGACGTAGGTCTTCTCCAGGGCCGACTTGCCGTTGCCGGACTCACCGAGGACCAGCCAGTGCGGGGCGGGCAGTTGCTGGCCGTAGAGCTGGAAGGGGTCGTAGATGTAGCCCTTGCCGGAGTACACCTCCCGGCCGATGATCACGCCCGAGTCGCCCAGGCCGGGGGCGGCCGTGGGGAGGTAGACGGCCTGGGCCTGGCCGGTGGAGGTGCGGACCGGGGAGCGGGTCGTCTCGACCTTCCCGAACAGGAAGGACGTGAAGGCTTCGGTGAGGACGGACAGCGGGTCCCTCATCAGCGCATCAGCCTCTACCTTCGGATTCCGGTGGCGAAGGGCAGTGTGTTCACGAAGGCGCGGTGGTGCTCGCGGTCGCACCACTCCAGTTTCAGGTACGACTTTCCGGCGGACGCCCTTATGGTGCGCTTGTCGCGGTTGAGGGCCTCCGGGGAGCGGGAGGACACCGTGATGTAGCCGACCAGGTTGACGCCGGCGGCGCCGCTGGCCAGGTCTTCGCCGCGCTGGTCTAGGCGGTTGTGGGCGGCGATGTCGCGGGGGTCGACGGTCCGGTTCATCTTGGCGGCGCGGGACGCCTCCGCCTCGTCGTTGGTCTTCTCCGTCAGCATGCGCTCGATGGCGACCTCGGTGGGTTCGAGGTCCATGGTGACCGCGACCGTGCGGATGACGTCCGGGGTGTGGACCAGGAGCGGGGCCAGGAAGTTCACGCCGACCGGGGTCATCGGCCACTCCTTCACCCAGGCCGTGGCGTGGCACCAGGGCTCTCGGGTGGACGACTCGCGGGTCTTGGCCTGGAGGTAGGTCGGCTCCATGGCGTCGAGTTCGGCCGGCCAGGCGTTGCGCTTGGTCATCGCCTGGATGTGGTCGATGGGGTGGTCCGGGTCGTACATGGAGTGGATCAGGGAGGCGAGGCGGCCCTGGCCGAGGGGCTGCCGGACACGGATGTCCGCCTCCTGGAGGCGGGAGCAGATGTCCGTGAGCTCGCGGGCCATGACGACGGCGAGCCCGGAGTCACGGTCCAGCTTGCGGCCGGCCTGGGGGCGGGCGGCGCGGGCCATCGCATGGGCCTCGGCGGCCAGTTCGCGGGAGTAGTGCATGCAGGCGACGAGATAGGCGCGGTGCTGCTCGCTGCTGGTGGAGACCATGGACTGCAACTGGTCGTACGACTGCGCCAGCCAGCCCGGTGCCCTGTCGTCGCCGCGCTGGGCGACGTCCTTGGCGTGCGCGTCGGGGTCGGCGGGGAGGGTGCGGGCGAGCATCTGGAGGCGGGTGACGAAGCCGTCGCCGTTCGCCACGTGCTTGAGGAGGGTGCCGAAGCGGTCGACGAGGGCTTCCTGGTCCTCGGAGTCGCGCAGGCCGACGCCGGGCCCTTCGATCTCGATGGCCGCGGTGACCGTCTTGCGGTCGGCGTGCAGGAGCACGGCGATCTCGTCGGGGCCGAAGGGAGCGGCGAGCCAGCTGATCCGGCCGATGCCGGGCGGCGGGCCGATCTCGACCTCGCGGCCGTCGATGCGGGTGCCGGCCTCGCTGGCGGTGGAGCGGTACACGGTGCCGGTGCGCAGGGTGCGCTTGTAACTGCGGTTGATCTCGAACCACTTGTAGAACGTACGGCGCTTGTACGGCACGTAGACCGCGGCCAGCGCGAGCAGCGGGAAGCCCATGAGCAGCACGATGCGCAGGGAGAGGACCGGGACGAGGAGTCCGCACATCATGCCGAGGAACGCGCCGACGATGATCAGGCCGATCTCGCCGGACTCGCGGTTGCGGCCGACGATCGCGTTCGGCCGGGCGCGGCCGATGAGATACGTACGGCGGGGCGCCATCGGATGGGACAGATGGGACTCGGTCGTCAACGCCCCTCACCTCCCGAGCTGTTGTTGCGGGTGTTGCTGGCGTGCGGGGTGTTCGCCGGGCTGGGCGCGCGGGGCGCGGGCGCGGCGGAGGGGACGGCTCCGCCGCCGCCGGTGGAGCCGCGGGTGCTGTGGGCGGCGACGCCGCCCGAGGCCGGGTTGGACGGGCGGGCGGCGGAGGAGCCGCCGGACGAGCCGCCGCCGTTGTTGTCGGCGCGCGCGCTGTGGGTGCGGATGCCCTGGGCGACCAGGTTGGCGGGGCTGCTGATGACCGCGGCGGCCTTGCCCTCGGCGCCCTGCATGATGCGGTTGTTGCGGCCGTTCGCGATCTCGTCGCCGAAGCCGGGGACGAAGCGGTAGATCATCGCGCTGGCGAAGATGGCGAGCAGGATGATGGCGAGGCCGGAGACGACGGCGGAGAAGGCGTCGGGGCCGCCGTCGGAGGAGAGCGCGCCGGCGAGGCCCAGCACTATCACGATGACCGGCTTCACCAGGATGACGGCGATCATGATGCCGGCCCAGCGGCGGACGTGGCCCCACAGGTTCTTGTCGACGAGGCCGGCGTAGACGACGGTGCCGAGGAGGGCGCCGACGTAGAGGAGGGCGGCCCTGATGACCAGCTCCAGCCAGAGCACGCCGGCGGCGAGGATGCTCACCAGGGAGACGACGATCAGCATGATGGGGCCGCCGCCGATGTCGTCGCCCTTGTTGAGGGCGTCGGAGAAGGTGCCGAAGAAGGTGTCGGTCTGGTTGCCGGTGGTCTTCGCGAGGACGTCGGTGACGCCGTCGGTGGCCGATACGACGGTGTAGAGGATCAGCGGGGTGAAGGCGGAGGCCAGCACGGTCAGCCAGAGGAAGCCGACGGCCTCCGAGATGGCGGTGGTGAGGGGGACGCCGCGTACCGCCCGCTTGGCGACGGCCAGCAGCCACAGCAGCAGGGTCAGGATCGTCGACGCGGCGAAGACGACGGCGTACTGCTGGAGGAACTTCTCGTTGGTGAAGTCGACGTTGGCGGTCTCCTTGACGGCCCCACTGAGCTTGTCGACGGTCCAGGAAGCAGCCTTGGCACACCCCTGAGCGAGAGAGGACAGGGGGTCGAGGGTGGAACTGAGGGGGTCGGTGGTGGACCCGGAGGAGCCACTGCCGCTCCCCTTCTCGCAGTAGTCCTTGGCGGGACCGATCAGCAGGCCGCACGAGTCGCTGCTGGCCGACGCGGACGGGGCGGGCGAGGCCGAGAGACTGGGGGTGGGCGACGGCGTCGGGTCTGCAAGGGCACGGGTCGCCAGCAGGATCACCGTGGTCTGTACGGCGGCCAGGAGGCCGGTCAGTTCGAGTACGCGACGCGGGCTACCGGGCATAAGTGAACCCTCCGTACTGCTCGACGGCCTTGCTGATCTCGTCGGAGGTGGCGGCCTGGTCGTCACCGGGGACCGGCGCCGGTCCGTCCTTCTGGGTGTCCGCGCTGATCTTCCAGTCGTCGTCGGCCCAGTGCAGGTTGAAGGTCCAGGTCTTCCAAGTGGTGGTGACGGGATTGGTCGAGGCCGTGCCCGACATGCCGATGAGACCCACGTACCAGACCGAGACCTTGGCGTCGGTGTCGCTGTACTGCTCGGCCGTGGTGCCCACCGGGACCGTGCGGGAGACGAAGGTGCTGCCCTGCGGGGCGTTGCCGTTGGCGTCGAGGCCGAGTTTGCCGAGGAAGCCCGCCGAGTAGGCCGCGTCCATGGCGTTCTGGAGCTTGCCGGCCGCGGCGGGCGTGTAGAGGCCGTTGACGATTCTGTGCCGGCTGTCCTTGTTGAACATCCCTGTCGAACCCAGCGTCACCGCGTAGTTCGCCGCCGCGCTCTGGGCGCCCTGGGTGGTGTGGGCGAAGCCGGTGGGGATGTTGCCGGACTTTGTTTCTACCGGCTTGGTGCCGCTGGCGGCCGTGGAGGACGTGGCCGGCTGGTCGGCGTTGCCGCTTCCGTTGGTCGTCGTGGACGACGACGAGTCGTTGCTGTCGCCGTCGCCTCTGTTCGCGAAGGCGATCGCCGCGATGAGGAGGACGACGACGCCGACGACCGTGACCAGGCTCCGTGAGGAGGAGCGGCCGCCGCGGCGGGCCGCGCCGCCGTACGGGTCGTCGGGCAGCCGGGTGCGGGTGTGGCCGGACTCCGGGTAGCCGGGCTCGTCTCCGAGGCTCATGCCGCGTACTCCCCCTCCACGTCGTACCGGAACGCGTAGCAGTACGACGGTAGCCGTGCTGGTTCCCGCGCGGGCGCGGTGTGGTGACTCGACATCAGGGAAACGCAACCTCGGAGCGGGGAGGGAAGAGGTCCAGGCGCCTAGACGGCCATGCCGTACACGATGGTGAACAGGGTGCCGAGTGAGCCGATGATGAAGACTCCGGTCAGTCCGGCGATGATGAGGCCCTTGCCCTGTTCGGCACTGAAGGTGTCACGGAGAGCCGTGGCGCCGATGCGCTGTTTGGCGGCACCCCAGACGGCGATGCCGAGGCAGATGAGGATGGCCACGGCCATGACCACCTGGATCATCGTCTTCGCCTCGTTGCCCAGGCTGCCGAAAGGCCCCCAGTCCGGAGCGATTCCGCCGATGATGGTGTTGATGTCTCCCTTGTCGGCCGCGTAGAACATGTAAGTCACCGCCCCTGGTGGGTAGTTCTGGCCGCCCCTGCCCGGTGCAGAGGTCACGCTCTATTCTCGCTGACAACGCCGCCGGAGTATGTCGACTTGACGTCATTGATTGGCGGGTTTCGTACGAAAGGCTCGTACGGTCACTCTGTGTATCACGGCAGGTCACGCCGGGCAATGAGGCCTGAGCGGAACCTGTGGTGTGGTTCCGTCGTTGACCCCTTTCACGCCCTGGCACGCTTTTTGACGGCCAGTCGGGTGAACGCCACCGATCCGATGTTCTCATGACGAACGGGCCGCGGCTGGTTGCCGCGACCCGTGGGGGAGAGGGGCTGGTGCTAGTTGGCGAAGGCGCTGACGCCCTCGGGGGTGCCCCAGCCGGTCGGGCCGTCGTAGCCGGTCTCGGCGGTGCAGAAGTACGCGGTGGAGCAGGAGCCGTTGTAGCCGCTCGTCACGTCGTTGAGGGACGAGGTGCCCGCGTAGTCGTAGGGGTACTGCGCCGGGTAGGTGCCGCTGGCCGGGGTGCCGGCGAGGGCGTAGACGCCGGCGATGATCGGGGCGGAGACGCTGGTGCCGCCGAAGGTGTACCAGCCGGCGGTGACGCCGTAGGAGTCGTAGACGGAGACGCCGGTTGCGGGGTCGGCGACCGCGGAGACGTCGGACTCCATGCGCTTGGTGCAGCCGGTGTCGGTCTGCCAGCTGGGCTTGGCGTCGTAGGCGGAGCAGCCGGAGCCGGTGCCCTCGGAGCTGGAGGTGCGCCAGACGGACTCGGTCCAGCCGCGGGTGGTGGAGGCGGTGGAGAGCTTGGTGCCGCCGACGGCGGTGACGTACTGGGAGGTCGCCGGGTACTCGGCGCCGTAGCCGCTGTCACCGGCGGAGACGGTGATCGCGACGCCCGCGTGCTTGTAGTACGAGGTGTCGTACGACGTCTGGGAGGAGGACTCGGAGCCGCCGTAGCTGTTGGAGACGAACTTGGCGCCGAGGGCGACGGCCTCGTTCTCCGCGGTGCCGAGGTTGGCGTAGCTGGCGCTGGTGGCCTCGACGAGGGTGATGTTGCACAGCGGGCAGATCGCGGAGGCCATGTCGAGGTCGAGGGAGATCTCCTCGGACCAGCCGGCGTCGGAGGAGGGCAGCGAGGTGGTGGAGCCGGTCTGGGAGACCTTCTTGAAGCAGCCGTTGGCCGTGGTGCAGGCGGACAGGCCGTAGTACGAGCGGTAGGTGGCGAGGTCCGCCTCGGCGTTCGGGTCGTTGTAGGCGTCGACGATCGCGATCGTCTCACCGGAGCCGTTGGAGGCGGCGGCGGAGGTCAGGCCGTAGGCCGACCGCAGGTTGGTGGGGCTGTAGCCGGACGGGGTGGAGGCGTCGGCGGCCTTGGGGGTGACGCCGGTCCGCGCGGCCTGCTGCTTCTGGAAGGCGGTGAGGCCGCCGGTGACGCGGTAGGACTTGCAGGTGAGGTCGCCCGTGTGTCTGGGGGTGGCACAGGGGGTGGCGACGTAGGTCACCTTGCCGGCCGCGGTGGGAGTCGCGTCGGCCTGGACGGCGGTTCCGAGGCCGACGAACATCAGCGCGGCGGTGGCCGTCGCGGCGGTGCCCAGTCGGCGCCAACCGCTGCGCAGCGAGGATCTGTTGGGGGGAGTGGAACGCATGCGTGCAGCCTCCTGATGTTCCTGATGGGGTGGAACAGTTCGAACAGGGGCGGTGCGGGTGCGATCTGGTGAGGCGGTCCGCGAAGAGAATCCTTTGTTGAGTACGCGACAACAAGGGGCTTAGGGAATCCTTACTTCCGCATTGCCGAACGCGGCCTTCGCGTGACCCGGTGATGGCTGCCCGTTGTCCTGCGGGTGACGGCTGCTTGACTCGACTCACAGCTGGTTCACTGGAGTTGCAAAGCCGGTGGAAACGGCAGGTCGCGAAAGACGGGCCACGGCCGGATGCCGTGGCCCGTCTCTCTTGCGCTGCCGCCGAGGGGACCCCACGTCCCCCTCACGGTGGCGGCTCCCCGTGACCCGACGGGGAGGTCGGTCTCCGAAGGGCTCAGCCGGTGAAGGCGTCGGTCCCCTCGGGGGTGCCCCAGCCGGTCGGACCGTCGTAGCCCGACTCGGCGGTGCAGAAGTACGCGGTCGAGCAGGAGCCGTTGTTGCCGCTCGTCACGTCGTTCAGGGCCGAGGTGCCGGCCGCGTTGTACGGGTACTGGGCCGGGTAGTCGCTGCTGCCCGGGGTGCCGGCCAGGGCGTACACCGAGGCGATGAGCGGCGAGGAGGCGCTGGTGCCGCCGTAGGTGTTCCAGCCCGTGCCGTCGTCGCCGTAGGAGTCGTAGACGGAGACGCCGGTGGCGGGGTCGGCGACCGCGGAGACGTCCGCGATCATGCGCTTCGAGCAGCCGGTGTCGGTCTGCCAGCTGGGCTTGGCGTCGTAGGAGGAGCAGCCCGAGCCGGTGCCCTCGGTGCTAGACGTCTTCCACACCGACTCGGTCCAGCCGCGGCTGTTGGAGGAGGTGGAGAGCTTGGTGCCGCCGACGGCGGTCACGTACCGGGAGGCGGCGGGGTACTCGGCGCCGTACGCCTCGTCACCGGCGCTCGCGGTGATGGCCACGCCCGCGTGCTTGTAGTACGAGGTGTCGTACGACGTGTCCGACGACGACTCGGAGCCGCCGTAGCTGTTGGAGATGAACTTGGCGCCCAGCTTGACGGCCTCGTTCACCGCGGTGCCCAGGTTGGCGTCGGAGGCCGACTTCGCCTCGACCAGCAGGATGTTGCAGTTGGGGCAGGTCGCGCTGACCATGTCGAGGTCGAGGGACTCCTCGCCGGCCCAGCCGCTGTCGGCGGACGGGAGCGAGGTGGTGGAGCCGGTCTGGGAGACCTTCTCGAAGCAGCCGTTGTCGGTGGTGCAGTCCGACAGGCCGTAGTACGAGCGGTAGGTGGCGAGGTCCGCCTCGGCGTTCGGGTCGTCGTACGCGTCGACGATCGCGACGGTCTCGCCCGAGCCGTTCGCGGCGGCGGCGTCGGTCAGGCCGTAGGCCGACTGGATGTCCGAGGGGCCGTATCCGGTGGGGGAGTCGGACGCGGCGTTCGGCTTGACGGTCCTCGGCGCGATGCCCTTGAGGGCGGCCTGCTTCTCCATGAAGGCGGTGGTGCCGCCGGTGACCCGGAGGGCGTCGCAGGCGGCGAAGCCCTTCTTCGGGGTGGCACCGCAGCCGGCCTTCTCGTACTGGACGTGGGCCTTCGCGACCTGGGCGGCGACGGTCCTGGCGCTCACCTTGTGGGTGACGTCCGCGGTGGCCGCGGTGGCGTGCGCAGCGGTGCCGAGGCCGGCGGCGGCGAGCGCCGCGGTGGCCGCGAGGGCGGTGCCGATCCGGCGCCGTCTACCGCTGCTGTGGGGGGTGTCGGGGGTGGTCGTACGCAACGTACAGCCTCCTGGGAGAGGGGACAGAGGCCTGCGGGTGGGGGGCCACCGGCGTGGTTGCCGGTGGGGGCGGCGGCGGCCCGCGACGAACCATCGCGTTGTTGGGTACGCGACAACAAGATGGGTTTCGGAATCCTGACTTCCGCGTTACTGAAGCGCGGGAAGGGCTTACTGATCATTGGGGGCCGGATGGCCGGAGGTTGGGGTTCGGTTGACCCGGCAGGCCGAAGTGCCCGCTACGCAATGCGCGTTGACGACGCATCAGGGGTCGTATGGATCGGGTGCCGGGGGGTGCGGTCGTGGGGTGCGGTCCGCCGCCGGCGGGGCGTGCCCCGGTGTCAGCGGGGCTTGAGGCCGTGCAGCAGGAGGTGGATGTAACCCTCCAGGCCGACCAGGGCCTCGTCCGGGGGCAGTGCGCAGGCGGCGATCAGGCTGGCGAGGCCGTGCACGCCCGCCGCGGCGGCGAGGGTGAGCCGCTCCGGATCGCCCTCGATGATCTCGCCGCGCCGCTGCGCCTCCGCGGTCAGCCGCACGAAGGAGCCCATGGACATGTCGACGGCGTCGGCCAGTTGCGCGTCGATGTCCGGGTCGTGCTTGCGGGCGAACATCAGCTCCAGCAGCTCGGGGTTGTCGATGGCGAAGGTGAGGTAGGCGCGGGCGAGCGAGGTGAGGCGCGGTTCCAGGGGGGCGTCGGGCAGGTCCGCGGCGGCCAGCGCGCCGTTCAGGCGGTCGTATCCGGCGAGCGCGAGCGCGTCCAGGAGGGCCTGCTTGTCCTTGAAATGCCGGCCGGGGGCGGCATGGCTCACCCCGATGTCGCGGGCCAGCTCGCGCAGGGACAGGGCGGTGGCGCCCTTCTCGCGCAGGGTGCGCTCGGCGCTGGTGAGCAGGGCGGCGCGCAGGTCTCCGTGGTGGTAGGGGCGGCTTGGCGGCATGGGCGCCATCGTAGCCCGATGTAGCCGCCGTCAGCTTTGTGGTCACTGTCAGCTTTGTTGGCACCGTCAGCTTTGTTGGCATCGCCATCTTTGTTGTCGTTGACATCATTGTTGTCGACGCCTACATTGGCGCCATGGCTGAGAAGAACCACAAGTGGAACGCGAGCGATCTCCCCGACCTCACCGGCCGTACGGCCGTGGTCACCGGCGCCAACAGCGGCCTGGGCCTGGCGGCCACGGACGCGCTGGCGCGGGCGGGCGCCCATGTGGTGCTCGCGGTGCGCGATCCGGAACGCGGCCGGGCCGCCGCGGCGAAGGTGCCCGGCAGTACCGAGGTGCGCCGCCTGGACCTGGCGGACCTGTCCTCGGTACGGGAGTTCGCGGCCGGCTGGGACCGCCCGCTGGACCTGCTGATCAACAACGCGGGCGTGATGATGCTGCCGGAGCTGCGCACCGCCGACGGCTTCGAGATGCAGTTCGGCACCAACCACCTGGGCCACTTCGCGCTGACCAACCTGCTGCTGCCGCACGTCACCGACCGGGTGGTGACCGTCTCCTCGGGCCTGCACCGGGGCGGCGACGGCGTGATCCACTTCGACGACGTCAACCTGCGCGCCAACTACAGCCCCACTCGCGCCTACGCCCAGTCCAAGCTGGCGAACCTCCTCTTCACCCTGGAGCTCCAGCGTCGCCTCACCGAGGCCGGCTCCCGGGTGCGCGCCCTGTCCGCACACCCCGGCTACGCGGCGACCAACCTCCAGAGCCACCACGCCAACCCGCTCGCCCGCCTCGGACTGGGCCTCGGCAACCGGCTGCTCGCCCAGGACGACCGGGCGGGCACGCTGCCCACGCTGTACGCGGCGACCCGCGACCTGCCGGGCGCGAGCTACGTCGGTCCGGACGGCCTGGGGGAGATGCGGGGCGCGCCGACGCTGGTGGGCCGCAGCCGGGCGGCGAGCGACCCGGAGGCGGCGCGCCGGCTGTGGACGCTGTCGGAGGAGATGACGGGGGTGAGGTGGGCGCTCGGCGCGCGGACCGCGTGAACGGCCGGCCGGAGTGAACGCCCAGGTGGTGGACGGCGGACGGTCCCGCCGACGGACCTGGATACGGTGAGCCGACACGATGTGCACGACGGCTCTCCGGGAGGTGGCGGTATGACCGCCGGCGCCGTGGACTTCACCCTCACCGGACGAACGGCCCTGGTGACCGGGTCCGTCCGGGGGCTGGGGCTGGAGATGGCGCGGGGCCTGGCGGGCGCCGGCGCGCGGGTGGTCCTCAACGGGCGGGACACGGTGGCGCTGGAAGCGGCGGCGGCCCGGCTGCGTGACGAGGGCCTGGACGTGACCGGTGCGGCCTTCGACGTGACGGACCGGGCGGCGGCCCAGGACGCGGTGAGCGCCGTCGGCGCCCTCGACATCCTGGTCAACAACGTGGGCCACCGGGACCGCAGGGGCGTCCACGAGATGCCCCCGGACGAGCTGTCAACGATGCTCGACACCCATCTGACCTCGGCGTACGCGCTCAGTCAGACGGTCGCCCGGAGCCTGGCGGCCCGTGACACACCGGGGCGCATCATCAACGTCTCCTCCGTGGTCGGCCAGTTGGGCCGCACCGGTGACGTCGCCTACGCCACGGCGAAGGCGGGCCTCGACGGCCTGACCCGGGCGCTGGCGGCCGACCTCGGCCCGAGCGGCACGACGGTCAACTCGGTGGCCCCGGGCACGTTCGCCACGGACGTCGACGCCGCCCTGGCCGAGGACCCGGAGTGGGCCACCTGGCTGCGCACCCGGACGGCGCTGGGCCGCTGGGGACGGCCGCCGGAGATCGCGGGCATCGTCGTCTTCCTGGCGAGCGACGCGGCGTCCTTCATCACGGGTCAGACGATCGCGGTGGACGGCGGGATGACGACCACGTTCTGAGCACACGGCCGCCAAGAACCGCCCGGCGGGACGGCCGCAAGGGCGGTTCACAGCGAAAAATCAGGGAAGTCGGGAACCGATTCTCACCTTCGTGGGACACAGTGGAGCCTGATGAAGCGCACCTCACGCATCTATGTCACCTCGCGCCGCGTCGCGCTCTGTGCCGTGGTCGTCCTGGCCGCCACCTCGGCCTCCGTCGCGGCGGCCGAAGAGGCGGCGGGACCGTTCGGGGTGACCGCCGTGGTGGGGACCACCACCGACAGCGCCCGGGTCGGGGCGCTGTTCAGCGCCGACAAGGCCGGCAGCCTCTCCGGGAACCACTTCTGCACCGCCTCCGTGGTGCACAGCCCGCAGCGCGACCTCATCGTCACCGCCGCGCACTGCGTCGACGGGGACGACGGCACGGGGCTCGTGTTCGTGCCCGGGTACCGGGACGGGCTGGCGCCGTACGGGGTGTGGAAGGTCGGCCGGCGGTACCTGCCCGACGGCTGGTCGCACGGGCAGGACGAGGACAGCGACGTCGCCTTCGCCGCCGTGCAGGACCGGGCCGGCAAGCGGGTCGAGGACGTCACCGGGGCCAACCGGTTCGTCACCGGTGTCGCCACCGGCGCCACCCCGGTGACCGTCACCGGGTATCCCGACTCCCGTGAGGTGCCGGTCGACTGCACCAACCGGCCCGTCGCCCACAGCGCCACCCAACAGCGGATCGACTGCCCGGAGTTCACCGGGGGCACCAGCGGGAGCCCCTGGGTGAACGGTGACCACGAGGTGGTCGGCGTGCTGGGCGGGCACGAGCAGGGCGGGTCCACGCCCGACATCTCGTACAGCGTGGTGCTCGGCGGCGGGGCCGCCGAGCTGTTCAGGGACGCCACCGCCCGGTGAGACGGCGTCATGTGCGCCTTCCTGCTGTGAAATAGCGCCACTCTCGGCCGAAATGGCGTTGAACAGCCCTGCCATGGGGGAGGGTTGGGGCGTGCGGAAAGTATGGGTGATCGGTGGCGCGGCGGTCGGCCTCGGGCTGAGCTTCGTCATGCTGCTCGTCGTCGGGGTGTACGTCGTCGCCGGGAACCTCCTCAACGGGGTCGAGGGCGCCACCAAGAACCTGGCGAAGGGCTCGGTGCCGGCCGCGTACTCGGCCCTCGTGCAGAAGTGGGGCAACCTCTGCCCCGCGATCAACCCCGCCCTGCTCGCCGCCCAGCTGTACCAGGAGAGCGGCTTCAACCCGAGGGCGCAGAGCGCGGCGGCCGCGCAGGGGATAGCTCAGTTCATCCCGGGGACCTGGGCCACCCACGGCATCGACGGCAACGGCGACGGAGTGCGGGACGTCTGGGACCCGAATGACGCGATTCCGTCGGCCGCCTCCTACGACTGCCAGCTCGCCTCGTACGTCAAGGACGTCCCCGGCGACATCTCCGACAACATGCTCGCCGCGTACAACGCGGGGGCGTACGCGGTCATCAAGTACAAGGGTGTGCCGCCGTACGCGGAGACCCAGAACTACGTCAAGACGATCACCACGCTGGAGGACAGCTTCGCCGCGCCGGTCAGCCGGCTCTCGCCCACCAAGCAGGCCGCCGGGGCCATCACCTACGCCCAGAACAAGCTGGGCACCCCCTACCTCTGGGGCGGCAACGGCACAGCTCAGGACGGTGGCCGCTTCGACTGCTCGGGGCTGACGAAGGCGGCGTACGCGAGCGTCGGGATCACCCTGCCGCGGGTCGCCAACGACCAGTACAACGCCGGTCCGCACCCCTCCCGCAACGAACTGCTCCCGGGCGACCTGGTGTTCTTCTCCACCGATCTCTCCAACTCCCGGGCCATCCACCACGTGGGTATCTACGTCGGAGGCGGGTACATGATCGACGCGCCGTACACCGGGGCCGTCATCCGCTTCGACCCCATCGACTCGGCAGACTACTTCGGGGCCACCCGCGTCACCGAAGATGGCGCGAAAGCGCTCCCCACAACGGTGTGAACCGAGCGTGAAACACACCCCTGAGCTGCGGCTTTGTGTCTCTCTTCGATAACGTCTGCGTGATCATTCGGTGGAGGGTGGAACGTAGGGGCGTAGGCCGTGCGTTCCTGTTGACGTAGCCGACCACGGGGGTGGCAGCGAGCGACGCACACCAGGTGCGTCCCGGAACGACGACGAAGGGGCCGCAGCACGATGGCTGTACTCGCCGAATCCGGATCCAACCCCGATGTCGACCTGCTCTACGACATCAACGGCCTGGCCAAGGACGCGCCGCGCTGGTTCGACCGCGGCATGGAGTTCGTCGGGGAGTACGGGCTGCTGGTCGCGATGGTGCTGCTGGTGGTGTGGTGCTGGTGGTCGGTACGGCGCCGGGGTGACGAGGACGCGCCGGCCACCCTCGCCGCGCTGGTCTGGGCGCCGCTCGCCGCCGCCGTCGCCGTGCTCGTGAACGTTCCCATCCGCGGTTTCGTGGAGCGCCCCCGGCCGTTCCGCACCCACCAGGGTCTCGACGTCCTGGTCTCCGGCAAGACCGACTACTCCTTCGTGAGCGACCACGCGACGATCACCATGGCGCTGGGCGTCGGCCTGTTCGTCGCCAACCGCCGCTTCGGCCTGGCCGGCATAGGGCTGGCGCTGGCCGAGGGCTTCTGCCGGGTCTACATGGGCGTGCACTACCCGACCGACGTGGTCGGCGGCTTCGCCCTGGGCACGGCGGTCGTCCTTCTCCTCTCCCCCCTGGCCACCGCCCTGCTGACACCGGTCCTGAAGGCGGTCGAGTCCTCGCCGAGGGCGGGCTGGATCGTACGGCGCCGATCAGCGACGGTGGACCTGGTACCGGGAGCGCGCACGACGATGGAGCCGACGGACCGCGATCTGGCGGCGTGAGCGCAGCGCCCCGTAAGGGCCGCGGGGAACTGCGCGATCAGCCCCCGCGCAGCCGCAGCCGGACCGCGAAGTCCTACACCCCTGCTGGGTCCTACAGCCCCTGCGGGTAAGAGAAGAACCGGTTCGGGTCGTACTGCTGCTTCACCTTGCCGAGCTTCGTCACCGCGTCCCCGTAGTACGCCTTCTTCCAGCCCGTCAGCGTCGGGTCCGTGTAGTTCTGGTACGCCGCGCCGGAGGCGTACGGCTTCATCGCGGTGTGCGCCGCGTTCAGCCATGACTGGCCCGTGCTGCCGGAGGCCCCCGCACCCCACGACACGATGTACTGCGCCAGCATCCGCGACCGCCGGTGCACGAACGCCGTCGCCGTCGGCGCGACCCGGTTCACCGCCCCGCCGAGCGCCGTGAACGCGATGCTCCCCGCACCGCCCCGCACCGAGCCGATCTGGCGCAGCGCCGTCTGGATGCCGGCCGCCGACAGCGAGCGGTCGAAGAAGTCGGAGCGGGCCGTGTACGTCTCGCGGCCGAGCCTGCCCTGGGGCGAGCGGCCCGGCGTGGCACCGGGCAGGTGGCACTGGGGCTCGGTGGCGAAGGAGGAGCAGCCGGCGTAGATCTCCATCACCTCCTCGTAGGCGTGGCGGCGCAGCGACACCGAGGAGGCGTCGGCACCCGCCCTGTGGGCGAGGGCGTCGACCGCGTTTTGCAGCTCGCCGTACGTTCCCATCGAGAAGCAGGCCACCGAGACGCGTGGGCCGCTGCCCGAGTTCTCCAGGTGCAGCGAGGACCAGATCTCGTCCGGCTGCGACGGGCCCCACTCCTGCCAGGCCTTCAGCACCTGCGCGGCCCTCGACCACGGCCAGGTCAGGTACGCCGTCACACCCTGCGGGGTCGGGTGGGTCCTGAACTGGAGCTCCGTGACGACGCCGAAGTTCCCGTTGCCCGCGCCGCGCAGCGCCCAGTACAGGTCCTTGTTGGTGCTCGCGTTGGCGACCACCTGCGTGCCGTCGGCGGTGACGAGCGTCGCCTGGGTCAGGCTGTCGCAGGTCAGGCCGTACGCCCGGGACGCGACCCCGTGGCCGCCGCCGAGCACCAGGCCGGAGACGCCGACCGTGGGGCAGGAGCCCGCCGGGATGGTGACGCCCTTGGCGGCGAGACCCCGGTAGACGTCGATCAGCTTGGAGCCGGCGCCGACGACCGCCGTACCGCCGCCGACGCGGATGCGGTTGAGCTTGGACACGTCGAGGATCAGCCGGCCGTCGCCGGAGGAGTAGCCCGCGTAGGAGTGGCCGCCGTTACGGATGGCGATCTTCAGGCCGTGGGCCTGGGCGTAGGAGAGGGTCGTGCGGATGTCGTCGGCGTGGGCGACGTACGCGACCGCCGACGGCTTCAGGCTGTCGAAGCGGGTGTTGTAGAGCTGGTGCGCGGTCGTCCAGTTCGCCTCGCCGGGGCGCACCAGGGTGCCGTCGAGGGCGTGTGCGAGGGCGGTCCAGTTGGCCGCCGCCGCTGCACTGGTGGTCTTCAGGGCCGTACGAGAGGATCGAGACGACGTCGGCGCGGTCGTCCGTGACGCGGCCGCGCCCCCTGAGCTGCACCCCGTCAGTGCGGTCGCCGCGATGGCGGCTGCCCCGCCCGATATGAAGGTACGCCGTTCCATGCCCGTGCCTTTCGTCGGCTGTCCTGGGACGAGACGGCGCCCGTCGCACACGGGTTCCCATGCCTGTGCAACGAACGCTGTGACGTCGTAACGGCTGTGATGACGAACGGCGAAGAAATGTTCGCGTAACCCGTTGGTCGGAACCTTCACGTGCCCTCACCGTGAGCGTTCCGTGACCTAACCAGGCCGATGGCAGGGGTTCACCCTCCGTTCACTTGTGCCCATCGGCGGCTTCACCTGATCTGCCTACTTTCGGCCGTACGCGATGCGGTGAGCGGTCGTGAACGCCCGGTCGGGGCGGCGCCCCTCACCACGTCACCACTACTTCGCACGCCGCCGAAGGTGGCGCCTCTGGAAGGAACTCCCGAAAGTGAAGCTTCAGCGCAAGAACCGGCTGCGCGCCCTGTCTCTCGGTGCTGTCGCCGTCTCCGGCGCCCTGGCCCTTACGGCGTGCGGCTCCGACGACAACGGTGGCGGCAGCGGTTCGAGCACGTCCTCGGCCTCCGCCAACGCCAGCTCCATCAAGTGCGACAACGCCAAGGGCCAGCTGCTCGCCGACGGCTCCTCCGCGCAGAAGAACGCGATCGACGCCTGGGTCAAGAACTTCTCCCAGGCCTGTGGTGTGCAGATCAACTACAAGGGCTCCGGCTCCGGCGCCGGCGTGACCGCCTTCACGCAGGGCCAGGTCGCCTTCGCCGGTTCGGACTCCGCGCTGAAGCCCGAAGAGGTCACCGCCTCCAAGAAGATCTGCTCCGGCGGCCAGGGCATCGACCTCCCGATGGTCGGCGGCGCGATCGCGATCGGTTACAACGTCCCGGGTGTCGACAACCTGGTCCTGGACGCGCCGACCCTCGCGAAGATCTTCGACAGCAAGATCACCAACTGGAACGACGCGGCGATCAAGAAGCTGAACCCCGACGCGAAGCTCCCGAACCTGAAGATCCAGGCGTTCCACCGCTCGGACGAGTCGGGTACGACGGACAACCTGACCAAGTACCTGATCGCCACCACCCCGGACAACTGGAAGTACTCCGGCGGCAAGGCCTGGCAGGCCAAGGGCGGCCAGTCCGCTCCGCAGTCCGCGGGTGTCGCCCAGCAGGTCAAGCAGACCTCCGGCGCCATCGGCTACTTCGAGCTCTCCTACGTCTCGGACGGCATCAAGGCCGCCAACATCGACACGGGCGCCAGCAAGCCGGTCGCCCCGTCCACCGAGTCCGCCACCGCCGACATCGCGGCCGCCAAGGTCGTCGGCACCGGCAAGGACCTGTCGCTGCAACTCGACTACAAGACCAAGGCCGAGGGCGCGTACCCGATCAGCCTGGTCACCTACGAGATCGCCTGCGACAAGGGCAACAAGGCCGACACCCTCCCGGCGACCAAGGCGTTCCTGCGCTACATCGCCTCCGAGGACGGCCAGAAGGTCCTCTCCACGATCGACTACGCGCCGATCCCCGACGAGATCATCGCCAAGGTCCGCACCACCATCGAGGGCCTGAGCTAAAGATCCGCGAGTGCGGCCGAGTCCCCCAGGGGCCCGGCCGCACCGTCCGGTGCACCGCCGCCCGGAGCCGTACGCCCTCACAAGCCGGGACGTACGGCTCCTCCGAGCCGCCCGCGAGCGCGGCTCCGCAGACCGGAGAACCCGATGGACATATCCACGCAGACGACAGACGCACCGCCTCCCACCCCACAGCCTGGCATCGCCGAGCAGAAGCGCAACGCCCGCGGCGCCACCCGCGCCGGTGACCGGGTCTTCCTCGGTCTCTCCCGCGGTTCCGGCATCCTGCTCCTGGTGATCATGGCCGCGATCGCGGTCTTCCTCACCTACCGCGCCGCCCTCGCGATCAGCCGCGACCACGGCAACTTCCTCACCACCTTCGAGTGGAACACCAACGTCATCCCGCCGACCTTCGGTGTCGCGGTCCTGGCCTTCGGCACGATCGTCTCCTCGATCATCGCCATGGCCATCGCCGTCCCGATCGCCGTCGCGATCGCGCTGTTCATCACGCACTACGCGCCGCGCCGGATGGCCGGCCCGGTCGCCTACGTGATCGACCTGCTCGCCGCCGTGCCGTCCATCGTGTACGGCCTGTGGGGCGCGCTGGTCCTCGTACCGCACATGACCGGCCTGTTCGGCTGGCTCGACGACTTCTTCGGCTGGACCGGGATCTTCTCCTGGGACGGCGGGGCGCCGCGCTCGATGCTCACCGTCGGCATCCTGCTCGCCATCATGATCCTGCCGGTCATCACCAACGTGAGCCGCGAGGTCTTCCGCCAGGTCCCGCAGATGCACGAGGAGGCCGCGCTGGCCCTCGGCGCCACGCGCTGGGAGGTCGTCCGCATGGCGGTGCTGCCCTTCGGGCGCTCCGGTGTGATCTCCGCCTCGATGCTCGGCCTCGGCCGCGCGCTCGGCGAGACGATGGCCGTCGCCACCGTGCTCTCCCCGGACTTCGACATCCACGCCAGCCTGCTCAACCCGGGCGGCGGCACCTTCGCCCAGAACATCGCCAGCAAGTTCAGCGAGGCGACCGCCGACGGCCGTGACGCGCTCATCGCCTCCGGTCTGGTCCTGTTCGTCATCACGCTGCTGGTCAACGGCGCGGCCCGGATCATCATCCAGCGCCGTGCGGAGTACTCGGGGGCCAACGCATGAGCACCGCAGCAGTCGCCGGCAAGCGCACCAGCACGCTCCAGGGCGCCAGCCTCCCCAAGTGGTCCCCGTACGCGATCGTCGGCGGGTCCATCGTCCTGGGCGTGGCCATCGGACTGGCCGCCGGCCTGGACAGCAAGGTCCAGTGGGGCCTGATCGCCGGCCTCCTCTACGTCTTCGGCACCTACGGCATCGCCGCCCGGGTCGAGGGCAGCCGCCAGGCCAAGGACCGCGTCGCGACCTCCCTGGTCTGGGTCGCCTTCGTCATCGCCGTGGTCCCGCTGGTCTCCCTGATCTGGGTGACCATCTCGCGCGGCGTGAAGGTCCTGGACGTCTACTTCCTCACCCACTCCATGGGCGTCGTCGCCGACTCCCAGCCCGGCGGTGGCGCCTACGCGGCCATCATCGGCTCCCTGGAGCAGGTCGGCCTCGCCACCCTGATCGGCGCCCCGATCGGCATCCTCACCGCGGTCTACCTCGTCGAGTACGGGCGCGGCCGGCTGGCCAAGTCGGTCACCTTCTTCGTGGACGTGATGACGGGCATCCCGTCGATCGTCGCGGGTCTGTTCATCCTCAGCATCATGCTGATCTTCAACATGGAGCCGTTCGGCTTCGCCGGATCGCTCGCCCTGGCCATCCTGATGATGCCGGTGGTCGTGCGCTCCACCGAGGAGATGCTCAAGCTCGTCCCGAACGAGCTGCGCGAGGCGTCCCTGGCGCTCGGCGTGCCCAAGTGGCGCACCATCCTGAAGGTGGTCCTGCCGACCTCCATCGGCGGTATCACGACCGGCGTCATGCTGGCCGTGGCCCGTATCGCGGGCGAGACCGCTCCGGTCCTGCTGCTGGTGTTCGGCAACCCGTTCATCAACAACAACCCCTTCGAGGGTGCGCAGTCGTCGCTGCCGCTGTTCATCTACCAGCAGTACGCGAACAGCGCCGGTGCCAACGCGGCCTACGACCGTGCCTGGGCGGCCTCGCTCACGCTGATCGCCTTCGTGATGATCCTGAACCTGGTGGCCCGCGGCATCGCCCGCTGGAAGGCCCCGAAGACCGGTCGCTGACCGGCCTCACAGCGACCGACCGTCTGGAAGTGAAGAAGTAATGTCCAAGCGAATCGACGTAAGCGGGCTCACCGCCTACTACGGCTCCCACAAGGCCATCGACGACATCTCGATGAACATCGAGCCGCGGACCGTCACGGCGTTCATCGGCCCCTCCGGCTGCGGCAAGTCGACGTTCCTGCGCACGCTGAACCGGATGCACGAGGTCACCCCCGGTGGCCGGGTCGAGGGCAAGGTCCTCCTCGACGACGAGAACCTGTACGGCGCCGGTATCGACCCCGTGTCGGTGCGCCGTGAGGTCGGCATGGTGTTCCAGCGTCCGAACCCGTTCCCCACGATGTCGATCTTCGACAACGTGGCCGCGGGGCTGAAGCTGAACGGCAACTTCAAGAAGAGCGAGCTGGGCGACGTCGTCGAGAAGTCGCTCAAGGGCGCGAACCTCTGGAACGAGGTCAAGGACCGCCTGAACAAGCCGGGCTCCGGTCTCTCCGGTGGTCAGCAGCAGCGGCTGTGCATCGCCCGTGCGATCGCGGTCGAGCCGAAGGTGCTGCTCATGGACGAGCCCTGCTCCGCCCTCGACCCGATCTCCACCCTCGCCATCGAGGACCTGATCGGTGAGCTGAAGGAGCGCTTCACGATCGTCATCGTGACGCACAACATGCAGCAGGCGGCGCGGGTCTCCGACCGTACGGCGTTCTTCAACCTCGCGGCCGTGGGCCAGCCCGGCAAGCTGATCGAGATCGACGACACGGAGCGGATCTTCTCCAACCCGTCGGTCCAGGCCACGGAGGACTACATCTCCGGCCGCTTCGGCTGAGCCGACCCTGACCCCTCGCGGTGCTGCATGGCGGTGCCACCGCGAGGACGCAAGAGGGCCCGCCCCTGGCTCCCGGGGGCGGGCCCGTCTGCGTCTCCTCGTGTGCGGCCGGGTGGGGTGGGCGGCGCGGAGGGGGTGGGCGGCGTGGCCGTAGGGCGACCGCCGGTCCGTCGTGCCCGCTCGCGCGGTTCCCCGCGCCCCTGACAGGGCGCTGCCCTGCCCCCCGTCGGGGACGGCGGTCGCCTGTGGTCGGAAACGGCCCTGCCCGGCTGGGCGGAGGCGGGGGTCAGAGGGCCGTGAGGCGTACGACGCCGTAGGCCGCCGCTGCTACCAGGGCCGCTGCCGGCATCGTGATGAACCAGCCCAGGACGATGTTCTTGGCCACGCCCCAGCGGACCGCGTTCACGCGCTTCGTCGCGCCGACGCCCATGATGGCCGAGGTGATGACGTGGGTCGTGGAGATCGGCGCCTTGAAGAGGTACGCCGTGGTGAACATGATCGAGGCGCCGGTGGCCTCGGCGGCGAACCCCTGCGGCGGGTCGAGTTCGATGATCTTGCGCCCCAGCGTGCGCATGATGCGCCAGCCGCCGGCGTAGGTGCCGAGCGAGAGCATCAGGGCGCAGACGATCTTCACCCAGGCCGGGATCGGGTCGCCGTACGTCTCGTGGCCGGAGATCACCAGGGCCATGACCACGACACCCATGGTCTTCTGGGCGTCCTGGAGGCCGTGGCCGAGTGCCATGCCCGCCGCGGAGACGGTCTGGGCGATACGGAAGCCCCGCTTGGCCTTGTGCGGGTTGGAGCGGCGGAACAGCCACATGATGGCCGTCATGACCAGGTAGCCGAGGATCAGGCCGACCACCGGCGACAGGAACATCGGGATGATGACCTTGTCGACGACGCCGTTCCAGAGCACCTCCGTGCCCCCGGCCAGCGCCGCGCCGACGAGACCGCCGAACAGGGCGTGCGAGGAGGAGGACGGCAGGCCGAAGTACCAGGTGACGAGGTTCCAGACGATCGCACCGACCAGAGCCGCGAAGAGGATGGCCATGCCGTGCGAGCCCTGCGGGGTCTCGATCAGGCCCTCGCTGACCGTCTTGGCGACCCCGGAACCGAGGAACGCGCCCGCGAGGTTCATGACGGCGGCCATGGCGAGCGCCGCCCGCGGGGTCAGGGCCCGGGTCGAGACCGACGTGGCGATCGCGTTCGCCGAGTCGTGGAAGCCGTTCGTGTACGTGAAGAAGAGCGCGACCAGGACGGTCACGATGAGCGCGAAGGTGTCCATCTACGGCTCAGGACTCCTTGACGGCGATGGTCTCCACCGTGTTCGCCACGTGCTCGAACGCGTCCGCCGCCTCTTCCAGGACGTCCACGATCTGCTTGAGCTTCAGCACCTCGATCGCGTCGTACTTGCCGTTGAAGAGGTGTGCGAGGAGTTTGCGGTGGATCTGGTCGGCCTGGTTCTCGAGCCGGTTGACCTCGATCCAGTACTCGGTGAGGTTGTCCAGCGTGCGCAGGTTGGGCATCGCCTCCGCCGTCAGGTCGGCGGCCCGCGCCAGCACCTCGATCTGCTGCTCGACGCCCTTCGGCAGCTCCTCGACGTTGTAGAGGACGACCAGGTCGACGGCCTCCTCCATGAAGTCCATGATGTCGTCGAGGGAGGACGCGAGAGTGTAGATGTCCTCGCGGTCGAACGGCGTGATGAACGAGGAGTTCAGCTGGTGGAAGATCGCGTGCGTGGCGTCGTCACCTGCGTGTTCCGCTGCCCGCATACGCTCTGCGATCTCGGCCCGGGCAGACGTGTCCGCCCCGAGCAGTTCCATCAGGAGTTTCGAGCCCGTGACGATGTTGTCCGCGGAGGCGGCGAACATGTCGTAGAAGCTCGTCTCCCTGGGGGTCAGACGAAAGCGCACTTGGGGTCCTCGGTATGCATGGGTTTCGGTCAGGCTGATGCTAAGCGCATCATCCGGCCACGGCTAATGGGCCGCTGTCCAGTTTCGCCCATCGGGCATTCTGATCAGCACGGGGGCGTCCCCAGGGCCCTATACCCAGCAAAGTTCGTTACCATATACCCACCAGGGGTATGTGTCTCGACGATGCGGAGGACGCGATGACGACCACCGAGGCCGGCGCCGTGACGCCCTCCGGAAGCGGAGCGCCGGCGGTCACGCACGGCTACCACAAGCAGAAGGACGAGCACCTCAAGCGGCTGCGCCGGATCGAGGGCCAGATCCGGGGCCTGCAACGCATGGTCGACGAGGACACCTACTGCATCGACATACTCACCCAGGTCTCCGCCTCCACGAAGGCCCTCCAGTCCTTCGCCCTGCAACTCCTGGAGGAGCACCTGCGGCACTGCGTGGCCGACGCGGCCGTCAAGGGCGGGGACGAGATCGACGCGAAGGTGGAGGAGGCCACGAAGGCCATCGGCCGCCTGCTGCGGACCTGATCCGGCCTGGCCTGATCCGACCCGGTCCCGAGGGTCCTAGTCGGCCTCGCGTTCCTCCGCCACTCTCAGCACCTCGTCGATGCTGGCCAGACTGAGGCGGTCCTCGGCGGCCGACGCCGCGATGATCAGCTCTCCGCACAGCTCGATCTCGGCGAGGGCCACGTGGTCCTGAACTGCCGTACCGCCGACCGGAGCCACGTGCATCACCTCTTCTCTGCCGTCACCGACTTCCTAGAGTAGGCAGCGGTCTACACACCGCGCATGGCACGGACGGGCTAGTTCACAGGTTGTACGGAGCCGGTCCCGGACTAGTGCGACGGCTGGTTCTCGGCGATCCGGCCCGCGTAGATGTCCCGGGAACGCGGCAGCTTCACGTCCACGGGTGTGCCGAAGTCGTACAGCAGGGTCGTCGAGGCGACCGCCACCGTGCCCTTGCCGCTGTCGTTGACGAAACTGAACCGCTGCCTGAGCTTTCGGATCCGGCCCTGGTCGTCGAGGTACACGTCGAACGGGACGTCGGCGGTGGCGAACCCCTTCGCTGCGGCGGCGAGGGCCGGCCGGTTCCCGGCGGAGGCGGCCGCGGCCGCCGTGGCCAGGTCGGCGGTGCCCCGGTAGTGCCGGACCTCGGTGCCCGCGACCTCGGTCCGCCCGACATAGGTCGCCGTCCGGGTGCCACGCAGCAGCTCGGCCGCCGCGAACGGGTCGGTGGCGCCGCCGGTCACCAGGTTGCCGTCGGAGAGGGTCGCGGTCTCCACCCGCACCCACTTGTCGGCGGGCACCCCGGCCCCCCGGTTCTTCATGAACAGCGCGCCCGGTGCGAGGAGTTCGGTGATCGGGCGGTGTTCGGGGGTGCCGGCGGGGTCCTGCGGGAGCACGACCGTGAGCCTGCCGAGCCGGCGGCCGAAGTCGTAGACGCCCTTGCCGCGGATGGTGACCCGGGTGCCGCCGGTCGCCATCTCCATCGACGTCGTCGCCCTGGAGGTACGGGCGTTCAGCAGGAGGTCCGCCGAGTGCTCCAGGACGGTGACCGGGTCGCCGGGCGGGCCGCTCACGCCCTCGGCCGTGGCACCGCCGCAGCCGGTGGCGCACGCGCCGAGCCCGACCATGAGGCCCACGGTGACGGCCGTCCTCCCGGTGCGCCTGTGCTGCCGCCGATCCATCGCTGCCTACCCCCACCGGTACGTCCGTCGCGGGCCGCCTGTCCTTCCGGTTAACGAGGGGTGCGAGGGGCCGTCACGCATACTTGGGCTTTACCGGCCGTGGGTAACGTTGTCGGGGTGGCACAGGAGAACGGTTCCGGACGGGCCCTGGAGCGGGCGGGACACGAGGCGGGCACGGTTGAGCAGGGGCGGTTCTGTTTCGCCCGCTGCACGTGCGGCTGGCGGGGGCCGGCCCGGCGGGCGAGAAGCCTCGCGCGGGCGGACGTGGAAGGACACCTGACCGCCGGTTGAGACGGGTCCCACCCGGCCCGGTGGGTGACACAGGCCACAGGAACTCCTCGGGTGTCGCGGAGAGAAGTGGTCGTGAGGGACTCAGAGAACGAGGTGCGCCGCCGTGTGCGCGAGGGGGACCGCGAGGCGTTCGCCCAGCTGTACGAGGAGTTCGCCCGCGCCGTCTACAACCACGGGCTGCGGCTGACCGGCGACTGGTCGACAGCCGAAGAGGTCATGTCCGAGACCTTCCTGACCGCGTGGCGGACCCGCGACCGGGTGCTGGAGGAAGGCGGCTCGCTGCTGCCGTGGCTGCTGGGCATCGCCACCCACAAGGCGGACAACGCCCGCCGCGGGCAGCGCAGACGCCAGCTGTTCCTGGCGCGCCAGCCGCAGCCGCCGGCGGAGGAGGACTTCGCGCCCCGGACGGTCGGGCGCATCGACGACGCACGGCGCCTGCGGGCCGTGCAGGCCGCCCTGGGCCGGCTGCGGCGCCAGGAACGCGAGGTGCTGGCCCTGTGCGTGTGGTCCGGCCTGGACTACCGGGAGACGGCCGAGGCCCTGGGCATCGCCGTCGGCACCGTGCGGTCCCGTCTCTCGCGGGCCCGCCGGAAACTCGCCAGGCTCGCCGAGGAGAACCCGGAACTGCCCGCCGGTCGCGGAGAGATGACAAGTGCGGCCGCGATCGCGGCCCTGCCCGTACGGGAGGAGCTCACATGAACGACGGCGACCGCGAGGAGATCGCCCGCCTGCTGCCGGCCCCGGCCGACCAGGACCTTCCGCGCGAGCAGCACCTTCGTCACAAGGAACTGCTGATGCATCGCATCGACCAGGACATCGCCCGGGACACCGCCCTGGAGACCGGCCGCGAGACCGGCCGGGAGGCCGGCCGGGAGCGGGCCACCGGTACCCGCCCGGCCCGCCGGCTGCTGCGGCCCGCGCTGCTGGCTCCGGCGACCGCCCTGACCCTGGCCGCCGCGCTGGCCGCGGGGGTCGCCCTGAACGGCGGCGCCCGGGAGCACTCCGGCACCTCCGCGCCCGGGGTGGCCACGGACATGCGGCCCGCCGCGGCCCTGCTGGGCCGGATCTCCGACGCCGCCGGGGGACGCAGCACGCCCCGGGTGCGGGACGACCAGTTCGTCTACACCCGGGAGAAGACCCAGGGGGCCGACCTGACCAGCGGGAAGGCCGTCCTCGACCCCCTGCGGGAACGGGAGTCGTGGTCCGCCCAGGAACCGGGGCCGCTGCGCAGGCTCGGGCTGGTCCGGGAGAACGGCGAGACCCTGCCGGTCAACGCCCAGCTCGGTGACAGCGACGGCACCCCGGCCGGCCTCGGCCGGCCCACCTACAGCTGGTTCGGCACGCTGCCCACCGACCCCGACAAGCTGCTGACCTACCTCTACGCGCACACCCCGTTCGCCGAGGGCCGGGGACGGGACCAGGCCGTGTTCGAGCAGATCGGGTCCCTGCTCGGCGGGATGATGCCGCCCGCCACGGCCGCGGCGCTCTACCAGGCCGCCGCGAAGATCCCCGGTGTCACCGCGGCCCCGCAGGCTCACGACGCGATCGGGCGCCGGGGGCTCGGGATCGCCCGTGACGACACGCGCTACGGGGTGCGGACCGAGTGGGTCTTCGACAAGGAGGACTACTCGTTCCTCGGGTCCCGCAGCTATCTGATCAAGGACCGGTCGTACGGGAAGGCGGGGATGTTGCTGTCCAGCGAGGCGGAGCTGGAGATCGCCGTGGTGGACAAGGCGGGGGAGCGGCCCTGAGGTTCAGGTGTGGTGGACAAGGCGGGGGAGCGGCCCTGAGGTTCAGGTGTGGTGGGGCGGTCGGGTGCGGGGCGGTGGGGGCTGGTCGCCCGGTTCCTCCCCCCGCCTTCGGCCGGGGGTACCCCCGGCGCCCTGGGTTTCCTGCCCTACGGGGCGTTGTGAAGTGACGCCAGCAGTTCGTCCACCAGTTCCGCGTCCCGTGGCTGCGTCAGGCGCTCGCGTGCCCGCGCCGGGGGCAGCCACAGGATGCGGTCCACCTCGTGGTTCGGGGTGAAGTGGCCCTCGCCCGCCTCGCCCGCCCAGTAACGGACCTCCTTGGGGCGGCCGTTGGCGTAGTAGTGGGCGGTGGACAGCTCGCCGCCGAGGGACGCCGGGTAGCCGGTCTCCTCCTCCACCTCGCGCAACGCGCCGTCCGCCGCGTCCTCGTCGCGCTTGAGCTTGCCCTTCGGGTGGGACCAGTCGTCGTACTTGGGGCGGTGGACGAGGCAGACCTCGAGGTCGCCGTCGACCGGCGAGCGGCGCCACAGGACGCAGCCCGCGGCCAGTACCGGGGTGTCGTTCACACGGCCTCCAACGACTGGTTCTGCCACGCCTGCTGGAAGGCGAAGCGGGCCGCCTCCACCTCGTGCCGCTGGTCGGCGTGGAGGACTCCGAGGGCGTAGGCGGTCGCCGGGGCGATGCGCGGGGTGCGGGCGGCGGCCGCCGCCGCGGCGGCCGCCTCCGAGGCGTCCCGGTGCCGGTTCAGGGCCTGGCCGGCCGTGAGCAGCCGGATGTCCACCGGGGCGCCCTGGCCGCACAGCACCTCGCGGGCGTAGCGGTGCAGGCGCAGCAGCAGGCGGACCTGGTGCCAGGGGCCGTCCTGGGGGTGCGGGGACGGGTCCGGGGACAGGCCGTGGACGAGGGCCTCCGCGTTGTACGGGTGGCCCGCGGTGACCAGGGGAAGGGCCGTGATCGCGTCGGTGAGGCGTTCCTCGGCGGCGGCCGCCGGCGGGCGCAGGTCGGTCGTGGGGGCCGCGGCCGTCAGCGGGACCTCGCTGGCCAGCACCGCCACCTTGTCGGCGACCGCGTGGAAGCGGGAGGAGCCGAGCGCCTGGAGGGCCGTGGAGTGGGCCCGGGTGCGGGCGAGGGTCAGCTGGCGGTCCAGCAGGGCGCCCGCCTTGGCCGCGCCCACGGTGAGGTTGCCGCGGTCGGCCGTGCCGTCCGAAGTGGCCTGGCTGGGCAGGGCCGTCGAGCCGGAGAGCCGGTGCAGCGCCAGCAACAGACGCTCCAGCCGGGCTTCGTAGGCGTGCTCGAGGCCCAGCGTGCCCGACAGCCAGGCCAGTTCCGGGCGGATCTCCTCCGACCAGTCGGCCTCCAGGAGCGGCCGGAAGGTGTGCAGGCTGCCGCTGATGCGCCGGGCCGAGCGGCGCAGCGCGCGGGCCGCTTCGACGGACCCCGTCGCGCCGGCCGCCGTCCCGGTCTCCCGGTGCAGGCGCAGCGCGCGGAGGAACTCCGTGGCCTGGGCGCGCAGGTAGCCCGCGAGGGCGTCCCCGGTGACGGCCCGGGCCGTGGGGTCCGTCGGTTCAAGGTGTTGCTGTGCCACGCCGGCGCCTCCGGGCGTCTATGAGCATCTCCTGGATGTTGCGCAGCGGCTGTCCGTCGGCGTCGGTCGCGTGCCGGGTCCATTCGCCGTCCGGGCCCAGGTGCCAGGAGGAGGTGGAGTCGGACATGCCGGTTTCGAGGAGCCGGTTGAGGGCTGCTCGGTGGGCCGGGTCGGTGACCCGGACCAGGGCCTCTATCCGGCGGTCGAGGTTGCGGTGCATCATGTCGGCGCTGCCTATCCACACCTCGGGTTCACCGCCGTTGCCGAAGGTGAAGACCCGGGAGTGTTCGAGGAAGCGGCCGAGGATCGAGCGGACCCGGATGTTCTCCGAGAGGCCCGTGACACCGGGGCGGATGGCGCAGATGCCGCGGACCCAGATGTCGACCGGCACGCCCGCCATGGACGCTCGGTAGAGCGCGTCGATGAGTGCTTCGTCGACCATCGAGTTGGCCTTGATGCGGACGAAGGCGGGGCGGCCCGCACGGTGGTGCTGGACCTCCTTGTCGATCCGCGCGATCAGTCCGTCGCGCAGCGACTTCGGTGCCACCAGCAGGCGGCGGTACGTCTCCCGGCGGGAGTAGCCGGAGAGGCGGTTGAACAGGTCGGACAGGTCGGCGCCCACCTGGGGGTCGGCGGTGAGCAGGCCGAGGTCCTCGTACAGGCGCGCCGTCTTCGGGTGGTAGTTGCCGGTGCCGACGTGGCTGTAGCGCCGTAGCGTGTCGCCCTCCTGGCGGACGACCAGGGACAGCTTGCAGTGGGTCTTCAGGCCGACGAGGCCGTACACGACGTGGCAGCCGGCCTCTTCCAGGCGCTTGGCCCACTTGATGTTGGCGTGCTCGTCGAAGCGGGCCTTGATCTCGACCAGGACGAGGACCTGCTTGCCGGCCTCGGCGGCGTCGATGAGCGCGTTGACGATCGGGGAGTCGCCGGAGGTCCGGTACAGGGTCTGCTTGATCGCGAGGACGTCCGGGTCCTCGGCGGCCTGCTCGACGAAGGCCTGTACGGAGGTGGAGAAGCTGTCGTACGGGTGGTGCAGCAGCACGTCCCGCTCGCGCAGCGCCGCGAAGATGTCGGGCGCGGACGCGGACTCGACCTCGGCGAGGTCGCGGTGGGTGCCCGCGATGAACTTGCGGTACTTCAGCTCCGGCCGGTCCAGGCCGGCGATCCGGAACAGGCCGGTCAGGTCGAGCGGGCCGGGCAGCGGGTAGACCTCGGCCTCGCCGATCTTCAGCTCCCGCACCAGCAGGTCGAGGACGTCGCGGTCGATGGACTCCTCGACCTCCAGGCGCACCGGCGGCCCGAAGCGGCGCCGCATGAGCTCCTTCTCCAGGGCCTTGAGGAGGTTCTCGGCGTCGTCCTCCTCGACCTCCAGGTCCTCGTTGCGGGTGAGCCGGAAGGCGTGGTGCTCGACGACCTCCATGCCCGGGAACAGCTCCTCCAGGTGGGCGCCGATGACGTCCTCGATGGGGACGTACCGGCCGGGGGAGCTCTCCAGGAACCGGGCCAGCGACGGCGGCACCTTCACGCGGGCGAAGTGCTTGTGGCCGCTGACCGGGTTGCGCACGACGACGGCCAGGTTCAGGGAGAGACCGGAGATGTACGGGAACGGGTGCGCCGGGTCGACCGCCAGCGGGGTCAGCACCGGGAAGATCTGGTGCCGGAAGAGCGTGAAGAGCCGGGCCTGTTCCTTCTCGGTCAGCTCGGCCCAGCGGACCAGGTGGACGCCCTCCTCCGCGAGCGCGGGGGCGACGTCCTCGTGGTAGCAGGCGGCGTGCCGGGCCATGAGCTCGCGCGAGCGGGCCCAGATCATCTCCAGCACCTCGCGCGGCTGGAGGCCGGAGGCGGACCGGGTGGCCACGCCGGTGGCGATGCGGCGCTTCAGGCCGGCCACCCGGACCATGAAGAACTCGTCCAGGTTGCTCGCGAAGATCGCCAGGAAGTTCGCGCGCTCCAGCAGCGGGGTGTTCGGGTCCTCGGCGAGTTCGAGCACCCGCTCGTTGAACGCCAGCCAGCTGCGCTCGCGGTCCAGGAAGCGCCCCTGGGGCAGCCGGTCCCCGTCACCCTGCGACTCCTCGTAGGCGTCGAGGTCGGCGTCGATGTCGGGTTCCAGGTCGGAGACCGCGGCGGCCACCGTGTGCGGGCGGTGCGCGGCTATGGAGCCCACGGAGGGCTGGGCGTGCTGGACCTCGGCTGCCTGGGCGTTCTGCTGACTCATGACCCCATTCTTCCGCGCCCGGGGCGTGACAGGCGCGTCGGAACGTGCGGGTGGGAGGTGGACGACCCCGTTTCCCGCGAACCCCTCGGGGGGCGGCGAAGGCTCTGGCACGGCGGGCTTCATTGGCTGAGCGTCGCAAGTCCGTCTGAACCAATGGTTACGAAGACATGGCGTGCGGGATAGCGGGGAGAGGCCCGCGGGCGTCCGTGACCGGCCCGCGGGGGCCTCGGGGATCACGAAAGCGACGATCCCGTACGAGCCTCCCACGGCCCCCGCGCGTCCCTCCGCGCGGATCCCGCGGGCGCTTGCGCCGACGGAGGGACGTCCGGGACCGACGGTCCCTCAGCGGGCCCGGCGGCGCAAGGGGCAGAACCCGCCGATGACGGCCGCCGCGGTCATGCGGGGGACTCCGTGCGGTGCCTGAGGAGACGGAAGGAGAGCAGGGTGGCGAGGGCGGCCACGGTGAGCACGATCGCGGTCTCGGTGAGGTGCAGCGGCCAGTAGTGGGCGGGTGGGTGGTAGGTGGCGAAGTAGCCGTGGGTGTTCCGGCCGCCGGTCACCTGCCACACGTCGTCCGGGAGGTCGAGGGAGCGGGGGCCGGTGCGCCGCACGGTGGGCCACAGGTACGCCCGGTAGTACGTCAGCACGGCGGCGAACAGCCACATCGCCCCGGCCGCGACCCCCAGGGCGGCCAGCGTGCGGCCCAGCAGCAGCGCGGTGAGGGTGCCGACGGCGAGCGCGCACAGGGCGTACGCCGCGATCAGTGGGCCCCGCGCGGCGAACACGTCGGCGGAGGCCCAGTGCTGCGTCCAGAGCAGCTCGGGGTGGGCGGCGAAGGCCCAGCGGAAGACCAGGACGAGGGCGGTGGCCCCCACCGTGAGCGCCGCCGCGGGCAGCGCCAGCTTGGCGGCCAGCCAGCGGACCGGGGTGACCCCCTGGGTCCACGCCAACTGCGCGGTCCCGGACTCCAGTTCACGGCCGATCAGGGCGCCCCCGGCGAACGCGGCGACGCCGACGAAGGCGTAGTTGATCAGGATGACGGCCCAGTTCATCTGGGTCGGGTAGTCGACCAGGAGGTAGGGCCGGTCGCAGGCGTCCATGCAGGGCAGGCCCTGCATGGCCGGGTCCTTCGCGCCGACCTCCGTCAGCCACACCAGCCAGCCGCACGTCCCCGTCACGAACAGGGCCCAGGTCAGCAGGGCCGGGCGGTGCAGCCGCAGCACGGTCCGGGGCAGGCCCCGGCCGGCGGCCGGGCTCGCGGCGCTCATCGGGCCGCCGCCCGTCCGGTGAGCCGGCGCAGCACCAGGAAGCAGGCGAGGGTGAGCAGGGCGGTGAGGGCGAGGAGGACGGCCGTGGCGGTCAGCTGGAGCGGCCAGTAGTGGGCGTAGGGGTGGTAGGTCACGTGGTAGTGGGCCGCGGTCCCGCCCTGGCTCACCGTCCAGGAGCCGGAGGGCGCCGCGAGGTAGCCGCGCCCGCTGCGGCCCAGCGTCGGCCACAGATGCGGCAGCAGCACCAGGACCGTGCCCCAGATCGCGCCCGTCAGCAGCACGCCCAGGCCCAGCGCGGGCAGCGTCCGCCGCACCAGCAGCCCGGCCAGCGCGCCCGCCGCGAGCCCGGCCAGGGACAGGCCGACGAGGACGGGGCCGCCGGTGTGGAAGGTCCCGACGTCGTACCACTCCTTGGCGCTGTGGATACGGCCCCGGCCCGCGGCCCAGGCCAGGTGGTGCAGCCAGGCCAGCGGCGCCGTCCCCGCCGTGACGACGGCGGCCGGGGTGGCCAGCCGCACGGCGAGCCAGCGGACCGGGGTGCTGGACTGGGTCCAGGACAGCCGGGCGGTGCCGGACTCCAGCTCCTTGCCGAGCAGCGCGCCGCCCGCCCAGGCACCGGCCAGGAAGGGCACCGCGGCCGTGGCCAGGGTGGCGTAGTTGTACCAGTCCTTGTAGCGCAGGATCGCGCTCTGGTCGTACACGCACCTGGCGTTGAACCCGCAGCTGTTGTACTGCCGCCAGCCCTCGGCCGCCGCGTCGGCGAACGGGCCCTGGAGCAGGATCAGCAGGACGGCGGTGAGCAGGACGAGGGCCGTCCAGGCGTACAGCGCGGGGCGGTGCAGGCGGAGCAGCCAGCGGGTCAGGTGCGGCGGGCCGGCCGAGGGGAGGGGTGCGGGCAGGGCGGTCACGCGACGGTCTCCTCGGTCGAGGCTGAGGCCGAGTCCGGCGCCGAGGCCGAGGCCGAGTCCGGGGTAAGGGCCGGTGCCCCGGGGTTGCGGAGGTGGCCGAGGACCAGCTCCTCCAGGGAGGGGGTGGCGGTGCGCCAGTCGGCGGGCAGCGGCCCCGCCGGGCGGATCAGGGCGCTGAGCTGACGGCCGGTGGTCCGCGACTCGACGACGGTGTGCGGCGCGAGGTCGGCGTCGGCGTCGGCGGCGACCCGGGTGTGGGCGGCCAGCAGGTCGTCGATCTCGCCGGCCAGCCGGACCCGCCCGCCGCCGATCAGCAGCAGGTGGTCGCAGGAGTCCTCCAGTTCGGCGACCACGTGCGAGGACATCGCGATGGTGGTGCCGTGCTGGGCGGCCTGCACCATCAGCACGCCCATCAGCTCGTGCCGGGCCAGCGGGTCGAGGTCGGCCATCGGCTCGTCGAGGAGGAGCAGTTCGGGCCGCTTGCCGAGGGCGAGGGCGAGCGCGACACGGGTGCGCTGGCCGCCGGAGAGGGCGCGGACCCGGGACCCGGGGTTCAGGTCGCCGGCGGAGACGATCCGCTCGGCGGCGGCCGCGTCCCAGCGTCCGGGGTTGAGGTCGGCGCCCATCCGGAGCGTCTCGGCGACCGTGAGCTGCGGGTACAGCGGCTTGTCCTGGGCGACGTAGCCGATCCGGGTGCGGGCCTCGGCCGGGGTGGTGCCGAGGACGGTCAGCTCGCCCTCGGTGGCGCCCAGCAGGCCGGCGGCGAGGGCGAGGAGCGTGGACTTGCCCGCTCCGTTGGGGCCGACGACGGCGCAGACGCGCCCGGCGGGCAGCCGGACCGTGCAGTCCCGCAGTGCCCATCCCCCGCGCCGGCCGAACCGCTTGCCCAGCGCCGAGGCCGCTATCGCGGTGTCGGTCATCAGTTGTCTCCCTGAAAGTGCTTTTCCAGTACGGCGGTGAAGAGTGCGGCCACGTCGTCGCGGTCCAGGCCGGCCTCGCGGGCCCGGGCGGCCCAGTCGGCCAGCTCCCCGTGCAGGGGTGACTCGGCGGCCGGGGCGGTGCCGAGAGCGCGTTTCACGAACGTGCCGAGGCCGCGCCGGGCCTCCACCAGCCCCTCGCGTTCCAGCTCCCGGTAGGCCTTGAGCACGGTGTTGGGGTTGATGGCGGTGGCCTCGACCACCTCGCGGGCGGTGGGCAGCTTGTCTCCCGGCCGTAGCTGCCCCAGGCGCAGGGCCTGCTTGGTCTGCTGGACGATCTGGACGTAGGTGGCGACGCCGGAGCGCCGGTCGATGCGGTACTCGACCACTCGTACAACCACCCTTTCACTAATTGAGTAGTGAAAGGGTGGTGGAAGGCCGCCCGGAAAGTCAAGGCGGAATCCGTGAACCGGTCGGCAGGGCTCGTGCGATGAGGAGACGTGAGCGGAACGAGAAGCGACGGGGAGCTGCTGCGGGCGATCGCGGCCGACGCCGACCGGCGCGCCTTCGAGGAGCTGTACCGGCGGTACGCGCCGTGGCTGACCGCGCGGCTGCGCGGCCGGTGCGCGGATCCGTCGGTCGTCGACGACGTGGTGCAGGAGACCTTCCTCGCGGTGTGGCGGGGGTCCGCCCGCTACCACGAGGAAGGCGACGCGGCCGGATGGCTGTGGCGGATCGGGTCGCGGCGGCTGGTCGACGCGTTGCGCGGCGACGGGGCCAGGGGCCGGCTGCGGCAGGCGCTGGCCCGGCTGCGTCACCGGGACGAGGCCTCGGCGGAGGAACGCGTGCTCGCGGGGGTGGAGCACGGGGACCTCGCCGGGGCCCTGGTCCGGCTCTCGCCCGAACTGCGGGCGGTCCTCCAGGCGACGGTGATCGACGGGCTGACCACCCGGGAGGCGGCGGTCCTGCTCGGCATACCGCCGGGCACGGTCAAGACACGGGCGATGCGGGCGCGCAAGCAGCTGCGGGAGGAGTTGGCATGACGGACACCGGAGCTCCGAAGAGCGGCTGGCACGTCACGGAGGAGGATCTGCGGGCCTACGCGCTCGGCGAGCTGGCGCCGCCGCTGCTGTGGTCGGCCGACACCCACGTCGGCTCCTGCGCGCGGTGCCGTGCGGTGCTCGCCGCGGTGTCCGACCAGACCGCGCTGGACGCGGGCTGGGACCGCCTGGACGCCGAGCTGGACGCACCCCGGCCCCGGCTCGGGGAGCGGCTGCTGATCCGCGCCGGCGTCGCCGAGCACACCGCGCGGCTGCTCACCGCGACCCCGGTACTGCGCCGCTCCTGGCTGGCGTCGGTGGCCTGCGTGCTGGCGGCGACCGTCCTGGTGGTGCACGCGGTGGACGCCCCGGCCCTGTTCCTGGCGCTCGCCCCGCTCCTCCCGCTCGCCGCGGTGGCACTGTCGTACGGACCGGCGCTCGACCCCACCCACGAGATCGCCGCGGTCGCCCCGACCCACGGGTTCCGGCTGCTGATGATCCGCACGGTGGCCGCGCTGACCGCCTCCCTGGTTCTCAACACCCTCGCCGCGCTGGCCCTTCCGGGCTACGGCCTGCTGGCCTTCGGCTGGCTGCTGCCCGCCCTCGCGCTCACCGCGGCCGGGCTCGCGCTCGCCGCCCGGCTGGGCCCGCTGCTCGGCCCCGGCCTGGTGGGCGGCGCCTGGACGCTGCTGATGGCGGTGGCCGCCACGCACCCCGCCGGCACCCCCGCGGCCTTCACGGCGGCCGGGCAGTCGGTGGCCGCGGCGCTGGCCGCGCTGGCGACCTTCCTGCTGCACCAGGCCCGCGACCGCTTCGACACCGAGCCCTTCTGACCTTCACCGACCTTTTCTGGAGATCGAGTTGACCACCACTGTCGCCGCCGCCGGTCTCACCGTGCGCCACGGCTCCACCCGGGCCCTGGACGGGGTCGCCCTGCGGCTGACGGACGGCGTGACCGGCCTGCTCGGCCCGAACGGCGCCGGGAAGACCACCCTGTTGAAGGTGCTGGCCACGGCCGTACCGCCGGACAGCGGAAGCTTCACGGCGCACGGCGAGGACCCCGCGACCCCAGCCGGCCGGCTGGCCCTGCGGCGGACACTCGGCTACCTCCCGCAGACCCCCGGTTTCCACCCGGACTTCACGGCCTTCGAGTTCGTCGACTACGTGGCCGTCCTCAAGGAGCTGACCGGCCGTGCCGAGCGGCACCGCGAGGTTCGGCGCGTGCTGGACCAGGTCGGTCTCGCGGACGTCCGCGGCCGGCGCCTCAAGCGGCTGTCCGGCGGGATGCGCCAGCGGGTCGCCCTCGCGGCGGCCCTGGTCGGCGACCCCGCCTTCCTGGTCCTGGACGAGCCGACCGTCCACCTGGACCCCGAACAGCGGATGCGGTTCCGCGAGTTGATCGCACAGGCGGGGGAGAGCCGGACGGTCCTGCTCTCCACCCACCAGACCGAGGACGTGGCGATGCTCTGCCACCACGTGATCGTGCTGGCGGGCGGCCGGGTCCGCTTCGACGGCACACCGGCCGAGCTGACCGCGCGGGCCGCGGGCCGGGTGTGGAGCAGTGCGGAACGCGCCCCGGGCGCCCGCGCGGGCTGGCGCACCGGCACCGGCGCCTTCCGCAACGTCGGCGACCCGCCGCCCGGCGCCGACCTGCTCGAACCGACCCTGGAGGACGGCTACCTGCTGGTCCTCGACGAGGAGACCGCGGAGGCTGCGGCATGACGACGGCACTCGAGACGCCGGAGACACAGGTGACACCCGACTCCGGCCGGCGTACCGCGTCCGTGCTGGCCCTCGCGGCGTTCGAGGCGCGCCAACTGGCCTTGCAGATACCGATGGTGGTGCTCGGCCTGCTCTATCTCGCCTATGTCGGCTACCAGCTGGCCGGACGGGACGAGGGGATGGCCGCCTACCCGGTCCTGCACGACACCGACCGGGCCACCCAGGGCGGTCCGATGCTGCTCTGCGTCGCCCTGCTGGCGTGCGTGCACCGGGCCGCCCTGCTGAACCGGCGGCGCGGCGTCGAGGAGCAGTTCTCGGTGCTGGTCATGTCGGCGCCGCGGCGCACCCTGGCGCACGCCCTGTCGGTGGTGCCGTTCGCCGTCGGTGTGGGCCTGGTGGTGGGCGTCCAGTTCGGCTGGGCGGCGTCGCGGCCGGGCGCGGTCGGGCACGGATCGCTCGCCGAACTCGCGGTCGCCCCGCTGACGGTCCTGCTCTCCGGGGCGGTCGGCGTCCTGCTGGCCCGGGCCCTGCCGCACGCGGCGACGCCGGTGCTCTTCGTGATCGCCCTGGCCGTCGTCGTCACCCTCCTCGGTGGTGTCACCGGCGGCGCGCACGGTGTCGAGTGGCTCTGGCCGACGGTGCAGGAGAACGGCGGCACCCCCGTCCCGGGCGACCTGCTGGGCCGCCCCGCGGCCTGGCACGCGCTGTACCTGACCGGGCTGACCGTGCTGGTGGCGGGCGTCGCGGTGCTGGTGGCCGGCGGCCGGACCCGGGCGCTGAAGGCGGTGACGGCCGTGGCGCTGGCCGCGACGGTCGCCGGGGTGGCCGGTCAGACACCGGGCCCGTCGGCCGCGCTCCAGGCCGCGCGGAAGGCGGAGGCGGAGCACCCGCAGCGGTTCCAGACCTGCGTGGACCGGGACGGTTCCCGCTACTGCGCGTACCCCGACTGGACGGGCTGGACGGCCGACTGGGCGAGGGTGGTGCGCCGGGTGCGCGCCGGGGCGGGCGGCGAGGCGGCCACCGCCCGGCTGACCGTCCGCCAGCGCATCGAGGCGGTCACCGACCTCACCACGGACGCCACCCTCCCCACCAGTCCCGTCCACGGCACCGTCACCGTCGGCACCCAGTGGGGCGGCAACCGGGTCCCCGAGTTCGCGGTCGGCGTCGCCAGGGTCCTGGTGGCGGGCAGCGAACGCACCGCGGAGAGCATGTGCGACGCCCGGACGATCACGACGCTCTGGCTGGCCCTGGCCACCGATCCGGCCCCCGAGGACACCTTCCGCCACCTGCGTATCGACGACAGCCTCAGCGGCGGCGCCGCCGTCCTCACCCCGGACGGCGGCAGCATGGGCGTCACGGCCCAGCAGACCCAGGTCGTACGCGAACTCCTGCACGCCCCGCGTGCCGTGATCACGTCCCGGGTCAGGGCCGGCTGGGCGGACCTCACGTCGCCCGGCACCACGACGGCCGAGGCGGCCCGGCTCCTCGGGGTGAAGGTGCCGAAGGGCGCGGACGACTGCGCGAGCGGGTGAGGGCCGCGCGGCAGACCTGCCGGGTGAGGGCCGCGCGGCAGACCTGCCGGGTGACGGCCGCGCGGCAGACCTGCCGGGTGACGGCCGCGCGGGAGACCTGCCGGCGGCCGAGCTCCCGTCCTCAGGTCTCCGTGCGGTACATCAGGTCCGTCTCGTGGGTCGTGAAGCCCAGGCGTTCGTAGACCGCCACCGCCGACTTGTTGTCCGCGTCGACGTACAGCATCGCCGTCGGCAGCCCCCGGTCCGCCAGGTGGCGCAGGCCCACGGTGGTCAGGGACTTGCCGAGGCCGCCGCCCTGGGCGGCCGGGGAGACACCGAGGACGTACACCTCGCCGAGGCGCTCCTCCTCATGCACCTTCGTCCAGTGGAAGCCGAGCAGTTCGACCCCGCGCTCCGCCAGGAAGAAGCCGGCCGGGTCGAACCAGGGCTGCGCCTTGCGGTCGTCGAGGTCGCGCTGGGTGAGCGAGCCCTGTTCGGGGTGGTGGGCGAAGGCGGCCGCGTTCAGCGCGAGCCAGGCCGCGTCGTCCTTGCCGGGCACGAAGGCGCGGACCGTCACGCCCTCCGGGAGCTTCGGGTCGGGCAGGTCCAGGTCCGTCAACGGACGGCGCAGCTGGCGCAGTTCGCGGAACAGCGTGAGGCCGAGGACCTGCGCGAGGTGACGGGCCGCCGGGTGCCCGCCGTGCGCCCACACCCGCAGCCGCTTGCCGGTCGCGGCCAGCAGCGCGCTGCCCAGGGCGCGGCCGTGGCCGTGGCCCCGGTGGGAGGGGTGGACGACCAGTTCGGCGGCCGGCGCCTCCACCGGGTCGGTGTCCTCCAGCTGGGCGTAGCCCACGAGTTCGCCGCCGGCGGTGAGGAGCAGGTGGGAGACGCCGTCCCGGGCGCCGCCGCCGATCTGGAGGCGGCCCTGCTCGGACACCGGCTGCTGGCCGTCCGCGCGGGCGGCCTCCGCGAGCAGTCCCAGTACGGCCTCGGCCTGGTCCGGGGCGAGCGCGGAGTAGGTATCGATGGAGCGGGAGTACAGGGGCGGCCGTGCGGTGTCGTCGCTGGTCATGCGTACGAGGGTACGGGGCCGGACGGACAAAGTGGGGGCACGGGCGAAGGTAAAGGGCAGGGCAAAAGGCAACCAGGATGTAACCATGAACCCCCTGTTGCGCTACGCGCGTTGACCCTAGGCTGCGCCGGACCGGGCCACTTCTCAGCAGACCCACAGGGGGGTTCCATGCCGGCCACGTCCCGCCCGTCCGGACGCCGTACCTTCGCACTGCTCGCGTCCGCCGCCGGACTCGCCACCGCCGCCGCGCTCGCGAGCGCGCTGCCCGCCGACGCGCACTCCGGCAGCGGGCACGGGCACCAGCACCCGAGCCGCTTCCAGGACGTCCAGCTGCTCTCCTTCAACGACCTGCACGGCAACCTCGAACCGCCGTCGGGCTCCTCCGGCCGGGTCACCGAGACCGAGGCCGACGGGACGACGAGGACGATCGACGCGGGCGGTGTCGAGTACCTCGCCACGCATCTGCGCGAGGCCCGCGAGGGCCACCCGTACTCCGTCACGGCGGCCGGCGGTGACATGGTCGGCGCCTCCCCGCTGATCTCCGGGCTCTTCCACGACGAGCCGACCGTCGAGGCGCTGAACAAGCTCGACCTGGACGTGACGACGGTCGGCAACCACGAGTTCGACGAGGGCGCGAAGGAACTCGCGCGCCTTCAGAACGGCGGCTGCCACCCCACCGACGGCTGCTACACGGACAAGAGGTTCAAGGGCGCCGACTTCCCCTACCTCGCCGCGAACGTCCTCGACGATAAGACGGGGAAGCCGATCCTGAAGCCGTACTGGGTCTGGCAGAAGAAGGACGTGAGGATCGGGTTCATCGGCGTCACCCTGGAGGGCACACCGGGCATCGTCTCCGCCGACGGCGTCAAGGGCCTCGCCTTCAAGGACGAGGTCGAGACGATCAACAAGTACGCCAAGGTGCTCCAGCGCCAGGGCGTCCAGTCGATCGTGGCGCTGGTCCACGAGGGCGGCTTCCCGAGTTCGTCGTCGTACAACTACGACTGCGACTCCCCGGGCGCCGGTGACGGCATCTCCGGGCCGATCGTCGACATCGCGAAGAACGTGACCCCGGCGGTGGACGCCCTCGTCACCGGCCACACCCACACCGCGTACGTCTGCACGGTCGACGACCCGGCGGGCAACCCGCGCATGGTCACCTCGGCCGCCTCCTTCGGCCGCCTGTACACGGACACCACGCTGACCTACGACCGCCGTACCGGTGACATCGCGCGTACGGCCGTGAAGTCCGCGAACCACGTGGTCACCCGGGACGTCGCCAAGGCGCCCGACATGACCCGGCTGATCAGCGAGTGGAACACCCTCGCCGCCCCGATCGGCAACCGTCCCGTCGGCTGGATCTCCGCCGACGTCAGCAGCACCGGCACCGAGTCCCCGATGGGTGACCTGATCGCCGACGCCCAGTTCGCCTACGGCAAGGAGCTGGACCCGGAGACCGACCTCGCGCTGATGAACCCGGGCGGTGTCCGGGCGGGGCTGACCTACGCGGCCAAGGCCGGTGAGGGCGACGGGGTCGTCACCTACGCGGAGGGCTTCACCGTCCAGCCGTTCGCCAACACGGTCAACCTCCAGAACTTCACCGGCGCCCAGCTGGTCCAGGTGCTCAAGGAGCAGGTGAGCGGCAGCAACGCGGCGGCCCCGAAGATCCTCCAGCCGTCGGCGAACCTGACGTACACCCTGGACCTCACGAAGACGGGCGCGGACCGGGTCGTCACCGACTCGATCCGTCTGGACGGCAAGGCCGTCGACCCGGCCGCCACCTACCGCGTCGCCACCAACTCCTTCCTCGCGGGCGGCGGCGACGGCTTCACCACCCTAGGCCTCGGCACGGACGACCTGGTCGGCACCGACGACCTCGCGGCCCTGGCCCAGTACCTGACGGCCAACTCCTCGGCGGCGAGCCCGCTCACCCCGCCGGCCGCGAACCGGATCGCGATCGTGCAGTAACCCCTCCTCACCCCTCCTCACCCCCGTCCCGCCCCACGGGCCCGGTGCGCGCGACAGCGCGCACCGGGCCCGTTCTGCTTGGCCGTCCTGCCCTGTAAAACCTGTGTGAGATGGCCTCTGGTTCCCAGTTGCTCCTGAAAATATGTCTCAGCTGTAATTCATCGATGTCTTAGCGGAAATGGCTTTTCTCGGCTCGCGGATCACGTAATGTTTTCCATGTCGAAAGCGAACGGCGCGGACGACAGAACAAACGAATCGAAGGAGAAGACCATGAGCTTCCGCAAGATCGCCCCGGTCAAGAAGCACCACAAGCCCGCTCCGGCCCCGAAGAAGCCGGTCGCGAAGAAGCCGGCCGCGAAGCGTCGCCCCGTCGGCGACGAGCGCTGACAAAGAATTCACAGAAGTAATTCAAATCTATTCACAGGTCGTTGCAGCAGAACGGTAGAAAAGCTGTTGCAGGATCACGACAGACCCCACGACAGAGAGGTACGTCACCATGAGCTTCCGCAAGATCGCCCCGGTCAAGAAGCACCACAAGCCCGCTCCGGCCCCGAAGAAGCCGGTCGCGAAGAAGCCGGCCCCGAAGCGCCGTCCCGTCGACAACGGCTGACGCACACAGCGAGGCGGGGTCACCGGTTAAGCGTGGTCGCGACCGGTGGCCCCGCCTCGGCCATGTCCGCCCATGGGCAGCCCTGCCCGCCCCACCGATGCCTCTGAAGGGAGTTGTCGACCATGAGAGAAGCCCGTGCCGCCTTCCGCCGCTTCTGGCCGCTGACCCGCGGCGACCGCAAGTGGCTGTGGGTGATCATCGCGTGCGTGGTGGTGTCCGCGCTCGCCGAGACCGCCGCGATCCTGCTCTTCGCGAACCTCACCGACAACGCCCTGGAGGCCGGTTCGCTGTCCGCCTTCTGGGGCCCGGCCGGCGCCTGGCTGCTGGTCGCCGCGGTGGGCGCGTTCGTCGGGTACCTCGGCAACTCACTGGCCACCTGGACCGCCGAGAGATTCGTCCTGCGCCTGCGCGCCAAGGTCTTCCGGCACGTCCAGGACCTGCCCCCGCACTTCTTCCAGCGGCACCGCCAGGGCGACCTGGTGGAACGCCTCACCGGTGACGTCGAGGCCATCGAGCAGATGGTCGTCTCCGGTGTCGTCGGCACCGTCGCCGCGGCCTTCTCCGCCGTCTTCTACGCGGCCGCCGCCTTCTGGCTGCGCTGGGACCTGGCGCTGGCCACCTTCGTCCTCGCTCCCCTGTTCCTGTTCGCCGCCCGCCGCTTCTCCGGCCGGATCCGGACCGCCTCCCAGGACGAGCGGGTCGCCGACGGCGCGATCACCTCCGTGGTCGAGGAGTCCCTCGGCAACGTCGTCCTCACCCAGGCGTACAACCGCCGCCGGGACGAGGAGAAGCGCCTCGACGCCGAGGCCCGCGCCTGGATGCGGGCGAGCGTGCGGGGCGCCCGCCTCAGCGAGATGTACGCCCAGTTCGTCGAGGTCGTCGAGACCCTCTGCGTCCTCGCCGTCATCGGCCTGGGCGTCTGGGAGATCTCCGCCGACCGGATGACCCTCGGTCAGCTGCTCGCCTTCGCCGCCTTCCTCGGCTACCTCTACCCGCCGGTCCGCAACCTCGGCCAGCTCGGCCTCACCCTCACCGCGGCCACCGCGGGCGCCGAGCGCATCGGCGAGATCCTGGACGCCGAACCCGCCGTCACCGACCCCGCCCGGCCGGTCGGCCCCTGGCCGGTCCGAGGCTGGGTCAGCTTCCACAACGTCTCCTTCCGCTACCCGGAGTCCCCCCGCGCCTCCCTCCGCGACGTCGACCTCACCGCGGGCCCCGGCGAACTGGTCCTGGTCACCGGCAAGAGCGGCGCGGGCAAGTCCACCCTCTCCAAGCTCCTCACCCGCTTCTACGACCCCTCGGCCGGCGTGATCTGCCTGGACGGCGTCCCGCTCACCGACGTACCCCTGGAGTTCCTCCGGGAGAACGTCGCGCTGCTCCCGCAGCAGACGCTGATCCTCAACGGCACGGTCCGCGAGAACATCGGCTGCGGCCGCCCGGGCGCGACGGACACCGAGATCGAGCAGGCGGCACGGGACGCGGCGGCCCACGACTTCATCACCGCCCTGCCCCAGGGCTACGACACCCACATCGCCCCCGGCACGGCCGCGCTCTCCGGCGGTCAGCTCCAGCGCGTCGCCATCGCCCGCGCGATGCTCCGCGCCGCCCCGGTCCTCGTCCTCGACGAGCCCACGGCGGGCCTGGACGCGATCGCCGCCCGCCAGGTGGTGGCCCCGCTGCGCAGGCTCATGGCGGGCCGTACGACCATCATGATCACGCACGACCTGACCCTCGCCCCCGACGCCGACCGCATCCTGGTCGTCGACCGCGGCCGCCTGGTGGAGGCGGGTACCCACGCCGAACTCCTCGCCCGCGACGGCGCGTACGCCGGCCTCGCCCACCCCCTCCCGGAGACGATCGCGGCGGAGTCGGCGGCACCGGCCCCGGACGAGACGATGATCCTCAGGTGGTAGCACCGCTCCTGAGCGTGTACCCCAGCCCGCGCACGGTGTGGATGAGCCGCGGTTCGCCGCGGCTCTCCAGTTTCCGCCGCAGGTACATGATGTAGACGTCCAGCGTGTTGGACGCGGGCGCGAACTCGAACCCCCACACGTCCCGCAGGATCCGCTCCCGGCCGAGCACCCGCCCAGGGTTCCGCAGCAGGAACTCCAGCAGCGCGTACTCGGTCTTGGTCAGGTCCAGGGCCCGGCCGGCCCGGTGCACGGCCCGGGTCCGCGGGTCCATCGCGATGTCGTCGAAGACGAGGCACCGTTCCCCGGGGCGCTCCGCCGCCGGCTCGGGCCGCGGGCTGCGCCGCAGCAACGCCCGCACCCGGGCGAGCAGTTCCTCGGTGGCGAAGGGCTTCGCCAGGTACCCGTCGGCGCCGTTGTCGAGGGCGACGATGCGGTCCCCCACGGCATTCCGGCCGGTGATCATGAGAATCGGCACGGTGGACCCGGACGCCCGGATCCGCCGGGTGGCCGCCAGGCCGTCGAGGCCCGGCATCTCGACGTCCATCAGCACCAGGTCCGGCTCGCTCTCCGGAGCCCCGACGAGATCGAGGGCCACTCTGCCGTCCCCGGCGAGCAGCGTCTCGTACCCCTCGAACCTGAGCAGCCGGCCGATGCCGTCCCGCACGGCCGCGTCGTCGTCGGCCAGCAAAATCCTCCGCGCCATCTGACTCGCCATCTGACAAAAGTGTGACGAGGGCCTGTGAGAGAGCTGGGGTGGGGATGTGCGTGGGCTACGGCTGCCGGGCCAGGGAGCGCGGCGGCCGGACCCCCCAGTACCACTGGAGTACGGCGGCCAGGACGACGCCCGCGGCCGGCGGCACGCACACGATCAGCAGGAACGGGTGGTCCCCCCGTTCCGCGATCACCAGCGCGACGGCGACCACGATCATCACGACGAGCGTCGCCACGGCGCCGTGCACTCCCCACAGCCACGCCTTGCGGCGCACGGCGCCCCGGCGGATCCGTTCCTCCACGTCCGGGCGCCGTTCCCAGGTGAGGCTGCGGTGCGGGGCGGCGGCCAGACACAGCTCCGCGACCTCCGCGTACGGGTCGTCCAGCTGCCAGTCGTTGAGGTGGGGGAGCAGGAAGCGGCGGCCCCGGTGGTCGTACAGGTAGGTGAGCCACTGGGGCGCCGCCCGGCCGGAGCCGCGCGGGGCCTGCTCGACCCGGATGTCGTACACGTCAGGCCAGGCCCAGGTACGGGCCCGCAGCGGTCCCCGCGCGGTGATCCCGGCGGACGTGACCCTGGTGTACGCCCGGTACTGCTCCAGGGCGACCCGCACCAGCGTCACGAGTATCAGCACGGCGAAGACCGGCGCCCCCCACCGGGGCCCGGCCCCGTCGCCGGGACGCTCACCGGAGAACCGGACGAGCTGGACGAAGGCGTTCCCCAACACCAGCCCCAGCAGTCCGAGATACGCCCGCGGCACCCTCCGCCGCTTCCGGTACACCCGCTCCACGCCGTCGTCGCCCACACCCCACGCCCTCCCCCAGACGCACCGAACGGGTGCGCGACTGAGGAGAGCGTAGTCCCGCCTCCTCTACGGCAGCGGGTTCACTGGGCGTCCGGGGGAGGGGTGGCGGCTCCCGGCAGGCGGACCGTCGCCACGGTGCCGCCGCCGGGTGCGCGGGTCAGGGTGACCTCGCCGCCCGCCTGCTGGACCGTGCGGGCCACGATGGAGAGGCCGAGGCCGGAGCCGGGGAGGGCGCGGGCCGACGGGGAGCGCCAGAAGCGGTCGAAGACGTGCGGGAGTTCGTCCTCCGGGATGCCGGGGCCGTGGTCGCGGACCGTGAGGACGCCGTGGTCCAGGGCCACGTCGATCGTGCCGCCCTCGGGGCTGAACTTCACCGCGTTGTCGAGGATGTTGACGATCGCCCGCTCCAGCGCGGAGGGCTCCGCGCGGACGAACCACGGCCGGACGTCCGCCGTGATCTTCAGCTCCGGGCCGCGCAGCCGGGCGCGGCTCAGCGCCGCCTCGACCGTGTCCTGGAGCGCCACCACCTGGACCCGCTCACCGCGCTGGCCCTCCGACCGGGACAGCTCCTGGAGATCGCCGATCAGCGTCGCCAGCTCCGTCATCTGCGCCTTCACCGAGGTGAGCAGCGCCTTGCGGTCGGCGGCGGGGATGGGGCGGCCGGTCTCCTCGCTGCGGGTGAGGAGTTCGACGTTCGTGCGGAGCGAGGTGAGGGGGGTGCGCAGTTCGTGGCCGGCGTCCGCGATCAGCTGCTGCTGGAGCTCACGGGAGCTGGCCAGGGAGGTGGTCATGCTGTTGAAGGAGCGGGACAACCGCGCGATCTCGTCGTCGGACTCCTCCTCCACCGGGATCCGCACACTCAGATCCTCGGTCCGCGCGACGTGCTCGACGGCTTCGGTGAGCTTGTCGACGGGCCGCAGCCCGGCCCGCGCGACGGCGAGCCCGGCGGCCCCGGCACCGAGGACCCCGACGCCCGAGACGAGCAGGAGGATCAGGGCGAGGTCCTTGAGGGTGTCCTGGGTGTTCTTCAGGGGGACGGCGGTGACCAGCCCGACGTAGGAGCCGGTGTCGGTGGGGAACACCTGGGTCATCACGCGCAGCGCGTTGCCGTCCTTGTCGGTGCCGTTGCGGAAGTAGAGGGTGTCGGTGTTCCCGGCCTTGATCTTGTTCTTGTCGTCCTGGGTGATCTTGACCTCGCCCGTGGAGCCGGGCAGCAGACAGATCCTGTTGTCCAGCGTGACAGCCTGGCCGTAGTTGGTCCGGTAGCTGTTGGCGTCCTGGGGCGTCTCGGAGCAGTCGGCGATGGCGCCGCTGATGATCCCGTAGATCGCCGGACCGCGCTGTTCCCGCTGGAGGTCGTTCCGAAGCTGGTCGTACAGCTTCCCCTGCACGATGAACCAGCACGTCACCGAGACCGCTGCCACCGCGAACGCGACCGCCGCCGCGACCAGCATCGACAGGCGGGCGCGGATCGGGAGGGTGCGGAAGCGGCGGGCGAGCCTGGTCACTCGGCGCCGCCCTGGCGCAGGACGTACCCGACGCCACGCACGGTGTGGACGAGGCGCGGTTCGCTGCCCGCCTCGGTCTTGCGGCGGAGGTACATCACGTAGACGTCCAGCGAGTTCGACGACGGCTCGAAGTCGAAGCCCCAGACGGCCTTGAGGATCTGCTCACGGGTGAGGACCTGGCGCGGGTGTGCCATGAACATCTCCAGGAGGGTGAACTCGGTCCGGGTCAGCTCCACCTGGCGCCCGCCCCGTGTCACCTCCCGGGTGGCGAGGTCCATGCGCAGGTCGCCGAAGGTGAGCGCCTCGTCCTCGTCGGCTCCTTCGACCAGGGACGCCGCGTAGGAGCTGCGGCGCAGGAGCGCCCGGATGCGGGCGAAGAGCTCGTCGAGTTCGAACGGCTTGACCAGGTAGTCGTCGGCCCCCGCGTCGAGCCCGGTGACCCGGTCGCCGACCGTGTCGCGGGCCGTCAGCATCAGGATCGGGGTGGTGTCGCCCGCCCCGCGGATCCGGCGGGCCGCGGTCATGCCGTCCATCCGCGGCATCTGGATGTCGAGGACGATCAGGTCCGGCTTGTAGGCCGTGGCCTTCTCCAGGGCGTCCGCGCCGTCGACCGCGACCTCGGTCTCGTACCCCTCGAAGGCGAGGCTGCGCTGGAGCGCTTCGCGTACGGCCGGCTCGTCGTCGACGATCAGGATGCGCTGGGGGTCACGGTCGCCTTCGGCGGGGCTCATCGCTCGCGTTTCCTCGGGGTGTGATGGTTCGGGATGCGGTGGTTCGCGGTGGGACGCCTCTCAGCCTCGCATGTTTCCGGGCTGTCGGGTATGCGCGCCGGTGCGCGGCAGCTCAGCCGCGGACCAGGGTCATGCGGCTCAGCGGCACCTTGCGCTGGTGCGGCCGGGCGGCGGAGGTGCGCAGCCCCATCAGCTGGGGGGCCGGCACGAGCTCCGGGGCGCGCGGGGCCGGGGCCGCCGTCGCCTCGGTGGGGGCGTGGAGTTCGTACGCCACCGCGAGGGCCAGACCGATACCGGCCGGGTCGTTGCCGCCGGTCACCTGGTGCGAAACCTGCTTGATCATGACGTACTCCCTACGTGCTCGTGCTCGTGCTGGTACTGGTGGTTCAGCTGGTGGAACCGGCCCGCAGCTTGGCCAGGTCGGACTTCACCGTGTTGATCGGGATGGCGAAGCCGAGGCCGACGCTGCCCGCGTCCGAGGAGGACGAGGAGGAGTCCGAACTGGCCGAGTACATGGCCGAGTTGATGCCGATGATGTTGCCGCCGGCGTCGATCAGCGCGCCGCCGGAGTTGCCCGGGTTGAGGGACGCGTCGGTCTGGATGGCCTTGTAGGTCGTGGTGGACGAACCGGTGTCGCCGTTGAACTGGCGGCCGCCGAAGGAGAACGGCCACTGGCCGTCGCCGCCGCCCTGGCTCTGCTGGTCCTGTCCCTCGTCGGTGGAGACGGTGACGTCCCGGTCGAGCGCGGAGACGATACCGCTGGTGACCGTGCCGCTGAGGCCCTCGGGGGAACCGATCGCGACCACCGTGTCACCGACCTGGACGCCGTCGGAGTTGCCGAGCGTGGCGGGGCTGAGGCCGGAGGCGCCCTGCACCTTGATGAGCGCGAGGTCCTTGGCGCTGTCGGTGCCGACCACCTGCGCGGTGTACGACTTGCCGGTGCTGGTCGTCACCTTTATGGACTGGGCGCCGGAGATCACGTGGTTGTTGGTGACGATCTCACCGCCACTGGTGATGATCACACCGGAGCCGGTGGAGGTGCCGTTGCTGAGGGTCGCGGTGATCTCCACGACGCTCGGGCTGACGGCGGCGGCGATCGCGGCGACGTCGCCCTTCTTGCTGGAGGGGACCACGTTGGTGGTGGTGCTGCTGGAGACGACCTCGTTCTTGCCGGTCAGCTCCTGGAAACCGTACGCCGTGGCGCCGCCGACCGCCGCCGCGACGATCGCGACCGCGGCGAGCAGGGCCATCGGGCCCCGGGCGCGCTTCTTCTTGGCGTGGACCGAGTGCTCGCCGCCGTCCGGCTGCGCCGGGAACGCCGCGGTGACCGGCTCCGCGGTGACCGGCTCCGCGGGCTGGGCCGGCTGGTGGGTGGGCGGGGGCGGCCACTCCGGGTTCACGGGAGTGGGAGCGGAGGCGTGCTGCTGCTGGGGGTACGCGCCCTGGTAGGCGTCACCCTGGGGACCCTGCGGGTTCTCGTACTCGCCGCTGCGGCGGAAGCTCTCGGTCATGACAAGAAGCTTGTCCCGCGACCATGAGAGCTGCCTGAGTGCCCGCTGAGAACGCCGCGAGAAGCTCGTTTGCCCGATATAAGGAACCTTCTCGCAGGTCGAGGAGGGTTCTCATGGGCCGTTCATGAAGGTGTTCCTGTGGGTGCGGCCCGGTGGGGGCTGATCGCGCAGTTCCCCGCGCACCCTGAAAG
>NZ_LBMU02000131.1 GCF_001005085.2 Streptomyces humi
TGGTGTCGGGTGATGTGGGGGCGTTGGAGGAGTTGCTTGCGGCTTGTGAGGCGGAGGGGGTGAGGGCGCGGCGGATTCCGGTGGACTATGCGTCGCATTCGGCGCATGTGGAGGAGATCCGGGATGAGTTGTTGGGGTTGCTGGAGCCGGTGCGTCCTCGCTCTGGTGGGGTGCCGTTCTATTCGGCGGTGACCGGCACCGTGGTGGACGGCGCTGTTCTGGACGCGGAGTACTGGTTCAGGAATCTGCGGCAGACTGTCGATTTCCGTGGTGCGACGAGGGCGTTGCTTGCGGACGGCTTCGACGCTTTCATCGAGGCCAGTGCGCATCCGGTGCTGACCGCGGCTGTCGAGGAGACGGTCGAGGAGATGGACGCGGACGCGGTGGTGCTGGGCACCCTGCGCCGTAACGAAGACGAACAGCGGCGTTTCACTCTGTCGCTCGCGGAGGCCTTCACGGCCGGACTCCCTGTGCAGTGGCCGGTGAACGGGCGGACGGCGGATGTCCTGGAGCTGCCGACGTATGCGTTCCAGCGCGAGCGCTACTGGCTGGAGCCGGTGCGGGCGGCGGTGACCGATGCGGCGGGCCTGGGTCTGGAAAGCCTTGGGCACGGGCTGCTCGGTGCCATGGTGGCGGTGCCGGACTCCGACGGCGTGGTGCTGACAGGGTCGCTGTCGTTGCGGTCGCATCCCTGGCTCGCCGAACACGCCGTGTTCGGCACCGCACTCCTGCCCGGGACGGCGTTCGTGGAGATGGCGCTGCGGGCCGGCTCGGAAGTCGGTACCACCGAGGTGCGCGAACTCGTCATGGAAGCACCCCTGTTGGTGCCGGACCACGGTGAGGTACGCCTGCATGTGAGTGTGACCGGCGCGGACGGCTCCGGCTGCCGGACGCTGGTGGTGCGCTCCCGCTCGGAGCAGGACTGGACGGTTCATGCCCGGGCCGTGCTGGCCCCCGGGGCAGCGGACGCGCCGGTTCCCCAGTCCGTCGCCTGGCCGCCGGCGGGTGCCGAGCAGCTGGATGTCTCGGCGCTGTACGACGAATTCGCCGCGGCCGGCTACGACTACGGGCCACTGTTCCAGGGCGTCCGGGCCGTCTGGCGCCGGGACGGGGAGGTCTTCGCGGAGGTCGAGTTGCCGCAGGGGGACGGTGACGGGTTCGCCGTGCATCCCGCGCTGCTGGACGCGGCGTTGCACTCGCTGGTGCTGATCGATCCGGATGCGGGTGGGGTCGGCGAGCCCCGGCTGCCGTTCTCGTGGACCGGCGTGTCCTTCGTGAACTCCGGCGCCACGGCGCTGCGCGTGCGGTTGGCCATGACGGGCGAGGACAGGGTGTCCCTGTCGGCGACGGATCAGGCCGGCCGGCCGGTGGGGTCGGTGGAGTCGCTGGTCCTGCGCGCCGTGAACGCGGAGCAGTTGCGGGTGGGCCGGCAAGAGGGCCTGTACCGGCTGGAGTGGCAACCGGTACAGGTTGCGCCGGAGCGGGCGGCCGGGGGCGGTCGCGCCGTCCTGGCGCCTGACCTGGATCTGACGTCCCTCGGGGAGTCCGTTCCCGATGTCGTCATTGCGCCTCTCACGAGTGGTGATGTGCCGCCGGAGAGGTTGGCGGAGCAGGCGCGGTCGGCGACTCAGCGGGCCCTGACGCTGATACAGGGTTTCCTCGCCGAGGAGCGTCTGGCCTCGACTCGGCTGGTGTTCCTCACGCACGGCGCGGTGTCGACGCGGCCGGGTGATGACGTCGGCGATCTGGTCAACGCACCCGTGTGGGGCCTGGTCCGCTCGGCGCAGCGTGAACACCCCGATCGTCTGTGGCTGGTGGACGGCGCCGACGAGGCACTGGCCGCACACCTGGCCATGGGCGAGGAACCGCAGTCGGCGGTGCGCGACGGCGCGGTTCTCGTCCCGCGGCTCGTACGGCACGCCGCACCTTCCGCCGGCACAGCTGTGACCTTCGGCGGGGACGTCGGCACCGTCCTGGTGACCGGTGGCACCGGCACGGTGGGTGCTCTGGTGGCCCGGCATCTGGTCACCGAACACGGCGTACGCCACCTGCTCCTGACCAGTCGGCGTGGACAAGAAGCACCGGGCGCAGCGCAGTTGGTGGCAGAGCTGACGGCACTGGGTGCGCAGGCGACGGTCACCGCATGCGATGCGGCGGACCGTGAGGCCCTGGCCGCCGTGCTGGCCGCCATCCCGTCGGACCGCCCGCTGACCGCGGTGTTCCATTCGGCGGGTGTCCTGGACGACGCCGTGGTCACCGGGCTGACAGCCGAGCAACTGGACCGTGTCCTGCGCCCGAAGATCGACGCCGCGCTCAACCTGCACCACCTCACCCGCGACCAGCGGCTCGACACGTTCGTCCTCTTCTCGGGGGCGGCGGCCACCTTCGGCAGCTCCGGCCAGGCGCATTACGCGGCAGCCAACGTGTTCCTGGAGGCGCTGGCGGCTCACCGGGTGGCGGACGGGCTGCCCGGTACCGCCCTCGGCTGGGGCTTCTGGGCCGAACGCAGCGAGATGACGGAGCACCTTGACGCGATCGCGATGCGGCGCATCGCACAGATCGGCCTCGCGGAGATGACGTCCGAGCAGGGACTCGCCCTGTTCGACGCGGCCGTACGGGCCGGGGAGGCCTTCGTCCTGCCGGCCGTGCTGAACGAGGTGAGCCTGCGCGAGCAGGCCGTCGCGGGCACCCTGCCGGCCATCCTGCGGGACCTGATCCGCAGGCCCGCACAGCGGACGGCGGCCAGGACGGACAGCGGTTCGGCCGGGGACACGGCCACCTTGGCCGAACGTCTGGCGGCCGCCTCCGACGAAGAGAGGACCGAGCAGCTTCGCGGTCTGGTCTGCGCACAGGCCGCCGGAGTCCTCGGCCATGCCACGGCGACCGCCGTGAAGTCGCACCACACCTTCAAGGAACTCGGGTTCGACTCCCTGGGCGCGGTGGAACTGCGCAACCGCCTGATGCGGGCCACGGGTCTGCGTCTCTCCGCCACCCTGGCCTTCGACTATCCGACGCCGGCTGCGCTCGCCGACCACCTGTGGGCGGAGCTGCGGCCGACGGAGGAGTCGTTGGCGGACCGGATGCTGAGCGACCTCGATGAGCTGGAGTCCGCGCTCGTCACCCTGGCGCCCGACGAGCAGGCGCGTGACCGCGTCCTGAGCCGGATGCGGCAGCTCGTCGCCAAGCACCTGAGCGCGGACCCGGGGAGTGCCGACGAAGCGTCCGATGCGGACCGTTTCGACACGGCCAGCGACGACGAGCTCTTCGACTTCCTCGACAGCGGCATCTGACAGCGACGCCGGGCGACGGACCTTCATGACTTCAGGCAGGGGGAGAGAGTGAACACCGAGGACAAGCTGCGCTCGTACCTCAAGCAGGCTGCCACGGATCTGCGTGACACCCGTGAGCGCCTGCGCAAGCTTCAGGACGATGCCCACGAGCCCGTCGCGATCGTGGGGATGGGGTGCCGGTTCCCGGGTGGGGTGCGCTCACCGGAGGAGCTGTGGCGGCTGGTCGCCTCGGCGGGCGACGCCGTGTCGTCGTGGCCGACTGATCGGGGCTGGGACGCCGACGGTCTCTACGATCCGGATCCGGACGCGGTGGGGAAGTCGTACGCCCGGTCGGGTGGGTTCCTGTATGACGCGGCGGAGTTCGATGCGGAGTTCTTCGGGATCTCGCCGCGTGAGGCGTTGGCGATGGATCCGCAGCAGCGGTTGTTGTTGGAGACGTCGTGGGAGGCGATGGAGCGGGCGGGGATCGATCCGGTGTCCCTGCGCGGCAGCCGCACCGGCGTCTACATGGGCCTGATGTACCACGACTACGGATCCCGGGTTCGCAAGGCACCAGAAGAACTTGAGGGCTACCTGCTCAACGGCAGTGCGGGCAGCATCGCGGCGGGTCGGTTGTCGTACACGTTCGGTCTGG
>NZ_LBMU02000132.1 GCF_001005085.2 Streptomyces humi
CCACGGTCCCGCCCCGCCGCAGTCCCCTTCCGCCTCGTCCCGTCCCGCCTCGTCCCGCCCCCGTTCCCCGGCCGATCCCCCAGGAAGGAAATCCCCCGTGGCAACGACGACACCCACACGGGGTGCCCCCACCCCGCCCGCCGGCGGTTCCGGTACCGCGCCGAACGGACGCGGCACCTGGCGCAGCCGGCTGTGGCGCTTCGACGACCTCGCGTCCCCGTACGCGTACATCGCCCCGTTCTTCCTCGTCTTCGGTGCCTTCGGGCTCTACCCGCTCCTCTACACGGGCTGGATCGCCCTGCACCGGGTGGAGATGACGAGCCTCAGCACCTCGGAATGGGTCGGCTTCGACAACTTCACCAAGATCCTCCAGGACTCGGAGTTCTGGACGGCGGTCACCAACACCTTCCTGATCGGCGTCATCTCGACCGTCCCGCAGCTGCTCGTGGCCCTGGGCCTCGCCCACCTCCTCAACTACAAGCTGCGCGCCAGCACGTTCTGGCGGACGGTCGTCCTCACCCCGTACGCCACCTCGGTGGCGACCGCGGCCCTGGTCTTCGCCCTGGTGTTCCGGGCCGACGGCGGCATCCTCAACTGGGTGCTGCACTTCGTCGGGATCGGCAACACCGACTGGGGCAACGGGGAATGGACCTCGAAGATCGCCATCTCGGTCATCGTGATCTGGCGCTGGACCGGCTACAACGCCCTGATCTACCTGGCGGCCATGCAGGCCGTGCCCACCGACCTGTACGAGGCAGCCTCCATCGACGGGGCGACGCGCTGGCAGCAGTTCCGCAAGGTGACCATCCCCTCGCTGCGGCCGACGATCCTGTTCACCATCGTCATCTCGACGATCGGTTCCATGCAGCTGTTCGGTGAGCCGCTGCTGCTCCAGGGCGGCACGCTCGGCTCCACCGGCGGCAACGAGCACCAGTACGAGACCCTCAGCATCTACCTCTACAACTACGGCTGGAAGCTGGGGCATCTCGGTCCGGCCGCGGCGGTCGCCTGGGCGATGCTCGCCCTGCTGCTGCTCATCGCCCTGATCAACTTGATCGTCGGCCGGTTCCTGCGCAAGAACGCGGCCTGACGGGAGCGATATCGATGACCACGACAAGCCCCACCGACACCGCGCCGGACCTCGACCCGAGGCCGCCGGCCGCCGCCCCGGCCAAGAACCGCGTACGCCTCAAGCTCGGCGCCGGACAGCAGCTCAAGGGCGGCCCCCTCACCTATCTCGCCCTGGTCGTCGTCGGCCTGGGCTCGATCTTCCCGCTGTACTGGACGCTGGTGGCCGCCTCGCACGACCAGCAGCGCGTCCTCGACAGCCCGCCGCCGCTGCTGCCCGGCGGCAGGCTGTGGAGCAACCTCCAGACCGCCTGGGAGCAGGCCAACCTGGGCAAGGCCATCGTCAACAGCGTGATCGTGTCGGGCTGCATCACCGCGGCCACCCTGTTCTTCTGCACGCTGGCCGGCTACGCCTTCGCCAAGATGCGGTTCCGCGGCCGGGGCGCCCTGATGACCGCCGTCATCGCCACCCTCACGATCCCGCCGCAGCTCAGCGTCGTCCCGCTGTTCATGATGATGGCGGACATCGGCTGGGGCGGAAAACTGGAGTCGGTGATCTTCCCGACCCTGGTCGGCGCCTTCGGTGTCTTCTTCATGCGCCAGTACCTGCTGGAGGCCCTGCCCTACGAGCTCATCGAGGCGGCCAAGGTGGACGGCGCGACCAACATCCGCATCGTGTGGAACGTGGTGCTGCCCGCCGCCCGGCCCGCGATGATGGTGCTGGGCATGCTCACCTTCGTCCAGGCGTGGAACGACTTCTTCTGGCCCTTCCTCGCCCTGAACCAGGAGAATCCCACCCTCCAGGTCGCACTCGGCCAGCTCAGCGCCTCCTACACCCCCGACCAGAGCATCGTCATGGCCGGCGCGCTGATCAGCACCCTGCCGCTGCTGCTGGTCTTCGTGATCTTCGGCAAGCAGATCGTCGGAGGCATCATGGCGGGCGCCGTCAAGGGCTGACCCCGGTCCGCCGTCACTCCGTCCCGTCGCTCCGTCCCGTCGTACGGACCGTCGTACGGACCGTCGTACGGCCCGTCTCCCCCGCGGGCCGTACCCGGCCGGTCGCCCTCGCGGCAGGACCCCGCACCCGGGCCTCGTCCGACTCACCTCGCCCGCCCTTCCCCACCTTCCCCTGCCCCCTGCCCCCCTTCCTCACGTCACTTCGGGAGCGTTCCCACCATGACCGCCGTACGAACCGAGCCCACCGCCCAGTCGGCCTCCCACACCTCCTTCCCGCCCGGCTTCGTCTGGGGGGCCGCCACCGCCGCCTACCAGGTGGAGGGGGCCGCCGCCGAGGACGGCCGCACCCCGTCCATCTGGGACACCTTCAGCCACACCCCCGGGAAGGTCCGCAACGGCGACACCGGTGACATCGCCGCCGACCACTACCACCGGTACCAGGGCGACGTGGCACTGATGAAGGACCTCGGCCTCAAGGCCTACCGGTTCTCCGTCTCCTGGTCCCGGGTGCAGCCCACCGGCCGCGGACCCGCCGTCGAGCGCGGCCTGGACTTCTACCGGCGGCTCACCGACGAGCTCCTGACGGCCGGCATCACCCCGGTCGCCACCCTCTACCACTGGGATCTGCCGCAGGAGCTGGAGGACGCGGGCGGCTGGCCGCAGCGGGACACCGCGTACCGCTTCGCCGACTACGCCGAGATCATGGCCCGCGCCCTGGGGGACCGCGTCGGCGTGTGGACCACCCTCAACGAGCCCTGGTGCAGCGCGTTCCTGGGCTACGGCTCCGGCGTGCACGCCCCGGGCCGTACCGACCCGGCGGCCACCCTGCGCGCCGCTCACCACCTCAACCTCGCCCACGGCCGGGCGGTCGGCGCGCTGCGGGACAACCTGCCGGCGACCGCGCAGACCTCCATCACGCTGAACCTGCACGAGGTGCGCCCGCTGACCGACAGTGCCGCGGACGCCGAGGCCGCCCGCCGTATCGACGCGGTCGGCAACCGGATCTTCACCGGTCCGATCCTGGACGGCGCCTACCCGGAGGACCTGCTCGCCGACACCGCGCACCTCGTGGACTGGGCGGAGCTGGTGCACGACGGCGACCTCACCGAGATCTCCCGCCCGGTCGACCTGCTCGGCGTCAACTACTACTCCCCGACCGTGGTCTCCGCGGCCGTCGAGGGCGACGCCGGCACCCGCAACGACGGCCACGGCGCGAGCGACCACTCGCCGTGGACGGGCGCCGACGACGTGACCTTCCACCTGGCCAACGACCAGGTCACCGCGATGAACTGGGCCATCGACGCGAGCGGTCTGCACACCCTGCTGACCGGGCTCGCGGCCTCGCACCCCCGGCTGCCCCTGATGGTCACCGAGAACGGCGCCGCCTTCGACGACTACGTCTCCCCCGAGGGGCGGGTGAACGACCCGCAGCGGATCGCCTACCTGCACGCGCACCTGGAGGCCGTCCGGCAGGCCGTCGCCGACGGAGCGGACGTACGCGGCTACTTCCTGTGGTCCCTGCTCGACAACTTCGAGTGGTCCTACGGTTACTCGAAGCGCTTCGGCGCCGTCTACGTCGACTACGGCACCCAGCGCCGCATCCCCAAGGCGAGCGCACACTGGTACGCGGACGTGATCCGCCAGAACGCGCTGCCGGCCGCCGGTGAGCAGGGCTGACCCGGCACCCTCCCGGGGGGACGACGGGGCCGGGAACGGCCGGGTGACGGCTGTTACATTCCTGGCCTGAAAGCTGCGAACGGAAGGCGGCGACCATGACGGTCAAGGGTGAGCGGGGCCGGGGAGCCCGGCGGCCGACGCTGGAAGAGGTCGCCGCCCGGGCGGGCGTGGGCCGCGGCACGGTGTCGCGGGTGATCAACGGTTCGCCACGGGTCAGCGACGCGACCCGGGCGGCCGTCGAGGCGGCCGTCGACGAACTCGGCTACGTGCCCAACACCGCCGCCCGCGCGCTGGCCGCCAACCGCACGGACGCCATCGCCCTCGTCGTCCCCGAGCCGGAGACCCGGTTCTTCGCGGAGCCGTACTTCTCCGACATGCTCAGCGGTGTCGGCGCCGAACTCTCCGACACCGAGATGCAGTTGCTGCTGATCTTCGCGGGCAGCGACCGGGAGCGCCAGCGGCTCGCCCAGTACCTGGCCGCGCACCGTGTCGACGGCGTCCTGCTGGTCTCCGTGCACGCCGACGACCCGCTGCCCGACCTGCTCGCGCAGCTGGAGATCCCCGCGGTGATCAGCGGTCCGCGGTCCGCCGCCGAGACGCTGACGTCCGTCGACTCCGACAACTACGGCGGTGGCCGCTCGGCCGTCGAGCACCTGCTGGCCGGCGGCCGCCGGACCATCGCGCACATCACCGGCCGCCTCGACGTGTACGGTGCCCAGCGCCGCGTCGACGGCTACCGTGACGCGCTGCGCGACGCCGGCCACCAGGTGAACGAACTCCTCATCGAGGCGGGGGACTTCACCGAGGAGGGCGGCCGGCGCGCGATGACCCGGCTGCTGGAGCGGGAGCCCGCGCTGGACGCGGTCTTCGCCGGCTCGGACGTGACGGCGGCGGGCGCCCGCCAGGTGCTGCGCGAGGCGGGCCGCCGTATCCCCGACGACGTGGCGCTGGTCGGGTACGACGACTCGGCCATCGCCCGCCACATGGAGCCGCCGCTCACCAGCGTCCGCCAGCCCATCGTGGAGATGGGGCGCGCGATGATCGACCTGCTGCTGACCGAGATCGCCGACCGCCGCCCGGCGGAGTCCCGCGGCCCGGAACGCAAACACGCGGTCCTGCCCACGGAACTGGTGATCAGGGCGTCCTCCTAGCCCCCGGCTCTGGCCCCCGGCTCTGGCCCCCGGCCCCCGGCT
>NZ_LBMU02000133.1 GCF_001005085.2 Streptomyces humi
AACAGGCCGGTACGACAGTAAGCCGGTACGACAGCCAGTCGGTACGGCAGCAGGCGCAAGCCGGCACGGCAGCGGGCCGGGCGTGGTTCAAGTGCCGAGCCGGCCGCCCTTCCTCCCTTGTCTCCCCTCCCCGCTCCACCCTCCCCCCTCCACCCTCCCCACCCCCTCCACCCCACGGAGTCGTACATGCATCGCTCCATCTGGCGCAGGCTCTTCCGGCACACCGCACGGGCTGTAGCCGTGGGCGCCGTCCTCGCGGGCCTGACCGTCGTCACCCCTTCCGGGTCGAGCGCGGCGGCCGCAGGCACCCTCCAACAGGTCACCGGCTTCGGCTCGAACCCCGGCAACCTGGCCATGTACGTGTACGCGCCCTCCAATCTGCCCGCCGACGCGCCGCTCGTCGTCGCCCTGCACGGGTGCACTCAGTCGGCGAGCGACTACCACTCCCACTCCGGCTGGCAGAAGTTCGCCGACCAGTGGGGCTTCGCCGTGATCTACCCACAGACCGGTACGGCCAACAACAGCCTGTCCTGCTTCAGTTGGTTCGACTCGACCAAGGACACCCGGGGGAGGGGCGAGGCGGCCTCCGTCGTGCAGATGGTCGACACCGCCGCGGCACGCTACGGCTCGGACCGCGGCCGGATCTTCGTCACCGGGCTGTCCGCCGGCGGTGGCATGACCGCGGACCTCCTCGCCGACTACCCGGACGTGTTCGCCGGCGGTTCCGTCGACTCGGGCCTTCCCGCGCAGTGCGCCACCACCCAGAGCGCCGCCTCCGGCTGCCAGTACAGCAACCAGAACCTCACACCGAAGGCGTGGGGCGACAAGGTCCGCAACTCCTATCCGGGGTACTCGGGGCCATGGCCGCGCGTCGCCGTCTGGCAGGGCAGCTCCGACACCACCGTCGCCCCCGTCAACGGCACTGAACTGCGCGATCAGTGGACCGACGTGTGGGGCATCGGCCAGACGGCCTCCAGCACCCAGAACCTGACCGGTGGCACCACGGAGAGCGTCTACAACGACTCCGCGGGCAAGCCCGCCGTCGCCCTGTTCTCGGTCTCCGGCATGGCGCACGGCCTCGCCGTGGACCCCGGTTCGGGCGCGGACCAGTGCGGCACCACCGGGACGTACTACCTCGACCAGATCTGTTCCAGCTACCACACCGCGAAGTTCTGGGGCCTGGACGGCAGCGGCGACCAGGGCGGGACCGGCTCCCTGCCCGCCCCCTCCGGTCTCACCGTGACCGCTACCACCGACACCGGCGCCGCCCTGTCCTGGAACTCCGTCAGCGGCGCCGCCTCGTACAACGTCTACCGCAACGGCACGAAGGTCGGTTCCGCGACGGGCACCACGTACTCCGACACCGGCCTGTCCGTCGCCACCTCCTACAGTTACACCGTCGCCGCCGTCGACTCCTCCGGCGCGGTCGGCACGCCGTCCGCGCCGGTCACGGCGACCACGACAGGCTCCGCACCCAAGTGCTACACCGACAACAACTACAACCAGGTCAAGGCCGGACGCGCGCACCAGAGCGGCGGCTACACCTACGCCGACGGCTCCGACCAGAACATGGGCCTGTACAACGTGGCCGTCACCCACACACTGAAGGAGACCGCCACGGGATACTTCGTCCTCGCCGACTCCGGCTGCTGAACCGGCGAGAGCCAGGGGATCGATTGCTCGGCGCTCACGGAGTGACGGCCAACGGCCGGCGGCACATGCGGACGTTCCCCGGTCGAGGCGCCGTCAGGCGGGCCTGTCCTCGGCCGGGGTGCGCGTGGTGCGGAAGCGTGCCCGGTAGGCGCCGGGCGTGACGCCCAGGTTGCGCGTGAAGGCCCGGCGCATCGACTCCGGCGAGCCGAACCCGGTGCGCCGGGCCACCGTGGCCATGGGGTCGTCGCTCCCCTCCAGCATCGCCTGGGCGGCTTCCATCCGAACCCGCTCGACGTAGCGGGCCGGAGTCGTGGCCATCTCCTCGCGGAACAGCCGCGTCATGTGCCGCGGGCTCACACCCGCGCGCCGTGCCATGGCGGCGAGCGTGTGTGAGCCTGAAGGGTCCTCGGCGACCGCGTCCAGGACCCGCCGCAGCATCTCCTGCCTGGCACGTGGGGTGTGGGTGCGGACACTGAACTGCGACTGGCCGCCCGGCCGCTGCATGAACACGACCATGTCCTTGGCCACGGCACGGGCGACGTCGGCGCCCAGGTGCTCCTCGACCAGGGCGAGCGAGAGGTCGATACCCGAACTGACCCCCGCCGACGTCATGATGTGGCCGTCGCGCACGAACAGGGCGTCGGCTTCCACGGTCACCCGCGGGTAGCGCAGGGCGAGTTGGTCGGCGAAGCGCCAGTGCGTGGTCGCCGTGCGTCCGTCGAGCAGCCCGGCCGCGGCGAGCAGGAAGGCACCGGTGCAGATGGACGCCGTGCAGCGGCTGTGCGCGTCGAGTGCCCGCACGGCGCTCAACAGGGCGTCGTCCTTCGCCAGGGAGGGCCACTCGGGGCCACCGGGCACGACGACCACGTCACTGGCCTCCCGCACCTGCGCGGCAGCCAGGTCGACGTGCAGTCCCGTATCGGACGCGGTGACCACGTCGGCGCCGTCCGGGGAGACCACGCGTACCCGGAAACGACCGCCGAACTCGTTGGCCGTCGAGAACACCTCGATGGGACCGGTGACGTCGAGCAGCCGTACGCCGGGGAAGACCAGCACGGTCACCAGCAGCGGCTTCCTGCCTGACGGCATGTCCTTCATCGTGCGCCTCCCGGACGGACTGGCCCCGGCGTGGATCTTATGGGTTTGATCACCGAACCCTCCCGTTCGGGGCCGCACACCGGGGACCCGTACGGTCCCCGATGTCCAGGTGTGAGGGTGTCATGGCGCGTGCTGTCCTGTGGCGGAGGCCGCGCTTCGCCATAGCGTCGAAGGCTCCGACGTCATCGCGGACGGTGACACGTCCGACACGAGAAGAGTAGGCACACCGCACCGTGGCATCCCATTCCGGTACCGGCCGGACGATCCCGTCCCAGGACCATTCGGTTCCGAACCCGATCCCCCGTTCCCGAGACCGGCCGGCCGGAGCGAACGGCGGCGGGCGGGGACAACTCGGTCCCGGCTGGTTCGCCGCGGTCATGGGCAGCGGGATCGTGGCCGTCGCGGCCGCCACCCTGCCACGCGGCTTCCCGGGGCTCGCCGGGGCCGCCACGGTCGTCTGGGCCGGAACCGCGCTGCTGCTGGCCGTGCTGGTCTGCGTCTACGCCGGCCAGCGGCTGCTGCGGGCGCACGCCGGTGATCCGGTGCTCGCCCAGTTCTTCGGCGCGCCCCCGATAGCGCTGCTGACCGTCGGGGCCGGGACGCTGCTGCTGGGCCGGCGTCTGATCGGGGTGCGGGCGGCGGTGGACGTGGACTGGGTGCTGTGGTCGGCCGGAACGGTGCTGGGGCTGGCCGCCGCCTGCACGGTTCCGTACCTGATGGTGACGCGGCACCGGTTCGAGCCGGACGCGGCGTTCGGCGGCTGGCTGCTGCCGGTGGTGCCGCCGTTGGTCTCCGCGGCGACGGGTGCGCTGCTCGTCCCGCGGGCGCCGGCCGGGCAGGTGCGGCTGGCCCTGCTGCTGGGCTGCTACGCGATGCTCGGGGTCGGGCTGGTCGCGGTCCTGCTCGTGCTGGCCATGGTGTACAGCCGGCTGGTGCACCATGACGCGCCCAGCGGGCCGGTGGTGCCCACGGTGTGGATCGGCGTGGGGGCGCTGGACCAGGCGGTGACCGCACTGGGTGCGCTGGCCACGGCGGCACCGACCGCGCTGCCCGCGCCGTACGCCCGCGGCACCGCGGTCGCGGCGCTGCTGGGCGGGCTCGGGATCTGGGGATTCGCCCTGCTGTGGCTCGTGCTGGCCACCGCGCTGACCGTACGGGAGGTTCGCAAGGGGCTGCCCTTCGCACCCACCTGGTGGTCCTTCATCTTCCCCCTCGGCGCCTGCGTCACCGCGACCGGCGCGCTCGCCGCCCGTACCGGCTCGCAGCTGTTCGTCTGGACCGCTGTCGTCCTGTACGTCCTGCTCGTCGCGGCCTGGGCGGTGGTCGCCTGGTACTCCCTGCGTCACGCGACCGTCCGGTGGGGTGCGCGCGCCCGCCGGTGACCGAAGCCGTGTGGCGGTCCGGGTGCGCCCGCCCGGCCGGGCCGGAGCCCGGTGGCCGCCATGGCGGCGAACACCACGACCCAGAACGCGGCGGCAACCCAGACCTCCCAGCGGCCCATGCTCGTCAGCCACGACGTCCCGGTCACGCGTCCCAGTTCGTGCGTGGTGACCGCGTACATACCGACCGGGAAGACGAGGTTCCACCAGCCGAGGTCGTAGCGCAGCGGAACGCGGTGCAGCGCGTGCCGCCACACGCCGAGGGCCAGCAGGAGCGGGATCAGCCAGCTCGAGAACGACCACAGGACGACGGACGTCCCGACGACGAGGGGGCGGGACGGCATGGTGCCGCCCAGCGGCAGGGCGATCAGCCGGACACCGGCGAGCACGGCGATCGCGGCCGCCCCCATGAAGATCCAGACGGACGTCATGAGCCCCTCGGGCCGCACCGGCCGGGCCAGCAGTCGGGTCAGGACGATCGCCGCGACCAGGAAGTACTGCATCAGCCCGACGCCCCAGCACACCACGGCCAGCACGGGCAGCACGTGCCCCGGCGTCACCCGGGCCAGCGAGGCGGCCGCGACCGCCACCGACTCCGATCCCACCGCCCAGAGGAACCACGTGCCGTTCACCTGGTCGAGCGAGGGACCCCGCTTCGAGGATGTGATCAGCGCGAGCGGAACACCGTAGTCCAGCAGCAGCCACCCCAGCGTCCCGAACGCCAGGAAGGCCGCGGCGGCTGTGGTGTGGCCGTCCGGCACGAGACGCGCGGCCAGCACGTTGGAGGAGATGGCGAGGGTGAGGAAGGCGAAGCCGCGCGGCCCGAGGAGATCGGCCACGAACCGCTCGCGCCGGCGCAGCAGTCGCCGGCCGTAGGCGGGCACCAGTACCGCGAAGCCGGCGATGGCCACCCACAGCAGCACGGCGGAGGCGGTGCCGGCGCCGTTCACGTACAGGGCCGTGGACACGATGCCGGTGCCCATGACGAACGCGAGCGCGCCCGCGTTGGGGTCGGTCAACGCACCGGACACGGCTGAACGGTACGGATGCGGCCGGGGACCGGCACCGGTGGGTCCGGTAGCGGTGCCGGTGGGTCCGGTAGCGGAACCGGTGGGTTTGGTAGCGGTTCCGCCGGGCTCGGGAGGGCCGGCATCCGGACCTGGCAGCTCGCCGGAGGCGGCGCCGGTGAGCCACTCGGCGAGGACGGCGGCGTGGCTGTGGCCGGTGTCCTCGCTGGCGGTGAGCAGGGTCAGAGCGCGCTGTCCTGCCAGGGCGCGCAGTCGGGCCGTCGCGTACCGGTGCCGTTGGTCGTCCAGTTCGGTGAGGTAGCGGCGGCGGAACTCGTCGAAGCGCCGGGGGTCGTGGCCGTACCAGCGCTGGAGTCCGGCGGACGGTGCGACCTCCCGCAGCCATTCGTCGGGCTCCGCGCGGTGCCCGCGCATGCCGTCCGGCCAGTTCCGGTCGACCAGCACCCGCCGGGAGACCTGGCCGTCCTCGGCAGACGGCTGCTCATCGATTCTGCGGCAGGTGATCTCGGCCATGACGCGTCCTCCGGCCGCTCTCGCGGTAGCAGCATTTTACTTGTCCGCGTAGGTCAGCGCGTTCCGATGCCGGACGGCTCATGCCGGTGCTCACCGGAGGACCGAGGCCACGAGGGTCTTCTGCCGACCTGTGCGGACGCATCGGGATGTCCGCTTGTGCAGACGCATCGGGATGTCCGCCGAGCGGCGCACCGCGAGGGCGCCGGCAGCGGATCGGGATCGCACGCGGCGAGGACGTGTCCCGATCCGAGGGCTTCGTGTCCGTCCGGTCCGCCACCGACGACACGGAGAACCCGGTTGTGGACGGTGGCCGCGCATTCGCGGGCGTCTGCCCGATCCCGGGGAGGAAACATGATCGAACACGTTCCGGCGCACGCGCCGGGGCAACCGCCGTCCCTCTTGTGGAGCCTGGGCCTCCTGCACGGTGAGTTGCGGGCGCTGCACGGTCTGTCGCTCCATGACTACCTCATCCTCGGCGCCCTCGCCGGAGCCGGGAACCGCCCCGTGCCCGTGACGCGGCTGTCGGCGTTCCTCCAGGAATCGGGGACCCGGATGTCCTCGCTCCTGAGGCACCTTCAGGCAGCCGGGTTGATCGAACGCAATCGCCGGACCGACGACCGCAGGACGGTCGAGGTGAACCTGACCGAGGCGGGACGTGCCAGGTTCGCCGACGCCGAACGGACCGCACACATGCGGCTGGCCCGGCACCTGCCCGCGTGACCGCGTCCGGTGAACGCGACGATCGCACCCGTGCCAACCCGCCCGCGCTGCTTCCCACCGGTCGGTCGCCGATGAGTTCCGGTGTGCCGGACGGTCCAAGTCGGCACACCTGACAAGTCGGTACACCTGACAAGTCGGCACACCTGACAAAGGGAGACCCCGGTGGGCAACACGCGCCTGCATCAGACGACTCACCTCGCCCGTCGCATGTTCGAGCTCCTGGAGCCGATCTGCCTGGTCACGTTCCTCGCCGACGAGTGCGACCAGGAACTGGCCGCACTCGGTCACCGGACCTACTGGGACGGCTACTTCGCCAGCCGTGCGGCGCCGCTGGGACGGGTACCGGCACAGGTCGTGCACGCGGCCTTCTACAACTTCGCCGAAGGGGAAGCCGCACGGCACATCCCGAGCGCCTGGGAGACGATCGCACCCGAGGCCTCGGTCGCCGCGCGGGAAAGGGGCAGCGCTGCCTCGCTACGGCGGATCCTCGGCGAGGAACTGGCCGGCTCCCCGGGCCTGGCGCGCGCTGCCGACCTGACCACCAAGGCCGCGACGAGCGCGCCCACCGAAGGCCGGGTGATGTACGCGGGGATGCGCTCCCTCGCGGTGCCGAGCGACCCGGTCGCCCGGCTGTGGCATTCCGCCACCATGCTGCGCGAGCACCGCGGCGACGGGCACATCGCCGCTCTCGTCGGCGCCCGCATCGGCGGCACGGAGGCACACGTCCTCGCCGCGCTGGAACAGGGCATCCACCCACCGGAGTCGTTCGGACGCATCCATCACCTGCCGAAGGAGCGCCTGGGCGCGGTCATGGACGGCCTGCGCCAACGCGGACTCGTCGACACCGACGGCCACTTCACCGACGCGGGCCGCGCGACCAGACAACGTGTCGAAACCCTCACCGACGAACTCGCCACCCCACCGTACGACGCTCTGACCCCCGCCGAACTCGACGAACTGATCTCCGGGCTCGAACCCGTCACCGCGACCCTGGTGACCGCAGGCTCGCGGTGACAGGCGGAAACGGCCACCGATCCGGTCCGGGAACGTCCGAGTCGCCGCTCGCTGCTCGCCCGATGCCCAGTCGTCCGGCAAACGCGCTCTTGTCATGACAGGGCGCGACGGCGGACGCTTGCGGCAGGCACGGCGGTACCCGTACCGGACGTCGGATCCCCGACGGCCCTGAGGCGGCTCAGGAGGCTCCCGGATGTCGGTCTCACCGGAGTGGGGCGTTGATGATGTCGCGGTCACCGAACATCAGGCCGAGGCGCTGGTCGAGGGGATCTGCTTCAAGACGGGTCCGCCGCGCAGCGTCGGCGTCGAGGTGGAATGGCTCGTCCACCGGGAGGGTGCGCCGCACGACCCTGTGGGGCGGGAGGAGTTGGCGGCGGCCCACGCCGTGCTGCGGACCTTGCCGCTGACCTCCGCGCTGAGCTTCGAGCCGGGCGGCCAGGTGGAGTTGAGCTCCCGGCCCGCTCCGTCGCTGACCCGGTGCGTCTCGGAGGTCTCCGCCGACCTCGACGCCGTGCGCACCGCGCTGCGCGAGCACGGCCTGACCCTGGCGGGCATGGGCGTCGATCCCTGGAGTCGGCCCCGCCGGTACCTGCGGGAGCCGCGCTACGACGCGATGGAGACCTGTCTCGACCGTACCGGTCCCGCGGGGCGGACCCTGATGTGCACCTCGGCCTCCGTCCAGGTGTGTCTCGACGCCGGACGCGAGGAACCCGGCGTCATGGGATTCGCCCGCCGCTGGTGGCTGGCACACCATCTGGGCGCGGTGCTGGTGGCGACGTTCGCCAACTCGCCCATGGCCGAAGGCCGGGCCACGGGCTGGCTGTCGACACGGCAGCTGATGTGGGCGGAGCTCGACCCGGGTCGGGCCGGCGGGCCCTCCCTGGCCCATGACCCGCGCCGCGCCTGGGTCCGGCGGGTCCTCGACGCACCGGTGATGTGCGTACGGCGGGAGGGCCGCTGGGAGGTGCCCGACGGTGTGAGCTTCCGCGAGTGGACGCGTTCGCGCACCATGCGCCCGCCGACCCGGGCGGACCTCGACTATCACATCGGTACGCTGTTCCCGCCTGTCAGGCCACGCGGACACGTGGAACTGCGGATGATCGACGCGCAGCCCGGCGAGGACGGGTGGGTCGTTCCGCTCGCGGTGGTCACGGCCCTGTTCGACGACCCGGCGGCCGCCACGCTCGCGACCCGTGCGGTGCAACCCCTGGCCGAACGGGCCGCCGGAACCCCTCCACCGCACAATCCGCTGTGGACGGACGCGGCGCGCCACGGCCTGGCCGACCCGCAGCTGAAACGCGCCGCCGTGACCTGTTTCGACGCGGCAATGGACGCCCTGCCCCGACTGGGGGCCAGCACCAGGGCCGTGGACGCCGTCGCGGCCTACGCCGACCGCTACGTCCACCGCGGCCGCTGCCCGGCGGACGACGTGCTCGAGCGGCACACGCCCGTACGCCCCCGGTCCCCTCGGTAAAACCTGCTGCCGCGCTCGCGGGGCCGTCGTCCCTGTACGGCGGCACCCGCATCCTGCTGGAGCACACGTTCGCCGACTTCGGCATCGCCGTCACCTTCGTCGACGACCCGGAGGACCTGGGCGCCCGGTACTGCCACCGGGCCCCTCAACGTCGCCCGGCCCCCAGCAGGGCCACCCCGTCATCGTCCAGGCGGGCGCCTCCGAGGCGGGCAGGAACCTCGCCGCCCGGGTCGCCGTCGATGCGGTCGGCGATCTCCTTGGGCGTGCCGGTGAGGGGTCGTCGTGACGGTCTCGGACGCATGTCTCCTATAGTCCTGGCGTGACGAACACATCGGCCCTCTTCCACGTCTCATCCGTGCTCAATCGGCAGTCGATCGCGCGGCACGGCCTGGACTGGACCCGGATGGGCGCCGCACGGGGCATCGCGGGCAGCCGCCGCCCGGAGGTGGAGGGAATCTTCGTCTGCCGAGACGAGGAGGAAGCGAAGTTCTTCTTCCGGATCAACAACACCGGTGGGCTGGTCGATCTCTGGTCCGTGGACGGCGTCGTCGAGGAGTCGCTCCGCGACAACGGCAACGGCTTCTTCTACCACCCCGGCCGCATACCTGCCGCGCGAGTCCGCCTCGTGCGATCGGACATTCCTCCCCGGCCCGGCTTCTGACGGGACAACGCTCCTATGGTGACGTGACGGGGAAGAGCATGCAGCTGCTGGTGGCGTGGGCCAGCAGCCGGTCCTCGGAGTCGCGGAGCTCGGCCTGGGCGAGGGCGGTGCGGCGGCCCTTGTTGAGGACGGTGCCGATGGCACGGACCTTGCCGGTGTCCACGGTGACGGGGCGCAGGAACTTCAGGGTCAGGTCGATCGAGGTGTACCCCGTCCCCTGGGGCAGCACGGACTGCACCGCGCAGCCGGCCGCGGAGTCGAGGAGCGTCGCGTACACACCGCCGTGGACGCTGCCGATCGGGTTGTAGTGCTCCTCGCCCGGCACCAGGACGAAGACCACCCGGCCTGCCTCGGCCTCCTCCAGGCTGAAGCCGAGGGTGGCGGCGATCGGCGCGGCGGGCAGCCGCCCGGCGAGGATCTCGCGTAGGAAATGGAGCCCGCTGTGTTCGCCGACGGCCTCGGCGGAGATGGCGGGGTCTTCCCATTGGATCGTACGTGACCTGCGCATTCCCGCTCCTGACACGGCTGGCTTCTTTTGACGAAGTTAGCCATGGCGACATCTGGCTGTCAATGCCGAAGCCAGCCTAGGATGGGCGCATGAGCTGGCTGGAGACGAGCACGGACAACTGCACGGTGCACCGGACACTGGACCTGGTCGGCGAGAAATGGTCGTTGTTGCTGCTGCGGGACGCCATGAACGGCGTCCGCCGTTTCGACGACTTCCGGCGGCACATCGGGCTGTCCGAGGCCGTCCTGGCGGACCGGCTCCGCAAGCTGGTGGCGGCCGGGATCCTGGAGTCCGTCGCCTACCGCGAGCCGGGGAGCCGTACCAGGTACGAGTACCGGCTCACGCGCAAGGGCTGGGATCTGTGGCCCGCGATGATCGCCCTCAAGCAGTGGGGTGACCGGTACACGGCGGACCCGGAAGGACCGCCCCTGGAGGTTCACCACGCGGACTGCGGTGAACCGCTTCGAGCGGCCGTCGTCTGCGAGGCGGGCCATGGGCCGCTGATTCCTCCGGAGGCCCGTACCCGCCCCGGCCCCTCGGCGCGGCCGCTCGGCTGACGAGCCGGGGTGCCGCTCACGAAGCCGGAGCCGCCCGCCCTCGCTCCGCGCCGGCGCGGCAGCCCCCGAAAACGCTGAAGAGACCAGTGCCGTCCGTGCGCTAGGTCGCCGAAGTCCGGTCCGCGGCCCGGTTGTTGCGGTCGATCTCCGGCATGTGTGTCTCGGCCCAGAGCCGCAGGACGGAGAGCGGTCCTTCGAGGGACAGACCCAGCTCGGTCAGGCGGTAGTGCACGGCCGGGGGCACGGTGGGCTCCACGCGGCGCGCCACCAGACCGTCGCGGGCCAGGCTCCGGAGCGTGGTGGACAGCATCTTCTGCGAGATGCCGGGGACACGGCGCCGCAGCTCAGCGAAACGGACCTCGTGCGGGGACTCCTCGGCCAGCACCTTGACCGTCATCGACGTCCACTTGGTGCCGATGCGGTCGAGCAACTGGCGGGTCGGGCAGCGCGGGTCCAGCAGGTCGCCACGCTCACCCGGCCCGCTGTCACGTCCGTCGGGACCCGACGTGGTCACCTGGAGCTCACCACCTGAAGGGAAAGTGCCGTCTTGGGCGGAACAGGCTAGTTCCCTACGGTGACCTTGTCACCTTCCTTACCGAGCACCGGAGTTCCGCCATGCCCGAACTGCGCCGCGTTGCCGTCAACGGCGTCGAACTGAACGTCGCCCTCGCCGGAACCGGCCCGGCCGTCCTGCTGCTGCACGGCTTCCCGCACACCTGGCAGGTGTGGACCGACGTCATGGCCGGCCTGTCCGGCCGGCACCGCGTCATCGCGCCGGACCTGCGCGGCTTCGGCGCCAGCGGCCCCGCCGCCTCCGGGTACGACGCGGGCACCCTGGCCGAGGACGCCGCGGCGCTCCTCGCCGCGCTCGGGGTGTCCTCGGCCGCGGTGGTGGCCGTCGACGCCGGCACTCCGCCGGCCTTCCTCCTCGCCATGCGCCACCCCGGCCTCGTCCGGCGCCTGGTCGTCATGGAGTCCTTGCTGGGGAGGCTGCCCGGCGCCGAGGACTTCCTCTCCGCCGGGCCGCCCTGGTGGTTCGGCTTCCACGCCGCCGCGCCCGGCCTCGCCGAGACCGTGCTGGAGGGGAACGAGGCGGCCTACGTCGACTGGTTCCTGCGGGCCGGCACGCTCGGAGACGGGGTACGTCCCGACATCCGGGACGCCTTCGTCCGTGCCTACACCGGCCGGCAGGCGTTGAGCCGCGCGTTCTCGTACTACCGGGCACTGCCCGAGAGCGCGGCACAGATCGAGCGGGCGGTCGGCACGGCCCGCCTGACCGTGCCGACGATGGCGCTGGGCGCCCGCCCCGTCGACTCGGCGCTGGAACGCCAGCTGCGCCCCGTCACCGACGAGCTCACCGGACACGTCCTCGACGACTGCGGCCACATCATCCCGCTGCACCGGCCGGCAGCCCTGCTCGCCCTGGCGCGCCCCTTCCTGGCCGGCCACGACACGGGCGCGGCGGACCAACGCCGCGCCGGCTAGCGACCTCGGCCACCACTCCGCCGCTGCGGATCGCCGAGGCACGAATCAGGCCTGCCCCGTGACCCGCGGTGCGGGCAGTCCGGCGACAGCCCTGGCGCTGGTGTTCAAGCCGGTCGAGTCCGCTCAGGAGCGGTGGCGGGCGATCACCGGAGCCCAGCTGGTGCCCCCGGTCCGCGCAGGCGCCAGGTTCCCCGACGACGTCTTCGTCGAGCGCAGCGCCGAGGCGGCCGTCCTGGGCGCCACGACGGCCCCGGACCAGCCGCAGGCGGACGTCCGAGTGCTCCTCGACCCGGCGGGCCGTCCCTGCCGCCGCTGTCTCGACGAGGGATACCGGCTCACGCACCCGTCGCGCGCTCCGCGACACTCGACGATTGCTCCCCCGATGGATCGGCCACTGCTGTGCGTCAGTCGCTGAGGTCGAACACGCCCCACATGGTGAACGGCTCGGGCTGGACGTAGATCCGGCTTCCTCGGGCGACGACCCGCCGGCGGCCGGAAACAGGGCCCTCGGGCAGGGTGAGCAGACCGACGTCCGTGGGCCTGACCGACGTTTCGGTGAGTTCTCCGTGCGCGAGCCGGTTCCCCTCCTTGCCGTAGCCGCCGTAGAAGGCGACCCGCCCGCCGTGGACGGCTACCGCGCAGGCGCCCCGTATGCGGTTCGCCCACACCCTCACGGGCCGGTCGGGGCGTATCTCGACGAGCGGGAAGTCCGTGTACGGGCATGCCCAGGCGGCGGTGCCCGACACGTTCAGGGCGTAGCAGTCGAAGAGGCCGGGAATCCGGGCACCGTCCGACGTCCAGACGAGCCGGCCCGTGGCGCTCCAGCGGCGGATCCCGACCGGGTTCTCGTCGAAGTGTCCGACCCAGACGTGGCCGGCCTCGTCCACGAGCAGGCGCTCGATGGCGTCTCCGACGGAGAAGGACGAGGTCTCGCGGCCGAGCGCGTCGAAGACCTGGACCTGGTTGTTCGCGGTCTCGTACCGTCGGGCGCGTGCGGCGGCGACGACGAACCGGCCGTCGGGCAGGCGGTCCAGGTGCGGCCAGCGAGCCCGCACGGCGCTCAGCTCGGTGAGTTCGACGTTGCCGTCCGGATGCGCGGAGACGACCAGGGCGTCGAACGGCCGTATGTCGCCGCCTGGTTGCGGAGGGCGTTCGGCGAGCAGCCAGTGGGCGGTGCCGAAGACGTCGACGGTACTGGTCAGGACGTGACGGTCGCGGTGTGCTCGGGGAAGGTGGGCGTAGGGAACGAGGTCGGTCTTCTGCACGGCGGGCTCTCCTGGGTAGGCGGTGATGGCCATCGAACGCTGCGGGTCAGCGGCGACCGGCGGCGCGCGTGCCGAGGAGAGGGGAGTGGGGCGCCTAGACGGCATGGACCTTTCTGGTCGTCATGGGGTGATCATCGCCGACGTCCGACCTCGTGACAAACCCTTTTGGGGCGCCGCCTGGCGACCTGGTGAGGGGAAGGCGTCGGGGCCGTTGCGAGGAGAGGCCCGGCGGTCAGCGGCTCATTCGGCGCTGCTGATCGAACCGAAGCAGCACACGTACCAGACGCCACACTCCGGCCGTCGCCCCCAGCAGCGCACCCCCCACCAACATGCCCTTCCGCACCGCATCGGAGATGTCGAAGGCCAGTACGAGAGCCAGAAAGACGGCGAAGACCGCCGCGGCCAGCGCCACGGCAGTCACCAGGGCGAAACCGATCTCCACCGTCATCGCGTCCTTTTCCCACCGCGACTCACGCCCCATGTCCATGCTGCAAGTCTCACGGCACGGTCAAGTCACGGCGCCTGGGCCGGGGAGCCGCACTCGCACCCTCGAAGGCCGGGGCCCACCGGCCGGAGTTCTGCGCGGTGGACCCCACGGTGGTGCGGTGGCGGCTCCTCACCGGGGCGGCTCCGGGGAGTGCGCGGTCGTCGACCGCCCTGTCGCGCTCAGCCGTTGGGAAGGATGACCGCCCGCCCGTCGATCTTCCCGGCGTGCAGCCGCTCGTAGGCGAGCGGGGCCTCGTCGAGGGTGTAGGTCTCGGTGTGCACCGACACCGCGCCCGAGCGGGCCAGGCCCAGCACCTCGATCAGTTCACCCCGGCTGCCCCAGTACGGCGCGGTGACCGACACCTCGAAGGGCAGGGTCCCGAAGCCGACAGGCAGGGCGGCCCCGCCGATGCCGACGATCGTCACATCGGCCTCCATGGCGGCCACGGCGCCCGCGGTCCGCACGGTGGGTTCGGCGCCGACGAAGTCGAACACGGCCTCGGCCCCGAGCCCGCCGGTCAGGGCGCGGACCGCGTCGTCCGCGTTCGCGTCGGAGAGCACCGCCTCATGGGCGCCCACCTCCCTGGCCAGGCGCAGCTTGTCCGCGCTGATGTCGAGGGCGACCACCCGGGCAGGGGTGAGCGCACGCAGCAACTGGATGGCGACGTGCCCGAGCCCGCCGCTACCGATGACCACTGCCGTCGAACCGGGGACGAGCTTCGGCAGCGAGCGCTTGATCGCGTGGTACGGGGTGAGGCCCGCGTCGGTCAGCGGAACCGCGGCGACCGGGTCGAGGCCGTCCAGCGGTACGAGGTGGCGGGGATCGTCGACGAGCAGGTACTCGGCGATGGCACCGGGGGAGCCGAGCCCCGGCGGACGGATGCCGAGGGCGTCCGCTCGCAGACAGTAGTTCTCCTTGCCCTGCGCGCACTTGGCGCAGGTACCGCAGCCCCAGGGCCCGTACACGGCGACCGGGTCGCCCTCGCTCAGGCCGGTGACACCGGCGCCCAGGGCGGCGACCGTGCCGACCCCCTCGTGGCCGAGGGTGAGCGGCAGCTCGTAGGGGAAGCTCTCGGCGGGCCAGCTCATCACCGCGATGTCGGAGTGGCAGACGCCGGCGGCGGTGACCTTCAGCAGGACCTGGCCGGGACCGGGTTCGGGGTCGGGAACCGTGACCACCTCGGGGGCGGCACCGATCGTGCGGTACTGAAGTGCCTTCATGATGCGAACTCCTCTGCCGGCTCAGCGGGCGGTGTAGGCGCCGTCGACCAGGTGGTAGCTGCCGGCCACGAAGGCGGCACGGTCGGAGAGCAGGAAGACGATCAGCTCGGCGACCTCCTCGGGGCGGCCGAGCCGGGCGATCGGGTGCAGGCCCACCAGACCGTCGTAGGCCTCCTGGTCCATGCCCTTGAGCAGTGGGGTCTCGATGAAGCCGGGGCCGACCGCGTTGACGCGGATGTCCTTCGCCGCGTACTCGGCGGCGGCCGTCTTCGTCAGACCCACCACGCCGTGCTTGGCGGCGACGTAGGCGCTGGAACCGGCGAAGCCGACCGAGCCCAGGATGGAGGCCACGTTGACGATCGCGCCGCCCTGGCCCGCCGCCTCGATGGCGGGGAGTTCATGGCGCATCGAGTAGAAGACGCCGTCGAGGTTGGTACGGACGACCCGGTCGTAGGCGTCGATGTCGTACTCGCCGGTCGGGGCGCTCGGGCCGCCGATGCCGGCGTTGTTCACGGCCAGGTGCAGGGCGCCGAAGGTGTCCACGGCGAAGGCGACGGCGGCGGCCACGGACTCCGGGTCGGTCACGTCGAGCCGCACGGCGGCGGCCTTGACCCCGTCGGCCGTCAGCCCGGCGGCGGCCTGCTCGGCGCCCTCGGCGTTGAAGTCGGCGATGACGACGTCGGCGCCGCCGGCCCCGAGGCGGCGGGCGGTGGCCAGGCCGATACCGGAGGCGGCGCCGGTGACCAGGGCGGTGCGGCCGGTGAACTCAGTGGTGTAGTCGTTGCTTGCGGTGTTGCTCATGTGTGGTTCTCACTCTTGCTGTTCGGACGGGGGCTCGGCGACCGCGGTGGCGGCCTCCGAGATCAGGGCGTCGTAGGCCCGCTCCACCAGCGCGGAGAGGTCCCCGGCTCCCAGGTCGTGGCCGGAGCCGCCGCGCGCCCAGATGCGCAGCGCGGCGGTGAGGACTCCGGCGGCGGCGTCGACGACGACGGCCGGGCGCACGTCCCGTACGTCGTCCGTGCCGAGCCGCTCGGCGATGATGCGGATCGACTCCTCCTGGGCGTCGACCCGGATGCGTTCGTAGGCGGCGAACAGGGCGGGCTCGGCGTCCACCAGGGTCAGCAGCCGCCGCATCCGGGGGCGCAGGTGGTGGGCCGGGTTCTCCTCGTCGGCGAGCCAGGCGCGCACCGCCCTGCGGTAGGCCAGCAGCGGCGGCTCCCCGGCGGGCCGGGCGCGCAGCAGGGCGTTGATGCGGTCGCCGTCGCCGCGGACGAAGTCCAGGGCGGCGTCCTCCTTGCCGACGAAGTGCCGGCTGAAGGTGCGACGGGTGACGTCGGCCCGCTCCGCGATCGCCTCGACGGTGGTGGCCGCGAGCCCCCGTTCGAGGATCAGCTCCACGGCGGCGCCGGCCAGCGCGTTCCGCGTCTGCCGCGCCTTGTGCCGACGTCGGTCCTGGGTGGGGGTGAGGGGCTTCGTCGCCGTCATGCTCTTGATCGTAACCCCTTGATGTCCCATTGGGACATCTGTCTCCACGAGACATGAGTCTCAATGGGACATCAGTGAGTCACGTCAGGGTGCGGTCCGCCCGTCGTTCGGGCGACGGGCGGACCGCCTTTCTCCCGGGTGGCTCAGGACGCCCGGCGCACGCGGGGAGACGTGCGCCGGGACCGGGCGGGTGTCAGGAACACCCGGCCGGGACCGCCCGTGAGGCGTCGGAGATCAGCGCCTGCTGGGCAGTCCTGAGCCGTCGGACGTCGGGCTTGACGACCTTGCGGTCGTACGTCAGCAGGCCGTTGAGCTCGCCCTCGACGTCCGAGATCTGGGTGTAGACCGCGCCGTTGCCGCCCTCGCAGGCCAGGGCGTGGACCTCGGCGAGCTTGGCCAGGTAGTCGTCGGTGTACGTCGCCGGGTCGACGTCGACGTACGACTGCTGCACCGACCAGGCGTGTCCCGGTACGGCCAGGCCGAGGCCGCCGTACTCGCCGCTGACCAGAGCCCGTCGGCCGTCGGGGTTCGGCGGCAGGGCCGGACTGGGATAGCCGTGCTCGTCCATGATGTCGCCGGTGCCGCCGTCCTGCCCGAGGTTGAGCCCCGACATCGAGTTGACCAGCCTGGAGGGGTCCCAGGCCTTGGCCTGGTCGGCGATGCGAGCCATGTCGTACTGGCCCCAGCCCTCGTTGAAGGTGACCCACATGACGACCGAGGGACTGCTGATGTGCTCGTCGATCATCTGCTTCATCTCGCGCTCGTACTCGGCGCGGGCCTGCGCGGACGGGTTCACTCCCGCGGTCATCGCGGGCATGTCCTGCCACACCATCAGACCGAGCCGGTCGGCCCAGTAGAACCAGCGGTCGGGCTCGACCTTGATGTGCTTGCGCACCGAGTTGAAGCCCATGCTCTTGTGCATCTTCAGGTCGTACGCGAGCGCCTCGTCGGTCGGGGCGGTGTACAGACCGTCCGGCCAGAATCCCTGGTCCAGGGTGGCCATCATGAAGATCGGCTTGCCGTTGAGCAGGGTGCGCGGGACGCCGTCCACCTTCGCGACCTCGACCGACCGCATCCCGAAGTAGCTGCCGACGCGGTCGGCTCCGACGGTCACCTTCAGGTCGTACAGGAACGGGTCGTCGGGCGACCACAGACGCGGGTTGCGCAGGCGCAGGGTCAGCGGTGCGCCGCTGCGGCCGGTGACGGTGGCCACCTTGCGCTTGCCCTCGTAGGCGGTCGCCGTGACCGGCAGCCCGTCGCGCACGCCCTGCGGCACGACGGTCAGGGTGCCGGCGGACACGTCCGGGGTGAGCTTCAGCTGGTCGACGTGGTCGGCGGCGACCGGTTCCATCCACACCGTCTGCCAGATCCCGGAGGTCGGCGTGTACCAGATGCCGCTCGGGTCCAGGCGCTGCTTGCCGACGGGCGGGTTCTCCCCGCCGGCCGCGTCGGTGGGGTCGTAGACGCCGACGATCAGCTCCTGGGTGCGGCCGGGTTTCAGGGCCTTGGTGATGTCGGCGCTGAACTTGTCGTAACCGCCCTGGTGTTCGGCCACCTTGGTGCCGTTGACGTAGACCTCCGCCTGCCAGTCGACGGCGCCGAAGTTCAGTTGCAGCCTCCTGCCCGATCCGATCTTCCAGTCGGCCGGGACGGTGAAGGTGCGCCGGTACCACATGCGGTCCTCGTGCCGTTCGAGGCCGGACAGCTGTGACTCGACGGGGTACGGGACGAGAATCCTCTCGCCGAGCCGCTTGCCCACCGGCGGTTGCTCGCCCGCGGTGGCGGCGGCGAACTGCCAGGTGCCGTTGAGGTTCCGCCAGGCACCGCGCGTGAGTTGCGGCCTCGGGTACTCGGGGTGGGCGTTCTTCGGCCCGACCTGGTCGGCCCACTTGGTGCGCAGCTCGTACGTCGACTTGTTGGCGCCGCTGCTCCAGAAGGAGTTGACAACGTTGCCGTCGGTGCCGGCCAGGCCGCCTGCGCCGTCGTAGCGGACGTCGGCGACACCGGACGCGGTGCCGGTCTTGTTGCCGACGACGGGCTCCTTCAGCGTGATCAGCAGCTTCCGGGGGTCGGTGGCGTCCAGGCGGGCGCTGTCCAGCGGCCAGGTGGCGCCTCCGATCACGGCGTCGAAGTGCTCGCTGAGGCCGGCGGGCGGTGCGCTGAGCGGCTGGGCGAAGTCGAGGGCGAGCGTGCGGCCGGTCGCCAGGACGGCGGTGGAGACGGCGCCGTCGTAGTCGTAGCCGTCGGGCAGGCGGAACGCGGACGCGGGTACGGCCGTCTTGGTACCGCCGGGCGGTGTCCAGCGCAGATGGAGGTTGGATCCGCCGTAGTGCTCGAAGTACTCGACCTTGATGTCGTAGGCCTTGTTCGCGGTCAACTCGACCGGCTGGCCGCTCTGTTCGCGGTCCCAGTCGTCCACCCAGTGGTCGATGACGAGTTGGCCGTCGATCCACAGCCGGAAGCCGTTGTCGCCGATGATCGAGAAGGTGTGGGGCCCGGTCTTCTCCGGGACGATCTTCCCGGTCCAGCGGACGCTGACGTCGTCCGACTGGCCGGTGGCGAAGGCGAGGCGCGGCTCCAGGGTGTCGAAGTCGAGGTTCGGGTCCAGTCCGGTGGCCTTGAGCGCGTGGAAGTCGAAGGCACCGGGGGCCGACTGGGTGTAGTAATCGCCCTTGAGGCCGTGGACCTCGACCGGGTCGGCGGCCGCGGTGGCGGCGGGTGGCGCGGTGAGGCCCGCGATGCCCAGTGCCGCGGCGAACAGCAGGGCGAGGCGCTGCGCCAGGGGTCTGATGCGCACGAATCCTCCTTGACTGAGGAAGGGTGGCGGCTCGTTGCTTCAGTCTGTACAACGTTGGAAGGAACGGCAGTTGGCATGACAGCACGGCTCTGGTCCGCTGTCCAGAGGTACGACGAAGCCCCGAGTGCGGGGCGCCCATCGATGCTGAGGAGGTCCCTTGCGGGTCAGCCTGAGGGACGTGGCGGAGCGCGCGGGCGTTTCGATCAAGACCGTGTCCAACGTTGTGAACAACTATCCGCACGTCACCCCGGCGATGCGGGCTAGGGTGCAGGCGGCGATCGACGAGCTCGGCTACCGGCCCAATCTGACGGCACGTCACCTGCGCAAGGGCCGGACGGGGATCATCGCGCTGGCTGTTCCCGAGCTCGGCAACCCGTACTTCGCCGAGCTGGCCGGCGCCGTGATCGACGCGGCCACGGAGCACGAGTTCACCGTGCTCCTCGACCACACGCGGGGCGAGCGCGAACAGGAGATCCTGGTCACCCGGGGGTTCCGGGGCGGCGTGATCGACGGGCTGATCCTGAGTCCGCTGGCTCTGGAGGCCGAGGACCTCGAGGGCCGGTCCGGCGACGTCCCGCTGGTGCTGCTCGGCGAGCGCGAGTACGGTCTGCCCTTCGACCACATAGCGATCGACAACGTGGCCGCGGCCCGGTGCGCGGTGCGTCATCTGCTCGGCCGCGGCCGGACCCGGATCGCCTACCTCGGTGTGCGCACCGACTCCGTCAACCGGCCCGCCCACCTGCGACTGGACGGCTGGCGTGCGGAGTTGACGGCGGCCGGGGTGCCGGCGCCGGACAGCCTGGTGGTGCCGGTCGGCGGCTGGGACCGGGACGACGGGGCGCGTGCGATGGCCGAGCTGCTGGACTCCGGCGTGCGTCCCGACGCCGTGTTCGCGTTCAACGACCTGATCGCGATCGGGGCGATGCGGGTGCTGCACGAGCGCGGTCTGCGGGTGCCCTGGGACGTGGCGGTGGTCGGCTTCGACGACATCGCGGAGGGGCGCTTCGGCGCCGTGAGCCTGACGACGGTGTCGCCGGACAAGCAGGCCATCGCGAAGATGGCCGTGGCCTCGCTGCTGCGCAGTCTGTCGGGCCGCGAGGAGCCCGGAGGCCGCGAGTTGACCGCGAAGTTCGAACTCGTCGAACGGGAGAGCACCCTGGGCCGGCGGTGACGAGATTTCGGACAGAAGGCTTTACACGGGTCTTTCAACGATGTAAAAACCTCCCCTGAACGACGAGCACGCTGTGTAGACGCAAGAGCAAGCCTCCCCGAGAGCGCTCTCAGCTCTGGGGCCGTGCCGTTTGGGGACATCCATGAAGCCCACCGCACTTGTCCGTCGTACCACCGCTCGAACGCTTCTCGCCGCCGGACTGATGTCGAGCCTCGCGCTCGCCACCGGATGCACCAAGTCCGAGGACGACTCGGGCAGCAAGCCCTCCGCCTCGAAGCAGGACGACGCCGGCCAGGTGGTCGCCTCGCCCGGCACCGCCTCCGGCCCGACCTGCACCATCGACGCCTACGGGGGCCAGAAGACCGACCTGAGGACCGCCACCGTCGGCTTCTCCCAGTCCGAGAAGGAGGCCAACCCCTTCCGCATCGCGGAGACCGCCTCCATCAGGGCCGAGGCCAAGGCGGAGGGCGTCAAACTGCTCACCGCCAACGCCCAGTCCCAGTTCTCCAAGCAGATCAGTGATGTCCAGGACCTCATCGCCAAGGGTGCTGACCTCCTGGTCATCGCCCCGCTCAACTCCGACGGCTGGGAGCCGGTGCTGCGCACCGCGGCCGCCCGGCACATCCCGATCGTGACCATCGACCGCAAGATCAACGCGACGGCCTGCAAGGACTACGTGAGCTTCATCGGCTCCGACTTCGTCGAGCAGGGCAAACGGGCCGCGGACCGGATGATCGAGGCGACCGGAGGCAAGGGCGAGGTCGCCGTCCTCCTCGGCGCGGCCGGCAACAACGTGACCACCGAGCGCACCAAGGGGTTCGAGGACCGCATCAAGGAGAAGGCACCCGGTCTGCGGATCGTGTTCCGCCAGACCGGTGAATTCGCCCGCGAGAAAGGCCAGTCGGTCACCGAGAACCTCATCCAGTCCAAGCCCGGCATCACCGGCATCTACGCCGAGAACGACGAGATGGGCCTCGGCGCCGTCAACGCCCTCAAGGGCGCCGGCAAGAAGCCCGGCGATGTCAAGATCGTGACGATCGACGGGACCCGCAACGCCGTACAGGGCATCGTCGACGGCTGGATCTCCGCGGTGATCGAGTCCAACCCGCGTTTCGGACCGCTGGCCTTCCGGACCCTCGACACCTTCACCAAGGGCGAGAAGGTCGGACAGGACATCGTGATCAAGGACAGCGCCTACGACAAGGGCAACGCCCAGACGGACCTCGGCAAGGCCTACTGACGTGCTCTCGGTCACCCAGCTGTCCAAGACCTTCCCCGGGGTGCGCGCCCTGTCCGACGTGGACTTCACCGCGCGCGCCGGGGAGGTGCACGCGCTCGTCGGCGAGAACGGCGCGGGCAAGTCGACGCTCATCAAGGTGCTCACCGGCGTGTACCGGCCCGACCGCGGCGAGGTGACGTACGACGGCGCACCCGTCCGCTTCGTCACACCGCTCCAGGCCCAGCAGGCGGGCATCTCCACCATCTACCAGGAGGTCAACCTCGTCCCGCTGATGAGCGTGGCGCGCAACCTCTTCCTCGGCCGCGAACCGCGGGGCCGGCTGGGCCTGATCGACTTCCGCCGCATGCACCGGGAGGCGGACGAGGCGCTGCGCGGACTCGGCATCCGGGTCGACGTGCACCGGCCGCTGCGCGAACTCGGCGTCGGCGCACAGCAGATGGTCGCGCTCGCCCGCGCCGTCGCCGTCGACGCCCGCGTGGTCGTCATGGACGAGCCGACCTCCTCCCTCGAACCACGCGAGGTGCACACCCTGTTCGAGGTGATCCGCATGCTGCGCGAGCGCGGCGTCGCGGTCGTCTACGTCAGCCATCGCATGGACGAACTGTACGAACTCTGCGACAGGATCACCGTCCTGCGCGACGGACGCGTGGTGCACACCGGCCCGCTCGCCGAACTCGACCGGCTGCGGCTGGTGGCGATGATGCTCGGCCGGGAGATCGGCGAGGTGCGCGCCGAGGGCATGACCAAGTTCTCCGGTTCGCACGACACCGACGCCCAACAGGTGCTGACCGTCACTGGCCTGACGATTCGTCATCGACTCCACGACGTGTCGTTGTCGGTGCGGCCCGGCGAGGTCGTGGGGCTGGGCGGGCTGCTCGGCTCCGGCCGCAGCGAGACCGCGAAGGCCATCGCCGGCGCCCTGCCCACCGACACCGGCCGGGTCGTCGTCGCCGGCGTCCCGGTCCGGGCGGGCTCGACCGCCGCAGCGATCCGCGCCGGCATCAGCCTGCTGCCGGAGGACCGCAAGAGCGAGGGCATCATGCCGGGCCTGTCGGTCCGCGAGAACATCGCGCTCGCCGCACTGCCCGGCCTGTCCCGCTTCGGCCTCGTCGACGACACCCGCGTGGACCGGATCGTGGAGACGTTCATGAAACGACTCCGCATCAAGGCCGCCGGAGCACACCAGAAGGTGGGTGAACTCTCGGGCGGCAACCAGCAGAAGGTGCTGCTGGCCCGCTGGCTCGCCCTGCACCCCAAGGTCCTGCTCCTCGACGAGCCGACCCGCGGCATCGACGTCGGCGCCAAGGCCGAGGTGCAGACGCTCATCGACGAACTCGCCGACGACGGCCTCGCCGTGCTGCTGATCTCCTCCGACACCGAGGAGCTGATCGAGGGCAGCGACCGCGTCGTGGTCCTCAAGGACGGCGCCGTGGTCCGCGAGCTGACCGGTGACGCCGTCACCGAGGACGAGCTGATGCGCGCCATCGCCGCCGTACCCGCTGGAGAGAGCGATGACTGAACTCACCCTCGGACGCGGCACACCGGACCGCGCCCGACTGCTCCGACTGCTCCAGGACTACGGCGTCTACACCGGCGTCCTGGTGCTGCTGCTGTTCAACTTCGCCTTCACCCCACACTTCGTCTCCGCGGAGAACTTCCGCACCCAGGCCGTCCAGGTCGCCCCCGTCCTGATCGTCGCCCTCGGCATGGCACTGGCGATCGGCACCGAGGGCGTCGATCTCTCGGTGGGCTCGGTGATGGCGCTCGCCACCTCCCTGCTCTCGCTCTACCTCGGCTACGGGCCCTGGACCGCCGCCCTCGTCGCGGTGCTCGCCGGTGCCGTCGTCGGAGTCGCCAACGGCGCGCTGATCGCCTTCGTCGGCGTCCAGCCCATCGTCGCCACGCTCGCCCTGATGGTCGCCGGACGCGGGCTGGCCCTGGTCCTGCTGCCCCAGCTCAAGGACGTGCACGACCCCGACCTCGCGGCACTCGGCTCCGGCGCGGTCCTCGGCGTGCCCTACCTCGCCCTGATCGCCGCACTGCTCGCGGTGCTGACGGCCTTTGTCGTACGCCGCACGACCTTCGGCCGGCAGGCGCTGGCCATCGGCGACAGCCGCCCCGCGGCCCGGCTCGCCGGACTGCCGGTGCGCCGGGTCCTGGTGCTCGTCTACGTCTGCTCCGGCGCCCTCGCCGCGATCGCGGGCGTGCTCGCCACCGCCCGCCTCGCCGCCAGCGACCCCACCTCCCTCGGCAGCCTGATGGAACTGTCCGCCATCACCGCCGTGGTCGTCGGCGGCACCCCGCTCAGCGGCGGGCGCGTACGCGTCGGCGGCACCGTCGCGGGCGCCACGCTCATCCAGTTGCTCACCACCACCCTCATCAAGCACGATCTGCCGCCGTCGTGGACCCAGATCGCCCAGGCCGTGGTGATCGTCCTCGCCGTCTACGCGGCCCGGGAACGAGGCAGGCGATGACCACGCAGACCGAAGAGGCCGGCAGGCCGGCCGACGCCGTGAGCCGAGAGAGCGCCGGCCCCGGGCGCACCAACCGCTCCGAGCGGCTGAGCGGGCTCGCGCAGCGGCACGGGGCCCTGGTCACCCTCGTGATCGCCATGGTCGTGGCGTCGCTGGGCTTCGACACCTTCCTGACGGGCGACAACCTGGAGAACATGGCGCTGTCCTCGGCGTTCCTCGCCGTGGTCGCCCTCGGCATGACGTTCGTGATCGTCACGGGCGGCATCGACCTGTCGGTGGGCTCGCTGTTCGCCCTCGGCGGTGTCCTCGCCGCCTGGGGCTCGCAGTACGGCACGGTGGTGGCCCTGCTGCTGCCCCTCACCGTGTGCGGACTGATCGGCCTGGTCAACGGGGTGCTGATCGCCCATGTCCGACTGCCGCCGTTCATCGTCACCCTGGCGGCGATGCTCGGCGCCCGGGGTGTCCTGCTGGCCGTCACCGACGAGGGGGCGAAGACGTATCTCGTCGACAAGGACTCCTTCTTCGCCACCCTCGGACAGGGGTCCCTGGCGGGCATCGGTGTGCCCGTGTGGATCACCGTGGCGCTGTTCGTGCTGGGCGCCGTCGTGCTGAGCCGCACCAGGTTCGGGCAGTACGTCTACGCCGTCGGCGGCAACGAGGACGCGGGTGCCCTGATGGGCGCGCCGGTGGCCCGTACGAAGATCTCCGTCTACACCCTCTCCGGCCTCTGCGCCGGGCTCGCCGGCGCGCTCAACGCGGCCTGGCTGCTGTCCGGTGTGACCATTCTCGGCAGCGGCATGGAACTGGAGGCCATCTCGGCAGTGGTCATCGGCGGCACCCTGCTCAGCGGCGGGTTCGGCTTCGTCAGCGGCTCCCTCGTCGGAGTGCTGCTGCTGAAGGTGATCCAGAACGTCATCAACCAGATCGGCTCGCTCGACTCCGCCTACCAACAGGTCGTCAGCGGGGCCTTCCTGGCCGTGGTGGTGGTCGCTCAGACATGGCTGGGGCGGAGGCGGCGAGTGCTGTGAGAAGGGGAGCCGCGTGGTTCGGGCCGTCGCCGAGGGGGCATCGGGCCGCGCGCACTCCTCGACGTGCTGTTCAGGCTGCCGAACCAGGACCGGGCGGGATGTGAACGGTCATGATCAGGTGGCATGTCCCGGCACCCGAGCCGCGGTAGGTGTGGGGGGCATCGGCGTCGAACGTGGCGGTCTGCCCGGCCGCGACCGCGTGCTCGGTGCCATCGACGACGAGCACCATCTGCCCGGCGGTGACGCTGACGGTCTCCACGACGCCGGTCTGGTGCGGATGGCTGGGGTACTCCTCGCCGGGTTCCAGTCTCCAGCGCCAGACCTCTACGGGGGCCGGTCCTGACGTCGTCAGCATCAGCCGCGCCTCGCCCCCTTTCTCCCCGGCCCACAGAGGCGTGACGGCATCGGCGGACACGACCCTCACGCGGCCTTCCACCGGGCCTTCCGTCAGCGCGGACACCGAGAGGCCCGCGCGGCCCAGGCCGGCCGGCACGAGCGGGCCCTCGATGAGTCCCGACGCCTCCAGCCGCTGTGGGACCTGTTCGCCCGGCACGGTGGCTCCCTGCGGGTCGTCGCCGCGGCCGCCGCTCACCTGGGCCTGACCGCTGACCGCAACCTGCCCCTGCCGCTGCGCGGCCTGAACGCCGAGGAACGCGCCCACCTCGCCACGGTCATCGAGCAGCTCCGGCTCCACACCTGACAGCCCGCCGTCGTCCCGCTCGGACCTGGGCCCTCGACCCGGGACGACGGCCCGAGGCCGAGCATCCGCGCGTGGTGGCACCGCACGCCCCGGCCCGTGCGGCGACACGAGGGTCAGCCGTTGGCGCTGTCCGCGCGATCCGACGACGGCCACACGTACGGCAGGTCGTCGCGCACCCCGGAGAACAGGCCGGCGTACACGTCGTGGTCCTTGCGGACGAGCGCCGAACGGTGGCTCTCATGGAAAGCCTCGTCACCGAGCCAGGGCGGGAGCTCGCCGGCGGCCGCCAGTTCCGCCTGTTCACGGATCTTGGAGCCCGGACTGTGCGCGGCGAAGTCGGCGACCAGGGAGGCGGCGCAGCTGTCCTGGTGCCCCTGCTCCCGCCAGACCCGGCAGATCTCCAGGCCGTAGCGCACGAGCGCCTCCTCGTAGCCGGTCCACATCCGTACGGCCGGGTGGCGGCGCCAACCGTAGCCGGGGACGGTCAGACCGCGGAGGACTTGCAGTGCCTCGACGCGCTGCTTGCCCAGTCGGCGGCGGTCCAGCAGCAGTGCCGTCTGCCGGAAGTCGGGGTCGGGCAGGAACGTCTGCATCACTCACCGGTCCGTCTCCCGCGCGGCACGGTCGGCCTTGCGGACGTCCGACCCGCTGTCGGTCTCGGCGCCGCGCACCTGGTTCTTCACGTCCTTCGTATTCTCCGCGCGCCACGTCTGCTCCGCCATCGCGGTCCCCCTTCCCTCTGACGCGCTCCCACGGCTCACGTGATCGAACGGGCTTCGTCACGGTGTGGCTACGAGACGACGCGCGGCCGACCGGAACGCGTCCTCCGCGGAGTAACTTGCCGCAGTGACCACACAATCGAACACTCCTGACCCGAAGGTCAGTCACCAGGTGCGGCAGCAGGCCGGGGTAGCCCCGAGCGGTCTCGGCGGCGGCACCCTCTTCACCGAACCGGTCCTGGTCGTGAACCAGAAGGCCAAACTCATAGAGCTGACCAACGAGTACAAGGTCATGGACCAGCACGGCAACCAGATCGGGTCCGTGGCCGAGGTCGGGCAGAGCGCCCTGCGCAAGGTCGTACGCTTCATCAGCGACTGGGACCAGTACTTCACGCACCGGCTGGAGATCCGGGACGCCCAAGGGCAGCCGGTACTGCGACTGACCCGTCCCGCGAAGATATTCAAGTCGCGGGTGATCGTCACCCGCCCGGACGGGGAACCGGTGGGCGAGCTGGTCCAGCAGAACGTCTTCGGAAAGATCAACTTCGCCATCAACGCCGGCGGGAACCAGATCGGCGCCATCAAGGGCGAGAACTGGCGCGCCTGGAACTTCGCCGTCGTCGACCAGGCCGGCACCGAGGTCGCCCGGATCACCAAGACCTGGGAGGGCCTGGCGAAGACCATGTTCACCACGGCGGACAACTACGTTCTCCAGATCCACCAGCAACTCCCCGAGCCGCTGCGGAGCCTGGTCGTCGCCACGGCGCTGACGGTCGACACGGCTCTGAAGCAGGACGCCCGCGGACTGGGCTGACGACGGGCCGCGTCGGAGCGTCACAAGGCGCACACGTCGGGGCAGCGGGGGCGCGGGGCGGCGGGGCCCGGGCGCAGTCCGCCACCGCCCCCTTTGGCGTCGTGCGTTCCGGGATCGGCGCCCCGGCCCTCTACGCGTCGTCCGATCCGCGGCCACGACCATGGCCATGACCCGACCCGTCTTCCGATCCGGCATGCCTCCGGTGGCCGGACGCGCCGTCGTCCGGTCCGCCGTGCCTCCGGTGGCCGGACGCGCCGTCGTCCGTGCCGGGACGGCTCCGGTTGTCGTCCGTACCGTCGCCGGAGTGGTCGTGGCGGTGACGCACACCGGCGCCCCGTACCGCGCTGACCTTCCCGGAGCCGGTGGTGACCGTCACCTCGTGCCCGGTCCCGTCCGTGCCCGTGATCCCCACCTGCCAGACGGCCGACCGGCCCCCGTCGTCGTCGATCTCGACGGACGTGACTGACCCCGGGACCCGGGAGAGCGCCGTCCGTACCGCCGCGGCCAGACCCGTGCTGGCGGAGCGCGCGAGGGAGGCCTCGCCGCGGACGTCGGTGCCGTCGGCCCGGCTGCCGGTGACCATGCCGTCGGCGGCGTCTACGGTCACCTCGTGGCGAGCGCGGCCGGCGGTGACGATCTCGACCTTCCAGACGGTCAGGCCGCGGTGCTCGTCGAGTTCGACGGCGGTGACCGTGCCCGGCAGCGACGCCACCCCCGCGTCGGCGGCGCGCACGGGGCCGACCACCGTACCCGTGACGGCGCCGTGGCGGGCGGAGGCGGTCGCGGAGTCGTCCGCCCCGCCCTGGTGGCGGCCCCGCGAGGTCTCAGCCGACGCGCTGTCGCGGCCACCGTCGTCGGCGACGGCCACCGCGGTGACGGCTCCCACCCCGCCCAGCACCGCGGTGGCCGCGAGCACGGCCGCCATGGTTCGCCGACGGCCCGTCGTGGCACTCCGGGAAGTGTTCATGCTGCGTGGTCCTTTCACTCGGCTGCGGCCGGCCACGTCCTCAAGGGGCGTGGCCGGCCCGACGTCGACCACCTTGCGGGAGCGACCCTGAAGCCACGCTGAAGCTTCCTGAAGACCCCTTCAGGAACGGTCTGCGACCCTGTGGGCATGCGCCTGTTGATCGTGGAGGACGAGAGACGCCTCGCCGCCGCCCTCGCCCGTGGCCTGTCCGCCGAGGGGTTCGTCGTGGACGTGGCCCACGACGGAGTCGGCGGTCTGCACCTGGCGCAGGAGCGGGACTACGACCTGATCGTGCTGGACATCATGCTGCCCGGGCTCAACGGATACCGGATCTGCGCCCAGTTGAGGGCGGCGGGCGACGAAACCCCGATCCTGGTGCTCACCGCGAAGGACGGCGAGTACGACGAGGCGGAGGGCCTCGACACCGGCGCCGACGACTACCTCACCAAGCCGTTCTCCTACGTCGTCCTGCAAGCCCGCATCCGCGCCCTGCTGCGCCGCCGCAACCGGGCCGCCGCCGCCCCCGTGCTGCGTTTCGGGGACCTCGCCGTCGACCAGGGAGCCCGCCGCGTCGCTCGGGCGGGAACCGAAATAGCCCTGACCGCCCGGGAGTTCGCGGTCCTGGAGCACCTCGCCCTGCGCGCCGGACAGGTGGTGTCGAAGACGGACATCCTCGCCCACGTCTGGGACTTCGCCTACGACGGCGACCCCAACGTCGTCGAGGTCCACGTCAGCGCCCTGCGCCGCAAGCTCGACGCCCCCTTCGGCCGACGCACCATCACGACCGTACGAGGCGCCGGATACCGTCTGGAGACCGACGGGGGCCCCGTTGCCTAGACCGCTCGCCTCCGTCCGGGCCCGCGCCGCGCTCGCCGCGACGCTGGTCGTCGCCGTCGCCCTGGTCGTCACCGGCGTCGCCGTGGTCGCCGTACTGCGTCACAACCTCACCGACCGGGTGGCCCTGGAATCCGAGGTCGCCGCCCGTACGGTGGCGGGCGCCCAGGCGGCGCTCACCGGGGACTTCACCGCCCTGGACCTGCCGGACGGCCGGGACCGGCTGGTCCAGGTCGTCGACTCCGGCGGTGGGGTGCTCGCCTCCGGAGAGGCGCTGCGCGGACGCGGCGCGCTCACGGACTTCGCCTCCGCTCCCGCCTCCGCCCCCGCCC
>NZ_LBMU02000134.1 GCF_001005085.2 Streptomyces humi
CAGGAACCTGACGTCCGGGTTGCCGGTGGCGCGCAGCACGTCCATGGTCACGGCGTAGGGGCCGAGCAGCGCGATCCGCTCGTCCCACACCTCCTTGGGCTCGCCCATCGACACCCAGACGTCGGTGGCGACGAAGTCGGCGCCGCGCACGCCCTCCTTCACGTCCTCGGTGAGCGTGATCCGGGCGCCCGACGCGTCGGCCAGCCGCTGGGCGAGAGCGACGATCGTCTCGTCCGGCCACAGCACCCGGGGGGCGACGATCCGGACGTCCATGCCCAGCAGGGCGCCGGTGACGAGGTACGAGTTGCCCATGTTGTAGCGGGCGTCGCCGAGGTAGGCGAAGGCGATGTCGGTGAGCGGCTTGTCGGTGTGCTCGGTCATGGTGAGCACGTCGGCGAGCATCTGGGTGGGGTGCCACTCGTCGGTGAGGCCGTTGTAGACGGGCACCCCGGCGAACGCGGCGAGTTCCTCCACGACACCCTGGCCGTGGCCGCGGTACTCGATCGCGTCGAACATCCGGCCGAGGACCCGGGCGGTGTCCTTCACCGACTCCTTGTGCCCGATCTGCGACCCGGACGGGTCGAGGTAGGTGGTGACGGCACCCTGGTCGGCGGCGGCGACCTCGAAGGCGCAGCGGGTACGGGTGGAGGTCTTCTCGAAGACCAGCGCGATGTTCCGGCCGCGCAGGTGCTGGGTCTCGGTCCCGGCCTTCTTGGCCGCCTTCAGCTCGGCGGCCAACTCGACCAGCCCGCGGAACTCCTCCTGCGTGAAGTCCAGCTCCTTGAGGAAGTGGCGGCCGGCGAGGGCGGTCGGGACTGTCGCCATGGGGGCGCTCCAGCGGTAGGGGTCGGCTTCAGGGACTATGAAAGTCTATACGATATTCCACATTTCTATACAGGCGTCGCCCACCGTGCATGCGGTTCCTCACACGGCGTCCCGCTGGACCGGGCAGCTCATGCAGCGCGGCCCGCCCCGGCCCCGGCCCAGTTCGCTGCCCGGGATCTCTATCACCTCGATGCCCTGTTTGCGCAGGTGCGTGTTGGTGGTGGAGTTGCGTTCGTAGGCGACCACGACCCCGGGCTCGACGGCGAGGACGTTGCAGCCGTCGTCCCACTGCTCGCGTTCGGCCGCGTGCACGTCCTGGGTGGCGGTCAGCACCCGGATCTCGCTCAGGCCGAGGGCGGCGGCGATCGCGCGGTGCATGTGCTCCGGCGGATGGTCGGTGACCTTCAGCTCCTTCTCGCCGACGCCGGGTTCGATGGTGTACGACCGGAGCATGCCGAGCCCCGCGTACTGGGTGAAGGTGTCGCCGTCGACCATCGTCATCACGGTGTCGAGATGCATGAAGGCGCGCCGCTTCGGCATGTCCAGCGCGACGATCGACTGCGCGGAGCCGGCCGCGAACAGCTTGTGCGCGAGCATCTCCACGGCCTGCGGGGTGGTGCGCTCGCTCATCCCGATCAGCACCGCGCCGTTGCCGATCACCAGGACGTCGCCGCCCTCGATGGTGGAGGGGTAGGCGGCCTGCCCCTCCGACCAGACGTGGAACGGCCCGGCGCGGAACAGCGGGTGATGCCGGTAGATCGCCTCGAAGTGCACGGTCTCGCGCTGCCGGGCGGGCCAGCGCATGGCGTTGATGGAGACCCCGTCGTAGACCCACGCGGAGGTGTCGCGGGTGAAGAGGTGGTTGGGGAGCGGTTCGAGGAGGAAGTCGTCCAGGTCCATGACGTGGAAGCGGACGGAGGTCGGCTCCTCGTGCGCGTCCAGGAACTCGCGCTTGGTCATGCCGCCGACCAGCGCCTCGGCCAGTTCCGGCGCCGGCAGCTTCTCGAAGGCGGCGCGCAGGTGGTCGGTGGCGAGCGGGCCGTACTCCTTCTCGTCGAAGACCCGGTCCAGGACGAGCGCGCGGGCCGCGGGGAGCTCCAGGGCCTCGGTGAGCAGGTCGCCGAAGAGGTGGACGGCGACACCGCGGTCGCGCAGGACGTCGGCGAAGCCGTCGTGCTCGGCGCGGGCCCGGCGCACCCAGAGGACGTCGTCGAAGAGGAGGGCGTCCTTGTTGCTGGGGGTGAGCCTTTTGAGCTCCAGATCCGGCCGGTGCAGGATGACGCGGCGCAGCCGCCCGGCCTCGGAGTCGACGTGGAATCCCATGACTCCATCCTGACCATCGAGGACCGTGTTCACCCCCGGCTCGGCCGTTTCCCGCCCTCTTGTTTTCGTCCCCTTGACGACAAACGTGACCAGGATTATGGTCAACTTGACTCTAAAGATTGTCCGACAGGTTGATTCAGAAGACGAGGGGGGCCTCATGGCCGACATCACCCGACGCCTGGGCTGGCGCCACCTGCGCGGGGCTCCGACGGCGCACATCCGGCACCACAGCTCCGGCAGGCTGGCGCACGAGGGACCCGGGCTGAGCTTCTGGTTCCGGCCGCTGTCCGCCGCGATCTCGGAGGTGCCGGTCGACGACCGCGAGCTGGCGATGACCTTCCACGCCCGGACGGCCGACTTCCAGGACGTGGCGGTGCAGGCGACGGTCACCTACCGCGTCGGCGACCCGGCGGTGGCCGCCGCCCGCCTCGACTTCTCCCTCGACCCGGACACCGGCGTCTGGCGCGGCACACCGCTGGAGCAGCTGGGCACGCTGCTCACGGAGACGGCCCAGCAGCACGCGCTGGCCGTGCTGGCCCGCACCGCGCTGGCCGAGGCCCTGGTGGACGGGGTGGCGGCGGTACGGGAACGGATCGCCGCCGGGCTGGCCGCGGAGCCCCGGCTCCCGGCGACCGGGATCGAGGTGGTGGCCGTCCGCGTGATGGCGCTGCGCCCCGAGCCGGAGGTGGAGCGGGCGCTGCGCACCCCGGCCCGTGAGCAGATCCAGCAGGAGGCCGACCGGGCCACCTACGAGCGGCGGGCGGTGGCCGTCGAACGGGAGCGGGCGATCGCCGAGAACGAGCTGGCCAGCCAGATCGAACTGGCCCGCCGCGAGGAGCAGTTGGTGGAGCAGCGCGGCACCAACGCGCGGCGCGAGGCGGAGGAGCACGCGGCGGCCGACGCGGTCCGCGCGGAGGCGGAGGCAACGCGCACGGTGAAGCTGGCGGAGGCGGAGGCGAAGCGGTCCGTGAGGCTGGCGGAGGCGGAGGCCGCGCGGTCCGTGAAACTCGCGGAGGCCGAGGCGGCGCGGTCCGTGAAACTGGGCGAGGCGGAGGCCGCGCGGGCGGTCACGCTGGCGCGGGCCGAGGCCGCGGCGGCACGGGAGGTCGGCGAGGCGCGGGCCGCGGCGCAGGCGGCCTGGCTGCGGGTGCACGGCGAGGTCGACGTGGCCACGCTGCACGCGCTCACGGGCAGCCGGCTCGCCGAGAACCTGCCGCGCATCGACAGCGTGACCGTCTCCCCGGACGTACTGACCGGCCTCCTGGCAAAGCTGGGAACGACGGAGCAGACATGAACCCGGCCCCCGGCCCCCACCGACTCCCGGCCCCGACCGCCCGACCCTTCCGGCACCCGCTTCCGACCACCCGCTCCCACCAGCTCCCCGCACCGAC
>NZ_LBMU02000135.1 GCF_001005085.2 Streptomyces humi
GCCGTAGGGGCCGGGGGCCTGGGCGCCGTAGGGGCCGGGGGCCTGGGCGCCGTAGGGGCCGGGCTGCTGCGCGTACTGAGGCTGTTGATACTGAGGCTGTTGGTACTGCGGCTGTTGATACTGCGGCTGCTGATATTGGGGCTGCTGTGCCGGCGTCGGGAAGGGGACGGGCGTGCCGTGGGGCAGGTATCGCACCCGTCCGCCCTCGTCCGTCACCGGCACGAACCCGGCGGCCTGGAGGCGTTGCGCGAACTTGGCGTTGCGCCCGCGCGTTACGAAGAACCCGAGCCCCATGACGGCCATGAGGACGACCCAGACGACACCGGAGACGAAGAAGGCGCCCGCGCTGCCGCCCGCACGGGCCGCGGCCAGCAGCAGCCCCAGGGTGATGCCACCAGCCCCGAACAGCAGCCGCCGCTCGGCGTTCTTCCCGGTGAGGTCGAACTGGATGCGGGCCTTGAGGAGTTCGACGGCGTCAGGGACGAGGGGCGGCAGCGAGACCCCGTCGGCGGCGTTCGGGAACTGCGCCCAGTTCTGCGCGGCCCGCGCCCGGCCCTGGGGGCTGTGGTCGGGGACGATCAGCATCTTGAGGACGTTGTTGCGGGAGCCGGTGTGGCGGGCGTCCGCGTACTCGTACCCGAACTGCTGGGCGATGAAGGCGAGCCGGGCCAGCTTCTTCACGGAGGACCAGGCGTTGGTGAGCTCGACGGGCTCGCCGCCGGCCATCAACTGGAACATCTTCCTCGTCTGCCGCGCGCTCATCGCATCCGCTCCCCGTCGGCCGAGCCACTCTTTTCACTTCTGCAACCCTGGAAGTGTTCCATGTGGCATGCACCGGGAGAACGGCCACCGGGTGGATTGACCGGAGCTTGACCAGTCATCAGCACCCGCGGACCTCGAACCACAGCAGCTTCCCGGCACCGCGGTCGAGCGGACCGCCGTCTCCGACGCACAGGCCGCCCCACGAGTCCGCGTACTCCTGCACGAGCCGCAGACCGCGCCCCTGCTCGGCTTCCGCCGGGACGTACCGCACGCGGTCCCGGGGAGGCTCCCCGAAGGGGGCGGGGATACGCGGGTGACTGTCCCAGACCCCGACCCGCAGCCGCCCGTCCGCGAGAGCGGTGAGCCGGAGGGAGGCGGGGCCGCGTGTGTGCCGGTAGGCGTTGGTGACCAGTTCCGAGGCCAACAACTCGACGGCGTCGAGAGCCTCGTTCCTGCCGTGACCGCTGAGCACCGCCCGTACGGTCATACGTGCGACGCGTGCCGCACGGGGATCACGAGGCAAGCGAAGGGCGTACGTCCAGGTGTCGGGCAGGAATACGGTGTCCACGAGGACCTCCGACGAGAGACGGGACTTCGGATTCGCTCAACGACCGCGCCGGGCGGTGGCCTGCCGTGGTGGTGCGCTTCCGGCTTATGGGCGCGGGGAGTTGTGCGGTACAGGCATTACAGTAGGCCGCAGCTGGGAGATACATCTCCAAAATCAGGGAGATATGCCCGCGTTTACCTCCTGTGGGTTACAAGAGAGCCGCACACCGGCTGGGAAGGACATGCCGTGCCGCCCACCAACAACCCCACTCTGCGTCAACGGCGTCTCGGTACCGAGCTGCGCAAACTCCGTGAGCGATCCGGCCTCACCGTCACCCAGGCTGCCGCGCTCCTGGGCGTCAACCAGGGGCGTGTCAGCATGATCGAGACAGGCCGCAGCTCCCTCAGCCCTGACCGGGTCCGGTCGCTGGCATCGGCGTACGACTGCTCGGACGGGGCTGTGGTCGACGCCTTGGCCGCGATGACCGGACGCCGGACCGGCGGCTGGTGGGAGGAGTACCGCGAACACCTCCCGGCCGCATTGGTCGATCTGGCCGAACTCGAACACCACGCGACCGGGTTGCGGGTGGCCCTCGCGATGCACGTACCCGCGTTGCTACAGACCGCCGACCATGCCCGTGCCCTCTTCCGGGCCGTGGTGCCCCCCATGCGACAGTACGAGATCGAGCATCGCCTCACGCACCGTATGAAACGGCAGGGCATTCTCCACCGTGAGAGACCGTTGCCGTATACGGCGATCATTCATGAGTCGGCTCTTCGCATCCGCTTCGGCGGCCCCGACGTCAGACGAGGCCAGCTCAAGCACCTCCTCGACATGAGCAAGCTGCCGAACGTGACCGTCCGGGTGATCCCCTTCGACGCGGAGTACTACCCGAGCACGGGTCAGTCCTTCGACTACGTCGAGGGCCCGGTCCCGCAACTCGACACGGTTCAGCTCGACACCCATCACGGCGGGTGCGGATTTCTCGACGGGGAAGCACAGTTGAGCAAGTACCGTGCCGTGCTGGACCACATGGAGTCCTGCGCGCTCGGCCCGGCCGAGTCGCACGACTTCATCCAGAGCCTCATCCAGGACATCTGAGAGAGGGACCGTGCACATACTCCACTGGCGGAAGTCGAGCTACAGCGGCGACAGCTCGAACTGCGTCGAGGTGGCCACCACCCCCGCAGCCGTCCACATCCGCGACTCGAAGAACCCGGTGGGCCCCCGCCTCACCATCAGCGGCTCCGCCTGGACCCACTTCACCTCCAGCCGTCGCTAAGGCTGGCACTGAGCAGCCCCTCGGGCGGAAATGATCTGCGACGTCTGCCAGACATCGTCGGAATTCTTGTCGAGCCTGGTGTTGTACGTGACGTAACTGTCTTTGGTGACGGGCGTCTTGTTGATCTTGTTGGTCTTCTTGTCCTTGCTGAAGCCCTTGCTCTCGTCGCCGCAGTACGTGAGGACGGCCGCTGTCTTGCTCTCGAGCGTCACCTTGCGGTCGTAATACCGGACAGCACCGGTGATCGTGACGTCGGCCTTCTTGAACTGGCCCACCCAGGACAGCGATGCCTCAAGGGCCTTGCCCGTGGTGTAGTAGCTGATTCCCTCGCCCTTGGGATCCGTCCCGGCAATGGCGGCGTCAACCGCCCGCGTCATCTCCGCGCTGTCGGCGAGCACCGCGTCCTTGTCCGCATTTCCAGTACGGCCGCCTTCGAAGGTCAACGTCACGTCCGACGGCAACGTGATCTCCGGGCGACCGTCGGACGATGTCGAGGCAGACGCACTCGGCGAGGCCGAAGCGGACGCCCCGGTCGCCGTGGGCGGAGACGAGGCCTTTTCCGCGGCCTTCGCTCCGCCGTCGCCGCATCCGGTGAGGAGGACTACGCCGGTCAGACCGGATACGGCTGTCGTGGACAGGCGGGAACGGGGGTTCACGAATACTCCTGGCAGAGCGGATGGGGTTGGTACACGAGGTACCGAGAACACGCGGCTCGTCGGCTAGCCGGCGCAGGCCCTGTCGCCGCGGTGCGAGGTCAGAGCGGAGGTCTGCCACACGCCTGAGTCGTTCTTTTCGACGCGCGTGTTGTACAACACGTACGGGCTCTGGTCCGAGGGCGTCCGGTCGACCTTGCCGGTCTTGCGGTTCTTGTTGAACCCCTTGCTCTCGTCGGAACAGTAGAGGACCGTCGCCGTGGTCTTTCCGGAGGCCAGGGTGACCTTCGGAGCGAAGTAGCGGGTGGTTCCCGTGAAGGAGAGGTCGGCGTGCAAATACGCCTGGATCCAGGCGACGGCGCCGCTCAACGCCTTGTCCCGGTAGTAGAACGACAGACCGGGCGCGCTCGTGTCGCCGCGCAGGATGGCGTCGTTCGTGGAGTCGATGCGTGCGGCGACATCTGCGAGTACAGCGTCCTTCGCAGCATCGCCCGTCTTCCAGCCCACGTACTCGTCCGTCACGTCCGACGGCAACGTGACGTGGGGGCGGTCCGCGGCGGCCGACGCGCTCGGCGATGTGGGTGCGCTGCTGCCCGCTCCCCCACCGGCCACGTCGTCGTCAACCGTTGTGGAGCCGCCGCTCCCGCCACAACCACCGACCAGCAGCGTGATCGCGGCTCCCGTGAGTGCGCATGCGAACAGACGGGGCCGACGGCTCACTCTGAAACTCCTGCCGGGGTGGTGTGGTCGGGCTGCTTCTCTCACCTGTTGACGGACTGGATCTCCTGCACGATGACATCCTGCGCCCGGCCGAAGGCACCGTCGGGAAGGTCGGCGCCGTTGCCGTCGCTTCCGGTCCAGTGAATCTTCCAGGTGACCGTCGCCCTGAGCTGGTACGAGCCGTCGCCGGACGAGCGGAGGTATTTCACCCCACAGGGTGGCGTCTTGCCTGCGTCGCCCGCGGTGTACTCCTCGCCGACACTGCCGTTGTTGAACTCACAGACGCCGGAGGCGGGGTAGGTCACCGCGTCGGAGGTACCCGGGTCGATCCTGAGAGAGACGGGTTCAGCCGTGGTCGTCGCCGAGAGGCCGAGCACCGGGACGCTGGCGGTGACCGACACCGGCTTGAACGTCGCCTTGTCCAGCCAGGCCCAGGTGGCGAGGTTGACCTTGGTCGTACCCGCGGGCTTCAGACTCACCTCTGTGGTGGGAACCCGGATCTCGTTGTAGGCGAGCTCACCGAGGATCTTCGTGGAAATGGTGTTCGGGATGTTGGCCGGAGGCGCATCACCCGTGTCCACCCAGAAATAGGGTTCGTCGCACTTGTCCCAGCCGGGCGGGAAGGACTTGTTGACGTACGAGTCCCACCAGTAGCCCTTGCCGGCCTTGTCCTTGTTGAAGTCCTTGTAGGGGTGACCGTTGACGTAGCGGTCACGCTGCTGGGCGTCCCACTCGTACCCCGTCGAGTCCGCGGCCCAGATCGGTTCCACATACGCCTGGAAGGCGGCGGGGCTGTACTTGGGGGCGTACCAGCAGGCCGGCGGCGACCAGGAGGTGGTCGCGGCGACCGGCCCCACAGAGGCACCGGATCCGTTCTTGGAACGGTCATAAACAATGGCACCGGCCGTCGAGGACAAGGTGCCGTCACCGGAGGAGTCTCCGTGCTCCTGCGTCCCGGTGGTCACGGTTCCGTCATCGCCGCGTCCACCCGCGTAGGCGGTCTGTGAGACGAAGACCGAAACCCACGCGAGCGAAAAGACCGCCGCACCTCTTGCCACATTCCTTACGGCTGGCACGCCTTGTCCCCCCGATTTGACACAATGTCAGTGGTTTGCCAAACACCCATGGCGTTCTTCGTGAGCTTTGAGTGATACAGCACGTAACTGTCCGCAGTCGTCGGCGTGTTCTTGACCTTGCCGGTCTTCCTGTTCTTCAAGAACGACTTGCTCTCGTCGGAACAGTAGGTGACGTATGCATCCTTGGCCCCGGACAGCGTCACCTTGCGGTCGAAGTACCGGGTCTTACCGGACCACGTGTCGCCCTTGTCGATGTATCCCTGCACATAAGTGATCGCTGCGCCAAGGGCCTTGTCCGCATTGTAGAAGCCGAGGGCCTTCGTGCCCGTACTCCCCTGGAAGATCGCGTCATCCATGGAATTCACGCTCAGGGCGCTGTCCGCGAGGACCGCGTCCTTCGTGGCATCGCCGGACTTCTGGTCTTCGAAAACGTTCGAGGCATAGGACGGGAACGTGATCTTCGGGCGCCCAGCCGCCTCAGTGGCCGAAGCGGTCGGTGAAGCCGACGTCGACGAACCCGTGTCCGCTCCCTTGATCTTGCCGTTCGAGTCGGACTTGCCTCCGTCGCCTCCGCCGCAGCCGGCGAGCAGAAGTGCTGCCGTCGCACCGGCGGCGGCAGTCGTGAGCAGGCGGGTGCGGCGGGTCACGGTGGGCTCCTGATGAGGCGGCTGATGTCGAAGAAAGCAGCCGATACGGTAGCCGGGTCGGGCGCGAAGACACCAGAGCGAATACCTGAATACCGTGCGCGCAAAGTGTGCACGAGTGGGACAAAGCAACGCCAACTTGACTCCGCCGTGGGCGCATTGGTTGCCTTCCTGTGACATTGCGGCAGCTGTCCGTGGCCGCACGGTTGGCCCTTGCAAAGGGTCACTTCACCTCGTACGAGTGAGCCCTGTAGGTTCATGCACGCAGGGACTCCATATGAGGCGTACGCGACGGGGGTTGCGGGGACATGGCGGGGTACCGACCGGCGGACTGGCATCCACTCGATCTTGACAGGGACCCGACCCCGGGCGACCCGCAACGCGTCCGCACCCTCGCCGCACAGCTCCACACCTTTGCCGACGACGTCTCCGACGCGCTGCGTCTGGTCAAGGGGATGGCCGGTGAGGACACCCTGCTCCAGTGGGCCGGTAAATCGGCCGACGTCTTCAAGGAGCAGTTCAAGGACGTTCCGAAGAACCTGAAGAAGCTGAAGAAGTCCTACGAGATGTGCGGCGACGCCCTCGCGGACTACTGGCCCAAGCTGGAGCGGGCCCAGGCGCTGGCCGACAAGGCGCTCGCCAAGGCGAAGGACGCCCAGTCCGATCTGTCCTCCGCCAAGTCCCGCCTCTCCTCCGCCGATTCCTGGGTCACCCGGGCGTCGAAGGAAGCGGACAAGTACAAGGACGACCCCACCGGCAGCAAAAGCGCTGAGAAGCCGGACGAGGGCAAGGTGCGGGCCGCGACCCGGGACGTGCAGAGCGCCAAGTCCGCGCACACCAAGGCCCAGTCGGACGTCACCTCCGCGCAGAGCGCCCTCGACGCGGCGAAGAAGATGGCCGAGGACGCCCGGAAGATGCGCGACGACGCGGCGGGTGAGGCGAAGCGGAAGATCGACGAGGCGTCCGACGCCGGGATACCCAACCGGCACTGGTGGCAGGACGTCGGGCACTGGTTCGAGGACAACTGGGACACCATCGTCACGGTGTGCAAGGTGGTCGTCGCGGTCGTCGGGATCATCGCGATGATCATCGGCGGGCCGATCCTCGGCGCGATCGTCCTCGTCGCCGCGCTCGTCGTCCTCGCGGACACGCTCTACAAATACTCAAAAGGCCAAGCATCGCTATGGGACGTGGCGTTCGCCGCCCTGGACTGCATACCCGGCGGCAAGGGCATCACCAGCCTCGGCAAACTCGCCAAGGGGCTCAAGGAGATGAAGAACCTCCGCGGCGGCATGAAGGCCATGAGCCTCGCTGTCCGCGGGCTCGGGAAGAACGCCCGGGGCATGCTGGCGGAAGGTGCCGAAGGGGCCTTCAACCGGCTCAAGAGCGTCGTGCGATCCAAGGGCAGCGACCCCGTCGACATGGCCACCGGCGCGATGTACCTCCCACAGAGCGACATCGAACTGCCGGGCATGCTGCCGCTGGCCTTCACCCGCCGCGTCGCCTCCGACTACCGCTGCGGATGGTGGTTCGGACCGAGTTGGGCCTCGACCCTCGACGAGCGTCTCGAGGTCGACGAGCACGGCGTCGTCCACGTCACCGAGGACGGCCTGCTGCTCGCCTACCCCCACCCCACCGCACCCCACACTGCGGTCATGCCGGAGGCCGGCCCCCGACGCCCCCTGACCCGCCACGACGACGGCGGCTACCGCATCACCGACCCGCTCACCGGCCGGACCCGGCACTTCGCGCGCCCCGCCACCGACGGCACCGCCTCGCTCACGCAGATATCCGACCGCAACCAGCACATCATCGCCTTCGACTACGACGAGTACGGCACCCCGCTCGCCATCCGCCACTCCGGCGGCTACCACATCAAGTTCAGCACCGACGAGGGCCGTGTCACCGCGCTCGTTCTGGCCGGAGCCGCCGAGGACGGTTCGGACGTCGTCGTCAAGCGCTACGGCTACACCGACGGCAACCTCACCGAGACGGTCAACTCCTCCGGTCTGCCCCTGCGCTTCACCTACGACGACCGGCTGCGCGTCACCTCCTGGACTGACACCAACAACAGCCGCTACGCCTACTCCTACGACGACCGCGACCGCTGCATCGCCGAAGGCGGCGAAGCCGGCCACATCAGCATCACCCTCGACTACGACGGCACCGACCCCGCCTGGCCCAGCTGCCGCATCACCACCCTCACCACCGCCGAAGGCGCCGTCACCCGCTTCGTCGTCAACGCCAACAGCCAGGTGATCGCCGAGACCGACCCTCTCGGCAACACCACCCGCACCACCTACGACGCCCACCACCATGTCACGTCCCACATCGACGCCATGGGCCACGGCACCGAGTTCTTGAACGACGAACTCGGCCGTCCGGTCAAGGTGCGGCACCCGGACGGAGGCCGGACCTCGGTCGTGTACGGCGCGCTCGGCCTACCCACGGAGACGGTGACGCAGGACGGCGGGCGATGGAGCCGGACGTACGACGAACGAGGCAACGGCCTCACCATCACCGACCCCGCGGGCGCAACCAGTCACTTCTCCTACGATGAGCAGGGCCGCCTGGTCGAGTGCGTCGATCCGCTCGGCGCAACGACGCACGTGGAGTGCAACCCGGCGGGCCTAGCCGTCGCCGTTATCGATCCGCTCGGCGGGCACACCGTCGTCGAGCACGACGGCTTCGGACACACCGTGTCCGAAACCGACTCTCTCGGCCGAACCACTCGGTGGAACTGGACCGTTGAGGGACAATTGCTGAGCACCGCCCACCCGGACGGCACCACGGAGTCGTGGACCTACGACGCGGAGGGCAACTGTCTCAGCCACACTGACGCCGTGGGCGCCATGACGCGTTACGAGTACACCCACTTCGACCTGCCCAGCGCCCGTTTCGAACCGGGCGGCACGCACCACCGGTTCGAGTACGACGCGTCTCTGCGACTGACTAAGGTGGCAGACGACTCCGGCCGTACCTGGGAATACACGTACGACGCAGCAGGCAACCTCATCGCCGAGACCGACTACGATAACCGCCTCGTTCGATACGAACGCGACCCGGCGGGACGGCTCACCGTCAGGACGAACCCCCTCGGGCAGGTCATCGGATACACGCGCGATGCCATGGGGCGACCAGTGCGCATCGACGCCGATGGCGCCGTCACGGACTTCGCCTACGACATGGCGGGACGGCTCACGGAAGCCGTGTGGTCGGGCGGCCGGCTGTTCCGCACCTACGACACCGCGGGACAGATGACGTCGGAAACGATCAACGGGCGCACGCTACGGCTCGCCTACGATGCCGCCGGCCAGCTGGTGGAGCGTTGTACACCGGCAGGTGCGGAGACCGTCTACGCCTACGACGCTGCCGGTCGACGAATCTCGCTGGCCACCGCCGGACGCACCGTGGTCTCCGTACACGACGCTGTCGGCCGGGAGACAAGCCGACTATGGGACAGTGCGACCCGTCTGGCACTGTCCTGGAACTCCTCCGGCCGGCCGGCCACCCAGCAGGTCACCGGTCCCCACGGTGTGGTGCTCTCTCACCAGGAGTACACATGGCGGGCCGACGGGGCGCTTCTCACGGCAGGGGAGCAGCGCTACTCGCTCGACCTCTCCGGGCGGGTCACGCACGTCCGGACCGCAGAATGGACCGAGTCGTACACCTACGACGCTGCGGGGAACCAGACGACAGCAACCTGGCCAGGCACGCACACCGGCGCGGATACCGTCGGGCGCCGTGAGTACGTGGGAAGCCGTCTCGTCGCAGCCGGACAGATGCGCTACGAGTACGACCGCAGTGGACACCTTGTCGAACGGCGACGCGCGAGACTGTCCCGGAAGCCCGACATCTGGCGCTACACATGGGATGCCCAGGACCGGCTCACGGAGGTGACCGATCCGGAGGGGACCGTGTGGCGGTATGCGTACGACCCGCTCGGCCGCCGAATCGCCAAGCAGCGCCTCTCCCCCGATGGGAAGGTTTTGGACGAGACCGTGTTCAGCTGGCACGGGGGCATGCTGATCGAGCAGTCCACGGCCTCTGCCGCCACGCCCGTGGCGCTGAGTCAGACGTGGGAGTTCGACGAGAGTGGCATCGAGCCGCTGGCCCAGACAGAGCGTTACGTGAATGTCGTCGGCACGTCGCGAACAGCGAACTTGCCGCAGGAAGAGATCAACCGGCGCTTCTACGCCATCGTCACCGACATCGTGGGTTCGCCCACCGCTCTGCTCGACGAGCATGGCGAAGTCGTCTGGCGCCGCACTTCCACCCTGTGGGGTACGACCACCTGGAACGCCGACGCGTCGGCCTACACGCCGCTGCGCTTCCCAGGCCAGTACCACGACGCCGAGACCGGCCACCACTACAACCTGCACCGTCACTACGACCCCGAGACGGGGCGATACCTCAGCCCCGACCCGTTGGGTCTGACAGCCGCCCGCAACCCGCAGACGTACGTCCACAACCCCCTGACGTGGCTGGACCCGTACGGCCTTTCGCCGTACCAGCCGATCCGGGTGCGGGCGGGTCAGCAGGTGAAGAAGGGGACTCCCTTCGAGATGAGTCCGCCGGAGCGCGAGTTCGTGGAGAAACTCCTTGAAAAACGCACAAATCTACGCGTTTACCGGACTCATGGCAAGCAGGCCGAAGGAGACTTCGTGATCGTGGACATGACCGACAAGAGGAACCGGGTCGGATGGGTCGTCGATCACAAAATGAATGCCGACAAGGTCACTAAAGGCAATCAGTTCACCAATGCCGCTCGTGCGGCCGAAGCCGTCGGAATCCCACGCGGTAGCTTCGAGATCGCCACGGGTGACACCGACAAGCTGCTGGAGATTCTCGGTCGTGGTCGTAGCGGATGGAACAGGAACTGAGCGTGATCGTTCTCCCCAGATTGCTCCACGATCTGCTCGGTCAGGTCGACGAGAGGCGCGCCGGACACCTGGCGCTGGACTTTGCACAGCATGCGCTCGATATCCGACAGGGGGAGATCGAGGAGAAAGTGATGGCCGCGTGCCAGGAGTGCCTCATGGCCGCTCACGAGGCGATCCGACTCGGCGAGGCCACGCCTCGGCTGCTCCAGGCGCAGGAGCGCCTGTACGCGGTCGCCGAACGGTGGGAGGGCAACCGGAACTCACTCGCCACCGGGGCGGGCCTGACAGTGCAGGCCGTGCGGGTGGGCTGTCAGCGCATGTTGGAAGAAGCCCGCGAACACGTGATGCGCACCTCCCTGATCACATGCCAGGACCTCGCCCGGGAGATCCAGTCCGACATCGGCGCCTGGTACGCGGAACGGACACCCCACGAGGGCGACGACCGGCGGCATGCCGCACGCCGCGCCCGCTGGGAAGAGGCCCGCTGGCAGGTGCAGCACCTCATCGAGACGGAACCCGCGCCCGGCTGAAATGGTACGAAAGGTCGACCGAGCGAGTCGCAAGGACGGGCCGGGGGACGACGTGGCCGAGGTCATCCGGCATAACCGCAACGGTGGCGCCATGCACAACTACGAGCTGGTTGAGGGGCCGATGCTGCGTAACCTCAAGGGATTCCTGAAGGGATTCCCGAGGGAGGGGAAGCCCCCCGTCCTGAACGGGCACCAGATCGCGATCTTCGGTGACAGGGCCGCCGAGCTCTTCACCGGCTCCGTTCTCCGACGAGTAGGACCTCCGGCATCGTGACAACGGAATTCTTGATGGATCTCGACGAGGGAATGGTCGGGTACTTCCGCGACATCGCGGACGAGATGACCTCACGGTTCGGTATCTCCCGGGCGGAAGCGGTGGCCAGGGTCAACGAGCGGTATCACGACGCCGAGATCTCCGCGTACCCCGATCTCATGTGCCACGAGTTCCCGGAGTACTGGTCGTACGGCCTGTACTACTACCCTGACGAGTCCGGACGCCTGCCCACCGGTGACGAGGACGACGACGGGGGCTCCGACCTGTCCACCCTGCGAGTCCGCCCCGCGCCTCCGACGGACTCGCCCTACTGGACCGTTGAGGCCTGACAGTCTTGCTCGCGACGTACACGGAGGCAACTGATCGAGTGGCATGCCGCCCGACGGTCCGGACGAGCCGTAACCGACCCCTGACGCCCCGGATGGAGCCACAGGAGTGACGCGGATGACCGACCTGGAGCGGGCGGACTCCCTCGTCACCGGCGGATACATCAGCACCCGGCGGGCCGAGGAGACCGCGGCCGCGGTGCCTGCGGCACGGCAGCGCGTTCTCGACTGGTTGCGGATCACGTCCGCCGAGGGGGACTGGCGGCGCTTCGAACGGCTCGCCGCGCTGGCGCTGCACCTCCACCCCGAAGGGCTCGGACCGATCCTGGCAGCGGTGCTGGTCTCGCGGCCCGCGGGCGTGAACACGGAGGACATGGTCGACCTGCTCGGAGAGCTGCGGGCTCCGGAGGGGGTCGAGCCGGTCGCCGCCCTGGTGCGGGAACGGAAGTCGACCGACGGCCCGTGCTTCACCTTCTGCGTCAAGGCCCTCCAGACCCTGGGGGAGATCGGCACCCCCGAAGCCGTCGGATTCCTGCGCGGCATCGCCACCGGTGATCCCGCGGCCTGGCCCGACACCCTGCGTCGGCACGCCGCGGAGGAACTGGGCATCGAGGACGAACTCGGCTTCGACGAGGACGGGACGCTGGGCAGATCATGAACAAGCAGCATCAGCCGGGTGGCGAGGGCGACGCACCGGAAACCGATCTCGCCGAGATCGAGGAGATGTGCGCCGTGGCCACGCCCGGGCCCTGGTTCGTCAGGCACCTGGACGACAGCCACGCCATGAACCTGCTCGCCGTGAGCACGGTGGCGGACACCGGACTCGGTGAACGGTGGCCCGACTTCGACCACGGGGAGCTGATCGCGGCGACCCTGGTGCAGGAGCCACGCTACGTGGACTGCGCCGACGAACGCTGGGACGAGAACGCGGCCTTCATCGCGATGGCACGGGAGGCCGTGCCCCGGCTCGTGCGGGAGGTGCGGCGTCTGCGGCGGCTCCTCGCGGCCACCGTCCCCGGAGAGGCACACGCGACGGAGACCAGCACCTTCGCGTACCGCTTCCGCAGCCCGCTCGGCGGGCTCGCCGCCGATCTGACGGCGGGGCACATGTCCCCGGGCGCGGAAGACGGTTTCTTCCTCCAGATCGACCGGCAGGTGCGCCTGATCCCGCCCGCGGGAGCGCACTGGCGCGACGTCCACTGGCTGGCCCACGGCCTGGCCGCGCACGCGGCCGCCCTGCTGTCACTGCATCCGGAGGGCCTGACCGTCAGGGTCACGTCGCTCACGTTCCCGCTCGCCCACTACCGCCCGGAAGTCGCGGCCCTGGCCATGGACGGCTGGGTCAGGCAGCAGTTCGGCCTCCCGGACCGCGGCCTGCGGGTGGCCTTCGACGTCGACGAGCGGGGAGGGTACGTGTTCCGGTGGGGAGACGGCACCGCGCCTTCCCAGACCACACTCCGGTTCGAGTTCTCCGTGGCCGAGAACGAGGCACCCCCGCCGTCGGGGTTCGACCTCGGGCACATGGACGTCCGGGGCGACCGGGGAGAGGCGAGCTCGCGGGACCGCACCCCGGACCAGGCGATGATGATCTATCTCTCGCTGCCCCTGCTCATGGACGGCCTGCGTCGCTTCCTGCCGGGCGGGGACCGGACCTTCACCACGGCCGCCATCGACTCGTCCTTCTCGCTGACCTTCCGGCGCCAAAAAGACGGCTCGATCGAGACCCTCCACGACGGTATGGTCATCGGCCGCACGTCCGTCGAGGACCTCGCGAGCGCCGTGTACACGGCAGCCGAGCACTTCGCGGGGCCCCGGCTCCCTCTCCTGCCCGCGGACGACGCGGGACGCGAGGACCTGGAGAAGTCCCTGGCCGAATTCAGGGACTTTGTGGCGCGGCTGCCTGAAGAGAACCCTGGTGGGTGACGGCGCCAGTCCCTGGGTCGTCCTCGTACCGGAAGGTTCGGCCGAGACCCAGCGACGATTGTCGGAGGTGACGGCGAGCGGCGGCCTCGTCCACCACTTCAGAGGACAGGGCCGGAAGCGGAGGCGCCGCCGGTGCGGGTGTGCTTGAGCATGCTCTGCGCGACCGGGCCTCCGGTGGGCGCGGCCGACTCGCTGGGCGAGACCGGCGGTGGCGACACGGCGGGAGAGGAGGGCGCGGCGGAGGTGGGCGGGACCGTGGAGGGCGGGGCGGAGACCGACGACGATCCCGGTTTCGGCGAGGTGACCGTCACCCCGGAGGACGAGGTCGGTCGCGCGGACGCCGACGCGCTCGGCCCGGCGGTCCACTTTCCGGTGCCGGACGCCGAGGAGGAGGCGCCGGCCGACGGGGTCTTCGTACCGCCGCTCACGGCCGGGCCGGCCACCGAGGCGCCGTCGCCCGAGGACCCGGGCGAGCGCGCGGGCCTCGGCGAGTCGTCCACCGTGTCGGCGGGCCGGTCGGCGTTCCTTCCGGGCACCGGCAGCCAGGACACGCCGGAACTCCCGGACAGCAGGGTGACGACGATGACGACCGCGTAGACCGCGCAGACGAGGCCGACGGCCGTCCCGATTCCGCGGAGCCGGTGGAGCCTACGCCTGCGACGCTCCGACACGTCGACGGAGGCGGGGGCGAGGGCGGGGGTGGGGGCGAGGGCGTCGGGAGCGGCTGAGCCCTCAGGGGCACCAAGGGCCCCGGAGGTCGCGGAGCCCACCGCCACCGCCGGCCATATCGGCCTGGTCGGCCGTATCGACTTGGTCGGCCATATCGGCCTGGTCGGCCCGGTCGGCCGTATGCGTGCGGGGCCGGCGTCGTTGTGGACGCCCACCTCGTCGGGGTCGTGGGCGGGGTCCGGGACCCGGTCGCGCGGAAACACCGGGATCGGCGGCTCGACCACGCTCCACGGGTTCCGTGACGACCCGGCGCGCAACGCCCTGCTCGCCCCACCGGCACCCGCAGCACCACCCGCCACCCCACCACCCTCGGCACCCGCAACACCCGCCGTCACCCCACCACCCTCGGCACCCGCAACGTCCGTCGCCACCCCACCACCCTCGGCGTCCGCAACGTCCGTCGTCGCCCCACCCCCGTCCTCGCCCGTCACCGGCACATCCCGGGCGTCCAGGGCCACCTGGGGCATGTCGGGTTGGGTTTCTTCTCGCCAATTTTTCACGCGCGTACATCCCCTCACGGGAGTGTTCCGGGCGCACTGACGAACCCGAGCGCACGTCATCGGAACGAGCCCCCACCCGTGCCAAGCGCCCCCTTGCAGCTCTATGCGCTCGGGCCCATGAAGCTAGCGCACGGGGGAGATCGGTGTTCCCGATGTGTCATTTGCGGTCGTCCATCACTTCTTGATCAGTGGCCGGAATCCAACCGTCCGACGGCCGCTGAAGCCAGCCTTCCGCCCGCCCGATCTCCGCCGCCGCCTGTCGCAGCGCGTCGACTCCCGGATGGACCAGCCCCTTTCGCCACACGAGCGACACGGCCGACAACGGCACCGGATCGACCAAGGGGCGCGCGACACTCCCAGGTATGGCCGGAAAACCCACTACCGCGAGGATCGGATTCCGGTTCTTGGCCATGATGCGCTGGAACTCCTCCTCCCCCACGGCCAGCGGCAGGGGCGGCGCGACCGCGACACCCCGCCCTTCGAACAGGCAAAAGGCCAGGTCGGTCCATTCCAGCGTGCGTTCGTTGCCGGCCCCGGCGTACACGGTCTCGCCCGCCAGCGCGGCCAGCGGCACCGCCTCAAGGGCCGCCAGACGGTGATCGGAGGGAAGAATTACGGCCATGGGTTCGAACCGAACGGGCATGTGTTCGAGCCCGGAGCGCAGCGCCGGATCCAGTCCCGCGAACCGCCCGAAGGACACGTCGAGGCGGCCGGCGAGGAGTTCGGCCGCCGCTCCGGTGAGCCCGCTCTCGTAGCGGGCCATCAGCTCACAGTCGGGGGCGAGTTCGCGGGCCCGGTACAGCACCCGGCGGCCGGTCTCCAGGCCGGGCGAGTTGAGGTCCACCAGCAGCGGCCGGGCCTGTCCGAACGCGGCGAGCAGCGCGTCCTGGGCGGCCAGCACCCGGCGGGCGTACGGCAGCAGCCGGGCGCCGTCGACGGTCAGGGCGACCTGCCGGGTGGTGCGGAGGAACAGCTCGGCGCCCAACTCCCGCTCAAGCCGCCGTACATCACGGCTGAGCGCCTGCTGGGCGACGTAGAGCCGGGCGGCGGCGCGGGTGAAGTGCAGTTCCTCGGCCACGGCGACGAAGACGCGCAGCAGGCGGGGGTCGATGTGGGCGGACGAGGCGGGCGCTGGCATCACGCGAACTTACAACACAGGCGCGTGAATCGGCACTGATCAGGTGTTGGACCTCACGAGCCGCCCGGCGCGACGGTGGTGTCCATGCCGAACCCGCCCCGGCCGAGCTCCGGAAAGCCCCTGCACACCGTCACCGCCGACACCCTCGTCACCGTCGACTTCGCCCCCCGCTTCCCCGACCCCGACCCCGACCCCGACCCCGACCCCGGCCCCGACTCCGACCCCGGCCTCGGCCTCGGCCCCGACGGACCCCGCCGCTCCCCCCGCTCGCACCACTCTCCCCGCTCCCCCCGCTCCCCCCGCTCCCCCCTACGGTCCCGTCCGCCCGGCCCCTACCGCCGCCTCTTCGCCCGCCCCGGTACCCGCGCCTTCACCGCCGGGAACCTGCTGGCCCGGCTCCCCATGGGGATGTTCAGCGTCAGCGCCGTCGTGATGATCGCCGGCGCC
>NZ_LBMU02000136.1 GCF_001005085.2 Streptomyces humi
CCCTGCCCCTGCCCCTGTCCCTGCCCCTGTCCCTGCCCGTGGCCCTGCCCCTCCCTCCTGCCCCGTCTTCCCCTCGACCGTCTTTCCCCCGACGACCTCTTACGGAGATGGCATGTCCGTGCTGCGCGACGCCGAACTGGCGACCGCGTTCGACCACGCCGCCCGGAGCTACGACGCGCTCGTGGCGGCGAATCCCGGTTACCACGCCCACCTGCGCCGCTCCGCGCGGCGCCTCGGACTGTCCGGTGGCGGCCCGGCCCCGAGGGTGCTCGACCTGGGCTGCGGCACCGGCGCCTCGACGGCGGCCCTGGCCGCCGTCCTGCCCGGCGCCGACATCACCGCCGTCGACGCCTCGGCAGGCATGCTGCGACGGGCGGCCCTGCGGCCCTGGCCGACGCCGGTGCGCTTCGTGCAGTCGCCGGTGGAGCGGCTGGCCGCGGCCGGTGTGCACGGTCCCTTCGACGCGGTGTTCGCCGCGTACCTGCTGCGCAACACCGCCGACCCGGACGCGGTGCTCGCCCAGGCCCACCGGTTGCTGGCGCCGGGCGGGCGGCTGGCGGTGCACGAGTACGCGCTGAGCGGGCGGGCGGCGCACCGGGCCGTGTGGAACGCGGTGTGCGGCGGGTTCGTCCTGCCGGTCGCCACGCTGCTCGGCGACGGCGCGCTCTACCGGCACCTGCGGCACAGTGTCGTCGCCTTCGACACGGCCAGGCAGCTCGCGCGGCGGGTGGAGCGGGCGGGTTTCGAGCGGGTGCGGGTGCTGCCGCTGCCCGGCTGGCAGACCGGCATCACCCACACGGTCGTCGCCCGCCGCCCGTTCACCGCCGACGGGGGAGCCGGGACGGCGGCCAGGCGCGCCGGCGAGGAGGCGGGACGATGACCGAACCACGCCGTCCCACCTCCTCCACCGTCCGAGACCCCCGCGCCCCTCGCCTCGGCCGCGGCCCCCGCCCCGGTCGGGACCGGCTGGCCCGGTTGCTGCCCGCACCGCCCGGCGCGGCCCGCGCGCCGGAGTCCGCCGCGCCGCGCGTGGCGGTCGTGGGAGGTGGCATCGCCGGGCTGACGGCGGCCACCGCGCTCGCGGAGCGCGGCGTGCGGGTCACCGTCCTGGAGCGCGACGCACAGCTCGGCGGCAGGCTGGCCGGTTGGTCCACGCGGCTGGCCGACGGCACGACGGTGACGATGAGCCGCGGCTTCCACGCCTTCTTCCGGCAGTACTACAACCTGCGGGCCCTGCTGCGCCGCACCGACCCGGTCCTGGCTCGCCTCACCAGGCTGCCCGACTACCCACTGCGGCACGGCAGCGGCCGCCAGGACAGCTTCCGCCACGTGCCGCGCACACCTCCGCTGAGCGCGCTCGGGTTCGTGGCGCTGAGCGAGTCGTTCTCCGTGCGCGACCTGGTCCGGATGCGCCCGCGTGCGGCGCTGCCGCTGCTCGACGTGCGGGTGCCGGAGGTGTACGAGCGACTCGACCACGTCAGCGCGTACGACTTCCTGGAGGACATCCGCTTCCCTCCGGCGGCCCGGCACCTGGCCTTCGAGGTGTTCTCCCGCAGCTTCTTCGCCGACCCCCGGACGCTGTCGGCGGCGGAGATGGCGCTGATGTTCCACATCTACTTCCTCGGCTCGGCCGAGGGCCTGCTGTTCGACGTGCCGCGCGAGCCGTTCCCGCAGGCGCTGTGGGATCCGATCGCCGCACGCCTGGAACGGCTCGGCGCGCGCGTGCGCACGAACACGGCGGTGGAGGGCGTCAGCGTCCTGCCGTCCGGCGGCTACGGCGTGACCACCGCGGGCGGCGACGAGCCGTACGACGGGGTCGTGCTCGCCCTGGACCCGGCGGGGCTGCGCGCCCTGGTGGGCCGCTGCGGCGACCTCGGGGACGCCGAGTGGCGCGAGCGCGTGGCGCGGCTGCGCACCGCCCCGCCGTTCCTGGTGTCCCGTCTGTGGCTGGACCGTCCGGTGCGCGCGGACCGGCCCGGTTTCCTCGGCACCAGTGGCCACGGGGCACTGGACAACGTCAGCGTGCTCAGCGGCTGGGAGGGCGAGGCGGCCCGGTGGGCGGCCCGCACCGGCGGCTCGGTCGTGGAGCTGCACGCCTACGCCGTGCCCGAGGACGCCGGCCGGGAGACCACGGAGAAGGAACTGCTCGGCCAGTTGCACCGGCTCTACCCGGAGACGGCCCGGGCGCGCGTGGTCGACGCCCGTCACGAGTGGCGGGCCGACTGCCCCCTGTTCGCGGTGGGCGGCCACGCGGACCGGCCCACGGTCACCACCCCGACGCCCGGCCTGGTCGTCGCGGGTGACACGGTCCGCACCGGTCTGCCGGTGGCCCTGATGGAACGCGCCGCCACCAGTGGCTTTCTCGCCGCCAACGAACTGCTGGGCCGCTGGGGCCTGCGCGGCCACGACCTGTGGACCGTCCCCGACCGGGGCCGCCTCGGGGTCCTGCGCCGGGCGGCGGCCCTGGCGGAGGGCGGCGTCCGGGAGTCACGGGAGCCGTGAGTTCCGCCCGGACGCCGTCCCGGTCCTGCCGGAACGCCCCGCCGGATCGGTCCGCGGCTCAGCAGCCCGGCCGCGGGTGTGTGGCCGGGAGGCCGTCACCCGGGAGCCCCGTGGCAGGGAGCCCCGTGGCCGGGAGCCCCGTGGCAGGGTTCCGCGCCGGGGCCAGGGCCGTCCGGGCCCGGTCCCGGCGCCGGGCGGCCAGGGACTCGCGCGCCGCCTGCCGCGGGTGGCGGCGGCGCCAGTACGGGTTGTCGTGCGCGAGCCCGCCCGTGACCCGGCCGTACATCCCGAAGGTGAGGATCAGCAGCCCCATGACGAACGTGAAGAGGACGTTGGTCACGCCGAAGTCGAGGATGTTGGCGCTCCGGTCCAGGATGAAGACGTGGCCGAACCCGCTCAGCAGGAACAGCGTCCCGACGACCATGTTCAGCGTCGAGGCGAAGTTCCCGCCGACCACCGCGCCGCCGACCAGCAGCATCCCGAAGAGCACGGAGAGCAGACTGAGCAGTCCGTTCGTCGACATGCCGGCGATACGGACGCCGTCCGTGCCGAAGGGGCTGAGTTCGTCGGCGAAGCCGAGACAGCCGAACAGCAACAGGACGGCGCCGCACAGTCCGGCGCCGTACCGGTAGACCGTCGCCAGCCTGTGGTCCACCGGCAGTTCGTCGCGAAGCCTCATGACACATCCTTTCCGATGCGTGCCAGGCCCCCCAGAACCGGGCGGGCGCGGGTCACCGGGCCCGCCCGTGTCACCGTCTCTTCCGGCGGCGCGCACGCATCGGATGCACCCCACCGTCCGCGGATCCTCAGGCACCTCCGCGACCCGGGCCGGCCGGCTGCATCCATCGGCCGCCCCCGCCCCGAAGTGGGGAATGCGGGGCTTCGCGCAGGGCGGAGCCCACGACCCCAGCCCATCCGGGAAGCGCCATGCACCCCACCGACCGGACCAAGCGTCTGCACACCGAACTGACCATCGACCTGGTCATAAGCGACGGGGAAGCCCTCCGGCTCCAGGTCCGGTTCAGCTACGACTCGGCCGACCCGTTCGCCGTACGCCTGGACTGGCCCGGTGGTCCCGAGGCCGCCGCGCCCTGGCTGTTCTCCCGGGACCTGCTCCAGACGGGCCTGGGCGTTCCGGTGGGCGAGGGCTGCGTCCGGGTCTGGCCGCCGTGCCCCTGCCACGGGCCCACCACGATGCGCGTCCTGCTGCGCGGCATGGGCGAGGCGGCCGTGCTGTACATACCGGCCGGACCCTTCGAGGACTGGCTGACCGAGACGTTCCGGGCGGTGCCCGCGGGCACGGAAGGCTCGTACCTGGACTGGGAAGCCGTCCTGGCGGAGCTGCTGCGCCGCGGGTGACCGGTGCGAGCTGGGGAACAGGCCCCGAAGGTGGAGGCGCCGACCGTCAGGCAGGCTGCTGTGGAGTCTCCTCTTCGGCCGTGGGAACGGTGGTCTCGGCGGTGGTGTAGAAGACGGAGGTGCCCTGCTTGGTGCGCTGGGCCTGGTTCTTGGCCACGAGTCCTTCGAGCGCGTTGCGTACGACGGTGGTCTTCGCCGCGCGTTCGGGGTGCTGCTGTGCCAGGGCGGTGGTGATCTCGGCGGCGGAGCGGGGTTCGGTCTGGGCGGCGAGGTGTTCGCGTACCAGATCCACCAACTTGGTTCCCGCCGGGCGCGGTTCCGGCTTCGCGGCGGCGGCCTTCTTGGCGGTCTGCTTCTTCTTCACCGTGGCGGCCTTGTCGCCCGTCGTCTGCTTGACCGCCTTGGTCGACGCGGTCCTTTTGCGGGGAGCGGGCACGGACGTGACAGGCTCGGCCGCAGTCGACTCGGACAGGGCGGCCGGCACACCGAGGGCCTCCTGGAGGTTCACCAGGACGGTGTGATCGTGCCGAACGGCGGCCAGTTGTTCCTGCAAGGCTTCGATCTCCGCGGTGATGCGTTGCTGTTCCTTGCGGTTGTTCTCCAGGTCGCCGGCTACCTGGGCACTGTACTGAGAGGTCAACTCGCTGGTCGGGGCGGTGGTTTCGGACATGGGGCTCACACTCTTTCCGGGTGCTGTCGCCGACGAGCGGTGAACTCATGGGCGTTGGCGAAGTCGAAGGTGCATGTCGCTGTGCCTGCCGCCGGGGGAGTGGCAGCCGTTACTGACGCACATGTCGGTTGTACCGATAGTACGGACGGCAGCCGTGTTGTTCTCTGTTGTATGGCTGTGAGCTGATGTTCGAGGGCGAGGTGGGGTATGCCGCCGTCCCCGCTCAGCTGGTGTTCAGTCGGTGGCCGGGATGACGACGACCTTGCCGTGCACGGCGCCTTGCGCGGCGCGGGCGTGCAGGGTGGGCAGTCCGGCCAGCGGTACCCGCTCGGCGACGGCGATGTGCAGCCGGCCGCGGTCGACCAACGTCACCAGCCGTGCCAGTTGTTCGGCGTCGCTGCGGACGAACAGGTCGATGCCCCGTACGTCGCGTTCCTGGTCGGAGGGCGCGGGCATCCACACGGTCGTGTTGACCAGCACTCCGCCCGGGCGGACGAGGGTGAGCAGCGCGTCCAGCTCGGCCGGGTCGACGGGTGCGAGGTTGAGGACGGCGTCGACCGGTTCGGTCACCGCCGTGGTGACGCTGGTGGTGGTGTGGTCGATGACGTCGTCGGCGCCGGCGGAGGTGACCGCGGCGGTGCTGCGGGGGCCGGCGGTGGCGATGACGTGGGCGCCGGCGTTCTTGGCCAGTTGCACGGCGTAGCCGCCGACCGCGCCCCCTGCGCCGTTGACCAGCACGCGCTGGCCGGCCGTCAGTCTGGCCTGGTCGAACAGCGCCTGATATGCCGTCAGGCCCACCAGCGGCAGCGCGGCGGCGTCGGCCAGGGGGACGCTCCTGGGGGCCGGGGTCAGGACCTCGGCCGGTGCGAGGACGTACTCGGCGGCGGCTCCGCTGCCGTTCATCGGAAGGAAGCCGATGACGTCGTCGCCGACGGTGAGGCCGTCGACGCCCTCGCCGAGTGCGTCGACGGTTCCGGCGACGTCGATGCCGGGAGTGTGCGGAAGGGCCACCGGGATGGGGCCGCGCATGAAGCCGCCGCGGATGTTGCCGTCCACGGGGTTGAACGTCGTCGCGGCGACGCGGACGCGGACCTGGCCGGCTCCGGGTGCGGGCTGCTCCACGTCCTCGTAGCGCAGGACGTCGGGGTCGCCGTACTCGTGGAAGCGCACTGCCTTCATGTCGGATCTCGCCTTCATTGAGTTCGTTGGTGCTTCGAATTCGAAGCACATGCATGGACTGTAGCTCTGCTTCGAATTCGAAGCAAGTCCCGGAGGCGGGGCGGCCGCACTCTTCGAATTCGAAGCAGTAGAATCCGGCCATGCCTGATCCGTCGCCGTCGCTCGACCCCGTGCAGCTCGGCGCCTACTTCGACCTCATCGAGGTGACCAGCCTGCTGCGGCACGCGGTCGAGCAGCAGCTGCGTGAGGCCGGTGATCTCAGTTATGTGCAGTTCCAGCTGCTGGCCCGGCTCGGTGACTCGCCGACCGGCAGCCACCGCATGACCGACCTGGCCGACGGCGTCGTCTACAGCCGCAGCGGCCTGACGTACCAGGTGGGCCTGCTCGAAAAGGAAGGCCTGGTCGTCCGGGCTCCCTCGCTGGACGACGAGCGGAGCATCACCGTCACCGTCACCGATGCCGGACGTGAGCTGCTGGCCAAGGTGCTGCCGGGGCATGTCGAGGTGGTCAGCGGCCTGTTGTTCGAGCCGCTTTCGCGTGACGACGTCCAGGCGCTGGCCGGCCTGCTGGCGCCGGTGCGCGACCACATGCGCTCGACGCCGCCTCGCTCGGCGGCACCTCGCCGGCGCAAGGGTGGGGCATAAGGGCTCGTCAGGCATCAAAGCCCCGAGACCGCGACCGACTCGGACCGCCTTGCCCGTGCCCGCGCGCGGACCTGCCGAGTCGCGGTACTCGATGGGCCCGTTCAGCAGTTCGCTCGCCGCCCGGTGCACCTTCGTCAGGGCGTTCCAGAGGGATTCGCGTTCGGTCTCGGTGAGGTCCGCGGTGGCCTCTTCCTCGATCAACCGCCGTTCCGCCTCGATCGGTTCCCGCAGCGCACGCCCCGCGTCGGTGAGCCGGAGCCGGGCGAGGCGGTGGTCCCGGTCGTCGCGAAGGCGGGTGAGCGGCCTGGCGGCGGTCATCCGGTCGGCAGTCTTGACGACGGTGGGCGTCGTGACGTTCAGCGCGGCGGCGACTTCGCCGGGCGTGCTGTTTTGCCCGCACATTGCCTTCCACGTCGTGAGGCCCCCGTACGCGCTGCTGCTCGTGGGAGCGGCGGGTCCGGATGTGCGCCGGGCTGCTCGCGTTCGCTCGCTGATCGCCGCCTGACGGTCCACTGTGGAAGTTGTGGGTTCCTGGCAGCTACGTTCTTCCGGCCCCGGGCGGATACAGCAGGCGCGTCACATGGGGTTGCTGATTCCGGTCGTGCTCGTCGCCCTGATCACGGTCGCGGACACCGTGACCCCTGCCGACATCGTTCTCGGCCCTCTGCTGGTGATCGCGCCCGCCCTCGCCGCTTGGTTCGAGGGCCCCTGGGCGACGGGCGGCGTCGGAGTCCTGGCGGTGGCGGCCCAGACGCTCATCGGCTGGCGGTCCGGCCTCCTGACGTCAAGGGGTGTGATCGTCCAGCTCGTCGCGCTGACGGTGCTCACCGGCCTGATCGTGGTCATGTGTGCGGTGCGGGACCGTCGCGGCCGCCAGTTGGCGCAGGTGCGCTCGGTCGCCGGGGCTGCCCAACGGGTGCTGTTGTGGCCGCTGCCGAACCGGCTGGGTGGTCTGCGCCTCGCCTCCGTCTATCTGGCCGCCGAGGACGAGGCCCAGATCGGCGGTGACCTCTACGCCGCCGCGCGCACCGGAAACGCGGTCCGTCTGCTGATCGGAGATGTGCGCGGCAAGGGTCTGCCCGCGATCGGCGAGGCCGCCGTCGTGCTCGGCGCGTTCCGGGAAGCAGCCCATCAGCATGCCGGTCTGCCCGAGCTGGCCGCCGCACTGGACCGGAGCGTCGCCCGCTACCTCGTCGACTTCGAGCCGGAACACGAGGCCGGGGAACGCTTCGTCACGGTCCTCCTGCTGGAGGTTCCCGATGACGAACCGGCGGTTCGGCTGACGAGTTGCGGCCACTTGGCGCCCCTCCTGCTCGCCGCGGACGGCAGCGTGACCGTCCCACACCTGCATCCCGCGCCACCGCTCGGAATCGCCCTGACCGATGCCGAGGACCACCCCCTCGACACGCTGTCCTTCGCCACCGAGGACACGCTGCTCCTCTACACGGACGGCGTCATCGAAGCCCGCGACCGCGACGGCACCTTCTACCCACTCGCGGACCGGGCCGCACAGTGGGCCGGCAGCGACCCCGACGCGCTGCTCCAGCACGTCAGACGCGACCTGATCGCCCACACCGGCGGTCGTCTCGGCGATGACGTCGCGCTCATCGGTGTCCGCCGCGCCGCCGCCCCACACGCACGGCACCGTCAGGGGCGGTCAACGGCGCCCGGTGAGCTCTGCGGAGACTCCGGAACCGACCCCGCCAGGTAACCGTAAGACAATAGTTTTGTCCGCATTGTGGACGATATCGCCATTCAGGGGACCCGTTCCGCGCAGTGATTCGCTCTTCATACCGACCTCTTACGTTGCCGACGGCCAAGTGGCGTGCGGCAAAACGGCGGCCGGCAGCCGAGGACTAACGTGGTTTACGCGCGAAGCACCCCATGACGTCTTCTCTGCGCGGGGCGTCCTTCTCCAGACACGCTCTCCACCGTCGCCGTCGCCGTCACTGTCGCCCTCAGCGTGACAGTGCAGTGGCTCCTCTCCTCACCCACGCCCGGTACATGGCCCGCCGGGCAAGTACGCGGCGGGCTACGCCGTTTCGGGGTTCTTCGGCGACCGTGGGGAACCGTCACCGCAGGTCGCGGAGCTGAAGAAGGTACGCGGCAGTCAGGGCGACGGCGCGGTCCTCGTCGTGCGACAGCTCCACCAGAGCACGGGACGCCGTGGTCCCGGGGATGTCCGCCAGCGCCTGGGTCAGCCGTCCGCGCGCAGGCGCTCCGGTGCTTCCGTGGCCGAGCCGGTCCACCAGCCCGGCCGCGATCCGCTCCGTCGTCGCCGCGTCGATCGCCAGCATGCTCAGTGCGTCAGCCGCGTCCGTGTCGTTCCTCCCCTCCACGATCATGTCGATGAGCGTCGGTACCGCGTCGAACACGCCACGGGTCCCGAGCGCCAGAGCCGCATGCCCGCGGATCGTCACGTCGGGGTCCGCCAGGGCGTCGCCCAGCCACGCGGTCGCCTCGGCGCCGGGCATCTCGGCGAGAGCTCGGACCGCGCGCTCCCGCACCGCGGCCACCGGCGATCCGAGGCCTTTCGCGAGCAGTGCGGGACCGCCGTCGTCGCCGGATCGCGCCAGCGCCCAGCGCAGGGCGCCGGCGACGTTGGGCTCCGTCTCGCTGAGCGCCGCCTCGACCAGGGCCTCCACGGGCAGCGGAACCTCGGCGCTGGCGGACAGGGCCGTGCGCTGGCGCACCTCGGCGCTCTTCGCCCCGAGTCCCTGGAGAAGCGCGACGATCTGGAGGACGTCCTCCCAGCCCGTCGGCTCCGCGGCATCGATCCGACGGAGGCGCGTGAGCAGCTCGGTCTCGGCCGCGATGCGGTCGCGCGCCTGACCGACGAGGTCGGCGACGAGCGCCGAAGGCATGAAACCGGGATCGTCGAGCGCCCGCCCGATCTCACGCAACGACATACCCAGCGACCGCAGACTCTCGATGTGGAAGATCCGCCGGATGTCCTCGCCGGAGTACTCCCGATAGCCGGAGCCCGTACGGCCCGAGGGTCGCACCAGGCCGAGCGATTCGTAGTGCCGGAGCATGCGGGCACTGACCCCGGACCGTCTCGACACCTCACCGATCAGCACGGTTCTCATCATCCGCCCTGAGGGGCACCGGTGACGGCCACAACCCGTTTGGCCTCCTCGATCGCCGATTCGAATCCGGTGTCCGGGTCCCGCAGCAGCCGTTGCGTGGCGAGCGCGTGCGTCCGCACGTGTGGGTCAGGGCTCGTCGTCGCGACCCGCAGAGTCGGTGTGATCAGTTCTCCCAGGGCGGCCAGCGCCTGACTGAGACTCAGCTGTGTCTCCTGGTCGCCGCGCCCGAGCTGGGTCGCCAGGACTGCGGCCAGCTGGGGCTCCTCGCCTTCCGGTACGAGCACGGTCGCGGCCCGCCAGGCACTCCTCGCCACCTCGGGGTCCGTGTCCGACAACAGCGCCCGCGTGATCGCCGGCCACGCCTGCCGGTCCCCGATCTTGGACAGCGTGTGCAGCGCCTGGCTGCGTGCCTGCGCACGCTCCGAGCGGACTTCGCGGAGCAGCTCGGGAAGCGTCAGGGACACCGGATGGCGGGTGAGTGCCCAGGTCAACATGTCGCGGACGAAGAACTCGGGCTCTACGGCGCACCGCTCGACGAGCTTGCCGACGAAGGACGGGTCGGGCGCCGTACCGACTGCCAGAGCAGCCTGCAATCGTACAGACGAACGACTGTCTTCCAATGCCCGGAGCGCTCGTGCCGCATCCGTGCCCTGTCTCGTCATGGCCATCGGGACCACCTCCTGGGAGGCAGTGAAGACCTTGTCACCGTGTCAAGGTCAAACGGGGTTCGAGCAGCCGTGAAGACCGGGAAGCGCACGTCCGCAGGCAACACATCACCCGATCGGCCTACACGGGTGTCGTTCCCGGGTGCGGCGTCCCCCGTTCGGTCGCATGGTGAAAGTGTCGGCTTGCCGTCAAGTGACCGTCGTGATCGCCAGCTTCGCGGGGAGACGTCGTGATCGTGATAGCTCTGCTCGCCCCGATGGTCCCGCTGCTTCTGCTGTTCGGGCTGCCCATTCTGGAAGACCGCCTTTTCCCGCCATCAGCACCTCCGCAAGAACAGCTCCCGCCGGAACCGGCTGACTGCGACCAGTGTGCCTGCCATTCCGGTGAGCCCTCCGTGCTCGGCAGTGCGCCGTCGGGTCTACCGCGAGGCGGGCCGGACCGCTAGAAGACGGGGGTCGAGCAGACGACCGGGCTCCGCGATGCCGGTAGCCCCCCACCTGAGCCGACCCCCTCATGCGCTGTGACCAGCGGGCATGGCCGAGGACCACACGCCGAACCACTGATCGGCGCCGTACTCCTCGAACAGCGCCACCTCCGTGAACCCCAGCCTCGCCGCGAGACGCATGGCGCGGCCATTGGCGGTCTGGGTGCAGAGCACCACCGGTTCGTCCGGAAGAACGCCGGTGAACCAGTCGAGTGCCGCCGCACACGCCTCGGCGGCGTACCCGTGCCCCCATACCTGCGGCAGGAACATGTAACCGAGCTCGGCCTCCTCGCCCTCCGGACGGACATGACCCGGACGCCCCGCGTCGCGCCGATCGAGCAGTTGGACGAAGCCGATCATCGCCCCGTCCAGGTCGACCACGAAGAGGCCGGGGCGCCGCCCTGGGACGTCTGGCACCGAGAGAGGCCGCCGCGGCGTTCCTCGGCGGCGGCCCGGTCGGCGAGGGCTGGGCCGCCGGACTGGAGGAACGTGACGGCGCCTGGTGGCCGCGTTTCGACCGCGACGTGATGGTCGACTCTCTGGCGGGGAACGCCCGGCGTTCCTACTGGGACGAGTGGGCGAGCATCACCTGCCCGACGCTGGCCGTGCTCGGCCAGTCCGGCATCATCTCTCCGGAGGAATGCGGCGAGATGCTCCAACAGCGGCCGGAGACAGTGGCCTTGAGCCTGCCGGGGGCCGGACACGACCTTCATCTGGAACAGCCCGACACCCTGCTGGACGCGCTCGAACGGTTCCTCGGAGACACCTTCGAGCCTCCCGGCCCCCACCGGTAGGCGCCTCGCATCAGTCCGGCGGCCCTGCGCAGCCGCTTGGCGAAGCCGCGCTGCTGGGGCAGGCAGGGGAGGATGTGGCGGACCACACCACCGGGAGGAACTCGCCGTGTCATACCCGCAACCACTCACCCCCGAGGAGAGCCTCGCCGACGTGAAGAGGCGGCTGAGCCTCCCGCGTATCGTCGTGATCTGCGGCTCCACCCGTTTCATGACCGAGATGACCGAGGCCGATCTGCGGGAGACCGTGGCCGGGAGGATTGTCGTCAAGCCGGGTTGCGACATGAAGTCGTCGCACCCGCTTTGGTCCGATCCTGCCGAGGCCGAGGTGCTGAAGGTTCGACTCGACGATCTGCACCGAGCGAAGATCCGGCTCGCTGATGACGTGCTCGTGGTCGGCGACTACATCGGAGACAGCACCCGAGCCGAGATCGCCTACGCCCGGTCGCTGGGCAAGCCCGTGCGGTTCACGCACCCCGAAGTGGACCCCGACACCTGACCGCTCACCCCCGCACCCCCCCGCAGGCACCCGCTGGACCTGGTCATTCAGGCGTTGCCTGCTGGTAACTGGCGATGTTCCCTCTTGGGCGGCGAAACCAGGTCGACATGGGTGAGGGCGGTACCCGATCATGCGTTCGTGCCCCTGAGAGAGACCCTTGCCCGAGTCGATGCAGACCTGGCCGCCGGCCGGGTTCCCGTCGCGCGCCAGCGCCTGCGCGGTCTCATCTCGTCCTTCCCGCACGACCTGACGCTTCGCCGTCGTCTGGCCGAGGTGTACCGGCTCTACGGCGACGCCGCCGAGGCTGGACGCTGGATGTACCTCGACGAGGACCGGAACGCCGACGAGACCGCTGCCTTCGAGGCGCGGTACGGGTCTCCTGGGTGGCGGATGAAAGCCCTCGCCTGGCAGGGCCCCGAGGCGAAGGCCGCCACCGTCTTCGCCACGGAGCAGCTGGTCGCGGTGCGGACCGCGTGCGCCGAGGAGTTGGGGCACCCCGTCGACTGGGACGACCCCGCCTCCTACCGGGACGACCTGGAAGGGCAGCACGAGGCGCCCTCCGAGCCGTGGACCGTCGGCGGCGTGCTGGCGGGCGCCGGCTGCCTGGTGGCGACCCTTGCGGTCCTGGCGATCTGGGTGAACGGCCTCGTTGCCCTCTTCGACTGAAGTGTTCGCCGCCCGGCAGGACTGTCGGCGTGGTGGGCCCACACGGTCGAGGCGCCGCGTCGGCACATCCCGACTTCAGCCGTGCACCACACCGTTAGTCGCTCTTCGGTCCAATGCCGTTGGTCCTGGTGGGAGTTCCCTCGGGGGTGAACGAGTCGTGGAAGGTGAAGGCGTGCGGCGCGGAGCCGTGGTCGTGGAGGTGCTCCAGCCTGGAAACCCCGTCCCGCCAGACGGGTATCACGCCGTCGGGGACCCACCAGAACACGTAATTCGGGTGCCCCGTCCTCTCGAACCAGTCGTAACGCCTGTTCAGCGCCTCACGGTGCAGACCGGTGTAGACGGCGTCGAAGACGGGGCGCGGGCCGGTCCAGAGCGAGAGGGTCGCGGCCAGGGCAGTGGTTTCCACCGTACGGCCCTTGTCGTACCAGGTGGGTACGTCGAACTCTCCCCATGCACCCCAGTCCGCCCCGAAGAGCGCGCCCCGGTCCCCGTCTGCCGCTTCAGCGTGCGCGACGTACCCGGGCTGCCGGCTGATCTTCCGGTAGACGGCCGCACCGATGTCGTAGAACTCGCGCGTGAGAGGTGCCGGTTCGGCGAGAGGTGATTTCAGGACGCCGAACGTGTACAGAGCAAGATGGGGCATGAGTCGTCTCTCCCTGGTCGGTGGTAGCTGGAAGGAACCCCTGAGCGGCCGTGACGATCACCGAGGACCAGGTGAAGGTAGCTGGCTCTGCGAGCCATGTCGAAGTTGCGTTTTCCCTGTCCAAATGGCCTCTCGCACATCCCCCTGCGGAGACTGGGACGCCGGTGCGTCCCCGTGCCTGACACCCGAGAAGAGCGATCCGCTGACCACCAGGAGGGACGCGCTGATCTCGGCCTTCAGCCCGGGGACACAGGAGTCAGGTGGACGCGCTTGTCGTCACGCCCGTCGATGCGACTTCCGGTGCGGCTCCGATCCCTTGAGCCCGGTGGCAGAGGTTGCCTGCGTCAGCGGATCAGGGACACCGCCGCCGAGAGAACCAGACCGGCGCAGACGGCCAGCGTCCATCCCGTACAGCGCAGACGCAGCGAGCGGTAGCGCCGCTCGTACTCTCCGCGCAGGGACCGGCACCGGGCGGCGATCCGTTCGAGATCCTGCCGTGCCCGGCGCAGGCTGTCCTCGACGTGGTGGCGTTCGACCTCGTGGCGCTGGGACGTGGTCAGCCAGTCCATGCGTTCGGTGAACTCCCGCGCCCGCCGTTCGGCCTCGGCGATCGTGGCCTGCCACAACAGGTATCCCTCGGCCTGGTTGGCGAGGTCCCCGCCTGCTCCCGGCGGCTGTCCGTCTCGCACGCGATGTTCCGCGTCGGTCATGTGTGGAGCCTGTGGGCTTCGGCCTCGGCGATGGCGATGTCCGGGTGGTGCAGGTCGAACGCCGGGGACTCGGAGCGGATGCGGGGCAGCGTGACGAAGTTGTGCCGCGGGGGCGGGCAGGAGGTGGCCCACTCCAGCGAACGGCCGTAACCCCACGGGTCGTCGACGCCGACCGGCTTGCCGTAGCGGGCGGTCTTCCACACGTTGTAGAGGAACGGCAGGATCGACAGGCCGAGCAGGAACGAGGCGATGGACGAGACGGTGTTCAGGGTGGTGAAGCCGTCGGCCGCCAGGTAGTCGGCGTAACGACGCGGCATGCCCTCGGCGCCCAGCCAGTGCTGCACCAGGAAGGTGCCGTGGAAGCCGACGAACAGCGTCCAGAAGGTGATCTTGCCGAGCCGCTCGTCGAGCATCTTGCCCGTCATCTTCGGCCACCAGAAGTGGAAGCCGGAGAACATCGCGAAGACGACCGTACCGAAGACCACGTAGTGGAAGTGGGCCACCACGAAGTACGAGTCGGAGACGTGGAAGTCCATCGGGGGCGAGGCCAGGATGACACCGGTCAGACCACCGAAGAGGAACGTCACGAGGAAGCCCGCCGCCCACAGCATGGGTGTCTCGAAGGACAGCGAGCCCTTCCACATGGTGCCGATCCAGTTGAAGAACTTCACACCGGTCGGTACCGCGATCAGGAAGGTCATGAAGGAGAAGAACGGCAGCAGCACACCGCCGGTGACGTACATGTGGTGGGCCCACACCGTCACGGACAGACCGGCGATCGCGATCGTCGCGGCCACCAGACCCATGTAGCCGAAGATCGGCTTGCGGGAGAAGACCGGGATGACCTCGGTGATGATGCCGAAGAACGGCAGCGCGATGATGTACACCTCCGGGTGGCCGAAGAACCAGAAGAGGTGTTGCCAGAGCAGCGCTCCGCCGTTCGCCGCGTCGAAGACGTGTGCCCCGAACTTCCGGTCCGCCTCCAGCGCGAACAGCGCGGCGGCGAGGACGGGGAAGGCGAAGAGGACCAGGACGGCGGTCAGCAGCACGTTCCACACGAAGATCGGCATGCGGAACATGGTCATGCCCGGCGCACGCATGCAGATGATCGTGGTGATGAAGTTGACCGCGCCGAGGATGGTGCCGAAGCCGGAGAAGGCCAGACCCATGATCCACATGTCGGCGCCGAGACCCGGCGAGCGGATGGCGTCCGACAGCGGGGAGTAGGCGAACCAGCCGAAGTCGGCCGCGCCCTGCGGGGTGAGGAAGCCGCCGACGGCGATGGTCGAGCCGAACAGGTAGAGCCAGTAGGCGAACATGTTCAGCCGCGGGAAGGCGACGTCCGGCGCGCCGATCTGGAGCGGCATGATCCAGTTCGTGAAGCCGGCGAACAGCGGCGTCGCGAACATCAGCAGCATGACCGTGCCGTGCATCGTGAACGCCTGGTTGTACTGCTCTTGAGAGATGATCTGCAAGCCCGGCCGGGCGAGCTCGGCGCGCATGAGCAGCGCCATGACACCGCCGATCAGGAAGAACGCGAACGACGTGGTCAGATACAGCGTTCCGATGGTCTTGTGGTCGGTGGTGGTCAGCCACTTGATCACGACATTGCCCGGCTGCCGGCCACGGAGTGGCACTTCGCTCTCGTAGTAGTCGGCGGCCGGATGGTCCGGATCGTTGAGAACAGTCACGGGGATCATCCTTGCGGCTTTGGCCTGCGGGGCAGGTGCCGGATGGGCCGCCGTACCGCTGTTCGGGCGCTTGGTGTCCACGATTGGAGCAAGACCGAGCAGACGGTGAGGAAGTTCTAGGGAGGAGTCAGGCATGTGCGGCTGGGAGACAGTGGGAACCCGTGTGAGTCCACTCCGGCGGAAGCGGGCCGATGAACCCAGGTGACACCGGGGCCTCGGCATCGGCCGCGCGCCGCCGGGTGCGTTTCGAGGGCTGGATCGCAGGCGTCGGCACTTCCTCCGGGACCCGCGTCGTGCTCGGCCACTGGCAGCGGTCACCGTTCGGCGCGTTCAGTGACGTGATGCTGGAGCGGGCCGACGGTGAGCGTCTGCTGCTGGCCCCCACCAGGGAGACGGCGGAGTTCATCGGTGCCACCTACGTCTTCGACACCGTCCGTGTCGTGCCGGTGCGAGTCAGCGTCTCGGCCCACACCTGGACGGTGAATGCGGGCTCGCTGGAGCTGTGCTTCGTCACCGGACGGCGTGGGCCCCTGGGCCTGCTGCTGCGCGCCGTGCCCCGCGCGCTCGCCCGCCGTCCGGCGTGGAGCGCTCTCACGGACTGGCCGGCCCGGATGCTGCTGCGCGGAGTGCGGACCCGGGGAAGTGCTCGCGCGGGCCGCCGCGAGTGGTACGGCGCTCGGGACCTGCGGCCGATCAGCCTCGTGTCCGCGTCCTTCGAAGGCGTCGATCTGGGGGTGACGGCGCCCGTCGAACCCCCCGTGCGCTTCGGCTTCGGATCGGTGCCGGGGAAACCCGCGCTCACCCGGGTCACGACGACGGTGGACCTCGGCCCCGGGTGAGAGAGGAGCCGGCCGGGTACCCGGCGGCCACGGGCACCGAGGACGGCGCCATGAGCCGGAGGACAGCGCACGGAGCATGGAGGCGATCATGAGCGAGACCACACCGTCGCAGGCAGAGGGCGACGCAGGCGACGGTACGGACGGCGAGCCGGAGCAGACCGGCCGTCCCGACGTACCCAGGACCACGCCGTCACAGGCGGAGGGCGAGGACCAGGACGAGGACGAGAACGAGGACGGCGACGCCCGGTAGGAAGCGGTCGGCCCGCCCCGTTCTGCTGCTCCGTTCTGCTGCTCAGGAGTGAGGACGTCGTGTCACACGCTGTTGTCCGAGGCCGCGACCAGGCCGTAGGTCACCAGTCCGTACATCAGATGCGGTACGACGTCGGAGACCCAGTCCGTCACCGACCAGCTCGTCGGGTCGCTCACCTCGAGCCGCGCCATGGGAAGGTCGGCAGCGGCCATCGCCAGCGCGCCGGTGACCGCCCCGCCCAGCCACCAGGGCGGCCGGATCCCCGCGCGGTGCAGCAGCGAGACGGCCGCCCCGGTACCGCATCCGACGAGGATTCCGGAGAGCGCCCCGAGGCCGGACAGACGGTTGTCCCGGGTCTCGCCCGAGCCGGGAACCTCGTACCCGGCATCATGGGCGATCTTGTCCACGACCTGGGCCGGGGCCTGACTCGACGCTCTGCCGCGCCATGCCATGTCGGCGTAGGTCACCGTGTTCAGTACGGTCGTTCCGGCGGCACCCGCCGCCCCGCCACGCACAATGGTCCGGATCATGCCGACCGAGTTCCCCCGCGGGCACGGCCGATGCGCATGGGCCGGTCAGCCGTGCTCATCCGGTCTGTGGCTGGGCCAGCTGGTCCTTGACCCAGGGATCGAACGCCGCCAGTCGGTGGGCCGCCGAGGGGTAGAAAGCCGCCAGCTGGTCGGCGATCCACGGGTCCGCGGCCTGCTGTGCGGTGCCGCCGCCCCTGGCGCCGGCCGCGGCGTCGGCAACCGGGTGATGCCCGCCCGGCCCGGAAGGGGCCGCCGTCGCCGATCCGCCACCGACCAGTACGGCGCCTCCGACGAGCGCGGCACAGACGGCCGCGCCAGTGATCCGTCGCGTCAACCTCATGCTCTTCTCCTCCTGGCTCCGTGCGGCGATTCGGAATCATTCGTTCCGGTTGGTGTGACTACCCACGCGCGCCACCCGCACACCTCTGTGCACGAGGACGCATCCGCTTCCGGGCTGATTCGGGAATGAAGGGCGAGGGTTCGGGCCGATGTGCCCGTTCGAGCGCCCGCCGACGCGAGGGATAGCGGGAAGCGGCGCGCTCCCGGGCCCCCTGCTCGGCGGTGTACGGGGGCCCGGTCCTGACCATGCACGCCATGCCCCGTCAGCGCGCACGGACAATGCGCGGACAGATGCACGGACACTGCACGGACAACCGGGACGCCCTGCACTACCGTCTGCTGCGACGGATGATCCGGGGTGCTCCGGCCTCACCCGTCGCCCGGTGTGTCGACCGGTCCTCCAGGGGCGGCCTGCGGGCCGAGGCGGCGCAGCCGGGCGCGGACGCCGTCCGCGTCCGGCACACCGAGTTCGTCGAGGATGTCCGCCGCGCGCCGGGCGGCCCGTCGCGCCGCTCGGGCCTCGCCGGCGGCCCGGTGGCACTCGCTGAGGTGGGCCAGCACGTCGGCCTCGAAGTAGCGGTCCCCGAGACCGTGGAACAGCGCGACCGCGTTGCCGTAGCAGGCCGCGGCCTGGTGGTGGTCGCCGAGGTGCTGGTGAGCGTAGCCGAGGCTGTCCCAGGTGTCCGCCTGGCCGTCGGGGACGCCGAGTTCGGTGAAGAGCACCAGGGCCTGCCCGCACAACACCACACACCGGCGGTGGTCGCCGAGCTGCGCGTGGTACCAGCCGACCGAGTTCAGGGCGCGGGCCTGTCCGGTCCGATGGCCCAAGGAGGTGTACTGATCGAGGGCCTCCTCGGCACAGGCCAGCGCCTCGGCGTAGGCGTCCCGCCGGGCGTGCAGGCGGGCCAGGTCCAGGTGGGTGTGGGCCTGCTCGGTTCGGTCGCCGAGGGCTTTGTGCAGATCCAGGGCGCGGGCGAGGTGGGTGAGCGCGTCGTCCGTTCGCATCAGGCGGGTGCAGGCACGACCGAGGCCGCGGTGGGCGTCGGCCTCGCCGGCCGAGGACGCCGAGCGCAGTGCCGCGGCCAGCGCGGCCTCCTGCGCGGTGGCCCAGTCGGACCAGTGGCCGCGGCGCTGTAGAAACGTGCTCAGGGCGCGGGTCAGCTGCCAGACCGGGGCGTCCGGTGCCCGCGTGGCGGTGCCCGACCGGTGCACCACCGCGAGGAGTGCCGGGTGCTCGGCCGTGTACCAGGCGAGGGCCGCCCCGTGGTCCGCGGCGTGCTCGGGGGAGACGCCGGGGACCACGGGTGGCAGGGCGATCGGGTCGCGGTACGGATCCAGCATGCGGTCGGCGGCGTGGGCGGAGTGCAGGTAGTGGCAGAACACGCGGTCTTCGGCGGCTCGCGTCTCGTCGGCCGCGTGCACGGTGCCGGCCAGCTCGGCCGCGTACATCCGCAGCAGGTCGTGGAGTACGTATCTGCCGCGCGAGTACTCCGTGACCAAGTGGCTGTCGGCCAGTGCCGTCAGCAGCAGGCCCGCGTGCTCGACGGGAAGCCCCGCCAGGCTCGCGGCGGCGGCCACGCTGAGGTCCGGGCCGGGGTGCACGCCGAGCAGCCGGAACATCCTGGCGGCCGGAGGACTCAGAGTGCCGTACGACCAGGAGAACACGGCCCGGATGTCCGTCCGGGTGTTCTCGTCGCCGAAGCTGTCCAGCCCGTCGGGCGAGTGCTGGGCGTCCCGGAGTTCGGCGGCGAGCCGGGCCAGCGCGAGCCGCGGCTCGTTCGCCGGGCGGGCCGCCACGATCACCAGGGCCAGCGGGAGCCGCGCGCACCGGCTCACGATCTCGTCCACGGCCAGCGGTTCGGACATCACGCGCTCGGCCCCTATCCGGCGCACGAGCAGCCGCCGGCACTCCGCAGCGGGCAGCACGTCCAGGACGATGCTCCGGGCGCCTTCCAGGGCGATCAGGCCGGAGAGCCGGTTTCGGCTGGTCACCAGGGTGAAGCAGCCCGGACTGCCGGGCAGGAACGCCCGTACCTGTTCGGCGTCGCGGGCGTTGTCGAGCACCACCAGGATCCGCCGTCCCGCCAGCATGCCGCGGTACAGTCCGGCCTGCGCCTCCAGGCCCACCGGCATGTGCTGGGGGAGCACGCCCAAGGCCTCCAGCAGCCGGGGCAGTGCTTCCGCCGGGGTCACGGGTGGCCGCGAAGGCTCGAAACCATGGAGGTTCAGGTAGAGCCGGCCGTCCTGGAACCAGTCGGCCACCCGGTGCGCCCAGTGGACGGCCACAGCCGTCTTCCCCACGCCCGCGCTTCCGGAGAGTACCGAGACCACCGCCACCGCGGAGCCGCCGATGCCCTCCGCGAGAATGCCGTCGAGCTGGGCCAGTTCCTCCTTCCGGCCGGTGAAAGCCGGTACGTCCAGGGGCAGTCGGGCCGGTGCCGGCGCGGACCGCGGCGGCCGTGCCGTGGGCGGCGGATCCGTGGCCTCGGCCGGCCCGGCGGCACCGTGCAGGATCGACTGGTGGAGCCGCCGTAACTCGGCCCCGGGGTCGGCGCCCAGTTCGTCGGCCAGCCGCTTCCGGGTCTCGGCGAAGCGCTCCAGGGCCTCGGAACCGCGCCCCGCCTCGTACAGCGCGCGCATCAGGGCGGCCACCAGCGGTTCCACGAGCGGGTTTTCGCCGATCAGCTCGGGCAACCGGCCTATCACCACGGCGTGGTTGCCCACCGCCGTCTCGACGTCGGCCCACGCCGTGACCGCGTCCAGCCGGTGCCGCTGCCAGGTGTCCCGCATCCGCGACACCCACTCCCCGGACAGTCCGGTGAGCGGTTCCCCGCGCCACAGGTCCAGGGCCTCACGGAGCATCGTCACCTGCTCGGCGCCGCCGCGGCGGGCTCTGCGGGCGTCGGCCACCAGGCGATGAAACCGGTGCAGGTCCACGTCCTGGGAGTCGGTGTCCAGCAGGTAACCGCCGTCCCGCCGGAGCAGGCGCGGCGTGTGGACCGCTGCGTCGCCGTCGTCCGCCAACACCCGCCGGATACGGGCCACATGCGCGTACAGCGCCTGACGCGCCCCCTCCGGCGGGTCCTCACCCCACACCCGCCTCATCAACGTCTCGAGTGGCACCGCCCGGCCGGCGTCCACCGCGAGCGCCGCCATCACGCACCGCCGCTGCGGAGGACCTGCGTCGACGGGGCCACGGCCCACCAACCCCACGGGCCCGAGAAGTCTGAACGTCACCACTACGACCCCCGGCGGTCAGACGCGCACACCGTCCGTATGCTCCCCTCGCCGGCCGGCTTTCTCACCGGCGCCGCCCTGGCCCGACGACACCCCTCGGGCACCAGGCCACCACACACGCTACGCGGGGGAAAAACAGCCCGGCAAGGTTCCGACCGGCCAGTGCGGTTGCGGGCTCACACCCGAGGCCGCACCGACCTGTGCCCGACCGGTGAGGGGCTGGAAGACCCGCCCTGGGACCGTGCGGCGTCCAGTGGCCGTGAGCATCGCCGCGCCCCCTGACGGGCCGCGCCCCGGGGGAGGACCGGTGCGTGCTCGCCGAGGTGCTGTCTGCCGGAAAGACCAATCCGCCAGATCAATCCGCCAGTCCAATCCGCCAGTCCAATCCGCCAGATCAATCCGCCAGATCAATCCGCCACGGGAGTCCCCGTCTTCGCACGCAGTTCGTCGAGGGTGACGCCCGGCGCCAGTTCGACGAGGCGACACCCTTCGGCCGTGACGTCGAGCACGGCCAGGTCGGTGATCACCCGCTGTACCACGCCCTGCCCGGTGAGTGGCAGGGTGCACTTCTCGACGATCTTGTGGGAGCCGTCCTTGGCCACATGCTCCATGAGGACGATGACGCGCTTGGCGCCGTGGACCAGGTCCATCGCGCCGCCCATTCCCTTGACCATCTTCCCCGGCACCATCCAGTTGGCCAGGTCGCCCGTTCGGGAGACCTGCATACCCCCGAGTACGGCGGTGTCGATGTGGCCGCCGCGGATCATGCCGAAGCTCTGGGCGGAGTCGAAGAACGAGGCCCCTGGGCCGACCGTGACGGTCTCCTTGCCCGCGTTGATCAGGTCGGCGTCGACCTGGTCGTCGCTCGGGTAGGGGCCCGTTCCGAGGATGCCGTTCTCGCTGTGCAGCGTGACCCGGACCCCGTCCGCGAGGAAGTTGGGGATGAGGGTCGGCAGACCGATACCGAGGTTGACGTACTCGCCGTCACGGAGTTCCGCCGCGGCGCGCGCCGCCATCTGCGACCGGGACCAGCCGGTCTGCTGCTCGCTCATGCCGCCTTCTCTCGGACGGTTCGCTTCTCGATGTGTTTGGTCTGCGGGCCGGTGTGCACGATCCGCTGGACGTAGATGCCGGGCAGATGCACCCGGGCGGGGTCGATCTCCCCTGGCTCGACGAGTTCCTCGACCTGCGCGACGCAGATCCGCCCCGCCATCGCGGCCAGCGGGTTGAAGTTCATCGTCGCCTTGTTGAAGACGAGGTTCCCGTCGGTGTCGCCGAGCCGGGCGTGCACGAGCGAGAAGTCGGTGACGATGCCTTCTTCCAGGACGTACCGGCGGCCGTTGAACTCGCGGACCTCCTTGGACGGGGACGCGACCAGCACGTTCCCTCCCTGGTCGTACTTCCATGGCAGGCCGCCCTCGGCGACCGGCGTGCCCACGCCCGCCGGGGTGTAGAACGCGGGAATGCCGGAGCCACCGGCCCGCAGCCGCTCGGCGAGTGTGCCCTGCGGGGTGAGTTCCACTTCGAGTTCGCCGGACAGGTACTGGCGGGCGAACTCCTTGTTCTCCCCGACGTAGGAGGCCGTGACCCGGCGGATCCGGCCGAGGTCGAGCAGAATACCGAGTCCGATGCCGTCCACTCCGCAGTTGTTGGAGAAGACCTCCAGGCCGTCGGCGCCCTGTCCGGCCAGTGCCTCGATCAGGCGGTCCGGGATCCCGGAGAGCCCGAACCCGCCGACAGCCAGGGAACTGCCCGTGGTGATGTCGGCAACCGCTTCGGCCGTCGATGCCACCGTCTTGCTCATCGGTCCTCCCGCTTGCTGCTGATGATCCGGCCGCGGGCCTCGCCGAAGCCGATCCGCGTACCGTCGGCCCCGGGGGCGGTGGCGGTGAGGACGACCTCGTCGCCGTCCTCCAGGAAGGTGCGCTGCCGGCCGGCGACGGTGATGGGCTCCGTGCCGCCCCACGTCAGTTCGATGAAGGCGCCGCGCTGTTCCTTCTCCGGTCCGGAGACGGTGCCCGAGGCGAACAGGTCACCGGTGCGCGAGGGGGCGCCGTTCACGGTCTGGTGGGCGAGCATCTGCGCGGGGGACCAGTACATCGCGGCGTACGGCGGCCGGGAGACGACCTGGTCGTTCCACTCGACGACGAGGTCGACGTCGAGTCCCCATGGCTGTGCCATCCGCAGGTACGGCAGGACGGCCGGCTCCTGGGGCGGCACCGGGATACGGGCGGTGTCCAGGGCGAGCAGGGGAACCACCCACGGGGAGACGGTGGAGGCGAAGGACTTGCCCAGGTTGGGGCCGAGGGGGACGTACTCCCAGGCCTGGATGTCGCGGGCGGACCAGTCGTTGAAGAGCACCACTCCGAAGATGTGCCGTTCCGCGTCGTCGGCGGCGATGGTCTCGCCCATGGCGCTGCCGGTTCCGACGACGAAGCCGAGTTCGGCCTCGATGTCGAGGCGGGTCGAGGGTCCGAACACCGGTGTCGGGTCCTTCGGGCCCTTGCGCTGGCCCGAGGGCCGGATGATGTCGGTGCCCGAGACGACGACGGAGGCGGCCCTGCCGTGGTAGCCGACGGGCAGGTGTTTCCAGTTCGGCATCAGCGGCTCGGGATTGCCTGGCCGGAACAGTCTGCCCAGGTTGGAGGCGTGGTGTTCGGAGGCGTAGAAGTCCACGTAGTCGGCGACCTCGATCGGCAGGTGCAGCGTCACCGCGCGCAGGTCGTGGACGGCGTCCGCGGGGACCGGGCCCCGCAGCCTTTCGGCGAGCGCGGTCCGGACCTCGACCCAGCGGGTGTGGCCCTGGGCCATGAAGGCGTTGAGGCTGGGCCGGGCGAAGACGTCGTCGTCCAGCAGCACGGCCAGGTCGATGACGTGGTCACCGAAGCGGGTCGCCACCCGCGGTTCCCGGCCGGGCGCCGAGTAGACGCCGTACGGCAGGTTGGCCAGGCCGAACAGCGAGTCGGCCGGCGCGGTCAGCTGGAGGGTGCGGGTCATGCGGACACCTCGGTCAGGGCGGCGACGGTCGCGGCGGGCAGCAGACCCAGCGCGACCGACTCGGCGGCGGGTTCGGCGATGGAGCAGGTGCCGAAGGAGCGGAACAGGTCACGCGCCCGCGGCGACAGAGCGCGCACCCGCGCGGCGACCCGCTCGCCGTCGCGGTCGGCCAGCAGCCGGACCAGTTCCGTCTCCTCGGCGCCCCGCAGAGCCGCGTCGACGGAGACCAGCAGGTTGAGGAAGCCGTGCTGCTCGAACCCGGTCTCCGGATCGGTGTTGCGCAGGGCGTGGTGCAGCCCCGCGGTCGCCTTGAAAGCGACACCGGACCGCACCGCAGTCAGGACGGTCGTCGCGAGTTCGTGCTCGTCCGGGTAGAGGTCGGGGCGTACGCCTCCGGTGCGGAACTTGGCCAGGTAAGGGGTTCCGGCGAGTTCGGCGAGCAGCGCCTCGCGCCGGTCGTCGCGCGGCACCTCGACGTACACGGTGGCCGTGTCGTTCTCGCCGAGCGCCTCGGCCAGGGCCGGGACGACGTCCTCGGCGGGCACCTGGTCGGGGACGGCGACCTCGAGCGCGACCAGCCGCACGGCCGGGACCCGGTCCGCCGCGGTGATCGCGCCCGCGACGTCCGGCAGCGGCACGGTCACCGAGAGACCGAAGGACCCCTCGGGGAGACCGCCGGTCAGGTCCGCGAGCCGGCCGACTTCCCCGGCGGCGACGACGAACGGACCGACCAGCCCGGCATGGGCGCCGTGGGTGTGCCGCACATGAGCGGCGACCGCCTTCTCGATCGGCAGGCTGCCGGGCGGGAAGACCGCGGCGTCGTCGAACAGTCCGGCGAGCACCTGGGGAATCTCCAACGTCCGGGGCTCGCTCATCGCTTCGGCTCCCAGGAGTGGACGTACGACCCGTCGTCCGTCGCGAGGGCGGCCTCACCCAGTTGCAGGGGCCGGAAGGTGTCCACCATGACGGCGAGTTCGTCGAAGAACTCCGCCCCGATCGACCGTTCCATCGCACCGGGCTGGGGGCCGTGCGGGTGGCCGCCCGGGTGCAGGGAGATGGAGCCCTGTCCGATGCCGGAGCCCTTGCGCGCCTCGTAGTCCCCGCCGCAGTAGAACATCACCTCGTCGGAGTCGACGTTGGAGTGGTAGTAGGGCACCGGAACGGACAGCGGGTGGTAGTCCACCTTGCGGGGAACGAAGTTGCAGACCACGAAGTTGCGGCCCTCGAAGACCTGGTGGGCCGGCGGTGGCTGGTGGACCCGGCCCGTGATCGGCTCGAAGTCACGGATGCTGAGTATGTACGGGTAGAGGCAGCCGTCCCAGCCGACGACGTCGAAGGGGTGGTTCGGCACCGTGTGGACGGTCCCTGCGACGCCGCCGGGTCCCCGGTGCTTGATGTACACGTCGACGTTCTCGTCCTCGACGGTCCGCGGCGCGTCCGGCAGGCGGAAGTCACGCTCGCAGTACGGGGCGTGCTCCAGAAGCTGGCCGTGCTTGGACAGGTAGCGCTGTGCCGGGCCGAGGTGCGAGTTCGCCTCGATCACGTAGATGCGTACGTCCCCGTCGGGCACGATCCGGTAGGTGGTTGCGCGCGGGATGACGACATAGTCGCCGTCGCCGGCCTCCAGGTCGCCGAAGACCGTCTCCACCCGGGCGCGCCCGGCCTCGATGTACAGGCACTCGTCGCCGATCGCGTTGCGGTAGTACGGACTGGCCGCGTCGGCCACGACGTATGCCAGCCGTACGTCCTCGTTGCCCAGCAGCAGCCTGCGTCCGGTCACCGCGTCGACGCCCGACGCGCCTTCCGCGAACAGCTTGTGCGTGGAGAGGTGACGGGGCAGCAAGGGATGGTTGGGCAGCAGGGACTGGTCCCCGAGCTCCCAGACACGGAACTCCCGCACCGCCGAGGGGATGTGCCGGTGATAGAGCAGCGAGGAGTCCGAGGAGAAGCCCTCCTCGCCCATCAGCTCCTCGTAGTAGAGGTTCCCGTCCGGGTCACGGTGCTGGGTGTGACGTTTCGGCGGGACCGCGCCCGCCCGGTGGTAGTACGGCAAGTCTGTCTCCTCGTGACTGGGAGCCGCGGTGCCACACTGTCGTTGTGCGCTGAGCGCACATTTTTGTGCGGAGAAAGCGACAAGGTGAAGTTAGGTCGCGGTGGCAGCCCCGTCAAGGCCCGTCCCGGCGTCCGTGATCATGTGCGGCCGGGCTCCCGTGCCCTAACGTGGCGCCCGAAGAAGATCTGTAGTTCGTGTGGGTGCCCGGTGCGGCCCAGGATCAGGAGGTGTCGATGGCCACCCTGCAAGGCCTGGACCGTGGGCTTCGGGCACTGCACGCGATCTCGCTGACGGCTGATGGCCTGACAGTGGCGGACCTGGCCGCGCAGCTGGAGATCGATCGCTCCATCGCGTACCGGATCGTGGAGACGCTGGAGGAGCACGCCTTGGTCACCCGGCAGGGCAAGCGGGTGCGGCTCGGCGCCGGTGCCGCCACGCTGGCCGGGCGGTTCCAGCGTCAGCTGGTCCTGGCGGCCCAGCCGGTTCTGCAAGATCTCGCCGACGCCACGGGCACCTCGGCGTTCCTGTCGGTGGCCCATGGCGCGCGGGAATGCGTGCCCGTGGCGGGGGCGGAGCCCACCGTCCAGCACGGCCCCGTCCAGGTGGGTTACCGCATCGGTGTGCGGCATCCGCTGGAGCGGGGGGCGAACGGCATCGCCATCCTGTCGTTGCGGCCGCCCTGGCCCGACGAGCCGGCGGAGGTCGCGCGCGCCCGCGAGCTGGGCTACAGCATCACCTCGGGACAACTCCAGCAGGGGGCCACCGGGATCGCGGCGGGGTTCGAGGTCGCGGGCGCGGCGGGAGCCTCGGTCGGCGTGGTGGCCATGCACGAGTTCGACGCCGAGCGGGTGGCCGCAGAGGTGAAGGAGGCGGCCTCCCGGCTGGCGTCGCTCAGCGCGTCCTGAGCCTGCGGGGTGCCCCCGTACCCCTGCGTCGCCTGTCGGCAGGCCTCACTGCGCGTCGTTGTAGGCGGGAGACCGCCGGGGCGCACGGTGCTGACGGGACTGAAGCAGCGGCAGGACCCGGGGTGCCACGACCACCGACAGCACGACCACGCTCGTCGAGCGGGCCACCGTGGGTGAGCGGTTGAGGGCGAGAAGGGTTTCCTGTAGGTCCTGGTGGGACGAGGCCGCCAGCTTGCACAGCACGTCGGAGGCTCCCGTCGTCGCGTACGCCTCCAGCACGCCGGGCAGGGCCGCGAGCTCGGCGGCGACGTCGTCGAGCGCGCCCTGGGCGATCTCCAGGGTCACGAACGCCTGGACCGGAAATCCCGCCGCGGCCACGTCCAGTTCGGGGCCGAACCCGATGAGGACACCGCTGCGTTCCATCCGGTCGAGCCGTGCCTGGACGGTTCCGCGCGCGACCCCGAGCGTCCGCGACAGTTCGAGGACGCCGGTGCGCGGGTTGTCCCGCAGCAAGCGGAGCAGGTCGATGTCCAGCGAGTCCAGCGGCTGCCCGTCAGTCACCACGATCACCTTCTTCCAACTAGGCATATTGCACACCTGCTGCCGCCTTCTGGCAGGCAAAGTGAGCAGCTTGAACAGCATAAAAGGTGTCTGTTGTGCAGGTAAGGGCAGTCGGTGTGTCCTGAACGCCACGCGCTGGAAGCAGGAACCCAGGAGGACGACGCATGAGCGTGGAACAGACCCTCACAAGCCAGGAACGACTGGCAGAGCTCGACCTTCAGCAGCTCAGGCAGCTGGTCGGGCTCGTGGAGTACGACGCGGAGGGCGACCCCTTCCCGGTGACCGGCTGGGACGCGGTGGTCTGGGCGGTGGGCAATGCGACGCAGGCGGCGTCGTTCTTCCAGGCGGTCTTCGGCATGGAGCTGGTCGCCTACTCCGGTCCGGAGACAGGCAACCGCGACCACCACGCCTTCGTGCTCCGCTCCGGAGCGATCCGGTTCGTGCTCAAGGGCGGCGTCGACCCGGACAGCCCGCTGCTCGACCACCACCGCCGGCACGGTGACGGCGTGATCGACATCGCTCTCGAAGTCCCCGATGTCGACAAGTGCATCGAGCACGCCCGTGCACAGGGCGCGACCGTGGTGGAGGAACCGCACGACGTCACCGACGAGCACGGCACCATCCGGACCGGGGCCATCGCCACCTACGGGGAGACCCGCCACACCCTCGTGGACCGCTCCCGCTACACCGGTCCCTACCTGCCCGGCTATGTGGCCCGCAGCTCCGGACACGTGAAGCCCGACGGCGCGCCCAAGCGCCTCTTCCAGGCGCTCGACCACGTCGTGGGCAACGTGGAACTCGGGCACATGGATGAGTGGGTCGACTTCTACAACCGTGTCATGGGCTTCACCAACATGGCCGAGTTCATCGGGGACGACATCGCCACCGAGTACTCGGCGCTGATGAGCAAGGTCGTCGCCAGCGGCAACCACCGGGTGAAGTTCCCGCTCAACGAGCCGGCCGTCGGGAAGAAGCGTTCGCAGATCGACGAGTACCTCGACTTCTACCGTGGCCCGGGCGCCCAGCACCTCGCCCTCGCCACCAACGACATCATCAGGACCGTCGACGTACTGCGGTCCAGGGGCGTCGAGTTCCTCGCCACGCCCGACAGCTACTACACCGATCCTGAACTGCGCGCCAGGATCGGCCATGTCCGCGTGCCCATCGAGGAACTCGCCTCGCGCGGCATCCTCGTCGACCGCGACGAGGACGGGTACCTGCTACAGATCTTCACCAAGCCGATCGGTGACCGGCCCACGGTGTTCTTCGAGTTCATCGAGCGCCATGGCTCCCTGGGCTTCGGCAAGGGGAACTTCCAGGCGCTCTTCGAGGCGATCGAGCGCGAGCAGGCCAAGCGCGGCAACTTCTAGAGCCTGTACGGAGCCGTGATCACGTCGCGGGGCGGAGACTGCCGGTGCGCCGAGCAGTCGAAGCCCCGCTTCGCCGTTCTCCGGCGGAGCGGCCACACCGGCGGGTGCCGATGTCCGGTGAGTTCCCCGCCTCCGGCCGGCCGGACGCCCTGACCGCGGACAACTCAAGTGCCCCACCGTACGAACCGTGGTTCGTACGGTGGGGCTGAGGGCTTTCCTGCGAGGTGCCGTTCGCGATCACTGCCGCTGCGGACTCGGCACGGGCTCCTCGACACCTGCACCAGTTGCATCGGCTGCTCCGGCTGCATCGGCACCCGGCTGCGCCCGGGCGAGCCGTCGTCGTGCCAGCAGTCGTAGCGCATCGGTCCCCGCGGGCACCAGACCCCGCGGAAGGAAGAGCACCACGAGCACCAGAAGCAGCGCGTAGACCGCGTAGGAGAAGACCTGGGGCGCGTAGTCGGGCATGCCCGGCCGCGCTCCGAGGTCGTTCAGCCATTGCAGCAGCAGCGTGATGGTCGCGGCGCCGACCAGCGGCCCCCACAGGGTGCCCAGTCCGCCCACCACCGCCATGACGACGAACTGGAACGACACCAGCACCCCGAAGGAACCGGGGGCGACGTAAGCGATGAAGAACGCGAAGATCCCGCCGGCCAGCCCGGCGAACGCCGCCGAGAGGCTGAAGACCACGAGCTTGTACCGGCCGACCGGCACACCCGAGGACGACGCCGCCATCTCGCTGGTGGCCAGCGCGCGCAGGCCCCGGCCGGGACGGGAGCGCACGATGTTCCTGGTGAGGATCATGACCGCCACGAGTGCCAGCCAGGCCACCCATGCGTAGCCCCGGAAATCGGAGATGTGCCGCGAACCGATCCCGAGGGCGGGGATGCCGCTCAGACCGATGTCCCCGCCCATCGAGGACTGCTGTCCGATCACCGCCAGCAGGATGAGCTGGAACGCCAGTGTCGCGAAGGCGAGATAGTGCCCGCGCAGGCGCAGCAACGGCATGCCGACCAACAGGCCCAGCAGTCCCGCGACCAGCGGCGCGCAGGCCAGTCCCAACAGGCTTGGCATGCCGTGGGTCGCCATCAGTGCCGCGGTGTAGGCGCCCGCGGCGTAGAACCCGCCGTGGCCGAGGGAGATCTGCCCGGCGTAGCCGAGCAGCAGGGACACTCCGGTGGTCACCACCGCGGACAGCAGCAGCTCGGTGTAGACGGTGAGCTGTGAGCTGTCGAGGAACAGCGGCAGCAGCGCGGTGACGACGGCGACCACCGCCGCGGCGCCGGCGCCCACCAGCCTCGCGGATGTCAGTCGGCCGGTCATGCGACCTCCTCCGCCATCACCGGGGTGCGGGCGGCGCGCCACACCATGATGGCGAGCATCAGCACCAGAGCCACCTCGATTTCGTAGGACGCTCCGACGTAGCCCCCGATCATCGACTCGGAGACGCCCAGGACGAGCGCGCCGAGCAGTGCCGTCGAGGGATGCATCAGCCCGCCGAAGATGGCCGCCGCGAAACCGTTGACGGCCAGCAGGGAGTCGGAGTCGAACGACACCGGCTGGATCGGGGTGATCAGGACCCCGGCGAGCCCGCCGAGAGCCCCGCCGATCGCGAACGCCAGCAGGCCCATCCGGCTGGGATTGATGCCGGACAGCCGGGCCGCGTAGGGGTTGGACGAGCAGGCGGTCAGTGCCTTGCCGACGTAGGTGCGGCCGAAGAACAGTTGCAGGAGGGCGTAACTGACCACGGTGACGCCCATGATGACGAACAGCTGCCGGTCGACGTGCGCGCCGAGGAAGCTGGTGGAGCCGTGTGCCATGGTGAACGACAACGGCTGGTCGCCGAAGATCATCACTTCCCCGGCGTAGGCGCCGATGGCGAGCCCCAGGGTGATGATCACCGAGGACAGGGGTGGGGTGCCCGGCTTGCCGATCGCGACGACCCCGATGAGCAGTCCCAGTGCGGCCGCCGACGCCAGTGCCACCACTTCCGCGAGGCCGTGCGGGAGACCGTGGCGCAGCAGCGACGCCGTGGCCATGCCTCCCACGACGGCGAACGTGCCCTGGGCGAAGTTGACCACGCGGGTGACCCGATGGATCATCACGAAGCCGCTGGCGACCAGGGCGTAGGTGCAGCCGATCGCGATGCCGGACACCAGATAGGCAATGAAGGAACTCATTCCGCCGTTCTTTCCAGGAGAGTCTCCGTGTCGGAGCCGGTGATCCCACCGAGGTAGGCGCGTGCGACCTCCGGGCTGCGGGAGAGTTCCCCGCTGTCCCCCTCCGCGACGATCCGACCCGACTCGATCACGTAGGCCCGCTGACACAGATCGAAGGCGAGCCTTGCGTTCTGTTCGATGAGCAGGATCGCCATGCCCCGCTCGGAGTTGAGCTGAGCCAGGTGGCGCGCGAGATCCGCGACCACGATCGGCGCGAGTCCGAGCGACAGCTCGTCGATCGCGATCACGTCGGGGTCGGCCATCAGCGCCCGGCCGACCGCCACCATCTGCTGCTGCCCGCCGGAGAGCGATCCGGCCGCCTTCCGCCGCATCTCGCCGAGGACGGGCATGACCTCGTAGATGCGCCGCGGATCGCGGTTGCGCGAGCGCCAGGCGCCCAGCCGCAGGTTGTCCTCCACGGAGAGGTCGGCGAAGAGCTGCCGGCCCTCCGGGACATGCGCGAGCCGTCCGTCGATGCGGATCGTGCCACCGGCCGGACGCACGACGCCGGACAGGGCGTTCACGAGGGTCGACTTGCCGGCTCCGTTGGGACCGACGAGGGCGACCATCTCGCCCCGGCCCACGTGGAGGCCGACGCCGTCGAGAGCGACCGCCGACCCGTAGCGGACGACGAGGTCATCGACTTGCAGCATCGCTGCTCTCCTGACCGAGATAGGCGGCTATGACTCGGGGATCGCGGCTCACGGCGTCGGGCGTGCCCTCGGCGATGACCGTGCCGAGGTCGAGGACCGTGATCCGGTCCGCGAGGCTCATCACCATGCTGACGTCATGCTCGACGAGGAGCATCGTGATGCCCTTCTCGTGCAGGTCGCGGAGCAGGTCCGCGAGTATCTGCCGTTCTCCGAGCCGGAGTCCGGAGGCCGGCTCGTCGAGCAGCAGCAGTTCCGGCTGCCCGCACAGGGCGCGCGCCACCTGAAGCCGGCGCTGCTGGCCGAGCGGCAGGGATTCGGCGTACACATCGGCGAAGTCGGACATCCCGACCTGCTCCAGAGCCTCCTTGGCGCGCTCGGCGATCAGCCGCTCCTCGCGCCGGTGGCCCGGCAGCCGGAGCGCGGCCGAGGCGAATCCGTGGCTGGTACGGGCGTGTGCGCCGACCATGACGTTCTCAAGGGCGGTCATCCCGTGGAACAGCCGGGCGCCCTGGAAGACGATGGCGACGCCCTCGCGGGCACGGCGGTGGGGCGCCGTACCCGCGAGAGACCTGCCGACGTAGGTGATCTCGCCACGGGTGGGCGCCAGGTGTCCGCTGATCAGGTTGAACAGCGTCGACTTGCCGGCCCCGTTGGGGCCGATGATCCCGCGCAACTCGCCCTTCGGCACCGATATCGAGACGTCGTTCACGGCGAACACGCCACCGAAGGACCGCGCCAGGTTCTCGGTTGTGAGCATCTCTGTGATCTCCTGGCTGATCAAGGCGTCAGGCTGGCCTTGAGCTGCACCTTCGTCCAGTCTGTCGGGACGATGTGGCCGCTCTTGATGGTGTTGACGGCGACCTGATCGACCCCGAGACCCGCGTGGTCGCTCGAGGTGTACTTGTACGTGCCCACCGAGGTCTGGAGGGTCAGGGTGTCGAGCGCGCTCGCGATCTTCTTGGGATCGGTGCTGTCGGCCTTCTTGATGGCCGCCGCGATCAGCTGGACGGCGTTGTAGCCGTCGAAGGCGAACCCGGGCGGGTAGGAGCCGTTGGCCTTCTGGTACGGCTCCGCCATCTTCAGCGCGGCCGTCTTGGCGGCGGACGTCGGCAGTTCGTTGCCGATGACGGCGAGCGAACTCGCCAGGATGATGCCCTCACCCGCGGCGCCCACCGGCTCCGTGAACAGCGAGCTCGCTTCGGCGTGGCTGTACACGAGCTTCGTGCCGCCCATGTCGGCGCCGGCGAACTGCTTTGCCAGGATGACCGCCGGCGCGCCGGTGGCCCACACCATCAGGCCCTTGGCGCCGCTGCCCCGCACGTGTTGGAGGACCGACGTGAAGTTGGTCTGGGTGGTGGTGAACGTCTCGGTGTCCACGAACGTGATGCCGTACTGCGCGGCCTTCGCCTTCATGTCCTCCCAGCCCGTCTTGGCGAAGGCGTTCTGGGTGTCGTAGGCGACCGCCATCTTGGTCATGCCGTTCGCCTTGAAGTACTTCAGGAGCTGCTCGCTGACCACCCCCGCGGTGAGCGGGGTCATGTAGACGTACGGAGAGGGCGGCTTCACCTGCTGGTCGACGGCGGCGGTCGAGACATAGGGCAGCTGCTTCTGCTTGGCCAGCGGCTCGACGGCGAGAGCCGCGTTCGAGACCGGGGTGCCGACGAACGCGACGACGCCGCTGCCGGCCAGGTCGTTGAAGCCGGTGATGGCCTGCTGAGGATCACTCTCGTCGTTCTTGACGGTGATGTGCAGCTTCTTGCCCAGGACGCCGCCGGCGGCGTTGATCTGCTGGACCGCGAGCGCGGCGCCGAGCTTGTCGGTCTGGCCGAGCGGGGTGAAGTTCCCGGTCAGCGAGGCGATCTGGCCGATCTCGATGGTGTCGCCGCTGCTGCCGGATCCTCCGCCCGAGCCACTACAGGCGGTGGCGGTGAGGGCGAGCATCGCACCTATCGCGGTGAGATGTCTGGTGTGCCGCATGAGTGCATCCTCCACTTGAACATGTCCGGTTCACCGCAGCCCGCAATGCGAATGGTCACGGCTCGGCGCGGTCACGGAACGCGAGGGGGTGACTTGACTTGTCCCGCAATGCCCCTCGCTGGGGTGCACCAAGAATGGCCGCTGCCACAACCGTTGGCCATGTTGGATTCACTCAGCGGATCAGGTGCGCCTGGTGCGGATGCACAAGGTCCGGCGCGGGCGGCCTGTCAGTGCTGGAGGCGAAGCCGGAGCCAGAGCAGCAGGGCCTCGTCGGGGTCCTGAAGGTCGATGCCGAAGAGTTCACCCGCTCGCTTGATGCGATAGCGCAGTGTGTTCGGGTGCACGTACATCTCGGCAGCGGCGCGTGTGCTGTCGCCCAGACACCGCAGGTACGCGTAGACGGTGCGGGTGTACTCCGTGCCGTTGCGTTCGTCGTGCTCGCGCATCGCCTCCAACGCGTCGGGCTGCGCGGCGTCGAAAGCGTCGAGATCCGCGCGAAGCCGCAGGAAGAAGGACTCCGCGCGCACTTCCTGGAAGTCCGCGACGGCGTATTCCTGCCCGCGGTGGGCCAGAACGCCGAGGGCGGCCTCTGCTTCCTGGCGTGACCGCTGCACCGCGGACAGGTCGGGCGCGTGGCCGCCGATCCCGGCGCGCAGCCTGACCCCCAGCATGACCCGGATGCGCTCCAGGACACCGGCTGCCAGCTCTCCTCCCACCGCGGCGGCTGTGGACGGGTCGGCCGGCAGCAGCGAGTAGACCACTCCGTCGAGTTGGACGGTGCTTGCCCTGAAGTGCTGGACCTGTGCACTACTGGTGATCAGCTCGATGATGTGAGCCATTTCCGGTTCGCTGACATCCGTGTCCATCTCCGCGTGCTCGAAGGCGACGACGACGAATCCCGCGTCGTGCGAGCCGAGCGAGCCGGCGTGGGGCAGGTCCTCACCGAGGAGCGCGCCGCGCAGTGCCTGTTCACGAGCCCGGCGCGCCATGTCGCGCGAATTGCGGTGCCGCAACAGGCGCAGCGCCGCGAGGTCGGCGGCGTCCCGCAGCGTCCGCTCTTCGCCTGCTCCCAGCCTGCTGTCGGCGTCGATGACCCAGATGGACCCCAGCATGACGCGGCCGGCCAGGATGCCGACGGCGAGGCGGGGCAGAGCCCCGTGCCCGGTGAACCGCACGGGCTGGGGGCGCTGCCGCAACCGGGGGTCGGCGTGCAGTGGCTGGAAGGCCTCCGGTACCTCCCGGCCCAGAATCCCCTGGCGCCGCACCTCGTCGGTGGGCTGACCGGAGATCGTGGAGTACGCGATGATCCGGTAGCGGTCGTCCATGATCGCCACCGCGCCGCGCAACTGCGCGGCGGTCGCGTTGGCGAGGTCGAACAGGTCGTCCCATTCTCCGTCGTCGCTGTCCGTCGCGCCCTGTCCGGACCGGGTCGCGAGCACCGCCGAGAGGAGCGTGTCCAGATGACGCCAGTTCACCTCGTCGTCCGCCGCGAGCAGAGCGATGCCGTGCTCGTGGGCGAGAGCGCGCAGCTCGGTCGGGTCCTCCCCGTGGAGCTTGAGGACCAGGGCGGTGCACCGGTCGCGGGCGGCCAGGCGGAGGGCTGCCACGGCCTCGGGTGAGGAGGGGCGCATACCGATTCCGAACAGCATCGTGCCCGGGGCCGCGCTGACCGCGTGAGGCGGATCGAGGATCTCCAGCTCGCTCACCGGGACGTCCAGGCCGAAAGGGGCCTCCAGCGCCCTCAGCAGGGTGTCGCCGACCGCGTTCAGCAGTGACGCGAGCGTCGCCGAAGCCGGCGCTTCCACGACCTGATCCTCCGGGGCACGGGTCTCTGTTCGGGCCATGCTCACTCCTGCCGGGAGCGGGACATGTTTGTGCCATTACCTCACTCAACCCCGCGCTCTTGAGTGAAATCAACATAGCAGCCGGGGAAAGCGGGGGACACACTCGAACAACTGCATCCCGCAACCGTTTACGAGGAGCACGATGACCGCGATGGGACCGGCGACCCTCGGTGTCGGCCTCGCCGCCCCCGCCCCGCTGTCCGGGCGGCGACCGGGGGGCTTCGTCGTCACGAGTCCGCCCGGCGAGCGGTCCTGGTCCTGGGCCCGGCCGTTTCCGTTCCCCGTCGGCGCTGTGCCGCTCGGGGCCGGTGTGCCGGGCCGTGCCGGTCGTCGTGTGCCGGACGTCGCACAGCTGGTGCCGGTCGTCACCGCGACCGCGCCCGGGTTGCTCGGCTCGCTGTCCGCGACCACGTGAGCGGGTCGGGTGTCTCGTATGCCCCGGCGCCGCATGGATGCCCCACTCGCCCGGCGGCCGCCACTCGGGCTCGGCCCACGAGCCCCACTCGGTGCCCAGCCGACGTGCCGGCTCGCGACCGTCGGCCGGCGCGCACATCTCAGGAGAGACGACATGAAGAAACTGGCTCGGCTGCGTGCCGCGCTGCCCGGCGGCCGAGAGGCCCACGGAGCGGACGACTCTCCCGTCGCCACCCCGGAGTGGCTGCGCGAGGGGCTGGCGGCCGTGGTCGGCGCGGAGCAGGTGCTCTCCCGGCCCATCGACCTCGCCCGCTACGCCTCCGACGCGAGCCCGTACCGCTACCTTCCCCGCGTGGTCGTGATGGCACGCGACGCGGCGGATGTCGCGGCCGTACTGGGTTTCGCCGGCCGCCACGACCTGCCGGTGACCTTCCGGGCCGCGGGCACCAGCCTCAACGGACAGTCCCAGGGATCGGGCATCCTGGTGGACGTGCGCCGGCACTTCGCCGGTGCCGTGGTCGAGGAGGACGGCCGGGCGTTGCGCGCCCGCCCGGGAACCGTGATCGCCCGCGCCAACGCGCAACTGGCCCGGCACGGCCGGATGCTCGGTCCCGACCCCGCCAGCAGCGCCTCCGCCACCATCGGCGGGGTGGTCGCCAACAACGCCAGCGGAATGTCGTGCGGAGTGGTACGCAATGCCTACCACACGGTGCGGTCCCTGCGCGTCGTCCTCGCCTCGGGAACGGTCGTGGACACCGCCGACCCGGCGGCCGACGAGCACCTGGAACGCGCCGAACCCGCCCTTGCCCGCGAACTCATGGCCATCAAGAAGGAACTCGAGGCCGACCCCGCGCTGTGCGACCGCATCAGGACCAAGTTCGCCATCAAGAACACCAACGGCTATCGCCTGGACGCCTTCCTGGACGCCGACACTCCCGCCGGGATCCTGCGTGGGCTCATGGTCGGCTCCCAGGGCACGCTCGGCTTCCTCGACGAAGTCGTGTTCGACACCGTGCCCTTCGGCCGCCATCACGCCACCGCGCTGCTGCGCCTGCCAGGGCTGCACGACGCGGCTGCCCTCGTCCCCGATCTCGTCGAGGCCGGTGCGCACGCCGTCGAGCTCCTGGACGCTCCCTCCCTGCGCTCCACCGCCGGCGTCTCGGGAGCCCCCCGCTGGCTCGCCGAACTCGCCGAGGACGCGGAGGACGCCGCACTGCTGGTGGAGTTCCGGGCCGCCGATCCGGACGACCTGAGTGCCCAGCAGCAGCGTGCCGAAGCCGTGCTGGCCGCCTCATCGGTGCCGGTCATGGGGGAGTTCACCCGGGACGCCGCCACCGCCGGCGCGTACTGGCGGGTCCGCAAGGGCCTGCTGGCCGCCGTCGGCAGCACCCGTCCCCCGGGCACCGTGCTGCTGGTGGAGGACGTCTGTGTCCCTCCGGGCCGGGTGGCCGACGCCGCCCGCGATCTGTTCCTGCTCCTTGGGTCCCACGGTTTCGCCTCGCCCATCGCAGGGCACGCCTCCGCCGGAAACCTGCACTTCCCGCTCATGCTCGACCCCTCCTCGCCCGAGGAAGTGAACCGCTATCGCACCTGCATGCAGGCAGTGGCCGACCTGGTACTGAACACCTACGAAGGCGCGCTCAAGGGAGAACACGGCACGGGACGCAACATGGCGCCGTTCGTGACCCAGGAGTGGGGAGGCGTCGCCGTCGGGCTCATGTGGCGGCTCAAGGCCGCCTTCGATCCGCACGGCGTCCTCAACCCGGGCGTGATCCTCGACAACGACCCGGACGCGAACGTCCGCAACCTGAAGACGCTGCCCCCGGTCGACGCGGCCCTGGACCCGTGCATCGAGTGCGGGTTCTGCGAACCGGCGTGTCCCAGCCATGACCTGACCACCACACCTCGCCAACGCATCGTGCTGCAACGGGAGATGGCCCGGCACCGGGCCGAGTCCCCACTCGTGCTCTCCCTCACCGAGGACTACGCCTACGACGCGGTGGACACCTGCGCCGGGGATTCGAGCTGCGCGGTGAGTTGTCCCGTCGGCATCGACACCGGCGCCGCGATGAAGAAGTTGCGGCACGCCGGGCACGGCCCCCTCGCCGAACGCGCCGCGACCTGGGCCGCACGGCACTGGGCAGGTCTGGAAGGGGGCGCCCGGGTCGCCGTCGGCATCGCCCGGCGCACCGCGGACATCGCCGGAGACGCGCCGCTGCGCGCCGTCACCTCCGCGGCTCGCGGCGTACTCGGCGCCGAACTGATCCCCGCCTGGCTGCCCGAAGTGCCCCAGGCCGCCCCGAAGCGGTTGCCCGCCACCCGGCGGCAGACGGCACACGCCGTCTACGTACCCGCCTGCGTCAACCGGATCTTCGGCGCGCCCGCGGGCGAGAACGCGCCTACCGTGGTCCAGGCCCTCGTCACGCTCGCGGAGCGGGCCGGCAGGCCGCTGTGGATCCCCGCCGACGTGGCAGGCACCTGCTGCGGCACCATCTGGCACAGCAAGGGCTACGAGAAGGGCCACGCCACCATGGCGGGGGTGCTCGTGGAACGGTTGTGGCGGTGGAGCGACGAGGGACGGCTACCGGTGGTCATGGACGCCTCTTCCTGCTCACTCGGCGCCCTGCGGGACGTGGTGCCCCACCTGAGCCCGGCCGACCGGGACCGCCACAGCCGCCTGGCCGTCCATGACGCCGTCGACTGGGCCCAAAAAGAACTGCTGCCACACCTCACGGTCACCGACCGGGTCCCCACCGCGGTGATCCACACCACCTGCTCGATGCAGCAGACCGACAACGGTTCGGCCCTGAAGGCCGTGGCACAGGCGGTCGCCGACAGCGTTGTCCAGCCGATCGCCGAGTCCTGCTGCGGGTTCGCCGGTGACCGCGGCTTCCTGCACCGCGAGCTGACGGAGAGCGCGACCGCGCCCGAGGCGGACGAGGTCGGGCGACTCGACGCGCAGGCCCATCTCAGCGCCAACCGCACCTGCGAGATCGGCCTCCACCATGCCACCGGGGCGGCCTACACCTCGGTCATCCAGCAGTTGGAGCGAGCCACACGTCCGGCTCTGACGCGACAGCGCCTCAGCTAAGCGGAAGGGGCACTGCCGGCAGACCCGTGGCGGCGGTGCCCCTCCTGTCACATGGCTTCCACGCGAAGGGCCAGCGCAGGACACCGTCGCACCGCGATCCGGGCTCGCGCGGCCAGCGCCGCGGGGATCGCCGTGGCCGACAGAACCGGAAAGCCGTCCTGCTCCATCCGGATCAGTTCCGGCACCACGTCCGCGCACAGCGCGTGGCCGTCGCACAGCGTCCAGTCGACCGCGAACCGATCGGCCGTCCCCGCCGCCGTCACCTCCGGAGCGGTCAACAACGGCAGCGCCCCCAGCACCGGCCGTCCGCAACCGGGCCCCAACAGGTGCGCCGTGAGGTCGTCCGCGAACGTCGACACGGCCGACACCACGAACCTCGCGGCCCCGTCCTGATGCGAACAGTCACCCCAGCGCCGGCTCCCGACCGCGGCCATGTACTCCCGCAGCCGCTCCATCGCCGGAGAGCCGCCACCGCACACGACATCGTCCAGAGCCGCCGTGATCGCCGACAGCTTCCGGAAACAGGGCCGGCAGCGCGCCGCCATCTCCGCTGCCGGACCGTGCGCCGCCCGCACCGTCTCTCCCAGCGGGCAGGTCTCCTCCGGGATCCGCACTACGGAGCCTGCTGCGAACGTGGCGCCCGCGGCTTCGATTCCCCGGCGGGTCATCACAGCGGTGGCCGCCGCCTGGCGCCCCAGGAAGGCCCCGTGGTAGCCGCCGACCAGCACCGCTTGTCCGGCGTCCGTCCCGCAGCGCTCCAGAAGCGCGGGCAAGGGCGCGCCGAGCGGCGCTTCCACCACCGTCTGCGCGAGCCGTCCGTCGTCCGGGGCATAGGCGGTCACCGTCGCCAGGAACGTTCCCGGCTCGTCTCGCTCCCCGATCGCCGCGAACCGTTCCGCGCCCGTCCGCACCGCGACCGCCAGTTGCGCCCATGTCTCGGCGTTCGCAAGGAGCGTCGGCAGCCCGTCGAGTCCGCGTACCGTGGCGCCGCGTTCTCCGGTGAAGAAACGTTCCGGCTGCCGCACCACTCGTACCGGTGCTCCGCGGGAGCGCCGCCATGGTTTCCGTTCGGCGACCGCGGCCTGCACGGCGGCCGCTGCCGACGGATGGGACACCTGGACCACCACTTGCCTCGCGTCCAGAGCCGCCGCGGTCAACAGCGCGCCGTCAAGCACCAGATGCGGCGCGCCGCGGAGAAGCAGCTCGTCCTTGCGGCACGACGGCTCGCCCTCCGTCGCGTCGACCATGACGGCCGTCGGTGGCCCGCTTCGCCGGGTCGAGTTCCGGAAGGCGCGCACCTCGCGGTGGAAAGGGAAGCCCGCTGCACCGCGATCACGCAGGGCGATCCGCTCGGTCAGCACGAGCAGGTCACGGAGTCCGAACTCCCCGGGGACAGGAAGCGGGCCGTGCGCCGCCAGGTGGGCGCGGTGGTCCAGGCGCTCCTGAGCGCGTCGCTGCCGCATGCCTGCGGTCAGGCGGGCCGCGTTCGGGCTGAGGGAGAGAACGGCCGGGGCGGGACCGGGCGCGTCGGTTCGTGCGCGACGTTGCGCGAACAGCGGTCTCACCAGGACCTCTCCGCGGACGGCATGGACACCTCTACGGCGCGCTGGAACAGCGTGGACATCTCTACGGCGCGCCGGAACAGCGTGGCGTGCCAGGCGTCCTGTTCGAATGGAGTGCCCGGCCGGGCCTCCAGATGTCCCTGCCCGGGGCCGTACCGCGGCACGACCGCCACCTTCCCTGCGGGTTTCCGCCGACGATGCGACACGGGAATCGGTTCGCGCATGCTCGACGCGAGCGCCCCGAGACCGACCAGGAGCCGCTCGCGCGGGCCGGCGAACGGCGCACCGGTGGAGGAGAGCAGGGCGATCACGTCGCACCAGAGGTCGGCGAAGCCAAGCGGCGCGTTCGCCACCTTCCCGGATGCGAGAACGACGGCGACGACGGCGGCGACCGCGGTCGCCGGCACGACTGCGAGACGGGACAAGTGGGCCCTCCGGTCCGGCGTCAGCCGAGCCCGTCGGCGCCGACCTGTACGGCCGACTCGTCGACGAGGCCGTCGGTCACCTGCTGGAGGGCGCCGTCCAGGTCGAGGACCGGGGTGGCCTCCTTGTACCAGGACTCGATGACGGCGTTGCCCCAGAAGTCGCGGCGGCGGTCGTCGTGGACGTTCCAGCGATGGGTCTCGTGGTCCGGGTCACCGGTGTAGTAGTCGGAGGTGTAGATCTCCACCCGATGACCGTCGGGGTCGCGCAGATACAGATAGAAGGCGTTGGAGACGCCGTGCCGGCCCGGTCCGCGCTCGATGTGGTGCTCCTTGCGCAGCGCGCCGAAGATGTCCGCCGCGCGCAGCACCTGATGCGACTCGTGGGTGGCCACGCCCAGGTGGTGCAGGCGCGGTCCGGCCCCGCAGGTGAAGGCGACGTCGTGGACGGTCTGCTTGCGGTACATCCAGGCCGCGTACAGCTCGTGCTCGTCGCCCTCGATGGTCTCCGAGCAGCCGAAACCGAGAGATCTGTAGTGGTCGTAGGCGGCCGGGATGTCCGGGGTGCAGATGTTGAAGTGGTCCAGGCGGGCGATCTCGGCGCCGTGGCGCAGGTCGTAGCGCTGGATGAGGCGTTCGGCGCGCTCGATGTCGTAGAAGAACTCGACCGGGAAGCCGAGCGGGTCGATGACGCGGACTGCGTCGCCGACGCCGGGGGTGCCCTCGCCCTTGGGTACGCGCCGGACCGTCCGACCCAGTGCGGTGAAGAACCGCTCCGCCTTGCCGACGTCCTCCGGGGTGCGGACCCGGTAGGCGATGTGGTCGAGAGCCGCCACTTCGGCATGCCTCAACACGAGTGAATGGTGGGTGAGTTCGTCCGTGCCGCGCAGGCAGAGGATGCCGGGGTCCTCGTACTGGATGTGGAAGCCCAGCATGTCCACCCAGAACCAGCGGGCCGCGCCGAGGTCGGTGACGGCCAGCTGGGCGTAGGCGGAGCGGATGACGTCGGGTGCGTCGGGCAGGATCATCAGGCGGCCCCGAAGCGCGGGGTGTGCACGGCGCCGAGGGCGACATGCACGATCTTCGACTCGGTGTAGAAGTCGATGGAGTGGGCGCCCCCCTCGCGGCCCACGCCGGAGGCCTTTACCCCGCCGAAGGGGGTGCGCAGGTCCCGGACGTTGTGTGAGTTGAGCCAGATCATGCCGGACTCGACGGCGTGGGCGATCCGGTGGCCGCGCTTCAGGTCCGAGGTCCAGATGTAGGCGGCCAGGCCGAACTGGGTGGCATTGGCCAGTTCGACCGCCTCGGCCTCGGTGTCGAAGGGGGCGACCGCGACGACCGGGCCGAAGATCTCCTCCTGGAAGATCCGGGCGTCGCGCTCGACGTCGGCGAAGACGGTCGGCTGGAGGTAGTTGCCCTCGGCGAGGTGGCCGGGGCGGGTGCCGCCGGCGACCAGCCTGGCCTCCTTCTTTCCGATCTCGACGTAGTTCAGGACTCGTTCGTAGTGCTCGGGGTGGACCAGCGCGCCGACCTCGGTCGCCGGGTCGGCGGGCAGCCCCACCCGGACAGCGCTTGCCCGCTCGGCCAGCCGCCGGGTGAACTCCTCGTACAACGGGCGCTCGACGAGGACCCGTGAACCGGCCGTGCAGCGCTCGCCGTTGAGGGAGAAAACGCCGAAGACGACCGAGTCCAGGGCCGCTTCCACGTCGGCGTCCGCGAAGACGACGGCCGGTGACTTGCCGCCCAGTTCCATCGAGGTGGTCTTCAGGTGCTGGGCACTCGACCGGATGATGTGACGGCCGGTGTCAGTGGAGCCGGTGAAGGAGATCAGCGGCACGTCCGGGTGGTCGACCAGGGCCTGGCCGGCCTCCTCGCCGATGCCGTGGACGATGTTGACGACGCCCGCGGGCACGCCCGCCTCCGTGAAGATCTCCGGCCACAGGGAGGCGGACAGCGGGGTCCACTCCGCGGGCTTGAGGATCAGCGTGCAGCCGGCGGCCAGGGCCGGGGCCAGCTTCCAGCTCTCCAGCATGAACGGGGTGTTCCACGGTGTGATCAGCCCAGCCACTCCGACCGGTGTGCGGACGACGTAGGAGAACTGCTCCTCGCCCTGCCGGAAGGCCTCCTCGCCGAGAGCGACGATCACGTCCGCGAAGTAGCGGAAGTTCTCCGCGGCGCGGCGCGCCTGGCCCTTCGCCTGTGTGACGGGCAGTCCGGTGTCGTACGTCTCGAAGGCGGCGAGGCGGTCGTGGCGTGCCTCGACGGCGTCAGCGATCCGGTACAGCACGCCCGCGCGCTCCCGGTTCGAGATCCGGGACCAGGCCGGGAAGGCGGCCCGCGCGGCGGTCACGGCTCGGTCGACGTCGGCCGCCGAACCACGCGCGGCCTGCGCGTACACCGTGTTGGACACCGGATCGGCGACATCGAACGTGCGGCCGTCGGCCGCGTCGACGAGGTCGCCGCCGATCCAGTGCCGGATGACCGTGGGAAGGTTCTCGGGGATCACCGGCCGGCTCCGATCCCTGCGGTGAGGTCGCCGCCCTCGGCGAGCAGCGCGCGGATCTTCGCCAGGCCCGCGTCCGTGGGTGTCGTCAGCGGTGGCCGGACGTGCGGGGAGGAGATACGGCCCTGCTGTGCGAGCACCCACTTGGCGGGCGCCGGGTTGGTCTCGACGAAGAGCAGATCCACCAGCGGGTGGAGCCGGTAGTGCAGGTCACGGGCCGCGTCGAAGTCGCCCGCCTCCCACAGCTCGTACATCCGCGCCACCGCGCCCGGTGTCAGGTTGGCCACGGCGGAGACGAAGCCGGCGCCGCCCAGGGCGAGCAGGGGCAGACACAGCAGCTCGATGCCGGACCACACGAGGAGGGAACGCCCGCAGGCGTGCAGGACGCGGGAGAAGTGCTCGAAGTCCTTCGTGGTCTCCTTCACTCCGACGAAGTTGTCGAAGTCGGTGAACAGCCGCTTGACCGTCTCCGGGGCGATGTCGACGGCCGTACGCGAGGGCACGTTGTAGGCGACGATCGGCAGGTCCGGGAATTCGCCGGCCACTGTCGCGTACCACTGGTAGAGGGCGTCCTGGGTGGGCCGTGCGTAGTACGGCGTGATCACCAGGACCGCGTCGGCACCCAGTTCATGCGCTGCGGCGGTCAGTTCGATGGTCTCGCCCAGCTTGTGGGAGCCGGTGCCGGGCAGGAACGGCACCCGGTCGCCGATCACCTCCACCGCGGTGCGCATACCGGCGATCCGCTCGGCGACGCTCTGCGCGCTCGGCTCACCGGTGGACCCGCCCAGGGAGATACCGTGCGAGCCGTTGTCCAGCTGGAAGCGGATCAGTCCGGCGAGACCGTCGTGGTCGACCGCTCCCTCATCGGTGAACGGCGTCACGACGGGAGCTATGGACCCCCGGATGACCGATGGATCGCTGCGGAACTTCACTGTGTCTCTCCCTCGCACCAGTTCTCATAGGCGTCCCGCCAGACGGGACCCAGCGGATACAGACCATCGACGCTCTCGCCCGCGGCGACCTGCTCGGCGATGAACCGCTCCTGCCGCTCCTGCTCCCGGCAGTCGGCGACCAACTCGGCGGCCAGCTCCGGGGGTACGACGACCACGCCGTCCGCGTCACCCACGACCAGGTCACCGGGCTGGACGAGGGCGCCGCCGCAGGCGATCGGCACGCCCGTGTCCCAGGGGACGTGGCGGCGGCCGAGCACGGACGGATGGGCGCCGGCCGCGTAGACCGGCAGGTCCAGGTCGGCGACGGTGGCGCTGTCGCGGACCGCGCCGTCGGTGACGACCCCGGCCGCGCCCCGCTTCGCCGCCCGCAGGGCGAGGATGTCGCCGAGCGTGCCGGCGCTCGCGTCCCGGCGGGCGTCCATCACCAGGACGTGCCCGGGACGCAGCTCCTCGATCGCCCGTTTCTGGGCGTTCATGCCGGCGCCGTACCGCTTGAACAGGTCCTCGCGCAGCGGCAGATACCGCAGTGTGTGGGCGACGCCGACCATGTTCGCCGAAGCCGGCCGCAGCCTTCGTACCCCGTCGACGGACATGTGCGGCAGGCCGCGGGCACGGAGCTGGGCGCTCAGCGTCGCGACCGCCACGGAGGCCAGCCCTGCTCGCAAGGCCGGGTCCAGCAGCGGCAGGGCGGTGCCGTACGCGGCTTCCCGTTCGACCGGATCCGCCCTGGGCATCGCACCGAACGGCTCCAGCGAGGAACCGGCGACGACCGGACTGCGCAGCCGCCCGGTCGACAACTCTCCCCCGGTGACCTCGACTTCGACCACAGCGCCGGGCGAGACCACCGAGGCGCCGGCCGGAGTACCGGTCAGGATCACGTCCCCGGGTTCCAGAGTGATCAGTCGGGACAGGTCGGCGACCAGCTGCCCGAACGGGAAAAGCAGCGTGTCGGTCGTGTCGTCCTGGACCAGCTCACCGTTGACCCAGGTCCGCAACCGCAGTGCGGCCGGGTCGAGTCGGGCGGCGTCCAGCAGACGCGGTCCGATCGGGGTGAAGCCGTCCGCTCCCTTGGAACGGAGATTGGAGCCGCGGTCCGCGTACCGCAGGTCGTACACGCCCGCGTCGTTGGCGGCGGTCACCCAGCGGACGTACGACCAGCCGTCGTCCGGCGTCACGTGCTGGGCGCGCGCGCCGATGACGAGGGCGATCTCGCCCTCGAAGCCCAGGAGTTCGCAGCCGTCCGGCCGGACGATCGCTTCGCCCGTGCCGGACAACGACGAGGGGGGCTTGAGGAAGTACGAGGGCTGGGCCGGGACCCGTCCGCGCTCCCTGGCGCGACTGGGGTAGTTCAGATGGACAGCGACGATCTTGGACGGGGTGTTCCCCAACGGGTGTGGCACGGGGCTCCTTCAGGTGCCGGGCGTCTGGGCGTGGCCGCGGACGCGCTCGCGCAGGGCGAGCAGGCCGTGCACGGAGTCGAGGGAAGGGGACGGGACACCGGTGCGGCGCGCGAGTTCGCGCACGGCGCCGACGACGGCGTCGAGTTCCAGGGGCCGGCCGCGGTCCGCGTCCTGCAACATGGAGGTACGGAACGCGCCGAGGCCGCGGGTGACGGCGAGCCGTTCCTCGGCCGTCATGGCGCTGTCCAGGCCCAGTGCGGCGCCGACAGCCGCGGTCTCCTCGAACATGGCGACACACAGCCGCCGGGTGTCGGGATCGTCGAGGATGTCCAGGACGGTGGCGCCGGTGAGCGCGCTGACCGGGTTGAGATTGACGTTGCCCAGGAGCTTCTCCCAGATGTCCCGGCGGATGTCCGCGGCGGGCTCCGGGCGGACGGAGCCCGCCGCGGACAGCGCGGCGACGCACCGTGTGACCCGGTCGGAGACTCCGCCTGCCGGGTCGCCGATGATCAGCCTGGTGCCGCTGACCTGGGCCACCCGGCCGGGACTTTCGACGACACTGCTGAAGTGCGCGACCCCCGCCATCACACGCTCGGCGGGCAGCAGGTCCAGCAGTTCCCCGTCGGGGTCGACCGGGCGCAGGACGGAGTCCTCCGCGGAGTGCTCGACCGTGGAGAGCAGCCACCAGGGCACTCCGTTGGCCACGACCAGCACGTCCGTACCGTGTTCGATCCACGTCCGGACGGAGCGTGCCGCCGAGAGCAGATGCTGGCTCTTGACGCAGAGGACCGCCAGATCCGGGACGGGAAGCCGCCAGGCGTCGTACGCCGTGGGGAACCAGTGGCGGTGCGCGGCTCCCGTCTGCCGGTCACGCAGCGCGAGCCCGTGCGCGGCGATCGCGTCGAAGTGCGGGCCCGGCCTGCCGAGCAGCGAGACCTCGGCGTCCGACATGGCGAACGCCCCGGCGAGGACGGCTCCGACGGCGCCCGGGCCGACGATGGTGATCCGATGTCCCATGGCAGCGAGCATGCGCCGCGGCACGGGCCACGACAATGTCGACACCTACACTCGCGGCCATCGCCTGATGTAGATTCCGCCATCACCTCATTTCCGTCGGGCGGGAGGAACCCGTATGACCGCCATGCTCCTGGAGCAGCTCGTCGTCGCTCTTCAGGACGACGTGGTCAGCGTGCTGTCGGAGGGCGCCGAGGCCGAACCGCGGGTCGTCGGCGTGGAGTTGCTGGACTCTCCCGAGGTAGTGCGGGCGACCGCGTCCGGCCACCTGCTGCTCGGAGTGGGTGTGGACATCGCGGACCACGACGTCATGGACGCCGCCCTCCGCGCGGCGGCCGACACGTCGTGCGCGCTCGCCGTCAAGTGTGCCGTTCCCGCACGAGAGGATCTGCTGGCCCGGATCCGCGCCACCGGGGTTCCCGTGCTCGCGGTCAATCCGCAGATGCCGTGGACGCGCGTCCAGCGCCTGGCGACGACGGTGCTGGCCGCGCGGGCGGCGGATTCCGAACCCGGCGGTCCACCCACGGGAGGTGATCTGTTCTCCCTGGCCAACGCGGTCGCCGGCATCGTCGGTGGGGCAGTGGCGATCATGGACACGCAGCAGATCATCGTCGCTTACTCGAACCTGCCGGACCAGCCCATCGACGAGATCCGGCGACAGGGGATCCTGGGCCGCCGCGTGCCCGAGGACGCCATCGCCGACCACCTGGACCGGAAGGTGTGGACGAGTGACACGGTCGTGCACCACCAGCGGACCGGAAGCCTGCCGCGTATGGCCGTGGTCATACGGGCGGGGGAGGACGTGCTCGGCTCCCTGTGGGCCGCGTTCCCCGATGACACCCCGGTCCCGGACTGCGGTCCCACTTTGCAGGAGGCGGCCCGGGTGGCCGCGTTGCACATGCTGGCGCTGCGCCGCCAGGTCGACGCGGAACAGGAGAGACGCGACCGGGCCCTGCGCTCCGCGCTGGAGGGCCGGTCGGGGCAGAGCGACCTGCCCGGCGGTGTCTGCCTCCCGGGTGTCCTGGTCGGGCTGAGCGAGGCCGTGGACGAAGGCGACGAAGCGGGCGACGCCGGTGTGGCTGCCCGGCTGCACGCCGCTCTGCTGCGACTGGTCGATCTCGCCGTCCTCGACGGCCGCTCCCTCGGCTACGAACCGGCGGCCGCTCTGCTCGGAGAGCACGTCTACGTACTGCTGCCCGCCGCCGGTTCGGGGCGAGTCTCCACCGGCGTCCTGCTGGACCACCTTCTCGACCGGGCCCGGCACAGCCTGCATCGGTCGTTCGTCGCGGTCTGCTCGCCGACCGTCGGGGCACTCTCACCCCTCCTCCGGGCCCGCCGCGACATCGACGCCGCGCTGGACCACCTCCGGGGGCAGTGCGCGGATCCGGGCGCGTACCGCACCGAGGACCTGCGGCCGGAGCTGGTGCTGCGGCGGCTCGTCCGGGCCGTGCGTGACGACGGTGAACTGCGTACCGGCTTCGTGGACCGCCTGCGGGCGCACGACGCCGAACACGCCACCGAGTACGCGGCCACCCTGCACGCGTATCTGCGGCACTTCGGAGACGTCGTCGCGGCCAGCGGGGCGCTGCACATCCATCAGAACACACTGCGGCTGCGGCTGCGCCGGGCCGAGGAGCTCTTCGGGGTGTCGCTCGCCGACCCGACCAGACGCCTTCTGCTGACCTTGGAACTCACCGCACTCACGGGGCCGTAGTGTCGGATCGCACAGCGCGCGAGCGCTTTTCGTGGCGTCCTCGACATTGGCCGCCGAGGGGGCACGCACTCATGCTCCTGGACACCGAGGCAAACCTCCCCCGGAGGAGACGCCTGCGGCGACACCCATGGCCCAAGGAGCGCGGCAGTGACGGTTCTGGACATCCCCACGAGCACGAAGAAGCCTGCCGGCATGAGTGAGGCCGAGTGGCAGGCGCGGCTCGAACTGGCTGCCTGCTACCGGATCTTCGACCACCTCGGCTGGGTCGAGATGATCTTCAACCACATCACCGTGCGCGTGCCCGGCGAGGACGGGCACCTGCTGATCAACCCGTTCGGCCTGATGTATGACGAGGTCACCGCCTCGAACCTGGTGAAGATCGATCTCGACGGGAACGTCCTGTCCGACTCCGACTGGCCCGTCAACGAGGCGGGACTGCTGATCCACTCGGTGATCCACGCCAGCCGGCCCGATGCCCACTGCATCATGCACACCCACACCACCGCGGGCACGGGTGTGGCCTGCCTGCGCGGCGGACTGGACCCGGACAACTTCTACGCCGCACAGCTGCACGGCATGGTCGCCTACCACGACTTCGAGGGCGTCACCGTCGACCCCGAGGAGAAGCCACGACTGGTGGCCGACCTCGGCGAGCGCAACCTGATGGTCCTGCGCAACCACGGCCTCCTCGCACTGGGCCCGACCCTGCCGGCCGCCTTCTCCGCCCTGTGGACGTTGCAGCGGGCCTGCGAGATCCAACTGGCCGCCCAGTCGTCCGGGCAGCCGCTGATGCCGGTGACCTCGGAAGCGGCGGTGCGCTCGACCAGGGAGTCCTTCCAGATGGGGGACCGTACGCAGGCGGGGCGGACGTTGTTCACCGCGTTGCGTCGGCGCGTCGACAGGATCGCCCCGGACTACGCCGTCTGACACACACCCGAACCCTTTTTGTCCACACCCCCACCGCTCACCTCCCCGTTCCGGGTCGATGACGACCCGCAGACGATCGGACCAGCCATGTCCCAGCCCTCAACGGCATCAGGCCGCCAGCACCGTACGGTCGCGCTTGCCGCCATGGCGGGCACCACCATCGAGTGGTACGACTTCTTCATCTATGCCCTGTGCACCGGCCTGGTCTTCGGCAAGGTGTTCTTCGAAGGATTCGGCGAGGACTCGCTGATCATCTCCTTCGCCACCATCGGCATCAGTTTCTTCTTCCGCCCGGTCGGTGCCGCTGTGGCCGGCCACCTCGGCGACCGGCTGGGCCGCCGCGCGATGCTGATCGCCACCCTGGTGCTGATGGGCGTGTCCACCACCGTCATCGGCCTGGTGCCCACCCGGGACTCCGTCGGCATGGCCGCCCCGGTCATCCTCGTCTTCCTGCGGATCCTTCAGGGCATGTCCGCCGGCGGGGAGTGGGGCGGCGCCGCCCTGATCTCCGTGGAACACGCCCCCACCGGAAAGCGCGGCAGGTTCGGTGCCTTCCCTCAGCTCGGCGCCCCGCTGGGCCTGCTGCTCGCCAACGGCGTCCTCGCCCTCGTCACCGCCCTCACCACCGACGAGCAGTTCCTCTCCTGGGGCTGGCGCATCCCCTTCCTGCTCAGCGTCGTCCTCGTCGCCGCCGGCTTCGTCATCCGCCGCCGCGTCGAGGAGAGCCCCGTCTACCGGGAGCTGAAGGACACCGGTGAGCGCGCCCGCACCCCGCTCGCGGCACTCTTCCGCGACCACTGGCCCCTGGTCATCGCCGGCGCCCTGCTGTTCGCCGCCAACAACGCCGTCGGCTACATGACCACCGGCGGATACGTCCAGGCCTATTCGGTCAACCACCTCGAGATCAACCCCACCACCATCCTGATCTGCGTCATGACCGCGGCGGTGGGCTGGCTGGCCAGTACTCTCGCAGGCGGCATCTGGTCCGACCGGGTCGGGCGCATCCGCGTCTACCGCATCGGTTTCCTCATCCAACTCGTGTGGATGTTCCCGTTCTTCGCCCTGCTCAACACCGCGAACACCGGTCTGATCGTGCTGGCCCTGGTCGTCTACAGCATCGGCCTGGGACTGACCTACGGCCCGCAGTCCGCCCTGTTCGCCGAGATGTATCCCACCGCCGTCCGCTACAGCGGCGCCGCGCTCTCGTACGCCCTGGGGGCCGTCCTCGGTGGCGCCTTCGCCCCCATGATCGCCGAGGCCCTTCAGACCAGCACCGGCACCGTGTACTCCGTCGGTGTCTACCTCGCAGCCGTCACTCTCGTCGGGCTCAGTGTGACCTTCTTCCTCAAGGAACGGCGGGACACCCCCCTCTCCGACACCGGCGCCCACACCGAGCAGCGCAGCGAGGAGACCAGCGTCACCGCCTGATGAACCGCTGACGGCCGGAGGCCGACCCCCAGGGTCGCCCGCCGGCCGTCAGCACACATATTGATGATGTATCAACTACCCATGACGTCCCCGGTAAGGAGCCACAACCACATGAACGACCCGACGGCCGACACGACACGTCCGGCGCTTCCCGAAGGCCCCCGTCACAGGTCCCTCACCCGCCGCAGGTTCTGGCAGTTCGGCGCCGCCGCAGCAGTCACCGCCGGCGCGGCGTCGCTCCTGCAAGGCCAGTTCGCCGGCGCCGCGACCGCCGCCTCCTCGCAGGACTACTTCGACCGTGCCGCCAAGCTGGCCGGTGACAACCCGATCCTCACGGATCTCGTCAGCGCGCTCACCTCAGGTTTCACCGTTCCGCACCCGAGCGCGCCGGATCCGCTGAAGATCTTCGACGACGTCGCTGTGCTGAGCGTCGGATGGGTGTCCGCGACGGCCATCCTCACGTCTGGCGGAATCATCCTGATCGACTCCCTGACCTCGCCCACCGATGCGCAGGGGACCCTCGTCCCGGGCCTGAAGGCGCTCGGGGCGGACCCGTCGACGATCAAGTACGTCGTCGTCACCCACGCCCACGGCGACCACTTCGGCGGCGCCCAGTACCTCGCCGACACGTACGGCGCCCGGGTGATGATGGCGCCGGCTGACTGGACCACCCTGGCCACCAGCAATCCGGCCAACGCCCCTGCCCGGGACCTGGACATCACCGACGGCCAGCAGCTGACCCTGGGCGACACCACGATCACCCTCCACTACACCCCGGGCCACACCCCCGGCACCGTCTCCCCGATCTTCCCCGTCCACTGGCAGGGCACCGCACACACGGCGATGCTCTGGGGCGGCACCAACCCGCCCACCGCCACCGCGGACAAGCAGACGTACCTCTCCTCGGCCCGCACCTTCGGCTCTCTCATGAAGCGGGCCGGCGTCGACGTCGAACTGAGCAACCACCCGTTCTGCGACTACGGTCTGGAGCGCATGCAGGAGCTGAGCGGCGCGCCGGACACAGCCGACAACCCGTTCGTCGTCGGCACCGCCGACGCCCAGCTCTTCATGCAGGTCATGCGAACCATGGTGAACGGTCGCATCCTTCAGGACCAGGAGTCCTCGAGCTCCGCCGCCGCCAGCACCGCCACAACGGCTGTGGCGCTGGCCGGGACGAGCCCGGGCAGGGCCGGCTGCTACTGCTGACAGCCACACCCTTCCGAGCCGCCACCACGACGGCCCCGGTTCGAGGCGGAACCTGCTTGATCGGGTTCCGCCTCGTCCTCGTCGTCCAGGACCACGACGCAGTCCGACTCCTCGAAGCGGGAGCGGAGCGGATGTGGTGGCGGGGGCGGTCGTAGTCCAGTGACTCCCCGGTGGTGCAGCCCGGCGGTGCGCGGGTTCCCTGCGGGGTGGAGGGGCATTCGGGCGGGCTGTCGGCTGGGCGTGGCCGGTGCTGTCGTACCAGTCACGCCCAGCCGCTCACCTGGGCGTCAGCAGTTGCAGGCCCCCTTGTGGGTGGCCGTTGCGGCCACCGCCGCGCCGGTGGTGAACGCGGCGGTGGTGACCGTCGTGCTGGAGGACGAGGACTCCCCGTCCTCGAGGATGCGGCCGTTCAGCATGTCCTGCATGACCTCCATGAAGAGCTGGGTGTCCGAGGTGCCGACGACGAACGGGTTGTCGGTGCTGCTCAGTTCCGCCATGCGCTCCAGCCCGTAGTCGGCGAACGCGTGGTTGTTCAGTTCGACATCGACGCCCTGCTGCGACATCGTCGAGGCGAAGCTGATCGCGGAGGAGAGGTAGGTCTCCTTGTCGGCGGTGGCGGTGGGCACGCCGGTGCCGCCCCACAGCATCGCCGTGTGCGCGGCGTTCTGCCAGGTGACGGGGAAGATCGCGGAGACGGTGCCGGGCGTGTGGCCCGGCGTGTAGTGAAGGGTGATCGTGGTGTCGCCGAGGGTCAGCCGCTCGCCGTCGCTGATGTCCAGATCCCGGGTCGGGATGTTGGACCCCGAACTGCCGGCGAGGGTGGTCCAGTCGGTCGGTGACATCATCACGCGGGCGCCGTAGGTGTCGGCGAGGTACTGGGCGCCCGCGTAGTGGTCGGGGTGGGCGTGGGTGACGACCACGTACTTGATCGTCGACGGATCGTAGCCGAGGGTCTGTAGCCCGGCGGCGATGGTGTTCTCGGCGTCGCTGGGCGAGGTGAGGGAGTCGATGAGGATGATTCCGTCAGACGTGAGGATCGCCGTCGCGGACACCCAGCCGACGCTCAGCACCGCGACGTCGTCGAAGATCATCGTCGGGTCGGGCGCGTCCGGGTGCGGCGGGGTGAAGCCGGAGGTGAGCGTGGTGACGAGGTCCGTCAGGATCGGGTTGGTGCCGGCCAGCGCGGAAGCCTCGTCGAAGTAGTACGTCGACGTCGTACCACCGCTGCTCGTGCTGGAGGGGCTGCTGGTGGGAGTGCTGGAGGCAGTGCTCGACGGCTTGCCCGAGGGCCTGGACGTGGCGGCTCCGGCGGAGTTTCCCGGAAGGAAGGTCGCTGCGCCGACGGTGAGCGCCGCGGCGGCGCCGACCTGCCAGAAGCGGCGGCGTGTGACGGATCCGGGGTCCGGGGAGACAGCCGGCTGGGTGCCGTTGGTCTGCGGCTCATTCATGTGTGCGGCTCCTTGCTGGTGAAAGGGTTCGGATCGCCTCGCGGTCGCCCGGCGTTCTTCGGAGCGGCGCGGAACGGCGAGGACGGAAAGGGGGCGCCGCGGTAGCGGGCGCCAGTGGGCGACATCCCTGCGACCGGAGCGGACCGCGGGCCCTGGGTCAGGAGAGGCTGCCGACGGGGTGGTCAGGCGGTGCGGTCGGGCGCGGGCCGGTCGGTTCTGTGGGGCGGGGTGTCGAACAGCGCCGGCCCCGCCGGAGTGCGGGTGAAGCGGCGCCGGTCGGGACGGCCGGAGTGCTGCGCTGCGTGGATCGTCGTGATGTCCAGAACGGTCACTGCCGTGCTCCTTGATCGCTCCAGGGCATCGTCGGAGATGAGGCGGTGCCTTCGGTGTGCAGGAGCATGGGGGCGCGGCCATACGCAGGCCAATGTCGAAGGCGACAGTGAATGTGTTCCCACCGTGGCTGATGCGACATTGCGTCAGTTCTGGCTGCTGGCGGGACGATGTGCCGCGCCAGCGGGGGAGCCGCGCGGGAGCGGCGACCGGTACCCACGGGGATACCCGCGCACTCAAGGTAGACGCATCAACTATATTGAGGCTGTCGAGAGTCACCTGGCACGGGTGTGCAGCCCGAGGGGAGTAGCGCGTCGATGCGGAACCTGAACGTAGCCCAGCAGCTGGTGGACATCCTGCGTCAGGCGGGCGTGGAGCGGATCTACGGCGTCGTGGGCGACAGCCTGAACTCGGTGGTCGACGCGGTGCGGCGCACCGACGGCATCGAGTGGGTGCACGTCCGCAACGAGGAGGCCGCCGCGTTCGCCGCGGCGGCCGATGCCCAGTTGACCGGCAGGCTCGCGGTGTGCGCCGGCAGCTGCGGCCCCGGAAACACCCACCTGATCCAGGGGCTGTACGACGCGAACCGTTCCGGGGCGCCCGTCCTGGCGCTCGCCTCGCACATCCCCTCCCGCCAGATCGGCACCGGCTTCTTCCAGGAGACGCACCCGGAGCGGCTGTTCACCGAGTGCAGCGACTACTGCGAGATGATCGGCACCCCGGAGCAGATGCCCCGGGTGCTGCGCATCGCCATGCAGCGGGCCGTGGGCAACAACGCGGTGTCGGTCCTCGTCATACCGGGCGACGTCGCACACGCCGAGGCCAGCCACCCGACCGGGGCCGGCGACCTGGTCACCGAGCTCGGCCGGGTCGTCCCGCCGGACAGCCAGGTACGCGCGCTGGCGGAGAGGCTGAACGCCGCACGCAAGGTCATGCTGTTCTGCGGCGCCGGAGTCCGCGACGCCCACGCCGAGGTGATGGCCCTCGCCGAGAAGACCGCCGCCCCGATCGGGCACACCCTGCGCGGCAAGGAGTGGATCCAGTACGACAACCCGTACGACGTCGGCATGAGCGGACTGCTGGGCTACGGAGCCTGCTTCGAGGCGATGCACGAGGCCGACCTGGTTGTACTGCTGGGCACCGACTTCCCCTACAACGACTTCCTGCCGCAGGCGCGAACCGTGCAGATCGACCACGACGCGGGCCGCCTCGGCCGCCGCAGCGTACTGGAACTGGGCGTGCACGGCGACGTACGGGAGACGTTGCGTGCCGTGCTGCCGTTGGTCGAGGCGGAGGGGGACCGCGCCTACCTGGACCGGATGCTGCACAAACACGCCAGGCAACTGGAGACGGTGGTCTCCGCCTACACCCACGACGTCGAGCGGCACCTGCCCATCCACCCCGAGTACGCGGCCGCGGTCCTGGACGAACTCGCCGCCGACGACGCGGTGTTCACCGTGGACACCGGCATGTCCAACGTCTGGGCGGCGCGCTATGTGACTCCCAACGGGCGGCGCCGGGTGATCGGTTCGTTCCTGCACGGCACGATGGCCAACGCGCTGCCGCACGCCATCGGCGCGCAGTTCGCCTACCCCGGCCGCCAGGTGATCTCGATGTCCGGGGACGGCGGACTGGGCATGCTGATGGGCGAGTTGCTGACGGTGAAACTGCACGACCTGCCGGTGAAGACCATCGTCTTCAACAACTCCTCCCTCGGCATGGTGAAACTGGAGATGCTGGTGGAGGGGCTGCCCGAACACGAGACCGACCACGGGCCGGTGGACTACGCGGCGATCGCCCGCGGGGCGGGAATCGAGGCTGTCCGCATCGAACGCCCGGAGGATGTCGTCGAGGGCCTCAAGCATGCGCTCGCCCATGACGGACCGTTCCTCGTCGACCTGGTGACCGACCCCAACGCACTGTCGATCCCGCCGCACATCTCGGCCGCCCAGGTCAAGGGGTTCGCCTTCGCGGCGGGCCGGACCGTGCTCGACGGCGGCGTCGGCAGGATGCTCGACCTGGCCCGCGCCAACCTGCGCAACATACCGCGCCCCTGACGTCCGCGGCGCTGTGTCATCCGGCGTCACGCGGCCGGCACGGACCGGTGGGCCGTGCCGGCCAGGCAAGGGCGACACATCAACCGTGAGCGGCGGCCCGCGCATCAAGGACGGCTCTTCCGCACTCCGTCTCCGGAAAGCGGAAGAGCATCGCGCGCGGTTCCGTCCACGGTGTCAGCTCGCGAGGAGGTCACGGACCATCGGGAGCACCCTGGTGCCGTACAGCTCGACGGCGCGCAGGCGGGCGCTGATCGACTGGTTGCCGTACATGAGGTCGAAGCGGCCGACGTCGAGGGTCTTGATGGCACGGGCCATCTTGCGGGCCACCGTCTCCGGGGCGCCTACGTAGAGGGAACCGTGCTCGATCTCGGACAGCGGGAAACCGTAGTGCGCGGTGCGGATGACCGACTGGGGCGAACCGCCGACGCCCACCCAGGTGCTCAGACGCCCGGACTCGGTCTTGGGGAAGACGTCGGCGTTCTCCACGGCAGCCCGCTTGGTGCCGCTCCAGGTGACGGGCCTCTCCTCCAGCAGCTTGGCGAAGAGTTCGATCTTCTCTTCGAACAGCACGTCGTAGTCGGCGAGGTCGTAACCGAAGAGAGGGAACGACTCGGTGAAGGAGCCGCGTCCGAGGATCACTTCGGCCCGGCCTTCGGACAGCGCGTCCACGGTCGCGAAGCGCTGGAACACGCGGACCGGATCGTCGGAGCTGAGGACGGTCACGCCGGAGCTCAGACGGATCCGGCTGGTGCGGGTGGCGATCCCGGCGGGGTGCCGGAGTCGTCCGCCGGTACATCCCCGAACGTATCGAGGCCGAAGACGAGATCAGACATGGCGAGACTCCCGCACAGGGCGATTGTTGACGTATCAATCATTCGGAAATGTCATTGATGTGTCAACTTGCTGCTGGATGCGTCGGCGGCGAGGGAGCTGGATCCGGCGGCCCGCTGATCCGCGGCGCTCCCGCGCGCCGGGCGGCCGTGGACGTCGTCGCTCCCTGCGTCGGCGCAGCGCCGATCTTTGCGGAAGCAATGATGTGGACGTATGAACGCACGCCATCGCGCCAAGCCGTGGCGGCTGCTGATCCCGTTCGGTAGCAGTCACGCCTAGTGAAGCTTGGGGGTGTGCATCGAATGTGCGTTCTTCCGTGCGCGAGCCGAGCGCAGGGTGACGGGCCTGGTGTGATGCAGAACACTTTCGATATGCGCAGGGGTGTTCGCTTTGCTGTCCGGTCGGGTTGAGCCTGGTCAGAAGGCTACCGACGGTGACTAGCAGTGCTTGTTGAAGATTGCAGCACGGTGCGGGCCGGAGCTCCCGGCAATTTTTCCCGGGTGTGCATGAGTGATCGACCACATGAACCACTTAGGTAGGTCTCAGGCCCAACGGGCCGTCGGCGCGCACGAGTTGGCGCCGGTCCCAGCCGACCCTCAATGGAGAGGAAACGCCTGCCCATGTGCTGTGCCGCCGGGAGGCCTGTGTGAGTCACGACGACGCCCCAGAGGGCACTCCAGACGCTGAGCCGCGTTCCGCACTCTCACAGTCCATGTTCCTGCCGCTGGACCTGCCGCTGGACTTCGAGGCCTTCTACCTCGGGCACCAGGAGCCGTTCCATGCCTACGCGGAAGTCCACTTCGGGACCCGCGAGGTGGCCGAAGAGGTCATACACGAGGTCTTCCTCCAGATCCACGCGGGCTGGACGGAACTGCTGAGCTCCGGCTCGCTGGAGCAGGGCGCCTGGGCGATCATGCGGCGGGCCGTGCACGACCGCCTCGATCGCGAGGGCCGCGCACCGGCGTTCGTCATCAACGGACCCATCGCCCAGGCGCTCGCCCCGGCACTCGCCACGGCCCGGGACAAACTACAGAAGATGGAGTCGACCAGCGGCCTGTACGAGGCGATCTCGGAACTGCCCAACCGCCAGTTCGAAGTGATCGTGCTGCGTTACATCCTCGGCTACCCCACCGCCAAGGTCGCCTGGTACGTCGGCATCGACGAACGCACCGTCGGCCACCACCTGCGCCGCGGGAAGGAACGCCTGCGCGTCAAGCTCGGCCTGCCCGACGAACACAAGAAGCGCCACCCGAAGGGGGAGCGACCGTGATCACCACACTCGATGCCCTGCTGAACGAGGTCCGGCTGCCCGCCACGGCCCCGCGCCGGTTCGACGTCGCCGCCGGCCTGCGCCGGCTCGCCGCCGACGCGGGCCGGCGCACCCCGGCCACGGAGATAGCCCGCGCCGCCCAGGCCGGCCAGCGCCTGGGCGTGGTGTGCCGGTGGGTTCTCAACGAACCGGCCGTCGCCGACCACGTCGCCAAGATCGCCGAAGGCCCCGAGCGCGGCCCGCTGACGGAGGAACACCTGGACGTCGACGGCGCCCTCGCCTTCGCCTGCCTGCTCTATTTGACCCGCCATCCCGAGTCCGCCCAGTTCTGGTGGCAGCTCGCCGCCGGCGCCGGCAGCCGCGCCGCCGCCTACTGCCTGCACCTGCACCACCTGGCCCTCGGCGAGTCCAAGCGGGCCCGGCACTGGTTCCACCAGCTCACCCACTCCATGGCCGACACCGCACCGCCCGACGCCGCGTTCCTCGAAGGGCTGGAGCTGTTCGCCCGCTACGTCCGCACCAACGGCTCCACCGCGCTGGCCCCCACCTGCCGTCTCGAGCACGAGGTCGACCGGCTCGCCGCACGCACTCCCGGCCGCTCCGTGATCGTCGCCCGGCCCGACCGGCAACTTGTCGACCGGTTGCAGGAGTTCGCCGCCGACCGCTGAACCGGCCCGGCACGCGAGGAAGAGAAAGAAGGAGGGGAGTCCCGTACCGGCCACCGGTTCCGAGGCCACCGGCCGGGCGGACTCCCCACCACGACGCCATACGAAAGGGACGCCTTCCATGTACCTTAGCCCCCGCCCGCCCCTGCCGGACAAGAACCAGCCGACTGCCCCACCACGCACCCTGCCGCGCGCCACCCGCCACCGCACCGAACCCGGCCTCATCGGCGTCGTGGTCCTCCTGCCGTGTCACCACCCCTGCTGCGCTCCCCTCCGGGGGATCACATCGGCGCAGCCTGCCGTCTCCATCCGCGGGGTGAGCGACACCGAAGCGCTTCAGCAGGCCGCCCGGCCCCGCGGCGCCAAGGCGATGTGGCCTTCCCGCCCGTGACTCACGTACGTGGCCGCCGCAGGAACCCTCCGGCGGCCACGTACGAGACCGCGATCAGCCAAGTCGAGGGCGCCGACGGGCAAGAGCGGCGGGCGGGGGAGTGGTGCCGGTGTGGCTTCCGCGGGTTGCGGTCGCCGACCGACTCTCGTCGACGACGAGGGGCGCGGCCGTCGCCGCCACGACCTCCCGCACGGTGACGCCAGGGGCGGTCTCCACCAGACGCAGCCCCTCGGGCGTGACGTCGATGACGGCCAGGTCGGTGATGACGCGGTCCACGACGCGGCGACCCGTGGCAGGAAGGCTGAGTTCCTCGACGAGCTTCGGGCTGCCGTCCTTGGCGACGTGCTCCATCACGACCAGGAGCCGGCGGGCGCCGTGCACCAGGTCCATCGCGCCGCCCATGCCCTTGACCATCCTGCCGGGGATCATCCAGTTGGCCAGGTCGCCGTGGGCGGACACCTGCATGGCGCCGAGCACCGAGACGTCGATCCGACCGGCCCGGATCATGCCGAAGGAGAAGGCCGAGTCGAAGTACGAGGTGCCCGCGACGGTGGTGACCGTCTCCTTCCCGGCGTTGATCAGATCGGGGTGCTCCTCGCCGTCGTACGGGTAGGGGCCCACGCCGAGGATGCCGTTCTCGGAGTGCAGCACCACATGCACGCCGTCCGGCAGATGGTTGGGGATGAGGGTCGGCAGGCCGATGCCGAGGTTGACGTACTCGCCGTCGCGCAACTCCCGGGCGGCGCGGGCGGCTAGCTGGTCACGGTCGAACGGCATGGTCACTTCTCCTCGGGAGCGAGGGCAGGGGCAGGGGCGGCGGCGGTGCGTGCGGCGGCTGCTCCGGTACCGGGGCGCGCGGGGCGGACGGTGCGGCGCTCGATGCGCTTGTCCAGCGAGTGGTCGACGGCGATCACACGGTCCACGTACACGCCCGGCAGATGCACGGCGTCCGGGGGCAGTTCACCGGGTTCGACGACGCGTTCGGCCTCGACGAGGGTCACCTGTCCCGCCATCGCGCACAGCGGGTTGAAGTTGCGGGCGGCCGCGTGGAAGACGCAGTTGCCGTGCCGGTCGGCGACTTCGGCCCGTACCAGGGCGAAGTCGGCCGTGATGGCTTCCTCCAGCAGGTAGCGGCGGCCGCCGAACTCCCTTGTCTCCTTGGGCGGGGAGGCGAGTGCGACGCCGCCGTCGGCACGGTGGCGCCAGGGCAGGCCGCCCTCCTCGACCTGGGTGCCCACCCCCGCCGGGGTGTAGAAGGCCGGGATGCCGGAGCCACCGGCCCGCAGCCGCTCCGCGAGGGTGCCCTGCGGGGTCAGCTCCACCTCCAGTTCGCCGGCCAGGTACTGGCGGGCGAACTCCTTGTTCTCCCCGACGTAGGAAGAGGTCATCCGGGCGATCCGGCCGGCCCGCAGCAGCAGGCCCAGCCCCCAGTCGTCCACACCGCAGTTGTTGGACACCACCCGCAGGCCGGACACGCCCGTCTCGGCCAGCGCCGCGATCAGCGTCGACGGGATGCCGCACAGGCCGAACCCGCCGACCGCGAGGGTCGCACCGTCGGGGATGTCCGCCACTGCCCGCGCGGCCGCGGCCATCACTTTGTCCATGCCGTTTCCTCTTCCACCGGGATGTGTCGTGTCCGTCGGCCCGGCCCACCACCACGGAGCGGAGCGGCCAGGACCGGGTGCTGCTCACCTTTGCCTGGAGCGACCGACGCAGGCCATGTGTGTCGGCGCCATGACTGGCCCCGAAAGAACGGTGATTCGCAACATGCCGCCCGTCGTACGGCGCTCCTAGGGTTCCGGCAATCCAGCACCGCACCGTCAGGAGCCGTACGTCATGCGTTCTCACCTCACGGACACCTTCAGAAGCAGATCGGTTCGCGCCCTCACCCTGATCGCGGTCGGCGCCCTCGTCGCGGGCTGCTCCTCGGCCGGCACCGCGGGCACCGCCACGGCCGGTTCGGACGGTAAGTCCGCTCCTGTGAAGGTGGGACTGGTCTACTCCCGCAGTGGACTGCTGGCCGCCTACGGCAAGCAGTACGAGGAAGGCTTCAAGGCGGGCCTCGCCTACGCCACGCACGGCACGAACAAGGCCGGCGGCCACCCGGTCCAGGTCACCGAAGAGGACGACGCGGGCGACCCGGCGAGGGCGGTCGCCGCGGCCAAGACCCTCGTCGGCAAGGGTTACAAGATCCTCGCCGGCACCACCGACTCCGGCGTGGCCCTTCAGATGGCGCCGCTGGCCGCGCAGAACAAGGTGCTCTACGTCAGCGGGCCCGCGGCCACCGACGCGGTCACCGGCATCAACGCCTACACCTTCCGCTCGGGCCGGCAGTCGTACCAGGACATCCTCACCGCCGGAACGCTGCTCGGCGACGCCAAGGGCAAGAAGGTCACCGTACTCGCCCAGAACTCCGCGTTCGGACAGGCCAACGTGGCCGCGGTCAAGGCCGTCCTGGGCGCGAAGGGCGCACACGTCGGCTCCGTGCTGGCGCCGCCGAGCGCCACCGACCTCACGCCCTTCGCCCACCAGACCCGGGCCGGCAACCCGGACCTGGTGTTCGTGGCCTGGGCCGGCACCACCGCCCCCGCCCTGTGGACCGCGCTGAACCAGCAGGGCGTCCTGGACGCGAGCAAGGTCGTCACCGGACTCGCGGGCACCGCCTCCTACCCGGTCTTCGGCGCGGCCGGCTCCAAGGTCGCCTTCCTCGCGCACTACTTCCCGGGCGCCGGCGGCGGCAACCACGTGGAGAAGGCCATGCTGGACGGCATCACGAAGGCCGGCGGCACCCCCGACCTGTTCAGCCCGGACGGCTTCACCGCCGCCCAGATGATCGTGCACGCGATCGAGTCCGGCAGCGCCACCGACAGCACCGCCATGGCCGAGGCGCTGGAGGGCTGGACCTTCGACGGGCCCAAGGGGAAGGAGCAGATCCGCGCGAAGGACCACGCCCTGCTCCAGCCGATGTTCACCGCCAAGCTCGACGGCAGCGGCAGCACCGCGCGGCCCGAGCTGACCGACAGCATCCCGATGACGGCCGTCGCTCCGCCGGCCGCGAAGCCGGCGGGCTGAGCCGATGTCCTCCTCCGACACGACGTCGCCGAGCGCCCCGGAGGCCCCGGGCGCCGGGAAGGCCGACGCCTTCCCGGCCCCGGTGCTCCGGTTGCGTGACATCGGCTGGACGGTCGGCGGCGCCACCATCGTCGACGCCGTCTCCTTCGACGTACGCGAGGGCGAGTTCCTCGCCTTCATCGGCCCCAACGGAGCAGGAAAAACCTCCCTGTTCAACCTGGTCAGCGGACTCAACCCGGTCTCCCGGGGCGCGATCGAGCTGGACGGCCGCGACATCACCGGCGAGGCCGCCTACGCCCGCGCCCGGCGCGGCCTCGGGCGCACCTTCCAGACCTCCAGCCTGTGGCCGGGCATGACGGTCGTCGACCACGTCAGGCTCGCCGCCCAGGCCGCGGACGGCGGCTCGTACCGGATCTGGCGCCGCGCCGACACCTCCCCGGAACGGATCGACGGGGTGCTGGCCCGTACCCAGCTCACGCACCGCGCGGACACCTGCGCCGAAGCCCTCTCGCACGGCGAGAAACGCAAGCTCGAACTCGCCGTCCTGCTCGTCGGCGAGCCCCGGCTGATGCTGCTGGACGAGCCGATGGCCGGCGTGAGCGCCGAGGAGGTGCCCGCGCTGACCGAACTCATCCGGTCGCTGCACAAGGAAGAGGGACGCACCGTGCTCATGGTCGAGCACCACATGGACGTGCTGCTGGACCTGGCCGACCGGCTGGCCGTGATGCACCACGGCACGCTGCTGGCGCTGGACACCCCGCAGTCGGTGATGGCCGACGCCACCGTGCAACAGGCCTACCTCGGGGAGGAGTTGTGACTCCCACCGCGGCACCCCTGCTGACCGTGCGCGACCTGCGGGTCGTGATCGGGGGCAAGCACATCCTGCACGGCGTCGACCTGGAGGTGGCGGCCTCGGGCACCACCGCCGTGCTGGGCCGCAACGGCGCCGGGAAGACCACCACCGTACGCGGCATCCTCGGACTCGTGCCGAGGACCGGCAGTGTGCTGCTGGCCGGCGAGGAGACGGTGCGCCTGGCCACCCACGCCCTGGTGCGCCGGGGCATCGGCTACGCACCGGAGGACCGCGGCGTCTTCGCCTCCCTCAGCGTCGCGGAGAACCTGCGCCTGGCCGAGCGGCCCGGTGCCGGGGAGCCGGCCTACGACCTGGTGCACACGCTCTTCCCGGAGCTGAGACGACGCGCCCGGCAGGCCGCCGGCACCCTGTCCGGCGGCCAGCAGCAGATGGTCGCCATCGCCCGGACTCTGCTCAACGGCAACCGGCTGATCATCGCCGACGAACCCACCAAGGGGCTGGCGCCCAAGGTGGTCACCGAGGTCGCCCAGGTGCTGGAGCGCGCCGCCGAGGCGGTGCCGGTCCTGCTCGTGGAGCAGAACCTCGCTCTGGTGCGCCGCCTGGCCCGCCACTGCGTCGTCCTCGCCGCCGGCCGCACCGCGCACCAGGGACCGGCAGCGGACCTCCTCGCCGACGCCGAGGCCGCCCGCCGCCTGCTCGCAGTCGGCAGCACTGGCGGTACCGGCAGCACTGGCACCGGCAGCACTGGCACCGGCAGCACTGGCGGTACCGGCCCCGGCGCCATCGGCGGTACCGGCGACACCGGCGCCGGGGGCACCGGCAGCATCGGCATCGCAGGTGGCACCGGCGCCATCGGCGGCACCGGCACCGCGGGGCGCACCGGTGGCGCCGGGAGCCCGACCGCCGGTTCGCCTGTTCGCACCGCGGCGCGCCCCGCCGCCCGGACCACGGAGGCAGACGCCTGATGTCCACCGTCGTGCTGCTCACCTTCACCGGACTCGGCCTGGGCGCCCTGTACTTCCTGGTCGCCTCCGGCCTGTCGCTGATCTTCGGGCTGATGGACGTGCTCAACTTCGCCCACGGCGCCCTGCTCTCGGTCGGCGCCTACGGCACCTGGTGGGCCGCCTCCGGCCACCTGCCCGGTGCCGGCTCCGGCGGAGCCGGGTTCGTCCTCGCCGTCGTCTTCGGTACGGCCGTGGGCACCGTCTCCGCCGTGGTGCTCGAACTCGCCGTGATCCGCCCGCTCTACACCCGCCCCCGCGAGCAGATCCTCGCCACGGTGGGTGTCGGCCTGGCCGTACCGGCCCTGCTGTCCGCGATCTGGGGATCGGACGCCCGTCCCTTCCCCGGACCGAAGGCACTGTCCGGCACCTTCGCCGTGCTGGGCGCCGAAGTGCCGCTCAACCGAACCGTGTTGATCGGCGCGGCGCTGGCCGTGCTGGGCGCCCTCAAGCTGTTCCTGAGCCGGACCAGGCACGGACTGGTGGTGCGCGCCGGCGTCGAGGACCGGGCGATGGTCACCGCGCTCGGCATCGACGTGCGCAAGGCCTTCACCCTGGTCTTCGCCATCGGCGGTGCGGCGGCCGCCCTCGGCGGTGCCCTCGGCGGCCTCTACTTCGGCTCCGTCGACCCCGAACAGGGCACGTCCCTGCTCATCTTCGCCTTCGTGGTCGTCGTCACCGGCGGCATGGGCTCGCTCACCGGCGCCGCGCTGGCCTCGGTGGCCGTGGGCCTCGTCCAGCAGTTCGCCAACTACTACACCACCGCCGGGCTCGGCGACCTCGCCGTCGTCGTCCTGCTCGCCGCCCTCCTGCTCGTCAGACCACGAGGGCTCACCGGGAGGCTCGCATGACCACCGCCACCCAGCCGCGCGGCCGGTCCCGCACGGCCGGCCACCCCCTCGACACCCGCTCCCGGCGGCTGCGGCGCGCCACCCGCTGGTGGCCCGCCCTGCTCCTGGTGGCGCTGTTCACCGTGCCCTACAGCGCGCTGCCGCTGCCCGGCCTGCTCGACGGCCCGATCGGAGGCCCCGGCAACCTGCAACTGCTCGCCCTGTGCCTGCTCTTCGGAGGCCTGGCCACCGGCTACGACCTGTTGCTCGGCCGCACCGGACTGCTCTCCTTCGGACACGCCCTCTACTTCGCCGCGGGCACCTACGTCACCAACACCGTGATGCTCGAGGCGGGCCTGCCGTTCGCCGCGTCGGCGCTGCTGGGCCTGCTCGCCGGCGCGGCGCTGTCCGCCCTGCTGGGCGCCGTCAGCCTCCGCGTCAGCGGCATCGGATTCTCCATGGTCACCCTCGCCTTCGCGCAGGCCGCGTCGATCCTCGTGCAGCGCGACCCCGGCGGTGTCACCGGCGGCGAGGAGGGCCGGGCCGCACCCGCGGACAGACTGCCCGCCGCACTGGTCGGCATCGAGCACACCGCCAACCTGTACTGGATCGCCCTGGCCTACCTGGTGGTGGTGCTCGCCGTCGTGCACCGGGCGGTCCGCTCACCCGTCGGCCGGGTCTGGGAAGGCATCAAGGAGAACGAGCGCCGGGTGGAGGTGCTCGGACTGCGCCCCTACGGGTTCAAGCTCCTCGCCTTCGTCCTGGCCGGCACTCTGGCCGCGCTCGGCGGCCTCGTCTACCTGCTGCTGACCGGCGGCGCCACCCCGCAGACGACCACCTCCGACTTCACCCTCTCCCTGCTGGTGATGGTGGTGCTGGGCGGTTCGGGCAGCCGGTGGGGCCCCACGGTCGGAGGCGTTCTCTACACCTGGGCCGACCACAGGCTCACCGACCTGGCCGGCTCGGACACGGTCGCCGGCCTGCCCGCGGTGGTCCGGGTGCCGCTCTCGCAGCCCCTGTTCCTGCTCGGCGCCCTGTTCGTCGCGGTGATATACCTGCTGCCCGGCGGCGTGGCCCGGCTCCCGGCCCGCCTGCGCGCCGCCCGCCCGTCCCCCGCCGCGGCCGAACGCGAGGAGGTTCCCGCGCCATGAGTCCCACTCCGCAGAACGGGGCGACGGCCCGTCAGCACGGCTCGGCACCGGCGCGCGAGGAGTTCCAAGTGCCGGTGCCCGGCGGGCGGTTGGCCGTGTCGCGCTGGCCTGCCGACGACCCGGGCGCGCCGGTGGTGCTGGCGCTGCACGGCATCACGGCCAACGGTCTGAGCTGGGCGCGCGTCGCCCACCACCTGGCCGGCCGGGTCACCCTGGTGGCACCCGACCTGCGCGGCCGCGGCCGCAGCGGGGGAGTGCCCGGCCCGTACGGCATCGCGGCCCACGCCGACGACATGGCGGCCGTGGTGGACGCCCTGGGCGTGGGCCGGGTGGTGCTGACCGGCCACTCCATGGGCGCGTTCACCGCGGCCCTGACCGCCGTCCGCCACCCGCACCTGGTGAGGGCCCTGCTCCTGGTGGACGGCGGCGTGGGCTTCCCCGTTCCCGCCGGACTCGATCCCGACGAACTGATCACCGCGGTGCTCGGCCCGGCCATGCGACGGCTGTCCATGACGTTCCCGGACCGCGAGGCCTACCGCACGTTCTGGAAGTCGCATCCGGCCTTCACCGCCTGTTGGTCGCCGTGGGTGGACGACTACATCCAGCGTGATCTCGTGGGGGAGGAGCCCGAACTGCGCTCGTCCTGCGACCTGGAGGCGGTCCGCACCGACGGCGTGGACCAACTCGGCGCGCAGGTGTCGGGCGCGGTGCACCGACTGCCCGTGCCCGCCGTGCTGCTGTGGGCGCCACGCGGCCTGATGGACGAGCCGCAGGGCCTGTACGACGAGCAGCGGCTGGCCGCAGCCGGCCTCGATCCCGCCATGGTGCGCACCCGGTCGGTGCCCGACACCAACCACTACTCCGTCATCATCGGCGACGAGGGCGCCCGGACCGTGGCACAGCACCTCCTCGCCGCGGCCGACGTGGACGAACCCGGGGAACCCACGGATACGGCGCCCCGGTGACCTGGCGTCCCGGCGTCCCGGTGACCCGGGCGGCCGGAGCCGTGCCGCCCACCCACCCGCGCTCCGACGTCACGCGTCCGACAAGAGATGCAGGCGCAGGGCGAGTTGGAGTTCCAGGGTCTGTTCGGGGGTGTTCCAGTCGGGGCCCAGCAGCACCTGGACGCGGTCCAGGCGCTGCACGACCGTGTTCACGTGCACGTGCAGCGCCTCCTTGGCCCGGCTCAGGCTCCCGCCGCAGTCGAAGTAGGCGCGCAGGGTGCGGACCAGTTGGGTGCCGCGCTGAGCGTCGTAGTCCAGCAGCGGCCCCAACGTGGCGGTGACGAAGCCGTCCACGTCGTGAAGGTCACCCAACAGCACACCGAGAAAACCCAGTTCGGCCACGCTCGCCCCGTGTCCTTCGCGGCCGAGCACATGCAGGGCCCGCAGACACCGCAGGGCCTCGGCATGCCCGTCGGCGATGCCGCGCGGCCCGGCGGCCGGCCCGGCACCGGCCACCGTGACCGGAGCACCGGTGAGTTGGCCGAGCTGCCCGGCCGCGCCCCGGGCCGCCTCGCCCGGGCCGGTGCCGTCGCACGGGAGCAGCAGCACCACAGCGCCCTCGTGCTCGGCGCTGACACCGCCGCCCCCGAACAGGTACTGCACCGCCGCGTCCGCGAGCCGTTCGCGGACCGCGTCGCCGGAGCGGGCGACGAGCAGCAGGTGGGGCCGGTCGAGGTCGATGCCGAGGCGGCGGCCGCGGCTCACCAGGCCGGCCGGGTCGCGGTCGGGCACGGTGAGCAGGTCGGTGAGCAGATCGCCGCGTACACGGTTCTCGGTCTCCGCCACCGAACGCCGCAACAGGAGCAGCAACGAGGTCACGACGCTGCTGCGCTCGAACAGCCGCCGGTCGGGGCCGTGGAGGTCAGGCCGCCCGAACAGCACCAGGCAGCCCAGCAGTTCCTGCCCGGCCAGCACCGCGCACACCCAGCGCCCGTCACGGAACACCGCGTGCGCGGCCGCGCGTGAGCTCTCCGCCGCAGCGACCAGCGCCGCCGCCTCCTCCTCCGTACCGCCGGTGTCCGCCGGGCCCTCCGCGATCGCGCCACCGTGCACGGCGACCGAGGTGAGCGGCCATCCGGAACCGTCGTGAACCGCGACGTCCCCCTTCAGCAGACCGGCCACGGCGGCGGCCACGTCCTGGAGTTCACCGCCGCGCAGCACCAGATCGGTGAGCCGGTCATGCGATTCCTCGGCACGCTGCATGGCCGCGGAGTGCTCCCGGATCACGGCGTTGGCCTCCGCGAGTTCGGCCATCGCGACCCGCGCGTCGGCCATCGACTTGGCGGTGTCGATGGCGATGGCGGCATGGTCGGCCAGCGAGCACAGCAGGGCGACCTCGTCCGGGGCGAACGTGCGGGGAGTGCGGTCGGCGGCGAACAGCGCCCCGATGACCTGGCCGCCGCTTCCCGACCCCAGCAGCAGTGGCACGCCGAGTATCGCCACCAGGCCCTCGTCCAGGACCCCGGCGTCGATGCTGCCGGTGTGCAGGAAGCGTTCGTCGGTGCGGTAGTCGGGGGAGGCGTAGGGGCGTGCGGTCTGTGCGACCAGTCCGCCGAGGCCCTCCCCGAGGTCGAGGCGCAGGTTCTGGAACAGCTCCGACACCGAGCCGTCGGTGACACGCATATAGGTGTCGCCGGCCTCCTCGTCGGGCAGCGTGAGGTACGCCGTGTCGGTGCCCAGGAGCATACGGGCGCGCCGCACGATGGAGTGCAGCACGGCGTCGAGGTCGCGCAGGGCCGCGAGGTCGCCTGCGGTGTCGAACAGCGCGGTCAGCTCCGCCTCCCGGCGCCGGTGCTGCCGCAGCGTGGTCCGCACGCGCAGCGCCGTCTCGGTGGCCCGCTCGACCGCCGCGAGATCCTCGGCCACGGCCCCGCTGCCGCGGGCCTCGACGGCGACCGCGCTCAGGTCCTCGGCAGAGGCGCCCGCGGCGAGGAGTTCGAGCAGCCGGCACAGATGACGGGTGGCGGGAGTGGGTTCATGCGGCATGGGCGGTCAACCGTCGCGTCGTGGGTGAGCAGGGGGATCGGAGTAGGGGACCGGAGTATGGGCGAGAAGGGAACGGCCTTGTGCGAAGCGGCCGATGAGGGCCAGGGCTCTCCCCGGCCGGGAGGGCCCTGGCCCTCATCGGCCGGGCAGTGGGGTCGGCCGTCAGGCGGACGCGGCCGTCTCCCGGTCCGCGGCGGCCCGTGTCGCGGAGCCGTCCGGTTCGATCGCGGCGAGGTCCCTGCCACGGGTCTCACGGGAGGCGACGACGGCGATCACGGTGATCAGGGCGGCCAGCCCGACGTACACCGAGATGGGCGTGGAGTCGCCGTAGGAGCCGAGCAGCGCCGTCGCGATCAGCGGGGCCGGGGCGCCGGCCGCCACCGAGGACAGCTGCGCTCCGATGGAGGCACCGGTGTAGCGCATCCGGGTGGCGAACAACTCGGAGAAGAACGCCGCCTGGGGGGCGTACATGGCGCTGTGGAAGATGAGCCCCACGGTGACGGCCAGGACCAGCGCGGGGAACGACCTGGTGTCGAGCAGGGCGAAGAAGGCCCACGACCACAGGCCGACGCCGACCGCGCCCACCAGGTACACGGGCTTGCGCCCGACCCGGTCGGACAGCGCCCCGAACAGCGGGATGAGGCAGAACTGCACGGCCGAGCCGATGAGCACCGCGTTCAGCGACGTCTGCTTGTCGATGCCCAGGTGGTCCACGCAGTAGGTGAGGACGAACGCGGTGATGACGTAGTACGAGATGTTCTCGGCCATGCGGGCGCCCATGGCGACCAGGATGTCCCGCCAGTGGTCGCGTACGACCGCGACGAACGGCGGCTGTTCGGCCCGCTGTTCCGCCTTGCGCCGCTCGGCCTTGGCCAGCGCCTCCTTGAACAGCGGCGACTCGTCGACGGACAGCCGGATCCACAGACCGATCATGACCAGTACGGCGGAGAGCAGGAACGGCACGCGCCAGCCCCAGGTGTTGAACGCGTCGTCGCTGAGCACGGTGGTCATCAGGGAGAGCACGCCGACGGCGACCAGGTTGCCGGCCGGTGCGCCGCCCTGTGGCCAGGACGCCCAGAAGCCGCGCCGCTTCGCGTCGCCGTGTTCGGACACCAGCAGCACCGCGCCGCCCCACTCGCCGCCGAGGGCGAAGCCCTGGATGAGACGCAGGACGGTCAGCAGCACGGGAGCGGCGACGCCGATGGTGTCGTAACCGGGGACGCAGCCGATCAGGGCGGTGGACAGCCCCATCATCAGCAGGCTGATCACCAGCAGCTTCTTACGGCCGAGCCGGTCGCCGAAGTGTCCGAAGACCACGGCGCCGATCGGGCGGGCGGCGAAGCCGATGGCGTAGGTGAGGAAGGAGAGCAGGGTGCCGGTCAGCGGGTCCGACTCGGGGAAGAAGACGCGGCCGAAGACCAGGGCGGCGGCCGAGCCGTAGAGGAAGTAGTCGTACCACTCGATGGTCGTGCCGATCAGGCTGGCCGCGACGATCTTGCGCAGTCCGCTCGGGCTTCTGGAGGCGGCTGGGTCGTTCACGGCGTTGTGAGCGCTGGGCATGGGTGTCACCGTTTTCCGGAGGAGTCGGTTCGGTTGCGGTGCGCCGGCAGGGCGGCGCATGCGGTGCGCCGGTGAGGCGCACCGGCTGACGGGGTTTCAGTGGGCCGTCCAGCCGCCGTCCAGAGGGATCGAGCTGCCGGTCAGGTATCCGCTGCGTTCGGAGCACAGCCACAGGGCCGCCTCGGCGACCTCGGCCGGCTCGATCAGGCGCTTGATCGCGGTGCGTTCCAGGAACACCTGGTCCATCACCTCCGCCGCGGAGATGCCGTGGGCGAGCGCCTGGTCGGCGATCTGCTTCTCGACCAGCGGCGTGCGGACGTAGCCGGGGTTGACGCAGTTGCTGGTCACACCGTGTGCGGCGCCCTCCAGGGCGACCACCTTGCTCAGGCCCTCCAGCGCGTGCTTGGCCGTGACGTACGCCGACTTGTAGGGGCTGGCCCGCAGACCGTGCACCGAGGAGATGTTGACGACCCTGCCCCAGGCTTGCGCGTACATGTGGGGCAGCGTGCGGCGCAGGATGCGGAACGGGGCCTCCACCATGACTCGCTGGATCAGTGCGAACCGCTCCGGGGGAAACTCGTGCACTGGGGCGACGTGCTGAAGACCGGCGTTGTTGACCACGATGTCGGCGTCGTCCGGCAACGCGTCCACGGCCTCGGCATGCGCGAGGTCGGCCACGACGGCGATACCGTCGACCGCCGCGGCCACCTCCTTGGCGGCCTCGGCGGCCCGGTCCACCACGTAGACCTGGGCGCCGGCAGCGGCGAAGGCCTCCGCGCACGCCCAGCCGATCCCGCTGGCCGCACCGGTGACGAGAACCTTGCGGCCGGCGAGAAACCGGCTCGAGGCCAGGCCGGGCCCGGTGCCGTCGCCGCGGTCGGGATGCTGGGGCGAGCCCTCGTGGGAGCCCTTGGTGCTGTCCATGGCCGAACACGGTAGGTAGGACTCACGCGGTGAGACATGTGGGTCACCAACACATTTTCAAGCCGCGAGGTAGGTGGCACCACCATGTGCTGACGGACGGCGGCTGATCCTGGACGTCACCCACGCCCACGACAGCCGTCACCACGCCCAGGACTCCCGAGGGGCGTGGGTGCGGGCGGGCGTCCATGTGTCACAGGAGCATCGCCGAGACCATGGGTGCGCGCGCCATGCCGGGCTCCGCAGTCCTGGCTCTCCCTCACATGTCGTCGGCCGCTCGGCCGGTCGTACTGTCCGCTTCCAGCAGGCTGGTACGACATCAAGCCGGTACGACATCAAGCCGGTACGACATCAAGCCGGTACGACA
>NZ_LBMU02000137.1 GCF_001005085.2 Streptomyces humi
ACGTCGGCGACTACCTCATCGGCGAGAAGATAGACATCAACGGTGACGGCACGCCGCTGCGTTACATGGACAAGCCGAGCAAGGACGGCTCGTCGGCGGACAGCTGGTACTCCGGGGTCGGCAACCTCGACGTGCACTACTCGTCGGGCCCGGCGAACCACATGTTCTACCTGCTCTCGGAGGGCAGCGGCACCAAGACCATCAACGGCGTCACCTACACCAGCACCACCTCCGACGGCGTCGCCGTGGCCGGCATCGGGCGGGCCGCCGCGCTCCAGATCTGGTACAAGGCGCTGACGTCGTACATGACGTCCAGCACCACCTACTCGGGTGCCCGCACCGCCGCCCTGAACGCGGCCGCCGCCCTGTACGGCACCAGCTCCGCCCAGTACGCCGGGGTCGGCAACGCGTTCGCCGGCATCAACGTCGGCAGCCACATCACCGTGCCCACCTCGGGCGTCACGGTCACCAACCCGGGCAGCCAGTCCTCCACCGTGGGCACCGCGGTGAGCCTCCAGGTCTCGGCGAGCAGCACCAACAGCGGCTCGCTGACCTACGCGGCGACCGGACTGCCGACCGGCCTCTCCATCTCCAGCTCGACCGGCGCCATCACCGGCACTCCCACCACGGCGGGCACCTACAGCACCACCGTCACGGTGACCGACTCCACCGGTGCCACCGGCACGGCGTCCTTCACCTGGACGGTCAGCTCGACCGGCGGCGGCTCCTGCACCTCCTCGCAGCTGCTGGGCAACAACGGCTTCGAGTCGGGCAACACCA
>NZ_LBMU02000138.1 GCF_001005085.2 Streptomyces humi
GTCGGGCGATCGGGGGGTGAAAAGTCGGGTGATCGGGGGGGTGGGGAGTCGGGTGATCGTACAACCGGTGTCCACATGATGGGCCATCTGTTCACGGAGTGGACGCAAGGGGTTCTCCGGTGCCGGGTCGACTAGCGTCGGGGCATGACCAGCGACACCTCCCCCAGCCTCGCCGACGCCCTCGCCGCCGGAACGGTCGTGCTCGACGGCGGTATGTCCAACCAGTTGGCGTCCGCCGGACACGACCTCGGCGACGGGCTCTGGTCGGCGCGGCTGCTGGCCGACCGGCCGGACGCGGTCGGTGACGCGCACCTCGCGTACTTCAGGGCGGACGCCGATGTCGCGATCACCGCGAGCTACCAGGCCACCTTCGAGGGCTTCGCCGAGCGCGGCATCGGCCACGAGGAGGCCGCCCGGCTGCTCGCGCTCAGCGTGGAGCTGGGGCGGGACGCGGTGCGCCGGGCGCGGGCGGAGGGCGTCGTACGGCCGTTGTGGGTGGCCGCGTCGGTCGGGCCGTACGGGGCGATGCTCGCGGACGGCTCCGAGTACCGGGGGCGGTACGGGCTGAGCGTCGACGAGCTGGAGGCGTTCCACCGGCCGCGGCTCGAGGTGCTGGCCGCGGCGGAGCCGGACGTGTTCGCGCTGGAGACGGTGCCGGACGCCGACGAGGCGGCGGCGCTGTTGCGGGCGGTGCGCGGGCTGGGGGTGCCGGCCTGGCTGTCGTACAGCGTGGCGGGCGGGCGGACCCGGGCGGGCCAGCCGCTGGAGGAGGCGTTCGCCCTGGCCGCCGACGTGGACGAGGTGATCGCCGTGGGCGTGAACTGCTGTGCGCCCGAGGATGTCGACCGGGCGGTGGAGGTGGCGGCGCGGGTGACGGGCAAGCCGGTCGTCGTCTATCCCAACAGCGGAGAGGTGTGGGACGCGCGGGCGCGGGCGTGGACCGGGCGGTCGTTGTTCGACACCGAGCAGGTGGCGGGCTGGCGGGATGCCGGGGCCCGGTTGATCGGCGGGTGCTGCCGGGTGGGGCCGGAGGCGATCGCCGGGATCGCGCGGGTGGTGTGAGGGTGCGCCGGTTCCGCCGTGAGTGGTGTGGGCGGTGCGCGACTGCGGGGCGGTGAGGGCTGGTCGCGCAGTTCCTCCCCCAGCCTTCGGCCGAGGGTACCCCCAGCGCCCTTTCGAAGCGCTAAGGTCCCGTCGGGAACCGGTTGGCGTTCTCAGAGGGTGGGGACGTGACCAGAAAAAGCGAAGCGGCGGGGCGCAGCACCATTCGTGATGTGGCCGCTCGTGCCGGGGTGTCCGCCTCCACCGTGTCCCGGGTGCTCGCCGGTGACTATCCCGTCAGTGCCGCCGCCCGCGGCCGGGTGCTGCGGGCCGTCCGCGAGCTGGACTACGTCGCCGACGCCCGGGCCAAGGCCGTCGCCGGGGTGGGCACGCCCACCCTCGCCTTCGTGCTGGAGGACATCACCGGGCCGTCGTTCGCGCACATGGCGCACGGGGTGGAGCGGGAGGCGGCGCGGCTCGGGCATCTGTCGCTGGTGTGCAGCACCGACGGCGACGTCCGGCGTGAGCTGGAGTTCATCGAGATGATGCGCGCCCAGCGGGCCGCCGCCGTGATCCTGGTGGGTGGGGCCGCGGACACCCCCGAGTACCGGGAGCGGACCGGCCGGATCGCCGACTCGCTGGCCTCGGCCGGGTCCCGGCTGGTGCTGTGCGGACGGCCGCCGCTGGGGCCCGGCGCGCCGGTCACGGTCATCGAGTACGACAACGAGGGCGGCGCCTACGCCCTGGTCGCCCATGTGCTCGCGCAGGGCCACCGGCGGGTGCTGTTCCTCGGCGGGAAGCCGGACCACACGACGGCGATGGGCCGGGAGCGCGGTTATCTGGCCGCGCACCGGGCGCGGGGGCTGGAGCCCGACCCGGCGCTGCTGCTGCACGGCGACTTCACCCGGGACTCCGGGCACCGGCTGATCCGGCGGGCCCTCGCCGCGGGGCTGGAGTTCAGCGCGGTGGTCGCCGCCACCGACATGGTGGCGGCGGGGGCCCTGACCGCCCTGCACGAGGCGGGGCTCGGCGTGCCCGGGGACGTGTCGCTCGCCGGGTACGACGACATTCCGTTCGCCCGCGATCTGCACCCCGCCCTGACCACCGTGCACGTGCCCTACGAGGAGCTGGGGCGGCTCGCGGTGCGCACCGCGCTGGGGCACGGCGAGGAGTCGGCCGCCGAGCACCTGCTGCTCGGCACGCATGTCGTCGTACGGGACTCAGTGGCGGCGCACGGCGGCCATTGAGCGCCGCAGCCGCCGTACCGCCAGGGTCAGTTCGGCCGTCCTCTCGGCGCGTGGTGCGGGGCCGGCTGTCCACAGGGCGAACTCCTCGTCCCGGGGGCCGGACTCCGTGCGGGGCGCGCCGTCCCCGAGGACGCGCACCGGGTGGGTGTTGTCCCAGGGCTGCCAGCCGGGATCGCCGGTGGTGACGAAGCGGACCCACGCGCCGTGCATCGTGTCGGCCAGCGGCTGCGGGGCGCCGTCGCCGGCCAGCAGCGCCGAATCCGGCAGCGTACCGGTGTCGAAGACGAAACCCAGCTCGAGGCCGTGGCAGGCGCCGAGACCGGGCCGGTTGGACGGCCAGGCGAACTCGTACAGGTACGACGAGCCGGGGCGGGCCTCGGCCAGCCGGTGCAGCGGGCGGCGCAGCAGGTGGTCTGTGACCATCTGGCCGACGATCTCGGCGGGACCGGCGTCGGGGTGCAGGAACCGGTAACCGCGCGGCACCTCGTGGCCGGCGTGGCAGCGGGCCATGGCGCCGGCGAAGGCGACCGGTCCGAGCCGGTCGACGTGGTCGACCAGGCCGCCGGGCACCAGCCAGAGCCGGTACTCGTCGCGGGTCCAGCCCATCAGGAGGTCGACACCCCTGGCGGCCTCGCCGTCGAGGAGGGCCCGCAGCGGGTCGCGCGGGACGAGGTCGCCGTCGACGACGATGCCGAAGGCGGGGCCGCCGAGAACGGGGCTGCTCAGCCGGCCCACCTCCGCCTGGGTGCGCAGGAGCAGTTCGCGGTCGATCCCGGCGAAGGCCTCGGCGGTGGCGGGGACCTTGAGGCGGCCGGCCATCCGGCGGACCATGCGCCGGACCTTGTCGCGTTCGGCGGCCTCGGGCGGGCCGCTTTGCAGGACGGCCCGTCGGATCAGCCCCTGGGTCTGCGGTGCGGCGAGCAGGGCGCCGGTGCTGATGGCGCCGGCCGACTGGCCGCACAGGGTGATGCGGTCCGGGTCGCCGCCGAAGCCCGCGACGTTCGCGTGGACCCAGCGCAGGGCGGTGAGCTGGTCGTGCAGGCCGGGGTTGGGAGGGGCGTCCGGGAACAGGCCGTAGCCCTCCACGCCCAGCCGGTAGTTCACGGAGACGAGGACGACACCGTCCCGGGCGAACGCGTGCCCGTCGTACACCGGAACGGCGGAGGATCCCCTGGTCAGGGCGCCGCCGTGCAGCCAGACCAGTACCGGGAGCCGGGCACCCGGGCCCGGTTCCGGGGTCCATACGTTCAGGTTGAGGCAGTCGTCGCCGGGGACGGCCGGGTCGGACAGGTACTGCGCGAACGCCTCCGAGTACGGCGGTTTGGGCGCCGTCGGCCCGAAGGCGCCCGCGTCCCGGACGCCGTCCCAGGGTTCGGGCGGCCCGGGTGGCCGGAACCGGTGGGCCGCGAAGGGCGGGGCTGCGTACGGAATGCCGCGGAACACCGCGATCCCCCGCTCCCACCTGCCCCGCACGGCCCCGTACGGGGTGTCGGCCACCGGGTCTCTCCGGTCCGTCCCGTCTGCCGTCATCCGCCCACCAGCTCCTCCCGCCGCGTGCGCCACTACGCCGGTACGACAAGAGCACCACATCCGCTCCCGGTATTCCGGCACACACGGCGTTCGGACGCGCGCTCGGGGCTACTTGGCGTACATCAGGGTGCCGAAGCCGAGCTGGTCGTAGCCACCGCTGTCGGACCCGTAGTCACCTCCTCCGCCCTCGGGGGCGACCAGGTCGTAGTACATGGCCGAGATGTACTTGTCGTCGAGGTTGATACGCCGGTTGTAGTGGAAGTGGAGCATGGCCCACACCGGGCGGAGCTGGCCGCGGGAGGAGTCGGAGATCACCGTCTGGGAGGACTGGGCGCAGCTCTGCCCGGTGCCCCAGGTGTAGGTGGTGAACGGCACGTCCTGGCCGAGGTTGTACTTGGCGACGTACTGGGCGGCCTTCATGAAGCGCCGGCTGTCGTACGAGTACAGGTCGTCACCCTGGTTCCAGGCCATCTCGCAGATCGCGCCCATCTGGCCCATGCCCATGACGGTGTGGCCCTGGTCGCGGCCGGACTCCTGCCACTGGCCCAGCGCGTAGCCGTCGGAGTCGGTGTACAGGTAGGGCACGGCATGCGCGAGGGAGCCGTTGCCGGCGCCCGACTTGAAGTAGGTGACGGCCTGGTCGTACTTGGCCTTGTCCTCGTCGAGGATGCCGATGGCCAGGACCGAGGCCATGTTGCACAGATCCCAGTTGGCCCAGTAGTTGGTGATGCAGGCGTCGTTGTGGTTGGTCAGGAAGCTGTTGTTGAGCGGGTAGAAGACGTTCGCCAGCATGGACCGGGCGGCGGCGAGGTCGAAGCCGCTGTAGTCGCGCATCAGCTCGCACGCGTTGGCGAACTGCCAGCCGTAGAGCCCGGCGGCGAGGAACCGGTCGGCGTTCCCGGTGACCGTGGTCAGCGTCCTCGACCAGGCGTTGAGGATGTCGGCGGCGCACACCGCGTTCGCCTCGGTGCCGGCGATCTTCCAGCGCAGGGCGTTCTGGTAGGCGGCGGCGATGTCGTTGTACAGCAGGCTGTAGTTCTGCCCGTCGCCGCCACGGATGACCGTGGCCGTCGCCCGGTTGGTCCAGGTCGACTGGGAGTGGGAGTTGGCGGTCAGCCTGTTCCAGCCGGACAGCCAGGGGTCGGTGCCGGCGGCGACCCGCACCTTGGCACGGTTGATGTCACCGGCGTTGTGCAGCATGCCGGGGTGGGTGAAGGTGGCCGGTGCCGCGTCGGCCACCGTGGGGGCGGCGGCCGAGGCGGCGACGGCGAGCGCGGCGGCGGACTTCAGGACACCGCGGCGGCTCGGTCCGCTGGTGCCTGACTGGGGTGGTACGCGGCGGCTCATCGCGTGTTTTCTCCTTCGGTGGGGGGAGTTCAGGTGAGTCGGACGCTCACCTCTTCGAACTGCGCGGTACCGAGAGCCAGGGGCGTGCGGGAGCACACCACCAGGCCCACGTGGTAGGGGGCGTCGCCGAAGGTGGGGATCGCGCCCGAGGCGAGCGCGGTCCAGGTGACGCCGTCGTCGGTGGAGACGGCCGCGGCGAAGGCGGTCCCGGTGCGCCTCAGCCGCAGCAGCAGGGGCAGTCGGACGGTCGCGGCGCCGGTGAAGGCGGAGGCGCCGGCGACCGTGGGGCGGAGCATGAGCTGGGCGGTGCCGCCCGCGGTCACGACGGCCCCGGCCGCCTGGTCGAACGGCGACAGCGACTTGGCCATCAGCAGTCCGATCCGGTCGGCGGTGGCCCCGGAGCGGGACACCAGCCGGGCGGTGACCTCGCAGTCGCCGGTGATCTCCTGTCGTACGAACTGGCCGGTCATCCCTTGCGAGTTGACGTTGAGGTCCACCCCGGCGCCGCGCACCGTGAAGGTGCCGTCGGCGTGGGTCGCGTCGCCCGGGGTGAGGACGGCGACCACCCCGAGGGTGCCGTAGGCGCTCCGGTCCAGGACGAGGTCGCCGAGGTCACCGTTGGTCCAGGGCGCGGGCAGGGCCGACGGAGGGACCTCCGTGGGTTCGGTGGGCGTCGCGGTGACGGCGGGTGCCACCGCGGTCACCGGTGCCGAACGCGGGCCCTGTCCCGCGCAGTTGGTCTTGGCGACGGCGTAGCGGTACGTCGTCCCGGACGTACCGCTCGCGTCCGTGTACCGCACCCGGGTGCCGAAGCCGACCGCGCCCACGTCCCGGGCGAGGGTCCGGTACGGCCCGTGGGCACCGGGTGCGCGCAGGACGGTGTAGCGGGCCGACGGGTCAGGGTCGGTCCAGGTCAGCCGGGTCCCGGCCGGGCCGGCGGCGGCGGCGAGCAGGTCGGTGGCGGTGCGGGCGGGGCGGGGCACGCGCCACCCGGTGCCGCCGCCCCCGGACACCACGCTGACGTTGTCGAAGGCGCCGGTGCCGGTCTCGGCGTACTCCTCCTCGACGCCCAGGCAGGAGGTGAGGACGAGCCCGGCGTACGCGGTGCGCGGCAGTGCGCACACGGTGGACCCGACCTCGGTCCATCGCACCCCGTCCGCCGAGATCGCCCCGGTGCAGCGGTCCCCCTCCCGGGTCACCCGCACCCAGTACGGGGCCCGGAGCCGGTAGCCGTCCCCGGCCCCCTCCACGTACGGGGCCGCGAGCGGGGTCGCCGAATCGGGCAGCGCGCCCAGGTCGGAGATCGGGAAGCCGGCCCCGGTGGTGATCGTCTGCTGCTGGCTGGGCGGCACCGGCGTGCTCCCGGTCGCCGAGATCCCGGCACCGGCCGCCGGCCGTACGCTCCACACCCCGCTCCAGGTGTGCAGCGGCAGCCCCTGGATCAGCATCGAGGCATGGGCGCCCATCGGGTCGAGCGAACCCCGGAGCGTGACGCCGATCTTCGCGTACTGCGAGCTGAGCGGCCAGACGACCCGGGCGGTGACACTGCCGTCGCCGTGCAGCGGCAGGTGCGTCAGGCGGTAGGTGTCCGCGGTGCCGCTCGCCTCCAGCACGAACCGCTCGCCGTCGAAACGCGCGGATCCCGGGATGCGTACGGCGCCGAGGTCCTGGGTCCGCCAGGCACCGGGGAGCCCCGCGGTCGCCGACGCGACGGCCGACGTCCCGCTCCTTCCCAGCGAGTTGGCGGCGCGGATCGCGTAGTGGTAGGTCCGCCCCGGCCGTGCGCGGCCGTCCGTGTACGACGGCGATCCGGTCTCGGCCAGCACCTCGTAGGGCCCGTCGGGGTGCTCGGCGCGCCGCACCTCGTAACGGGTGGCGCCGGCCGACGGCAGCCAGGACACCGTGACGGCCCGCTCGTCGCCGTCGGCCGTGACGCCCGCCGGTGGTGTCGGGACGCTCGGGTCGGGGGCCGTGGCGCCGGCATAGGCGAAGGTGCCCCAGCTGGGCAGGTCGTCGTTGCTGCCCTCGATCACGCGGGTGCCGCCGGTGCCCCGGAAGACGGCCGCCGTGGTCCAGGGGGTGGCGAGGCCGCGCACCCCCGCGTAGTGGGCCTGGTACATCTCGTAGATCGGGGGCAGGGTGGAGCGGGAGATCGCCGACACCGTCTTCTTGATGTACTTGCCGGTGCGGTCGAGGTCGGGTGTGAAGGGGACGTCCTGGCCGAGGTTGTAGCGGGCGGCGTACTCGGCGTTGGCGAGGATGCGGTTGCCGTCGTAGGCCCAGAGGTCCACGCCCTGGTTCCAGGCGACCTGGGCCGCGTCGCCCATGAGGCCGACGGCGAGTTGTTCGTGGCCCTGGTCGCGGCCGGACTCCTGGCCCTGGCCCGCGTCGGTGACGACCCGGTGGCGGACACTGCCGTTGCCGGCGCCCGCGGCGGCGAACCGCAGGGCGTCCTCGAAGAGGGCGCGTTCCTCGCAGAACACACCGATGGCCAGGATGGTCTGAAGGGCCGTCAGGTCCCAGTTGCCGTTGGCGTAGAGCATGTAGCCGGAGACGGCCGGATACCAGACGTCGAGGAAGGACGCCTCGCAGCGGGCGACACCGGCGTCGCTCCAGCCGTCGTAGCCGGTGTGCCGCAGGAGTTCGGCGGCGTTGGCGAACTTGAAGCCCTGTAGGCCCGCGCCGAGCGGGCCGTCGGCGCCGGTGACGACGGTGAGCGAGGCCGACCAGGCGTCGAGGATGTCGCGGGCCTTGTCCGCGTGCGCGCGGTCACCGGTGACGGCCCACAGGAGGGCGTTCTGGTAGGCGGCGGCCGAGTCGGCGACGGCCTGGTTCTGGAAGTTGGCTGGTCCGCGGCCCCAGGAGGTGATCTGGCCGCTGTTCTGGACGGTGTACGACGCCTGGGACCGAGTGTGGGCGGCCAGGGCGAGGTAGCCGTCGTACACGGGGGACCGCCTGCCCTCGACCGCGGACCGCATCCGGGCCAGGTCGTCGGCGGTGTGCAGGATCCCCGGGTGGGCGAAGGCGAAGGGCGGGTCGTCGTCGCCGTCCGCCGCCCGGGCCGCCGCGGGCACGAACAGGGTGTTCGCGCCGGCGGCGAGCAGCAGGGCGCCGGAGGACCTCAGCAGGCCGCGGCGGCTGAGCGGGCTCACTGGGCGGCCGCCTCCGCCTCGGCGGTCGTGATGAACCTCAGGTTCGTCACGTGCTCGTTGTAGAACCACTGGATCTCGTCGGTGGTGTAGTACCAGCTCGGCTTCTTCATCGAGTCGGCGACGACGACCCCGTTGATCACCAGGTTCTCGAAGGTGACGTTGTCGATGCCGTGCTCGGCGTCGTAGCCGAGGAAGAGCGACGGGTTGGCGCGGGTGCCGGTGTAGGTGAGGTTCTTGACGTACACGTCCTGGATGCCCCGGCCGACCGAGGTGTTGTACTTCGGGTTGTACATGACCTTCATGTAGATGACCTGGCCCCAGCGGAAGTCCTCGATCCGTACGTCCTCGATGCGGACGTTCCTGATGAGGTTGGAGTCGCCGGGGTTGAGGGCGATGCACCCCTGGTAGTTCATCTGGGGTTCGCGGTGGTCGAGGACGTCGATGTTCCTGATGACCAGGTTCTCGATGACCTCGGGCGCGTCGGTGTTGCCGTGGGTGCCGATGTTGACCGGGTGGGCGACGTCGGCCCACAGGGAGCAGTTCTGCACGGTGATGTTCCGGGTGTCGCCGTAGTAGTCCCAGCGGTGGGCGTAGATGGCGACGCAGTCGTCGGAGTTGCGCAGGAAGCAGCCGTCGAGGACGACGTCGCTGGAGGAGAAGATGTCGATGCCGTCGCCGTTGCCCCGCGAGCTGAAGCCGCGGACCTTCTTCATGCGGACGTTCCGGGCCTCGCCGAGGGTGGTGATGTAGCCGCCCGGGTTCATGATGATGACGTCCTCGACCCGGATGTCGCTGCTGCCCTCGCAGAGCACGCCCCCGCCCGGGCCGGCCCAGATCATGCCGTGCCCCCGGAGGGCGGCCTTCTCCACGTCCTTGAAGTACACGGTCGCCTTGAGGACGGCACCGCCGGCGAGGTAGACGGTCTTGCCGCTGGGGACGGTGAGCGTGCCGCCGGGGACGGTCGCCACACCGGGGCCGAAGTAGATGACGTCGGGGTCGTCGGCGGCGGGCGGACGGTGGTCGACGTGGTTGGTGACGACGTGCAGGCAGTCGAAGATCTCGTCGTTGACCTGGACGACCAGGTCCTTCGGCTCGTCGAGGGTGAACCGCAGGGTGTCGCCGAGGAGTTCGGGCTTGATGCCGTACGAGTCCGGTCTCACCCGGGCCTTGGTGGTGCCGCCCTTGAGGTAGGTCACCTCGATCTCCACGGAGCACTGGAAGTCGAAGTACACCAGGGAGGAGCTGTAGACCTTGCCCGAGCCGGTGGCGGGGTTGATCTCCTCGAACTGCGGCCGGTAGACGTCCAGGGTCTGCCAGTCGCCGTCGGGGGCGGTGCGCACCCGCACCTGGAAGCTGGTGTTGGTCGGTACGGCGGACGGGCGGGGGTAGGTGACCAGCTTGGCGGCGGGGCCGCGGTCCTCCGCGTGCGCGGCGGTCGCGGTCAGCCCGCCGGACAGGCCGGCGGCGAGCGCGGTGGCCCCGGCGGTCCGCAGTGCGGTACGGCGGGAGAAGGGCGCGTTCATCTCATACTCCTAGCGGTGAACAGGTCTGCGGACGGCGCTACTTGAGACCGGACGTCGACATGCCGGCGACGAAGCCGCGCTGGGCGACGAGGAAGACCAGCAGGATGGGGACGACGTACATGACGGAGGCGGCGGCCTGGAGGTTGGCGACCGGGGTGCCGGCCGAGTTGACGTATCTGGTCATCACGGCGACCGCGAGGGTGGACCGGTCGGTGGACAGCAGGAGCTGGGGCGCGATGTAGTCGCCCCAGGTCCAGGTGAAGGCGATGACGAAGCTCGCGGAGAGCACCGGCCAGGACTGCGGCAGGAAGATCCGCCAGAACATCCCGGCGTATCCGCAGCCGTCGACGATGGCCGCCTCCTCCAGCTCGCGGGGCAGCCCTGCGAAGAACTGCCTGAAGAGGAAGACCAGGTAGGGGGCGGAGGCGAGGCCCCACAGCACCCAGGGCCAGTAGGTGTCGACCATGCCCAGCTTGGCGAAGATCAGGTAGGTCGGCAGCAGGGTGATCATCTGGGGCAGCATCATCGAGCCGACGAGGACGCCGAACAGGGTCTTCTTGCCGGGCGCGGTCAGCCGGGCGAAGCCGAAGCCGACCCAAGCCGAGCTGAGGGTGACGAGCGTGGCGTAGATCATGGCGATGATCAGGGAGTTGCGGGCGTAGCCGAGGAAGTCGACGAGCCGGTAGGCGTCGGCGAAGTTGTGCCACTCGACATGGGCGGGCAGCCAGTGGACCGGGGCGGCGGCGAGTTCGCCCTGGTCCTTCAGGCCGGTGAGGACCAGCCAGCCGAACGGCCCGAGGAACAGACCGGTGATGACCACGAGGGCCGTGTAGAGGACGAGGCGGTCGGCGCGTACCCGCACCCGCCCCTGGGAGGTGGGTTCGAGGCCGGTGGTGGTCACGGGTTCGCCTCCGGGTCGACGTTGTAGAACACCACGCCGGAGGTGAACCTGAAGATGAGTCCGGTCGCGACGAGGATCAGGACGAAGAGCACCCACAGCAGCGCGGAGGCGTATCCGTAGCGGCCGAGCGCGAAGTACTCCGAGAACACGTGGATCATGTAGGTGTAGTCGGACTGCGGGATCGTGGTGAGGCCACTGGTGCCGGGGACCGGGGCCAGCAGCATCGGCATGATGGTCTGCACCGAGGCGATCACCCCGGTCACGGTCTGGAAGAGCAGTACCGGCGAGAGCAGCGGCACGGTGATGCCGCGGAAGGTCCGCCAGGCGCTCGCCCCGTCGAGGCGTGCGGCCTCGTGGAGTTCGCGGGGTACGTCCTGGAGCCCCGCCAGCGAGATGATCATGACGTTGCCGGCGGCCCAGAGCACCGTCATGACGAGGACGTAGCGGGCGTAGGGGTCGGCCAGCCAGCCGATCGCGTCGAAGCCGAAGGACGTCCAGACTCCGTTCACCGCCCCGGAGTTCTGGTCGAACAGGTTCTTGAAGGCGATGCCCGCGCCCACCGGCGGTACCACGGCGGGGAGGTAGAGCAGGGTGCGGAACAGGCCGCGTCCCCTGATCGGCCGGTTGACCAGCACGGCGAGCGCCAGTCCGGCGATGATCGACAGCGGTACGGACACCACCGCGAACAGGCCCGCGCGACCGAGGGCCTTCCAGGTCTGCGGGTCCCCGGCCAGCTCCCGGTAGTTGCCGAGGCCGACAAGGTGCCAGTGCGGGGAGATGCCGTCGTACGTGGTGAAGCTCAGCCACAGTGCGAACGCCATGGGCGCGATGGTCAGCAGCGTGAACCCGATGATCCACGGCGAGGTGAACAGGTAGAACGCGCGGTGCCTGCGCGCGGCCATCGTGGTGCGGGGGCGCTCGGCCGACCGGGTCCGGCCGCCGTCCGCGGCCGGACCCGGCGGGTCCGCCACGGAGGAGAGCTGATGTGTCGTCATCCGACCTGTTCCTTTCCGCGCTTCAGCTGTTTGTTGATGGCGGAGTTCAGCTGTCCGGCGAGAGTGCCGACGGACATCGCGCCGTGCATGGCGGGCGTGGCGACCTGGTTGAAGAGGGATTCGAAGGCGTCCACCGAGATGTAGGGGCTGACGGCGATCACCGAGAAGTGCCTGAGCTCGTTCTCCTGGGCCTTCAAGGTGCGTCTCTGGTACTCCTCCTTGGCCGGCATCAGCGGCCGCAGCGACTTCAGGGAGGGGATGCCCCAGCCGCTGGTGGCGCGCGCCCTGGCCGGTGCCTCCCCGAAGAACCACTCGAAGACCCGCCAGGCGGCGTCCTTGTGGTGCGCCTTGCGCGGCATCCACAGCCCGGTACCGCCCTGGCAGGCACTGACGCGCGGGCCGCCCGCGAAGACCGGGGCGGGGGCGAGCCGGGACACCTGGGCCAGCTTCGCGTCGGTGCCGATCAGGCCGCCCATCCAGTAGCCGTTGTTCGACATGGCCATGCGTCCGGCCTGGTAGGTCGGGCCGTCCCAGCCGTTGGGGTCGGGCAGGACGGGGCTGGGCCCGACCTCGGCCTTGCAGTAGTCGAGGTACCAGGCCAGGGCTCTGCGGGCCTCGGGCGTGGTGAAGTCGACCTGGGTGAAGTCGTCACTGAACAGGCTGCCGCCGGCGGAGGCGGTCATGGTCGCCATGAGGGTGAGCTTGACGAGGCCGTTGTAACTGCCGCCGAAGACGGTCGTCTGCCCCCTGGACCGCTGGGCGAGCCGGCGGGCGTTGTCCAGCCACTCGTCGAAGGTGACCGGTTCGGTCTCGGACGGGTAGCCGACGCCCTTCTTGTCGAAGGCCGCGGTGTCGAACCAGAACATGGAGTCCTGGGAGAAGTCCTTCGCCATGCCGTAGCGGGGCCCCTTTCCCTGGGACCTGCCGTCGTAGCGCCACAGGTCGTTGACGGGGTCGAGGTCGTCGAGCCGCAGGACGCTGCTCCCGGCGAAGTAGGTGTCCAGTTCCTGCATCACGTCCCGGGCCGCGAAGTACGCCGCGTCCACGGCGCCGACACCGCGTACCAGGTCCGGCGGGTCGCCGCTGGTGAGCATCGCGATCAGCTTGGTGATGTCGTAGTCGACCTGCTTGATCGTGATGCCGGTTTCCTTCTTGGCCTGCGCGACCAGGTCGGGCGTGAGGTCGCCCGCCTTGACCATCATGGTCACGGTCTCGCCCGAGCCGCCGACCCCGGTGGACACCTGGAGCGCGCAGCCGCCGAGCGACGCCGTGCCGGCCGCCGCACCGGCCGCCGACAGGGCAAGGAACCGGCGCCGGCTCACCGGGGCACGGGCGTGCGTCTGCATGGACTTCCCACTCTCTTCACGGAGGTGACAGGGCGTCGGCTCGTTTGGCAACCGGTTGCTATAGGCGGTGAGGGGAGCTTCAACCCGTAAGCAGGCACCGTCAAGAGGGATGACGAACTTTCGAAAACCGTTCGGCGGCAACCGGTTGCTCTTGCGTACCGGTTGCTGCTCACGGGCCGTTCGACCGACCGCACGTCGAAAGATTCCGACTCATACCCCTTGCTGGGAGCGGCCGAGCCGTCCTACTGTCCCGTGGAAACCGGTTTCTAAGGCCTTGCCGAGCCGCCGCCCTCCTCCCCGAGAGCGCCAACCTCCGAAGGAACACGGTCAGATGAACTCCACCAGGTTGGTCCGCGTCGCGATCGCGGGCCTCGCGTTGTCAGGTCTGCTCACCGCCTGTGGCGGGTCGGGCTCCGGGTCCGACGGCTCCGGCGCTGCCTCCGGTCCGGTCACCCTGCCCTTCTGGGGCTGGGCCAACGGCCAGGAAGCCGTGGTGAAGGCGTTCAACGCCGCCCACAAGGACGTCCAGCTGAAGTACACGAAGGTCACCGACCAGCTGACCATGCAGAAACAGCTCACCAACGCGGTGAAGGCGGGCAACGCGCCCTGCCTCGTGCAGAACACCGCCGAGTACGTGACGAGCTGGGTCGCCCAGGGCGCCCTCGCCGACATCACGAAGTACGTCGGCGCCGACAAGGACACGTTCAACCCGGGTTCCTGGTCGGCCGCGCAGGTGCAGGGCAAGCTCTACGGCGTCCCCACCAGCTCCTCGCCGAACTTCACCATCTACCGCACCGACCTCTTCCAGAAGTACGGCCTCCAGGCGCCGGCCACCTGGGACGACTTCATCGCGGCCGGCAAGGTGCTGAAGAAGCACGGCGTCAAGATCACCAACTACGCGGGCGAGGACCCCAGCACCCTCGAAGTCCTCGCCATGCAGGCGGGCGCCCACTGGTACGCGATCGACGGCGACTCCTGGAAGGTGGACTTCCAGGACGCGGGCACCCTCAAGGCCGCCCAGGTCATCCAGCAGATCATCGACAACGACCTCGACTCGAAGCTGTCGTTCGCCGACTACGCGGCCGTCCAGCGCAACTACGACGACGGCGGCACCGCGACCCGGCAGATCTCGACCTGGCAGATGGCCGGCATGGTGCAGAACTTCACCAAGTCCTTCGGCAAGTGGGCCCTCGCCCCCTGGCCCACCTTCACCGGCGAGGCCGCGAAGACCCCGGCCGGCACCAACCTCACCGGCGGCGTCACCCTCGTCACCAAACAGTGCGCGCACCAACAGCAGGCCGCACAGGCCGCGTTGTGGATGTCCACGAACCCCGGCGCGGTGAAGACCATGGCGAGCCCGACCACCGGCAACGGCGTGATGCCCGCGCTGGCCGACAGCAGCGCCTACGCCGACGAGGCGATCTCCCAGAAGCTGCTCGGCTCGAACTACGCCCCGGCGAAGAAGGTCGTCACCGACAGCCTGAGCACGGTCACCACCGACTGGACCTTCGGCCCCGACTGGACCGCCATGTTCACCGAGTTGCAGAGCGGCTGGGCGAAGGTGGTCAGCAAGCAGCAGAAGGTCACCGACCTCCTCGCCCACATGCAGCGGTGGACGGTCGCCGACCTGAAGTCCCGCGGCATCAGCGTCAAGGGCTGAGGCACGGATGGTCCGCTCCCAGCGTTGGAAGGGCGCCGCCTTCACGGTGCCCTTCCAGCTCGGTTTCGTCTTCCTCTACCTGATACCGATCGGCTACGCCGTCTACGAGTCCCTGTACCGCTCGCAGTCCTCGGGGCTGGGCCTGGGCGGCACCACGGACGAGTTCTCGGGGCTCGCCAACTACCGTCAGGGCCTCGCCGACTCGGCGTTCCTCGGCTCGGTGTTCCGCGTACTGCTGTTCGCCTGCGTCCAGATCCCCGTGATGCTCCTGGTCAGCCTGCTCCTGGCGCTCTTCCTCGACACGCTGGCGTCCCGGGCGGCCGGCCGTTTCCGGGTGCTGCTGCTGGTGCCCTACATGATCCCGGGCGTGGTCGCGGCGATCGTCTGGATCAACCTCTACAGCCCGGACGTCGGCCCGCTCACCCCCCTGGGCAAGGTGTTCGGCCTGACCTGGAACTTCTTCGCGCCGTCGATGGTGTGGCCGGCCATCGGCAACCTGCTCACCTGGCACGGCATCGGCTACAACATGGTGATCATCTACTCGGCGCTCCAGGGCGTCCCGCGCGAGCTCTTCGAGGCGGCCCGGCTGGACGGGGCGTCCGAGCGCCGCATCGCCCTGAGCATCAAGGTCCCGTACGTCCGGGGCGCGCTGGTCCTCACCGGCATGCTGTCGATCATCCAGATGCTCCAGCTCTTCAACGAGCCCGCCCTGTTCCGCAACGTCACGCCCCAGACGGTGAGCGACGACTTCACCCCGATCATGGTGATCTACAACCAGGCGTTCAACGCGGGCAACTACCACTACGCGGCGGCCCTTTCGGTGCTCCTCGCACTGATCCTCGGTGTCGCCTCCTTCCTCTTCTACCGGCTCACCTCGAAGGAGGCCGACTGATGGCACTCATCGAGGAACGGACCAGGACCGGTCCCGTGCGACGCATCGGCAAGCCCGATCCGGCGGCCCGTTCCCGGGGCGGTCAGCGCTTCCTCCTCGTCGGTCTGGTCCTCGCCGCCGCCTACAGCCTCTTCCCGGTCTGGTGGCTGCTGGTGGCCGCGACGAAGGACCGTACCGCCCTCTACCAGAGCAACGGCCTCTGGTTCTCGGGCTGGCACCTCTGGAGCAACCTGCACCAGGTGTTCACCTACGAGAACGGCATCTTCCTGCGCTGGACGGCCAACTCCTTCCTCTACGCGGGAGTCGGCTCGCTCGGCGGCACGCTCGTCGCCCTCGCCACCGGCTACGGCCTGGCCCGCTTCGACTTCCCGGGCCGCGGCCTCGTCTTCGCCTGCGTGGTCGGCTCCTTCCTGGTCCCGATCGCGTTGCTGACCCTGCCGCTGTACCTGCTGTTCTCGAAGATCGGCCTGGTGGACACGCCCTGGGCGATGCTGATCCCCTGCCTGGTCAACCCGTTCAGCGTGTACCTCGCCAAGGTCTACACGGAGGCCACGGTCCCCTACGAACTGCTGGAGGCGGCCCGCATCGACGGGGCCGGCGAACCGCGCATCTTCTTCTCGATCGTCCTGCGCATGATGACGACCGGCGGCGCCACGGTGTTCCTGCTGGCCTTCGTGAACACCTGGAACGCCTTCTTCCTCCCCCTCACCGTGCTGCGCGGCGAGGAGAACTGGACCCTGAACCTGGGCCTGTACAACTGGTCCGGTAAACGCCTGGAATCCGGGGTCGACCTGACCGGTCTGGTCCTCACGGGCGCGCTCCTGTCGATCGTCCCGATGGCGGTCATGATGGTCGCGATGCGCCGCTACTGGCGTACCGGCGTCACCCTGGGGGCGCTCAAGTGACGGTGCTGCACAACCCGGTGATCCGCGGCTTCGCCCCCGACCCCTCGCTGGTCCGCGCCGGTGACTGGTACTACCTGGCGAACAGTTCCTTCGAGTGGTTCCCGACGATCCCGATCCACCGTTCACGCGACCTGGCGCACTGGGAGTACGCCGGTCATGTCGAGGGCGCCGCTCCCGGCGGCACCCTGGCCGGGGTACCCGACTCGGGCGGCATCTGGGCGCCCTCCCTCAGCTGGGACGGCGAACGGTTCTGGGTGGTCTACTCGGTCGTCCGCTCGGTCGGCACGCCGTACTTCGACCAGGACACCTACGTCAGTACGGCGACGGAGGTGACCGGGCGCTGGTCTCCCCCGCGCCGCGTCCCGAGCCACGGCTTCGACCCCGCGCTGTACCACGAGCACGGCCGGCTCTGGCTCCTCAACCTCCAGAACGACCACCGCCCCGGCGGCCGGCGCTTCGCGGGCATCGTCGCCACGGAACTGGACCGCGAGACACTCGCGCCGGCCGGCGCCACCCGGCTCCTGTTGCAGCACGACCGGTTGATCGAGGGCCCGAAGCTGCTGAAGCGCGAGGGCTGGTACGTCCTGGTCCTCGCGGAGGGCGGGACGGGTTTCGAGCACGGGGTGCGGGTGGCCCGGAGCCGGAACCTCACGGGCCCGTACGAACTCGACCGACGTCCGCTGATGACCGCGCGCGACGACCCCGGGTGGCCGCTCCAGAAAGCCGGGCATGCGGAGTTGGCCGAATCGCCCGACGGCGACTGGTACCTGAGTCATCTGACGGCACGCCCGCTACGGACACCGGAGGGCCCGAGGTGCCCCCTCGGCCGCGAGACGGCCATCCAGGCGGTGACGTGGGACGCGCAGGGCTGGCCGAGACTCCGGAACGGGGACACGCGGCCGACCGTACTGATCGAAGTACCCGAGCTGAGGCGCACCCCTGGGGACGCGGGGAACTGCGCGACCAGCCCCCACCGGCCCGCACCCGACAACGCACCCCCCTACTACACCCTCCGCTCCCCCGGGGACCCGGACTGGATGGACGACACCTCCCGCCCCGGCCACCTCCTCCTCCGCGGCCACCACGGCCCCGACTCCCTCTGGTCGCACAACCTGCTCGCGCACCGCGTCACGGAACACCGCACGGAAGCCCGGGTGACCCTCCAGGCGACCCCCACCACCTTCACCCAGTCCGCGGGCCTGCTCCTCTGGTACAACACCTCGGCCTACTACGCCCTGGACCTCACCTGGGCGGAACCGGAGGGTGAGGACCAGCACGGCCAGCAGTGGCAGGGCGCCGGCCGTACCGGCCGCACCGTCCTCGCGCTGACCACCCGTGACGGAGCGGAGACCGCCCGCCCGGCGGTCGTCGAAGTGGCGGCGGGCACCGCCCTCACCCTCGGCGTCACGGTCCGCGCCACGGAGGCCCGCTTCTGGTACGCGGCCGACGGCGCCCGCGTCCCCGTCGGCCCGCCCCTCGACTTCACCCGGCTCTCCGACGACCACGGTCCCCGTCTCCGCTTCACCGGCGCAATGGTGGCAATCCACGCCGTAGACCTCGTGGACGCCTCCTTCACCGCGGACTTCTCGGACTTCCGAGTCACCTGCATATCTGAAATACCCGAATAAGCCGACCCTCTTCTGTTCGAAGTTTCGAAAGTTCCGCCGCGGATGATCTCGTGATTTCCCAGGCCTTCACGTCGTGTTGACGCGCACCTATCGTAGGAAGCGCTTACTGCACGGCTTGCACGCAGACCGCGGAAGCAGCGTTGGTCGCAACTTTCGTTACTTTCGTTGGCCCAACGGCGGGCCGGAGAGGCGGGTTTCCCCATGGTCCGTGCCGGGAGCACGAGCGTGGCGACGGCCGGTCCGACCCTGGCGGTGGTGGCCCGCGAGGCGGGCGTCTCCGTGCCGACCGCGTCGAAGGTGGTCAACGGCCGCGACGACGTGGCCCCCGAGACCCGCCGCCGGGTCACCGAGGCCCTCGAACGGCTCGGCTACGTCCGCCGGCCGCGCTTCGACGCGACGAAGGCCCCCGCCCTGATCGACCTGGTCGTGCACTCGCTGGACAGCTCCTGGTCGGGAGCGGTGCTGCACGGGGTGGAGGAGGCGGCGTACGAGGCGGGTCTGGAGATCGTCGTCTCGGCGGGACTGGCCCGGACGCGGACCGGCCGACCGGAGCGCGACTGGCAGGACAAGCTCACCGCGCGCGGCTCCTCGGGCGTGCTCTTCGACCTGGCCGAGCTGACACAGGCCCAGTACGCGTGGCTGGACCACCACCGCATCCCGTACGTGCTGATCGACCCCGTCCACGAACCGCCGTCCGGTGTGGTGTCCGTCGGGGCGGCGAACTGGCAGGGCGGGGTGACCGCGACCGAGCACCTGATCGCCCTGGGGCACGAGCGGATCGGAGTGATCGCCGGCAGCCGGCGCAGGATGTGCAGCAGCGCCCGGGTGGCCGGTTACCGCTCGGCGCTCGCCGCCGCGGGACTGCGCCACCTCGGCGAGTACGTCCGGCACGCCGGTTTCGACGAGGGCACGGCCCGGCATCGTATGCACGAACTGCTCGACCTGGCGGAGCCGCCGACCGCTGTGTTCGTCTGCTCGGACCGGATGGCGCTCGGCGTGTACTCGGCGCTGGCGGAGCGCGGGCTGCGAGTCCCGGACGACATCAGCGTGGTCGGTTTCGACGATCTGCCCGAAGCGCGCTGGGCCGCTCCGGCGCTGACCACCGTCCGCCAGCCGCTGTCGGAGATGGCGGCGACGGCCTTGCGGCTGCTGGTGCGGGTCATGCACGGGGACCGTCCTGAAGGCACCCGGACGGAGTTGTCGACGCGGCTGGTGGAGCGGGCCAGCACGGCGGCCCCACCGGCCCGTTCGGCCGTACGACGGTGACCGCGTCCGCGTCAAGATCGTTTCCGGGGCATGAAACTCACCCCGCGTACCGCGGCTGCGGGCGCTCTGACCGTGGCCGCTCTGACCATGGCGCTGGGCACCGCCCACGCCACGACCCGGACGGTCGCCCCGGCCCGGCTGCACGCCACCGTGGCCGCCCCGCACGACGAGCACGACCCGAAGGAGGATGTGGAACTGGACGAGAACGGCCGCCCCGACCTCGGCGAGGACTGAGCGCCCCCGACGCGTGCCAGGGCGGCCGGACCGGGTCCGGCCGCCCTGCGGGGTGCGGTGTTCAGTCGTCGCGCGGAGTGCGGAGATCAGTCGTCGCGCGGAATGCGGTGACCAGTCGTCGCGCGGAGTGCGGTGACAGTCGTCGCGCGGCGTGCGGTGTTCAGTCGTCGTGCGAGACGGGCTCACCGAGCAGCGCCTGGATGGCGTCCACGGCGCTGCCGTCGTGGTCGCTGCCTGCCGTGCCCCGGCCGGCCTGGACGTTCGCCGTGCGGTCCACCTCCAGGACGGAGTCCGCGTGCGAGTTGTCGATCACCGTGATCAGGCTGTCGCCCGCGTGCGCCGGGCCCGCGGCTCCGGCCAGCAGGGCGACGGCGACCACCGCGGCCGTCCGCAGCCCCGGCCACGCGGCCGTCACACGCCCACGCCCTGGGGTTCCGGTTCGTCGAGCCGCTCACGGGCGATGTTGCGCTCCAGGAGCGTCGTGGACACCTTGACGCCGACCCCGCCGTCCGCGGCCACCTGGGGGAGCCGGCCGTCGGCCGCCCTGAGGTCCGTGAGCGCCGAGTCCATCGCCTCGTGTGCGGCGAACAGACACGGCGTGGAGTAGATCGCCACGTCGACGCCGAGTTCGTCCAGCTCGGTCAGCGAGAGCCGGGGCGACTTGCCGCCGGCGATCTGGTTGAAGAGCAGCGGTTTGTCGCCGACGACCTTGCGGATGCGGCGGATCCAGTCCTCGCTGCGCACCCCGTCGACGAGGATCACGTCGGCGTCGGTGGCGGCGAGCCGCTCCGCGCGGTGCAGGATGTCGTGCTCGTCGGTGGCGTCCGTGCGGGCCACGACGACCAGGTCCTGACGGGTCTCCAGGACCCGCTCCAGCTTCTCCAGGTACTCCTCCAGCGGCAGCACCTGCTTGCCGTCGGCGTGCCCGCAGCGGCGGGGCCGCTTCTGGTCCTCCAGGATCACCCCGGAGGCGCCGATCCGCTCCAGGCCCTCCACGACGTGGCAGGCGACCTCGGGGTCGACGTAGCCGTCGTCGATGTCGACGAGCAGGTGGTGGTGCGGGAACGCGCCTCGCAGCCGCTGGACGAAGGCCACCATGTCGGGCCAGGCGATGAATCCGATGTCCGGCAGGCCGTAGTACGAGGCGGCGAAGCCGAAGCCGGAGACGAACATCCCGTCGTAGTGCTTGGCGGCGATCGACGCCGAGTACATGTCGTACACGCCGATCAGCGGGGTGGTCCCCGGCCCGGCGATCTGTTCGCGCAGCTTCTTCCCGTAAGTCAAGGTCCGGCTCCTCCTGTGGGTGGGTGGCGCGGCGGCTCGGACGGCCGCCGCGTCTCAACGCCCTTTGCCAAGACGAGAGCATCTCTAGATACGCACGTGACCATCTCCGTGCGCGAGCTTTACTCACCCCAATGGCGGATCCGGTTCACCGGAGAAACGTCACTGGCGGGCCGTGCGGCCCAGCGGCACCCCCGTTCGGGTGGGCCGGACCGGCCGCCTCCGCGGCTCAGAGACCCGGCGTCGGCACACTGTTGTCCGGGGCGCCGTCCCCGTTGGCCGGCAGGTCGCCGCGCTGCACCGGGACGCCGTCGGTGAAGGCCGGGTCGGGGGTCGGCAGCAGGGCGTCGAGCTCGCCCGCGGAGGGCCGGTGGACCGCGTGCAGAGCCTTGTCCAGGGCGGCCGCGGGGACCCGTCCCTCGCCCTCCAGCCACACCACGCAGTCCTTCCTCACCACCTCGTGGCGGTGGTGCCCGGCACGCTCCGGCCGGTCGGTGTAGAGGTGGATGACGGCGCCGGAGCTGTCGACGTAGGCGGCGGAGAAGCCGTCGTCGCCCTGCACGCCGACGGACTGCTGGGCGAGCGTGAACCCGGGCGCGCCGGTGACGTAGATCAGCTCGGGGGCCATGCCCAGCGCCCTGGCCCTGGCGGTCAGTTCGGACGGATCGGCGGGCGGTCCGGAGGCGCCGGAGCCGGCCTTCTCGGAGCCGCAGCCGGCGAGCAGGGCGACGGCGAGCAGCAGGGGCGGCAGAGCGCGCACGGCACGGATCATGCGCCCATCGTGCCGCACAGGCGTTCCACAGACACGGGGTTTTCGGCCCGCCCGTCCGCCCCTCCGCCCGT
>NZ_LBMU02000139.1 GCF_001005085.2 Streptomyces humi
CTCCCCCCGCCCCCTCCGCCACCTCTCCGACGTCCACCGCCGGGTGCTGACGACGGCCCAGCTCCGCTCCCACGGCGTGCCGGCCACCGAGATCGCCGAGCAGTGCCGGCCGGGCGGCCCCTGGCAACAGCTGCTCCCAGGGGTGGTCCTGCTCCACCCGGGGCCGGCCACCAGCGAGGAACGCCTGCACGGCGCCCTGCTGTTCGCGGCGCGCGAGCCGGCCCCGGGCGTCCCCGCCCAGCCGGGCGCCGACTCCCCCCACCGTCCGGTCTACCCGGACGTGATGATCACCGGCCTGGCGGCGCTCACCCTGCACGGCTTCTCCGCCACCCCGCCGCTGCTCGCCCTGGACCACATCGACGTCCTGGTCCCCCGGATGCGCCGGCTGCGTTCGACCTCCTACGTCCGGGTGCTCCGCACGTCGGCGCCGCCGACCCCCGAACCGGTGACCGGCCTCCCGGTCGCCCCGGTGCCGCGGGCCCTCGCGGACGCGGTCGCGGACCTCACCGACGCGGAGTCGGTACGCCGGCTGCTGACCGAGGCGGTGCGTGGCCGGCACTGCGAACCTGCGGCGGTGGTGCGGGAGCTGAACCTGGCGAAGCTGCTCTCGCGGCCCCATGTGGTCGACGCGGTGGACGCGCTCGTCGCCGAGGGCCGGGCCATCGCCGAGGACCGCCTCTACCGGATGGTCCAGGAGCACGGCCTGCCCGACCCGGTCTGGAACGTCGACCTGCGGCTGCCGGGCGGCCCGCACCTCGGTGGCGTGGACGCCTACTGGCCCGACCACGCGGTCGCCGTCGAACTGGACATGCGCGCCCCGCGCCAGGACGACGACGCCCTGTGGTCCGAGTACGCCCGCAAGCGCGAGCACCTGGAACGGCTCGGCATCACGGTCGTCCACATGACCCCGCGCAAGCTCCGCGAGTCGGCGGAACACCAGGCGGCGGTGATCCGCACGGCCCTGATGGCGGCGAACGACCGCGACCCGGCGGCGTACGTGGTGGTGCTGCCCCGGTAACCGGGGGGGGAAGGCCGGGGGGGCAGGCAGGGGACGTCGGTTCGGAGGGGAGCCGATGACCCTGCCCCGCGACGCGGACGGCGGCCGGAGCACCGGCCTCACCGCGCCCCCGGCGGGAGCACAGGAGAAGCGGCTCGGGAGACCGGGTACCGGGTGGGACCGTCGGTTCGGAGGGGGATCTACGGCCTTGCCCGGCACGGGGTGGCCGGACGACGGGTGGGGCCGTCGGTTGCAGAGGAGGCGGCGGCTCTGCCGGGTGGCCGAGGTGCGCTGGGGGCGGGTCGCCGGGGCCGGGGTGCGTGGGTCACTCGGTGGGGGTCACTCCGGTGGGGGCCGGGGACAGGCCGTGGGCGGCCAGGTGGGTGTCGATCTCGTGTACGCCGCCGGACCACCCGCGCCCGTCGCGTGGGTCGTTCGGCTGGCTCGCGTACATCTGACGTAACGCCGGGGCCAGTTCGTTCGTCGCGGTGCCGTCGGGCAGGCTTCGCCACTCGGTGAAGGCGCGCTCCAGGCAGAGCCGGGTCCGGGCGCCGTCCGGCCGGGGCGGATCGGCGTGGAAGCGGGCCGCGCTCAGCCACAGGCGCACGGCCAGGCGGCCGTCACCGGTGAGGTGGGCGACGTGGGCGCGTACCTCGATCCAGTGGGTCGCCTCGGCGGACTTGGCGCCGTGCGACCGGACAGCGTGGTTCTCCAGGTGCCGGATGGTGTGCTCCGCCTCGGCGAGCCGGCCCAGCCGGGCGTCGCGCCAGATGCCGTCGTAGACGTCGGCGGCGGGGGCCGTCGCCAGTATCGGGTGTCGCAGCACCGGGTGCCGGCCGGCCCGGTCGGGACCCGGCGGGTCCGTCACGGCAGGTGCGCGCCGGGCGTCCCCGACCACCACGACGGCCACCCCGAGCATGATCATGAAGAGTCCGGGCCAGGCGGCTCCCGTGGGCAGCTGCCCCAGCCAGAGCCAGGCGACCAGCGCGGCCACCGGCGCCTCCAGCAGCAGCAGGACGCTGACCGCGGTGGCCGGGGCCCGGCCGAGGGCGAAGTTCAGCGAGAAGAGGCCCAGGAGCTGCGGCAGCAGGAGCAGCCCAAGGAGCGCGAACCAGGCGTGCGCGGTGAAGGTGACCGGCGCGGTTCCGGTGACCAGGCACAGCAGCAGCATCTCCACGGTGCACACCGAGAAGCACAGCACCGAGTACATCGGCGTGCTGACGTCCGGGCGGGCCTCCTCGCTCAGCGCGGTGTACCCGGCCAGCGCGACGGCGCCGAGGAGGGCGAGGACGTCCCCGGTCACCGCGTCGGCGCCGCCGTCGAGATCGGCGCCGCTCGCGGCCATGGCACCGGCGACCGAGATCGCCAGCCCGGCCCACGCGGCCCGGGACGGGCGCCGGCCCCGCGCGGTCGCGATGAGGGCCTGCCACACCGGCTGGGTGGCCACCAGCCCGGTCGCCATCGCCACGCTGGTCAGCTGGGCGCCGGTCATGAAGGTGGCGAAGTGGGCGGCCAGCGCGGTGCCCGCGGCCAGCCCGAACAGGACCGCCCGGCGCTGCTCCCGGCGGACCAGGCCGCGCTCCCCGCTGAACACCCGGTGCACCTCACGGCGGCGCGCCAGCAGGAAGGCGGGGCCCAGGGTGAGCAGGCCGAGGGCGTTGCGGCCGAACGCCAGCGCGAACGCGGGCGCCGCGGCATAGGCGGTGAGCGGGGCGGTGGCCGAGAAGGCGAGGACGGTGACCAGGACGGCGGCACCGGAGACCGCGTCCAGTTTCGTGCGCATGGTGATGGATGAACCTCGGGTGGGACGACGGGTGCTGAAGCCCACGCGAGAGCGCCGTGCGGGTACGCACGGCTCTCCTCTCGCGGGAACTGATGCGATGTCAGCACACCAGCGCCCGGTCCGTGGATCATTGCCGCAGACACCCCGAACCGGGATACAGCAGGCTGTACCATGACCGGCGCTCGGGGGGCGCAGAAGGCGGTTTAGGGTGACCGGGGTGAGCGACGACGGCTTCGTGACACTGCGCCCGGCCCGCGAGGACGACCTCCCCCTGCTGGAGCGGTTCCTCCTCGACCCCGAGGCGGCGAGCGGCTTCCAGTGGTTCGGCTGGCGGGACCTCGGCCGCTTCCGGCGCCGCTTCGCGGAGAACGGACTGCTCGGGCCGGACGGCGGTCAGCTGGTCGTGGACGCCGGCCCCGCGTCCGACGGCCCGTACGGGTTCGTGTCCTGGCACAGGCTGACGGCCGGCCCCACGGCGTACCACTGGGGCATGGGCATCGCGCTGGCCCCGGAGGCCCGCGGGCGGGGGATCGGCACGCGCGCCCAACTCCTGCTGGTGCGCTACCTGTTCGCGCACACACCGGTGCAGCGCGTCCAGGCGGAGACCGACCTGGAGAACATCGCCGAGCAGCGCGCCCTGGAGAAGGCGGGCTTCACCCGTGAGGGCGTGCTGCGCGGCAACGTGTTCCGGGACGGGCGGTGGCGGGACGGCGTCCTGTACGGCGTCCTGCGCGACGACCCGCTGCCCGGCTGACCGGCCCCCGCCCGCGGGGGCCGGCCGGTGCGGGGCTACTGCCCGGTGACACCCGGGCGCAGTTCGTCGCGTACGTCGCCGGCGACCCGGTCGAGCAGGTCCGCGTACGCGGCGATCATCCTGGTGCGGCTGAACCGCTCGCGGCTCGCGGCCAGCGCCGGCACGAAGGTCTCCCGGCCGGCCACCGCGGCCGTCCAGGCGAAGGCGATCGCGTCGGGGTCGAACGGCGTCACGAAACCGTGCCCCTCGACGATCGACGCGCTGTCACCGACGTCCGTCGTCACCGGTACGGCGCCGCACATCATGCCCTCGATCAGGCACAGCGGTGCCGCCTCGCCGGAGACGGAGGTGAGCGCGACGACGTCGGAACCGGCGTAGACGGCCTCCATGTCGTGCCGTACGCCCAGCAGGTGGACGCGGTCGCCGAGGGCGGCCCGCTCGGCGCCGAAGGCGATCTCCGTGTCGGCCCAGAGCGCGGGGTTGTCGTCGGTCATCCCGGCCCCGCACATGACGACGTGCCCGCCGCCCTCGCGGGCCAGCCACGCCCGCGCCGCCCGCAGGAACAGCGGGACGTTCTTCATCCCGGCGTAGCGGGCGGCGAACACGACGACCGGGGCGCCCGCGGGGATCCCGAGGGACTCGCGGAAGGCGAGCCGCAGCGCCGCGTCCGGCCGGAAGCGCAGCAGGTCCACCCCGTTCGGGATCACGTGCAGCAGCTCACCGGGGATCCCGGCGGCCTCGTACGCGTCCCGCGTGGACTGCGCGCAGCAGACGCCGGCCACGACCTTGCCGTCGGCGATGGCGGTCCTGAGCTCGTCCAGCGCCGGGCCCTGGTTCTCCGGGTCGGACCGGTGCAGGCAGACGACGACCGGGCGGCGCGGCAGCCCGCCCTGGTTGAGGAGCGCCAGCGGCTGCTCCTTCAGCGACAGGATGACGTCCGCGCCGGCCATGGCCCGCGCGGTGTCGGCCAGCTCCGGCCCGCTGAAAACCGACGCCGCGACCGTGCCGTCCACGAGCCCGGCGGTACGGCCGAGGGAGGTGACGTCGATGCCGCCGGCGGTGAGGGCGCGGTAGCAGGCGTCGTCCTCCATCCGTTGTGTGGTGGCTTCCCGGTGGACCTCACCGTGCAGACTCAGCACGCGGTGCCACTGCTGTCCGCCCTCTACCAGGCCCAGCAGCACATCACTGTGCACGATCCGGGCTCCCCCGGAGAAAAATCCCTCGTAGACCGAGAGCACACGAAGTCCGAGCCGAGCGCTCACACGACCACCAGCCTTGCACCAGATCGAGCCATCCCCGGGAACCGCGGGTTAGCCGATATGAGGCGGTACGGATGTTTCATCCGGATGAACGGGACGTCTCGTGCCGGAGTCCTGTTCGTTTACACGGCGAGTGCCGGGACCGCTACCGCGAGCACCCCTCCCGAAACCCCACTGCCACCCCTCTGACCTGCGGTTCTGTGGGCCGGTCCGGCACCCGTGACAGGCCCGGCGCCGGCACCTCCGTCGGCAAAGAATCGGCAAGTGCCGCGCCGGAACGTACGACGGTGTCAGCGGCCCCCGCGGTGGACGTTGAGACGGGCGGCCCGACGGGTCAGGTGGTCGCGTTCGGCGAGATCGGTCGCCTTGCGGGCCGCCTCGGCGTACAGGCGGGCGGCCGTCTCCCGGTCGCCGGCGCGTTCGTGCAGATGGGCGGCGACCGCGGTGTGCCGGGGCAGCGACTCGTCCAGTTCGGCGAGGGCCGCGAGGCCGGCGCCCGGTCCGTCGGCCTCGCCTACGGCCACCGCGCGGTTGAGCCGGACCACCGGGCTGTCGGTCAGCCGGGCGAGTTCGTCGTACCACTCGACGATCTGCACCCAGTCGGTCTCCTCGGCGGTGGGCGCGTCCGCGTGCAGGGCGGCGATCGCGGCCTGCGCCTGGAACTCGCCCAGGCGGTCGCGGGCCAGGGCCGGCTGGAGGATGCCGACGCCCTCGGCGATCAGGCGGGTGTCCCAGCGGCCGCGGTCCTGCTCGGCGAGGGGGACCAGGCTGCCGTCGGGTGCGGTCCGGGCGGCGCGCCGGGCGTGGTGGAGGAGCATGAGGGCGAGCAGCCCGGCCACCTCGGGGTGGTCGACCCGGGCGGCGAGCTGCCGGGTGAGCCGGACGGCCTCGGCGGCGAGGTCGACGTCACCGGAGTAGCCCTCGTTGAAGACCAGGTAGAGGACGCGCAGCACGGTGCCGACGTCGCCGGGCCGGTCCAGGCGGACTCCGGAGACGGTGCGCTTGGCCCGGCTGATCCGCTGCGCCATGGTCGCCTCGGGCACCAGGTAGGCGCGGGCGATCTGCCGGGTGGTGAGGCCGCCGACGGCGCGCAGGGTGAGCGCGACGGCTGCGGAGGGCGTGAGGGAGGGGTGCGCGCACAGGAAGTAGAGCTGGAGGGTGTCGTCAGCGGCGGGGACCGGACCGGGCGGCGGCTCCTCGTCCGCCCGGTCCTCGCGCCGGCGGCGGGCGGTGTCGGCGCGGGTCGCGTCGAGGAACCGCCGCCAGGCCACGGTGACCAGCCAGCCCTTCGGGTCCCGCGGTGGATCCGCCGGCCAGACCCGGATCGCCTCGACCAGGGCGTCCTGCACGGCGTCCTCGGCCGCCGCGAAGTCGGCTCCGCGGCGGACGAGGACGGTGAGCACGCCGGGGGTGAGGCTCCTGAGCAGGGCCTCATCCATGGGCGAGGCACTCCGGGACGGTGGGCGGCGCGGTCAGGAAGGGGCGCACCTCCAGCCACTCGTGGATCGGCCTGCCGCCCGCTCCGGGGGCCGCGGACAGTTCCCCGGCGAGTTCGACGGCGCGCTCGTGGCTGTCGACGTCGATGATCATCCAGCCGGCGATGAGGTCCTTGGTCTCGGCGAACGGGCCGTCGGTGACCGGCGGCCGTCCCTCGCCGTCGTACCGGACCCACTGCCCCTCCGGGGCCAGCGCCTGGCCGTCGACGAACTCGCCGCTCTTCTCCAGCCGGGCGGCGAAGTCGTTCATGTACTGCACGTGGGCCGAGATCTCCTCCGGGGTCCACCGGTCCATGGGCACGTCGTTCACCGCGGCCGGGGCGCCCCGGTAGTGCTTCAGCAGCAGGTACTTGGCCATGATGTTCTCCTCGGTGCCGGCACGGCCCATTGTGGCCGCCTTCACCCCTGGGACGGAGCCGGGCGCGGGTTCTCGACATCGCCGCCGGATTTTTTTTCCGGAGCTGCGTGGGCTGGCGGGTCAGCCCCCGCAGAACTCGGCCTCGGCCACCGCGTCCGTGTCGCCGGTCCAGTCGGCGTTGTAGTTCACGGCCAGGGCGTGCCGGCCGTCCGCGGTGGTGACGGCGTCGGAGGAGGAGCCGTGGATGCCGCCGTCGTGACCCCAGACGTGGACGCCGCACGGGAGGGTGACGTCGGCCAGTCCCAGGCCGTAGGCGGCGTTGGGGGCACCGGGGATCGGGACGGTGGTCTTCATCTCCTTCAGCTGGTGCGGCGGCAGCAGACGGCCGCGCAGCAGGGCCTCGTAGAAGCGGGTCAGGTCGGCGGACGTGGAGATCATCTCGCCCGCGGAGGAGGCCAGGGACGGGTTGAGCTCGGTCACGTCGTAGGTCGGGCCGGTCGCCGTCTCGGCCAGCTTGGAGTAGGCACGGCTGCTGGGGCGCGGGAGGGTGCTGCGGGTGCCGGGGAGGGAGGTGCCGGTGAGACGGAGGGGTTCGATCACCCGCCTCGTGATCTCCTCGGCGTAGGAGCGGCCGGTCACCGCCCTGATCACCATGCCCGCCAGGACGTAGTTGGTGTTGGAGTAGGCCCAGGCGGTGCCGGGTGCGAAGGCCGGTTGGTGCCCCATCGCGATCGCGACCAGCCCGGCCGGTGTCAGCGTGTCGTAGCGGTGCCGGAAGAAGCCGTCCTTGAGGAAGTGGGCGCGGCCGAAGTCCTCGTCGTTCGTGTAGTTGAAGATGCCGCTGGTGTGGTTGAGGAGCTGCCGGACGGTGATCCGGCCGCCGTCGTTGCCGTTGCCGGTCACCACGCCCGGCAGCCACTTCGCCACGGTGTCGTCCAGGGACAGCCGGCCCTCCGCCTCCAGCTGGAGGAGGACCGTGGCCACGAAGGTCTTGGTGATGCTGCCGACCCGGTAGCGGTCGGCCGGTGACCGCGGGGCGCCGGTCGCCAGGTTGCCCGTCCCCGCCGTCGCCGACCAGGTGCCGTGGGCGTCCCGGGCCGTGACCGTCGCGCCGGGTACCCCGCCCGCGACCGCGGCCTCGACGGCCTCGCGGGTGGCGGAGTGCCCGGCGCCGGGTGCCGCCGCCATGGCCGGTGCCGCCAGTGCCGCGGACAGGACCAGGGCCGTGGCACCGACCAGCGTCGTACGTACGCGCATGTGTTCCCCCAGTGGAGTCAACGGAGTCGTCGAACTCGGTCGGGGGTGGGGACCGCGCCCTGATCGGCGAGGTTGCGTCGCCGTGGGCCGGTTGAGCGGGTTTCAGCCCTTCTTGAGGACGAGTTCCGTGTTCCGGTCCTTCGCGTCGCCGCCCAGGACCTTGCTGGCACCGGGGGCGTTGAAGGCCAGTTCGCGGTAGAGGGCGGCGAGGCCGGTCTGGGAGAGGTCGGTGAAGTCGGTGCGGTGCGGGGCCGCCGACTCGATCAGCGTGGTGAACAGCGAGATCGTGCCGTCCTTGTTGTCCACCAGCTCGACGACGCGGGCGAGTTGCGGGAAGTCGACGTGCGAGGCGGTGGTGACCTCCCAGAAGGAGTTGCCGTTCGACGCCTGGTGCGGGGTGATCAGGTTGCGGTGGATGTGGCCGTTCACCCAGGCCAGCACGTTGGCGTGGCGGTTGAGCAGGGTGACCAGCTCGGTGCCCGTGTGGCGGCGGTCGCCCGGGTGTGCCGGGTCGGGGCGGGTGTTGGTCATCGTCTGGCTGGTGTGGTGGCTGAAGACGACCGCGTAGGAGTCCTTGTTCTCCCTCAGGGTCTTCTCCAGCCAGGCCAGTTGGACCGTTCCGATCGATCCGTCGTAGTGGCCGCCCGCGTCCGTCGTGTCCAGGCTGATGCCGATGACGTCGTCGGAGATGCGGAAGGCGTAGTACTGGGTGCCCGCCGAGAGGTTCGCGGACGAGTAGCCGTGCCCGACCGGGCCGAGACCCTGGTGGGCCGGGTCCAGGTGGGCCTTCAGGTAGTCCGACACCGTGTACGGGGCGCGCTTCTCGTCCGCCGTGACCGGACGCGCCGACCGGGCGTGCGCCTTCAGGAAGTCGCGGTAGCCGCTGCCCTTGGGGTCCTGGGCGTTGCGGATGGAGTCCTGGAGCTTCTTCGCCTCGGCGTCGGTCACCGTCATCAGCTTCTTGCCGCCGATGGCCGCCTCGGCGAGGTACGGGTCGGCGTGCGAGCCGAAGCAGCCGAGCGGCAGGGCGTCGTGGTTGCCGACGGTGGAGTACCAGGGCAGGTTGAGGCCGGGGCTCCTGACCTCGCGGGTCGCGGCGGCGAGGAACCCGGCGAGGTGCGGGAAGCCGAGCGCCTTGTCACCGTCGCGGACGGCGGAGTCGGCCTGCCAGTACAGTTTCAGGCCGCTGTTCTGCACGCCCTCGTAGTGCGCGGGGTCCCCCGTGTTCGGGGTCATCCGGCCGCCGCTCATCACCGTCATGAACCACTCCAGCTCGGAGTGGGCGTTGTTGTCGGTGTTGTCGCCGGTCGTCATCACGAAGTGCAGCGGGGAGCCGGTGACCGGGGCGCCGCGCAGCGCGTTGACCCGCTCCACGAGCGAGATGGCGCCGGGCACGGTGAGCGCCTCGTGCGGACGCCAGGCGTGCGGGTCGTGGGCGCGCAGGTACTCCAGGCGCAGCGGGTGCTGAACGTCCATCAGGTGCAGGTCGGTGAACTGCACGAACGCGGCCAGTGCGGTACGGCGGCCGTCCCGGCCGGACTTGGCTGCGGCCAGGTCGGAGCGCAGCACGCGCTGCCAGCCGGCGCCGTCGCCGAGCCGCCGGTACCCGGAGCTGTCGCGGGGTGCGGCGACGGAGGCGAGCGTGGTGCCCTTGGTGTACGGCGCGAGGGGCGCCGCGGCGGCCTTGCGGCCCTCGGCGACCGGCTGCGGCTCCGTGGTGACCGCGGGACTGGCCTCGCTGTCGGTGGGGCGCAGGGCGAAGCCGACGCCCGCGGAGAGCGAGACGGCTCCGGCGGCGGCGAGCACGGTACGGCGGTTGATCTCCAGTGCCTCGCGGCCCTTGTGGGCCGCGGAGGTGGCGACAGAGCGTATGCGCGACATGGCGCGATCTCCCCGAGTACGAACGCGTCGGCAGTGGTCGCGGGCGATCGCTTCCGCGAACTTCCCGCTCACTCTGGATCGTTGGCACCGGGGATGACCTGCGCGTGAACGCGGCGGCAACGCGCAGCGCCGATCACCGTACGTGGATCAGGGGAGGTGGGGACCGGTCATGGACCGGATTGCGGACGGCCGGAGTCCGGCTACTCCGCGTTCATCTGCGCGGGTAGGGGAGGGTCTCCGGGCCTCACGACTGCTCCTGTGCGAACCGCCCGGCGGCCGGCTTCTCCCGCCACAGCCGCAGGGCGACGTCGACCAGCCGGACGCGCCTCAGGTCAGCCACCGCGTCCAGGCCGTGCCAGGCGGCCATGTCGGTGGAACCGCCGACCTCGTTGCGCAGCTCGCCGCCGACGACCTCGCCGCTGTAGACGATCCGCACGCCGTGGTGGTCGGTGGTGCGGGACAGCAGGGTGCCGCGGACGAAGCGCTGCCGGAGGGAGTCGATGCCGAGCAGGCCGGTCACCTCGATGCGGTAGCCCGTCTCCTCCATGAGTTCGCGGCGGACGGTGTCGTAGGGGTCCTCGCCGTGGTCCATGCCGCCGCCGGGCAGCACCCATTCGGGCGTGCCGTCGGGGGCGGGTGACCGGGCGAGCAGGATCTGTCCGTCACGGACGCACACGGCGTAGGCCGCCACCCTCAGCTTCTCGCGCACAGCGGCACGTTAGGGCCCCGACCGGGTGGCGGCCACCGGGTTTTCCGCCGGGACGGAACGCCGTCCGGCGGACGGGGGCCCGGGGCGAGTGGGGGGGCCGGGGCCGGGCGGCCCGGGGGAGGGCGAGGGCCGGGGGTGGATGAGGGC
>NZ_LBMU02000014.1 GCF_001005085.2 Streptomyces humi
GGTGTGGGGGTGGGGGTGGGTGTTCGGGGGGTTGGGGGGACGTCTGCTGCGGTCAGGAGGCTCAGGTCGTTGTCGTGGGCCGGGGGGTGGGTGGCCAGGCGGGACGCCTGGGAGCCGATCATCGACTCGAAGATCTGGCGGGCCACCCGGCCGTTGCCGAAGGTCGGGCCCTTCGGGACGTCCTCGAAGTAGCGGGACAGCGCGTCCAGGGCGTCGTCGGAGAGTTCGTAGTAGTGCTTGGCGCACAGGCCGCGCACGATGGTGACCAACTCCTCCGGCGAGTAGTTGGGGAACTCGATCGTCCGGGCGAAGCGGGAGGCCATACCGGGGTTGGAGGCGAGGAACCGGTCCATGTGCTCCGAATAGCCGGCCGCGATGACGACGATCTCGTCGCGGTGGTCCTCCATCAGCTTCATCAACGTCTCGACGGCCTCCTGACCGAAGTCCGGCCCGGTGCCCCGCGACTGGTTGGTCAGCGTGTACGCCTCGTCGATGAAGAGCACCCCGCCCAGCGCCCGGTTGAAGACCTCCGTGGTCTTGATGGCGGTCCCGCCGATGATCTGGGCGACCAGGTCGGCACGGGCCACCTCGACGATGTGCCCCTGGCCGAGGATGCCGAGTTCGGCGAGGACCGCCCCGTAGAGCCGGGCCACGGTCGTCTTGCCGGTGCCGGGCGGTCCCGCGAAGACGAGGTGGCGGCTCATCGGCGGCATGGGCAGACCCATCTCGGTGCGCCGCTTGGTCATCTTGTTGAGGTTGATCAGCCCGGTGACCTCCAGCTTGACGCTCTCCAGGCCCACCAGCGCGTCCAGTTCGGCCAGCGGGCCGGTGGCGGCGCGCGAGACGTCAGGGTCCGCGGGCGGCGGGCCGGGGGTGCCGGAACCGTCCCGGTCGGCGTCACGGCCGAACTCACGGCCGGCGTCACGGCCGACGTCACGGTCGGCGTCACGGCCGGCGCCGTGGTCGGAGTCGCGGCCGGCGTCGGCGTACGTCCGGTCGGTGGGTCCGTCGGCGGCGTTGTCCTGGAGCACGCAGTTGCCGAGGTCGGTACGGGCGTCGGCGTGGGCGTTGACGCCCCGGCCCCGTGCGCCGGTCATCCGGCACCCGACGGCGGTGAACGAACCGGCCGCGAGCACCCGCACCGCGTCGCCCGGTGATCCGGTGAACTCGGTGTCGTGCGCGGTCAGTTCCGCGTCCTCCCCGACGACCGCGCCGCAGCCGCGCAGGACGGACCCGGCCACGAACACGCTCGCCGACCCTCCGAGGCCCAGTCCCGTCGGCCCCTCCGTCGCCTTCGCCGCCTTCGTGGCCCTCGTTCCCTTTGTCCCGGTGGGCCCGGTTGTCCCCTGACCTTCGCCGCTCATCGTGATCTCGGCGTCCCGCAGGGTCACCCGGGCACCGCCCTGCGCCCGGACCCCGGCGCCCCCGGTGCCGGTGACCGTGAGCCGTTCCAGTTCGGCCGTACCGGAGTCGGCGGCCTGCACGGCCGCGGTGGTGGCGTCCCGGACGACGAGTCCCGTCGCCCGGACGTCGGCCCCCGCACCGGCGACGTGGAGCCCGACCGGGGTGCCGGTGATCTCGCAGTCCTCCAGGCGGGGCCGCGCACCCCCGGTGACCTGGACCCCGCTGCGGGCCGCGCCGGTGACCGTGCAGCCACGCAGGTGCGGGGCCGCCCCGTCGGCGATGTGCACGGACTGCCCGCCCGAACCGGAGAACGCGCAGTCGGTGAGCGTGGTCTCGCCCCGCCCGGTGAGGTACGCGTCCAGCGCGGTGCTGCCGGTCACGGTGACCCGGCGCAGCGCGGCGCGGGCCTCCTGCTCGACGGCGAGCGCGGGCTTGCCGCTGCCGGTGACCAGGGAGTCCTCGACGGTCGCGGCGGCGTTGCCGTTGACGCAGACGCCGTTGCCCCGGGGACGGTCCAGCCGGCAGTCCCGGATGTCGAGGCGGCCGTGCTCGGCGACCACCACCGCCGAGGAACCGGCCTCGGTGATCTCGGTGCCGGACAGCACGCTGCCGCCGTGCGAGGTGACCACCACGCCCGCGCCGTGCGGGTTGGTCACCCGGCAGCCGCGGGCGGCCAGCGTGCCCTCGTCCCAGGCGAGCACGGCCGTCCACGCCGTGCCCTCGATCCGGCAGTCGTCCAGCGCCGACTGCCCGCGCCGCAGGTCGAGGACCGGGGCCTCCCGGTCCGCGCCCGACAGGACGAGCCCGGACAGCCGCACCGCCTCGGCCCGCACCACGACCGTGCTCCCGGCGGTCGCGTGCACCCGTACGGTCCCGGCACCGCCCTCCGCCGCCAGTGACACGGGCCGGACGATGTCCAGCGCCTCCTCGTAGTGGCCGGGGGCGATCGTGATCAGCGCCCCTTCCGCCGCCTCGGCCAGCGCGCCGGCGATCGTACGGTGGGCGCCCGGGCGCTCCGGGGAGACCAGCAGGACCTGTCTGCTCACGGCTGGGCTCCTTCTGTGCGCACCGCACGGGGGGTCACGATCAGTCCGGGGGGATCGGCGCTCTCGGCCGCGGCGTCGGTGCCGGCCCGCTCCAGCGCGTCCAGGATCTTCCCCAGGCCCTGCACGGCGATCTCGTCGAGCTTCGCCGTCACCTCGTCCGGGCCGCCGTCGCCGCTCCGGGCGGCTTCCGACGGGGAGAGCTCACGCATCAGCAGGGCGGGGCCCTCGGCGCGCAGCACCTTGAAGACGGTGCCGGGCAGGAACACCACCCGGTCGGGGACGGCCGGGTCCAGGGAACTGGTCCGCCGCGCGGTCATCGACCAGATCAGGAAGTCGGTGGCGCCGTTGCCGCGCGGGCCGGGGTGCAGCGACGTACGGGCATGGCAGAAGGCCCACTCGGTGACCGGTCCGCCCTCGCGGTACCAGGCGCGTTCCGCGTCGCTGAGCCGGGTGCGCAGCAGGGCCGGGCCCCGGTAGGAGGGCAGCCGCCGCAGCCCGGCCGTCACGCAGCGCGCCAGCGGCACGTGCGGTCCCGGTACGGCCTCGCGCACGGCGGCGTCGGCCCGGCGGGAGTCGCCGGACAGGTACAGGCGTACGGCGACCAGGTCGGTCAGCGCGTCCGCCGCCTCCGCCCTGGACCGGCCGCGCAGTCCGGGCGTCTCCGACATCACGCGTGAGACGGAGCCGGCCAGGGCGTTGTACTGCTCGCTGAAGGTACGGCGCAGCCAGTCCCGCTCCTGCGCGACACCGCGCTCCGGCGGCAGCGCCCGCGCCGCGGCCCGCGGCACGGGCTGCACCCGCACGGCCCCCGCTCCCGCGGCGGCCGCCGGGGCCCCGGCGCCCGTGACGCGCTCCGGACCGGCCGAAGGCACGGGAGCGGGAGCGGGAGCGTCGAGGCCGTGGTCGCCGGTGTCGTCGACATCGGCGACGGCTGACACGTCGGGGATGCCGCCGATCTCGGCATCGGGCGCGGCCGACTCCAACCGGAACCGCGGCGCTGCGGGCGGCACGGGCCGAGGGCCGGGGGCGGGGCCGAGGCCGAGGCCGGGAGAGGAAGAGGGGGAGGGGGAGGGGGAGGCGGTGGCGGCAGGGATGGTGCTGGGAGAGGCAGCGGGCACCGGGGCGGAGGTGGGTTCGGCCGTGGGCTCGGGTGCGCCTGCGGGGGCGGCCGGGAGCACCGGTCGGGGCGGCGGGCTGATCCCGGGTGCCGAGACCGGGGCGGAGGTGGGTTCGGCCGCTGGCTCGGGTGCGGCCGTGGGGGCGGCCGAAAGGACCGGTCGGGGCGGCGAGGCGATCCCGGGTGCTGGTGCTGGTGCTGGTGCTGGTGCTGGTGCTGGTGCTGGTGCCGGTGCCAAGGCCGGTGCCGACTCCGACGCCGGGACCAGGGTCTGCGGCGGTGCCGGTGCCGGTGCCTGCTGCGCGTCCGCATTCTGCGGGGTGGTCGGGGGGCTGGTGCGTGTCGCGCGGGATCTGCTGCGGACGGTGGGGGCATCGTCGAGGTCCGCCGCACCGGGTGCGGGCTCCGTGACTGGGTCCCCGCCCTTGGTGCTGGTGCTGGTGCTGGTGGCGGTGCCGATGCCGGTGGCGGTCCCTGTTGCGGTGCCGGTTTCGGTGTCCGTGTCGGTCGCGTTGCGGACTGTCGGGGCCTCCGAGAGGTCTGTCGCACCCCCTGTGCCGTGTCCGGCGGGCCGCTGCGGAGGACGTGCCACGGGTGCCGCCGACGTGTCGTCGCCGGACTCCGTGCGGACGGGCGGCAAGGACGGCACGGGCGGCCGGGGCGGGGCGGCGTGGTCGTCGGCGTCCGGTGCCGGTGCCTGCGTCACCCGGGCGGTGGGGAGGTAGGTCGTCCCGGCCGGGACGGTCCGGTCGCCGGGCTCGGTGCGTGGAAGCCCGTCGTACAGGACGGCGGGGTGGCCCAGGGCGTCGGCGAGCGCCTGCCCGGGGTCGGTGCGGTCGCCGGGGACGTCGAGAGTGCCGTACAGGACGAAGCGCACCGCGGGGCGGACGCCTGGGAGCACGGTGTCCCAGAAGCGGGCCACGTCGTCGAGGGGCAGCGGCGGGGTGCCGGGGCTGCCGAGGACGACCAGGTAGAGGTGCGGGTCGATGGGTACGGCCTCGACCGCGTACCGGTGCCGCGTCGCCCGGGCGCCGGCGTCGGCGCCGGTGTCCGGGCCGGCGTGATGCAGCCACACGCCCGCGGGCAGCGGCCGCGCCACGGTGCCGGAGCCGGCCGGCGTGGTGCGGACCGGCGCGGAGAACTCCCAGTGCGGTTTGGGAAAGCGCTGCGCCACCGGCTCGGGATCGTGGCCCGGCCGGAACCGCAGCCAGGCGGCGCCGTCGTCGCCGGGCACGAACAGGCCGCCGTCGACGGTCGGCACGAGGTCGCCGTCGGCGGCCAGCACCTCACGCCCGAGCCGGTCGGCGATGTGGCGGCACGCGGTACGGATGTCGTCGGGTGTGCCCCGGCCGAAGACCAGCCGGGGGCTGCCGTACCGGGCGGCCGACAGCAGCCGGGCCACCGCCTCCCATTCGGTGGCCGGCGAACCGCCGGGCAGGTCCACCACGGCGAGGGTGTGCAGCGGGTCCGGGGCTATCCCGCCGGCGAACGCGGCGGCCCGGTCGTCGAACCGGCCCTTGGGGTGGATGAGCAGGGTCTCGCCCACGAGTGTCGAGCGAAGGCGGAGCCGGGCCACCGGGCTCAGCCCTTCGCCGCGGCGGCGCGGCTGAGCGCCGGTCCGTCGGGGACCAGGGCGAGGACGCCCGCGGGCAGCGCGAGCCGGTGCTTGCCGTCGCCGAACCCGAGAGCCCGCGCGGCGTCGCTGTCGGCGATCCGGTACTTCAGGCCCTGCTCGGTGATCAGGTACTCGTTGCCGTTGCCGTTGCCGTTGCCGTTGCCGTTGCCGTTGCCGGCCGACGAGCCGGCGGGGACGGCCAGGACCCCGCCGCCGGCCGGCAGGACTATCCCCCCGGCGCCGGGCGTGCCCACGGTGATCCGGGTCCGGCCGTCCGCCGCCTGCGTCAGGCAGACGGTGCCGCCGGGCAGGGCGTGGACGCCGGTCAGGTCGGGTATCCGACCGGTCGTGGCGTCGTCCGCCGAGACCGGCGCGGCCGCGATGTCCGACTGCCCGACCTGTCGCGGTGCCGGAGCGCCGGGGCGGGCGGCGAGCAGCGCGTACTCGGTGGCGTTGACACGGGCGACGCCGTCGGAACGCATCACGTAGTAGTGCACCGTGCCGCTGGTGCCGTCGGCGCTGGTGCGGAACACCTGGCCGACCTTCACGGGCTGCCCGGCGACCTGCCCCGCCGTCTTCCCGGCACCGGCCGGCACGGGCGCGGCGAGCGCGGCGCCCGTGGGCACGGCGGCCAGCCAGTCGGCGGTGGCGGGGAGGGCCGTCTGGTCGTCCAGGCCGAGGGCGATCAGCGTCGAGTCGCCGGGTACGGGGTACTTGACGCCGCGCAGCAGCAGGTACCGGGTCTTCGAAGGCCCGCTGAGCAGCACCTGCCGGTCGGCGGGCAGGCCCGCGAGCGCGGCGGCGGACCCACCGAAGAGAAGCGCCTGCCCCTTGCCCGCCTGCCCCTTGCCCGCCGTCCCCGCGTCGCCCGTCCCCGCGTCGCCCGTCCCCGCGTCGCCCGTCCCCGCGTCGCCCGTCCCCGCGCCGCCCGTCCCCTTGCCGTCGCTCCCCTTGCCGTTCGCCCCCGCGCTCCCGGTGCCCGCGCTCCCCGTCCCCGTGCTCCCCGTCCCCGCGCTCCCCGTGCCCTGCGCCGCCAGGCACCGTGCCCACGCGCCGGTCGCCAGGGCGGTCGCGGCCGGGACGGTGTCCGGTGCGCCCTGGATGCCGACCGGGGTGCCGTGCGGGACCCCCGCCAGGGACTTCGCCGACACCGTCCGCGGGGCGGTCCGTCCGCCCGCGATGAGCAGCGCGGAGGCGTAGTTGCGCACGGGACGCAGCTCGCCGCGCGCGTACACGTACCGGTTCCCGGTGTCCTCCTCCAGGACGATCGCCCCGTCCTTGCGCCAGTCGTCCTTGGCGGCCGGCGAGATCAGCCCGTACACCCCGAACCCGGCGCACAGCAGTACCGCCACGCCCACCCCGAAGACGGAGCCGAGCGCGGACCGCCGGGTCGGGCTGTCACCCCGGCCGGGGTCGCCGCTGACCAGGGCGGAGGCGAGCCGGCCCATGGCGAACTGGTAGGCCTGTACGTGATCGCGTCGCGTCTGCATGGATCCCGCCGCCCCTAGCCCGCGAGGCCGCGGAAGTAGCCGTACGCGTGCAGCACCTGGAGCAGCAGCGGCAGCAGCGCGATCGCAGTGACCGTCTCCAGCAGGTCACCGAAGTGCCCCCACACCGGCAGCAGCCGGGCCCGCGGCAGCCGCCAGGCGCCGACGAGCAGCAGCAGCGCGGCGGCGAGGAGCACCGCAAGGACGGCGGCCCGGCCACCGGGGCCGGTCGGCGCGACCCGGACGATGAGGACGAGCCCGAGGCCGTAGGCGCCGGCCAGCACGGCGGGCACCCGCTGGAGGGTGCCGTTGGTGCCGCGGGCGCGGAGCAGGACGGCCAGGCTGAGCGAGACCGGGAGCAGCCAGCCGGCCCAGCCGTGTTCGCGGTCGGCGAGCAGCCACAGGGCGACCGCCCACACCAGCGCCGAGGAGATGCCGATCATGTCGAGGCAGGCGGTGGCCACGGTGACCCGGTTCGCCACCGTCCCGCCGGCCTCGGGCTCGATGTCGAGCTGGAGTTCCTCGGCGTCGTGGGGGAGCTGGGGCACCCGCAGCCGGGCCGTGCGCAGGGCGAGGCGGGGCGCCAGGTGTCCGAGGACGAACAGTCCGACCGCGACCACCGCGGCGGCCTGGACCCCGTGCAGCCCGGTGGCCCGGGCGAGTCCCGCGCCGATCGCGGCGGCGACCGCCGTGAGCAGCACGGTGCCGGGTACGACGAGGGGCAGCGCGCCCAGCGCCAGCAGCAGGCCGGCCAGCGCGACCACGAACCCGGCCGCCAGCAGCGTCCCCGTCGTGCCCGGGGCGAATCCGCCGGACGGGCCCTCCCGCAGGGCCGCGCCGGCCAGTGCGGCGAAGCCGAACGCGCCGACCCCGGTGACCAGGACCCCGCCGCGGTCGGCCCGCGCGCGGGCCGCCACCGCGCAGCCCGCGGCCAGCACCAGGGCGACCGCCCCGGCGGCCGCCGAGGTGAGCGGTCCCGGGCCCGCGCCGAGCAGGGTGGCGGCGATCGCGGCGAGCGCCAGGCAGGACAGGGCGAGACCGAGCTGCCGGGTGAGTCCGGGGTGCCAGCGGCCGGGTCCGGCGCCGACGGTGTGCGCGACACCGTCGGAGACGTCGTCGAAGTGCAGGGCGGGCAGCGCCGCGTCGGCCGGCCGCAGGTGCAGCACGTCACCGTCGCGCAGTCCGGCGCTCTCGGGGGTCGCCTCCGGGTCGAGGGGGTCCGCGCCGAGCCGTTGCAGGACCCAGGGCGTGCCCTGGAGGTCGGGGCCGACGGCCTGGCGCAGCAGCACCGGCAGCAGCGCGGAGACCGGGGTGGTGACCGGGACGGCGAGGTCGGCCCGGCCGGCCGGTGCCTCCACCGTGAGGCGGCACACCTCGGTGACCCGGACGGGCGGCACGGACGTGCCGCCAGGGCTGATGGGGGATCCGGTGGGGGATCCGGTCGGGGATCCGGCGGCGGACCCGGTGACGGGTGCGGCGGTGGTCATCGTGCTCCTGTGGGGACGGGCGCCGCCGACACCAGGCCGGTCTGGACGAGCTGGACGGTGCGCCGGGTGACGAGCTGGGCACGGCCGGCGGGCAGGGTGCGGGGCTTGGCCTCACCGATGAACTTGCCCTCCTCCTTGGGGTAGGAGAAGAGCAGCGCCGGGTTGCCGAGCTCCCACATCCGGCGGATCAGCGGGTCCATCACGGACCGCATGGCGCCGGAGGTGGAGCGGGCCACGACCAGGTGCAGCCCGATGTGGGCGCCCTGCGCCAGCAGCGGCACCAGCGGCATCATCGGGGAGGGCGTACCGGGCGCGCCGGCGAAGAGGTCGTAGTCGTCGACGAGGACGAACAGCAGCGGGCCGGTCCACCAGTCCCGCTTCTCCAGCTGCTCCGGGGTGACGTCGGCGCCGGGGGCCCGTTTGGCCACGGACACGGCGGCGCTGTCGGCGAGCTTGCCGAGGGCGTCGTTGTCGACGACGTACCCGACCCGGTACTCCTCGGGGACGTCCTTGAGGAGTCCGCGGCCGGGGTCGGCCAGCAGGATCCTGGCCTCCTCGGGGCGGTAGCGGGCGGTGATGGCGCGGATCGCGAGCCGCAGGGCGTTGGTCTTGCCGGTCTCGCCGTCGCCGTAGACCAGCAGGTGCGGGGTGGCGCCGAAGTCGTGCCAGACGGGGGCGAGCCGCTGCTCGTCCCAGCCCAGGCAGAACCGGAGGTCGCGGGTGTCGGCGGGGGCGGGCAGCCGGCGGGCGTCGAGACGGGTCGGCAGCAGCCGTACGCCGGGGGCCCGGGGGCCGGTCCAGAACGTGTCGATCTCGGCGACCGCGGCCTTGGTGGCGGCCGTCAGGTCGTCGGTGCGCGAGGAGCTGTCGAGCCGGGGCAGCGCGGACAGGAAGTGGTGGCCCGAACCGGTCAGACCGCGTCCCGGCCGGTGCGGGACGCCTGCCGCGGCCCGGGAGCCGACCTCGGACTCCATGGAGTCACCGAGGCGGAGTTCGAGCTTGGTGCCCAGCATGTCCCGCAGCCGGGGCCGCACTTCGGACCAGCGCACCGCGGAGGCGACCACGTGCAGACCGAACGACAGGCCGCGCGCGGCGAGTTCCATGATCCGCTGCTCCAGGTCGTCGAAGTCCTGGCGGAGCGTGGCCCAGCCGTCGACCACCAGGAAGACGTCACCGAACGGGTCGTCGACCGAGCCGTCCGCGCGCAGCGCCCGGTAGGCGGCCATCGACTCCAGGCCCCGTGACGTGAACAACTGCTCGCGTTGTTCCAGGAGTTGGGTCAGTTCCTCCACCGTGCGCAGCACCCGGTCGCGCTCCAGGCGGGTGGCGACGGAACCCACGTGCGGCAGCCCGGCCGTCGAGACCAGACCGCCGCCGCCGAAGTCCAGACAGTAGAACTGGACCTCGCGGGGCGTGTGGGTCAGGGCGAGGGACAGCATCAGGGTGCGCAGCAGGGTCGACTTGCCGGTCTGTGGCGCGCCCACCAGGCCGATGTGGCCGTCGGCGCCGGACAGGTCGGCGGTCAGCAGTTCGCGCAGCTGCTCGAAGGGACGGTCCACCATGCCCAGCGGGACGCGCAGCGCGCCCTGCACGTGCGGATCGGCGGCGCCCATGCCCCGGTCGGGGTCGGGCACGATGCCGGGCAGCAGCTGGTCCAGGCCGGGCGACTCGGACAGCGGGGAGAGCCAGACCTGCCGGGCGGGCGGGCCGCTGTCCTCCAGCCGTCCGACGAACACCTCCAGCAGGCTGTCCTCGCCGCCGTCGGTCTCCTCCTCCGACGTCCCGGTCTCCTGGTCGCGCAGGTTCTCCTCGGCGAGCGAGACCAGCCGGGCGGCCTCCTCCGCCTCCCGGTCCGCGGCCGGCGGCCCGTGCCGCTCCAGCCCGAACGCGGTGACCTCCCGTACGACGCCCTGCCGTCCGGCGGTCTCCTCGGGGCCCGGCGCCGCGGGCGCGGGCCCGGAGACGTAAGCGGCCTTGAAGCGGACCAGGTTGGTGGTGTCGACCTTGAGGTAGCCGTTGCCGGGCGCGGACGGCAGCTCGTAGGCGCTGGAGGTGCCGATCACGCTGCGCGACTCCATGGAGGAGAAGGTGCGCAGCGCGAGCCGGTACGACAGGTGGCCCTCGACCCGGTGGATCCGGGACTCGTCCAGCCGCTGCGAGGCCAGCAGCAGATGGACGCCGAGGCTGCGTCCGAGCCGTCCGATGGAGACGAACAGCTCCACGAACTCGGGCTTGCTGGCCAGCAGTTCGGAGAACTCGTCCACGATGACCAGCAGCGAGGGCAGCGGCGCCAGGGTGCCCGCCCCGGCCGCGCGGGCCTTCTCGTACTCGTGGAGCGAGGCGTACCCGGCCTCCCGCAACAGCTCCTGCCGGCGGATCATCTCGCCGTTGATCGAGTCCCGCATGCGGTCGACGAGGTGGAGTTCGTCGGCGAGGTTGGTGATGACGGCCGAGGTGTGCGGCAGCCGGTCCATGTTGAGGAAGGTGGCACCGCCCTTGAAGTCCACCAGGACCAGGTTCAGGATCTCGGACGAGTGGGTGGCGGCCAGACCGGTCACCAGGGTGCGCAGCAGTTCGCTCTTGCCGGAGCCGGTGGCGCCGATCAGCAGTCCGTGCGGGCCCATGCCGCCCTGCGCGGACTCCTTCAGGTCCAGTTCGACGATCTCACCGTCCTCGGTGACCCCGATCGGCACCTTGAGCCGGGCCTCCTGGGCCAGCCGTGGCCGCCACTTGGCCGCCACGTCGAAGTTCCGCACGTCGCGGATGCCGAGCATGGTGGCCAGGTCGAAGTCGGACTCCAGCGGCCGGTCCACCAGGTCGACGACGCCGCCGGTGCGCATCGGGGCGAGCGCCCGCGCCAGGTGCTCGGCCTCGACGGGCCCGAGCCGGTCGGCCCGGCCGCCGACGTTCTCGGCGCCGCTCGGGAACTCGACCCGGCCGCCGCGCACGGTCAGCCGCAGCACCTTGGGGCCGCCGGGCACCGCGCCGGTGAGGTCCAGCAGCACCACCCCGCGGATACCGCCCGCCGACAGCCTCGACGCGGAAGGGACGCGCACGCCCTGGGCGACGATCACCGTGAACGGCTCGGCCACGCTGGGCGAGGAGGCCGGGTCGTGGTCGGGGCGGTCGCGGAGGTCCGGCCCGAACAGGTCCATCAGCTCGTCGTGGTCCCCGGCGGCCAGCCGTACCGGCCCCGCCGCGTCCTCCGCCGTCGGATGGGCGTTGTGCGGAAGCCACTTGAGCCAGTCCCACTCCTGGCGGCCGGCCTCGTCGCCGAGCACCGCGATCCGCAGCTCGTCGGGGGAGTGGAGGACCGCCAGCTGCCCGAGCATCGCCCGGGCGAGGGCCACCGCCTCCGCCGTCCCGCCGGTGAACTCGACGCTGGTGAAACGCCGGAGCGAGACCGGCACGGGCAGCAGCGGCACGGTCTGGTGGGCCTTGGTGAACCGGCGCAGCGAGATCGCGCACAACGGCTCCAGGTCCTCCACCGGCCGGGTCTGCGGAGGCAGGAACTCCAGGGCGGCGCGGCGGGTCGCGAGACCGATGCGGACCCGGCCGAAGTCCTCGTGCCCGGGCCGCCGTTCCCACAGCCGGGGACCGCCGGCGAGGGCCCACAGCTCGGACGCCTCGGGGTTGTCCCACAGCAGCGCGGCCCGCTGTGCGTCGGCCGCCTGCCGGGCCTGGACGCGTTTCTGACCGAGGTAGCGCAGATAGTCCCGGCGCTCGGCGCGCATCCGGCGGCGCCGCTCCGCGCCGGGCCGGCCGATCTGGGTCAACGTCATGCTGACCATGGCGATGCCCATCATCCCGGTCATCATGTACATGGACGTTCCGCCGCTGCCGACCGAGTACATCAGCACCATGGCCCCGGCGCCCAGGCCCATCGGCAGGTACGTCATCACCGAGCCGAAGTCGGCGGTGGCCGGTTCGCCGAGGACCGGGGGCTCGGCCAGTTCGACCTGGCCCTCCGGCATCGGAGGGCCTTCGGCACGCGGCGAGCGCTTGGCGACGACGGTGCTCAACGTGCTCTCTTCTCTTCTGCGTTCCGGCTTTTCGTGGCGTGCCGCAGTGCCGCAGTGCCGTTTTCCGCGGCGTTGTCCGTGGCGTGCGCGCGGGGGGTCCGCGCGTGGAGATTAGGCAGGAGGCCGCCGGCGTCCGCGCCGCACGAGCCGATGTCCGCCCCCGCGGACAGCGAAGCCTGGCCGGAGGGGCAGCTTCGCCAAGTACACGCCAAGTCGGCGTTAAGGCGGTCCGGTGACGATCCTCGCGCGCCGCTCGTGAGCGACGGTCCACTCCCGGAAGGAAAGCAAGAACGTTGGGGATGATCTCGATAGCGGTCCTCGCGGGTGACCCGTTGACCGGTGAGGGAGCGGTCTCGTGCCTGCGCAGGTACCCGGGCCTGAGGGTGGTGCCCCAGGAGGAGCACCGGCACGCCGACGTGGTCCTCGTGATCACGCCGGAGGTGACCGAGGAGACGGTACTGCTGATGGAGTCGGTGGCCGCCAGGTCGGCCAACCCCGGCATGGGGGTCGTGCTGGTCACGGGACACATCGGGGACGCCCACCTGCTCCGGGCGCTGCACCACGGCCTGCGCGGGGTGATGTGGCGTCAGGACACCACCTACGACAAGGTCGTGGAGGCGGTACGGGCGGTGGCCGACGGCGGGGCCGCGCTGCCGCTCGCGGTCCAGGGCCGGCTCGTCGACCACGTACGGGCGGTCCAGCGCGAGGTGCTCGGGCCGCACGGGCTGACCGCGTCCGGTCTGGAGGCACGCGAGGTCGACGTGCTGCGGCTGCTCGCCGAGGGTCTGGAGACGACGGAGATCGCCCAGAAGCTGAACTACTCCGAGCGCACCATCAAAAGCATCGTCAGCGTCATGATGAACCGCCTAGGCCTACGCAACCGCACCCACGCAGTAGCCTTCGCCCTCCGCTCGGGAACGCTGTAGTGGGCGTGGGCGTGGGCGTGGGCGTGGGCGTGGGCGTGGCGTGGCGTGGGCGGGGGCGTGGGGCGAGGGCGAGGGCGAGGGGCGAGGGCGACCGCACGGGCGTGGGTGAG
>NZ_LBMU02000140.1 GCF_001005085.2 Streptomyces humi
CGGCCCCACGGCCCCACGGCCCCACGGCCCCCAGGCCGCGACCCGCCCCCAGGCCGCGACCCGCCTCCACGCCGCGACCCGCCTCCACGCCGCGATCCGCCCCCGCGCCGCGATCCGCCTCCACGCCGCGATCCGCCCCCGCGCCGCGATCCGCCTCCACGCCGCGATCCGCCCCCGCGCCGCGATCCGCCTCCGCGCCGTGGCGAGCCCCGGCCCGCGGCGGTCCGCCGTGAGCGGGCCACCGCCGGCCGCCCGCGCGCCCGCCGACACCACCCCGTCCGCCGTTCACTGGCGCGTCACTGTCGCGCTCCGCCACCCGGGTGCACTGCCCGTCGAGTCGGCTCCCCGGCCACCCCCCGATGTGTCACCTTCCCCCTCAGTGGATCTCCGGAAGGGCGGACGTGCGGATGGGCAAGGCCGGGCAGGTGCTCGCGGCGGCGCTGCTGCTGGTGTGGGGTGCGACGGCGCGGGCCGGTGCCGATTCCGCCCCCTCGCTCTGGGCCGGGAGCTGGGAGGCAGCGCCCTCCGGTACCGTCCCGGCCGTCCCCGGCGCCGCGTTCCGCAACGTCGTCCATCTGAGTGTCGGGGGCGCCGCCGTACGCGTGCGGATCAGCAACCGGCTCGGCAGCGCGCCCCTGCGGCTCGGCGCGGTCACCGTCGCCCGGCGGCAGGGCGCGGGGCCCGACGCCGTACCCGGTTCGATGCGCGTGGCCACCTTCGGCGGCGCCGGTACCGCCGTCGTACCCGTCGGGCAGGACCTGGTCAGTGATCCGGTGCCCCTCGCCGTGCCGGCCGGCGCCGATCTGCTGGTGAGCGTCGAGACGCCGGGGGACTCCGGCCCCGCCACCTACCACCGGGTCGCCCTCCAGACCGGCTACGTCGCCGGGCGGGGGGCCGGCCGGGCCGCCGACGAGAACGGGGACGGCTACACCCGGACCACCGGGAACTGGTACTACGTCACCGGGGTCGACGTGCGGAGCGTCACCCTCGGCAGCGTGGTCGCCCTCGGCGACTCCCTCACCGACGGCAACGGGTCCAGCTTCGGCGCCGACCACCGCTGGCCCGACCGGCTCGCCGAGCGGCTGCGGCCCTACCGGATCGGCGTCCTCAACGCGGGGATCTCCGGCAACCGGCTGCTGGCCGACAGCACCGGCGGCCCGGCGGCCCTGCGGCGCCTGGACGCCGACGCGCTCACCCGGGCCGGGGTCGGGACGGTGGTCGTCCTCGAAGGCATCAACGACATCAAGGGCACCCCGCGGGCGACCGACCCCGCCGACTTCGTGCGGGCCTACCGGACGATCGTGGCCCGCGCCCACGAGCGGGGGATCCGGGTGGTCGGCGCGACCCTCACGCCGTACGCCGGATACGGCGAGTACACCGAGGCGGGCGAGTCCGTACGGCAGCGGGTCAACGCGCTGATCCGCACCCGGCACGTCTTCGACGCGTACGTCGACTTCGACGCCGTCGTACGGGACCCGCGGCACCCCGAGCGCATCCGGCCCGCCTACGACCCCGGCGACCACCTGCACTTCAACGACGCCGGCATGCACGCCCTCGCCGCCGCCGTGCCGCTCGTCGACCTGCTCTGATCGGTCAGCCGGTCCAGATCACGGCGGTCAGCCAGCCCGCCGTGATCAGCAGGCAGGCGAAGAACTCGGCCAGCACGCTGGAGCCGCCCGCGTTCATCGTGCTGCGCAGCGCGGCCCACGCCTCGGCGCGCCGGCCGAGGCGCAGACGTTCGTGCAGGTAGATCCCGGCCATGAAGCCGGGGACCGCGCCCAGCACGGGAACCAGAACGAAGCCGAGCAGCGCGCCGGTCCCGGCGTACACGGCCATCCGGGGGGTCGCGCCGCTCGCGCGGAGCCGGCGGGGCGGCAGCGCCCAGCGCACCACCAGCGACAGCAGCAGCGCCACGGTGGAGCCGACCAGGACGGCCCACGCCACCGGGCGCGGGTCGTACAGCGCCCACCACAGCACTGCGGCCCACACCAGCCACGAACCCGGCACCACGGGCACCAGCACCCCGCACAGGCCGAGCACCAGCACCACGCCGACCAGCAGGAGTTCTCCCGCTCCCATCTGCCCAGAGTGCCGTGCGCGTCACTCCCGGGCCACCCGGCCCCGCGCGTGCACGGCACCGCCGAGCCTTCACACCGGATTCCGACCCCTGATTCACAGCTGTTCGCCAGGAAGACCCGTCACAATCTGGCCTCCGGCCGGCGCCCCCGCGTCCGGCCCGCCGAACGGTGACCCGGGCCCACGACGCGCGCACGCGCAGGGGATCCGGTGCCGGGTCACTCCGGTGTCGCCGGGTGGTTCTCCCGTGGGGGGTGGGATCACCCGGCGACTCACACGTGTCAGCGGCACCGCCCGGCTCATGGGCGCACACGACTCCCTTCCCTCGTACGGGTGTTCAGGATGTCCCTCGACACGCCGTTCGAGACCGGGTCGGGTGCGGGGATTTTCCGGATGCCCCGTTTTCATCCGGCCCATGCGGTGGACAATTAGGGGCATGAGCCAGCCAGGGGGTAGGCCCGCCCGTCATGACGACGACTGGTGGGGGCAGTTGTACGACGACTCCACGGAGGACACCGGACCCACGGCCGCACCCGATTCCCTGGACGACCGGTTCGCCTCGGCGAAGAACACGGTGACGGGACGACGGGGCGTCACCGCGGACCCGGACCGGACCGACCCACCACCACCGACCGTACCGACCCAGCGCACCCCCGCTCCCGAACCGCCCGCACAGCGCCCCACGGTCCCCGAACCGCCCGCGCATCCTCCCGCCGTCCCCGAGCCGCCCGTGCAGCCTCCCGCTGTTCCCGAGCCGCCCGTGCAGCCTCCCGCTGTTCCCGAGCCGCCCGTGCAGCCTCCCGCTGTTCCCGAGCCGCCCGCACAGCGCCCCGCCGTCCCCCGGCCGCCCGCACAGCCTCCCGCCGTCCTCGAGTCGCCCGTGCAGCGTCACGCGGTTCCCGAGTCGTACGGTGGCGATCAGGGGGCGGCGGTCGGTCCGAAGCCCTGGCCGTGGGACGAGGAGGAGCAGGAGCCGCTGGACGCGGACGACGACACCCCGGTGGACTTCCATCCCGCCACCGGGCCGGACCTGGTCCCGCTCCCGTCGCACTCCGCGGGGGCCGCGCCCGCCTCCTCCGTGGAGTACGTCGGCTCCGGTCCGCCCACCTACGACGCCGAGCCCACCGCCCTGCCCGCCGCCGACCCGGACCGGCTCGACGACCTGGTCTCCGACACCGTGCTGGACGGCGCCCGCTACGGCGCCTGCACCCTGCGGGCCGTCTCGCAGCGCGGCGACTCCGCCCGGTACCGGGGCGAGCCGCGCCGTGACGCGCTGCTCACCGCCCGGTTCGGGACCGGCGACCAGGCGCTCGTGCTGGTCGCGATGGCCACCGGCGCCCGGGCCACCCCCGGCGCGCACCGGGCCGCCGCCGAGGTGTGCGAGCTGATCGCGCGGGCCGTGGGCCGCAGCCACCAGCGGCTCACCGAGGACATCCAGGCCGCCCGCCGCGGCGACCTCAAGTCCGGACTGCACCGGCTCACCGACCGCAGCCTCGGCAAGCTCCGCGGCAGCGCCGCCGAACAGGGCGTCGCCGCCGAGGAGTACGCGGCCAGCCTGCGCTGCCTGCTCATCCCCGGCCACCCCCAGTGCCGTACCCGGGTGTTCTTCGGCGTCGGCGAGGGCGGGCTGTTCCGGCTGCGGGACGGCGAGTGGCAGGACATCGAGCCGCGGGTCGACACCGACACCGTCGGCGAACCGGTGCTCGGCTTCGGCTCGCCGCCCGCCGAGACCCCGTCCGGCGACCGGCTCACCATGGACCTCGGCATCCCCACCCCGCCGAGCCCGTACGAACCGGCCCCCGAGCCGCCCCGCGACCCCTTCCTCTTCCGGGCCTCGGTAGCCCGCCCGGGTGACGCCCTCGTGATGTGCACCGGCGGCCTCGCCGACCCGCTGCGCGGGGAGCCCGCCCTCTGCGCCTACCTGGCCCGACGTTGGTCCGGCCGCACCCCGCCGGGTCTCGCCGCGTTCCTCGCGGACACCCAGGTACGGGTCAAGGGTTACGCCGACGACCGTACGGCGGCGGCCGTCTGGGAGGCGTGACGGCGGCCGCTGTGGATACATGGAAGGGCGTGCCGGGGGAGTACCGGAGATCCGCGGAGCCGAAGGGTGCCCTACCGCCATGGCCAAGCAGAACGTCGCCGAACAGTTCGTCGACATCCTCGCCCGCGCCGGAGTACGCCGTCTCTACGGCGTCGTCGGTGACAGTCTCAACCCGGTCGTGGACGCCGTCCGCCGCAACTCCGCCATCGACTGGATCCACGTCCGCCACGAGGAGACCGCGGCCTTCGCGGCCGGCGCCGAGGCCCAGGTCACCGGCCGGCTCGCGGCCTGCGCCGGCTCCTGCGGCCCCGGCAACCTGCACCTGATCAACGGCCTGTACGACGCCCACCGTTCGATGGCCCCGGTCCTCGCCCTCGCCTCCCACATCCCGTCCAGCGAGATCGGCCTCGGTTACTTCCAGGAGACCCACCCGGACCGGCTCTTCGAGGAGTGCAGCCACTACAGCGAGCTGATCTCCAGCCCGAAGCAGATGCCCCGCCTGCTCCAGACCGCCATCCAGCACGCGGTCGGCCGCAGCGGGGTGAGCGTGGTGAGCCTGCCCGGCGACATCGCCGACCAGCCCGCCCCGGAGCGGTCCGCCTCGGCCGCCGTCGTCACCTCACGCCCGACCGTCCGCCCCGGCGACGACGAACTGGACAAGCTGGTCCAGATGATCGACGCGGCGGACAAGGTCACCCTCTTCTGCGGCAGCGGCACGGCCGGCGCGCACGCGGAGGTCATGGAGCTGGCGGAGAAGCTCAAGTCCCCGGTGGGCCACGCCCTGCGCGGCAAGGAGCACATCCAGTACGACAACCCGTACGACGTCGGCATGAGCGGACTGCTCGGCTACGGCGCCGCCTACGAGGCCACCCACGAGTGCGACCTGCTGATCCTGCTCGGCACCGACTTCCCGTACAACGCCTTCCTCCCCGACGACGTGCAGATCGTCCAGGTCGACGTCCGACCGGAGGTGCTGGGCCGGCGCTCCCGGCTGGACCTGGCGGTGTGGGGCGACGTACGGGAGACGCTGCGGTGTCTCGTGCCGCGCGTACGGGCCAAGGAGAACCGGCGGTTCCTCGACCGCATGCTGAAGAAGCACGCCGACGCGCTGGAGGGGGTGGTGAAGGCGTACACCCGCAAGGTCGAGAAGCACGTCCCGATCCATCCGGAGTACGTGGCCTCGGTCCTCGACGAACTGGCCGACGGCGACGCGGTGTTCACCGTGGACACCGGGATGTGCAACGTCTGGGCGGCCCGTTACATCTCGCCCAACGGCCGCCGCCGCGTGATCGGTTCGTTCTCGCACGGCTCGATGGCCAACGCGCTGCCGATGGCCATCGGCGCCCAGTTCACCGACCGGCGCCGGCAGGTCGTGTCGATGTCCGGGGACGGCGGATTCACCATGCTGATGGGCGACTTCCTGACCCTGGTCCAGTACGACCTGCCGGTGAAGGTCGTGCTCTTCAACAACTCCTCGCTCAGCATGGTCGAGTTGGAGATGCTGGTCGCGGGTCTGCCCGCCTACGGCACCCACAACATCAACCCCGACTTCGCCGCCGTCGCCCAGGCCTGCGGCGCCTACGGGGTGCGGGTGGAGAAGCCCAAGCAGCTGGCCGGTGCCCTCAAGGACGCCTTCCGGCACAAGGGCCCGGCGCTGGTCGACGTCGTCACCGACCCCAACGCGCTCTCCATCCCGCCCAAGATCAAGGCCGAGATGGTCACCGGCTTCGCACTGTCCGCGTCCAAGATGGTCCTGGACGGGGGCGTGGGCCGGATGGTCCAGATGGCCCGTTCCAACCTGCGCAACGTGCCGCGGCCGTAGGCCCGTGACTCAGCTGTCGGTCGGCACCCACTGGCGTACGCCGTCCACGATGCCGTACCAGTAGTGCGGCAGGCCCTTGATCGAGCTGGTGCGGAACGGCTGCCCGTGGTCGTCGACCCGGACGGTGCCGGAACGGCCCTGCGAGGACCAGTCGAGTTCGAGGTACCAGCGGCAGTCGCAGCCGGCGGTGCTCGCCTTCACGCGCAGCACCTCCGGGTCCGTGGCGGAGACCCGGTAGGGCAGGTGCATGGTGGAGACGGTCCTTCCGTCCGGGCCCTCACCGGCCACCGGGCGGGCGATCGGGCGGTCCTTGTCCAGGTTCACGTCGAAGTAGCGGGGGGTGAGCCCGCCGCCGCAGCCGTCGGCCATGGAGTAGGCGACGCCCGGCGCGGGCGCCGTACGGCCGACGACCCGCACCCGCAGGTCCTCCAGGACCACGGCGGTCGACGAACGGCCCTGCACCGAGACGTCCACGATGGTGTCGCCGCCGTGCACCGCGTTCTGGGTGGCCGCCCAGGTGCCCGCGTCCTGCGGGGCGGGCGGCGGCGGGACCTGCGCCGGCTGCTTGTCGATGACGTAGTCGTGGTCGCAGCCCAGCTCCCACAGCTGGGAGTTCGCGGTCCAGGTGAGCGGGACGCCGGTGGGGGCCTGGGCGGTGGGGGTGGCCCCGCCGGAGCGGGTCGCGGAGGGCCGGGCCCGGCTCGGCGAGGGGGACGGCGAGGGTGTGGCCGACGTCGGGGCCACGGCCGGACCGGTGGACGCGGCGGCCTCCCGGCGCCCGGTGTCACCGGCGGCGGTCGTGGGAGCGGCGGAGCCCGGGTGCCGGGCGGCCGCGTCCGAGGACGGCGGGTCGCCGGGGAGCGCGGCCAGTGTGCCCAGCGTCGACAGCAGAACGGTGACCACGGCCGCGGCGACCAGCGTGCGCCGCCGCCGGTACCAGCGCCGCGAACCGGCGCGCGCCCCCGCGCCTCCCACAACCACCGGCTCCGCTCCGGACCCGGCGTCAGCCTCCGCTCCGGACCCGGCGTCAGCCTCCGCCGCGGACTCGGCGTCAGTCTCCGCCGCGGACTCGGTGTCAGTCTCCAGCGCGGGCTCGGTGTCAGTCTCCGCCGCGGAGCCCGGCCCGGCCTCCGCCGCGTGCTCCGCCACGGTCCTCGCCGCGGGTTCGGTTCCGGGATCGGTCCTCGGCTCTGCCGCTGACCCCGCCCCGGCCCCCGCCCCGGCCCCCGACGTGTGCTCCGGTCGTGCTCCCCGGCCGGGTGCCGCGGGCGGCTGTTCGGTGTCCGTTCCGCGCGGTCGCTGTCGGGCCGCCACCGCTCGCAGCCAGCGCTCGTGGAGTTCGAGACGTTCCCGCGGTGTCGCTCCGCAGAACGCCGCCAACCGCTCCACCGGGGCGAAGTCCAGCGGCACCGCCTCGCCCGCGCAGTAGCGGTGCAGGGTGGAGGTGTTCATGTTCAGCCGACGGGCCAGGGAGCCGTAGCTCCGGTCCGTACGGTCCTTCAGCCGCCGCAGCAGCGCCGCGAACTCCTCCACGTCGTCCACATCGTCGCGCACGGGTACCTTCCCCCAGTCGTGGCCATCCCAGGCACTCATATACCTGCACGTCAACAGGGCTGGGATGGTTCCAGGGCGGGGAAACGGGCGGTCGCCGTTGCGGTCGACGCGGGTGACGGCCGATGCTCTTGGTGTCGCACCGAGCAGGGCCGGACCGACCAGTCGGCCGCGTCGGCGACAGCCCACACCCATGTACCGACCCACGGGGGATCACCCATGCCCAAGCGCACCCGAGCAGGCGCGCTCACCGCACTCGCCGGCGCCGCACTCGTCGTAGGCACCGCACTCGCCGCTCCCGCGGCGGCCGCACCGAAGGCGCCCGGCTTTCTCAAGGCGGCCGACCTGCCGCCACGGGCCGGCACGTCCTGGGCGGCCGGCAAGGTCACCGCCGGCATTCCGGAGGAGGTCAAGCAGGACATGTGCATCGGCGTCGGACTCGGCGGCGGCCAGGACTCCTGGTACCGGAAGTTCCGGACCGACCTCGACACGAGCGCCCGTCAGGTCAGCGCCGAGCTGCCCAGCGTCCGCCTGGCCAAGGGCCGGTTCGCGAAGCTCGACGAGGACATCGTGTCCTGCGCGGACCGGATCGAGATGGCGGACCCCCAGATGCAGGCCACGCTCCAGGACCACGGCACCCTCCCGGTCGGGGACGGCGCCCACGTATACGCCCTGCGCACCGTGACCGCCTGGGGCGCCAGCGACGTCCGGCTCATCTCCATCGGCCGGGAGGGGCGCACCGTCACGGTCGTGGACTGGGGGCAGCTCGGCGGTTTCGTGGACGCGCCCGTGCAGGCCTTCAAGAAGACCACCACCACGGCCGTGAACAGGCTCCACTGACCCGCGGTCGGCACGCACGACCGGCACACGAACGGGGGCCGTCCTCTTGCTCGGGGGAGGAGAGGACGGCCCCGGACACAGCAGACCCACCCACGGAAAACGGGGAACAGACATGAGCAGCAAGACCCGCGCCGTCCTCACCGCCGGCGTCCTCGCCGTGGCCCTCGGGCTCGGCGCCACCGCCCAGGCCTCGGCCGGCGCACCGCGCACCGTCAGTGGCAGCCCGGCCGACAACATCAGCCGGATCGCCGACTTCTACGGCGCCTACATCGACGCGGAGAGCGACCCGGACGGCAGCGGCAACCTGCCCACGGCGCTGCGTACCTACTACATCGCCCCGACCTACCTGAAGAAGCTGAAGGCCTGGGAGAACCGCGAGCACGCGGACGGTGTGCTGCGGGCCCAGAACACCCCGCTCAAGTGGAAGGTCACGGACAACGGCACCCGGAAGTACACGGAGGCCGTCATCACGCTCACCTGGAGCCGCAACACCACGACGAAACTGGTCGTCGACATGACCCGAGACACCCACAAGATCGTCAACATCGGCACCAAGGGCCTCGGGAGCAAGTAGCCGCGAGGACGGGTTTCGGCCAGGTTCGCCGGTGCCGTGGACCAGGGGAATCAGCTCAGGGGGTTGCGTGAGGGGCTGATTCGCGCCGGGTCCACGGCACCGTTGGCGCGTACGGGACGGTCCGGGCGACGGCGTACGCACGGGGGCGGATCCGGGACTTGGCCGAACACCCGGTCGTCATCGACGTGACATGACTGGCGCGTGCCCGAGCGGGCATGGATCCCCGTGAACGTGTTCGATCAGGAGGGGATCCGGCAACAACGTGCGGGCGGGGGTCATGAACAGTCAGGCACGAGGGGGCGGTCCCGTGGCCATCGGGGCCTCCTCGGCGCAGACGGCGGGGGAAGAGACCGACACGACGGAACGGGGACACCCGCCGCAGCTCAAGCGGCGGTTGGGGCGTTCGGACCTGCGGGCGGTGCCCGAGGCGCGCAGGGAACTGCGGGAACTGCTGCGGCACTGGGGCCGTCCGGGCCGCTCCGAGATAGCGGAACTGCTCACCAGCGAACTCGTCACCAACGCACTGGTCCACACCGACCGCGAGGCGGTCCTGACAGCCGTCGTGGAGCCGGGTCAACTAAGGGTGGAAGTCAGGGACTTCGTGACCCGCAGACCCCGAGTGTGCGCTCCGGACACCGGTGACGGCACGCACGGCCGGGGCATGGTGCTGGTGGACTCCCTCGCGGACGCGTGGGGGGTCCAGGCGCACGACGTCGGCAAGTCGGTGTGGTTCGAACTCGACGCCGAGGCCGCCTAGGGCGTGTCGCGCACGGACAACGGGACGGGGGCGTGACCTTGAAGGTCACGCCCCCGTCCCGAGGTGTCGTACGGCAGCGGGCGATCAGCCGAACTGCTGCTCGAGGTCCTTGAGCTTGCGCTCCAGGGAGTCAAGGCGCGGCAGGGCCATTGTGTCGTCCTCCGCGGTCAGGTCGACGGTGATCTCAGACCCTTTGCGGACGGGCTGAAGGGAGGGCCGCTGGCGTACGGGCAGCTCCGCCGCCGATATGGCAGGCTCCGCGGAGGCCTGGGCGGGCGCCCGCTCGACCTGGTGCACCTCTTCCTGCCGGCCGGCGCGCCCGACGAAGCCCCGGTGGCCGCGGCTTATCGCCTTGAGCTGGGCCCGCTCCAGACGGTCCTGCTCGCGACGGCGCAGCCGGTTCTGCTCCTTCTGGCGCTGGTCGTCGCGCACCTCCTCGACCGCCTCGTCCAGGCTGCGCACGCCCTCCAGGAGCATCAGCGACCAGGCCTTGTAGGTCTCACGGGGGGCCCGCAGCCAGCGCACGATGCGGATCTGCGGCAGCGGACGCGGCACCAGGCCCTGCTCGCGCAGGGCGGCCTTGCGGGTCTGCTTCAGCGCGCGGTCGAAGAGGACGGCCGCGGACAGCGACATGCCGGCGAAGAACTGCGGAGCGCCCGCGTGGTCGACGCCCCTCGGCGCGTGCACCCAGTTGAACCAGGCCGCGGCACCGGCGAACGTCCACACCAGCATCCGGGAGCCGAGGGCCGCGTCACCGTGGCTCGCCTCGCGCACCGCGAGGACGGAGGAGAACATCGCCGCGCCGTCCAGGCCGAACGGCACCAGGTACTCCCAGCCGTCGGAGAGGCCGAGGTTCTGCTGGCCGAAGCCGACCAGTCCGCGGAACGAGAGAGCCGCGGCCACCGACGCGGAGGCGAACAGGAGCGCGTAGGAGACGGTGCCGTATATGGCCTCCTTGCGCCGACGCCGCTCCTCGCTGCGCTCCCACGAGTCGTCCTTCGCGTGCTCCCCGCCGGACCGCTTGGAGCGCGTCAGCACCGCCACCGCGACCAGCATGCCCAGGAGCAGTACGGCGCCGGGAAGCAGCCAGTTCAGCGATATGTCGGTCAGTCTCATCTAGGGGTCCCTTGCATTGGGATAGGGCGTATCGCCCGCCATAGTGGCCCAATCCCACAGACCCTCAGGGGGTTTCGGGGCAAGAGGCCGCCAACGAAGTGCAAGGGGATGCCCAGGGCGGCATTCTGCTCGAACTGCCGCTTGAGGGGCGGAGGTTGAGTTCGAGTAAGACTACCCATACGGGTGGTTCCTCGGAAAGTTCCTGCGGCAAGTGAGGAAGTTGTGAATTCCCTGTCGGCGCAGGGGCGACCTCGACCCTCCGTGATCTTAGTGGATCCGGGACGGTGCCTCGCCCCCGGGCCCCCTGAGGGTTCCTCAGGCCGCCGCGGCCGCGGCGAGTTTGACGATCCGCTCGTCGTCGCAGGTCCGCGGGCAGGTGGCGCAGGTGTCCTCGGGGCGCAGGGTGTAGTACATGCAGCAGCTCGCCCGGTCCCGGGTCGGCAGCGGTTCGCCGGCCGGGCCGGACAGCTCCCGGAAGGCGGCGGAGCCGACGTACGGCTTGGTGGTCCCGGGGAACAGCGCCGCCAGCTCGCGGACGGCCCGCTCCTCCTCGCCGAGGACGCCGGCGACGTACCAGAGGCCCTCCACCACCTCGTCGGTCGCCATGCCCCACAGGGCGCGGCCGCGACGCCGCATGCGCGGGCCGAAGCCGCCGAGGACCGGTTCCAGGTGCTCGGCCACGGCCGCCCTGACCTCCGCCCGCAGCGCCTCCTCGTCGCGGACGACGACCGCGCCGGGCAGGGCCGCCGCGGGATCCCCCGGGAGGCAGGCGAAGGAGGCGACGCGTACCGCCATCCGGCCCGCCGTGCGGTCGTACGACACCTCGTTGGCGGGCAGGCGGGGGGCCCGGCGGTCCAGGAACCAGGGGAGGGTGATCAGCAGGCAGGCGGCCCAGCCGTAGCGGTGCAGGCCGAAACTGGCGACCACGTCGGGGCGGCCGGGCCGGCCGTGGTCCCGCAGGATCTGCTCCTCGTCCCAGGCGAGGAAGGCGTCCAGGCCGGCGCCGCCCGCCGCGAGCTCGGCCGCGCCGACCCAGCCGCCGCCCCGGGGTGCCGCCTCGCCCGGCGCCAGCTCCGTGACCGCCAGGTCGGGGCAGACCTCGGCGAGGCGGGCGTAGGAGGCGGAGACGGGGGACGTCATGGGCTACCACCGATCGGGTGCGGGCCGACTGCCGGATAAGTAAGCCTTACCTTACCCATCCGTTCGGAAATTTGAACCAGCGCCTTGTGCGCCTAAGGTGCTTGACGGACAAGTAACAACCCGCCGTTAATGACCCAAGTGCCGACGGCCCGGAGGAGGACCCGTGAACCAGCGCACGCACGCGGCTTCCGCCGGGACGGCCCGGGTGCCCGCGCAGTCGCGGTCCGAGGAGACGGCGCGGGAAGCGGCCGGGTACGCCGTCGGCGGGGCCGCCGTGCGCGGTGAGCACACCCACGGCGAGCGGCCGGCCCCGCGGTCCGGGCCCGCCGTGCAGCGGGCGTCCGTGCGGGGGCAGATACTCGACGCGCTGCGCACCGCGCTGATGGGCGGGGAGCTGCTGCCCGGCGAGGTGTACTCGGCGCCGGCACTCGGGGAGCGGTTCGGGGTGTCCGCGACACCCGTGCGCGAGGCGATGCAGCAGCTGGCCCTGGAGGGCACCGTCGAGGTCGTCCCCAACCGGGGCTTCCGGGTCGTGGAGCGGGGTGCGCGGGAGCTCGCCGAACTGGCCGAGGTGCGGGCGCTGATCGAGGTGCCGGTGATGATGCGGCTGGCGCGCAGCGTGCCGGCCGAGCGGTGGGCCGCGTTGCGGCCGCTGGCCGAGGAGTCGGTGCGGGCGGCGGCGACCGGGTGCAGGGCGACGTACGCGGAGGCCGACCGGGCGTTCCACCGGGCGGTGCTGGGGCTGGCGGGCAACGCGCAGCTGGTGCGGATCGCGGAGGACCTGCACCGGCGGGCGGTTCCGCTGCGCGGGGGCCGGGCCGACCTGATGTCGGACGCCGGGGAGCATGCCGCGTTGCTGGAGGCGTTGGTCGAGGGGGAGTTGGACAGGGTGCGGGCGCTGGTGGCCGGCCATTTCGCTGACGCGGGGTGAGGGCCGGGGCCGCTCCCGCGGAGTCTCCCCGCAGGTTGCGCGGGTGCGAGCCGGGCGCGGGTGCGAGCCGGGTGCGGGTGCGAGCCGGGTGCGGGTGCGAGCCGGGTGCGGGTGCGAGCCGGGTGCGGGTGCGTCGTGGCCGATCGCGCAGTTCCCCGCGCCCCTGACGGGGCGCTGTGGTCGTGTCGGCTTGGTAGCCGCGGGCGGGCGTGCCGCAGGGCGGCACGGGTGGGCGCTGGGGGCCCCGGCCGAAGGCTGGGGGCGGCACCCGGCAGGCGCCGGTGAGCGACACCCCCGGCCCCCGCTGTCACGCCGTGGCCGCGCCCGGGGCCGGTGGGGTCAGCTGGCGGGCCAGCCAGGTCGGGACGCCGCCCAGCAGGCGGAACAGGCGGCCCGCTTCCTCCCGTAGGCGTGACGCCTCCGGCTCGGGTTCCGTCTCGGCGAGCGAGGCGAGGGCCGGGGCCGTGCCGACCAGGTAGCCCAGTTCCTCCCGGATGCGCAGCGACTCGGCGAAGCCGTGCCGGGCCTCCGTCAACTCGCCGTCCCGCAGCGCCAGTCCGGCCAGGTGCCGCCAGGTGAAGGAGAGCAGCAGCGGGTCGGCGTGCGCGGTGGCCGCCGCGTGCGCCCGGCGGTAGGCGGCGCGGGCCGCCTGCGGGGACAGGGTCAGATTCTCCGCCAGCAGGCCCCGGCGGAAGTCGAGGAGGGCGCGTCCCGGCGCCCCCGGAGGGATCAGCGCCGCCGCTCTGCCGAGCGCGGCCCGCGCCTCGTCGGCCCGGTCGCGCACCCCGTGCAGCGTGGCCGCGTAGGCGAGCTGACCGCGCTCGCAGGCGGCGGCGCCCCGCTCCTCGTCGGTACGGGCCTGTGCCTCCGCCGTCCGCAGCGCGTCCTCCGCCTCTTCCCAGCCCCGCTCGGTGTACAGGCACCGCTCGACCATCAGCCCCGCCCGTTGCAGCGAGTACGCCGGGGTGTCCGACGGCAGCAGGGCCGCCGCGTCGGCCCAGCAGGCCCGCGAGCGCAGCCGCCATACCGCGGTCTGGAGCGGATCGTCACCAGCGGTCGTTCCGTTCCCAGACATGGCGGAGTACGCCACGTTGCCCTCCCCTAGCGCGCCGTCGAGCAGTGAAGTGGTGGCGGCATTCCAGCATCGATCGCCGCGCGGGGCCAAGAGGGTGGGTGAATAATTTCACAAAGTCGTGGGACGGCGACGGTACTTGGCACGAGCCCGTCGCACGCCCGCGTGACCTCAGCTCATCCGCAACGCCAGGAAGAAATCGAGTTTGTCCTCCAGCCGGGACAGGTCCCGGCCCGTCAACTGCTCGATCCTGCCCACTCGGTAGCGCAGCGTGTTGACGTGCAGGTGAAGACGGGTGGCGCAGCGGGTCCAGGAGCCGTCGCAGTCGAGGAACGCCTCCAGGGTCGGGATCAGTTCGGCACGGTGCCGGCGGTCGTAGTCCCGGAGCGGGTCCAGCAGCCGGGCGGTGAAGGCGCGGCGGACGTCGTCGGGCACGAACGGCAGGAGGAGGACGTGCGAGGCCAGTTCCTGGTGGCCGGCCGCGCAGACCCGGCCGGGCCGGGCGGCGGCCACCCGGCGGGCGTGCCTGGCCTCCTCCAGGGCGCCGCGCAGGCCCTCCGCCGAGTGCACGGCCGCGCTGACGCCGAGGGTGAGCCGGCCGTCGTCGTCGAGCCCCGCCGTCAGCGGGTCGCGTACGGCAGCCAGCAGGGCGTCGGCGTGGACTCCGGACTCGGAGCCGTCGTGCTCGGCGGTGACGGCGGGCAGCGGGACCAGGGCGACCGCCTCGTCCCCGGTGTGGGCCACCGCTATCCGGTCCGACGGCTCGGGACCGGTGGCCAGCGGGTCGACCAGGATCTCCTCCAGGAGGGACTGCGCGACCGGGCCGCCGTCGACCTCTCCGCCGGCCCATTCGACCCGGGCGACCACCACCTGCCAGTGCGGGGCCGCGCCGAGGCCCGGCAGCAGGACGGGGGCCGCCACCCGCAGCCGCGCGGCGATCTCCGCCGGTGCCGCGCCCGTCTGCACCAGTTCCAGGACCTCCTGGGCCAGCCGTCGCCGCACGGTGCGCGCCGCGTCCCGACGGTCGCGTTCGACCGCGATCAGCTGGGTGACGCCCTGGAGCAGGTCGAGCCGCTCCGCGGGCCAGTCACCGGCGTCCGCCTCGACCGCGAGCAGCCAGTCCGACAGCACCGACTCGCGCACGTCCCGCGCGCCCTGCGGGGAGCGGCCTCCCCCGGCCGCCGCCGGGAGGTGCCCCCACCGGATCGGGAAGAGCGAGTACGTCACCGCGCCGAGCAGCACGCGGTACGGGCCGCGGCGGCCGGTGCGGGTGGCCGCCAGGTGTTCGGCGGCCAGACCGGCGCAGACGTCGGCGGGCAGCGCGGGCCCCGCCACCTTGGAACCCGCGATCAGCCGGCCGGTGGGGGAGAGCACCCAGGCCCGCAGGTCCAGGTCGGAGCCGAGCAGGTCCAGGACCACGTCCGGGCCGCCGCCCGCCGGGCCCGAGGTCATCATCCGGCGGTGCCGGTCGACGACCGCCGCCAGGTCCCCGGCACGCTCCCCGCTGACCTGCCGTACGACATGCTCGGTGATCGTCGCGAAGGCCACCGACTCGTGCACCGCGAAGAGCGGCAGCCGGTGCCGCGCGCAGGCCACGACGAGGTCGTCCGGGACGGCGCCCAGCTCGGCCTCACCGGCCGCCAGCGCGACCACCCCGGCCTGCACGAGCAGCCGTACGAACGGCTCGGAGTCCGCCGCGTCCCGCCGCCAGGCCAGGCCGGTCAGCACCAGCTCCCCGCCCGCGAGATAGCGGCTGGGGTCGCGCAGGTCGGTCGTCATGACCCCGCGCAGGGTGCGGTCCAGCTCGTCCTCGCCGCCGAGCAGCCGCAGGCCCAGCGCATCGGTGTCCAGCAGTGCGCGCAGCCGCATCTCGTCGCCGCCGTTCTGTGTCTCGAAATCTACGATGAGTCGTGGAGGGTCGTGGGTGAGGTGCCCGGCGTGCGTGGTCACGGGCCGCTACCGCGTCGCACCTGAGCGTTTCCCGCGTTTCCACAGGAAAGCCAAGAGGTTACTGATGACCTCCGTTCATACGAATCTACAAGATGCCCATGCTGGCCAGCCAACTCCTTCATGGTTTCGGTGACTGACCCCGCTGGAGTACGGAGCGGTGTACTGGCCTCGTTCCGCGTGAACAGGACATGAACGAGCCGCGCCCGCCGCACACGGATTGGCTCAATCCGCACGACTCACGAGATTCAACGAGACGGAGAAGAGAGCCGGTCATGGACTTCCTTCGCCCCGCCAGCTGGGAGGAGGCGCTCGCCGCCAAGGCCGAGCACCCCACCGCAGTGCCGATCGCGGGCGGCACCGATGTGATGGTCGAGATCAACTTCGACCACCGCCGGCCCGACTACCTCCTCGACCTCAACCGCATCGGTGATCTCTACGAGTGGGAGGTCGGCGAGGAGAGCGTGCGGCTCGGCGCCTCCGTGCCGTACACCCGGATCATGGAGAACCTGCGCGCGGAGCTGCCCGGACTCGCCCTCGCCTCGCACACGGTCGCCTCCCCGCAGATCCGCAACCGCGGCGGCGTCGGCGGCAACCTCGGCACCGCCTCCCCGGCCGGCGACGCCCACCCCGCCCTGCTCGCGGCGGGGGCGGAGGTGGAGGCCGAGTCGGTGCGCGGCACCCGGCTGATCCCGATCGACGACTTCTACACCGGCGTGAAGCGCAACGCGCTCGCCCCCGACGAGCTGATCCGCGCGGTGCACGTGCGAAAGGCCGACGGCCCCCAGCAGTACTCGAAGGTGGGTACCCGCAACGCCATGGTCATCGCCGTGTGCGCGTTCGGGATCGCCCTGCACCCCGCGACGCGGACGGTCCGTACCGGCATCGGCTCGGCCGCGCCGACCCCCGTCCGGGCGCGGGCCGCCGAGGAGTTCCTGGACGCGGCGCTCGACGAGGGCGGCTTCTGGGACAACGGAAAGATCATCACCCCCTCCGTCGCCAGGCAGTTCGCGGACCTGTGCGCCGCCTCCTGCAACCCCATCGACGACGTCCGGGGCACCGCGAGCTACCGCCGTCACGCGGTCGGCGTGATGGCCCGCCGCACCCTGACCTGGACCTGGGAGTCGTACCGCGGCACCACTCAGCAGAAGGGGAGTGTCGCCTGATGCGCGTCAACTTCACCGTCAACGGACGCCCGCAGGAAGCCGACGACGTCTGGGAGGGCGAGAGCCTGCTCTACGTACTGCGTGAGCGGCTCGGCCTGCCCGGCTCCAAGAACGCCTGCGAGCAGGGCGAGTGCGGCTCCTGCACGGTCCGCCTGGACGGCGTGCCGGTGTGCTCGTGCCTGGTCGCGGCCGGCCAGGCCGAGGGCCGGGAGGTCGTCACCGTCGAGGGCCTCGCGGACCACGCCAGGCAGCGTGACCTCGGTACCGCGTGCGGGACCTCGCTCGACGAGGCCCGGCGCTGGGCCGCGAAGGGGCAGGACTCCCGGACCGGCGAGGGCGCCGAACTCTCCCCGGTCCAGCAGGCGTTCATCGACGCCGGCGCCGTCCAGTGCGGCTTCTGCACCCCCGGCCTGCTGGTCGCCGCCGACGAGATGCTGGAGCACAACCCCAACCCGACCGACGCGGACATCCGCGAGGCGCTGTCGGGCAACCTGTGCCGCTGCACCGGGTACGAGAAGATCATGGACGCGGTCCGCCTCGCGGCCGCCCGGCAGTCAGAGGCGGTCTGAACCGGATGCCCACCAACGGCGCTCCCACGAAGATCACCCAGGGCACCCGGGCCAAGGGCGGCATCGGCGAGTCCACGCTCCGCCCCGACGGCACCCTCAAGGTCACCGGCGAGTTCGCGTACTCGTCCGACATGTGGCACGAGGACATGCTCTGGGGTCAGATCCTGCGCTCCACGGTCGCGCACGCGGAGATCGTGTCGATCGACACCAGCGAGGCCCTCGCCCAGCCCGGCGTGTACGCGGTCATGACCTACGACGACCTGCCCACCGACGTGAAGAACTACGGCCTGGAGATCCAGGACACCCCGGTCCTCGCGCACGGCAAGGTACGTCACCACGGCGAGCCGGTCGCGATCGTCGCCGCCGACCACCCGGAGACGGCCCGCCGGGCCGCCGCGAAGATCAAGGTCGAGTACCGCGAGCTGCCCGTCATCACCGACGAGGCCTCGGCGACCGCCCCCGGCGCGGTCCTCGTCCACGAGAACCGGGACGACCACCACATCGGCCACGTCCCGCACCCCAACATCGTGCACCGCCAGCCGATCGTCCGCGGCGACGCCGACGAGGCCGCACGGCGGGCCGACGTCATCGTCAAGGGCGAGTACTACTTCGGCATGCAGGACCAGGCCTTCCTCGGCCCCGAGTCCGGGCTCGCGGTGCCCGAGGAGGACGGCGGTGTCCACCTCTACATCGCCACCCAGTGGCTGCACAGTGACCTCCGCCAGATCGCGCCCGTGCTCGGCCTGCCCGAGGACAAGGTGCGGATGACGCTGGCCGGCGTCGGCGGCGCGTTCGGCGGCCGCGAGGACCTGTCGATGCAGATCCACGCCTGCCTGCTGGCCCTGCGCACCGGCAAGCCCGTCAAGATCGTCTACAACCGTTTCGAGTCCTTCTTCGGCCACGTGCACCGCCACCCGGCCCGGCTCTACTACGAACACGGAGCGACGAGCGAAGGCAAGCTGACGCACGTGAGGTGCCGGATCGTGCTCGACGGCGGCGCCTACGCCTCCGCCTCCCCGGCCGTCGTCGGCAACGCCTCCTCGCTCGGCATCGGGCCGTACGTCGTCGACGACGTCGAGATCGAGGCCATCGCCCTCTACACCAACAACCCGCCCTGCGGCGCGATGCGCGGCTTCGGCGCGGTCCAGGCGTGCTTCGCCTACGAGGCGCAGATGGACAAGGTCGCCGGGGAACTCGGCATGGACCCGGTGGAGTTCAGGAAGCTGAACGCCATGGAGCAGGGCACCCTCATGCCGACCGGGCAGCCGGTGGACTCGCCCGCTCCCGTCGCCGAACTCCTGCGCCGGGTCACCGCGATGCCGATGCCGCCCGAGCGCCAGTGGGAGAGCAGCGAGGGCGCCGACGTACGGCAGCTGCCCGGCGGCCTGTCCAACACCACCCACGGCGAAGGCGTCGTACGCGGAGTCGGCTACGCGGTCGGCATCAAGAACGTCGGCTTCTCCGAGGGCTTCGACGACTACTCGACGGCCCGGGTGCGCCTGGAGGTGGCCGGCGGCGAACCCGTCGCCGTCGTGCACACCGCGATGGCGGAGGTCGGACAGGGCGGGGTGACCGTGCACGCGCAGATCGCGCGCACCGAGCTGGGCGTGGCACAGGTGACCATCCACCCCGCCAACACCCAGGTGGGCTCGGCGGGTTCGACCTCGGCCTCCCGGCAGACGTATGTCACCGGCGGTGCCGTGAAGAACTCCTGCGAGCTGGTCCGGGAGAAGGTCCTGGAGCTGGGCCGCCGCCGGTTCGGTACCTACCACCCCGCCTGGGCCACCGCCGAACTCCTGCTGGAGGGCGGCAAGGTGGTCACCGACGGCGGCGAGGTGCTCGCCGACCTGGTGGACGTCCTCGGCGACGAGACCGTGGAGGTCGAGGCGGAGTGGCGGCACCGGCCGACCGTCCCCTTCGACCTGCACACGGGGCAGGGCAACGGCCACGTCCAGTACAGCTTCGCCGCGCACCGCGCGGTCGTCGAGGTCGACACCGAGCTGGGCCTGGTCAAGGTGATCGAGCTGGCCTGCGCCCAGGACGTCGGCAAGGCGCTCAACCCGCTCTCCGTCATCGGCCAGATCCAGGGCGGTACGACCCAGGGCCTGGGCGTCGCGGTGATGGAGGAGATCATCGTCGACCCGAAGACCGCGAAGGTCAGGAACCCGTCCTTCACGGACTACCTGATCCCGACCATCCTCGACACGCCGACCATCCCGGTCGACGTCCTCGAACTCGCCGACGACCACGCCCCGTACGGGCTGCGCGGCATCGGCGAGGCACCGACCTTGTCGTCGACTCCGGCGGTCCTCGCGGCGATCCGCAACGCGACGGGCCTGGAACTGAACCGGACACCGGTACGCCCGGAGCACCTGACCGGCAACGCCTAGGCACGCCGGCACCACCGTTCGTCTCGGGCCGTCCCCCGGGTCGCGCACATCCCAACCCCCTTTGAACCTTGGGAGACGGCACCGTGACCCAGCAGTCAGTGGAGCCCAGGACCACGGCCGACGACGCGGGAGAAGGCACCCGCGTCCCGGCCGGACGCTCCTGGCTCGACCGTTACTTTCACATATCCGCAAGAGGTTCCTCCGTCGCGCGTGAAGTGCGCGGCGGCGTCACCACCTTCATGGCGATGGCGTACATCCTCCTGCTCAACCCCCTGATCCTGTCCGGCAAGGACGCGGCCGGCGACACACTCGGGCAGAAGGCGCTGATCACGGCGACCGCGTTCGCCGCCGCCTTCACCACGCTCCTGATGGGCTTCGTCGGCAAGGTGCCGCTCGCGCTGGCCGCCGGCCTCTCCGTCTCCGGCGTGCTCTCCTCGCAGGTGGCCCCGGAGATGACCTGGCCGCAGGCGATGGGCATGTGCGTGATGTACGGCGTGGTCATCATGCTCCTGGTGGTCACCGGCCTGCGCGAGATGATCATGAACGCGATCCCGCTCGCGCTCAAGCACGGCATCACCATGGGCATCGGCCTGTTCATCGCCCTCATCGGCTTCTACAAGTCGGGCTTCGTGCACCAGGGCAGGGCCACCCCGCTCACTCTCGGCCCGGCGGGCGAACTCGCCGGCTGGCCGGTGCTGCTGTTCGCCGGCACCCTGCTGCTGATCTTCGTGCTCCAGGCCCGGAACACGCCCGGCGCCATCCTGATCGGCATCGTCGCCGGCACCGTCGTGGCCGCCGTCCTGAACGCGGCCGGGGTCGTCGACCCCCGGCAGTGGGCGGGCGGCGCCGCGCCCGCGCTGCACGGCTCCGCCGTCTCCATGCCGGACTTCTCGCTCTTCGGGCACGTCGAGTTCGGCGGCTGGGGCAGGGTGGGCGCGATGACGGTCGCGATGGTCGTCTTCACGCTCGTGCTCGCCGGGTTCTTCGACGCGATGGCCACCATCATCGGCGTCGGCACCGAGGCGGAACTCGCCGACGACCGGGGCCGGATGCCGGGCCTGTCCAAGGCGCTGTTCATCGACGGCGCGGGCGGCGCGATCGGCGGGGTGGCCGGCGGCTCCGGCCAGACCGTGTTCATCGAGTCGGCCACGGGCGTCGGCGAAGGCGCCAGGACCGGTCTCGCCTCCGTCGTCACCGGCCTGTTCTTCGCGGCCTGTCTCTTCTTCACCCCGCTCACCGCGATCGTCCCGCAGGAGGTCGCGTCGGCCGCCCTGGTGGTCATCGGCGCGATGATGCTGATGAACGCCCGGCACGTGGACTGGGCCGACCGGGCCACCGCCGTCCCGGTGTTCCTGACGGTCGTGCTGATGCCCTTCACCTACACCATCACCACCGGGGTGGCCGCGGGCGTGATCTCGTACACCGCCATCAAGGCGGCCCAGGGCAAGGCCCGGGAGATCGGGGCATTCATGTGGGGCCTGACAGGCATCTTCCTGGTCTATTTCGCACTCAGTCCCATTGAGGGCTGGCTGGGCGTCCGCTAGCCCGGCCACCCCGCACAGGGACCTTCCACGCAAACCCGTCAAGGAGACCGAGACATGCTGGACATCGCCGAGGAGCTGAACCGGTGGGTCGCCGACGGCCGGGACTTCGCCGTGGCCACGGTGGTGGCGGTGGGCGGCAGCGCTCCCCGTCAGCCCGGTGCCGCGCTCGCGGTGGACGGCGCGGGCACGGCTGTCGGCTCGGTCTCCGGCGGGTGCGTGGAGGGCGCCGTGTACGAGCTGTGCCGGCAGGCGCTGGCGGACGGCGAAACCGTTCTGGAGCGCTTCGGCTACAGCGACGAGGACGCCTTCGCCGTCGGCCTGACCTGCGGCGGAGTCATCGACATCCTCGTCACCCCGGTACGGGCGGACGATCCCGCCCGGCCGGTGATCGCGGCCGCGCTGGCCGCCGCCGCGCACGGGGACGCGGCGGCGGTCGCGCGGATCGTCACCGGGCCGCCCGAACTGACGGGCCGCGCCCTTCTGGTGCGGGCCGACGGCTCCCGGCAGGGCGGCTTCGGCGCCCACCCCGAACTGGACCGCACGGTGGCCGCCGAGGCGGGCGCCTTCCTGGACGCCGGCCGTACCGGCATCCTGGAGATCGGTGAGCAGGGCTCACGCTGCGGAACCCCGCTCACGGTTCTGGTGGAGTCGTCCGTCCCGCCGCCCCGCATGATCGTCTTCGGGGCGATCGACTTCGCGTCGGCACTGGTCCGGGTCGGCAAGTTCCTCGGCCACCACGTGACGGTGTGCGACGCGCGCCCCGTGTTCGCCACGAGGGCCCGCTTCCCGGAGGCCGACGAGATCGTCGTCGAGTGGCCCCACGAATACCTGGAGCGGACCCGGGTCGACGGCCGTACCGTCCTGTGCGTCCTCACCCACGACGCCAAGTTCGACGTCCCGCTGCTCCGGCTCGCCCTCCGCCTCCCGGTGGCCTACGTCGGCGCGATGGGTTCCCGCCGTACCCACCTGGACCGCTACAGCCGGCTGCGCGAGGTCGGCGTCACCGAACTGGAACTGGCCCGCCTCAGGTCCCCCATCGGCCTCGACCTCGGCGCGCGCACCCCCGAGGAGACCGCGCTGTCCATCGCCGCCGAGATCGTCGCCGGCCGCCGGGGCGGCACCGGCATCTCCCTGACCGGCGCCCACACCCCGATCCACCACGACACCACCTCGACGCCGTCCCCCGCACGGCGGATCGGTTCGGTGGCCTAGCTCTCCCCCTGCGCGGCCACCGGGTGGGCCCCCGGAGCGCCCGGTCCGTTTCCCCCGATCAGCCGAACCGGTCCGGGCGCCAGGGGACGATCGAAGCGTCTTCGGGGCCGTCGTACAGCGTCAAATGACGCATTCGGCACCGGGAGTTCCGTTCTCATGCGTTCGCCGTGCAAGCGGGGCGGCACGGACGGGGCGAGCACGCGCGGGGCCGTTCATTCCTCCTCGGCCCAGCGGCGCAACCCCGCCAGGTCGAGCACGACGGTACGGCCCCGGCCGGTGGCCACCAGGCCCGCCCGCTGCATCGCCCGCAGGCAGCGCACCACCGATTCGCGGGACGCCCCCGTGGCGGAGGCCAGTTCACGCTGGTTGACCTGGACGGCGACGGCCCCGGGCAGCGTCTCCGGGGCGGCCGAACCGTACTGGACGGCGAGCTTCACCAGCAGCCCGGCCACCCGGGCGCCGGTGGTGCGGGCGCCCTGATCGGCGCGCAGCCCGTCGGAGTCCCGCAACCGGCCCACGACACTGCGCAGCACCGCCAGGCACAGTGCCGGGTCGCGCTCCAGGAGCCGCAGGAAGGCCTCCCCGGCGACCACCAGACCCGCCGAGCGGCGCATCGCGGTGACCGTGGCGCCCCGGGGCCGGCCGTCGATACAGGCGAGTTCACCGAGGAGTTCACCGGGGCCGCGCAGCGCGAGCAGGCTGGTGTAGCCGTTGGCCGAGTCGACCGTCGCCTTCACCAGGCCGCCGGTGAGCAGGACGACGGAGTCGGCCGTCTCGCCCTCCCGCATCAGCACCTCACCGCGCACCCAGGTACGCGGGTGCCCGGCCTCCCGTAACAGCCTGACCTCACCGGGCGATAAGAACGCCACCTCCGAGCCTCCCGGCCACGTCGACCCACGGTGACCGTTCGGCACCGGAGGGCCACTGTCCATCGTGCGGCCGGGATCTGCCAAGGGGCCGTCGGGGACGCCCGGTCACGGGGTGCGCAGCAGGGTGTTGACCGTACGGCCGAACACCGCGCGGGACGCCCGGCGTACCAGCGGGTCGAACGCCGACGGCAGCCCGCGGACGCTCAGCTCCTCGTGCCAGACCACCCGGGTGCGGCCGCCGGGCCCCGGGTGCACCGCGAGCTCGGCCCAACCGAGCACGATCCGCCCGTGCTTGACCAGGCGGCACCGCCCGGGGCCGCCGTCCCGCGGGGGTTCCCAGACGGTCACCTCCATGGGGTCGTCGAACGAGAGCGGCCCGACGCCCGTACGGGCCACGAAGACGGTGCCCTCGTGGGTCGGGGGATCGGTGAGCACGGTGACCCGGGTCAGCGGGACCACGTCGGCGTGCCGGGACCACTCCGTGAGCCGGCGCCACGCCTCGTCGATCGGCAGCGGAGCCGTCCGCTGGAGAAGGAAAGTGACCACGGCACGATCGTAGGGACCCGGACACCGCGAACGGGGCACACACAGAGTGTTCACATGAGCTGCGGAATCGTCCCAGCCAGGCGGGGACCGGCCCCAGGGTCGCACGATTCACACCATGGACGGGCAAACCGCCCGCCTGCGCGAGTGTCGTCGGACGCCCACGCGCAGGGGCGGCCGCGGCGACCCGGAACGGCGGCCCGCCTCCCGGCCGGTGTGCCGCCCGGCACCCCGCCCCCGATCCACCGCTCACCCGGACAACTGCACCCGGAGTGCTGAGCGGGCCGCTGAGGGACGGGGCCGGGGGAGTGGGCTGGGGAAACGGGCGGTG
>NZ_LBMU02000141.1 GCF_001005085.2 Streptomyces humi
CAGCCCGGCCCCTACGCCCCCGGCCCCTATCAGCAGCAGCCCCACACGCAGCCCCACCAGCAGCCCCACCCGCAGCCCCCGCAACCGCCCTACCCCTCCCGCTGACGCGGTGCCCGGCCCGGACCTCTCACCCGGTCCCGCGCCGGGGTGAGAGCAACGTTCCCTTCCGGTCACCCACAGCCACAGTGCGGAAACGCCGCCTCCCTACCTTCGGGCTCAGTCACTCATCCGAAGTCGGCAGACCGAGCACGCGGAGCACCGTGGAGGCGTCATGACAGCCCCAGCCCCTACTTCCCGTAGTCGCTGGATCCAGGAGTGGGATCCGGAGGACGAGACGTTCTGGAACGCGACCGGCGAGAAGATCGCCCGGCGGAACCTGGCCTTCTCCGTCCTCTCCGAGCACATCGGGTTCTCGATCTGGACCATGTGGTCCGTGCTGGTGCTGTTCATGGGACCGGAGTACGGGCTCACCCCGGCGGACAAGTTCCTGCTGACGTCGATGGTCACCCTGGTCGGCGCGGTCGTCCGGGTGCCGTACACCTTCGCCGTCGCCCTCTTCGGCGGCCGGAACTGGACGATCATCAGCGCCGGCCTGCTGCTGATCCCGACCGGAGCCGCGTTCGCGGTGATGAAGCCGGGGACGTCCTTCGGCACCTTCCTGCTGGTCGGGCTGCTGGCCGGCATCGGCGGCGGCAACTTCGCCTCCAGCATGACCAACATCAACGCCTTCTTCCCGCTGAAGAAGAAGGGGTGGGCGCTCGGGCTCAACGCCGGCGGCGGCAACATCGGCGTGCCCGTCATCCAGCTGGTGGCCCTCGCGATCATCGGGGCGAGCGGCGGGCCCCGGGTGCTGCTCGGCATCTACATCCCGCTGATCCTCGTCGCCGCCGCCCTCGCCGCGCTCTTCATGGACAACCTCGCCACCGTGAAGAACGACACCGGCGCCGCGCTCGACGCCGCCAGGGACGCCCACACCTGGATCATGTCCTTCCTCTACGTCGGGACGTTCGGCTCGTTCATCGGCTATGCCTTCGCCTTCGGCCAGGTGCTCCAGGTCCAGTTCGGCCGTACCCCGCTCCAGGCGGCCTACCTGACCTTCATCGGCCCGCTGCTCGGCTCCCTCATCCGGCCGGTCGGCGGCTGGCTCGCCGACCGCTACGGCGGCGCGCGGATCACCCTGTGGAACTACGTCGGCATGGCCGCCGCCACCGGCCTCCTCATCGTCGCCAGCATCGAGGGGTCGCTGCCGCTCTTTGTCACCGTCTTCGTCGTGCTGTTCGTGCTGAGCGGGCTCGGCAACGGGTCGACGTACAAGATGATCCCCGGGATCTTCCAGGCCAAGGCCCTCGCCAAGGGGCTCACCGGCGAGGCGGCCGTGGCCTACGGGCGGCGGCTGTCCGGGGCCTCCATGGGGCTCATCGGGGCGGTCGGCGCGCTCGGCGGCGTCGGCATCAACCTCGCCTTCCGGCAGTCGTACCTCTCCTACGGCAGCGGCACCGGTGCCTTCGTCGCCTTCCTGGCCTTCTACGGCCTCTGCTTCGCCGTCACCTGGGCCGTATACCTTCGCCGGCCGGCCGCCGCGGAGCGTTCCACAGCGGCCTCCGAGGCAAAGGCGCAGCTCAGCTATGCCGAGGTGTGACGTAACACTGGTGACATGAAGCGGAACCGAGCCTGTCACGCGCCGTTGACAGGCTCGGTTCGCATGCGGGTCAGCTAGGAGAGCAGCCATGTACGAGGAACAGCAGCGTCCGGACGACGGCGGTCAGCACGGTCCCCTCGCGGGGTTCACCGTGGGGGTCACGGCCGCGCGCCGCGCCGACGAGCTCGGAGCACTGCTCCAGCGGCGCGGCGCCGCCGTGCTGCACGCGCCTGCCCTGCGCATCGTGCCGCTCGCGGACGACGGCGAACTCCTCGCCGCCACGAAGGAGATCATCGACCAGGTGCCGGACGTCGTCGTGGCGACGACCGCCATCGGGTTCCGGGGCTGGATCGAGGCCGCGGACGGCTGGGGTTTCGGCGAGCAGTTGCTGCGAAGGCTGCGGAACGTCGAGTTGCTCGCCCGGGGCCCCAAGGTGAAGGGGGCCGTCCGGGCCGCCGGGCTCACGGAGGAGTGGTCGCCGTCCTCCGAGTCCATGGCCGAGGTGCTCGACCGGCTCCTGGAGGAAGGCGTCGACGGCCGCCGGATCGCCGTACAGCTGCACGGTGAGCCGCTGCCGGGGTTCGTGGAGTCGCTGCGGGCCGCGGGAGCGGAGGTGGTGCTGGTGCCGGTGTACCGGTGGATGCCGCCGGAGGACATCGGGCCGGTGGACCGGCTCCTGGACGCCGTGGTCTCGCGCTCGGTGGACGCCGTCACCTTCACCAGCGCGCCCGCCGCGGCCTCGCTGCTGTCCCGCGCCGAGGACCGGGGGCTGCGCGGCGACCTGCTCGCCGCCCTGAACCACGACGTCGTACCCGCCTGCGTAGGCCCGGTCACCGCGCTGCCGCTGCAAGCCCTCGGCGTCGACACGGTCCAGCCGGAACGCTTCCGGCTCGGGCCCCTCGTGCAGCTCCTGTGCCAGGAACTTCCGTCGCGCGCACGGGCGTTGCCGGTCGCCGGGCACCGGGTCGAGATCCGCGGGCACGCGGTCCTCGTGGACGGCGCGCTGAAGCCGGTGCCACCGGCCGGCATGTCCCTGCTGCGGGCGCTCTCGCGGCGGCCGGGGTGGGTGGTGGCCCGCGCCGAACTGCTGCGCGCGCTGCCCGGCGCGGGCCGTGACGAACACGCGGTGGAGACGGCGATGGCCCGCCTCCGTACGGCCCTGGGCGCACCGAAGCTGATCCAGACCGTCGTCAAGCGCGGCTACCGCCTCGCACTGGACCCGGCGGCGGACGCCAAGTACGCCGACGTGTGAGACTGCGCCCGTGGATTGGTACGGGGTGCGCTGCGTCTTCCGGCATGTCTCCCTCGGGGTGTACGAGGAGCGGGTGACGCTGTGGACCGCCTCCTCGGCGGACGAGGCGATCGGGCGCGCGGAGGACGAGGCGCGGGTGTACTGCGCGGCGCTGGACGACGTCGAGTACGTGCGGTTCGCCGAGGCGTTCCGGATGGACGGGGCGCCCGGCGAGGGGGCCGAGGTGTTCTCGCTCATGCGGGAGAGCGGGCTGCGCGCGGGGGAGTACGTACGGCGGTTCTTCGCCACGGGGGATGAGCGGTCCGGCTGACCCCCGTACGACGTTGGGGGTAGCGCCCTCCCGGCGGCGGGCCGTAGCGGCCGGCGGTCGGCTCGCCACTCGGGTCCGTTCCTTCCCGGGCGCGCCGGGCCGTCCCGTGCGGACGCGCGTACGCGACCGCACGTGCCCCGGGTCCGCGGGCGTGCGCTCTGCCGGATCCCGTCGGCCGGGCGGCAGGCTGGCGCCGGACCACGCACCACGGGGGGACGGAATGACACGCTGGCAGCCGCTGCCGGCCACACTGCCGCGTGAGGCACGGCAGTTGGTCGAGCATCTGCGGGTCCTGAAGGGCCGTACCGGACTCAGCCTCGCCGGCCTGGCCCGGCGCACGGCGTACAGCAAGTCGTCCTGGCAGCGCTATCTGAGCGGGGACAGACTGCCGCCGAGGGGCGCCGCGCAGATGCTCAGCCGACTGGCCGGCGGGGACCAGACCCGCATGCTCGCCCTGTGGGAACTGGCCCAACAGACCTGGCCCCAGGGGCCGTCGGAGCCGACGGCCGAAGTGGTGCCCGAGTCCGCCGGTCCGGTCGGGTCTCCCGTGGGACAGCGGCGGTGGCGGACGGCCGCCGTCGCCGCGTCCGCCGTCGCCGCGGTGCTGGCCGCCGGACTGCTGTGGGCGCTGCCCCGCAGAGCGAGCGGCCGCTCCGTCGGCGCCCGCCCTGTCGGCGCCCGCCCCGTCCGGCGCCCGCCCCGGTGGTGTGGTCAGCCCAGCCGGTCGTAGTACGCGACCTTCCAGGGGCCGGTGCCCTTGATCCGTACCCGGTACTTGTTGCTGACGCGCTTGAGCGTCGCGTTGTGCGCGGTGCCGTGGTAGGTGACGGTGCCGGCCGAGGTCGGGCCGGTGAGCCGCTGCTGGGCGAAGGTCCAGCTCTGCTCGGTGACGACCCCGTCGTTGTCCGACAGGCCGAAGTGCTCCTGCCACCACTGCGTGGCCGACTCGGTCTCGGGACCGAACGAGCCGTCGATCCTGCTCTTCTCGAAGGGGTGGGAGTCGCCGTCGTCGTCCTGGTACTGGGCGCCGTCCGCCCACAGGACCGTCTCCCACAGGGCCGTCGCGTTGCCGGCCGGGTAGTCGTCGACGCCGAGGTTCTCCTCGTCCTGCCAGTCGTCGGTGACACCGCCGCCGCCGTCGATGCCGTGGTAGGGCGGGGCGGCGGCGGTCGCGGCCGGTGCCAGGGCCAGGCCCGCGGCCCCCAGCAGTACGGCGGTCGCCGTCGCGACGACCCGGGTGCGCATGCTCATGAAACGTGTCCTCTCTGAACCGCCGTCCCTCGCGGGTCCCCCCTGGGGCGGCTCGCCGTGCGTTCGCAGGACACAGAGTCGGGGTCCTGAGCGGTGGCGGCGAGGGCCGCCGGCACATCGGGACCGGACGGGGACGGCCCACGCCGTACCCACGGGCGTCCCCACCGGGTGCGGGTCGTACGGGAACCTCGTGGAACACCGGTACGAGGGGTTCCGGCCGCCCGTCGTGCCGGGCACTGTGAAGGGACACGGTTCGCTGTCCTAGGCGGTGACAGGCACATGGCACTGGGTACGGCCGCGGCCCCCTACGAGCTGCGCTTCGACGCCGGGCGGGTCTGCCTGGATCTGCTGGCGACCACGCACCCCGGCGAACGGCTCGACACGCTCGGGCCGTTGCGGGCCTGGATCACCGGATCCGGGCTCGTCCCGCCGGGCACGCCGCTGCCGCACGCCGACACCGGGTGGCTGCTGGGCTTCCGTGAACTGCGCGGTCACGTCGAACAGTTGGTCCGCGGGCGGAACGCGGCGCGGACCCGCCCGTACGACCTCGCACTCGCCCGCGTCAACGAGCTGGCCGGTGCCGCCGCGCCGCCGGCCCCGCGCGCCGTGCCCGGCGAGGACGGCGCGCTGGTACGGGAGTTGGCGGACCCGCCCGGGTGCGCGGCGCTGCTCGCCGCCGTCGCCCGGGACGCCGTGGAACTGCTCACCGACCCCGTCGCCCGCGCGTCGGTCCGGGAGTGCGAGGGGGACAACTGCCCCCTCGTGTACCTGGACACCTCCCGCGGCCGCAGGCGCCGTTGGTGCTCCAGCGAGGTCTGCGGCAACCGCGAGCGGGTGGCCCGGCACCGCCGCAGGGCCGCACTCGCACGCGCCTGACCCGCTCCCGCCCCTCCGCCCCACCCGCCCCACCGCCCCTCCCGCC
>NZ_LBMU02000142.1 GCF_001005085.2 Streptomyces humi
CCACCCCCACCGGCACCGGCACCCGTACCTGAACCCGCATCCCCACCCGCACCCCCACCCGCATCGGGATCCAGGCCGTGGCCCTGGTCCGCGCCGATGTCCAGGCCGAGGTCCCGGCAGGCGCGGGCCGCCGTCGCCGGATGGTCGCCGGTGAGCACGCGGATCGTGATGCCGAGCCCGGTGAGGGTGCGCAGGGCCTCGGCGGCGCCGGGCGCGAGGGCGTCGCGGAAGGTGACCAGGCCCCGGAAGGTGAGGTCGTGCCGGTCGGCGGCCGCGCCGGGGCGCCCGCGGGCGCCGGCCGTCCCCCCGCCCGAGCCGAGCCGGGGATGCGGGAGTCCGACGGTGGCGACCGCCAGCACCCGCAGTCCGGCGGCGGCCTGGCCGGCGGCGAGGCCGAGCAGACGGACGCGTTCGGCGGGGTCAAGGACGCACCGCTCCAGCACGTCCTCGGCGGCGCCCTTGGTGATGAGCAACCCGGTGCCGGGTCCGTCGGTGACGAGTGCGGAGGCGGTGCGCCGCTCCGGGTCGAAGGGCACGGCGTCGATGCCGTCGTACTCCTCCCCCACCGGTCCGGCCGCGGTGAGCAGGGCCTCGTCCAGGGCGTCGGGGGCGGGCAGTTCGGCGAGCTGGAGGGTCCACCAGGCGGCGACCGCCGCCCACCGCAGCGCTTCGGGACTCTCCTCGCCGTCCGGCCCGAGCGCGCGTTCGACGACGGGCCGGTCCTGGGTGAGGGTGCCCGTCTTGTCCAGGCAGAGCACGTCGGCCGCGCCCAGGTCGTGCAGCGCGGGCAGCCGTCGTACGACCACCCGGTGGGCGCGGGCGAGCAGTGCGGCGCCCCGGGCCAGGCAGGTGGTGACGACCACCGGGAGCATCTCGGGGGTGAGTCCGACGGCGACCGCGACCGCGAAGGGCAGCGTCTCCAGGCCCCGGCCGCGCAGGGCCGCGTTGGCCATGAGGACCAGGGGCGGGGTCAGCAGCATGAACCGGATCAGGACCCAGGAGATGCCGTGCACGGACCGGTCGAAGGCGCTCGCCTCCCGCCGCCCGTCCACGGCGGCCTGGGCGGCGGCGAACCGGGTCCGCCGCCCCGTCGCCACGACCACCGCGGTGGCGCTGCCCGAGGCGACCCCACTGCCCTGGAAACAGAGGTACGGCTCGTCGAAGCGTCCGGTGTCCGCGGGCCGCGGCACGTCGACGGCGGCCTTGGCGACGGGCACCGACTCGCCGGTGAGCGCGGCCTGGTGCACGGTCAGCCCACGGGCGCGCAGCAGACGTACGTCGGCGGGCACCAGGTCGCCCGGGCCGAGCCGTACGACGTCACCGGGGACCAGGTCGGCGACCGCGACCTCCCGGGCCCGCGGCTCCGCGTCCGGGCCGGCGCGGCGCAGCACGGTGGCCGTACCGGCGACGAGTTCGCGCAGGGCGGCCAGGGAGCGGTCGGCGCGGCGCTCGCCGGCCGCGCGCAGTCCGGCGCTGACCGCGACCAGGGCGAGGATGACGACGGCCGTGCCCCAGGAGGCGACGAGGGCGGAGACCAGGCCGAGGGTGAGGAGGACGGCGGTGAACGGGTCGCGCAGGGCGCGGGCGCAGCGCAGCGGCCAGGGGGTGGTGTGCGGGCGGGGCGGGGTGTTCTCGCCGACGTCGGCGAGCCGGGCCGCAGCCTCGGCCTCGGTCAGCCCGCGCGGTCCCGTCTCCAGCCGGCGCAGCACCTGAAGTGCGGTGGCGGCCTCGTCCTCAGAGTCCACGGATCCGGCGGGGCGCCGGCAGGCCGGCGCCGGTGGTGCGGTCGGTGAGGCGGCCGACGAGGAGCCGTACGACGTCCACGACGTCCGGGTCGTCGACGAGGTACACCTGGCGGCGGCCCTCCCTGCGGGAGCGGACGAGACCGGCGAGCTTCAGCTTGGTGAGGTGCTGGCTGACGGCGGGCAGTGCGCCGCCGACCCGTTCGGCGAGGCCGGTGACGTCGCTCTCGCCCTGGGCCAGCGTCCAGACGATGTGCAGCCGGGCGGGCGAGGCGAGCAGCCCGAAGGCGGCGGCTGCTTCCGTGAGCACGTCCGCGGAGGGGTCCCCGTCACCTCTGCCAGGCCCTGTCGCCACCGTCGCCGTCCTCCTGTCCACCGGATCGAGGGACCAGTCTAGGACGCGGGAACTTATCGGCGGCCAGGGCAGTTTCTACGTTGTTGTAGAAGATATTCACCGGCAGGCACCGGACCGACCGAGGAGTGCGCATGGCCCTGTGGGACCGCATCAAGGATTCCGCGACGCAGATGCAGACCCAGCTCGTGGCGAAGAAGAACGACCTGAAGAGCGGTGCGTTCCGCGACGCGAGCATGGCGATGTGCGCGCTCGTGGCCGCCGCCGACGGCACCATCGACCCGGCGGAGCGGCAGCGGGTCGCCCAGCTCATCGCCACCAACGAGGTGTTGCAGAACTTCCCGGCGGACGACCTGCGCCGCCGTTTCGAGGAGAACCTGAACAAGCTGACGACGGACTTCGCCTTCGGCAAGGTGAGCGTGTTGCAGGAGGTCGCCAAGGCGAAGAAGAAGCCCGCCGAGGCGCGGGCCGTCATCCAGATCGGCATCGTGATCGGCGGCGCGGACGGCGACTTCGACAAGACGGAGCAGGCCGTGGTGCGTGAGGCCTGCTTCACGCTCGACCTGCCGCCGCACGAGTTCGACCTCTGACCGGCGCCGTCGCGAGGGAAGACCGTCACATGCGGCGGCTCGTGGCCCAGCACAGTGCGGTGAGGGCCACGGCCACGGCACAGGCGGCCTCCGCCGAGCCGTCCAGGTAGGTACTGCCGAGGACGGCCACGCCGAGTGTCGCCCCCAGTTGCTGTACGGCGTTCAGCGCACCCGCCGCCGAGCCGACCTCCTGGGGGCGCAACGGTCGCAGGGCCATGGTGAAGAAGGCGGGGGTGAACAGGCCCGCGCCCAGGCCGACCAGGGCCAGCGCGGGCAGCAGCGGCCAGGGGTGACGGGCGGGGGCGGTGGTCGCGTACACCGCTGTCGCGGCGGTCAGGCCCAGGAGGACCAGGGCCAGGCCGTAGCGCATCATGCGGCGCCGGGCGCCACGGCGGCCGGACAGCCACGACGCGACCGCCAGCCCGGCGGACCACGGGGTCAGGCTCAGGCCCGCCGTCAGCACGTCCGCTCCGGACTGGAGTTGGAGCTGGAGGACCACCACGGTCAGCAGGCCGTTGGTCACCGCGAAGAACGCCGTCGAGGTGGCGAGAGCGGGCGGGAAGCCCCGGCGGGTGAAGAGGGTCGGTTCCAGCAGGGGAGCCTTCGTACGGCGCTGCCGCACCGCGAACGCGGCCAGGGTGAGCAGGCCGGCGGCGAGCATCGCCCAGTCGGGCGGCGGGAGTTCGGTGAGGTTCGCGCCGATCAGGGGGTGGACCAGCAGGCCGGTGCCGGCCGCCGCGAGGGCCGTGCCCGGCCAGTCGAGGGCGGGGCGGTGGGGGGCGCGGTCCTCCGGGATCCTCGGGGACAGCGCCAGGACGGCCAGGCCCACCGGGACGTTCACCAGGAACGCGGCGCGCCAGGAGGAGCCGAACAGGTCGGCATGGGTGAGGACACCGCCGAGGATCGGGCCGCTGACCGCCGCGAGTCCCATCACCGGGCCGATGCTGCCCAGCGCGCGGGACATCTCGTCTCCCGTGAACATCGCCTTGATCAGCCCGATGGTCTGCGGGACGATCGCCGCCGCCGCGGCGCCCTGCACCGCGCGGAAGGCGATCAGCAGGGCGGGGGACGGCGCCAGGGCGCAGGCGGCCGAGGCGGCGGTGAAGAAGGTGACGCCGAGGACGAAGAGCCTGCGGCGGCCCGCGATGTCGCCGAGGCGGCCACCGGTGATCAGCAGGACCGCGAACGGCAGTGTGTAGGCCGTGCTGAACCACTGGACGTCGGAGACCGGTCCGCCGAGGTCGGCGTGCACGGCGGGGGCGGCGACCTGGACGATCGTCGCGTCCAGGAGGTTCATCGCCTCGGCGAGGAGGAGAGCGACGAGAGCCGGCCACCGCCACCGGTAGGGGGTGGCGGTGGCCGGCGGACGAACGGCTGCGGAGGTCATGGCGTACGGTCCTCTCACGCTCGGAGGCTGTCGTGGGACAGCCTGCGAGCGACGAGGGGCCGTACCCCGGTCCCGGCCGGGCGGCCGCTGTTTTCCTCCGCGGACCCGGCCGCCGATGACGGAATCCGACGCCGGGACACACTCGTCGTGGGTGAGTTCCGCGCCCGTGCCCTCCGGGTCAGCTGGTGAGGCCGACCTTCTTCAGCCAGGCCTGGGCGACGTCCAGCGGGTCCTTGTTGTCCGACTGCACCTGGGTGTCCAGTGCCAGCAGGGTCGCCGTGTCCAGCTTGGCGGAGACGGCGTTGAGGGCGTCGGTGGCCGTCTGGTTCAGAGCGCTCTTGTAGACCAGGGGCTGGACGTTCTCGAAGCCGAAGAGGTTCTCCGGGTCCTGGAGGACGACGAACTTCTCCTTGGTGATGGTCGGGTCCGTGCTGAAGATGTCGGCGGCCTGCACCGAGTTCTTCGTCAGGGCGGCCTCGGTCAGCGCGCCGCCCGCGTCGAGCGCCTTGAAGGACTTGAACTCCAGGCCGTACACGGACTTGAGGCCGACCAGGCCCTGCTGGCGGGTCTGGAACTCCGGCGAGGCGCCGATGACCAGGTCCTTGGCGATGCTCTTCAGGTCGCCGATCGAGGACTTCTCGGTGAGGTTGTACTTGGCGGCGGTCGTCGCGTTGACCGTCACCGTGTCCTTGTCCTGCGCCTCCGCCGGGTCCAGCAGCGTCAGCTTGGAGTCGAGCTTGGCCTCGATGGCCTTGGTGGTCTCCTCGACGGTCTTCGGAGTGGCCTTGGGGTCGAGGTACGCGAGCAGGGCGCCGTTGTACTCGGGCAGGACCGAGATCGAACCGTTCTTGAGCAGGCCGTAGGTGGTCTCGCGGCTGCCGATGTTCGGCTTGTAAGTGACCTTGACGCCCTTGGCCTTGAGCGCTTCGCCGTAGATGTCCGCGATCAGGGTGCTCTCGGCGAAGTTGTTGGAGCCGACGACGACGGTGTCGCCGCTCGCCTTGCTGTCCGACAGCGGGTCGGACTTGCTGTCGTCGGAGGAGGAGGAACAGCCCGCCAGCAGGGCCGTCGTCGCGGCGAGCGCGACGGCCGCCACGCCTCGGTATGTCCGGATTGACCTGCTGGGAAGGGTGTTGGAAGTCACGGTTGCCGTTCCGGGAGCTGTGGGAAGGGTGGGGGTGTAGCGAACCACTCCGCACGATCCAATCCAGCCCGTTCTTGGTCAGTCAAGTGTCTCCGGGTCACCGATTGGCTTCGATCCGTGGCCAGTTGTGGACGGAGAGCGGTCTCTTTGTAACGGATTCTTGATAAAGAGCAAGCGGAGTGGCGCTTCAAGAACGCTGTAGTCTCACCGCAGTTGATATCGGTCACAGCGGTGCACGGGGCCCGCTACTCGGTGTCGTTCCGCAACAGCTCGGGGTGAAGACGCCCCCCACAGACCAGACACCCTCATGAAGGAGGCCCGGTGTCCACGAACCAGGTGGACGCGCCCGTCCGGCCCGCCCCGGAACGGAGCGGGATACGGGGATTCGCCGACCGTTGGCCCTTCCGGCGCAAGCTCAACCTGCTGGTCGGTGTGCCGCTCGCCGTGATCGCCGTCCTGCTGGCGTACGTCTTCACCGATCTGCTCCAGCAGTCCAGCGGCGCGGAGTCCGCGGCCCAGATGGTGCGTGACAGCGCGAGCGTGGCACGGCTGGTGGACAAGGTCGAGGCCGAGCACCAGCAGGCGATCCTGCTGTCCGCGCGGTACGAGGCCGGCGACGGCAAGCCCTCGGCGGCCGCCTACCGCGCGGCCCAGAAGGCGGTGAACGACCAGGTCCAGACGGTCCGTGAGGCCTTCGGCAGCGACCTGCCGGACACCGAGTCGAGCGCCCTGCGCCAGGTGGAGGGTCTGTCCAGCCTCCGCCAGTCCGTCGAGCAGTCCTACCTGCCGGCCGACAACATCGACCCGGCGTACTCCAACGCGGCCAACGACCTGATCGACGGCCTCGGTCTGGACCGCAACACCAGCCTCGCCTCCACCTTCACCGGAAACCTGCTGGACTCGCTGCTGCGGGCGGACGCCGCTCACGGCGCCTTCGAGACCAACGTGCTCGCCGCCACCACCGGGGACACCAACGCGCTGATCGAGTTCACCAACGCGGTCGGTGCCTACGACCTGTACCAGCACCAGGCCGGCCGCTTCGCCCGGTTCGCCACCGAGGGGCAGGCCCGGCAGCTCGCCGACATCGAGCACACCAAGGCGCAGAGCGCCATCGCCGAGGCCTTCGCCGAGTTGCAGATCGACCCGACCAAGCTGGTCTCCGGCAACCAGGAGCAGATCCGGCGGGCCGTGAAGGACGCGCTGAACGACTACCCCGCCTATCACGACCAGGCCGCCGCCCGGCTGACCATCACCACCTCGCTGATCGGCCAGATCGCCGCCCGCGCCGACGCCACCGACCGCGCCGCCGAACTGCGGGCGAGCCTGCTGCTGGGCGGCGCGCTGCTCGGCTTCGTCCTGTGGCTCGCGCTCTCGGTGCTGGTGCGCCGCTCGGTGATCCGCCCGGTGCAGGCCCTCACGGGGGTCGCGCACGAGGTCGCCGAGGTGGCGGGCCGCGAACTCGCCCGCGTCGCCGACGACGACGCCGAGGACGCGGGTCCGCCCCGGCTGCGGGACATGCCGGTCACCGCCCGGGACGAGATCGGCGACCTGGCCGCGGCCTTCAACCAGGTGCAGACGACGGCCGCGGCGCTGCTGGAACGGCAGGTGCTCAGCCGCCGCAACACCGCCGAGATGTTCGGCAACGTCGGCCGCCGCGTCAGCAACCTGACCACCCGCCAGCTGGCCTTCATCGACGCGGTGGAGCGGGCCGAGACCGACCCGGCGCTCCTGGAACGTCTCTACTCCATCGACCACATCGCCGTCCGCCTGCGCCGCAACGCCGACAGCCTGATGCTGCTGGCCGGCATCCGCGAGACCGTGCTGGCCGCGGGACCCACCCCGGTGTCCAACGTCGTACGGGCCGCGCTCGGCCAGATCGAGGGATACCAGCGGGTACGGCTGTACGCCGGCACGGACGCCATGATCGAGCCGGACATCATCGGCGACCTCACCCTGATGGTGGCCGAACTCCTGGAGAACGCGGTGTCGTTCTCGCCGGCGGGCAGCCCGGTCGAGGTGACCGTGCGCTCCGGCGACCAGGGTGCGCACATCGTTGTCACCGACCACGGCCTCGGCATGAGCTCCGAGCGGCTGGCCGAGGAGAACGCCCGGCTGATCCGCCGTGAGCGCCTCGACCTGGTGCCGACCAAGGTGCTCGGCCTGTTCGTGGTGGGTGCGCTGGCCCGCCGCTGGGAGATCGGCGTCGAGCTGACCCGCACCCCTGGCGGCGGTGTCACCGCCGAAGTGACGCTGCCCTCGCGGCTGTTGCTGACGATGAGCGCGGTGGCCGACACCACGGGCAGCCCGCTCACCGTGGAGCCCGCGGCCCCGGCCGAGCCGACCGGACCGACTCCGGCGGCCTCGGTGCCGGCCGGGACGGCCCCGGTGCGGGGTGGCGCGGCCACGCCGAGCTGGGCCTCCGGCCCGGAGCACACCACGGCGGAGGCCGAGGGCTCGCTCCCCCGCCGGGTACCGCGCCGAGAGCCGGCCGCCACCGACCCCGGGACGCCCCCGTCGCCCCCCGTGGCCGGCGCCACGCCTGCGCAGGCCCCGGCGCCCGGCACCACGCCACCGCCGGCCCCCGCGGCCGGCACCACGCCACCGTCGCGGCTCGCCGCCGATGCCACGGCCCCGCTGATCCCCGCCGCGCGCTCCGGCGAACCCCCGGCCGACAACGCCGACGGCACCCGTCCCCTGCGCCGCCGGGTACGCGGCGCCACCCTGCGCACCACCGTCGGAGCCGCCCAGGCCCTGGCCCAGCCGCCGCGCACCCGCGACGCCGAGGCCGAACGGGACGCCCTGGACGAGTTCGAGGCGGCGGTGGAGCGCGCCCGGCGCGACAGCGACACCGGCAGCCACGAGCGGCCCGCGCCGCACCCCGAACCGAACCCGCCGCACGACCAGATCCACCTTCCGGAAGGAGCCGAGCAGTGAGCACGTCGACAGGTGACACCCCGACGGGCGGCATCACGCCGACCGACCTGCAGGCGGCCGCAGCCGACTTCACCTGGCTGCTGAACCGCTTCGCGACCGAGACCGCAGGCGTGGTCGACGCGATAGCCGTGTCCTCCGACGGTCTGCTGATCGCCGTGTCGGAACTACGCGAGCGCGCCCACTCCGAGCGTCTGGCCGCGATCGTCTCCGGCATCACCAGCCTGGCCGCCGGCGCCTCCGGCAACTACGGCCTGGGCGGCCTCAACAAGGTCATCATCGACCTGGAGGGCGGGCACGTCATCGTCTCGGCGATCGGCAACGGCGCGGTGCTCGGCGTGGTCGCCGACAACGAGGCCAAGCTCGGCAACATCGCCTACGAGATGACGCTGTTCGCCAACCGCGCCGGTGCGGCGCTCAGTCCGCAGCTCGTCCTTGAGCTGAAGAACAGCGTCGGCGTCCCACAGACGCGCTGACCGGGATCTCCGGTAGAGATCCGGTCGAGAGAGGAAGACACAGCCATGGCGGACGGCTCACCGCCCCCGGGCAGCGACCCGGTAGGCCCCGCCCCCGCCGTACGGCCGTTCCTGGTCACCGCCGGCCGGGTGGCGGACAGCGCCTCCGGACCGGCGATGCCCGTCGAGACCCAGGTGGTGGCCACCACCGCCGGGCTCGCGGTGCTGGACCGGCTCTCCTTCGAGCAGCACGACATCATCGCGGCGTGCCGGCTTCCGCAGTCGCTCGCGGAACTGGCGGCCCGGCTGCGGCTGCACCTGAACGTGGTCCGGGTGCTGGCAGAAGACCTGCGCGAGGCCGGGCAGCTGACGGTCCACGTGCCGGACTTCGAGGCCACCCACGACTCGTCCGTCCTGCGCAGGGTTATCGATGGCCTGCGGGCCATCCCCGACTCCCGAGGGGTACTCCGTGACACCGACTGACTCGCTGACCCGGGGCGCCGGGCGTACGGCCGTACGGCCGCCGCTGCCGGTGAAGATGGTCATCGCGGGCGGTTTCGGCGTGGGCAAGACCACCGCCGTCGGCTCGATCTCGGAGATCGAGCCACTGACCACCGAGGCGTCGATCACCGAGGTCGCGGCGGGTGTGGACGACCTCTCGCTCACCCCGCGCAAGACGACCACGACCGTGGCGATGGACTTCGGCTGCATCACCATCGACCCGACGCTCAAGCTGTACCTGTTCGGCACACCCGGGCAGGAACGGTTCGGCTTCATGTGGGACGACATCGTCGAAGGGGCGCTCGGCGGTCTGGTGATCGTTGACACGCGTCGCCTGGACGACTGCTACGCCGCCGTCGACTACTTCGAGCACAAGGGGATCCCGTTCGCCGTCGCGATCAACGCGTTCGACGGGCAGGTCGAGCACACGCTGGACGAGGTGCGCTGGGCTCTGGACGTCGCTGAAGGGACGCCGCTGGTCGTCTTCGACGCGCGTGAACGGGGGTCGGTGCGGGACGCGCTGCTCGTTGTTCTGGAACTGGCGCTGGCGCGTAGTGGGGGGTAGTGCGGTGGGTGGGGAACTGCGGGCCGTGGGTGGCTGAGCGCGCAGTTCCCCGCGCCCCTTGCGGGGCGCTAGCTTCGGCGTACGCCGGGTGAGACCGTCAGTCTCGCCACCGCCCAGAAGATGCCGAGCGTGACCAGGGCCATCGCCGCCACCAAGGTCGCGCCGCCCACCACCTTCTCGTAGTTCTTCTGGTAGAGGCCGTCGATGATGTAGCGGCCGAGGCCGCCCAGGCTGACATAGGCCGCGATCGTCGCCGTCGAGACGATCTGGATGGCCGCCGAGCGCAGGCCGCTGAGGATCAGCGGCAGGGCCACCGGGAGTTCGACCTGGAACAGGATTCGTGACTCCGTCATGCCCATGCCCCGGGCGGCATCCACCGGGGACGGGTCGACCGAGCGGAGCGCCTCGTACGTCGTGACCAGGATCGGCGGTACGGCGAGGATGACCAGCGGAATCATCACCGGCAGCAGCCCGAAGCCCAGCCAGATGAACATCAGGACCAGCAGGCCGAAGCTGGGCAGCGCGCGCCCGGCCGTGGCGATCAGGGCGAGGGTGTTGCCGCCGCGGCCGTAGTGGCCGGTGACCAGGCCGACCGGCAGGCCGATCAGGGCCGCGTAGCCGAGCGCCTCCAGGGAGTACTGGATGTGCTCCCACACCCGGGCGGGGATGCCGTCGTAGCCGTGCCAGTGCGAACTGTCGCTGAAGAAGGCGTGGATGAAGTTGAGGACGTTCACCGGGTGCTCTCCTTCGGCATCCAGGGCGTCAGCACACGGCGGACGAGGACGAGGAACGCGTCGGCCAGGATCGCCAGCACGGCCGTCGTCACCACGGAGTTCACCGCCAGTTCGGGGCGGTGGTAGAGGTTCGCGTCGTTGAGCAGGTTGCCGAGGGCGCCCTGGTTGCCGATCAGCATGCCGACGCTGACCAGGGAGATGCTGGAGACGGTGGCCACCCGCAGGCCCGCGATGATGGCGGGGACGGCGATCGGCAACTGCACCTGGAAGTACCGGCGTACGGGCCCGAGGCCCATCGCGGTGGCCGCGGCCAGGGTCTCCGCGGGAACCGAGCGGACGCCGTCCACGATGGCCGGGACCAGCACCACCAGGCTGTAGACCGCGAGCGGGATCATCACCGTGGTCTCCGTCTGGCCCGTGTAGTCGATGAGGACGACGAAGAAGGCCAGGGAGGGGATGGCGTACAGGATCGTGGTCACGCCGAGGACCGGCGGGTACAGCCAGCGGAATCGCACACAGAGCTGGGCGATGGGCAGGGACACCAGCAGACCGGCCAGGACCGGGATGAGGGCCTCGCGGAGGTGCAGGCCGATCAGTCCGAAGTAGGTGTTCTGGAGGTCGCTCGGGATGTCGAAGAAGCCGCTCATCCCCCGACCCTCGCGTCGTCGCGGCCCTCGGCGTGGGCGGTGCGGATCGCGGCGCCGATGACCTGCTGGGAGACGACGCCGACCGCGCGTCCCTCGCCGTCCACGGCCACCGCCCAGCCGGTCGGGGAGAGCACGGAGCCGTCGAGGGCGGCGCGCAGCGAGTCCCGGCCGGGCATGAAGGGCCGTCCGTACGACAGCAGTCGGGCCGGGTCGATCGAACCGGCGGTGAGGTCCTGCGGCTCGCCCCAGCCGAGCGGCCTGCCGTCCAGGTCCGTCACGAGGAGATAGGGGGCGTCGGCCGAGGCGCGGGCACCGAGCCGGCCGGCGTCGGCGTCGATCGCGACGATCGGGGCCCGCTGCAACTCCAGCCCCGTGGACGGGAAGAAGGAGAGCCGCCGGATACCGCGGTCGGCACCGAGGAAGTCCTCGACGAACTCGTCGGCGGGCGCGGTGAGCAGTTCGGCGGGGGGCGCGTACTGAGCGAGGTGACCGCCGGTGCGCATCACGGCGACCATCGTGCCGAGCTTGATCGCCTCGTCGATGTCATGGGTGACGAAGACGATGGTCTTGCCCAACTCGTCCTGGATACGCAGCAGTTCGTCCTGAAGTCCCTTGCGGACCACGGGGTCGACGGCGGAGAACGGCTCGTCCATCAGCAGCACGGGCGGGTCGGCGGCGAGCGCCCGGGCGACACCGACGCGCTGCTGCTGGCCACCGGAGAGCTGGTACGGGTAGCGCTTGGCGAGCGCGGTGTCGAGGCCCACCCGTTCCATCAGTTCGGCCGCCCGGGCCCGCGCCTTCTGCTTGCTCCAGCCGAGCAGCCGGGGCACGGTGGCGATGTTGTCGACGATCGTGCGGTGCTGGAAGAGTCCGGCGTTCTGGATGACGTAACCCATGGAGCGGCGCAGGGTGTTGACGGGCTGCGCGTGGATGTCGGCGCCGTCGAGGAGGATGCGGCCCTCGCTGGGCTCCACCATCCGGTTGATCATCCGCAGGGTCGTCGTCTTGCCACAGCCCGAGGGACCGACGAAGACGGTGATGGAGCGGTCCGGTATCTCGAGGGAGAGCCGGTCGACGGCGACCGTACCGTCCGGGTACCGCTTGGTGACTGAATCTATCCGTATCAAAGCGCCGAACACCCTTCGGGTTTGGCTGAGATTGCCCGATTTTCGACCACGGTCGCCGTGGCACAGGCCATTGCGGCAAGAGTTTAGACCGCCAGTGTTTCAGGACTTTGGCGACTGACTGGTTGTCTTCAGTCTGTGACCTCCCGGTTTCCACTGTGCGGCAGCTGTGAGTTCCCTGATTCTCATTCCTCGCTCAGTGAAGCCTCAGGGCCGCCCCAGACAGCGCCCCGATGGTCATGACCATGAACGAAACGAACGCGGGAGGCGTCCGGCGCCGGTCGGTCGAGATCGTGGTGCCGGTCCACAACGAGGCTCACGTCCTCGCCGACAGCATCGGCCGTCTCCACGCATACCTCGAAGAGTCCTTCCCGTTCCCCTTCCGCATCACGATCGCGGACAACGCCAGCACGGACGCCACCTGGACGGTGGCGACCGGGCTGACCCTGCGCCTGCCGCACGTGCACGCGCGGCGGCTGGAGCAGAAGGGCCGGGGCCGCGCCCTGAAGCACGTGTGGAGCCGCTCCACGGCCGACGTCGTCGCCTACATGGACGTCGACCTGTCGACCGGACTCGACGGCTTCCTGCCGCTGGTCGCCCCGCTCCTGTCCGGGCACAGCGACCTCGCGATCGGCAGCCGGCTGCACCGGCAGGCGGCCGTCGTGCGCGGTCCCAGGCGGGAGTTCATCTCGCGCTCCTACAACCTGCTGCTCAAGGCGGGCCTCGGCGCCCGGTTCTCGGACGCGCAGTGCGGCTTCAAGGCCGTCCGCGCCGATGTGTTCCGCGCCCTCGCCCCGCACATCGAGGACACCGCCTGGTTCTTCGACACCGAACTGCTGGTGCTCGCCCAGCGCAACGGGCTGCGCGTGCACGAGGTCCCGGTCGACTGGGTCGACGACCCCGACAGCCGGGTCGACATCGTCCGCACCGCCGTGGACGACCTCAAGGGCATGGGCCGGATGTTCCGGTCCACCGTCACCGGCCGCACCCGCGTCCACGCCGTACCCCGCCGCACCACCGTCCCGCAGAACGTCACGGCCCTGCCCACCGCGGCAGTCACCGCCGTCGAGCCCATGGAGTACGCGTCATGACGACCCTCGCCTCGCCGCCCGCCCCGGCCCGGGAGGACCGGAACCGGGCCGCCGCCCCGCCGGTCTCCCGCGCCAGAAGGCTCTTCCTGGGCGCACCGGAGGACCCGCGCTGGGCACGCCCCGCGCTGTGGGCGATCCTGCTCCTGGCCACCGCCCTGTACGCCTGGAACCTCTCCTCCGTCACCGGCAACACCTTCTACGACGCGGCGGTGTACTCCGGCACCAAGAGCTGGAAGGCGTTCTTCTTCGGCGCCCTGGACGCCGGCAGCTTCATCACCGTCGACAAACCCCCGTTCGCCCTGTGGGTGATGGGCCTGTCGGCCCGCGTGTTCGGTTACGGCACCTGGCAGTTGATGCTGCCGATGGTGGCCGTGGGGGTCGGCTCGGTCGGCCTGCTGTACCGCCTCGTCAAGCGGGACTTCGGGGTCGTCGCGGGCACCGTCGCCGCGCTGGTGCTGACGCTCACCCCGATCACCGTCGCCATCGACCGCGACACCAACCCCGACCCGGTCCTGGTCTTCCTGATGCTGCTCGGCGCGGCCGCGCTGCTGAAGGCCGTGCGCACGGGCAGGTTGCTGCCACTGGTGTGGTCGGCGGTCGCGATCGGCTTCGCGTTCAACACCAAGATGATGCAGGCGTACGTCGTCCTGCCGGCGTTCTTCCTGGTCTACCTGTGGGCGACGGACCTGTCGCTGGGCAGGCGCGTCCGCAACCTCGCCGTCGGCACGGTCGCCCTCGTCGTCAGCAGCGCCTGGTGGATGGTGGTCGTCGACCTGATCCCGGCCTCCGCACGGCCGTACATCGGCGGATCCACCGACAACACGGTCTGGGACCTGGTCATCGGCTACAACGGCTTCGGCCGGATCTTCGGGGCGAGCTCCTCGGTGGGCTCGGCGGGCAACGGGGCCGGCTTCGGCGGCAGTTCGGGCCTGTACCGGATGTTCAACGACATCATGGGCGGCCAGATCTCCTGGCTGATCCCGTTCGCCGCGATCGCCCTGGCCGGCGGGCTGGTGCTGCGCGGCCGGGCGCCGCGCACCGACGCCAGGCGAGCGGCGCTGATGCTCTGGGGCGGCTGGTTCGTCCTGCACTTCCTGACCTTCTCCCTCGCCGAGGGAACCTTCCACCCCTACTACGTCACCGCCATGGCGCCGGGGATCGCCGCCCTGGCCGGTGCGGGCGGGGTCATGCTGTACCAGGCCTTCAGGGAGGGCTCGGCGGCCAGGTGGGGCTGGGTGCTTCCGGCGGCCGTCGCCGCGAGCGCGGTCTGGGCGGTCGTCCTGCTCCAGCGGGTCTCCGGCTCCGGCACGGTGTACACGGTGGCCGAGCTGGCGGCCGCGCTGGGCGGTGCGCTGGCGGTGACCGGGCTGCTGGTCGGGCGGTTCATGCGGCGGCAGCGGCTGATCGGCTTCGCGGCGCTGGCGGCGGTCGTCGCCCTGCTCGCAGGACCGGCGGCCTACTCCGTCTCGGCGGCCACCACCGCGGGCACCAACGGCACCAACCCGACGGCCGGGCCCAGCACCGGCGGCGGCATGGGCGGTACGGGCGGCGGTGGCCAGCGCCCGAGCGGCAGCGCGCCGAGCGGGAGCAAGAGCGGCAGCGGGTCCGGCGGGAGCGCCCCGAGCGGCGGCTTCCCCGGCGGTTCCAGCTCCGGCTCCAGCAGCTCCGGCTCCAGCGGTCAGTCGATGGGCCGACCCCCGTCCGGCACCGGTTCCGCCTCGTCCGGTTCCGCCTCGTCCGGTTCCGCCTCCTCCGGCAAGTCCACGAGCGAGGGCGGTCAGACGGGCGGAGGCGGCGGCATGGGCGGTGGCTCCCAGGTCACCTCCGAGATGATCACGTACCTCAAGAAGCACCAGGACGGCGCCACCTGGCTGGTGGCCGTGGCCACCGACCAGACGGCCTCCTCGATCATCCTGGAGTCCGGCCAGCCCGTGATCTCCATGGGCGGCTGGTCCGGCAGCGACGACGCGATGACCCTCGCCAAGCTCAAGAGCCTGGTGAAGGCGGGCAAGCTGCACTACATCATCGTCAGCAGCGACGGCGGCCAGGGCACCGACTCGGAGATCGCCGCCTGGGTCAAGAAGCACGGCACGGCGGTCAAGTCCTCGGCGTACAGCAGCGGTTCGAGCACGTCGAGTTCGTCGAGCGCATCGAGTTCGTCGAGCACGTCGAGCACGTCGAGTTCGTCTACCTCGACCAGCAGCGGTCTGTACCGCCTGGACGCGTCCGACGTCAGCTGACCACGGTCCCCGACGAACGGGCCGCCGGGAGACATCCCGGCGGCCCGCCCGCCCGTTCGTACGGCCCGGCCGCCCGGCCAGGCCGTACGAACGGGCGGGACGGGCGGGACGGGCGGGACGG
>NZ_LBMU02000143.1 GCF_001005085.2 Streptomyces humi
GCCCGGTGATCCAAACGAAACTGCCTAGCGGTTCAGCCACCCTCTGCCGGGAAACGCCCGGCAGTCCGCGCTCCCGTTCGGCATCAGGCCACTCGGCGCACGGACCGCCCGTAGGTTGTGGTCAGATCGCGATAGGCGGGTACACACGGTTCCCGCCTGCCATGCATGCAGAGCGGTCAGCGCCCGCCGAACCCTTGGTCTGTGGCTACTACCTCGCGCCCCAACGGCATGAGTGAGATGGGGATGAGCTTCAGGTTCGCCCAGCCGAAGGGGATCCCGATGATCGACAGGAACAGCGGGATGCTCGTGATCAAGTGGGCCAGAGCCAGCCACCACCCCGCGAAGATCACCCAGATCACGTTGCCGATGAAGGATCCGGCGCCAGCGTCCGGCCGCTCCACCGTGGTCCGCCCGAACGGCCACAGGACGTAGCCGGCGATACGTAGGGACGCGATGCCAAACGGGATCGTGATGATCAAGACGAAGCAGATCAGTGCTGCGATCGTGTAGCCGATCGCCATCCAGAAGCCGCAGAAGACGAGCCACAGGATGTTGAGCAGCAGGTTGAACAGCTTCATGATCGGTACCCTCTCCAGGTCACTCCGTCGGCATGCCTGCTGCCACAAGTATCAGCCGGTCAGGCGTCCAGGCGGAAGCGCAGTGCCCTTGTAGCGTGATTGGGAACGTCCCGAGACGATCCCGTTCGGCATAGCGGCGTTCCGGATCGGCGTCTACGCCCTGTGGCCCTTCGGGTACACGACCGTCGAGCGGCGCGACGCGGGCGCCGGCTCCTGCGTCGGCAACGTGCTGTGGCTGGTGCTGGCGGGCTGGTGGCTGGCCCTCGCCCACATCGTCACCGGTATCGCCATGTGCATCACGATCATCGGAATCCCGTTCGGTATCGCCAACTTCAAGCTGATCCCGGTCTCCCTGCTCCCGCTGGGCCGCGAGATCGTGCCCACCGACGAGCCGTTCGCGACCCGCTGACCGCACCCCGCCCGCCGAGCCGGACACCCGAGTTGTCCACAGGCCGGAGCGCCGACGACACGTTGTCCACAGCCCGGCCCCGTTGTCAGTGCAGGCCTGCATCATGAAGCCATGACCGAGTTCGAGCAGTTGCTGACACGGGTGACCGCGCAGGCCCGCAACTCCCGCCCCTGGGGCTGGCCTTCGCTGCCCGAGCCCGTCGACGCGGCCACGCTCGACCGGGCTCGGGAGGCCCTGGGGTTCTCGCTGCCGCCCCTGCTCACCGCGCTCTACCGACGAGTGGGGGACGGCGGCTTCGGCCCGTCGTACGGGCTGCTGCCCCTGCTCGACGCCCCGCCCTCCGGCGAACCCGCCGCCGTCGCCCAGTACCTCGCCAACCGCGCGCACGGCCGCAAGGACCCGGAGTGGCCCTGGCCCGAAGGCGTGCTGCCGATATCCCACTGGGGCTGCGGCATGTACGCGTGCGTGGACTGCCGCACTCCGCAGGCCACCGTCCTCCTGTACGAGCCGAACGCCGACGACGCCGACGGCGCCTGGTTCGTGGACGCGCCCACCCTCACCGACTGGCTGCACGTCTGGCTGGACGGCACGGGCTGGTACGAGGAGACCGACGAGGGCACGGATCTCGCCCCCTGGCCCGAGTTCCGGACACGCACGGGCCTCGGCCAGACCTCCTGAGACACCGCAGCCCGGAGGGGCCGGCCACCGGCTACCGACGGCTGGAACGGGGCCGGTCACGGTAGCGGCGCCGTCCGCCTACCGTGCCGCAACCCGGCGTCGTACCCCGTAGGCCGCCGCACCGACCGCCAGTACGGCCGCCCCCGCCGCTACCGACACCACCGGCAGTGCGAACGCCAGGGTCGCGCAGCCCAGCAGTCCGACCACGGGGATCACGCGGGCACGCGGGGCCGGATCGAGCGTCCACGCCGAGGCGTTCGCCACCGCGTAGTACGCCAGCACACCGAAGGAGGAGAAACCGATGGCACCCCGGACGTCCGCCGTCGCCGCCACCACGGCGACCACCGCGCCGACGGCCAGCTCCGCGCGGTGCGGGACCTGGAAGCGAGGATGCACGGCGGCCAGCGCCCGGGGCAGATGGCCGTCGCGGGCCATGGCGAGCGTCGTCCGCGACACCCCGAGGACCAGTGCGAGCAGCGAGCCGAGCGCGGCCACCGCGGCCCCCACCCGCACCACGGGCACCAGTCCCGGCACCCCGGCCGCCCGCACCGCGTCGGCCAGCGGCGCAGCGGCACGCCCGAGCCCGTCCGCGCCCAGCACCGAGAGCGCCGCCACCGCCACGCAGGCGTACACCACGAGGGTCATACCCAGAGCCAGCGGAATCGCGCGCGGGATGGTGCGTGCCGGGTCCCGCACCTCCTCACCGAGGGTCGCGATGCGCGCGTAGCCGGCGAACGCGAAGAACAGCAGACCGGCCGCCTGGAGAACGCCGCCCACGCCAGACGACAGTCCGATGTCCAGGCGCCCGGCCTCCGCCTGTCCGGACGTCAGGCACACGACCACCACGGAAGCGAGGACCGCCAGCACCACGGCCACGATCACCCGTGTCAGCCAGGCCGACTTCTGGATGCCGCCGTAGTTCACGGCGGTCAGTGCCACCACGGCCGCGACGGCCACCGCATGAGCCTGGTCCGGCCAGACGTACACGCCCACGGTCAGCGCCATCGCCGCGCAGGACGCCGTCTTCCCGACGACGAACGCCCAGCCCGCGAGGTACCCCCAGAAGGCGCCGAGCCGTTCCCGCCCGTAGACATAGGTGCCGCCCGACTGCGGGTAGCGGGCGGCGAGACGGGCCGAGGACATCGCGTTGCAGTAGGCGACCAGCGCGGCGACGGCCAGCCCCGGCAGCAGCCCCGACCCGGCCGCGCGGGCCGCCGGGCCCAGAGCCGAGAACACGCCGGCCCCGATCATCGAGCCGAGGCCGACGACCACGGCGTCACGTACGCCCAGCGTGCGCCGCAGACCGGCGGGGGAGGAAGCCATGCGCCGCACCCTACTGATCGCCGCAACCGCCTGGTATCGCCGAAGCGTCCTGGTCATCGACAGGGCACGAACATACGCGCTACGGACACATCCGGATGGCTCGGGCAGTCTGTCCGGCACAACCGGCCCCGGCCGAGATCACAGGGCCGGAGCAGTGCGAACCCGGCGCGGAAGGGCAGGTTCAGGGCATGGGCATCATCAGTTGGATCATCCTGGGACTGTTGGCCGGAGCCATCGCCAAAATCCTCCTGCCGGGCCGCGACCCCGGCGGCTTCATCGGGACGACCCTCATCGGCATCGTGGGCGCGTTCCTCGGCGGCTGGATATCGGCCCGCTGGCTGGACCACCCGTTCACCAAAAACTTCTACGACGGCACGACCTGGCTGGCGGCTATCGGAGGCTCGCTGGTGCTGCTGATCGCCTACCGCCTCCTGTTCGGGAACTCGCGCGACTGAGCGACCTGAGGACGGACGGCAGACGAGAGGGTGGGCACCCGCGGGTGCCCACCCTCTCGCGTACTCCGGCCGGCGATGACTACCGGTAGTTCACGAACTGGAGGGCGAAGTCGAAGTCCTGGCCCTTGAGAAGCGCGATCACGGCCTGGAGGTCGTCGCGGCTCTTCGAGCTGACACGCAGCTCGTCGCCCTGGACCTGGGCCTTCACGCCCTTGGGGCCCTCGTCACGGATGACCTTCGCGACCTTCTTCGCATTCTCCTGGGAGATGCCCTCCTCGATCGACGCGAAGATCTTGTACTCCTTGCCGGAGAGCTGGGGCTCGCCCGCGTCCAGCGCCTTCAGCGAGATGCCGCGCTTGATCAGCTTCGACTGGAAGACGTCGAGGATCGCCTTGACCCGTTCCTCGGAGTTCGCCTCCATCAGGATCTTCTCGCCGGACCAGGCGATGGAGGCGCCCACGCCCTTGAAGTCGTAGCGCTGCGAGACCTCCTTGGCGGCCTGGTTGAGGGCGTTGTCGACCTCCTGCCGCTCGACCTTCGAGACGATGTCGAAACTGGAGTCGGCCATGTCCTGTGGCTCCTTGTATCGGGGGTAACGGGATGCGTTGCGGCGCGTGGCGACGGCCGTCGGTCCCTGTACGGAGACCGGGTCGCATTCGCACCAGCCTAGCCACCCCACGCCCTGTGGGCGCCGATCAATCGGGTGGCGGAGCACCCCTCGGGATCGGGTATTGTTTACGTCGTTGCCAGGGAACACCGCCGAAAAGCGGTTCGACTTGGCGGCAAACCCCGGCGGTGTGCCCGAGCGGCCAAAGGGAGCAGACTGTAAATCTGCCGGCTTCGCCTTCCCAGGTTCGAATCCTGGCGCCGCCACACTGGGGAAAACCCCCTCTGATCAGCCTGTACGGCAGATCGGAGGGGGTTTTCAGTTTCCCGCCTCGGTTCGATCTCGGCACCGGTCGAGGGTGGCGTGTCTCACCCCATGCCGCCCGAATCCCGCCTCTGATCAGGGCGTGTTCCACATGGGTCGCCCGGCGGAGGCGCGACTGCTCAAGCCCGTTCCACCCGCGATACGTGGCGTCGATCCGGCTGTCGGCCCGCTCCCGGGTCTGGTCCAAAGCCTTCGCGTAGCACCCTGTGCAGCACCGCGCTGGCGGGGGCCGACGGCGGCGGGCGCACTCCATCACGTCGCCTCCCGGGCGCGCCAGAAGGGCTCCCCGGCATGACGAAGATCATAGAGACGCCGGGCCGATGCAGATCGGGGCGCGGCCTCCGACCGGTCAGCGCGTTCTACCGGGTCCGGGTCCGGACCTTCCTGTATCCGGTCTCTGCGTGAGACCACGTGGTCGGACCGGAATGGACGACCAACGGGTGGCGTTCCGTCCGTTCCGAAGCGCTGCCTGAGCACTCGAAACGACGTGGGCGGGCTCGGCACCGGGGGCGAGTCCTTCACGGCGCGAGCTCTGACACGGCGACACGGTCGGCGGGTTTCGTGGGCCGCTCCGTCAACCGGCGAATTCCGTGCGGCGCGTTCGGCGCCCTGACGCAGGGTCAGCAAACCCCATCCCGTGTCCGGCGGGTGGCACTGAGCGGGGCGGAGCGCGGCGGTTTCCACCAGGCGCACGGTCGCGTAGTACGGGCACCCGAGGAAGGTTTCGAAGCCCTGTCCGCAGGGTCGCTGCTCGCGTGGCCCCGCCAACAGGGCTCGTATCGGGCGTGGATGGGGGACGCCCGCGGCATCGACGGGCAGCCAGACGGTCGTGTGGGGGTCATGCAGCACGGTTCCGCTGAGTTCAAGGGATGCGGTCGCCTTGTACGGGTCGTGGCCGGAAGTGACCGAGCCGGCTCCGGCCGCCTGTAGGGCCGCCGTTCGACCACTCCGTCTCCGGTGGCCCCCTGGGCCATCCGGTCCTCGTCCGTGGGGCTGAGGCGGTGTCCGCGCCAGGCCCCGAGGCCGGGGGCGCCCTTTCAGGACCGCGAAAGACATCGCGAGGCGTGGGGCCTTGGTGAGGGTGAACGAGTGATCAGGGCACGCGACACGAGCCGCCGGGGGAATGGCCATCCCGCACCTGTGTACGTTAAGTAATCACCCCATTGCGAAAAGTAATGCGGTTCTGTACTCGCAAACGCACGGAGGGCAACATTTCATGCGCAAGCTCAAGAAGGCCGTGATCGCCGCTCTTACGGTCGGTGGTCTGGTCGCTCTAGGCTCGGGAACCGCCTCTGCCGCCGACTCCGGCGACTCCCACCACGGAGGTACCAAGCCATTCCCGGTCTCCCGTGTGTTGGGCGATGCCACTCCGCAGGGGCGGCAATCTGCGGAAAAGAAGACGAAGGTGCAGAAGACGACGACGAAGAAGAAGACGAAGAGTGTCGGCCAGGTGACCGCGCGGGAGGCGAACGCGCAGGCGGGACGCGTTCTCCGTGTCGGCGGCCTGCTGGGCGGGCTCTTGGAGGTGCCGGGCGAGCTGGTCGAGGTCCTCGGTGGCACCACCCAGACGACCCCGGCGGCGAGCAGCACTTCTGGTGGCATTAACCAGAACAACCAGGCAAGCGGCACCGCTGGTGGAACCAACCAGAACAACCAGGCGAACGGTGCCTCTGGTGGTACCAACCAGAACAACCAGGTAAGCGGGCCCACGATCGCTATCGGTTTGTTCGCGCCGGCCATCCAGCAGACGAACCAGTAACAGGCGCCGAGCTGTAGGGCAGCTGAAGCGCTGCCTACGCCGATCAGCTCCTACGACGCGAACCCGCCACGCTCGTGTGGCGGGTTTCGTCGGTTTTGGAGAGAGGTCCGGCGAACGGGACCCGGTCCTGTTTCAGGGGCACGTGTGCATCAAGCAAATCAAGCAAGCATGACGCTGGCGTCGGGTGATGCCGGGGTCTGAGCGGTGAGAGCCGGCTGTATTAGACGCTCGACGGCGAAGGCCGTGAGTCCTGTCACGCCAGCGTCACGCGACGGTGATGCCCCGCGCTCCACGATGAACGGGCAAAGGCAAGCCCAAACCCGCTTTCACATGCAAGGAAGCCGCCATGATGACGAACATCCGGCATCGCATACCGCGCCTGATAGGTGCGTCCAGCCTGGTCGCGACGCTTGCTCTCGGGACAGGCGTGGGGACTGCCGCGGCAGCGCAGCACGAGGTCTCAAAGCCAAAGGTCGTTCCCACAGCGCCGTGTGGAAATTCCAGGTCCTGCACGGGCGGTAATCAGAACAACCAGGCGTCGGGTAACC
>NZ_LBMU02000144.1 GCF_001005085.2 Streptomyces humi
CTCGACGACACCGCCGTCACGACCGGCTGACCCGTCCCGTGAAGTGACCGGATCCCGCCCCCGGAAGCCGTCCGGGTGCGGGATCCGTATGACCGGGGGATACGTCATACCGGCACCAAGGGTCCGTTCCCCGACGGAAAGGCGGACACCCCATGCGCCGTACGACGTTCCACCGCGCGTCGCTCGCCACGGCGACCCTGCTCCTGCTGGCGGGCTGCGGCTCGCAGGGCGGGGGCGGCGACAAGGGCAGCGGCGCGGTGTCCCCCTCACCCACCGCGAGCCCCACCGCGAGCGCGTCCCCGAGCGCGACCCTGAGTACGACCCCGAGCGCCGGCACGGGCGCCGGCGGCTCGTCCGGCGGCTGCGCGCCCCTGACCTCCGAGCTCACCGCCGCCGACAGCGGCCGCACCTACTGCCTGGCCCAGGACGGCACCCTCCGGATCACCCTGACCGGCACCGGGCAACGCCCCTGGACGAAGATCGCCGCCCGCGGCGACACCGGCGCCCTCAAGCCCGTGAACTACGGGATCATGCTCCGCGGCGGTGACGCCGGAGCCGCCTACCAGGCGGTCGCCGCCGGCACCGTCACCCTCACCTCCACGCGCCCGCTGTGCGCGCAGCCCACGGCACCGGGTCAGGTCTCCTGCAAGGCCATCGAGGAGTGGCACGTCACCGTACGGGTGAACTGAGCCTCACCCGGCCAGGTGCCGCACCTGGTCCCACAGCACCGGGTCGACCACGCCCACCCGGCGCCGGAACTCCCACACCGCGACCTCGCGCAGCTCGTCCGTCTCCAGGAAGCTCGGCCGGCCCTGGGCGTCCCCGACCGAGCCGGGCGGCAGCGGGATCACCCCGGCGCGCTCGTCGTGGTACTTGCTGGTGATCTTGGCGACGGTCGCCCGGTTGCCGCGCACCGCCAGCACCAGACACGGGCGGTCCTTGCCGCCGGGCGCGTCCTCGTAGGGCACGCTGGCCCACCAGATGTCCCCCGGATGCGGCCGTCCGGTCCCCGGACGGGTCCCCCGCGGACGGCCCGGCGGGCGCGTGCGGTGCCCGCGCGGCCGGTGCCCCCTGCCCCAGCCGTCGACGAGCGTGGCGACCAGCGCGAGCAGGACCACCGCCGCGAGCGCGAGCCACCATGACGTGTCCATACGACGACGTTACCGGCGCGAGATAACCGACGCGCGCCCTTACGCGATCCCGATGCGCCCTCGGTCCAGCCGAACCGGTGACAGCACAGGTGAGTTCGCCCACAACGGCCCCTGGCGGAGGAGCGACCGGCTCTTTTGCGCCTTACGCTCGACAAACCGCACGACCCCCGCTCACCTCGATTTCCCGACTCCAGTTCCCGGTCCGTCCGGGTGTCCCGCCAACGGAGGTTTCTGCTTCATGAAGCTCACCGTCGTCGGCTGCTCGGGGTCGTTCCCGTCCGCGGAATCGGCCTGCTCGAGCTACCTCGTAGAGGCCGACGGCTTCCGGCTGCTCCTCGACATGGGCAACGGCGCCCTGGGCGAGTTGCAGCGCCACTGCGGTCTCTACGACCTCGACGCGATCTTCCTGAGCCATCTGCACGCCGACCACTGCATCGACATGTGCGCCTACTTCGTGGCGCGCTACTACCGCCACGACGGCGGCCCGTGCCCCCCGATCCCGGTCTACGGCCCCGAGGGCACCGAGCACCGTCTCACCACGGCCTACGCCGACACCCCCACCGCCTCCTCGATGAGCGAGGTCTTCGACTTCCACACGGTCAAGCCGTCCACGTTCGACGTCGGCCCCTTCACCGTGCACACCGAGCGGGTCCGGCACCCCGTGGAGGCGTACGCCATCCGCGTCGAACACGCCGGTAGGTCACTGACCTACTCGGGCGACACCGGGGTCACCGACACGCTGGAGGAGCTGGCCCGGGACACCGACCTGTTCCTCTGCGAAGCCGCGTTCACGCACGGCAAGGAGGACATCCCGGACCTGCACCTCAACGGCCGCGAGGCCGGTGAGACCGCCGCCCGCGCCGGGGCCCGCAAGCTGGTCCTCACCCACATCCCGCCGTGGACCGACCCCAGCGTCAACCTCACCGACGCCCGCGAGGTCTTCGACGGCCCGGTGGAACTCGCGGCGCCGCGGGCGACGTACGAGATCTGACGGTCGTACCACGGAGTTCAGGACCGTGCGTACGACGAGGTGTGCGTACGGCGAAGGCCCCCGCAGCCGCCGGGCTGCGGGGGCCTTCGCCATGACTCATGCCGAGGCCGGACCACTCACGCCTTCGTGAGGTCCTCGATCTCCTCCTCGGGCTCACGGCCCGGGGTGGGGAGGTTGAAGCGGATGATGGCGAACCGGAAGACGAAGTAGTAGACCGCCCCGAACACCAGGCCGATCGGGATGATCAGCCAGGGCTTGGTCGCCAGGTTCCAGTTGAGGATGTAGTCGATGGCACCCGCGGAGAAGGTGAAGCCCGCGTGCACCCCGAGCGCCCAGGTGATCGCCATGGAGAGGGCGGTGAGCACCGCGTGGATCACGTAGAGCAGCGGCGCGATGAACATGAACGTGAACTCGATCGGCTCGGTCACACCGGTCACGAAGGAGGTCAGCGCCATCGACATCATCATGCCCAGCACGGCCGCGCGGCGCTCCGGGCGGGCGGTGTGCGCGATGGCCAGGGCGGCGGCCGGCAGGCCGAACATCATGATGGGGAAGAAGCCGGACATGAACTGACCGGCCGTCGGGTCACCTGCGAAGAAGCGGGTCAGGTCACCGTGCACGACCACGCCGGCCGAGTCCTTGAAGTCACCGATCTGGAACCAGGAGACGGTGTTCACGAACTGGTGCATGCCGACCGGGATCAGCGCACGGTTGATCAGACCGAACAGGCCGGCGCCGAAGGCGCCGAGACCGGTGATCCACTTGCCGAAGTCGGAGATGCCGTCGCCGATCGGCTCCCAGATCAGGCCGAAGAAGACGCCCATGACCGTGCCGACGAAGGCCATGATGATCGGCACCAGCCGGCGGCCGTTGAAGAAGCCGAGCCAGTCCACCAGCCTGGTGCGGTGGAACCGCTGCCAGATCACCGCGCCCAGCAGACCCATCACCAGGCCGCCCAGCACACCGGGGTTGTTGTACGTCGCGGCTATGTCCGCGCCCGCCTGGACCTTGGCCTCGGTGACCGGGAACGCCTTCAGGACGTTGCTGTAGACCAGGAAGCCGACCAGCGCCGCCAGCGCCGTCGAGCCGTCCGCCTTCTTCGCGAAGCCGATCGCGACACCGATGCAGAACAGCATCGGGAGGTTGTCGAAGATCGCGCCACCCGCCGTGGCGAAGACCGCCGTGACCTTGTCGGGCAGGTGCAGCTTGTCATGGATGTCCTGCTGACCGAAGCGGAGCAGCAGACCGGCCGCCGGCAGCACGGCGATAGGGAGCTGAAGACTGCGGCCGACCTTCTGAAGGCCCTGGAACAGTCCGGATCCCCACTTCTTCGTGGGGGCCGCCGTTGCGGTGGCGGTAGTCATACTTCCTCCATCGGTGGTGGTCTACACCACTCAGTGGTGTAGACCTGTTGTACACGATGGGGGGCTTATAAGGAACCCGTCAATTCCGCAACCGGGAAACTACGCGCTGTACGCCGTCCGGGCACGCGCTGCTCAGGCCTTCGTGACGTCCTCCACCTCGTCCTCCGGCTCCCTCCCCGGCGTCTTCAGGTCGAACCTCGTGATGGCGAACCGGAAGATCACGTAATAGACGGCCGCGAAACCCAGGCCGATCGGAACGATCAGCCAGGGCTTCGTCGCCAGCCGCCAGTTGATGACGTAGTCGATCAGCCCCGCCGAGAAGCTGAACCCGTCGTGCACCCCCAGCCCCCACGTCACCGCCATCGACACCCCCGTCAGCACCGCGTGCACCGCGTACAGCAGCGGCGCGATGAACATGAACGAGTACTCGATCGGCTCGGTGATGCCCGTCACGAACGACGTCAGCGCCACCGACAGCATCAGACCGCCGATCTCCTTGCGCCGGTGCGGCCTCGCGCAGTGCGTGATCGCCAGCGCCGCCGCCGGCAGCGCGAACATCATGATCGGGAAGAAACCCGAGGTGAACTGCCCCGCGTCCGGATCACCCGCCAGGAACATGTTGATGTCGCCGTGCACCGTCTGTCCGTCCGGCGTGGTGTAACTGCCGAACTGGAACCACAACGGCACGTTCAGGAACTGGTGCAGCCCGATCACCAGCAACGCCCGGTTCGCCACCCCGAACACCCCGGCGCCCCACGACCCCGCGTCCCGCAGCCACTGACTGAAGCTCTCCAGACCGCTGCCGACCGGCGGCCACACCCACAGACACAGCACCGCGAACCCGATCGCCACGAACGACATGATGATCGGCACCAGCCGCCGCCCGTTGAAGAACCCCAGCCAGTCCACCAGCCGCGTCCGATGGAAACGGGCCCAGAAGTACGCCGTCAGCAACCCCAGCGCGATCCCCCCGAACACCCCCGGATTCTGGAACGTGAACGTCGACACCGAGCCGTCGCGCACCTGGCACCCGATCCCCGGCAACTCCTTCGAACCACCGGGGCACCCCTCGGGGAACTGGTGCAGCACCCCGTAATAGACGAGGAACCCCGCCACCGCCGCCAGCGCCGTCGAACCGTCCGCCTTCTTCGCCATCCCGATCGCGACCCCGACACAGAACAGCAGCGGCAGCCCGATCGACCCGTCCAGCAGCGCCCCGCCCGCGCCCTTCATCACCTTGGACACGTCCGTCCAGCCCAGCCCCTGCTCCCCGAACACGTCGGGCTGCCCCAGCCGGTTCAGGATCCCCGCCGCCGGCAGCACCGCGATCGGCAGCTGAAGACTCCGCCCCATCTTCTGCAACCCCTGGAACAGGGCGTGCCACCGCTCCCGCGCGGGACTGACCCTGCTGTCGGCGCTCTCGGCACTCATCGCGCGTCCTCCCGGCCGCTCGGCTGCACCGCAGGGGGGTTTGGCGACCGCCCGTCCGCTGGTGTAGACCAGTCGGCGACGGTTCCGCCGCGGTGCTCGCCATCATTCGGCACCCACGGCACGACCGCTCGCAAAGATGGGCCAACTGTGGGTTACTGCGACAAAGCGGTTCGGATCAGGGAGAAGGAACATGGCCAGCAAGGCTGAGAAGATCGTCGCCGGCCTCGGCGGAATCGACAACATCGACGAGATCGAGGGCTGCATCACCCGGCTGCGCACCGAGGTGCACGACGCCTCCCTGGTCGACGACGCGGCCCTCAAGGCCGCCGGAGCCCACGGCGTCGTCAAGATGGGCACCGCCATCCAGGTCGTCATCGGCACCGACGCCGACCCGATCGCCGCGGAGATCGAAGACATGATGTGAGCCCACCCGCTCACCCCCCAGGGGCTCTTCCCACCACAGGGCAGAGCCCCTTCTCACGCTATGGATAGGCTCGTCGTCATGTCACGCATCGACGGCCGCACACCCGAACAACTCCGCCCCGTCACCATCGAACGCGGCTGGAGCAAGCACGCCGAAGGCTCCGTCCTCGTCTCCTTCGGCGACACCAAGGTCTTCTGCACCGCCTCCGTCACCGAAGGCGTCCCCCGCTGGCGCAAGGGCAGCGGCGAGGGCTGGGTCACCGCGGAGTACGCCATGCTGCCCCGCGCCACCAACACCCGCGGCGACCGCGAGTCCGTCAAGGGCAAGATCGGCGGCCGCACCCACGAGATCTCCCGCCTCATCGGCCGCTCCCTGCGCGCCGTCATCGACTACAAGGCCCTCGGCGAGAACACCATCGTCCTCGACTGCGACGTCCTCCAGGCCGACGGCGGCACCCGCACCGCCGCCATCACCGGCGCGTACGTCGCCCTGGCCGACGCCGTCACCTGGGCCAAGGAACGCAAACTCGTCCGGGCCGGCCGCCAGCCCCTCACCGGCACCGTCGCCGCCGTCTCCGTCGGCATCGTCGGCGGGATCCCGCTCCTCGATCTCTGCTACGAGGAGGACGTGAAGGCCGAGACCGACATGAACGTCGTCTGTACCGGCGACGGCCGCTTCGTCGAGGTCCAGGGCACCGCCGAGGCCGAACCCTTCGCCCGCGACGAACTCGACGCCCTCCTCGACCTCGCCGTCGCCGGCTGCACCGACCTCGCCGCCATCCAGCGGGCGGCCCTCGAATCCGCCGCCGCGGAACGGTAAAGGAAACCAAAAAAGCCGAGGCAACCCGGGCGGCCGCCCCAGCGTCCCTATGACTACGGGCGCACGGCACGAACAACCGTGCGCCCGGCCAGCCGTCAACGGGGAGGGAACACATCCATGGCCGCCAGCCGACGCCGAGGCCGTCGCACCAGCACCGCCATCGCCGCCGTAGCCGCGACCACCGCGCTCACCGCCGCCCTGCTCACCGGCTGCGACACCGTCGACAAGGCCCTGGACTGCGTCCAGACCGCCGACTCCATCGCCGACAGCGTCACCGACCTCCAGCAGGCCGTCGAGAACGCCGCGAACGACCCCACCCAGGCCGACACCTCCCTCGACGCCATCCAGCGGAACCTGAGGAAGATCGGCGACAGAACCGACGACACCGACGTCAACAAGGCCGTCGACGGCCTCCAGAAAGCCGTGGACAACGTCCGCACCTCGATCAGGAACGGCGACTCGACCCCCGACGTCACCCCCGTCACCGACGCGGCCGGCGAACTCACCAAGGTCTGCACGCCGTAACCGGCCGCCGCGGCACTTGCGATACTGCCACCCATGACCACCACGCCCCGCCTGATCCTCGCCACCCGCAACGCCGGAAAGATCACCGAGCTGCACTCGATCCTCGCCGACGCGGGCCTGCCCCACGAACTGGTAGGCGCGGACTCGTACCCCGACATCCCCGACGTCCGGGAGACGGGCGTCACCTTCGCCGAGAACGCGCTCCTGAAGGCCCACGCCCTCGCCCGCGCCACCGGCCTGCCCGCCGTCGCCGACGACTCCGGCCTCTGCGTCGACGTCCTGAACGGCGCTCCCGGCATCTTCTCCGCCCGCTGGGCCGGCCGCCACGGCGACGACAGGGCCAACCTGGACCTGCTCCTCGCCCAGCTCTCCGACATCGCCGACGAACACCGGTCCGCCCACTTCGCCTGCGCCGCCGCCCTGGCCCTCCCGGACGGCACGGAACGCGTGGTCGAGGGCCGGCTCCGCGGCACCCTCCGCCACACCCCGTCGGGCACGAACGGCTTCGGCTACGACCCGATCCTCCAGCCGGACGGGGAGACCCGCACGTGCGCCGAACTGACCCCCGCCGAGAAGAACGCGATCAGCCATCGCGGCAAGGCATTCCGGGCGTTGGTGCCGGTGGTACGAGAGCTGCTGGGCTGACAGACGAAAGAGGGGCCGACCATCAAGGCGGCCCCTCCGTGCGTGTGCGGCCGGTGGGACTCGAACCCACACGGGTGTGAACCCACTGGGACCTAAACCCAGCATGACTGCCAAATTCCATCACGGCCGCTCAAAAACGGTCATCAAGCTCGACCGGTAGCGTTCAGTGTACGGGTAGGGAGCATTGGGCGACGAGGGGATCCCTCGACTTCTGGCGGCACCACGTCTCCGTCAGGGCGTGACAGTCGGGGCACAGATACCGAAGGTTGTCCCGGCGATTGCCACGCCAGTCGCCGTCGACGTGGTCGATCTGCAAGGTGAGTGTCTGCCCCAGCCACTCGCCCTTGCCGCCGCAGGTCTCGCATGCGTATGCCACGCCGATCTCGGCCAGGGCCCGTTGAAGCTACCCGCCGCTGGCCGCCGCTGGGTTTCAGGCCGAGCCGTCTCATCAGATCAGATCAGTCCAGTTCCGCGCCTTGGCCACCTCCGCCTCCAGCCGCTCCTCGGTGTACGCGCCGGCCCCCATCGAGCCCCCTCCGTTCCGTCCGTGCGTTCGCAGCCCGTACGGAGTGACGGACCGTTTGTCGAAGAGTCACGTCCGGAAAAGGAGAAAACGGCTCACACCAGGTGACCCGGTGCGAGCCGTCAGTGCGGGACGGGGGCGGGTGTCAGATGCCCAGGTCCTTGATGATCTTGGCTACGTGGCCGGTGGCGCGGACGTTGTAGAGGGCCTTTTCGACCTTGCCGGTCTCGTCCACGATGATCGTGGAGCGGATGACGCCCAGGTAGGTCTTGCCGTAGTTCATCTTCTCGCCGAACGCGCCGTACGCGTCCAGGACCTTCTTGTCGGGGTCGGCGAGGAGGGTGACCTTGAGGTTCTCCTTCTCGCGGAACTTGCCGAGTTTCTCCGGGGCGTCGGGGGAGATGCCGAGGACGTCGTAGCCGGCGTCGGCCAGGAGAGAGAGGTTGTCCGTGAAGTCGCAGGCCTGCTTCGTGCAGCCTGGTGTGAGGGCCGCCGGGTAGAAGTAGACGATGACCTTGCGGCCCTTGTGGGCGGAGAGGGACACCTCGTTGCCGTCGGCGTCGGGGAGGGTGAAGTCGGGGGCTACGTCCCCGGGCTGGAGTCGCTCGCTCATCGGTCTAGCGTAACGGGGGGTCCTGACATGGCGACCGTGGCGAGAACTGACAGACTGTCCAGAACATGCAGTACGGCAGACTTCGGAGGGCCTACGGTGGCGGAGACGTCGGACACCAGAACCCCGGCGCAGATCGAGGCGGACATCAAGCGCCGTCGCGACGTGCTGGCCGAGACGCTGGACGAGATCGGGGTGCGGGTGCACCCGAAGACCATCGTCGGCGACGCGAAGGCCAAGGTCGCGGCCAACGTGGATCACACCCTCGGACGTGCCTACGTCCAGGTCAACCGGGTGGTGAGCGATGTGAAGGCCCAGTTCGTGGACGAGGAGGGCGCGCCCCGGCTCGAACGGGTCGTGCCGGTCGCCCTCGTCGCCGTGGGCGTGGTCGGGCTGCTGGTCTTCAGCGGCACCCGGCGGCGCAAGAGCTGACCAGAGGCAGGTAGGTTCACAGGTGTGAGCGCCAAGAGAGACGAGCAGAGCAGCCAGCACGACAAGCTGCCCATCCGGATGCTGCACGACCGGGTTCTGGTCAAGCAGGACACCGGGGAGGGCGAGCGCCGGTCGGGTGGCGGCATCCTGATTCCCGCCACGGCGGCGGTCGGGCGCCGGCTGGCCTGGGCCGAGGTGGTCGCGGTCGGTCAGAACGTGCGGACGGTGGAGCCGGGCGACCGGGTGCTGTACGACCCGGAGGACCGTGCCGAGGTCGAGGTGCGCGGAGTGGCGTACGTGCTGATGCGGGAGCGCGATCTGCACGCGGTCGCCGCCGACCGGTTCGAGGGCTCGGAGGACTCGACCGGCCTGTATCTGTGATTCGACGGTAGAAAAGGGCTGGTGACTGCGGTCACCAGCCCTTTTTGTCGTTTCTTTGCTACCTTCGAAGGAGCCCGCCCGACGAGACGCGCCGTACCGGGACCGTGGGGGCCGCCTGGCCCGAGCGACAAGGCAAAGACGACGCACCCCGTTCGCAACACGTCTCGGAGGTGTCTGTCATGGCCTGGGTTCTGCTCGTCGTCGCCGGTCTGCTGGAGGTCGGCTGGTCCGTCGGTATGAAGTACACGGACGGGTTCACCCGGCTGGTGCCCAGTCTGTTCACCGGCGGCGGGATCGTCGCCAGCATGGTGCTGCTGTCGTACGCCGCACGGTCCCTGCCCATCGGCACCGCGTACGGCGTGTGGGTGGGGATCGGGGCGGCGGGGGCGGCGGTGTTCGGGATGGTGGTGCTGGGGGAGCCGGCCACCGCCGCCCGGATCTTCTTCGTGTGTCTGCTGCTGGTCGCCGTGGTGGGGCTCAAGGCGACCAGCGGTCACTGACCGCCGCACCGGTGTGACCGGTGCGGCGGTGCCGGTCACCCGAAGCCGAAGCCGCCGTTGTCGCCCGCCGTGGTCCCCGTCGAGGTGCCCGAGTCGGTGCCCGACGTGGTCGTGCCGGTACTGGTGCCGTCGGTCGTGGTGCCGGTGGAGGTGCCCGAGTCGGTGCCGGACGTCGTCGTACCGGTGCTGGTGCCGGAGGTCGTCGTACCGCCGTCGGTGGTGCCGGACGTGGTGGAGCCGTTGGTCGTGGCGCCGTCGGTGCTGCCGCCGTTGGTCTGGTCGCCCCCGGTGGTGCCGCCGTTGTCCTGGCCGCCGTCGGTGGTGCCGCCGTTGCTCTGGTCGCCGGTGGTGCCGCCGTTGTCCTGGCCGCCGGTGCCCGGGGTGGCCGGGCTCCGGGTGGCCGGGGCCTCGGTCTCGGCGCCCGCCTGGAGGTCGAGGTCGAAGGCGAAGGGCGCGGTGCCCTTGAGGGCGGCCTTGGTGTACTGCGCCCAGATCTCGGTGGGGGCGCCGCCGCCGTTGATGCGGGCGAGGCCGAGCGCGCCGTACAGCGACTTGTGCTTCGCGGTGACCGGGTCCTGGCCCATCACGGAGACGACGGTGGCGAGGTCGGGGGTGTAGCCCGCGAACCAGGCGGCGTTGTCCTCCTCGGCGGTGCCGGTCTTGCCTGCCGCCGGGCGGCCGGCGGCCTGGGCGGCGGTGGCGGTGCCGTTGTCGACGACGCTCTGGAGGATCGAGGTGGTGGTGTCGGCGGCCTGGCGGCTGACGGCCTGGGTGGTCTTGGACTCCGGCAGCTTGATCTCCTCCGTACCGTCCTTGGTGATCTTGTCGACCATGGTGTACGTGCCGTGCCTGCCGTGGTTGGCGAGCGTGGCGTACGCCTCGGCCATGTCGACGACGCTGGCGGTGGCGGTGCCGAGGGCGATGGAGGGGTACGGCTGGAGGTCCGGGGTGTCGGCGGGCAGGCCCAGGCCGATCGCGGTCTGCTTGACCTTGGACGGGCCGACGTCGACGGCCATCTGCGCGTACACCGAGTTCACGGAGAGGTCGGTGGCCTTGCGCACGGTGATCTGGCCGTACGACTTCTCGTCCTCGTTCTCCGGTGCGTAGGCGCCGCCTGACCAGCCCTGGACGGGGCGGCTGTTGGTGCCGTCGTAGTAGGTGTTCGGGGTGATGGTCTGGCCGGACTGGGTGGTGGAGCCGTTGTCGACGGCGGAGGCGAACACGAACGGCTTGAAGGTGGAGCCGACCTGGAAGTCGCCGCGGGTCGCGCCGTTGGTGTACTGCTTCACGTAGTCGATGCCGCCGTACATGGCGACGAGCTTGCCGGTCTTCGGGTCGACGGAGGCGCCGCCGGCGCGCACGTACGTGTCGACCTTGTTGTTCTTCTTGTCCAGCTGGGAGATCAGCTTGTCGTCGACGGCCTTGACGAAGGCGTTCTGCTTGTCCTTCTCCAGGGTGGTGGTGATGCGGTAACCGCCGGCCTCCAGGGAGTCCGAGTCGACGATCTTGTTCTTGATCAGGTAGTCGTTGACGGCGTTGACGATGTAGCCGCGCTGCCCGGACATGCCGGTGGAGACGGTCTGCTCCTTGGGCATCGGGAACTTCATGCCGGCCCGTGCGGACGCGCTGAGCCAGCCCTTCTTGACCATGCCGTCCAGGACGTAGTTCCAGCGGGCGACGGCCGCGGCCTTGTTCTCGGGGTGGGCGATGACGTCGTACTCGCTGGGTGCGTTGACGAGGGCGGCGAGGTAGGCGGCGCGGGCCGGGTCGAGGTCGGCCGCGTCCTTGCCGTAGTAGGCCTGGGCGGCGGCCTGGATGCCGTAGGCGTTACGGCCGAAGTAGCTGGTGTTGAGGTAGCCCTCGAGGATCTGGTCCTTGGACTCGCTGCGGTCCAGCTTGATCGCGACGAACACCTCCTTCACCTTGCGGGTGACGGTCTGTTCCTGCGCGAGGTAGTAGTTCTTCACGTACTGCTGGGTGATCGTCGAGCCGGACTGGGTGCCCTTGCCGGTCGCGGTGTTCCAGGCGGCGCGCAGCATCGCCTTGGGGTCGACGGCGGACTCGGTGTAGAAGTCGCGGTCCTCGGCGGCGAGCACGGCGTGCTGGGCGTCCTTGGAGACCTGGGCGAGGGTCACGTTCTCCCGGTTGACCTCACCGTCGCGGGCGAGCTGGGAGCCGTCGGCGTACAGGTACACGTTGGACTGCTTGGTGGCGAACGCGTTGGCCGCGGGGATCTTCACCATCGAGTAGCCGAGGAAGAACAGGCCGATCAGCAGCAGGGTCCCGAGGACGAAGGTGCCGAGCACCATCCGCCAGGTGGGGATGATCCGGCGCCATCCGGTCCGCTTGGGCCTCTTCATCTTCTTCCCGCCCCCCTCCGGGTCCGGGCCGGCCGTCGGCGGCTCGGACCCGGCACCGGCTCCGGATCCCGTGGCCGTGGTGGGCGCTGCCGGCTTCGGCGCCCGGATCGCCGCGAGTTGCCGTGTCTGCGTGTCCTGCCCGCCCACGGCCGCCACGGCCGCCACGGCCGCCGCGGCCGCTCCGGCCGGCGCCGCCTTCGTCGTCCCGTCGGCCGGCGTGGCCGGCTTCGGCGTGCCGGCCCTGACCGGGGTCAGCCGCTGCGTGTGCGCGTCCCCGCCCGCCGCCCCCGGCGCCGTCTTGGCGCCCCAGGTCACGGCTGCCGGGGGTGTCTTCCCGGCTCCGGCCGTCGGCGACGAAGGCGTCCTCGCCGCGCCGGCCGTCGCTGCGGCCGATGCGTTCCCGGTCCCGGTCACGGCCCGCGGGGGTGTCTTCGTCTCCCCGCCCGCCGTCGCCGACGAGGGCCTGCGGGCCCCCGGCACTACCGGCGGCGTCCTCCCGGCCTCGGCCGCGCCGGACGGCGCCTCGCCCGCCCCGCTCGTGCCGGACGGCGCCTTCCCCGCCCCGCTGCTCCTGGCCGGTGGTGGTGTCTTCGCCTCCCCCGGCGCCGCGGGCGGCTTCGTCTGCTTCTCCTCGGCCGCAGCCGGCGGCTCCGTCGGGCCTCCGCCGCCCTGGCTCGGCTGTTGCGGCTGCGGCTCGTCGCTCATGTCGTGCACGGACTCCTGTTTCGCGTCGTACGTGTTCTCTCCCGTACGACCTCGTACGCTTCTGCGCCCCCTGATGAAGACTCTCGCACCGCGCGTTCCGTTCCCGGATTCCGGCACGCTTCGGTCACGGAAATTGCGTGGCCTGCGGTGTCGCCGGAGCAGTAGGCTCCTGCGCTTCGGTGTCGGGCGGTCCGGGAGGTCGGTTGGCGTGGGCGCGGGACGGTTGTACACGGCCGTCGCGGCAGGGGGTTTCCGACGGTACGCGACGTACCGGGTGGCCACCGCGGCAGGGGTGTTCACCAATACGGCCTTCGGGATCATTCTCGTCTACACGTACTTGGCGCTGTGGGACGAGAAACCGCACCTCGGAGGCTATGACCAGACGCAGGCCGTCACCTATGTGTGGCTCGGCCAGTGCCTGTACGCGACGCTCGCCGTCCAGGGCGGGGGTGTCGAAAAAGACCTGATGGAGCGTATCCGCACGGGCGCGATCGCGATCGACCTCTACCGTCCGGCGGACCTTCAGCTGTGGTGGCTGGCGACGGACCTGGGCCGTTCGCTGTTCCAGCTGCTGGGCCGGGGCGTGATCCCCTTCCTGTTCGGCGCGGTGTTCTTCCCGATGGCGCTGCCGTCGGACGCCGGCACCTGGGCGGCCTTCCTGGTCGCGCTGCTGCTGGCGATGGTCGTCAGCTTCGGTATCCGCTACCTGGCGGCGCTGAGCGTGTTCTGGCTGATGGACGGCATGGGCGTCAACCAGGTCATGATGATCACGGGGGTGTTCTTCTCGGGGATGACCCTGCCGCTGAACGTGTTCCCGGGCGCGCTCGGCGAGATCGCTCGGGCGCTGCCGTGGGCGGCGCTGATCCAGACGCCGGCCGATGTGCTGATGGGGGAGACCAGCGCACCGGAGGCGTTCGCCTTCCAGGCCGGGTGGGCGGTGGCGCTGCTGGTGGCGGGCCGGCTGCTTCAGTCGACGGCGACCCGGCGGGTGGTGGTGCAGGGTGGGTGAGCGTGCCCTGGAGGGGCTGCGGGCGTACCGGCTGATCGCCGGGATGTGGGTCCGCTCGACGATGATCTACCGGACCTCCTTCCTCCTCACGGTGGCCGGGAACCTGCTGGTGACCGGCCTGGATTTCGCGACGATCCTGCTGATGTTCACGCGGGTCGACTCGCTGGGCGGCTGGTCGCTGCCCGAGGTCGCCTTCCTGTACGGCCTGTCGGCCACCGCGTTCGGGGTGGCCGACCTGGTGCTGGGCTCGATGGACGTGCTGGGGTCCCGGATCCGGGACGGTTCCTTCGACACGCTGCTGGTCCGGCCGGCCCCGGTGCTGGCCCAGGTGGGCGCGGACCGGTTCGCGCTGCGCCGGCTGGGCCGGATCTCCCAGGGCGGGGTGGTCCTCGGCTGGGCGGCGCTCTCGGTCGACGTCCACTGGAGCGCGGCGAAGCTGCTCCTGCTGCCGCTGATGGTGGGCAGCGGCGCGGTGATCTTCTGCGCGCTGTTCGTGGCGGGCGCGGCCTTCCAGTTCCTCGCGCAGGACGCGGCCGAGGTGCAGAACGCGTTCACCTACGGCGGTACGACGCTCCTCCAGTACCCGCCGACGGTGTTCGGGCGGGACTTCGTGCGCGGGGTGACGTTCATGCTGCCGTTGGCCTTCGTCAACTGGGTGCCGGCCGCGTACGTGCTGGGGCGGCCGTACCCGCTGCGGCTGCCGGAGTGGACGGTGTGGTCGCCGCCGCTGGTGGCGGCGGTGTGCTGCGCGCTGGCGGGCCTGGCGTGGCGGGCGGGTCTCAGGTCGTATCGGAGTACGGGGAGCTGACGGGGAGTTGACGATGTTCATCGAGGTCGACGGGGTCGAGAAGGTCTTCGAGGTCCGCAAGAAGACCGGTTTCCTGAAACGGGAGCGCCGGCAGGTGCGGGCCGTGGACACGCTCTCCTTCACGGTGGCGCGGGGCGAGATGGTGGGGTACATCGGGCCGAACGGCGCCGGGAAGTCGACGACGATCAAGATGCTGACCGGCATCCTGACCCCGAGCGCGGGCCGGCTCCGGGTGGCCGGCATCGACCCGTCCCGTGAGCGCACCAGACTGGCCCACCGCATCGGTGTGGTCTTCGGCCAGCGCACCACCCTGTGGTGGGACCTGCCGCTCATCGACTCCTACCGGCTGATGCACCGCATGTACCGCATCCCGGACGCCCGTTACGCCGAGAACCTGGACCGGCTGGTGGAACTGCTGGACCTGGGTGCGCTGCTGGACGTGCCGGTACGGCAGCTCTCGCTCGGCCAGCGGATGCGCGGTGACATCGTGGCCGCGCTGCTGCACGACCCGGACGTCCTCTACCTGGACGAGCCCACGATCGGCCTGGACGTCATCTCCAAGGCCAGGGTCCGTGAGTTCCTGCGGGAGTTGAACGTGGAGCGCGGTACGACGGTCCTCCTGACCACGCACGACCTCCAGGACATCGAGCAGTTGTGCTCCCGGGTGATGGTCATCGACCACGGGCGGCTGATGTACGACGGTCCGCTCGCCGGGCTGCACGAGGTGGGGGAGAGCGAACGGACCCTGGTGGTCGACCTGGAGCGGGAGCTCCCGCCGATCGAGGCGGGCGGGTCGGCGCGGGTGGTGCGGGTGGAGGGGCCGCGGCAGTGGCTGGCGTTCCCGGCGTCGGAGTCGGCGGCCCCGCTGGTGGCGCGGATCGCGGCGGAGTACCCGCTGGTGGACCTGTCCGTGCGGGAGCCGGACATCGAGTCGGTGATCGCGACGATCTACGCGGAGCGTACGACCGCGTAGTCCCGGCCGCCGGGAACTCGTAGTCTGCTGTCATGACCGACGATGCCCCGGAGTTGCGTGCCTCCGACGCCGATCGTGAACGAGTCGCCGAGATCCTCAGGGACGCCCTGGCGGAGGGGCGGCTCGACATGGCGGAGTTCGAGGAGCGGCTGGAGTCGACGTACCAGGCCCGTACGTACGGGGAGCTGGCGCCGATCACGAGGGATCTGCCGGCGGCCGCCGCTCCCGCGGTGTCGCTGTCCAAGCCCCCGCTGGACGACGGCAGTTGGCGGAGCCGGATCGTAGGCGGCGAGGGCACCTCGAGCTGGGCGGTGGCCCTGCTCTCCGGGTTCCAGCGCAAGGGCCGCTGGACGGTGCCCAGGCGTTTCACCTGCTTCGCGTTCATGGGCGGCGGCGAGATCGACCTGCGCGAGGCGAACTTCGCGGACCGCGAGGTGGAGATCAACTGCGTGGCGGTGATGGGCGGGGTGAGCGTGATCGTGCCGCCGGGCGTCGAGGTGGTGATGCGGGGCATCGGCATCATGGGCGGCTTCGACCACCACGAGCAGGAGACGCTGCCGGATCCGGGCGCCCCCAGGGTGATCGTGACCGGCGTCGCGTTCTGGGGCGGCGTCGAGGTGGAGCACAAGGTGACGAAGGCGGAACGCCGCCGCCTCAGAGAAGAACGCCGCGAACTCCGCGCGGAACGCCGGGAGAACCGCCACGAACTCCACGAGTCCCGCCGAGAACGCCGCGAAAACCGCCACCACCACAGACACGGCGACTACTGACCAACGCCAGGGCAGCCGACCCAGGGGCGCGGGGAACTGCGCGTCCAGCCCCCACCGTCCTGCGCCCGCCCACCCGCGGCGCGGCCCGGCACCGCCGAACAGCACCGTCGTGGCTGACCACCGCCGCGGCGGACAGAGGCGGAGCGTCTGTGGCACCGCCCGCGACGGAGCGATGGTG
>NZ_LBMU02000145.1 GCF_001005085.2 Streptomyces humi
GGTTGTGGTGGGGGGTGTTGAGGGCGTGGTTCAGGAAGCGGTGGGGGGCCGGGGGGAGGGTGCGGGAGGTCGGCCAGGCGATGCCGATGTCGCGGGTGGCCCGGACGTCGGTGAGGCTGAGGTAGCGGACGGGGAGGTCCGGGTTGGTGTCCGGGGCCGCCGCGGCGTCCGGCGAGGCCGGGATCAGGGACACCCCGAGACCCGCCGCCACCAGACCGCGCAGCGTCTCCACCTCCTCACCCTCGAAGGCCACGAGCGGGCTGAACCCGGCCTGCCTGCACAGGGTCTCGGTGACACTGCGCAGGCCGTAACCGGGCTTGAGCACGACGAACTGCTCGGCCGCCACCTCGGCCAGCCGGACCCGTCGGCGCTGGGCGAGCCGGTGCCGGGCCGGGATCGCCAGCCACAGCGGCTCGACCAGCAGTCGGCGCCAGGTGATGAGCGGGAGCCCGGGGTCCTTGCCGGTGATGACCAGGTCGGCGGTGGCGTCCTGGAGGTGCTGGGCGAGGCCGTTCTCGTCGGCCTGGTGCAGTTCGAACCGGACGGTGGGGAACCGCTGCCGGAACCCGGTGACCAGCCTCGGTACCAGCCAGGTGCCGAGGGTGTGCAGGAAGGCCAGCGAGACCACGCCGGTGTCGGGGTCGACGACCTCGGCCACGGCCCGCCGCCCACGGTCGTAGGCGTCCAGCACAGTGTCGACGTGCTCCTTGAACACCCGCCCGGCCGGGGTGAGCCGGAGGACCCGGCCGACGCGCTGGAAGAGCTCCGCGCCGACCTCGTTCTCCAGCCGGTGCAGGGCCCGGGACAGGGCGGGCTGGGTGATGTGGGCCTCGGCCGCCGCCTCGGTCACCGTCACTCCCTCGGCCACGGCCCGGAAGGAGCGCAGTACCTGGAGATCCATCGTCCCATTCTCCCGCCGCATGGAAGGAGCCCCGCCCCGAACCCCGACGCATGCCCGCCGGCCGACAGCCGGACCACCAGGGCGCACGCCCCCTGGAAGCCGCCGGGCGTCTCGGCCGCATGACCGCC
>NZ_LBMU02000146.1 GCF_001005085.2 Streptomyces humi
GCGCGGTCCCAGTCGCGGGGTTTGAGCTGGTACTTCTCGGAGTCGAGGTATTCCTCGCCGCCCTCTTTGAGGGGGGTGTTCTCGCAGAGTTCGTAGCCGCTGTAGATGCCCCAGGTGGGGGAGAGGGTGGCGGCGAGCACGGCGCGGACCTCGAAGGCGGGGCGGTGGCCGTGCTGGAGGTAGGCGTGCAGGATGTCGGGGGTGTTGGCGAAGAAGTTGGGCCGCATGTAGGCGGCGCTCTCGCGCGCGAGTTCGGTGGCGTACTCGGTGAGTTCCTCTTTGGTGGTGCGCCAGGTGAAGTACGTGTAGGACTGCTGGAAGCCGATCTGGGCGAGGGTGCGCATCATCGCGGGGCGGGTGAAGGCCTCGGCGAGGAAGATGACGTCGGGGTCGCTCGCGTTGATCTCGGCGATGACCCGTTCCCAGAACACCACGGGTTTGGTGTGGGGGTTGTCGACGCGGAAGATCCGCACCCCGCAGTCCATCCAGTGCCGCAGCACCCGCACGGTCTCGGTGATCAGGCCGTCCATGTCGGCGTCGAAGGCGATCGGGTAGATGTCCTGGTACTTCTTGGGCGGGTTCTCGGCGTAGGCGATGGTGCCGTCGGGGCGGTGGTGGAACCACTCGGGGTGTTTCTCCACCCAGGGGTGGTCCGGGGAGCACTGCAACGCGAAGTCCAGTGCGGTCTCCAGGCCGTGGCGGGCGGCCTCGGCCACGAACCACCGGAAGTCCTCCAGTGTGCCGAGGTCCGGGTGGACGGCGTCGTGGCCGCCCTCGGGCGAGCCGATCGCCCACGGCACCCCGACGTCCTGCGGGCCCGCGCTCAGCGTGTTGTTGCGGCCCTTGCGGAAGGTGGTGCCGATCGGGTGGACCGGCGGGAGGTAGACGACGTCGAAGCCCATCGCGGCGATGGCGGGCAGCCGGCGGGCGGCGGTGCGGAAGGTGCCGTGCGGCCGCTCGGGGGTGCCCTCGGAGCGCGGGAAGAACTCGTACCAGGAGCCGAACAGGGC
>NZ_LBMU02000147.1 GCF_001005085.2 Streptomyces humi
GGAAGAACTCGTACCAGGAGCCGAACAGGGCCCGTTCGCGCTCGACCAGCAGCGGCAGCGGCTCCGAGGCCGTCACCAGCTCCCGCAGCGGGTGGCGGGCCAGCACCTTGTCCACCTCGGGGGTGAGGGCGGCGGCCAGCCGCCAGGGGGCGGGCCGCTCCTCGTCGCGCAGGGCGGCCGCGGCGGCGAGCACGATCTCCCGTTTCCTGGCCTTCGGCACCCCGGCGGCGGCCCGTTCGTAGAGCGCGGCGCCCTCCGCCAGGACCAGCTCGGTGTCGATGCCCGCCGGGATCTTGATCTGGGCATGGTGGCGCCAGGTGGCGACCGGATCTCCCCACGCCTCGACCTGGTAGGTCCAACGGCCCGGTTTTCCCCCGGCGGTGACGGTGGCGCCCCAGCGGTCGGTGCCGGGGGCGAGCTCCCGCATCGGGGTCCAGGGGCCCGGACGGCCCTTCGGGTCCCTCAGCACGACGTTGGCGGCGACGGCGTCATGGCCCTCGCGGAAGACGGTGGCGGTGACCTCGAACGACTCCCCGACGACCGCCTTGGCGGGCCGGCGGCCCTGCTGGACCAGCGGACGGACGTCGAGGACGGGTATGCGGCCGACGGCCGTGACGGCGTCCGCGGGGGGTGGCGCGCCGGACGACGTGCGTGGCGTCGGAGGTGCTGACGTGCGGGGACTTGCGGGTGCTGACGAGTGGTGCGTGGCGGGCATGACCGCTCCTGTCCGCGGCAACGAGGGTGTGTGGGCGGATGGATGGTGGGGAGGTGGGTCCTGCGTGTACCTGAAGGGTCTACCTGTGCTGGGTATCTGCGCTGTGTCCGTGGGGTGTACCGGAGGAGCCTTCCCACCCTATTCGGGTGGGCAATCCGGCACTTTGTTAACTACTCAGCCGTATGTCTACGCACAAGACCGGCCCCGTTCAGGCCGAACGGGGCCGTTGGCGTGATCGCCCACCAGAAACCGCTTCCGGCCCCGGAGACCGCCGCACGACTCCGAAGACCGCTTCCCGACCCCGAAGACCGCTCTACGACTCCGGCACCCGGAGGAGTCTGTTGGGCGATCCGGGTCCCGCATCGGACACCTGCCCGCTCGAAGCCCCCGCAATCAGGGCGTCGGCGACCTGGGCCGGCGTGGCCCTCGGATGTCCGGCGAGATAGAGCGCGGCGGCGCCCGCCACGTGCGGCGACGCCATGGACGTGCCCGACCGGGTCTGCTGCGCGGTGTCGCTCGCGTTCCCGTCCGAGACGACCGACACGCCCGGGGCGAACAGGTCGACGGCGGAACCGTAGTCGGAGAAGTCCGCGCGGGTGCCGGCCCGGTCGACGGCGGCCACGGTGAGGGCCTGCGGCACATCCGCCGGTGAGTAGCGGGCGGCGGGGCCGCCGTCGTTGCCGGCGGCGACCGTGTACGTCACGCCGGATCTGATCGAGTTCCGTACGGCGGTGTCGAGTTCGGCGCTGTGGTAGCCGCCCAGGCTGAGGTTGGCGACCGCGGGTCTCCGGGCGTGTGCGGTGACCCAGTCGACACCGACGATGACCTGGGCGGTGGTGCCCGCCCCCGTGTCGTCCAGGACCTTGACGGAGACCACCCGCGCCTTCTTGGCGACGCCGTACCGGGTGCCCGCGACGGTGCCGGCGACATGTGTCCCGTGCCCGTTGCCGTCACCGGCGGATCCGTCGTCGCCGACGAAGTCCCAGCCGTAGCCGGCCCGTCCGCCGAAGTCGCGGTGGCTGATCCGGATCCCGGTGTCGATCACGTAGACGGTGACCCCGGCGCCCGCCGACCCCGGTGCGGTGTACGCGCCGTCCAGCGGAGGCGCCGGCTGGTCGACGCGGTCGAGCCCCCAGGACGGCGGGTTCCGCTGGGTGTCCGCCAGGGTGACCCGGCGGTCCTGGACGACGGCGGCGACCCGGGAGTCCGCGGCGAGCCGCCGGGCCTGTGCAGCGCTTGCCCTGACCGCGTAGCCGTTCAGCACGCTGCCGTAAGTATGGCTTATTGTCGCCCCATAGCGGGCGGCGACCGCCCGCCCGGCCGCCGAGCCGACCGCGATCCCGTCCCTCAGCGTCACCAGGTAACTCCCGCCGACCGAGCCGGGCTCGCCGGCGCCGGCTATGGTCCCCTCCGGAACGGCGTGCGCGGGCAGGGCCGCCGACGACAGCACCGCCGCCGTGACCACCGCGGTCAGGCCCCCCACCAGACGCAGCCGCCGGGTACAAGTCCGTGCCATGGCTGTGAGTCCCCTCCTCGGCTCAGGCAGGCAGCGTCTCGTACCGGACGAAAGCCGACAAGAAGGCACCCGGGGGCGAAGGCCGGCGGCAGCCCCCGGCGGCACCCCGACACCGGTACCGTCGACACAGACGCGAGCCGCACAGCGTCGTACGGCTCCCACGCGAACGCGAAACGCACGAGGTGGAATGTGAAGGCGATCCGTCGGTTCACCGTCCGTCCCGTTCTCCCCGAACCCCTCCGTCCCCTCAGCGACCTGGCCCGCAACCTGCGCTGGTCCTGGCACGCCGAGACACGTGATCTCTTCCAGTCCGTCGACCCCGAGCGCTGGGCCGCCTCGGCGGGCGATCCGGTGCGGCTGCTCGGCAGCGTGCCTCCGGCGCGGCTCGCCGAACTGGCCGGGGACCGCCGGTTCCTGCGCCGGCTGACCGCGGTCGCCGACGACCTCAGCGACTACCTGACCGGCGACCGCTGGTACCAGTCCCGGCCCGAGTCCGCCGAACTCCCCGCCGCAGTCGCCTACTTCTCACCCGAGTTCGGCATCACGGCGGCCCTGCCCCAGTACTCGGGCGGTCTCGGCATCCTGGCCGGCGACCACCTCAAGTCGGCCAGCGACCTGGGCGTGCCGCTGATCGGGGTCGGCCTGCTGTACCGGCACGGCTACTTCCGGCAGACCCTGTCCCGGGACGGCTGGCAGCAGGAGCACTATCCCGTCCTCGACCCCAACGAACTCCCGGTGGCGCTGCTGAAGGAGGCCGACGGCACCCCGGCGCACGTCTCCCTCGCACTGCCCGGCGGCCGGCTGCTGCGCGCCCGGATCTGGCTGGCCCAGGTGGGCCGGGTGCCGCTGCTGATGCTGGACTCCGACGTCGAGGAGAACGACCTCGTCGAACGCGGGGTCACCGACCGGCTGTACGGCGGCGGCAGCGAACACCGCCTCCTCCAGGAGATGCTGCTGGGTATAGGAGGGGTGCGCGCCGTACGGACGTACTGCCGGCTCACCGGGCACCCCGGGCCGGAGGTCTTCCACACCAACGAGGGGCACGCCGGCTTCCTCGGCCTGGAGCGCATCGGCGAACTCGTCGCCGCCGGACTCGACTTCGACGCGGCGCTGGAGGCGGTACGGGCCGGTACCGTCTTCACCACCCACACCCCCGTCCCGGCCGGCATCGACCGCTTCGACCGCGAGCTGGTCGCCCACCACTTCGGTGCCGACGCCGAACTCCCGGGCGTCGACGTCGAGCGCGTCCTGCGGCTCGGCATGGAGACCTACCCCGGCGGCGAACCCAACCTCTTCAACATGGCCGTGATGGGCCTGCGGCTCGCCCAGCGCGCCAACGGGGTCTCGTTGCTGCACGGCAACGTCAGCCGGGAGATGTTCGCCGGGCTGTGGCCGGGGTTCGACCCCGACGAGGTGCCGATCACCTCCGTCACGAACGGGGTGCACGCCCCGACCTGGGTGGCCCCGGAGGTGGTGCGGCTGGGCGCCCGGCGGCTCGGCGACCGCCGTACCGAGGAGGCGCTGACCGTGGGCGGCCCGGAGCGCTGGGACGCCGTCGCCGGGGTCGCCGACCAGGAGATCTGGGAGCTGCGCCGGGCGCTGCGGGAGCAGCTGGTCCTGGAGGTGCGGGCGCGGCTGCGGGCGTCCTGGCGGCAACGGGGGGCGGGGACGGCCGAGCTGGGGTGGATCGACCAGGTGCTCGACCCGGACGTCCTCACCATCGGGTTCGCGCGCCGCGTCCCGTCGTACAAGCGGCTCACGCTCATGCTGCGTGACCGTGACCGGCTGATGGACCTGTTGCTGCACCCGGAGCGCCCCCTCCAGATCGTGGTGGCCGGCAAGGCGCACCCGGCGGACGACGGCGGCAAGCGGCTGGTGCAGGAACTGGTCCGGTTCACCGACGACCCGCGCGTCCGCCACCGCGTCGTCTTCCTGCCCGACTACGGCATGGCGATGGCGCAGAAGCTGCTGTCCGGCTGCGACATCTGGCTGAACAACCCGCTGCGCCCGCTGGAGGCGTGCGGGACGAGCGGGATGAAGGCGGCCCTGAACGGCGGGCTCAACCTCTCGGTCCTGGACGGCTGGTGGGACGAGTGGTTCCAGCCGGACTTCGGCTGGGCGATCCCGACCGCGGACGGCGCGGGCACCGACCCCGAGCGCCGCGACGACATCGAGGCGGACGCCCTCTACGACCTCCTCGAACAGCGTGTCACCCCGCGCTTCTACGAGCGCGGCCGCACCGGCCTGCCCGACCGCTGGATCGAGATGGTCCGCCAGACCCTCACCCTGCTCGGTCCCAAGGTGCTGGCGGGGCGCATGGTCCGCGAGTACGTGGAGCGTCTCTACACCCCGGCGGCCCACGCCCACCGGTCCATGACCTCCGGTGCGGCCCGGGAACTGGCCGCCTGGAAGGGCAGGGTGCGGGCGGCCTGGCACGGGGTGACCGTCGACCACGTGGCGACCACCGCGGCCCCGGCCACCGCGGAACTCGGCACCACCCTCGCGCTGCGCGTCCGCGTCCGCCTGGGCGAGCTCACCCCCGACGACGTGGAGGTCCAGGCCGTCTCCGGCCGGGTCGACCCGGAGGACCGCATCACGGACGCCACGACGGCCCCGCTGAAGCCGACGGCGGGCCCGGACCCGGAGGGCCACTGGACCTACGAGGGCCCGCTGTCCCTGGACCGCACGGGCCCCTACGGCTACACGGTCCGCATCCTCCCGGCCCACCCCCTCCTCGCCGCGAACGCCGAACTGGGCCTGGTCACAGCCCCCTCGGAGGACACGGCGGAGGGAGCGGGACTCCTGATGCGCTGACGGTCAGTTCCCCCACCAGAGGGGAGCCTCGGGGAACTTCCTCCGGACGCGAGAGAGGTCGTCGCGGTCCTTCCCACGGCTCAGGCGCTCCTTCCACCGGTAGGTGTCCTGGAGCGTCAGGAACCGCAGACCGTCGACGACCTCTGCGTTCTCGAACGAGCAGCGGCTCCTGGCCGGTGGGGGCCGCCGCCGACACCTTCACCAGCCCCTCCGCGATCATGAGGAGGTACGACGACGGATCGCCTTCCCGGAACAGCACGTCGCCGGCCGCGTACGACCGGCGGGTTCCGGCCTGGAGCAGGGTCCGGCGCGCGCCGTCGGAGAGCTGGCCGAGATAGCTGCCCGGTGCCCACGAGGCGAACGGCCCGGGCTTCCCGCCTTCCGCCACGTGCGACCTCCCCGGTCGGCCGAGACCCCCGATGATTGCAGACGGCACGATCCGGTGGAAACCCCGGAACTTCGGCCACCCCTAGCCCAGGCCGTCCGTGTCGTCCGAGCACAGCCGGCGCAGTACCGTCCCGCACCGTCGGGCGTACGCGTGCTGCAAGCCCCGGGTCGCCGGGCCGGCGGCTCGGGTGTACCACTTGGCCGGCCTGCTGAAGGCCGCGACCGTCAGCCATACCGTGCCGTCGCCCGTGCGGTCGACCACGAAGGCCTCCTCGCCGGACTCGGGGTGCCCGGCCAGGGTGCCGTAGGCCCACCCCGCGCGGCGGGACTCGTCCACGGTCCAGACGATCCGGCAGGGGGCTCTGACGAGGCCGGCGAGGGTGACCGTGACGTCCACGCCGGGGGCCGCCCGTTCGGCGGCGGTGTCGATGCCCACGCCCAGGGCGCGGTGGAGTTCCCAGGTGAGGACGGCCTCGGTGGCGCGCTGGAAGGCCTCGCGCCCCTCGCCTATGCGCGTGCGCACGTGAAGCGGGTGGAAGCCCGGCGGGCAGGCGGCGAGGTTCTCACGGGTCGCGCCCACCGCGTCGTACGTGAAGGACATGGCAGACAAGGGTAGGGCGGGCCCCGGGGACATCTTCGCCCCGGGGCCCGCCCGCCGTGCAACTATCGGGTCACGAGGTGACGTTGACGGCCGTCCAGGCCGCCGCCACCGCGTTGTACTCGGTGCTGCCCGAGCCGTACAGGGCGACCGCCGCCGAGAGCGTCCCGGTGCGCGCCGACTTGTAGTTGGTGGTCGACGTGAAGTACGTCGTCAGCGCCTTGTACCAGATCTGAAGTGCCTTGGCCCGGCCGATGCCGGTGACCGTGGAGCTGTTGTACGTCGGGGAGTTGTAGGACACCCCGTTGATCGTCTTCGAGCCGCTGCCCTCGGACAGCAGGTAGAAGAAGTGGTTCGCGACACCGGACGAGTAGTGCACGTCCAGGTTCTTCACCGACGAGGACCAGTAGTTGGCGGACGCGCCGTCCTTGCTGGGCTGGTCCATGTAGCGCAGCGGGGTGCCGTCGCCGTTGATGTTGATCTTCTCGCCGATGAGGTAGTCGCCGACGTCGGAGGAGTTGTTGGCGTAGAACTCCACACCGGTGCCGAAGATGTCCGAGGTGGCCTCGTTCAGGCCGCCGGACTCACCGCTGTAGTTGAGACCGGCGGTGTTGGAGGTGACACCGTGGCTCATCTCGTGGCCGGCCACGTCCAGCGAGGTCAGCGGGTGGGTGTTGCTGGAGCCGTCGCCGTAGGTCATGCAGAAGCAGCTGTCGTCCCAGAACGCGTTGACGTAGGAGCTGCCGTAGTGGACCCGGGAGTAGGCGCCCACGCCGTTGTTCTTGATGCCGCTGCGGCCGAAGGTGTCCTTGTAGAAGTCCCAGGTCTCCTGCGCGCCGTAGGCGGCGTCGGCGGCCGCGGTCTGGTCGGTGCTGGAGCTGGAGGCGGCGCCGGTGCCCCAGACGTTGTCCGCGTCCGTGAACAGGGTGCCGGTGCCGGAGCTGGTGCCGTGGCTCAGGTTGTACGTCTTGTGGCCGCCGCGCGTGGTGTCGTACAGCTGGTACGTCGAGCCCGACAGGTTCGTGGTGAGGCTGACCGTGCCCGAGTACAGGGTCTTGCCGGTGCCGGTGGCGTTCTCGATGCCCTGGTACTCGTAGAGCTTCTTGCCGGTCGCCGCGTCGGTGATGACGTGCAGCTGGTTCGGGGTGCCGTCGTCCTGGAAGCCGCCGACGACCGTCTCGTAGGCGAGGACGGGGGTGCCGGAGCCGGCCCAGATGACCTTGCGGGCGCCGTCGGCCGCGGACTTGGCGGAGCCCAGCGCCTTGGCGGCGGTGAGCGCGGTCTTCTCCGCCTTGGCGGTGGTGATCGCCGGCTTGAGCGAGGCCACCTTGATGGTCGCCTTGGTCGCCCGCGTGACGCCCTCGGACTTGCCGGACTTGGAGGTGTGCACCACCAGGTCGCCGCCGAGCACGGGCAGGCCCGCGTAGGTGCGCTCGTAGCGCGTGTGGACGGTGCCGTCGACGTCCTTCACGACGTCCTTGACGACCAGCTTCTCCTTGGCGCCGAGGCCTATCTCCTGCGCGGTCTCGGCGACGTCCGCCTGCGCCTTCTGGATCAGCGCGGTGCGGGCGGAGTTGGAGAGCAGGGTGGGGGCGGCGGCCAGTGGCTGCTTCGCGGCTGCGGTGGCGTTGGTGGTCAGACCCGTGGTGAGCAGGGCGCCGGCGGCGACAGCGGTGGCTACGGCCAGAGTGGTGCGCTTGTGACGCGCGTAGAGGGGGCTCACTCAAGCTCCTTCATGATGTGGGGAGTCCGGGCTGGAGTGGGGTCGCCGGCCCGGCTGTGGGGTTGTGAAGTTGCTGTGCTGTGCGACGGGTGAAGGAAGAGTGACATCAAGGTCGCGTACATGTCAGGACCCTGAAGTGATGTTGGCCGAAAAGCAGGTGTTCGGTGAACGTTGCGGGCATGTAACCGGGGTGCCGTCGAACGGAGTCGAACCCTCCGACGGCACCCCGTACTCACGCCTGTGTCCTGCGGTTTACGGGAAGGTCAGCTTCCAGCTGTTGATCTTCCCGGTGTCCTGCGCGGCCTGGTCCTGGACCTTGAGCTTCCACGTCCCATTGGCCGATTCCGACGAGGCGTTCACCGTGTAGGTGTCCGTCACGTTGTCCGCGGAGTCGGACGAGCTGAAGTTCTTCAGCCGGTACGACGTCCCGGACGGGCCGACCAGGTCGATCACCAGGTCGCCGCGCCAGGTGTGGCTGATGTTCGGCGTCACCTGGAGGTTGCCCGGCGCGTTCCCGGTCCGCCCGGAGACCGTGATCGACGAGGTGACGGCGGGCCCGTTGTCCGGGATCGACACCACGGTGGTGCTCTCGTACGAGGTGCCCGTGCCGCCTCCGCCGCCGGACCGCGCGCCGACCGCGACGCCCGCCCAGGCGTCCTGCACCGCCTTGTACTCGGCGCTCGTGGTGCCGTACAGCTCGCCCGCCGCCGCGAGGGTGCCGGTGCGGGCGCCCGCGTAGTTGGTGGTCGAGGTGAACTTGGTGGTGAGCGCGCGGTACCAGATCTGTAGCGCCTTGTCCCGGCCGATGCCGGTGACCGGAAGCCCGTCCGCGGTGGGCGAGTTGTAGCTGACGCCGTTGATGACCTTGGCGCCGCTGCCCTCGCTCAGCAGGTAGAAGAAGTGGTTCGCGGGACCGGACGAGTAGTGCACGTCCAGACCGCCGAGCCCCGAGTACCAGCTGTCCTTGGACGCGCCGTCCTTGCTCGGCTTGTCCATGTACCGCAGCGGGGTGCCGTCGCCGTTGATGTCGATCTTCTCGCCGATGAGGTAGTCGCCGACGTCCGTGGAGTTGGCCGCGTAGAACTCCACACCGGTGCCGAAGATGTCCGAGGTGGCCTCGTTCAGGCCGCCGGACTCGCCGCTGTAGTTGAGGCCGGCGGTGTTGGAGGTGACGCCGTGGCTCATCTCGTGGCCGGCCACGTCCAGGGCGGTCAGCGGGTCCGCGTTGCCGGAGCCGTCGCCGTAGGTCATGCAGAAGCAGCTGTCGTCCCAGAACGCGTTGACGTACGAGTTGCCGTAGTGCACCCGGGAGTAGGCGCCGACGCCGTTGTTCTTGATGCCGCTGCGGCCGAAGGTGTTCTTGTAGAAGTCCCAGGTCTCGGCGGCCCCGTAGTGCGCGTCGGCACCCGCGGTGGCGGCGTTCGACGTGGTGCCGTTGCCCCAGGTGTTGCTCGACTGCGAGAACAGCGTCCCGGTGCCCGAGGTGCCGTGGTTCAGGTTGTACGTCTTGTGACCGCCGCGGTCGCCGTCGGTCAGGTTGTACGTCGAGCCCGACTGGGTCGTCGACAGCGACACCGTCCCGCTGTACTGGGTGTTGCCGGTGCCGGTGACGTTCTCGATGCCCTGGTACTCGAAGAGCTTCTTGCCCGTGGTGGCGTCGGTGACGACGTGCAGCTGGTTGGGCGTGCCGTCGTCCTGGAAGCCGCCGACGACCGTCTCGTAGGCGAGGACGGGGGTGCCGGAACCGGCCCAGACGACCTTGCGGGCGCCGTCCGCGGCCGACTTGGTGGAGCCGAGGGCCCTGGCGGCCGTGAGGGCCGCCTTCTCGGCGCTCGCCGCGCTCCGGGCCGGGGTGAGGTCGGCGACCTTGAGCGTGGCGCTGTTCGCCTTGACGACGCGCTCGGTGGCGCCCGACCTCGCGGTGTCGACGATCAGGTCGCCGCCCAGCACGGGCAGGCCCGCGTAGGTGCGTTCGTAGCGGGTGTGCAGGGTGCCGTCGGCGTCCTTGACGACGTCCTTGACGACCAGCTTCTCCTGCGCGCCGAGGCCTATCGCCCTGGCGGTGGCGGCCCGCTCGGTGCTCGCGTCACGGAGCAGTTCCGCGCGCTGTGAGGGGGACAGTTTCACGGCCGTGTGGGCCGGGTCGGCCTTGCCGGGGTGCGGCGCGGCCGGGGCGGCGCTGGCGGCGCCGGACTGGACGGCGGCGGCGATCAGGGCGGTGACGCCCGCGAGGGCCACTACTGCGGTGCGGTGGGGGGTGCGTCTGCGAGAGGAACTGCTTCTCAACACTGACTCCTTCTGCGTGGCCGCGGGTCGCGCGGCCAGGGGAGATCCGGGCCACGGGTGGGCGGTCCGGGCAGAACTCGGCGGAACGCGGAACCATGTGCGCGTGCAGTGCCGGACCCGGCAGCGACGAGGTGAAGCTGTGGGGTTGCTGTGAGTCGGCCGTGGGAAGAGTGGCAGCAGAAAACGGCATCTGTCAGGACCGCGTCAGGAACTTGGCCGGAAATCGTTCGTTGTCCGGATGTTCATGTTCGGTATGCGGAATGTCGTGACGGTCGATGTCGTGACGGTCGACGAGGAGGTGTGCCGGAGCTACGCCTTCCGGTCGCCGTGCCAGGTCGCCCACAGCGCCGCGTACGCCCCGCCCGCCGCCACCAGCTCCTCGTGCGTGCCGAGTTCGGTGAGCCGGCCGTCCTCCATCACGGCCACCCGGTCGGCGTCGTGCGCGGTGTGCAGCCGGTGGGCGATGGCGATGACCGTACGGCCCGCCAGCACGGCCGCCAGGGCGCGTTCGGTGTGCCGTGCGGTCGCCGGGTCCAGCAGCGCGGTCGCCTCGTCCAGGATCAGCGTGTGCGGGTCCGCCAGCACCACCCGGGCGAGGGCGAGCTGCTGGGCCCGGGAACCGTCGGCCGCGCGACCACCGGTACCGAGCAGGGTGTCGAGGCCGTCGGGGAGCGCGCGGACCCAGCGGTCGGCACCCACCGCCGTCAGCGCCGCCCACAGGCCGGCGTCGCCCGCGCCGGGCGCCGCGATCAGGAGGTTGTCCCGGACCGTCCCCAGGAAGACGTGGTGTTCCTGGGTGACGAGGACCACCTGACGGCGCAGCAGCTCCGGCCCGAGACCGGCGACCGGCACCCCGCCGACGGTCACCGTGCCCGCGCCGGGCGCGTCGACGCCCGCCAGCAGCCGGCTCAGCGTCGTCTTCCCGGCCCCGGAGGGACCGACCACCGCGAGCCGCTCCCCGGGCCGCACCGTCAGGTCCACCCCGCGCAGCACCTCGCCGCCCCGCTCGTACGCGTACCGCACGCCGCGCACGTCGATCCGGTCGTCCGCCGGGACCGGCGCCCCGCCCTCCGCGGCCGCCCTGGGCGCCTGTGCCAGCCCCTCCACCCGTGCGAACGAGGCGCTGCTGGACTGGAGTTGCTCCACCCGCATCAGGATCTGGTCCAGCGGTTCGGTGAACTGCCGCAGATACAGCGCCGCCGACACCACCACCCCGACGCCCGCGTGCAGCAGCCCGCCGAGCAGCAGCACCCCGGCCACCGGCACGGTGTAGGACACCTCGACCGCGGGGAAGAACACGGACCGCAGGTACAGGGTGTGGAAGCGGGCCTTCCGGTTGGTCTCCAGAGCGTCCCGGCTGGTCGCGATCCGCTGCTCCTGAAGCCGGAACGCCTCCACGGTACGGGCCCCCGCCACCGTCGCCGTGACGGTCTCCGCGACCCCCGAGGTGGCCGCGCCCTCGGTGAGATAGCCGTCCCGGGCCCGGCGCAGGTACCAGCGCAGCGCGAGCCAGACCGGGGTCAGCCCGACCACCCCGAACAGCGCCAGCAGCGGGTCCAGAACGAAGACCGCGCCCATCACGAACAGCGCCTGCACCGAGCAGACCAGCAGTTCGGGCCCCACGTCGCGCAGGGTGGTGCCGACGGTGGCCACGTCGCCGGTGCCGCGCGCCGTCAGGTCGCCGGTGCCCGCCCGTTCCACGACCGACGCGGGCAGCGCGAGCGCCCGGTCCACGAACTCCTCGCGGACCCGGGCGAGGGTCCGTTCACCGAAGCGGTGGCCCAGATAGCGCGCGCAACGGGCGAGCAGCAGCTGGGCGACGGCGCAGAGCACGATCCAGCGGGCGAGGCCGTCGACGGCGCCGACCCCGCGGCCGGCCCGGACCGCGTCCACGATCCGGCCGACCAGCCAGGGGCCGGCCAGGCCGGCGGCGGCCGCGAGGGCGTTGAGCAGGAGGGCGGCGGCGAAGGCCGCGCGGTCGGCCCTCACCAGGCGGACCGTGGCGCGGCGTACGGCGGCGCGGTCGGCGACCGGTAGTTGACCCGTCGTCACCTGGCGACCTCCTCTTCCGGTGCCTGCGTCGGTGCCTTGCTCTCCGTGTCCCCCGTGTCCCCCGTGTCCCCCGTGTCCTCCGTGTCCTCCGTGTCCCGGGCCACCAGTGCGCGGTAGCCGGGATCGTGGTCCAGCAGTTCCTCGTGGGTGCCGGTCGCCGCGACCTTGCCGTCGACCAGGTGGATCACCTCGTCGGCGTGGGCCAGCATCAGGGGGGAGGTGGTGGTCAGGAGGGTGGTGCGGCCGGCTCGGGCGGTGCGGAGGCGCTCCGCCACGAGGGACTCGGTGTGGGCGTCCAGGGCGGAGGTGGGTTCCACGGCGAGGAGGATCTCGGGGTCGGTCAGTAACGCCCTGGCGAGGCGGACGCGTTGGCGTTGGCCACCGGAGAGGTTGCGGGCCTGGGAGGTGATCGGGGAGTCGAGGCCGCGGGGGAGGGCCTGGACGATGTCCTCGGCTGCCGCCGCGTGCAGGGCCGCGGCGAGGGGCGCGGCAGGGGGTGCGGGCCTGGGCTGTGCGGCGGGTGCGGGCCTGGGCCGTGCGGCGGGTGCGGGTGGGTGGGGGCTTGTCGCGCAGTTCCCCGCGCC
>NZ_LBMU02000148.1 GCF_001005085.2 Streptomyces humi
ACCAGCTCAAACCCCGCGACTGGGACCGCGCCGACACCGACGGCATCGCCCCCCTCATCACCCGCCTCAACACCGTCCGGCGCGCCCACCCCGCGCTTCGGCAACTGCGCGACCTGCACTTCCACCACACGGACAACGACTCCGTCCTCGCGTACAGCAAGCGCAGCGGAACGGACACGGTTCTGGTGGTCGTCAACCTCGACCCCCACCACACCCAGGAGGCCACGGTCTCGTTGGACATGCCGCGACTCGGCCTCGACTGGCACGCGGCCCTGTCCGTGCGGGACGAACTCACGGATGAGACCTACGCGTGGGGCAGCACCAACTACGTACGCCTCACACCCGGCCGGACACCGGCGCATGTGTTCCAGGTGGCGCGGCCGGCACCAGTGAACGGAGGGCCCAGCGCGTCATGACTGTCAACCAACCCGTCCCGGACACCTTCGAGGACACTCCCGCCAAGGACCGGGACCCGGACTGGTTCAAACGCGCGGTCTTCTACGAGGTCCTGGTGCGCTCCTTCCAGGACAGCGACGGCGACGGCATCGGCGACCTCAAGGGCCTGACCGCCAAGCTCGACTACCTCCAGTGGCTCGGCGTCGACTGCCTCTGGCTGCCACCGTTCTTCAAGTCCCCACTGCGGGACGGCGGTTACGACGTCGCCGACTACACCTCGGTCCTGCCGGAGTTCGGGGACCTGGCGGACTTCGTGGAGTTCGTCGACGCCGCCCACCAGCGCGGGATGCGCGTCATCATCGACTTCGTCGTCAACCACACCAGCGACCAGCACCCCTGGTTCCAGGAGTCCCGCACGAACCCCGAGGGACCCTACGGCGACTACTACATGTGGGCGGACGACGACAAGCAGTACCAGGACGCCCGGATCATCTTCGTCGACACCGAGGTCTCCAACTGGACCTTCGACCCCGTGCGCGGCCAGTACTACTTCCACCGCTTCTTCTCCCACCAGCCGGATCTCAACTACGAGAACCCGGCCGTCCAGGAGGAGGTCCTGGCGGCCCTCCGCTTCTGGCTGGACCTGGGCATCGACGGCTTCCGGCTGGACGCCGTGCCGTACCTGTACGCGGAGGAAGGCACCAACTGCGAGAACCTGCCGCCCACCCACGAGTTCCTGCGGCGGGTCCGCCGCGAGATCGACGCGATGTACCCGGACACCGTGCTGCTGGCGGAGGCGAACCAGTGGCCGGAGGACGTCGTCGACTACTTCGGGAACTACGAGAAGGGCGGGGACGAGTGCCACATGGCGTTCCACTTCCCCGTGATGCCACGGATCTTCATGGCCGTGCGCCGGGAGTCCCGCTACCCCGTCTCGGAGATCCTGGCCAAGACCCCCGCCATCCCCTCCGGCTGCCAGTGGGGCATCTTCCTGCGCAACCACGACGAACTGACCCTGGAGATGGTCACCGACGAGGAACGCGACTACATGTGGGCCGAATACGCGAAGGACCCGCGTATGCGCGCCAACATCGGCATCCGCCGCCGCCTCGCCCCCCTCCTCGACAACGACCGCAACCAGATCGAACTCTTCACCGCCCTGCTGCTCTCCCTGCCCGGCTCGCCGATCCTCTACTACGGTGACGAGATCGGCATGGGCGACAACATCTGGCTCGGCGACCGCGACGCCGTCCGCACCCCCATGCAGTGGACCCCCGACCGCAACGCCGGCTTCTCGAACTGCGATCCGGGGCGCCTGTACCTGCCCACGATCATGGACCCGGTCTACGGCTACCAGGTCACCAACGTCGAGGCCTCCATGTCCTCGCCGTCGTCCCTGCTCCACTGGACCCGCCGCATGATCGAGATCCGCAAGCAGAACCCCGCCTTCGGACTGGGCACCTACACCGAACTCCAGTCGACCAACGCCGCGGTGATCGCGTTCCTGCGGGAGTACGAGGACGACCTGGTCCTCTGTGTCCACAACTTCTCCCGGTTCGCCCAGCCCACCGAGCTCGACCTGCGGGCCTACGACGGCCGGCACCCGGTGGAGCTGATCGGCGGGGTGCGGTTCCCGGCGATCGGCGAGCTGCCGTACCTGCTCACCCTCGCGGGGCACGGCTTCTACTGGTTCCGGCTCTCCCGAGTCGCCTCCCGCACCGGCCTTCGGCGCTGAGCGTGCGGAGCCGAGGAAAGGACGCGTCACCATGACGAAGACCGTCGACCTGCCCCGGAGCGCGGCGGCGGGCCTCGACCTCGACCGGCCGCTGGCCTCCCTGGGTGCGCTGCTGCGCGACTGGCTGCCCCGGCAGCGCTGGTTCGCGGGCAAGGACAGGCCCGTCACGGAGCTGTCCGTGCAGTCCGTGACCGAGCTCTTCCCTGGCTGCCTGCATCTGCTCGTCCACGCCGACCACTCGGCCGGCGGGGACGCCTCCCCGTCGGGTGACTGCTACCAGCTGCTGCTCGGGGTGCGCGAGCACCGCGCACCCGAGCTGGAGCGGGCGTACATCGGCCGGGCCGAGGAGGGCCCGCTGGCCGGGCTCGCGGTCTACGACGCCCTGCACGACCCGCGCGCCGCCGAACTGCTGCTGGAACGGCTGCGGATCCCCGGTACGGCGGGCCCGTTGCGTTTCGAGGCCGCGCCGGACGCCCGGATACCCGGCAAACTCGCACCCCGGCTGCTGACCGCGGAACAGTCCAACTCGTCTCTCGTGTACGGCGATTCCTACATCCTGAAGGTGTTCCGGCGGATCCAGCCCGGTATCAACCCGGACCTGGAGGTGCCCGGCGCGCTGGCCGCGCAGGGCTGTGCGCGGGTGCCCGCGCCGGTGGCCTGGTTCCGCACCACCGAGCCACGGCCGGCGACCCTCGGCGTGCTCCAGCCGTTCCTGCCCGACGCGGCCGACGGCTGGACCCTGTCCCTGCGGGCCCTCGCGGCTGGGGACGACTTCGCCACCGAGGCACACGAGCTGGGGCGGGCGACCGCCGATGTCCATCTCGCGCTGGCCCGCGCCTTTCCCGCCGCGGGCCGCGACGACCACGGCCGTACGGCCCAGGCGATGACCGCACGGCTGGAGGCGGCGGCACACGCGGTGCCGGCGCTGCGGCCGTTCGTGCCCGGGCTGCGGGGCGCCTTCGACGCGCTCGCCGGCTGCGCCGGGGGGCCACCCGCCCAGCGGATCCACGGCGATCTCCATCTGGGGCAGGTGCTGCGGGCGGACCGCGAGTGGTTCGTCATCGACTTCGAGGGTGAGCCGTCCCGGCCGCTCGCCGAACGGCGCGGCATCCAGTCGCCCGTCCGGGACGTGGCCGGCATGCTGCGGTCGTTCGACTACGCGGCCCGGCAGCGCCGCCCGTGGCGCCCGGAATGGGCCAGTCACTGCCGGGAGGCCTACTGCGCGGGCTACGCTGCCCGGGCCGGCTGGGACCCGCGTGAGAAGCACGCGTTGCTGCGCGCCCACGAGACGGACCGCGCGGTGTACGAAGTGGTGTACGAGGCCAGGCACCGGCCGGCCTGGCTCCCGGTTCCGATGGCCGCGATCGAGCGGCTCGCCCGCTGGGGAGGCTGACTTCATGGCACTGCGTGACTCTTCGCTCCCCGAGCCCTCGGGGCCCTCCCGTCCCACGGCCCCGCCGCTGGAGGCGGCCGACCGCGGACGGCTGCTGGCGGGCGCCCACCACGATCCGCACGCGCTGCTCGGCGCCCACCCGGTGGACGGCGGCACCCTCTTCCGTGCGCTGCGACCGCAGGCCCGCGCGGTCAGCGTGCTCGTCGACGGGGTGGGTACTCCCCTGGCGCCGGAGGACGACGGGCTGTTCGCCGCCGTGCTGCCGTACGCCGAGGTCCCGTCGTACACCCTGCTCGTCGAGTACGAGGACGGCGAGCACGAGGTGCACGATCCGTACCGTTTCCTGCCGGCGCTCGGTGAGCTCGATCTGCATCTGATCCGGGAGGGGCGGCACGAGCAGCTGTGGAAGGCGCTCGGCGCCGAGCCGATGACCCATGACGGGGTGGCCGGCACCCGGTTCACGGTCTGGGCGCCGAACGCCCAGGGCGTGCGGGTGGCCGGCGACTTCACCTGCTGGGACGGCACGCAGTTCCCGATGCGCTCGCTGGGCGCGGCCGGGGTGTGGGAGCTGTTCCTGCCGGGTGTGGGCGAGGGGGCCCGGTACAAGTTCGAGATCACGTCCCGCTACGGAGGCCGGTTCCTCAAGGCCGACCCGATGGCCCGGCGGACGGAGGTGCCGCCCGCGACCGCCTCGATCGTTACGGTCTCGCGGTACGAGTGGGACGACGCGCAGTGGATGGCGCGGCGCGGCGACACGCCTGTGCACGAGGCGCCGTTCTCGGTGTACGAGATCCATCTCCCGTCCTGGCGCCAGGGACTGACGTATCGTCAGCTCGCCGAGGAACTTCCCGCGTATGTCGCCGACCTGGGATTCACGCACGTCGAGTTCATGCCGGTCGCCGAGCACCCGTTCGGCGGCTCCTGGGGCTACCAGGTCACCGGCTTCTACGCGCCGACCTCCCGGCTCGGCACCCCGGACGACTTCAGGTACCTGGTCGACGCGCTGCACCGGGCCGGTATCGGCGTGATCATGGACTGGGTGCCGGCCCACTTCCCCAAGGACGACTGGGCGCTGGCCCGCTTCGACGGGGACCCGCTGTACGAACCCGGGGACGAGCGGCGGGCCGAGCATCCGGACTGGGGGACCTACGAGTTCGACCTGGGCCGGGTGGAGGTGCGCAACTTCCTCGTCGCCAACGCGGTGTACTGGTGCGAGGAGTTCCACATCGACGGGCTGCGGGTGGACGCGGTCGCCTCGATGCTCTACCTCGACTACTCGCGGGACTCCGGGCAGTGGACGCCGAACGTGTTCGGCGGGCGCGAGGACCTGGACGCGATGGCGTTCCTCCAGGAGATGAACGCGACCGTGTACCGGCGGGCCCCGGGCGTGGTGACCATCGCCGAGGAGTCCACCGCGTGGGACGGGGTGACCCGCCCGACGGACAGCGGCGGCCTGGGCTTCGGACTGAAGTGGAACATGGGGTGGATGCACGACTCGCTGGAGTACATCCGGCACGAGCCCGTCCACCGCAAGTACCACCACGACGAGATGACCTTCTCGATGGTGTACGCGTACAGCGAGAACTACGTGCTGCCCATCTCCCACGACGAAGTGGTCCACGGCAAGCAGTCCCTGGTGTCGAAGATGCCCGGCGACTGGTGGCAGCAACGCGCCAATCACCGGGCCTATCTGGGCTTCATGTGGGCCCATCCCGGCAAACAACTGCTCTTCATGGGGCAGGAGTTCGCCCAGGGCGGTGAGTGGTCGGAGGCCGAAGGGCCCCACTGGTGGCTGCTGGACCCCGGGTACGGCGCCGAGGCGGATCACCGGGGTGTCCGGGATCTGGTCCGCGATCTCAACACCGTGTACCGCTCCCGGCCCGCCCTGTGGCAGCGCGACACCGATCCCGCGGGTTTCCAGTGGGTCCTGGGGGACGCGGCCGAGGACAACGTCTTCGCGTTCCTGAGGTTCGACGCCGAGGCCCGGCCGCTGCTGGCGGTCTCCAACCTCTCCCCCGTGGTCCGTCCCGGCTACCGTCTGGGCGTGCCCAAGGGGGCCCCGGTCTGGCGCGAGATCCTCAACACGGACAGCGCGCGCTACGGCGGCGGGGACGTCGTCAGCCGGGGCCCGCTGCTCGCCGACGACGGCGCTCTGCGGCTGACGCTGCCGCCGCTCGGCACGGTGTGGCTGGAGCCTGTCGCCCCATAGGCCGCCGACGGTGTCCGTACGTGTTTCCTCGGCCGGGGCCGGGCAGTTCGGGTGAAAGACCCCGCCGCGCCCGGTCGCGGCCCGGCCGGAGGGCGGTTCCCAGTGCTGCGTACCGTCGGAGTGGAGGAAGAACTCCTGCTGGTCCACCCGGACAGCGGGGAGCCGATGCCCCAGTCGGCGGCCGTCCTGGACCGCGCCGCCCAGGACGACCCGGGGCAGCTGGTGTTCCAGAAGGAACTGTTCGGGCAGATGCTGGAGTTCGCCACCAGTCCGCAACACCGGATGGCGGACCTCGGCGCCGAGATCGCCCGCTGCCGCAAGGAGGCGGCCCGGCTCGCCGGGGAGATCGGCTGCGCGGTCGCCGCGCTCGCCACCTGCCCGGTGCCGGTGGCCCCCGAGCTCACCCGGCACGACCGCTACCACTGGATGGCGGGACGGTTCGGGACCGCCACCACGGACTGGTTCGTCTGCGGCTGCCACGTGCACGTGTCGGTCGAGTCCGACGAGGAGGGCGTCGCCGTCCTCGACCGGCTGCGGCCGTGGCTCCCGGTGCTGCGCGCGATCAGTGCCAACTCGCCGTTCTGGCAGGGCCGGGACTCCGGTTACGCGAGCTTCCGCAGCCGCCTGTGGGCGCGCGGCCCGTCGGCGGGGCCGACCGAGCTGTTCGGCTCGGCGCGGGGGTACCGGCGGCGGGTCGCGGACATGGTGGCCAGCGGGGTCATCCTGGACCCCGGGATGGTGTACTTCGACGCGCGCCTGTCCGAGCAGTACCCGACCGTGGAGATCCGGGTGGCCGACGTGTGCCTGGGCGCCGACACCACCGTCCTGGTCGCCACGCTGACCCGGGCCCTGGTGGAGACGGCCGCACGGGACTGGCGGGCCGGCCGGCCGCCGCTCGACCCCAGCGTGAGCATGCTCAGGATGGCCTCCTGGCAGGCCGCCCGCACCGGTCTGGAACAGGACCTGCTGCATCCCGTGACCATGCGGCCGCGGCCGGCCGGCGAGGTGGTGCGGGCGCTGCTCGCGCACACCGCGGAGGCGCTGGCCGACAGCGGTGACACCAGCGGGGTGGAAGAGGGGCTCGCACAGCTGCTGCACAGGGGCACCGGTGCCCGCGAGCAGCGGGCGTTCCTGGAGCGCACCGGCAGCCTCAGGGACGTCGTCGTCGAGTGCGTGCGCCGCACCCAGGGCTGATCTCAGGTCATCGGGCGGACACGAGTTGACCGTTCCGGACACGGGCCGCCCTCCCCTGGGCTACATTCGACCCGCGTCGACAACAGTACCGATCGGGAGGGTCACCCTCCGTACAACCAGGAGCAGCGCATGCGCGACTACGCCCTCGCTCCGACGACCGCTTCGACCCTGACCGGCGGGCTCGCCGACAGCATCTTCGAGACGGCGGACCGGAACCCGACCCTGCCGGTGCTGGCGCGCCGGCCCGAAGGCCTGGCCGCGGGCTGGGAGGAGGTCAGCGCGGTCGAACTCCGCGACGAAGTGGTCGACCTGGCCAAGGGGCTGGTCGCGTCGGGGGTCTCGCCCGGACAGCGCGTGGCCATGATGGCGCGGACGCGCTACGAGTGGACGGTGCTGTGTCTCGCACTGTGGACGGTGGGCGCGGAGGTCGTCCCGATCCATCCGACGTCGTCCCGGGACCAGGTCGAGTGGATCCTGCGGGACGCCGGCTGTGTGGCCGTGGTGGTCGAGGACGAACAGGCGGTCATGACCGTCGGCACGGTGTGCGAGGGACTGCCCCGGCTCAAGCACGTGTGGCAGCTGGACTCCGGGGCGCTGCCCGAGCTCGTGCAGAAGGGCACGTACGTCCCGCTGACCACGGTGGAGTCGCTGCGCCGGATCGTGATGCCGGACTCCACGGCCGCCATCACCTACACCTCGGGCACCTCGGGACGCCCGCTCGGCTGCGCGCTGAGCCACAACGGTCTGGCGTACCCGTGCGACACGCTGCTGGCCGGCTGGGGACACACCGCCGCGCGCTCCGGCGAACAGGCCTCCGTGCTGGCGTATCTGCCCTTCTCGCACGTGTACGGGCTGATGGTCATGGTGATGTGTCTGCGCGGCGGGATCCTGATGGGCCACGAGCCGGAGATGTCGGAGGCGGCGCTGGCCGCGGCGCTCGGGACCTTCCGGCCGACCTATCTGTACGCGGTGCCGTCGGTGCTGGAGAAGCTGTACAAGACGTTCCTGCGGACCGCCCAGCAGTCGGGCCGGGGCGCGCTGTTCGAGCGGGCCGTGGAGACCGCGCGGGACTTCGCCGCCGCCGAGGAGCGGCAGCGGCTGGGCACCGGCGCGGGTCCGGCCTTCGACCTGCGGCTCCAGCACGCCCTGTACGAACGGACGGTGTACCGCAAGCTGCGGGGGGCGCTCGGCGGGCGGGTCCTGCGGGCCACCTCGGGCGGCTCCTCGCTCAGCCGTGAGATATCCCTGTTCTACGAGGGCATCGGCGTCCCCGTGCACGACGGCTACGGGCTGACCGAGTCCAGCGGCGGCATCACCATGCAGCCCCTGGGCCGGGAGAAGTCCGGCACGGTCGGTCAGGCGCTGCCCGGCACCCAGATCCAGGTCGCGGACGACGGCGAGATCCTGGTGCGCGGGCCGTCGGTCTTCCAGGGCTACGTGGGTGACGACTACGCGACCCGGGCCGCGCTGCGCGGTGGCTGGCTGGCCACCGGGGACATCGGGCGGCTCGACCCCGAGGGCTACCTGACCATCACCGGCCGCAAGAAGGACATCATCATCACCAGCAGCGGCAAGAGCGTGGCTCCGGCGCCGCTGGAGCAGCGGCTGCGGATGCACCCCCTGGTGCACCAGGCGGTGGTGGTGGGTGACGACCGGCCCTGTGTGGGCGCGCTGATCACCCTGGACCCGGACTTCCTCGCGCACTGGCGGGGCGCGCTGGCGGTGCCCGGCGACTCACCGGGGCGCGAGGCGCGTGAGGAGAACGCGCTGCGGGAGGAGATCGCCCGGGCCATCGCGTCCGCCAACAGCGTGGTGTCCCGTTCCGAGTCGATCCGGGTCTACCGGGTGCTCCAGGAACCGTTCGCCCCGGGCAACGGAATGCTGACGCCGTCGATGAAGCTGCGCCGGGACGCCATAGCGCACCACTACGCCGCCGAGATCGACGCCATGTACCAGGCCCGCTCGCGGGCGGTACGGCGGCCGGGTTCCCAGGAGCCGGCGGAGTGGGAGGATTCCGACGACGTGTTCCGCTGACCGGATCACGCGTATCCGGCGCGTGCGCGGGCACTCGCCGCGAAGGAAGAGATCAGCACCCTGACTGTCACCCCTTCCGGGGCCGGGAGAGACGAGATGCCGAGCGGGCCACGGCGCGACCACAGACCAGCCACGGACGAGACCCTCGACCGCACGGTCTCCTTCGCCGGTGAGCTGCGCAGCGTGACCGACGCCCGGCTCGTCACGGACAGCTACCTCGCGGACCTCGCGCGGCTCGCCCCGCCCACGTCACCGGAGTACTGGGACGACATCCTGCTGGCCGTGACGGAACTGGCCGCCAACGTGGTGCAGTACGCGCCCGGCCCCTTCGAGCTGCGGCTGCGCCGCACCTACGACGGCGTGCACGTCACCATGCACGACACCAGCCGGGTCCGGCCCGAGCCCCGGCCCTTCCACCCGCAGCGCGGCGGTGGCGGGGTCGGGTGGCATCTGCTGCACACCCTCTGCGACCAGGTCAGCGTGGTGGTCACCGACACCGGCAAGGACATCCACGTCTTCCTGCCCTGGTGACGGCGGACCTCACGCGGGCAGGCGGGCGACCACCCCGAACATCGTCACCGACATGTGCAGGGCCCCCCGTCCGGCGGCCTCGGTCAGGTCGGCGTACAGGGTGTCGCGCTGCTCCGCGGTGAGCGCGCCGGTGCGTACCGCGGCCTCGCCGAGCATGCGGATCAGCGGCCAGGCGACCGTGCGGTGGTCCTGGAGCAGGGCCTGCGAGCCGCGGTCGTCCACCACGAACCCGGCCGCGCTGAGCTGGCCGACCAGCCGGCGCCCGGAGTAGGGGTTGGCTCCGTTGAGCGCGGCGGACGTCAGCGCGCGCACGACGTCGGGCTCGCCGGGGTGCAGGAGGGTGGTGCCCCAGTCGGTGTCCAGCAGGGCCACCCGGCCGCCGGGGCGGAGCACCCGGGCCATCTCGGCGACCGCCAGGTCCGGGTCGGCGAGGTGCTGGAGCACCCGCTCGCACCACACCAGGTCCATCGACCCGTCGGGCAGCGGCAGGGCGAGCGCGTCGCCGTCGGTGAAACGCACCCGGCTGCCCGCCGACCGTTCCTCGGCGACCGCGCGCAGCCCCTCGTTGGGTTCGACGCCGATCGCGACGCCGTCCGGGCCGACGGCGTCGGCCAGCGCCCTGGTCTGCGAGCCGGTGCCGGAGCCGACGTCGACGAGTCGCTCGCCGGGCCGTATCGCCAGCGCCTCCTCGGCCCAGGCGCGCAGCCTCCGTACGCCCGGATTGGCGTCCTGCGAGTCCAGGGCGCCCACCAGCGGGGCCACGCGGTCGGGATCGATGTGCCGCCTCTGGAAGCCCGTGCCGGGCTGGGTGTGCGCCATGCCGGGCACTCTACTGGCGCACGTGATCGCCGTGGGGCGGTCCCGGACCGGACGGAAGTCCGGCGCATATCTGTACGACAGCCGGTTACTCCAGACGATCGAGGGGGCATGCTGGAGCCCACGCGTTCGTCTGCCTGCTCCGCCCGGCTGGCGGAACGGCGTCGGGCACGGTGGGATCGAAGTGGTGCGAAGCAAGCGTTCCGGGGCATCCGAAGGGCGTGAATCCGGGCCTCTGGAGCAGCGGAAAGGGATGGACACCGTGACACGACCCAGGATCCTGGTGGTGGGCGCCGGCTTCGCCGGAGTGGGGTGTGTACGCCGCCTGGAGCGGAAACTCGCCCCCGACGAGGCCGACATCACTCTGGTGACCCCGTTCTCCTACCAGCTCTATCTGCCTCTGCTGCCCCAGGTCGCCTCGGGTGTGCTGACGCCCCAGTCGATCGCCGTCTCGCTGCGCCGCAGCAAGAAGTACCGCACCAAGATCATCCCGGGTGGCGCGATCGGTGTGGACCTGAAGTCCAAGGTGTGCGTGGTGCGCACCATCACCGACAAGCTGGTCAACGAGCGCTACGACTACATCGTGCTGGCCCCTGGCAGCGTCACCCGCACCTTCGACATCCCCGGTCTGACCGAACACGCCTTCGGCATGAAGACCCTGGCGGAGGCCGCGTACATCCGCGACCACGTCATCTCGCAGCTGGATCTGGCCGACGCCAGCGACGACCCGGCCGAGCGGGCCGCCCGGCTCCAGTTCGTGGTGGTCGGCGGCGGGTACGCGGGCACCGAGACGGCGGCCTGCCTACAGAAGCTCACCCATGCCGCGCTGCACCGCTATCCGAACCTCGACCCCAAGCTGATCAAGTGGCACCTGATCGACATCGCGCCGAAGCTGATGCCCGAGCTGGGCGACAAGCTGGGCCGCAGCGCCCAGGAGATCCTGGGCCGGCGCGGCATCGAGGTGTCCCTGGGGGTGTCGATCGACAAGGCCGGCCCCGAGGAGGTCACCTTCACCGACGGGCGGGTGGTGCCCACCCACACGCTGATCTGGACGGCCGGGGTGGTCGCCAGCCCGCTGATCGCCACGCTGGGCGCGGAGACCGTCCGGGGACGGCTCGCGGTGGACGCCGAGATGACCCTGCCGGGCCACGACGGGGTGTTCGCGCTCGGCGACGCGGCGGCCGTGCCGGACAAGGCCAAGGGCGAGGCGGGCGCGGTCTGCCCGCCCACCGCGCAGCACGCGATGCGGCAGGGCAAGGTGGTCGCCGACAACGTCATCGCGACCCTGCGGGGGCAGGCACTGCGCCCGTACGTCCACAAGGACCTGGGGCTGGTGGTGGACCTCGGCGGCACGGACGCGGTCTCCAAGCCGCTCGGCATCGAGCTGCGCGGGCTGCCCGCCCAGGCGGTGGCCCGGGGCTACCACTGGTCGGCGCTGCGCACGAACGTGGCCAAGACCCGGGTGGCGACCAACTGGGTGCTCAACGCGCTGGGCGGCGACGACTTCGTCCGTACCGGCTTCCAGGCCCGCAAGCCCGCCCGGCTGAAGGACTTCGAGTACACGGACACGTATCTGACCCCCGAGCAGGTGAGGGCGCGCGCCGAGGGTCCCGGCGACACGACGGCATGACACAGAGCGCGGCCCGGTGAGAGCGGCGGGACGGACGGTACGGACGGAGGTGTGGGGCCGGCTGGCGGCGGCCGACCCCGGCCTGCTCCGGTTCACCGCCGGTCTGCGCACGGTCGTCTCCATCGGGCTCACGCTCGCCGTCCTGACGGTCCTGCGGGCCGATGTGTCGCACCTGGTGGCCGGGGCCATCACGGCCATGGTGGCCACCTTCGCCATCCGTGAGAAGCAGCGTCCGCAGCAGGCCGGCACGCTCGCCCTCGGCCTGCCGGTGGCGCTGGCCTCGGTGTCGCTGGGCGCGCTGCTCGACCAGCGGGTCGTGCTCGGCGACCTGTTCTTCGTGGCGCTCATCTTCTGCGCGGTGTACGGCCGCCGCTTCGGTGACCGGGGCACCGCGCTGGGCCTGATCGGCTTCCAGATCTACTTCGTGTCGTTGTTCGTGCACGCGACCGTCGCGGCGCTGCCGGGTCTGTACCTCGCGATCACGGTCGCGTTCGGCTGCGCCGCGGTGGCGCGTTTCCTGCTCGTCCGGCAGACCCCGACGGGCATCCTGGACCGGCTGCGGCGCGCCTTCCGGGCCAGGTTCGCGCAACTGGTCTCCGCGCAGGTCGAGTTGCTGGACGCCGGTCCGGACGAACTGGACAAGGCGGTCGAGGAGGTCCGGGTGCGGACCGCCCGGCTGCACGAGACGGCGCTGCTCATCCAGGGGCGGCTCGCGGACGGCACCTCCGACGAGGGGGTGGCCAGGCTGGTGCAGCGCCGGATCGCGGACGCCGAGATCGCGGCCGAGCGGCTCGGGCTGCTGCTGCTCACCGCCCGCAGCGCCCGGCGGGCCGACACCCTCACCCTGCATCTGCCGGGCGCCGCGCTCCCGGCGGCCGCGCGGGAGCCGGTGCGGGACGAGTCCATGGAGCGGCTGCGGCTGGACCTGGAGGCGCTGCGGGTGCTGGTGCTGCGCCCGGCGGGACCGGAGTCCGGGACCGCCCTCGCCCAGCTGCGCAACCGCCTCCTCGGCTACCGCGAGGAGGACGCCCTGCCGCCTGCCTCCCCCGCCGTCCAGGACGTCTTCCGGGGCATCGGCGAGACGGCACGGGCGGTGCTGGGGCTGCGGATCGCCATGGACGGGCCGCAGGACGAGTCCGACGACACCCCGGCGACCTCCCGGTCCCGTGAGGAACTGGACGCCGAGGACGCGGCCATCGAGGGCGCCGAGGAGAGCGAGCCGGAGCCCGAGGAGGCGACCGGGCTGCGCCGGCCGACCACGCGGGCGGCGGTGCAGGTGGCGGTCGGATCGGCGCTGGCCATCGTGGGCGGCGAGTTCCTGTCCGCGCAGCGCTGGTACTGGGCGGTGCTGACCTGCTGGATCGTGTTCATCAACACCGCGTCCACCGGCGAGATCCTGGTCAAGGGGTACCGGCGGCTGCTGGGCACGGTCCTCGGCGTGGTGGCCGGCATCGTCCTGGCGGGACTGGTGGGACATCACACCTGGACGGCGTTCGCGCTGGTGCTGCTGTTCGTCTTCGCGATGTTCTACTCGGCTCCGCTGTCGTACACCCTGATGTCGTTCTTCGTGACGGCGATGCTGGGCCTGCTGTACACGCTCCTGAACACCTACAGCCTGGACGTGCTGGTGCTGCGGGTGGAGGAGACGGCGCTGGGGGCGGTGTGCGGGGTGATCGCGGCCGCGGTGGTGCTGCCGGTGCACACCGGCCGCCGCACCGACGAGCTGCTGGCGACGACGCTGGACCGGCTGGCCGACGTGACCCGGGCCGCCGCCGACCAGCTGGGCGGGGCGCCGCCGGTCGACCTGGTGGAGAAGGCACGGGAGCTGGACCAGGCACTGGCCGACCTGCGGGCGGCCACCGAGCCGCTGACCCATCCGATCGCCCCGCTGCGCTCCCGCCGGGACACCGCCCGCTACGTGGTGGCGCTCCTGGAGACCTGCGCCTATCACGCGCGGTCGCTCGCGGCGACGGCCGAGCTGCTGCCCACGCATCCGGCGATCGCGGCGGATCCCCGGCTGCGCGGGGCCGGCCGGCGGATCGTGCACAACATCGAGGCGATCGCCGCCCAGGTGGCCGGCCGGCAGCCCGTCCCGCACATCGAGACCGGTTCCAGCATCGCGGCGATGCTGGAACCGGGCACGTTGCGCGCCCCGCGCTACGGCCGGGTGACCGACCGGGTGCTGCGGCACCTCCAGCGCCTCGACGAGGCCGTGGTGGGCCTCGCCCGGCCACTGAAGGTGCCGGTGGCGCGGCGCACGCCCTGACGCCGTCTCACCGGCGGCTTTGGCGGGGCTTCGTCAGGTGGACCGGCCGAGTGCTTCGGCGCGGACGCGGGCGC
>NZ_LBMU02000149.1 GCF_001005085.2 Streptomyces humi
CCGACGCCTACCTCGCCCACCCGGACGACGGGCAGCCACACCCGGGCGTGCTGTTGTACCAGGACGCCTTCGGACTGCGCCCGCACCTGAAGGCGATGGCCGACCGGCTGGCGGCCGCCGGACACGCGGTACTGGTCCCGAACGTCTTCTACCGGCACGGGCGGGCACCGGTCGTGGCACTGCCCGAGTTCATCGACATGGCGGCGCGCCCCGACATCATCGAGAAGGTCGTCCCCCTGATGGAGTCCCTCACCCCCGGGACGACGGAACGTGACGCCGGAGCCTACCTGGCGTGGCTCGCGGACTCCCCGCTGGTGGCGGACGGGCCGGTGGGCGTCACCGGCTACTGCATGGGCGCCCGCCTCGCCCTGCACACGGCCGGCGCCCACCCGGACCGGATCGCCGCGGCGGCCGGTTTCCACGGCGGCGGGCTGGCCTCCGACGCTCCCGACAGCCCGCATCTGCTCGCCGACCGGATCACCGCCGAACTGTACTTCGCGCACGCCGACGAGGACCCGTCCATGCCCGAGGAGCAGATCCGCCGTCTGGAGGACGCCCTGACCAAAGCGGGCGTCGAACACCGCTGCGAGGTCTACCGGGGCGCGCACCACGGCTACACCCAGTCCGACACCGCCGCCTACGACGCCGCCGCGGCCGAACGGCACTGGACGGAACTGCTCGCGTTGTTCGCCCGCGCGCTCTGAGGAGCGGAGGGCCGTCCCGCGGCCACCCGGACGCGGGACGGCCCTCACCGGCGTGGCGTCAGCCGGTCTTCGCGCAGCCGTAGGTGATGAGCCTCTTCACGTCGGCGGTGCGGTCGGCCGCGGAGGAGGCGGTCAGGACGGCGCCCATGACCGACTCGCCGTTCTTCGTGCGGCGAACACCAGGCAGTGCTCGGCCGAGGTGCCCGAGCCGAGGCGTCGCTCGTCCCCCGTGGCGTGTTCGCGGCAGGGACGAGGGGACGCCGGCGAGGTGTGTCCGGAAGCCGTATCAGGACGCTCCCCGGGCGACCCGGAGCCGTCGCGCTCCGTCAGCGGACCGACCGGCCTGTCTCCCGCAGCTCCCGCGGCACCGGACTAGCGTGATCCGCCGTGGCCCCGCGTCGACGCCGGGGGCGTGGAGACGGCCGGATCCGGTCCGCGCTGCCCCGTGGCCTGCGCCAACTGGAGCGGGGTGATGTCCAGCATGCGCAGGAGAGCCGCTGTCTGCTGTCCGTCACCCGACCATCTGTTTCTTTCCTCGGCTCTCGCGTACTGCGCCGTGTCCATCCCGATCGAGCCGGCCAGCTTCGCCGCACTGAACTGTCGTGCCAGACGGTGCTCCGTCAGCGTACGCGGGGCCTCGATCCCCATCAGGTCCTTCGTCCGGCACCAGAGCACGTCCGCGAGGGCGAACAACTCGTTCTCCGTCGGCCGGTGCTCACCGGCCTCCCACGCCTGGACCAGTGAAAGGGGGACGGGCACCCCGCATGCGTTCATCTGCTCGGTCACCTGCTGAGGCGACAGTCCCAGGCTCCGCCTGGCCGACAGGGCGATGTGAGGAGAGAACGGCGGTCGGTTCACTGGAGGGCCTTTCTTGTTGCGAGGCGGCGGGCGGACGAGCCCGGGACAGGTACCTCGCACGATTGTGATCTTGAAAAGAGTCTCACCGCCGGGCACCCCGGGCCGCGACATGTGCACCGCACTCCTGCGCGCTCGTTCCGCATACTTGCCCTGAGGGACGGTTCGAACGCCCGTCTGCACTGCCTCATGGGCAGCTGCGAGGTGTGCGTCAGGGCACCAGCCGCCCACCGGGGCGGCCGGCGGACATGTGATTCGAACACACCCACACAGCGGAGGACCACGGACGGGCCCCCACACCTCTGCCGGTCAGCGCAGGCCGAGGGTGGACCGGCGCACGACCAGTTCGGGCTGGAGCACCACCTGGCGGTGCTCGTGTGTCGCGGCCGTGCGCTGCTCGGTCTCCTCCAGCAGGAGACCGGCGGCCATGGCGCCCATGGTGACGGCGGG
>NZ_LBMU02000015.1 GCF_001005085.2 Streptomyces humi
GCCTGCGCGGGCTCGGGGGTTTGGAGGGCCGGGCGGGCGGTCCACTCGCCGGTGAGTCCGGCGCCGGGGTCGGGCGGGGTGCTGCTCAGGGTGGTGCCGGCCGCCTTGTGCCCGGTGGTCATTCCACGCGTCCAGGACGGCAGCCGGGCCTCCCGGGACGCCGGTCCGGAGGGCCGGAGCCGGGGCTGCGCGGTGACGACGGTGGGGACGTAGGTGGGGGTGGCACGCCCCGAGGTGATCCGGCGGCCCAGTTCCCGGGCGTCGTACGGCCGTTGCTCCGGGCGTTTGGCGAGCAGGTCGAGGACGACCTGCTCCAACCAGCCGGGCAGTTCGGGGCGGTGGGCGCGCGGCGGGGTGGGCCGGGTGTCGCGGTGGCCGATCAGGATCGCCCAGGCGTCGTCCAGGTCGAACGGCGGTGCCCCGGTGGCGATCTCGTACAGCACACAGCCCAGCGAGTACAGGTCGCTGCGCGGATCGACCTCGGTGCCGCCGATCTGTTCCGGTGACATGTAGTGCGGGGTGCCCATGGCGATGCCGGTGCCGGTCAGCCGGGAGGTGAAGCCGATGTCGTGGCCGAGCCTGGCGATGCCGAAGTCGCAGAGCTTCACCGTGCCGTCGGTCAGCCGCATGATGTTGGCGGGTTTGAGGTCCCGGTGCACGATGCCCTGCTGGTGGGTGTAGGCGAGGGCGGCGGCGACCTGTTCGGCGATGTCCACGACGTCGCCGACGGGCAGCGGATGGTGCTTGTTGTCCTCGAGCAGCCGGCTGAGGTCGCGGCCGTCGAGGAGTTCCATCACCAGGTAGAGGACGCCGTCGGACTCGCCGAAGTCGTGGACGACGGTGACTCCGCGGTGCGAGAGCGCGGCGGCCACTCTCGCCTCGCGGCGGAACCGCTCACGCAGTACGCGGGTGAACGCCTGGTCGTGGTGCGGGCCGAGCGGTTTGAGGCACTTCACTGCGACCAGCCGGCCGAGGGACTCGTCACGGGCCCGCCACACCTCGCCCATCCCGCCCCGCCCGATCAGATCGAGCAGCCGGTACCTTTCCTGGACCAGCCCGCTGTCAGCCATCGCGCGCCGTCGCCCCCCGTCGCCTCCAGCTCCGCCCGTTCCCGGCCGTAACGGTGCGACCGCGCCGAACCGGCCGAATCCGGGCCCCCTGGTCGACCAGTATGGCGGGCTAACACCCGACTTTGTACGGTGCCGGGCGCGCGGCCGGGCCGAGCCTCGCCATGGCCCGCAGAATGTGTTTGGGCGGGAGTTGCCAGCGCAGACGTGCGGGAACACAGCGCAGCGCGGTGCCGGTGGCACGCAGTCGCCGGGTGACGACGGCGGGTTCGGGGGCCGGAGTGCCGTACAACTCGTGGGCGTACGGCGGCAGGGCGGCGTACGCCAGGTGCGCCACGCGCCGCCACAGCGCCTCGCGCGCCGGGATCAGGAGGGGGTGCGTCGGCGGCCGGAGCAGGAAGTCGTACACGTCGCGTGCGTCGGCCCCGGCGGCGAGCCGCGGACGGGTCGTCTCGAAGTAGGCGGCCAGTTCCTCCCCGTCGGCGGGTACGGCGGCGGGGTCCAGGCCCACCAGGCGGGCGCTGACCCGGTGTTCGGCGAGGTAGCGGTCGGCCTGGGCGTCGGTGAGCGGGAAGCCGGAGCGGCGGACGACGTGCAGGTACGAGCCGATCTCCGCGCAGTGCACCCACAGCAGCAGTTCGGGATCGTCCACGCCGTACCGCTCGCCGGTCTCCGGGTCGGTCGCGCCGAGCACGCTGTGGATCTTCCGGACCCGGGCCCCGGCCCGCTCGGCGGCCTCGGTGGTGCCGTACGTCGTCGTGCCGACGAAGTTCGCGGTCCGCATCAGCCGCCCCCAGGCGTCCCGCCGGAAGTCGGAGTTGGCCATGACACCGCGCACCGCGCGCGGGTGCAGTGCCTGGAGGTAGAGCGCGCGGATGCCGGCGACCCACATCATGGGGTCGCCGTGCAGCTGCCAGGTCACGGAGGCCGGGGTGAACAGCCCGGGGTCGGCGCCCATGCGGGCAGGTTACCGCCGTACCCGGGGCATCCCCAGTCCGATCCAGGAGATGATCTCGCGCTGGATCTCGTTGTTGCCGCCGCCGAAGGTGAAGATGACCGCCGAGCGGTAGCCGCGTTCCAGGTCGCCGTGGAGGACCGCGCCGGCCGAGCCCTCCTTGAGGGGGCCCGCCGCCCCGGCGATCTCCATCAGCCAGGCGTAGGCGTCGCGGCGGGCCTCGGAGCCGTAGACCTTCACGGCGGAGGCGTCCTGCGGGGTCAGGGTGCCCGTCTGTACGGCGCTGACCATCCGCCAGTTGAGGAGCTTCATGGCGTCGAGGCGGGTGTGGGTCTGCGCGAGGCGGCGGCGCACCCAGGGCAGGTCGACGACCCGGCGGCCGTCGGCGAGCTTGGTCTCCATGGCCCAGCGCTGCACGTCGCGCAGGGCGCGGATCGCCATGGTGCCGTGGGCGGCGAGGGTGACGCGCTCGTGGTTGAGCTGGTTGGTGATCAGCCGCCAGCCCCGGTTCTCCTCGCCGACCCGGCGCGAGACGGGGACGCGGATGTCCTCGTAGTAGCTGGCGGTGGTGTCGTGGGAGGCGAGGGTGTTGATGAGGGTGCAGGAGTAGCCGGGGTCGGTGGTCGGCACCAGCAGCATGGTGATGCCCTTGTGGGGCGGGGCCCCGGGGTCGGTGCGGGTGGCGAGCCAGACCCAGTCGGCGGTGTCGCCGTTGGTCGTCCAGATCTTCTGTCCGTTGACCACGTACTCGTCGCCGTCGCGTACGGCCCGGGTCTTCAGGGCGGCCAGGTCGGTGCCCGCGTCGGGCTCGCTGTAGCCGATGGCGAAGTCGATCTCGCCGGAGAGGATGCGGGGCAGGAAGTACGACTTCTGCTCGTCGGTGCCGTACTGCATGATCGTCGGGCCGACGGTGTTGAGCGCCATCAGCGGGAGCGGGACGCCCGCCTGGGCGGCCTCGTCGAAGAAGATGAACTGTTCCATCGCGGTCAGGCCGCGTCCGCCGTACTCCTTCGGCCACCCCACGCCGAGCCAGCCGTCCGTGCCGAGCCGCCGCACGGCCTCCCGGTAGAAGCGTTTCTGCGCGGCCGGATCGGCGTAGCGGGCGTAGGCGTTGTCCGGCACCAGGCCGGCGAAGTAGGCGCGCAGTTCGGTGCGCAGCCGCTGCTGCTCGGGCGTGTGGTCGAGGTGCACGGCGCCTCCAGGCTCCCCAAGGGCGGTCCTGACGGCGCACACCGTAGAACGTGTTTCAGAAATAGGGAATGGCGGTGCGGGTGCGCGAGCGGGGCCACGCCCGGCGCGGTGCGCCGGCTCAGGCCTCGCGCCCGGCGCGGTGCCGGCTCAGGCCTCGCCTGCGGCCAGCGGGCTGCCGAGCAGGGAGCCGAGCACCTCGGTGCCGAGGAGCTTCAGCAGCGGCTCCGTGAAGACGCCGTCCACGAGCACGAACGCCATCCGGGCCGCCGCGTCCGTGCGGTTCTCCCAGCGGTGGTCGGTGCCGCGCTGGATCACCACGTCGCCCGCGCGCAGCACCCGCTCGGAGTCGTCGAGGACGAGGACGACCTCGCCGTCCAGGACGATGCCGTAGTCCACGGTCTGGGTGCGGTGCGTCGGGGAGACGCAGCCCGGCGGGAACTCGTTGACGCGGATCTTGGTGCCGCCGGGGGCCGGCGGCACGGTCAGGTCGCGCTCCGTGGGCTCGGGTTCGTCCGCCGCGAGGGGCGCGGGCACGGAGCCGGTGTTCCACATCTCGTAGAAGGCGGCACCGTCGGGGGCGGTACGGACGACCGGCGGCTCGCCGTCGGAGAGGAACACGGAGGTACCCGTCCCGTCGTGACCGGTGACGATCCGGCGCGGCGGCTGGCTCATGGGGGCGCTCCTTCGCTGGGACGCTGGGCGGGGCGGCACCCGTGTCACGCTAGGCAGCCCGGCGGCACGGCGGAAACGCGCGTTCGCGATGCCAGCCATCGGCCGCCGCGCTCCACCGGTCAGCGCAGCGCCACCATGAACTCCGCGCAGGCCGCGGCGCACGCCCGGCAGGCGTCCGCGCTCTTCTCGGCGCCCGGCTGGGTGTCGAAGGCCCGGGCGGACTCGAGGCAGATCGCCCGGCACCATTCCAGCTGGACCCGCAGGCCGGTCTCGTCCCGGTCGGTCTCCTCGGTGAGCGCCCGGCAGGTCGCGTCGCACACCTCGGCGCACATGATGCCCTTGCGGCGCACCTGTTCCACCAGGGCGGTTCCGCCCGGGTCGAGGACACCGGCACGCAGTGCGCACGCCCGGGCGCATTCCGTGCAGGCCTGCGCGCAGGCGAACCTGTCTTCCAGGAACCGGTACAGCTCCTGCTGGGAAGTCTGCTGTCTCACCCGGCTCGGGTAGCCGGGCGCGGGGTCCGGCAAACCCCTTGGCGGGCAGGGCTTCCGGCCACCCGGCGGCGCCCCGGGGTCGGCCCACGGAGTCCGCGACGTCACCGACCGTGCGCGATCGGCCACCGATTGCGGCCGGTTCGTCCGATTCTGACCGGGGTATCCCCTTGCTATGAGTACGGTATCGATGGAGCAGCTGGCCGCTCCCAGCGGCCTGATGAGTCTCGCGCTCTTCCTGGTGGCCGTGGCCGTGCTGGCGATGCTGGCCGGGGGTTTCTGGCTGGGCAACCGGGTCAAGTACCGCGAGTCGGACCGCCCGCGCCCGGAGGAACAGCCCAAGCTGCCACCGGAGGGCGCGGTGCACGAGATCCTGCAAAACCGGGAGTCGGAGGAGATTCCCAAGATGCCCGAGGGCGGTCGTCCGCTCACCCCGTACGAACTCGGCAACCAGCAGACCAGACCGAGCGCGTCCAAGGACCGGCCGCGCTGGAGCAAGGGCTCCAGCGGCTCGTTCGGCGGCGGCGGGCTCGGCGCCCACTGACCCGGCCCGCTAGGCGGTCCCCCGGCCCGCGTCGAGACGTCCGACGTGGGCCACGTTCCCGAGATCCTCGGCGTCCTGGCTCGGCGTGGCCGAGAACCAGGCGTCGAGGATCTCCTTGAGCACCGGCTGCGAGGTCAGCCGCAGGCTCAGGGCGAGGACGTTGGCGTCGTTCCAGCGCCGGGCCCCGTCGGCCGTGACGGCGTCGGCGCACAGGGCCGCGCGCACGCCGGGGACCTTGTTCGCGGCGATCGAGGCACCGGTGCCGGTCCAGCAGCAGACGACGGCCTGGTCCGCGGCCGCCGCGGCGACGTCCCGGGCGGCCGCCTCGGAGCAGACCGCCCATCGCGAATCGGCCCCGGGCTCCAGCGCGCCGTACGTGCGCACGTCGTGGCCACGGCGCCGCAACTCCGCCACGAGGAGGCGGGCGACGGGCTCGTCCATGTCGGAGGAGACGGAGATCCGCATGGCGCGAGCCTAGTCGGTGGCGTCCGTGCGGGCCTCGATGGCGGTGAGGACCGAGGACATGTCGAGGCGGCCGTTGCCCAGCCGTACGCTCTCGCCGTACAGGTCACCGCTCAGGTCGAGCAGCGGTGTGGCGAGGCCGGCCGCGCGGGCGGCGGCGGCGATGAGCCGGGTGCTGGCGTAGGCGTCGGAGGTGGCCGCCTGCACGGTGAAGTCGTGGGCGGCGAGCATCGGCACCTTGACCCGGGTCACCCCGCTGCCCAGCTGGCCGGAGTCGACCACGGCCCGGAAGGTCTCCAGGTCCAGCCCCTGCCGCTGGGCGAAGTGCACGGACTCGGCCAGCGCCGCGATCGTCGTGGTCAGGTACAGGTTGACGGCCAGCTTCATCAGGACCCCGGACCCGGCCGGGCCGCAGTGCACGGTCTCCCGGCACACCGGGGCGAGCAGCGGCCGTACCTCCGCCACCGTGTCGGGGTCGCCGCCGAGCATCGCGACCAGTTCGCCGGCCTCGGCCGGCTTGCGCGAGCCGGACACCGGCGCCTCCACGAACCGGCCGCCCGCGGCCCGGACGTCGGCGGCGAGGCCGCGGGCGTACTCCGGGGACGTCGACCCCGTCGACACGACGACCCGGTCGGCGACCAGTTTCCCGAACCCAGGTCCGCCCCGGCCCAGGACGGCGTCCGTCACCGCCTCGTCGAGGAGCATCACGATCACGACGCGCGCGCGGGCGAAGACCTCCGCGGCGCTCGCCGCGACCTGGGCCCCGGCCGTCCGCAGCGGCTCGGCCCGCTCCGGCGTCCGGTTCCACACGACGAGCGGGGTACCGGCGCGGGCGAGGTTCAGCGCCATGGGCTGCCCCATCACACCGAGTCCGACGAAGCCGTACAGCGGGCCGTCCGGGCCGCCGGAGGTGTGCGTCATCGCCGTAACTCCTGCTCGTCGTGCGGAGGATGAGGACCATCGGCACTGTACGGCGCGGTGCCGTACCCGAAGCTCCCGGGTGTGGTCGGGCGCCGCCCGCGCGACGGGCCGTTGCCCCGATCGGCTCAGGCGCGGCGCGCCTCAGCCGGGTGGGAGGCCGCCGGTGCAGGATCCAGGGGACGGGTCCCGCCCGGCACCGCCCCACCGAGTGAAGAGGTCCGGTCATGAGACGCTTCGACGCCCCGCTCCTCCCCCTCCGGCACGGCGTCGCGCCGGCCGCGGCGTGACCGGCGCACCGGACGGCCGCTACGGCGAGGCCGTCTTCCGGCCCGACCAGGCCGGCGAGGGCGAGCGGATCGACTTCGGCGCGCTCGCCTACGACGACATCACCGTGGCGCGGCTGCGGGCGCTCGGAGCCGGCCCGGGCTGGCACTGCCTCGACGTGGGCGCCGGCACCGGCACGGTCCCCCGTCGGCTGCTGGACGAGGCCGGGGTGGACAGCGTGCTCGCCGTGGACCGAGACGTACGGTTCCTCGCCCGGCGGCCCGGCCTCGACGTGCTGGAGACCGACATCACCGCCCCGCACGCCGTCCGCGGCCGGTTCCGGCTCGTGCACGCGAGGTTCGTGCTGATGCACCTGCCCGCGCACGAACAACTGATCGAGACGCTGGCCGGACTCGTCGAGCCCGGCGGGGTGCTGGTGCTCAGCGACGCCGTCGACCTGACCACCGACCGCACGCCCGGCACGCCGTACGCGGCCGCGATGCGGGCGATGTGGCGGGGGCTGCGGGCGACCATCGGCACCGACGTCTCCTGGGTGCCGGCGTACCCGCGACTGCTGCGCGGGGCCGGGCTGGTGCCGGTCGCCGCCGAACTGCACGTGCCGCCGCTGCTGCCGGGCAGTCCGCTGAGCCGTTTCTGGGCGGACACCTGGGAGCGGAGCCGGGCGGCGATGGTCGCCACCGGCCTGGTCGACGACGCGGCCGTGGACGCGGCGATCGACTACCTGGCCTCCGACGAGTGCGCCGCGCTGTCCGCGGGCATGCTGACCGCCTGGGGCTGGAAACCCCCGGCACAGACCGCGCCCTGACCCGCCCGCGAGTGCGCCGGCCGTCTCGGGACGCGGACCGCGGGGCCCGCTCTCCGGGTCACGGCCCACGCGGCGCAGGTGGCCGGGGGGCGCCTTCGTGGGTTCACCCGTCCCGACCGGCCCGGGACCCTGCCCTCCTCACCCCTGGCGGGGTTCGGGGCGGACCAGGCCGGTCTGGTAGGCGATGACGACGAGTTGGGCGCGGTCGCGGGCGCCGAGTTTGGTCAGGGCGCGCTGGATGTGGCTGCGTACGGTGAGCACGCTCAGCACGAGCTCCTCCGCGATGTCGTCGTTGGACTTGCCGCGCGCGGCCAGTGCGGTGATCTCCCGTTCGCGCGGGGTGAGGTCGTTCAGGCGTTCCGGGGGCGCCAGCAGGACGCCGGGGGCCGGGCCGGAGAGGAAGCGGGTGATCAGGGCGCGGGTGGCGCCGGGTGAGAGCAGCGCCTCGCCTGCGGCGACGGTGCGGATGCCGGCCAGCAGCGTGTCGGTGGTGACGTACTTGCCGAGGAAGCCGCTGGCACCGACGCGCAGGGCCTGGGCGACGTACTCGTCGGTCTCGTACATGGTGAGGACGAGGACCCGGGTGCCGGACAGTCCGGGGTCGGCGCAGATGGCGGCGGTGGCGGCGAGGCCGTCCGTGCCGGGCATGCGGATGTCCATCAGCACGATGTCGGGGCGGTGCACGCGGGCGAGGTCCACCGCCTGCTGCCCGTCGGCGGCCTCGGCGACCACCTCCAGGTCCGCGCAGGAGTCGATCAGCAGCCGGAACGTGCCGCGCAGCAGGGCCTGGTCGTCGGCGAGCAGGACACGGATACTCACGGGGTCTCGAATTCCTCCGGTGCGAGGGAGTGGAGCGGCAGGGCGGTGCTGACCTCGAAGCCGCCGTCCGGGCGCGGTCCGGCCCGCAGGTCGCCGCCGACCGAGTGGGCGCGTTCCCGCATCCCCATCAGGCCGTAGCCCCCGCCCTCGGCGGGTTCCGGGGCGGCGGCGGTGCCGTCGTTGGTCACCGAGATGAGCAGCCGGGACCGGACGTAGGTGAGTCGGACGTCGGCGCCCTGCCCGGTGCCGTGCTTGGTGACGTTGGTGAGGGCTTCCTGGATGATCCGGTACGCCGTGAGGTCCACACCCGGTGACAGCGGGCGGGGTTCGCCCTCGGTGGTGAGGGTGACGTCGAGCCCGGCGCTCGCGTAGGTCGACACGAGCTCGGGCAGCAGGTCCAGGCCGGGGGCGGGCTCCAGGGACCCGGCATCCGGGTCTCCGGAGTGCCGTAGCACCCCGACGGTGGCCCGGAGCTCGATGAGCGCGGAGGACGTGGTCGCCGTCAGTTCGCCGAGCAGTTGCTCCGCCTGGGCGGGCCGGGTGAGTACCAGGTGGCGGGCGGTGCCCGCCTGGGCGTTGGCGACGGCCATGTGGTGGGCGACGACGTCGTGCAGTTCCCGGGCGATCCGCATGCGTTCCTCCGCCACCCGCAGCCGCGCCTCCTCCTCACGGGTGCGCTCGGCGTGCGTCGCGCGGGCGTGCACGGACTCCATGTAGGCCACCCGCAGCCGGGCGTTCGTACCGCCGACCAGGGGCAGCAGCAGCCACAGCACGGGGCCGACCGTGCGCAGGAGCAGCAGGTTGGTGCTCGGGTTGTCGAGCAGGGCGCCGACCACGACCAGGGTCATGGCCGCCAGGCCGATCACCCGGGTGGTGCGCCCGTCGGTGTGGGCGGCCACCCGGTACAGGGCCAGCATGAGCGGCGCCAGCATGAGGGGGGTGGGCAGGTAGCCCTGGGCGAAGGTGGCCACCGAGCAGGCCATCACCACGGCGACGGCGGTGCGCGGACGGGCGCGTGCCTTGAGCAGGGCGAGGCAGGCGACGGTGGCGAGCAGGACGGCCGGCCACTGCTCGTCCGGCTGGCTGATGCCGGGGAAGCGGAGCAGCGCGCCCAGGGTCACACAGCCGAGCAGGGCCATGACCACGGTGGCGCTCATGACGCGGCGGTAGCGCTGTGCGTACCGCTCCAGGTTGGTGGTCATGTGTCTCTCCGGTCGGGTGCCAGGGTCCATGGTGACCGACATGCCGGTGCGGACCGCCCGTGAGCTGTGCCACGGGCGGTCCGCGGGGCGGCCGGGGACGGTCAGACGCGTGCCTCGGCGTTCTCTTCCGGGGCGGGACCGGTGACGCTCGCGGCGGCCGGCGCCGCCCCGGTGAGGGCCTCGCCCTCGATGTCCACCCGGGGCAGCAGGCGGTCCAGCCGTCCCGGCAGCCACCAGGCACGGTCCCCCAGCAGCGCGAGGACCGCGGGCACGAGCGCCATCCGTACCACGAAGGCGTCCAGGAGCACGGCGGTCGCCATGCCGAACCCGATCATCTTGATCATGGATTCGCTCTCCCCGACGAACCCGGCGAAGACCGCGATCATGATGAGGGCGGCGGCCACGACGACCCGGGCGCTGTGCCGGAACCCGGAGACCACCGCCTCCTTCGCGGGCTCGCCGTGGACGTACGACTCCCGCATCCGGGAGACGAGGAACACCTCGTAGTCCATGGCCAGGCCGAAGATGATGCCCACCAGGAAGATCGGCATCAGGCTCATGATCGGCCCGGTCTGCTCCACACCGAACAGGGCGGCGGCGTGGCCCTGCTGGAAGACCAGGACGACCGCGCCGAGGGCCGCGAGGACCGAGAGCAGGAAGCCGAGCGCCGCCTTGAGGGGGACCAGCAGGGACCGGAAGACCACCAGCAGCAGGACGACGGCGAGTCCGACGACGGTGACGAGGTAGGGCACCAGCGCGGACTGCACCTTGCCCGAGATGTCGATGTTCAGCGCGGTGGTGCCGGTGACCTCGTAGGAGGCGCCGGCCGCCGTCTCGACGGCCGGGCGTTCGCCGCGGATCGTCTTGACGAGGGCCTTGGTCCGCTCGTCGGCGGGACCGGTGGCGGGCGTGGCGGTGAACACCGCGGTGTCACCCGCCGTGTCGAAGTGGGCGGGGGTGACGGAGACGATTCCGGCCGTACCGGCGATCCTGTCGCCGACCGCGCCGGCCGCGGCCTTGGCGTCGGCCGCGCCACGGGCGTCCACGACGATGGTCAGCGGGCCGTTGAACCCGGGGCCGAAGCCCTCGGCGAGGTCGTCGTAGGCACGGCGTTCGGTGGTGGCGGTGGACTTGGCCTCGTCGCCCGGCATGCCGAGCTGGAGCTGGGTCATCGGGACCGCGAGGGCGCCGAGGCCCACGACGCCGAGCAGCAGGACGGGCAGCGGGTGGCGCAGTACGAAGCGGGCCCAGCGGGCGCCCCGGTTGTCGCCGCCGGTGGTGCTCCCGGCCTTCCGCGGGCGACGGCCGCCGCGCCCGCGTACGGCGCCCGCCAGCACGGCGTTCGGCCAGAACCCGAGCAGGGCCGGTACGGCGGTCAGCGCGACGCCGACGGCGACGACCACCGCGCCGGCGGCGGTCAGTCCCATCCTGGTCAGCATCGGGATGCCGACGACCGACAGCCCGGCCAGGGCGATGACCACGGTGAGGCCCGCGAAGACCACCGCCGAACCGGCCGTGCCGACCGCGAGTCCGGCCGCCTCCTCGGGGGCCCGGCCCCGGGCTCGCTCCTCCCGGTAGCGGGAGACCACGAACAGCGCGTAGTCGATGCCGACGGCGAGGCCCAGCATCATCGCCAGGGTGCCGGTGCTGCTGGACAGACCGAGGGCGCCGGCCAGCAGGGTCACGGTGAACATGCTGACGCCGACGCCGAGGATCGCGGTCAGCAGCGGGAGTCCGGCGGCGGCCAGCGAACCGAAGGTGACGAGGAGCACCAGGGCCGCGACGGAGATGCCGATGACCTCGGCGGCGCCGCCGGGTCCGCCCCCGCTGTCCATGGCGGAGCCGCCGGTCTCGACGGTGAGGCCCGCGTCCCGGGCCTTGCCGACGGCGTCCGCGAGCGCCGTGCGGGAGGCGTCGGTGATCGCGGAGGATGTGACCTTGTAGGTGACGGTCGCGTACGCCGTGCTGCCGTCCTCGCTGACCGCCTTCGCCGTGAAGGGGTCGGCGACGGAAGCCACCTGGGCGCCGTCACCGAGGGTGCCGACCGTTTCCTCGATCACCTCGCGGTGCGCGGTGGCGGTGACCTTCTGCCCGTGCGGGGCGACGAAGACGACCCGCGCGGTGGCGCCGTCGGCGGCCGCGCCCGGGAAGCGCTCCTGCATCAGGTCGAAGGCCTTCTGGGACTCGATGCCCGGTGCCGAGAACTCCTCGTCGGAGGCTCCCGGCGCCTGGAGCGCGCCCAGTCCCACGGCGGCCAGGACGGCCAGCCACAACAGGGCGACGGATCCACGCCGCCGGAAGGCCAGTCGGCCCAGTCGATAGAGATAAGCAGCCACGTCAGGGGACTCCGCATCGTTTCTGGCTCGGTGCACCAGGCTGTCCCGCCGACGGCCCCCGCGTCGTCGTACCGCTGCTGGCAGTACCGGCTACTGGATCCGCAGGACCGTCTACTGAATCCGCGGTAGGCGTCCGGGCCGCCGGCTCATGCCCCGGTACGACGGGACGGGCGCCGCGGTGCGCGGTACGGCCCGTATCCCGGAAGAACCGATGCCCCGCGGAGTCTTGACGTCCCCGCCATGACTGCGTAGACATGACTACGCAGACATGACAGCGCAGTCAGCAAGCGGCGGCGCATGACATGATTGCCCCTCGACCGAGCGGCCACCGGGAGACGCCATGACGCCAGAGACGGGACGCGGCAGGAGCAGCGCCGCACCCCGCAGTGTCGATGTGGCGCGGCTGGCCGGTGTCTCCCAGAAGACCGTCTCCCGGGTCTTCAACGACGAGCCGTACGTCTCCGAGGACGTGCGCCGCCGGGTGCTCCACGCCGCCGAACAACTCGGCTACCGGCGCAACAACGCCGCCCGGGCGCTGGCCTCCGGACGCACCCGCTCGATCGGCGTGGTGACGCTGGGCACCGCCCTGTACGGACCCGCCTCACTGCTCATGGGCGTGGAGCGGGTCGTGCGGGACACCGGGTACGCGCTGCGTGTGGTCAACACGGTGGAGGGCGATCCGGCGGGTCTCTCCGGTGCCGTGGACTCGCTCCTCGACCAGGGCGTGGACGGCATCGTCATCTCCGAACCCATCGACGAGACGGGGGACGGCGCGGACACCTCGCTGCGCGTCGACGTCCCGGTGCTCGTCATGGGCGCTCCGCCGCCGGTCACCGCGCCGGTCGTGCTGACCGCGGGCGACGGTGCCGACCTGATGGCCCACACCGCCACCGAACACCTGCTGTCCCTGGGGCACGCGACGGTCCACCACCTCGCCGGTCCGCAGCGCTGGTACGCCGCCCGGGACCGGCTGGCGGGCTGGCGGGCCGCCCTGACCGCACAGGGCAGGACGGTCCCCCCGGTCGCCGAGGGCGACTGGTCGGCCGGGTCCGGGTACGCGGCGGGCCGGAGGTTCGCCGCCGACGACACGGTCACCGCCGTCTTCTGCGCCAACGACGACATGGCGATCGGCCTGATCCGGGCCCTGACGGAGGCCGGCCGGCGGGTGCCGGAGGACGTCAGCGTGGTCGGCTTCGACGACATCCCGGTCGCCGCCTACGTGACTCCCCCGCTCACCACGGTGCGTCAGCCCTTCGACGCCGTGGCGCAGGAGGGCCTCAAACGCCTGGTGCACGCCGTCGAGAACCCGACGGCGGACCCCTTGCCGGCCGGCGGGCCCCCGGTCGACCTCATCGTGCGCGCCTCGACCGCGCCACCGCCGGACGGAGGTGCGCCCACCACTGACTGAGCCCTCGTCAGGCCGCCGGGACGACGGCTGACGCCCAGCGCCCGATCTCACCGCGGGCCGTACCGCACCACCGCCCACCGATCTCACCGCCCGGCCGTACCGCACCACCGCCCGACCCCACAGCCCCGCCCCACCGCCCGGTCCGCCGGACGAGGCGCCGTGCGTCGGCGCACCGACGCGGTCGACCGCGCGAGCCCACACCTCGCACGAGCACACGCCTCCCGCACGAGCACACGTCTCGCACGGCGCACCCCTCGCACGGCGCACCCCTCGCACGAGCACGCCTTTCACACGGACGCCGCCTGCGCACCAGCGGCGCCGCGGGGCCGCCCGTCGCCCGTGTCTCCATGGGCCCGAGTCCGGCATCCGCGCCTGTCTCCGCTTTCTCTCCTCATCACCCTCCCCTTTCCCTCCCCCTTTCCCTCCCCCCCCTTTCCTCGCTCTTCTTCGCCACCGGCGGGAGTTCACCATGCCCAGATTCGCCTCAGTACCCGGCCCGTCCCCCATGAGCCGACGGCTGTTCCTCACCGCGACCGGTGCCGTGTCGCTCGGCGCCGCGCTCACCGCCTGCGGCGGCGGGGACTCCGGCGGTTCCTCCGCCGCCGCCAAGCCCGTCAGCCAGGCCGACATCGACAAGGCCATGAAGACACCGACCGAGCTGACGTTCTGGACCTGGGTCCCGAACATCGCCAAGGAGGTCGCCCTCTTCGAGAAGAAGTACCCGGCCGTCAAGGTCAAGATCGTCAACGCCGGTCAGGGAACGCCCCAGTACACCAAGCTGCGTACGGCGCTGAAGGCCGGCAGCGGCGCTCCGGACCTGGTCCAGATCGAGTACCAGGCCATCCCGACCTTCACCATCACCGACAGCCTGCTGGACCTGCGGCCGTACGGCGCGTCGGCGCTGAAGTCCACGTTCGTGGACTGGACCTGGGGCCAGGTCAGCGGCGGCGACGGCGAGATCTGGGCGATACCCCAGGACACCGGCCCCATGGGCATGCTGTACCGGCACGACATCTTCCAGAAGCACGGCATCGAGGTCCCGGGCACCTGGGACGAGTTCGCCGCCGCCGCACGCAGACTGCACAAGGCCGACCCGGACGTCTACCTGACCAACCTCGCGGCCAACCAGGTCGCCGCCTGGCACGGGCTGCTCTGGCAGGCCGGCGCCAAGCCGTACGTCACCTCGGGGAAGAGCGACATCGCCATCAGCGTCGACGACCCTGTCTCGCGCAAGCTCGGAGCGTACTGGGGCGGGCTCGCGAAGGACGGCGTCATCGGCGTCGAGCCCGACTTCACCGACTCCTGGTACGCGGCCCTCGACAAGGGCAGGTACGCGACCTGGATCACCGCCGCCTGGGGGCCGGTGTTCCTGTCCGGCTCGGCGAAGTCCACGGCGGGCAAGTGGCGGGCGGCCCCGCTGCCGCAGTGGGACGCCGCCAAGCCCAGCTCGGGCAACTGGGGCGGGTCCACCACCGCGGTCGTCCGTTCCACCAGCAACCCCGTCGCCGCGGCCGTGTTCGCCCAGTTCCTCAACAGCGACCCGGCCAGCGCACGGATGTTCGCCACCGAGCAGTTCTTCTTCCCCGCCACCAAGGCCCTGCTCACGGACGCCTCGTTCACCGGTGACGCCCCGTCCTTCTACGGCGGCCAGAAAGTCAACCAGGTCTTCGCCGACATCAGCTCCACCGTCAACTCCTCTTTCCAGTGGCCCCCGTTCCTCGACCAGGCGGCGACCGACTGGACGGAGACCGTCGGCAAGTCCCTCGCGGACCACACCGACACCGTGCGTGCGCTCGGCAGCTGGCAGTCCCGGCTGACGACGTACGCGAAGGACCAGGGCTTCACCGTCAAGGGAGGCTGAGATGGCGGGCATCCGCCGGCACCGGGCGGCCGGGCCGCTGTTCGTCGCGCCGTTCCTGACGCTGTTCCTGCTGCTCTTCCTCGCACCCCTCGGCTACGCCGCCTACCTCAGCCTGTTCCAGAGCCGGCTCATCGGCGGCACCGTCTTCGTCGGCATCGACAACTACACGCGGGCCCTGGGCGACCCCCGGCTCCTGCACGGTGTGGGCCGGGTGGCGCTGTTCTTCGTCATCCAGGTCCCGGTGATGCTGCTCCTCGCGCTGCTGTTCGCCCTCGCGCTCGACAGCGGTCTGCTGCGGCTGGCCCGGGTGATCCGGCTCGGCATCTTCGTGCCGTACGCCGTGCCGAGCGTGGTCGCCGCGCTGATGTGGGGGTACCTGTACGGGCCGGACTTCGGCCCGTTCGCCCAGCTGAGCCGGAAACTGGACCTGCCCGCCCCGCACTTCCTCACCGACGGCTGGATGCTGGGCAGCCTGGCGAACATCGTGACCTGGGAGTTCGTCGGCTACAACATGATCATCCTGTACGCGGCCCTGCGCACCATCCCGCAGGAGCTGTACGAGGCGGCCGCGGTGGACGGGGCCGGCGCCTGGCGCGTCGCCCGGTCCGTGAAGCTGCCGGCGCTGCGCCCGGCGCTGCTGCTCACCCTCCTCTTCTCCGTGATCGGCAGCTTCCAGCTGTTCAACGAACCCAACCTGCTGATGAAGATCGCCCCGGACGTCATCAGCAGCTCCTACACCGCCAACCTGTACGCCTACTCCCTGGCCTTCACCGGCCAGCAGGTCAACTACGCGGCCACGGTGTCCTTCCTGCTCGGCCTCGTCATCGTGGTCGCCTCCTACGCCGTCCTGCTCACCGCGAACCGCGGCACCAGGAGGGCCGCATGACGGGCCGCCGCAGTACCCCGCTGACGATCGCCATGCTGGCGGCCCTCGCCTACTTCCTGCTCCCCCTGTGCTGGCTGCTGATCGCCTCCACCAAGAACACCCAGGACCTGTTCAACAGCTTCGGCCTGTGGTTCTCGCACTCCCCGCAGCTGCTCGCGAACATCAGGGCGACCCTCACCCAGGACGACGGCGTCTTCGTGCACTGGCTGCTCAACACGGTCCTGTACGCGGGCGTCAGCGCGGTCGGCGCGGCCCTGCTCGCGGCTGCGGGCGGCTACGGGTTCGCCAAGTTCCGCTTCCGCGGCGACCGGCTGGCCTTCAACCTGGTCCTCGGCGCCGTGATGGTGCCGGCCACCGCGCTGGCGATCCCGACCTACCTGCTGTTCGCCAAGGCCGGCCTGGTCAACACCCCGTGGGCGGTCATCCTGCCGTCCCTGGTCAACCCGTTCGGTCTCTACCTGATGCGCGTCTACGCGGCCGACGCCGTCCCGGACAGCCTGCTGGAGGCCGCCCGCATCGACGGTGCCGGCGAGTCGCGGATCTTCCTCAGGATCGCCCTGCGGCTGCTCGGCCCCGGCCTGGTGACCGTCCTGCTGTTCACCCTCGTGGCGACCTGGAACAACTACTTCCTGCCGCTGATCATGCTCAACGACCCGAACCTGTACCCGATCACGGTCGGTCTCGCCCGATGGGCCGATCAGGCCCAGAACGGCGGGGCGGGAGCGAGCAGCGACATGCTCGCGCTCGTCGTGACCGGCTCGATGATCTCCGTCGTCCCGCTCGTCGTGGCCTTCCTGCTGCTCCAGCGCTACTGGCAGAGCGGCCTGGCGGCCGGCGGCGTCAAGCAGTGACTCCCCACCCTTCCCAGGAGGTTTCCTTCATGGCGGCTCTGCCTGCCCGTGTCCTGTTCGGTGCCGCGTACTACCACGAGTACCAGCCGTACGAGCGTCCCGCCGAGCGTCTCAAGACCGACCTGGACCTGATGGCCGACGCCCGGGTCACCGTGATCCGGGTCGGCGAGTCGGTCTGGTCGACCTGGGAACCGGAGAACGGCCGCTTCGACCTCGACTGGCTGAAGCCGGTGCTCGACGGCGCCCACGAGCGGGGTATCTCGGTCGTCCTCGGGACCCCGACGTATGCCGTCCCGCCGTGGCTGGCCCGGCAGTACCCGGAGATCACCGGTGAGCGGCGCACCGGCGAGCGGATCGGCTGGGGCGCCCGGCAGGAGGTGGACTTCACGCACCCGGCGTTCCGGTTCCACGCCGAGCGGGTGGTGCGCCGTATCGCCGCGCGCCACGCGGGCCACCCGGCGGTCATCGGCTTCCAGGTCGACAACGAGCCCGGCAACGAACTCCTGCACAACCGGGGCGTGTTCGAGCGCTTCGTCGACCACCTGCGGGAGAAGTACGGCGATGTCGAGACCCTGAACCGCGAGTGGGGGCTGGTGTACTGGTCGCACCGGCTGTCCACCTGGGCCGACCTGTGGACCCCGGACGGCAACGCGCAGCCCCAGTACGACGTCGCCTGGCGGGAGTTCCAGGCCCGGCAGGTCACCGAGTTCATCGGCTGGCAGGCGGACATCGTCCGTGAGTACGCGCGTCCCGGGCAGTTCGTGACCACCTGCGTCTCCTACACCCGGCCCGCGGTGGCGGACGACGAGCTGACCGGCCGCCTCGACATCGCGGCCGGCAACCCGTACTACGACATGCAGGACGGCCTCCTGCTGCCCGATCCCACCCCGGACGGCCACGAGCAGCAGTGGAAGACCACCGGCGTGTGGGCGCTGTACCGGACCGCGGACTGGATGTTCTCGTCCCGGCAGGCGCCGTTCCTGGTCACCGAGACCAACGCCGGTTCCATCGGCTTCCCCTGGGACAACCGGCCCGCCTACGACGGCCAGTGGCGGCAGGCCGCCTGGGCGCTCGTCGGGCGCGGGGCCCGCATGATCGAGTACTGGCACTGGCACACGCTGCACTTCGGCGCGGAGACCTACTGGGGCGGGATCCTCCCGCACACCGGCCGGCCGGGCCGCGCGTACGCCGAACTCGCCCGGCTGGGAGCGGAGTTCGAGACCGCCGGAGCCCTGGTCGCCGGGCTGGAGCCGGACGCGGACCTGACGTTGCTGTACTCGACGCCCAGCAAGTGGCTGATGCAGAAGTACCCGCCGCTGGCGGGTCCCGACGGACAGCCCGACCCGGCCGCCTACCACCGCATCCTCGACCCGTTCTACCGGGGCGCGTTCGACGCCGGACGGCAGGTGCGGCTGGTCCACGCCCGGCAGTTGCACGACCCCACCGGGGAACGGGACGGGGTGAGCCCCGAGGAGGGGGTCCGCCGGCACCCCGTCCTCGTCGTACCGGCGCTGTACCTGGCCGCCGACACGACCCTCGACTGGCTCGCCTCCTACGCCCGTGCCGGCGGTCATCTGGTCCTCGGCCCGCGCACCGGCTACGCCGACGAGGAGGCCCGCGCCCGCGCCGAACCGGCGCCCGGCCGTCTCACGGACGCGGCGGGGGTGTCGTACGACGAGTTCAGCAACCTGGTGCGGGAGGTGCCCGTGCGGTCCGACACGCTCGGCCTTCCCGAGGGCGCCACGGCGACCCACTGGGCGGACGGTCTGACGGTCACCGACGCCGAGGTGCTCGTGACGTACGACCATCCGCACTTCGGGCGCTGGCCCGCGGTCACCAGCCGCCGGCACGGCGCGGGCCGGGTCACCTGTGTCGGTACGGTCCCCGGCCGGGACCTCGCCCGGACGCTGGCCGAATGGCTGGCGCCGGTTCCCGTGCACGGCTGGCGGGACCTGCCGGCCACGGTCACCGCGACCACCGGCACCTCGCCCGACGGGCGCCGTGTGCACATCGTCCACAACTGGAGCTGGGAGTCCGCGAGCGTTCCCGTGCCGGTGCACCTCACCGACGTCCTCGACGGCACGACCCGCACCGCCGGCACGGCGCTGGACCTCGGCCCGTGGGACGTACGCGTGCTCGTCGGCGACGGCGACGGCGACGGCGGCCGGGAGTGACCTGTGCGCGAGGTCCGGACGGCATCTGCGCAGAAGCACCACACAGGCTGCACACTGCCCGTCCAAAGGCTCGCTAGCGTTCTGGCCGTTCGATCCCACGTGCGAACGAGACCAGGCCACGGCCCGTCGGGCCGTCGGCGCAGTCGAGTCAGGAAGACCGCGGATGGACTACTGCACCTCGTGCCGTCGGCACCTCAACGGCGCCCTGGTGTGCCCCGGATGCGGCGCCTACGCCCCGGACATCGCTCCCCGCGGTGACGTGGCGGCTCCCGTGACGGCCGGGACGGCGGCCTGGCAGGCACCCGCCGCCGACACCTGGCGCGACGGCCCGGACGCGTACGCCGAGGACAGCACCGAGAGCCCGGACGAGGGCCCGGGTGCCGCTCCGGTCGCGCCGCTCGGCCGGGCGGCGCGGCGCCGGCAGCGCGCCCGCTGGAAGAAGAACCAGCGCCGGGCCGTCGTCGCCACCGCGGTCGCCCTGGTCGGCGGCGGTCTGACCGTCGCCTCCATGGACCGGCACTCCGCGGACCGGGCGCAGGCGGCCGCCGCACCGGACACCGCGCCCATGGGAGCGGTGGACGGACAGGCCACGGAGCCCACCCCGGGCGCGTCGGCGCCGACCGGCCGGCACCGGGCTCCGGACGCCACGCCCGCCGCCCGCCCGGTCACGTCGAACGCCCCGCACGAGCAGAGTGCGGGCGTACCGAAGGCCACGCCGGCACACGGCACGACCGCCGCCACGCCGGAATCCGTGGCGACGGCGGCCGCGCGGGCGCAGTCCGGCACGTCGACCGGCACGACGGCCGGCACATCGACCGGCACGTCGACCGGGTCCGGCGCCTCCGCCGCACCGACGCAGCCGGCCGCCGCACCGACGCCCACCGCGACCGCCACCGGCGGCACACCGGCGTCGACGGCGAGCCCGGAGCCCACCGCGACCTCGCCCGCGCACCTCTGCCTGCTCGTCCTCTGCATCGACTGACGGCGGACCGCGGACCGGGTCAGTCGCCGACCTGGACCACCGCGGTCGCCCCAGCCCGGACCGTCGGCGTGGCGTACGTGTACGTCACGCCGTGGACCTTCTTGGTGCGCGCCCGCTGCCGCACGCCGTCGACGGTGATCCACTCGTGGGCGCCGCGGAACCGGGCCTCCCAACTGTAGGAGCTGTGCCGGGCGTTGTTCGTCAGTGTGGTCCTGGTGGCGCCGTCGTGCCGGACGGTGATCGTGTCCTTGCCGAGGGGGACGTCCGCGACGCGGAGCCACTTCATGCCCGACGGCAGCCGCGACTCGGTGGTCACCTGGTGCGCCGCCGCGTCCGGCGTGATGCCCATCAGGCCCTCGACGGTCTGGCTGACCAGGGTGAACGACACCTCGGGATAGTCGCCGTCGGGGCCCTGGCCGGAGTTGACGTGCTGCTGTTCCCGCTCCCCGTAGATCTTCTTCATCCACCACCAGGCGGTGTCTGCGCGGTTGTTCCTGAAGAACATGTCCGGCAGGTACGTCGTCGCCTCGATGTTGGCAGAGCCCTGCGGCCCCAGCTCCTGTGCCTGGATGTAGTCGAGGTAGGCGTCGTTGCGGGGGCCGGGGTCGATGATCTGCTTCATCGGCATGAAGACGCTGTTCTCCTTGCCCCAGCCGGTGACCGGGGTGCCGGAGGTGGTGTAGGCGCGGACCGTGCCGGCGCCGCTGCCGGTGCCGCTCCACGTGTCGTTGAAGTACTTCCTCAGGTCGGCGGCCTTGCGGTCGTACTTCTTGGCCAGCGCGGTGTCGCCCTTGCCCTGCGCGAGCACGGCCATCGCCAGGTACGCCTGGTACTCCGAGGCGATGGTGTCGCCGGCCTCCGCGAGGTGGTCGCCGTCCTGCTCGTTGTAGCTGGCGGCACCGGAGAAGATGCCGTTGCCCGTGCCCTCGGCGACCTTGACGTCGCCGTTGGGTACGGCGTTGTCGTGCAGGTCGATGAACTGCTCGGTGGCGTGCCGGTAGAAGTTCCACAGCACCGGGTCGTCGACGTAGCGGCGGTCACCGGTCCACAGGTACGCCTGGGCCGCCTTCTCGACGAGTTCGAAGACGGCCGGCACCTCGCGGACGAAGTCGTCCGGGTTCCTGTAGTCGATGCTCAGGTACGTCCTGGCGTCGAAGTTCAGGGACCACACCGGGAAGTACTGCTGCTCGGCGGTGGCCGAGGCCGCGTAGGAGCGCAGCATCGTCTCGTTCTCGGTGTCGAGGCCGATGAGATGGGCGCCCGCCAGTTGGTGCGTCATGTCCCGGGAGTAGTAGGCGCTGCGGTTGGCGTATCCGGCCCAGTAGGTGGGACCGTACGTCGCGGTGCCGGTACCGCTGGTGTGGTGCTCGTCGGCGTCGACCGGGCCGACCGTGCCGGGCAGTTGGACCCAGCTGTTGGCCTTCCGCTTGGCCCAGTCGAACATCTCGACGACCTCGGGGTCGGACGAGGAGATCTGCGGGTCGGCGGGGGCGGCCGGGGAGATCATCAGGTCGTCGGCGTTGACCCAGGCGGTGCCGGAGCCGAAGACGATCTCCAGCCGGTCGCCCGCCTTCAGGGCGACTCGGCTGACGGTGTAGCGGGCGTAGGTGGGGCGTCGGGGCAGCTCGACGGTGCCGACGGTCTCGCCGTTGCGCCGGATCGTGTACGTGCCGCCGGTGCCGGCGCTCGCCACCCAGGCGGAGAAGTCGTACCTGCCGTCGCGGGGCGCGACCAGCAGCTGCCTGGCGGTCTTGCCGGCGCCCGCGTCGAGGTAGAGGAAGCGGGAACCGCTGTGGACGTTCCCTTCGCCGACCCCGGTGCCCGGGTCGAAGCTCCAGCCGGTACCGCCGTTCTCGAATCCCGGGTCGGGCAGCGCGAGTTGGGGCCGGGTGTCGGCGGCGGTGCGGGGCGCCGCGACGGCGGACGTGACGGGGGCGAGCGGGGTCAACAGGGCAACGGCGGTGAGCAGCACGAGCCTTGAGGGCGTCATCGGGTCTCCCGGTCTTCGGTCACGACAGGGCTGGGCGGGGCGGGTCGTGGCGGAAAGCTAACAGGGGCGCAAGAAGCCGTTCAATGGTCTTGCACAGGAAAGATGCAAGGCCTTTGATGTGGATGCGAGAAACCATGTCTGATCCCGCTGAAAGTTTTCACTCATGGATTGCAAGTTGAACTGGGTGAGGCAAACTTGGTAACCGGATCCAGACACGAGGCATTTGAGGGGTCACACCGGTGACACCACGGGGGACGGAGGGAACCGTATGAAGGTCGGCATCACCGAGGTCGCGGTCCGGGCGCAGGTCAGTGAGGCCACCGTCAGCCGGGTCATCAACCGGCGCCAGGGAGTGGCCCGCAAGACCCGCGAGGCGGTCGAACGGGCGATGGCCGATCTGGGCTACGAGCGGCAGACCCAGGGCCAGCTCGTCGCCGTCGTCACCGAACTGGTGTCCAACCCGTTCTTCGCCGACGTCTGCGAACGCATCGAGGCCACCCTCGCCCCGCACGGCCTCAAGACGATCCTGTGCCCGTCCTTCCCGGGCGGCGTACAGGAACTGGACTACGTCACCTCCCTCGCCGACCGGGGCGTGGCCGCGGTCGTCTTCCTCTCCGCCAGCAACACGATCGAGGGCGCGGATCCGCAGGCGTACGAACTGCTGCGCTCACGCCGGATCCCGTTCGTCGGCGTCAACGGCCAGTTCGAGGGCGGCTGCGACGCCCCGGTCTTCTCCACCGACGACCTGCTCGCCGCCGAACTGGCCGTCGACCACCTGTACCGGTTGGGCCACCGCCGCATCGGCATGGCATCCGGCCCGGTCGGCAACCGTCCCGCCGACCGCCGCGTCAGCGGGTTCGTCGCCTCGCTGGCCCGGCGCGGGATCACCGACCCCGAGCAGTGGGTGGTCCGCCAGTCGTACACCGTCGAGGGCGGTCAGTCCGCCGCGCTCGCACTGCTCGGCCGCGGCGCCACGGCCGTCGTCGCCGCCAGCGACTACATGGCCCTGGGCGCGATCCGCGGCGCGCGCAGGCAGGGCCACGACGTCCCCGGCGACGTGTCCGTGGTGGGCTACGACGGCTCCATGATCATGGATTTCGTCGACCCCCCGCTGACCACCGTCCGCCAGCCCGCCGACCGGCTCGCGCCCGAGGTGGCCCGCAGCGTCCTCGCCCTCCTCGCCAACCGGGACGTCCCCGCCGGCGAACTCCTCTTCGACCCCGAACTGGTCGTCCGCGCGAGCACCGCCCCACCGAAGAAGGAGTGAGGCGGCCGTGCCGACGCGGATCCGGTGCGGGCTTCAGTTGCGCTGCGTCAGCACGAGCAGGACCGTCAGGGCGATCAGCAGCGCGCCGCCCACCGACGCCAGGGCGATCTTCACCGCGCTGTACGGCCGCTTGCCGATGACCTCCCCGGTGCGGGCGTTGACCATCACCGGCCAAGCCTTCCCGGCGTGCAGGTAGGTCAGGAACCAGACGGGCAGCAGCACCAGTTTGAAGGTGAGGCCGCTGTACAGGGTGGACATCGAGTGCACCCGCTGCTCGTCGCCGCCGATGTCCCGCTTGCAGTCGGCGCGGATCACCGGCGCCATCCGCGCCTTCGCCGACTCAAGGCCGGCCTCCGGCTCGACGTCGTACCTGACGGTGCGGAAGCCGGCCAGGTACTCCTCCTGGTAGGGAACCGTCTCCTCCAGCGGCCAGGGGGCCAGCTTGTCCAGCTCCTCCTCCGGCACCTGGCCGCTGCCGGGCACCAGTACGTCGTCGAAGAACCTGCCGACCGTTCCGGACGTGTGGTGCCAGCGGGTGTGCCGTACCTGGCGCTTGCGGCCCTCGGAGTCCTCCTCCTCCACCCAGTAGTGCTCGCCGCGTTCGCCGGTGTACCGGGTGGCGGTCTGCGCGTCGTACGTCCAGTGCGGCAGGTAGCTGCCCCGGAAGGTCTCCGCCTCGGTGACCTTCTTCAGTTCGCCGGGCGCGAACCAGCGGGACGCGGCCCACTTCGCGAGCGCGTCACGGGCCTGCTCACGGCCCACCCCGAAGGGCAGCACCGCCTCCGGCACCACCCGCTCGGTGCCGGAGGCGTCGGTGACCAGCGGGGTGGCGCAGAACGGGCACCTGTCGCTGAGCGTGTCGCTCTCGGTGACGGCGTGGCAGCCGGGGCAGGCGAACACCTTCACCCCGCCCGGTGCGGCCGCCCTGGGGGGCAGCTCGGCCAGCTCCTCGATCGGGTGCTCGGTGACCTGCCGCGGTATCGGCGTGATGTCCTGCTCGTGTCGGCAGTACGGGCAGCGCAGCGCGTACGTCCCGGGCGCGTACTCGCTGACCCCGCCGCACGCCTCGCACTGGAACGCCCGGCCGGGTGCCGGTGCCACGTCCTGATCCGTCAACTCAACTCTCCTTGCGACCTGTTGCCGGGAGCTTCCGGGGGCGGACTCAGCCCTGCGGGGGCAGCGGCGGGGGGACGTCGGCGAGCAGCGGTGCCAGTTCCGGGACCTGGTCCGCGGGCTGCCAGGAGGCCTGCCCGCTGCGCCAGACCAGCGTGGTACGGGTGAGGTTGCCGGCCGCCACCTGCCCGGCCAGCGCGCTCTCGTCGTACGGGCCCTGCTGCCGGCCGTCCACGGCGAGGAACCAGCGCGGCGCGGCGGGCAGCGGCGGCGGGACGTCGGCGGCGGCGGGGGCGGGCTGCGCCGGGGCTGCGGGTGTCGGGGCTGCGGGTGTCGGGGCTGCGGGTGCCTGGGGCGCCGGAGCGGGCGCACCGGACGTGCTCTGCACGATCTGCCGGCCCAGCGCCATGCCCACGCCCAGCCCGAGCGCGTCGCCGCCGGTGCCGGGGTTGGCGGCGGCGGTCTGGATCGCGTCGGCCGCCCGGAGCTTGGCGTAGTCGTCCAGGTCGCCGGCGATCGCCATCCGGGAGCGGGTGTCGATCGCCGCCTCCACCTCCGGCGGGACGCTGATGTTCTCGATGTGGAACCGCGGGACGGCGATGCCGGTGGCGGCCAGCTCCAGGGTCAGCGCCTCGGCCAGCTGCCGTCCGATGCCGTCCTGCCGGGCGGCGAGGTCCAGCAGCGGCACACCGGACGCGCCCAGCGCGGAACCCAGCTTGGAGACGATCAGCTGCCGCAGGTGCTCGCCGACCTCCTCGGTGCGGAACTGCGGGTCCGTGCCGACCAGTTCGCGCAGCAGCGCGGCGGCGTCCACCACCTTGGCGGCGAAGGTTCCGAAGGCCCGGACCCGGATCGTGCCGAAGTCGGCGTCCCGCAGGATCACCGGGTTCTGGGTGCCCCACTTGAAGTCGGTGAACTGCCGGGTGGTGACGAAGTAGACCTCGGCCTTGAACGGCGACTCGAAGCCGTGTTTCCAGCCCTTCAGGGTGGACAGGACCGGCATGTTCCGGGTCGAGAGGGTGTACGTGCCCGGCTGGTGGACGTCGGCGAGCCGGCCCTCGTTGACGAAGACGGCCACCTGCGACTCGCGCACCACGAGCCGGGCGCCCATCTTGATCTCGTTGCCGTGGCGCGGGAAGCGCCACACGATGGTGTCCCGGCCGTCGTCGGTCCACTCGACGATGTCGATGAACTCACCGCGGATACGGTCCATCAGCCCCACGACAATCCCCCACTCCCCGCGTCACCGCACGACGGTCAAACGATCAGCCGACAGTATGCCCATGCTGGTCCGCGGGCCGTGCGTCCCGGTCGCCGTTTCCGCCGGCGCGGCCCGAGGGGACCTCGCGCCGCATGCAGACCAGCTGAGGGCGCTCGTCCCACGAGTCGGTGACGGTGAACCCGAGCCGTTCGTACAGGGCGACGGCACCGGTCCGCCAGGTCCACACCGACAGCCGCACGCCGCTCACGCCGCTCCCGGCGGCATGCGTCAGCGCGGCACCGATCAGGCGGGACGCGATGCCCCTGCCCCGGAAGCCGGGGTCCGTCCAGAGCCTCTTGATCTCCGACCAGCCGTCGACGGGCGCGGTCACCACCAGGCATCCCACGGGGGTGTCCCCGCTCAGGGCCGTCAGCACGACGTCGTCGGCGAACGCGGTCCGCGGGTCCGAGATCTCTGCCCGGTAGCGGTCGGGCAGCCCGGCCACGTCGGTGACGGCCGCGCCCTTCTCGGCCTCCGTCCGCAGGTGGTAGGCGGCCAGCAGCCCGGCCAGGCCGTCCTCGGCGGACAGGGTCCGGCCCGGCCGGCGGACGACGCGGACCTCGCGGTGATCAGTCATGCCGTCAGCATCACACGGCGGTGCGGGACGGGGGTCGGCCAGGGGTCAGGGGGAGGCCGGGGCCTGGAGGGCGAGGATGAGTTCCAGTCGCGTGGCGGGGTCGTACAGCCGGTCGCCGAAGAGCCTGTCCAGTTGTCGCAGCCGGTAGCGGACCGTCTGCGCGTGGACGTTCAGCCGGTCGGCGGTGCCGGGGACGCTGCCGCCGCACAGCAGCCAGGCCAGCAGGGTCTCGCGAAGCCGTGCGCGGGGTGTCCGCGCCACCGTCTCCAGCGGAGCGAGAGCGCGTGACCGCAGGTGGGCGAGGAGCGGTTCGTCGCCGTGCAGGAGCAGGGTCGACAGGTGGTCGGCGCACCGCAGCAGCCCCTGCCGGGGCAGGATCCCGCGTTCCATCAGCCGCAGCGCACGAGTCGCCCAGCGCAGCGAGTGCGCCGCCTCGGCCGGTGGCACCGCGGGTCCGATCGCCGCCGGACGCCCGCGCAGCGTCAGGGCGAGCCTTCGGCCTTCGAGGCTCCCGGAGGAGTCGGGGTCGGGAAGCAGCAGCCGCGGTGGCCGCGCGCGCACGTCGGTCAGGGCACCCGCGGGCGACGGTGGCGGCTCCTCGTCGAGATCGCCGGAATCCGCCGCGAAGACCACGACGGCGACCCTCTCGGGTACGGTCCACCGGGCACCCCGCGCGAGTTCCTGAACGGCGTTCGGCGCCGCGGGCCGCTCACCGAGCAGCAGGTCGAGCAGCCGCCGCCTGCGGCGCTCCAGTTCACCCAGGTCGTCGAGGGTCGCCGCCGCGTATCCGGCCGCGGCCGCCTCCGCGACCTCGTGGACCGTGCGGAAGGCGAGTTCGCCCAGGGCCGACACGACCGCCGAGTCGACCCCCAGGTCCTCCGCGGTACGGCCCAGCAGACGCCACGCGTGCATACCGCCGACCCGCAGCGCGGACTGCAAGGCCTCCAGGCTCCGGCCGGCCCGGGCCGTGTCCCCGCCGAGTTGGTGGTAGGTCGCCGTGATCGTGTCGCCGCCGTCCTCGCCCGAACCGGTGACGTGGTCGACGAACAGGGTGAGCGCCTCGACCACGCCGGTGCGCAGTCTGCCGCCGACGGCGCCCTCGGACCGCGCGTACTCGGGAACCTGCTTGCGGACCTCCTCCTCCACCTCGGCGGCGACGGCGGCCAGTCCGTCGCGCAGCCTGCGGGCGAGACCGGCGGGGATCGGGGTCGCCGGACGGTCTCCCGGTCCGTCGTGGGGCGTGGGGACGGTCATCGGGTGCGCCTCTCGTTCGCGTGGGTTCCATGGAGCTCCGGTCACCCCCGCGGGTGCGCGCCGGCCGGGACGGCGCACACCTCCGAGGGTCTTCCGCGTGCCGGCAACCCTCTCGCACGGCCCGGCCCGGGCGACAGACCGCCGCCCCTGGGTGGCCACCGGCGCCGGAGAGGCTGCCGGGCCCGGACCGCGCACACGGCCGCCCCCTTGTCACGTCCGCACCAATCCCACCCCCCTCAGGACTCATGTCCCGCAAAGACGGCGGCGATCCTCTCGAACCCCTCCTCCCCCGCTGCCATATTCGAAAGCCCCTTCGGAGGTGGCAGTGACCCGAGAGGCAACGACACCCGGCGCACAGCAGGCTCCGCCGCGCACGTCCGACCGCACGTCCGACCGTACGTCCGACCGTACGGCCGGACGCATCGCCGACCTGGACGCCCGCCGGGCGCTGGCGACGGCTCCCGGCGGGCCGGGACGACGCGGCCTGTTCGGCGCGCGTGAACGCGTCGAACGGCTTCTGGACCGGGGCTCCTTCACCGAGACCGGCCTGTTCGTCCGCAGCAGGTCCACCGCGGACGACGCCCGCCGGCCCTACGGGGACGGGGTGGTCACCGGACACGGCACGGTCGACGGCCGCCCGGTCTGTGTCTTCGCCCAGGACTCCACGGTCTTCGGCGGCAGCATGGGCGAGGCCTTCGGGGAGAAGACGGTCGCGCTGATGGACCTGGCCCTGAAGACCGGTTGCCCGGTCATCGGGCTCAACGACGGCGGTGGAGCGCGTATCCAGGAGGGCGTCGCCTCGCTCGCCCTCTACGCCGAACTGGTCCGCCGCAACGTACAGGCGTCCGGCGTGATCCCGCAGCTCTCCGTGGTCCTCGGACCCTGCGCGGGCGGGGCCGCCTACTCCCCCGCCATCACCGACTTCACCGTGATGGTGGACGGCGCCTCGCACATGTTCGTCACCGGGCCCGACGTCATCGAGGCGGTGACCGGCGAGCGCACCACCGCCGAGGAACTGGGCGGCGCCCGCGCCAGCAACACCGTCAACGGCAACGCCCACTTCCTCGCCGCCGACGAGGAGGACGCCCTGGAGACGGTCCGCGACCTCCTGTCGTACCTGCCCGCCAACAACCTGGAACGGCCCCCGCGGTACGCCCCGCCGGCGGCCGTTCCCGACGGCGCACGGCTCGACCACGTCGTCCCCGACCGGCTCGGACAGGCCTACGACATGCGTGACATCCTGCGTCTGGTCGTCGACGACGGGGAACTGCTCGAGATCCAGGAGCTGTTCGCGCCGAACATCATCTGCGCGCTGGCCCGCGTCGAGGGCTGCTCCGTGGGTGTCGTCGCCAACCAGCCGCTGTGCGCCGCCGGTGTCCTCGACATCGACGCCTCCGAGAAGGCGGCGCGCTTCGTACGGTTCTGCGACGCCTTCGGCATCCCGCTGCTCACCTTCGCCGACGTCCCCGGCTACCTGTCCGGCGTCCGCCAGGAGCAGGCCGGGATCATCCGGCGCGGCGCGAAGCTGCTGTACGCGTACGCCGAGGCGACCGTCCCGAAGGTCACGGTGGTGGTGCGCAAGGCGTACGGGGGCGGGTACGCCGTGATGGGTTCCAAGCACCTGGGCGCCGACCTCAACCTCGCCTGGCCCACCGCCCGTATCGCCGTCATGGGCGCCGAGGGCGCGGTGGGGGTGCTGCACCGGCGGGAACTCGCGGCCGCCGCCGACCCGGTGGAGCTGCGCGCCCGCCTGGTCCGCGCGTACGAGACCACCCACGGCACCCCCTATCCCGCCGCCGAACGCGGGTACGTGGACGCGGTCATCGCCCCGCGCGACACCCGCGACCACCTCTGCCGTGCCCTGCGCGCGCTGCGCGGCAAGCGCGCCCCGATGCCGGAACGCCGGCACGGCAACATCCCGCTCTGATCCGGGCGGCGCCGGAGAACCCGCACAGCCCGCCCCGGTCCGCACAGCCCGCCCGGCCCGACCGGACCGACCAGACCGACCGGCCCAGTCAGTCGACCGGTCCGACCAGTCCAACCGGCCCAACCAGTCGACCGGTCCGACCAGTCCAACCGGCCCACCCAGTCGATCGGTCCGACCGGCCCAACCGGCCCAACCAGTCGACCGGTCCGACCGGTCCGACCGGGCGCGGACGTCCCGACGGTACGACCGCCCCGCCCGCCAGCCGACTCCGTGACATGAGGAGCCCCGCCCGATGGACAGCCACCGCCGCCCGCCCACGCCCTCGTTCCGCACCCTGCCGGAGTACGTGCGGCACTGGGCCCGGATCGCCCCCGACCACCGGGCGTTCACGTTCGTCGACCATCCGGCGCCGCACTCGCGCGGCGTGCACCGCGGCCTCACCTGGCGGCGTCTGGACCACCGGGTGCGGGCGCTGGCGGCCCGGCTCGCCGAGGAGGCCGGGCCCGGGGAGCGGGTCGCGCTGCTCTGCCCGCAGGGGCTGGAGTACGTCACCGCGTTCCTCGCGGCACCGGCCGCCGGACTGGTCGCCGTACCGCTGTATCCGCCCGGCCTGCCCGGGCACGACGGCCGGCTGTCGGCCGTCCTCGCCGACGCCCGGCCGGCGGTCGTCGTGACGACGGGCGGCGCGCTGCGCGAGGTGCGGGCCCTGTGCGCGGAGAGCTCCGTACGGATCGTCGTCGCGGACGAGGTGCCCGAGGCCGACGGTGACGGGCCGTCCGCCGCCGACGGGACGGAGACCGCCTACCTCCAGTACACCTCCGGTTCCACCCGCACCCCGGCGGGCGTGGAGATCACCCACGCCAACGTCGTCGCCAACGCCCGCCAGGCGCTCGGCGCGTACGGCGCGGACACCACTCCGGTGACCTGCGTCGGCTGGCTGCCGCTCTACCACGACATGGGGCTCGTGCTGAGCGTCGCCGCTCCGGTCGTACGGGGTCTGCACTCGGTGCTCATGGACCCGGTGGCGTTCCTGCAAGCGCCCGTGCGCTGGCTGCGGCTGCTCGCGGCACATCCGCGCGCGCTGAGTGCCGCGCCCAACTTCGCCTACGACTACTGCGCCTCGGCCGTCACCGACGCCGAGAAGGCGGATCTGCGGCTGGACGGCGTCGCCGCCCTGATCAACGGCAGCGAGCCGGTCCGCCCGGCCACAGCCGACCGATTCCACGCGGCCTTCGCCGAGCAGGGGCTCGCCCCGGAGACCCACTGTCCGTCGTACGGGCTCGCGGAGGCCACCGTCTTCGTCAGCGCCGCCCGGCCCGGCGGGCCGTTGCGCCGGTTCGCGCTCGACCGTGACGCCCTCGCGACCGGCAAGGCGCTGCCCGCGCGTCCGGGCGACGCCGGGGCCGTGCCGCTGGCCGGCTGCGGTGCCCCGGCGGGGCAGCGGGTGCGGATCGCCGACCCCGTCTCCCACGGTGTGCTGTCCGAGGGGGAGATCGGTGAGATCTGGGTGCAGGGCCCCAACGTGGGGCGCGGCTACTGGAACCAGGAGGAGCAATCCCGCCGTGTCTTCCGGGCCGGGGCCGCCGACACCGGGGACGCCTCGGGGGGCTGGCTGCGCACGGGGGACCTGGGGACCGTGCTGGAAGGCGAGCTGGTCGTCACCGGCCGGCTGAAGGACCTGATCGTGGTCGACGGCCGCAACCACTATCCGCAGGACGTGGAGGCCACGGCCCAGGACGCGCATCCGGCCGTGCGCCGCGACCGGCTCGCGGCCTTCGGTGTGCCGGGCACGCCGGACGGCTCCGGTGAGCAGGTGGTCGTGGTGGCGGAGCACCGGCGGGCCATGAGCCTGGCCGAGATCGACGTACCGGAGCTCGGGCGGGCCGTGCGCGCGGCCGTCTCCTCCCGGCACGGCCTCGGGCTCGCCGACGTGGTCCTGGTCCCGCCGGGCGCCGTGCCCCGCACCTCCAGTGGCAAGGTGTCGCGGGCCCGGACCCGGGAGCGGTATCTGGCGGGCGGCTACGCGGCGGAGGACGCGCGATGACGGGGGCCGGTGCGGGCGCGCTGCGCCGACTGGTCGCCGAACGGGTGGCCCGGTGGAGCGGCACGGCCGCCGAGGACGCCCCGATGGACCGGCCGCTGGCGGACCTCGGCATGTCCTCGCGGGACGCGGTCGTCCTGGCCGGGGAGCTGTCCCGGGCGCTGGGCCGGGAGCTGCCGGTGACGCTGCTGTGGGAGGCGTCCACCGGTGACGCCCTGGTGGCACGACTCTGCGCGGCGCCTGCCGAGGCGGCCCCGTCCCCGCCGGCGACACCGCCCGAGGCATCGCCCACGGCGGCGGCACAGCCCGAGGCGTCGCCACCGCCGGCGGCACAGCCCGAGCCATCGCCCACGGCGGCGGCACAGCCGGAGACATCGCGGCCGGCCGCGGCACAGCCCGAGGCATCGCGGTCGCCGGACGAGCCCGGCGCGGCGGGACGGTGGCCGGCGGACGAGCCGGTCGCGGTCGTCGGTGTGGGCTGCCGGCTGCCCGGGGGCGTACGCGGACCGGACGACTACTGGCGGCTGCTGAGCGACGGCGTCGACGCCGTCCGGCGGGTGCCCGAGGACCGGTGGCGCGACTTCACCCCCTTCCCGCCCGCCGACGCGCCCCCGTACGGCGGCTACCTCGACGACATCGCCGGGTTCGACGCGGACTTCTTCCACATCACGCCACGGGAGGCCGCGGTCATGGACCCGCAGCAGCGGATGCTGCTGGAGGTCGTCCACGAGGCACTGGACCACGCCGCCGTGCCGGCCGCGTCCCTCGCCGGGACGGCGACCGGCGTCTTCGTCGGTGTCTCCGCGCCCGAGTACGGCCGGCTCACCGGCGCCGACGCGGCCGCCGTCGACCCCTGGGCCCCGGCGGGCGCGGCGCTCGGTGTCACCGCGGGCCGCCTGGCCTACGTGCTGGACACCCGTGGGCCGAGCATGGCCGTCGACACCGCGTGTTCGTCCTCGCTGGTCGCCGTGCACCACGCCTGCGTCAGCCTGCGTACCGGCGAGAGCGACACGGCGATCGCCGCCGGGGTCAACCTGCTGCTCTCCCCCGCCGTCACCGTCGCGTTCCAACGGGCCGGCGCCCTCGCGCCGGACGGCCGGTGCAAGCCGTTCTCGCCGGCCGCGGACGGCATCGGGCGCGGCGAGGGATGCGCGGCCGTACTCCTGAAGCGGCTGTCCGACGCCGAGCGGGACGGCGACCGGATCCTCGCCGTCGTCCGTGCCACGGCCGTCAACTCCGACGGCCGCTCCAACGGCCTCCTGGCGCCCAACCCGGCTGCCCAGCAGGCCCTGTTGGCAGCCGCCTACGCTCGGGCCGGGCTCTCGCCGGCGCTGGTCGACTACGTCGAGGCGCACGGCACCGGCACCCCACTCGGCGACCCGATCGAGGCGGGCGCGCTCGGTGCGGTGCTCGGGCCGGGCCGCGATCCCGACCAGCCGTTGCTCCTCGGCTCGGTGAAAGGCAACCTCGGCCACCTGGAGAGCGCGGCGGGCATCGCGGGTCTGGTGAAGACGGTGCTGGCCCTGCACCGCGACACCGTCCCGCCGTCCCTGCACTGCGCCGGGGGCAGCGCCCTGGAGGACGTACGGCTGCGGGTGGTCACCGAGCCGGAACCGTGGCCGCGCTACAGCGGCACGGCCACGGCGGGGGTCTCCGGCTTCGGTTTCGGCGGCACCAACGCCCATGCGGTGCTGGAGGAACGGCGCCCCCGGTCCCCGTCGTCGCTCCCGGCCGGCGAGCCGGCCGCCCGCCTCCATCTCCTCTCCGACGCCGACGGCGAACGCCTGCGGGACACCGCGGGCCGGCTCGCCGCGTGGCTGCGCACGCCGCAGGGGGGCGCCGCGGACGGTGCCGACGTGGCACGCACCCTCGCCGGCCGGGCCGGCCGTGGGCCCGTGCGCGCCGCCGTCGTCGCCCGCGATCACGGCGAACTCGCCGACGCGCTGGACGCGTTGGCTCAGGGCCTCGACCACGCACGGGTCGTGACCGGCGAGCGCGACCGGGTCGGGCGCGGCCCGGTCTGGGTCTTCTCCGGGTACGGCACCCAGTGGGCCGGGATGGGGCGCCGGCTGCTGGCCGAGGAGCCCGCCTTCGCCGCCGCCGTCGAGAAGGCCGACGCGCACCTGGCCACGGAGTGCGGCTTCTCCCTGTACGACCACCTGGCCTCCGGGGCCGGTCTCGATCGCCTGGAGGTCGCCCAGCCCGTCCTGTTCGGCTTCCAGGTCGCGCTCGCCGAGCTGTGGCGGTCGCACGGTGTCGAACCCGCCGCCGTCATCGGCCACTCGGTGGGCGAGGTGGCCGCCGCGGTGTGCGCGGGCGCCCTGGACCTCTCCGACGCGGCGCGGGTCGTCGCCGTACGGGCCCGGCTGCTCGGTCGGCTGCGCGGCGGCGCCATGGCCGTGGTGGACCTGGCGGAGGACGAACTCGACGCGCTGCGCGAGCAGTTCCCCGGCGTGCAGGTCGCCGTGCACTCGTCGCCCGGACAGCGGGTGGTCACCGGCGAGGAGCGGGAGGTGGCCCGGCTGGTGCGACGGCTCGAAGAGGAGGGCCGGACCGCCCGGGCGATGCGGGTCGTGGGCGCCGGTCACTCCTCCCAGGTCGATCCGCTGCTGCCGGAGCTGACCGAAGCCCTGTCCGATGTGCGGGGCGGGCGGCCGCGGGTGCCCTTCTACTCGACGGTCCTGGACGACCCGCGCGGCGAGGGCGTCTTCGACGCCGCCCACTGGGCCGCGAACCTGCGGCGGCCCGTGCGCCTGGACCGGGCCGTCGCCTCGGCCGCCGCCGACGGGTACACCGCCTTCGTCGAGATCTCGCCGCATCCCGTGCTGTCCCGTGCCGTCACCGACACCGCGCCCGGCGCGCTCGCGCTCGGCACGCTGCGCCGCGACGCCGACGACGCCACCACGTTCCTGACCCAGGTGGGCACCCTCTACGCAGGGGGCCGGCGGATGCCGGTACCGGCCGGTCGCGTCATCGACCTGCCCGCACCGCGCTGGCGGCACCGCCGCCACTGGTGGACGGACCGGCGCGAACCCGCCGTGGCCGCACCGGGGGCGCCCGCGTCCCGGTACGGTACGGCCGGGGCCGCCCCGGCCGGCACCTCGCTCGTGACCCGCCTGTGCCACCACATCGCCACCGTCACCGGCCACCCGCGCGACCGCGTCACCCCTGCCACCGCGATCGCCGGTCTGGGCCTGGACTCGCTGATGGCGGTCCGGGTCCGCACCGCCCTCCAGACCGAGCTGGGCACCGAGGTGGCGCTGCGCGACCTGCTCGGCGCGGCCACCGTGCAGGACGCGGCCGACCGCGTCCGGCAGGCGCTGCCCACGAGCGACGGCTCCGCGCTGCGGCCGCTGCGCGGCACCGGCTCGCTGGCCCCGCTCTTCCTCGTGCACGCGGCCGGCGGTACGACCGACGTCTACCGCGCCCTCGTCGAACGGCTCGGTCACGAACGCCCGGTGTACGGACTCGAACGGCTCGAAGAGGCCCGCACGGTACCGGAGAAGGCGCGCCGCTACGCCGACCTCGTCACCGCCGCCCACCCGGACGGGCCCTGCCTTCTGGGCGGTTGGTCCTTCGGCGGTTTCGTCGCCCAGGAGACGGCCCGTCAACTCGCGGCCGCCGGACGGGAGGTGGAACTGGTGGTGCTCATCGACTCGGTACGGCCCCGGCTGCTGCCCGGTGTCACTCCGGCCGACCGGATCCGCGCCCACCTCACGGGCTTCGCCCGGCACGTCGCCGACACCTACGGCGCCCGGCTGGACCTGCCGTACGACGAACTCGCCGCCCTGGCGGACGACGCCGCGCGCATCGACGTCGTCCTGGGGAGCCTGCGCGCGGCCGCCGGCGTACCGCCGGCCGCGCTGGCCCACCAGCGCTCCTCCTACCTGGACATGCGGACCGGTGAGGCCCACGAGCCGGGCCGCTACGAGGGCCGGGTGGTCCTGTTCCGGGCCACCGAGCCGGCACCGCACACCGTGCCCGACCCGGCGTACGAACGGGACGACGAGGCGCTGGGCTGGGACGAGGTGTGCCCGCGCCTGACGGTCGTCCCGGTCGGCGGCCACCATCTGGCACTGCTCGACCCGCCGCACGTCGACACGATCGCCACCCGGCTGCGGCGGGAGACCGCCGAGCACGACCACTGAACCCGCAGGACGAGGAGCCGCCATGCACCCCCGCACCCCCGCAGTGTCCCGCCGCGCCGTCACCAGGGCCGCGGCGGCCGCGTCGCTGGCCGTCCTGTTCGGCGCCACGGCCGCCACCACCCGGGCCCGGGCGGCGACCTGGCTCGGACCGCGCACCCTGGACGTGTCGGTGGCGTCCGCCGCCCTGGGCCGCAGCGCGCCGGTACGACTGATCCTGCCGTCGTCCTTCGACGACCGGCCCGGTCCGACCTACCCGGTCCTCTACCTGCTGCACGGCGCGCACGACGACTACACCTCCTGGACCCGGGAGACGGACATCGAGGCCTTCACCGCGGACCGGGACCTGATCGTGGCGATGCCGGACGCGGGCCCCACCGGCATCCCGACCGTGTGGCGCGACGGCACCGACTACGAGGCCTTCCAGCTCCAGGAGGTCCCGGCTCTGCTCGCCCGCGACTACCGGGCCTCCGGCGTCCGGGCCGTCGCCGGGGTCTCCACCGGCGGCTACGGCGCCATGGCGCACGCGGCACGCCACCCGGGGGCGTTCACCGCGGCGGCCTCCTACAGCGGCATCCTGGACACCACCGCTCCCGGTGTTCCGCCGGTCTTCGACGCCATCCTGGCCCGCGAGAACCTGGCGTTCCTCTCCGTCTGGGGCAACCCGGTGCTCGACCTCCCCACCTGGCGCGACTTCGACCCGCAGGCCCGCGCCGCCGGGCTGCGCGGCACCGGCCTGTACGTCTCCAACGGCAGCGGGGTGATCGGCGGCAGCGGCGACCTGTACCCGGAGGCGCTGGAGAGCGCCCTGTGGCCCTCGGCGCACAGCTTCACCGCCACCCTGGCCCTGCTCGGCATTCCCGTCACCACCCACTACTACTCCGGCGGAGCACACAGCTGGGACTATTGGCGCCGGGAGTTCACCTCGTCCTGGCCCCTGCTCGCCGGCGCACTGGGACTGCCGGAGTGATGCCGGTGCCGTCGGTGCGCGGAACGGAACGCGGCAGCCGTCCGTCCACCGGGGTGAGCCGGTTCCGGGTGAAAGGAGTGTCCGCGATGGCCGTCCCCACCCCCCACGACGAGCCCACCGGCACGGCGGTCCCCCAGGTCCCCGCCGATCTGGCCGAGTTGCTGCGCGCCCAGCTCGAGGAGATCGCCGACGAGGTGGAGGAGGAGGTCCGCAGTCAGGTCCCGGAGTACGAGGGGCCGGCCGACGGGGTCCATCGCCGCAACCTGAGAGCCGGCGTGGTGACGGCGCTGACCCTGTTCGTCGACCACATCGCCGACGCCCGCGGCGGGGCGGACGCCATCGCGGCGACGTACTACGAACTGGGGCGGGTCGTGGCCCTGGAGGGCCGCAGTCTGGAGGCGCTCCAGTCCGCGGTACGCATCGGCGGACTGCACGCCTGGCGGCTGGTGGGCCGTACGGCGGAGGAACTCGGTCTGGACTCCCCGGTCGTGGCCGCGCTGGGCGAGCTGGCGTTCCGCACCGTGCACGAGGTGGCCGAGGCGGCGGCGGCCGGATACGCGGAGGGGCAGCTGCGCAGCGCGAACGAGCTGGAGCGGCGGCGCGGGCGGCTGCTGGACCTGCTGCTGCGCGACCAGCCGGTCTCCGCGCGGGCCGTGCAGGACCTCGCGCACGGCGCCCGGTGGCCGGTGCCGCGGCGGGTGGCCGTGGTCGCGCTCGCCGCCGCGCCGGACCGGCGGGACGAGGACCGGCTCCTGATGGGCGCCGACGCGCTCGTGGACATGGAGTCACGGCCGCCACGGGTGCTGTTGCCCGACCCGGAGAGCTCCGGGCGCCTCGGCGGACGGGCGTTCGCGGTCGCCCTGCGGGGCCGTCCGGCGGCGATCGGTCCGGTGGTCCCCCTCACCGAGGCCGCGCACTCGCTGCGCTGGGCCGTCCGTGCGCTGGGGCTGATGGGGCGTGGCGTGCTGCCCCGGCAGGGCGTGCTGCGGTGCGCCGACCACCTGTCGACCCTGCTGCTGCACAGCGACGAACCGCTCCTCGCGCAGTTACGGTCACGTGCTCTCGCGCCGCTCGCCGCGGTCCCCGAGGGGCAGCGCGCACGGCTCGCCGAGACCCTGCTCGCCTGGCTGCTCAGCGGCAGCAACGTGCCCGAGGCAGCCGCCCGGCTGCACATCCACCCGCAGACGGTCCGCTACCGCCTGCGCCAGCTGGAGAAGCTCTTCGGGGACGCCCTCCAGGACCCCGGCACCCGTCTCGACCTCACGCTGGCCCTGCGGACGGACGCGCCGCCCGTCATCCCCGACTCACCTCGGCAACAAAACCCGGAGAACTTCTGAATCACCGCCGATAACACCCGGCCGGGAAACGCGAATACGTTCGGGAGCGTCCTTTTCCGCAGGCGCTTCACGCGCCCGAACCGCAAAGGATCCCCATGCGTATCCGATTGGGCCTGGCCGCTCTCTCCCTGGTCGGCGGGTTCGGACTGGCCTCTTTCTCGACCTCCGCGGCAACTGCCGCCACCTGCACGGACATCGACGTCGTCGCCGCCCGCGGCACCTTCGAGCCGGGCACGCTCGGCGCGATCGTCGGCGACCCGGTGTATTCCGCGCTGCAAAAGAAACTGGCGGGCAGAACACTGTCGAGCTACAAGGTGGACTATCCCGCGGACCTTTCTCTCACCTCGGCCGCGCAGGGCAATGCGGACCTGGTGAACCACGTGACGAGCCAGGCGTCGGCGTGTCCGGCCCAGCGGTTCGTCCTCGTCGGTTATTCGCAGGGCGCGAACGTCGTCGACAACTCCATCGGGATCAGCAGTGCCGGCGCGCTCGTGGGCAGCCCCATCGTGGCCACGATTCCGGGCGCGCTGGAACCGAGGGTCGCGGCGGTGCTGCTGTTCGGCAATCCGATCCGGGCCCTCGGCAAGAGCGTCACCGGCACCTACCAGAGCCGCACCGTCGACTTCTGCGCCGACGGCGACCCCGTCTGCCAGAGCGGCGGCGACGACGTCCTGGCGCACCTCGGCTACACCGCCGACGCCGACGCGGCGGCGGTGTTCGCGGCGGGCAGGGTCTGAGTACGGCAGGCCACGCACGAAGGGCCCGGGAGGAGTCCTCCCGGGCCCGTCCGCTGTGCGGCCACTACGACTCGGGCTCGCCGGCGAAGCGCGCGAGGTTGCTGGAGACGGGCTCGGGCCGGCCGTCGTTCTGCACGGGCGCTGCGGTGAGCACGTCGAGGTGCTGGTAGCCGTCGGCGACCACCGGGTGCAGGTCGGCCGGGACACGGCCGGCCAGCAGACCGTCGCCGGCGAGGACCGTGAGCGTGGGGTCGGCGGTCAGTCCGTCGGGGTGCGCGACCAGCTTTCGCACCTGCGGGGAGGTGGCCAGTTCGAGGTCGGTGATCAGCTTGGTGGGGAAGTACTGCTCGGTGAAGTCCAGCGGCTGCTCGGCGAGGCTGCGGGCCAGCTCGTGGATGTCGGTGACCTCCTTGCCCGCGTCGGTGAAGGGCGTACCGTCGGCCGACCGGTAGCCGGGGTCGTCGGCGGCGCCGACCCGGTCGTAGTCGCGCCAGGTGTACAGCGGGCCGTGCGGCTGGGCCGGGATGGCCTTGTACTCGACGCCGAACAGCTCGGGCGTCCGCGAACTCCCGTTGGCGGAGGGGAAGTTCTTGTCGGTGATCGGTCCGCCGTCGAAGAAGCCGACGCTGCTCTGGAGGAACGCCAGCGGTTGGGAGTTGTCGTCCATCAGGGCGCCGAGCACGGCCGCGTTGGTGAGCCGGAAGTCCTTCACCGCGGGCGAGCCGGTGAGGAAGGTGGCGGCGTCCTTGGAGAAGAGGAAGCGGTTGGTGGCCTCGATGTCGGTGTTGGAGGGCAGGTAACCGGGCAGGTCGGCCTCGGCGTCCGGGTTCCGTAGGGCGCCGAGCCCGGCGATGGCCAGCAGGTTCATGGTCTCGGGGTTGAGCAGGACGGGGGCGGACAGCGTGCGCGGGAGCACTCCGCTGTCGAGCCCGGCCTGCACGGCACCGTAACCGAGGCCGACGTCCGGCAGGTCGGTGTCGTCCGGCATGCTGCCGCTCAGGTCGCCGAGCGAGGTGGAGACGGTGGTGTCGAGGGCGAAGTACCCGGCGCACTGGCGGTATCCGGCGTCGGCCGTGGTGGTGGGGTCGCCGTCGAAGTCCGCGGTGGCGAAGTAGCCGGTGATCACCCCGCCGAGCGAGTGCCCGCCGCACAGCACCTTCCGCTCGCGCAGTCCCTGGTCGGGCAACTCGGCGGTGAGCAGGTCGTACTGGTCCCGGACGGTCTGCCCGATGCCGAGTCCCGCCATCCACCCCAGCCGGTCGTTGCCGACGTATCCGGCGAAGGTACGGCCCTCGACCCGCTTGCCCCGGTAGTAGTAGTCGACGGCGGTGTGCTGGTCGCCGGAGGCGATCCCGGTGTGGTCCTCCAGGCAGTTCGAGCGCCGGTCCAGCGCCCAGAACTCGATGTGCCGGCCCTGCTCGGCGGCGCGTGCCACGGTGTCGCGGGCGACGCTGTCGAACGCTCCGGCTCCTTCCAGGATGCCCGGCTGGGCGACGAGGATCCGGTCGGCGTCGGCAGCCGCCGCGGGTCCGTCGGTGGCACGGTAGCGCAGGTAGGACAGCCAGTCGCAGGCCTCGGGCCGGGCTCCGAAGGAGGCCGGCAGCGGCACCTTGACCCGCACCACCGACTCGCTCACCCCGGCGACCGGACCCGACGACGCCACGGCCGTCTCGGTGCGCGTGACCGTCCCCTGGGCCTGCGGCGCGCCCGCGGTGAGCGCCCCGCCGGCCAGCAGCACCGCCGTAGCGGCGCCGTACCACGTTCTTCCTCTGCTGCGGCTCGTGTTCATAGCCGGACCGTAGGTCCGCGAGGGCCGCGCGACCGGGCCGTGCTCACAAGAACGCAGCAACCGGCGGGCCTCTTGTCACCGGTCGCGGAACCACGCCGGGCCGGGTGCCGGTGTGCCCGGTTCACAGCAGCCGGGCGGCGTCCCAGTCGTCGACGGCCGTCAGGCAGCGTTCGAGGATCGGCAGGGCGGCGGGCCACGGCCGGCCCTCGGTGGTGACGGCCATGACGTGCAGCGCCACCGGAGTGGTGAGGTTCCACAGCAGTGCGGCCCGGAGGTCCGCCACACAGGCGTCGAACCCGTACCCCGTCACTCCGTGCGCGGCCAGGCACGCCAGGTACTCCGTCAGGAGCTCCCGCTCGGCCGCCCTGCGCACCTCGGTGGTCAGGCTGGTGGCCAGGAAGCGGCCGACGTCCAGGAGACCGGTCGCGCGCTGCACGAACTGGAAGTCGACGAGCCGGGCCGGGCCGTCGGCGCGCTCCCCGGCGAAGGACACGTTCTGGCTGTGGAAGTCGCCGTGCACGAGGGTGGCGGGCCCCGCGGCCAGCGCGGCGGCGATGTTCTCGTACCGCGCGGCGAGCCGTGGCACGACCGGTTCCAGCAGGTCGGGCCAGTCGCCGTGGTGAGCGTGGATCCAGCCGCGGCAGAACTCGCCCACGAGCGACTCGCCCGGGGGCCGCACCCACTCGGCGGAGCCGGGCAGCTCACGACCCCACCAGCGGGCGTGCAGCGGGGCGACGGCCCGCAGTGCGCGGGACGCCTGGTCGGGGGTGCAGCCGTCGGACTGCCGGACGAACCCCGCGTCGCCCAGGTCTTCCAGCAGCAGGCAGACGGATCCGTCGCCGCGCCCGGCGCAGTAGTAGACCTCCGCGGTCCGCGCGTCGGGGACGAGCAGCGCGCGCTGGAGGTAGAGCCGTGCCTCCAGGGCGCTGAAGGCACGGCTCTCGGCGAACGCCGCGGAGGGCAGCTTCGCCATCACCGACCGGGGGCCCTGGGCCTGCGGGTCGGCGTACTCCACGCGCAGCCTGCTCACGCTGCCGACCAGCCCGGCCTGCCGCCCGCCGACGACGGTGACCGAGGTGACCTGTCCGGTCGCCGCGCGCCCGCCGCGGCGGAGTGCCCGGGTCAGGAAGCCCGGTGTGATGTCCTGCGGTGCGGCGGGGACGTCCAACGGGCCAAGGGGATCCGGCAAGTCGGCACACCTTCGTGTTCGGTCGTGGTTTCCGGAACGTGTTTCCGGAACGTGTTTCCGGAACGTGTGCCCGGAACGTGTTTCCGGGAGCTGTTCCGGAGACCGGTCCCGGGACCCGTTCCCCGGACCTGTTCCCCGGACCTGTTTTCCGGGACCCGTTCCCGGGAGCTGGGAGATTACCGCAGCCGTGCCGGCGACCGGGGGTCGTGCGGAGCGGTCAGCGGGGCGGCAGGCAACCGGCGGGGAGCGTCGCCCGCAGTTCTCTCACCAGGGCACGCACCGCGGCGGATCCGGCCGGCTCGGCGGCGGTGACGTAGCCGACCCGACGGGTCGGACGCCCGGGGCCGAGGTCGACGGTCGCCACCGAGTCCGGTGCTCCGGTCAGCGCGAGCGCGGGCATGATCGCCATTCCGTGGCCCGCGCCCACCAGGGAGAGGACCGCCCCGTCGTCCTCGGCCTCGACGGTCGCCTTGGGTATCCAGTCCTGCGCGGCCCACCATGCGCGGGTGTACGAGCCGCAGTTCTCGGCCCAGTCGACCAGCGGCAGCGTGCCCGGGGCGGTGTGCCCGGCCGCGTGCACCAGGGCGTAGGGCTCCTCGAAGAGGGCGCTCGCGACCAGCCCCGCAGGCAGCGGCGCGGTGCCGCCGAGCGTGGCGACGGCGATGTCCGCCTTGCCGTCGGCGACCTCGCCCGCGGTGCCGCGCCCCACCTCACGGACGATCCGCACCCGCGGGTCGAGCCCCGGGTACCGGTCCCGCAGCCGCTGGAGGACCGGCGGGAGCAGGTGCAGGGCCGCGCTGCGGAAGGCCGCGATCCGCAGTGGTCCCGCCACGCTGCCGGAGCGGGCCGCGGCCCGTGCCTCGGCGCCCAGGACGTCCAGCAGGCGCAGGACACGGCGGGCGTGGGCCACCGCCCGCTCGCCGGCCGGGGTGGGGCGGGCACCGGCGCGACCGCGCCGGAAGAGGACGGCACCGATCTTGCGTTCGCTGCCGCGGACCGAGTGCGACACCGCGGACTGGGTCAGACCGAGGGTGCCGGCCGCGGCCGAGAAGCCGCCTTCGTCCGCGACCGCGACCAGGACGCGCAGTTCGTGCGGAGCGAGGTCGGAGTCGGTCGTACGGGCCACGGGGCGCTCACCTCGACGTATGAGTACGGCTCATGGAACGGGACGTGCCATGAGCCCAACCGGCTGCCCGGCGGGCGCATTCCCGCCCTACGGTCCCGCTCATGAACGAGAGCGCGCTCACCGTCCACCAGACCGCCCGCCCGTACGGGCATCCCACAGCCGGGCACTTCGCCTTCGTCGAGTCCCCGCTTCCCGAACCCGCCGCCGGCGGCGTGCTGGTGGAGAACCTCTACTGGTCCGTCGACCCCTATCACCGCGAGCTGATGGACGACGTACCCGGCGGCTTCGCCCTCGACGCCCCGCTCGAGGGCCGGACCATCGGGCGCGTCGTCGCCTCTCGCACGCCCCGGCTGGCGGAGGGCGAGATCGTGTTCCACCGGCGGGGCTGGCGCACCCACTCGGTGGTCACCCCCGAGGAGATCCGGCGGTTGCCGCGCTTCGACGGCGTCCCCCTGACCGCGTACCTGAGCATTCTCGGCGGCACCGGGCTGACCGCCTACGTGGGCCTGACCCGGATCGCGCGGCTCAGGGAGGGCGAGGACCTGTTCGTGTCGGCCGCGGCGGGCGGGGTCGGCACGGCGACCGGGCGGTTCGCCCGGCTGCTCGGAGTGCGGCGGCTGGTGGGCAGCACGGGCTCGGCGGCGAAGGCCGGCCATCTGACCCGCGAGGTCGGTTACGACGCCGCCTTCGACTACCACGACGGCGACGCCGGCGACCTGCTGCACGAGGCCGCGCCGGGCGGCATCGACGTGTGCGTCGACAACGTCGGCGGCGAGCAACTGGCCGCCGCGGTGCGGGCGCTGCGCCACCACGGACGCATCGTGCGCGTCGGCACGATCAGCCAGTACAACACCCCCGACGCGCCGCCGCCGCGCTTCGACCACGCGGACGTCGTGGAGAAGAGCCTGCGCATCGAGGGCTTCCACATCCGCGATCACCACCGCCTTCAGGAGGAGCTGTACGAGTTCGCCGTGCCGCACCTGCGGAGCGGCCGGCTCACCGCGGACGAGACGGTGGTGGACGGGTTCGAGCACATCGTGGACGCGTTCCTGGGCATGCTGCGCGGCCACAACACCGGCAAGATCATCGTCCGGGACCACACCGTCCGCGCCGGGGCGGAGGCGGGCCGGGGCGACCCGGACCACCTCCGCGATGCGGAACCGCGCTCAGCGGGACCGGTGACCGTCAGGAGAGCTTGATCAGCGCGTAGTCGTCGCAGTACCCGGCCGCCGAACCGGAGTTCTTGTAGCAGTACACGCCGGCCGAGGTGGCGGAGACGCCCGTGGTGAAGAAGACGGGCTGCTGGGTGTAGGTCGTGGTCGAGGTCCGCAGGTATGTCTCCGTACCGCCGAAGCCCTTCACGCCCACCGCGACCTCCTCACCGGCCGTGGCCGCCCTGGCCCAGCCGACCAGCAGATAGGTGCCGCTGGAGGTGAGACCGCTCACGGTCTGGATGGCGCCGCTGGCACTGGCCCCGGTCTGGAGCGCGTAGGTGCCGGAGCGGGCGTTGGCGGCGACCACACTCGACGCCGTACCGGTCGACTGGGCCCACGGGGTCAGCGCGCCGGTCTCGTAGCCGGGGTTGGTGACGGCGTTGCCGGCGGAGGACAGCGGCTCCACCGCGAGGTCGTCGCAGTAACCGGCGCCGCCGCCACCGGCGTTCTTCCAGCAGTAGACCGTCGCCGTGGTGCTCGACGAGCCGGTGGTGAACAGCACCGCCGCCTGGCTGTACGACGTGGTCGCGATGTTGGTGTACGTCTCCGTGCCGCCGAAGTTCTTCACACCGATCGCGAGGGTCTCGCCCGCGGTGGCGACCTTGGCCCAGCCGGTCAGCAGGTAGGTGGTGCCGGGGCTGAGGCCGGTGAGGGCCTGGTTGGCACCGCTGCTGCTCGCCGCGGTGGTCAGGGCGTCGCCGCCGGTACGGGCGTTGGCGGCCGTCACGGACGACGCGCTGCCGCTCGCCTGTGTCCAGGGGGACAACGCGCCGGTCTCGAAGCCCGCGTTGGAGAGCAGGTTGCCGCCGGTGCCGTTGTACGCGCCGATGTCGGGGGCGGCCGTCGCGGAGACGGCGTTGCCGAAGGCGTCGAGGCCGCCGTTGGAGCTGATCACCGTGCCGGCCCGGATCGCCGGGGAGGACGCGTGCACCTGGTAGGCGTTCTTGCCGGTGTACGACGACGAGGTGCCGGCGTTGCCCGGGTTGCGGAACTCGGGGTCGGAGGTCACCTTCGCGGCGTCGGCGGGCTCGCGGGAGGGGTGGTTGCCGTAGAAGAGGTTGTTGGAGTACGTCGACGTGCCGGTGGTGGTGAAGTAGTTGCCGGAGCCGTAGTTGAAGACGGCGTTGTTCTGGAAGGACAGGGCACCGCTGATGGACGATCCGGAGCGCGAGTACAGGATCGGGGTGCTCAGGCCGTCCCGTACGTAGAAGGTGTTGTTGTAGAACAGCGGGACCGCCGCGGTGCTGCCGCTCTGGTTCGGGACGCCGCCCACGAAGTGCAGGACGCCGGCGCCGTGGGTCTGGGTGCCGGAGGCCGGGCAGCCGGAGTTGCTGCCGTCGTTCTCGCTGATGTTGTAGCGGACCACCGTGCCGTCGCTGGGGACGGTGGAGGTGGGCTCGTTGGCGATGGTGAACGGGGGCATCACCAGGAGGAAGCCGCCGAGGTTCTGGTGGCTGTAGTTGTACTGGAACGTGGTGTTGTGGTTGCCCCAGTCCACGTCGAAGCCGGTGCCGTCGGCGCCGTTGACGTGGCAGTAGACCTCGTTGTTCTGGACGACGGTGTTGTTGCTGCCGGACATCCAGATACCGGCGGAGGCGCCGTTGCAGTACTGGCCGGACGGCGGACAGGTGGACTTGGCGCCGCCGTAGCCGGCCTTGTTGCCGTCGATGAGGGCGCCGTCGTTCTTCACGACGAGGATGTCGTCGGCGCCGTCGTAGGTCATCGTGTTGTTGCGGATGACGGTGTTCGTGGTGAGGCCGGTGCCCTGGCCGTCCCCGTCGGGGGTGACGGCTACGGCGATGCGGTCGACGTGGTCGAAGGTGTTGTTCTCGACCACCACGTCGTCCCAGGTGGAGACCGGGGTGGTGTGGTCGGTCTGGACGCCGACGCCCGCGTTGGTGGAGTACCAGCCGCCGCCGTAGCCGGCGATGTTGTGGATGTACATGTCGTGCACGCGGATGTGGTGCAGGACGCCGCCGGAGCTGTTCTCGGCGAGGACGCCGGAGCGGTAGGCGGGCGAGGAGGCGTTGTCGACCAGTTCCAGGCCGCCGATGTCCCAGTACTGCTGGTTGAGCAGCTTGACGACCGCGCCGGTGGCGCCGGCCGCGTCGATGACCGGTTTGGCGCCGGATCCGTAGGAGCTGATCGAGATGTTGTTGCCGGAGGCTCCCGAGCCACCCGGGGTGAGCTGGCCGGTGCAGGTGGTGCCGGCCTTGAAGAGGATGCTGTCGCCCGCGGCGAACGTGGTGCCGTTGACGCTGCCGACCGCGTTCCAGGGGCTGGCCTGGGTGCCGCTGCCGTTGCCGGCGGCCGAGCAGTCGACGTAGTAGGTGGTACCGGCCGCCGTGGCGGTCTGGGCCGGGAGCACGAGGGCTCCCGCCATCGTGGCTAGCAGGGCCAGAACGCGTGCTGCCCGGCGGACCGGGCGCGTCGGTCTGCGACTCTTCATCGCGACGCTCCTTGCTGGGTGATCGGGTCGTCCGCGCCACTGGTCGTGACGCGGATCTGTGCGCACCGGGCGCGCCGCCAGGGGGCTGGAGCCGCGTCCGGGATCCGTGGCCGCCGCGCTGCGGCACAGCTAGCGCGCGGCGAGCGTGTCCGCGGCGGAGTGCTCCAGGACCGAGGCCGACGTCTCCAGGACGGAGGCGTGCCGCATGCCCGGCGGCAGGGACAGGGCGACCGGCTCCCACGCCGCGCCGCCCCGGCTGCGGGCCGCCCCGTAGCGTCCCTCCAGGAAGTGGTCGAAGATCATGACCCATTCGTCGCCGCGGCGGAACAGCGACGGTCCCTCCACCAGGGACGGTGTCACCGGCCCGGTGGGCGCGGCGTACGGGCCGCCGGGGACGCCGAACGTGGTCAGGTGGATGTCCTTGTGTGCCGTGTCGAGGTCGTTGACCCCGCGCTCGTCCTTGAAGGCCATCAGGAAGCCGCCGCCGTCCAGTTCCCGTACGGTGGCGTCGATGACGGAGTGGCCGGGGTCGAAGAAGACGCCGGGTGCGGAGAAGGTGCGGAAGTCCTCGGTGGTGCAGTGCCAGATGCGGTGGTCCTGGCTGATGTGCTCGAAGTCGCGGCCCTCGGCCGTGTGGCCCGGTTCGACGACGGACGACCAGATGAGGTGGTACAGCCCGGTGGCGCTGTCCAGGAAGAACTCCGGCGCCCAGGCGTTGAGGGCGCCCGCCACCCGGGCCATCACCGGCACCAGCCGTTGCTCGGACCAGTTCAGCAGGTCGGCCGAGGTGGCGTGGACGATGTACGGGCTCGTCCAGCCGTCGGTGGCCAGCAGATGGAACAGGCCGTCGGGGCCGGCCCCGATGAACGGGTCCCGCAGCCGGCCGGTGCCGACGGTCCCGCGCAGGACGGGCCGGCCACCGTTCACCGCCGTGAACTCCTCGCCGTCGTGGCTGTAAGCGAGGTGCAGCGCCTCGTCTGCGTCGGTGAAGTAGGAGACCACGTACATCGGTGGGGGGTCCTTCCGGGATGTCGGGAGGTGGCGGCGGGGCAGGGCGGAGCGGCCGTACGGCGGTGCGGGGCACGGCGCCGGCGGGTGAACCGGTGTGCGCGGGTCAGGACTTGACGGCGCCGGCGGACATGCCGGCGACGACCTGGCGCTGGAAGAAGACGAAGATGACCAGCAGCGGGAGCACGCCGAGCAGGGCGGCCGGGAACAGCGTGGTCGGCTGCACGGTGTGCGGGTCGATGAACGAGTAGGCGTTCACCATGACGGTGCGCTTGCCCGGGTCCTGGAGGAACACCAGCGGCACCAGCAGGTCGTTCCAGATCTGGAGGGCCACGAAGGTCAGCAGGGTGCTGGTGACCGGTCGCAGCAGCGGCAGGATGACGACGAAGAAGGTGCGGAAGGCGCCGCAGCCGTCGAGCGCGGCGGCCTCCTCCAGGTCGGCGGGGACCGAGCGGATGAAGCTGGTGTAGAAGAACACCGCCAGTGGCAGGTTGATCGCGGTGTAGATGAGGACCACGCCCGCGTAGGTGTCGAGCAGGTTCATGTCCCGCATCAGCAGGTACAGCGGGGCCACCACCACGAAGACGGGGATGGAGGTGCCGAGGATGAACAGCCGGTACACGGCCGTCGACCAGCCCGCGGTGATTCGGGCCAGCGGATACCCGGCCAGCGCGCCCAGGACGGTGATGCACACGCACGAGAGTCCGGTGATCAGCAGGGTGTTGAGGGTGCTCGGCCCGTAGTGGATCTGGCTGAAGGCGTCGCTGAAGTTCTTCAGGGTGAAGGAGTGCGGGATGCCCAGCGGGGAGCGGGCGACGTCGGCGGCGGTGCGCAGCGAGGTGACGACCGTGAAGAGGAACGGCAGTACGAACAGCAGGGTGCCGAGGCCGAGCAGCGCGGTGCCGAGGCCGCCGGCGAGGCGGCGCGCGGGCCGGTGGCTCGTCCTGCGGGGCGGGCCGCCCCGGCCGTCGGCGTGGGTCGTCCGGGCGCGGTGGCCGGTGTCCTGTGCGGTCGCGGAGAGCTGAGAGGTCATGGTGGCGATCCGTCCGAATCGATCAGGTGCGTACGACGTGTCGGGCGCCGTCGTCAGACGCGCCGTTCGCGCAGCCTGAGCAGGGAGTTGGTCGCGCTGGACAGGACGACCACGGTCACCAGGAGCAGCACCGACAGCGCGACGCCGAGGGCGAACTTCCCGCCGCCGAAGATGTTCCGGTAGACCAGCAGGGTCAGGGTGTCGGTGGCGCCGGCCGGGCCGCCGTTGGTGAGGACGAGCGGGAACTCGAAGACCTTGAGCGAGCCGATGAGGCTGAGGGTGACGTTCACGGTGAGGGCGGGGGCGAGCAGCGGCCACTCGATGCTGCGGAACCGCCGCCATCCGCTCGCGCCGTCCAGCGCGGCCGCCTCCAGGAGTTCGGTCGGCAGGCTCATGTAGCCGGCGAGGAAGATCGCGCACGAGTAGCCGGTGAACATCCAGACGTTGACGGCGGCCACCGCGTACAGCGCGGTGTGCGGGTCGCCCAGCCAGACGTGCTGGAGGCTGCCGAGTCCGGCCGTGCCGAGCAGCGCGTTGAGCCCGCCGGTGGGCGCGAAGAGGTACGACCAGATGAACGCGGCCATCACCGGGGAGATCAGGGTCGGTGTCAGCAGGACGACGTTGAGCACCTTGCGGACCCGGGGCCGGCGGAACAGCATCGACGCGAAGAGCAGACCGAGGCCGTTCTGCGCGACGACGACCACCACGGCGTAGAGCACGGTGTGCCACAGGGCGGCGGAGACGGCCGGGTCGTCCGCCATGGCCTGGTACTGGTCGAGTCCGACGAAGTTCGCGACGGGCCCGCCGAGGCTGTCGGTGAAGCTCAGGTAGACGCCCCGGACCAGCGGATACAGCGTGAAGACGCTGTAGACGGCGATCGCCGGGAGCAGGAAGGCGGCCATGGTGGCGCGCCGGCGGTGGAACACGGGGATCGATCCTCCTTGGCCGGGGGCCGCGGTGAAGGCGGGCGGGAGGTGCGGGAGGCGGGCCGCACCCGCACCGCGGCGGTCCCGGGACGGTACGGCCGGTCTACTTGGCGGAGGCCGCCGTCTGGATGTCCTTCAGGGTCTGCGCCTCGGAGGCCTGGCCCAGCAGATAGGCCTGGATCTTGGAGCCGACGGTGGTCTCGGCGGTCGCGCCGTACCAGGAGTTGGACGGCAGGACCCGGTAACGTCCGTCGTTGAAGGCCGCGTTGAAGGACTTGGTCTCCGTGGCGTCCGGGGTCGTACCGCCGGTGAACGGGGACTCGGCGTGCTCGGCTTCCAGGTACTTGGCGAGGTTCTCGCTCCGGGACCAGAAGTCCACGTACTTCTTGGCCGCGTCGGCCTGCCGCGACTGGGAGTTGACGGCCCACATGGTGCCGGAGAAGAGCATCGCGTTGGGCTCGGTGCCGGCGGCGCCGCCCGGCCAGGGGGTGAACCGGACCGGGAACCCCGCCTTGGCGACGTTGGAGACCTGCCAGGCGCCCTGGTACCAGAAGGCGCTCTTGCCGGCGCTGAAGTCCTGCGGGCCCTGCGACCACTCGTCGACGCCGAGCTCGTTCTTCCAGTTGACGTAGCCCTTGTCCCCGAGGGTCCTGAGCTGCTCGAGCGAGGTCTTCCAGTCGGTGCCGAAGGAGGCCTTGCCGGCCAGGAAGTCGGCGTCCCACTGCTTGTTCTTCTGGTAGACGAGCGTGGAGCCGGCCGCCTGGAAGGTGGAGCTGCCGGTCCAGCCGGACTTGTCGGGCAGCGCGATCGGGGTGATGCCGGCCTTCTTCACCTTGGCCAGATCGGCGAGGAACGTCGGCCAGTCGGACGGGACCTCGGTGATGCCGGCCTTCTTCAGCAGGTCCATGTTGGCGTACAGGCCGATGCCTATCAGCTCCATCGGCATGGCCAGGACCTTGCCGCCGCTGGTCGCGAACGGCTTGGCGGAGTCGGAGATCCGGCTTGCCCAGGACTCCTGGGAGAGGTCGGCGAGGTAGCCGGAGGCACCCCACTTGTTCATCTTGTCCGAGTCGACCATGATCACGTCGCCGGCCTTGCCGCCCAGCAGCTCGGGCTGGAGCTTCTGGGTGTAGGTGTCGTTCGCGGTGATGTACTCGAAGTCGACCTTGATGCCGGGGTTGGCCTTCTCGAAGGCCTTGTTGATCTCCGCGACGTTCGCGGGCTCCGCGCCGCCGCCCTTCCACGCCTCGACCTTGATGTGGACCTTCCCGTCCGCGGAGGACGAGCCGGAGCCACCGCCACAGGCGGCGAGCGTGGTCGCCAGCGCGGCGACCGTGGTGGCGACCGCGAGCAGTCTCCCGGAGCGCTTCATTGCACACCTCACCCATTCGTCGGTACGGACCGACTTGTCATGTCTGAAGGGATTGATCCGGTCAGCCTGCATCCGTGTGGGTACAGCGCCGATACGGCGGACAGGGGGTCGGTGGACCCGAGTTGCGGCAGATGTTTCGTGCCGATGGCCGGGAACTGTAACGCAAAACTTAGTCGCCATCTATACGTAACTTTCCGTGACCCGCGCACGGAGCTTTGGCGCGTCGATCACCCCCAGCTCAGACAGGGTTCCACTCGCGACCCCCCTGCCTTATCGTTACAGTTTCCTGGAAGTTTCCCGCAGCATCGTGATTGAGTGAGCCAGCACGACAGGGCTTCGTTCAGGCCCAAGTGCTGTGCATGCAGAAGGAGTTGGAGTGGCAGAGCGGGTGACCATCGCGCGGGTGGCCGCGGAGGCCGGCGTCTCCGCGATGACCGTGTCCAACGTCATGAACGGCAAGCCCGGGGCCTCCGAGGAGACCCGGCGCCGTGTCATGGAGGTCGCGGGGCGCCTCGGCTACCGGCCCAACATCTCGGCACGCAACCTCAAGGCCGGCCGCACCGGACTCATCGGACTCATCGCCCTCGACCTGACCAGCCAGTACGGGCTGGAGATCCTGCGCGGTGTCGCCGACGAACTGGCCGACGCGGAACAGGAGTTGCTGGTCAACGCCTCCTACCACGACGCCGCACGCGAGAAGGACCGCATCGAGTTCCTGGGCCGCGGCCTCGTCGACGGCGTCCTGATGATCGCGCCGGTCCTGGAGGACGAGACGGTCGAGCTGCTGCGCCGCCAGATCCTGCCCTGCGTCATCATCGACCCACGCCGTCTGGACGTCCCCCTGCCCCGGCTGACCGTCGACAACTACCACGGCATGCGGCAGGGCACCCAGCACCTGATCGACCTGGGCCACACCCGGATCGCCTACCTCCGCGGCGAGGAGGACCTGGAGAGCACGTCCGTCCGCTTCCAGGGCTTCGAGGACGCGATGCGGCTGGCCGGACTGGACGTGGACGCCCGCATGGTCGCGTCCTGCGACTTCTCCTACGCCAGCGGATTCCGCACCGCCACCCGCCTGATCGCCGACCACGCCCCCACGGCGATCGTCGCCGGAGCCGACCTGATGGCACTCGGCGCCATCGACGCCGCCCGGGCCCGTGGCCTCAAGGTGCCCGACGAGTTCTCCGTCGTCGGCTTCGACGACCTCCCGCAGGCGGCGCAGACCTTCCCCGGCCTCACCACCGTGCGCCAGCCCCTGCACGACATGGGGCAGAAGGCGGCCCGCGCGCTGCTCTCCCTCGTCGAGGGACAGAAGCTGCTCATGGATCACATGGAGGTGGGCACCCATCTGGTGGTCCGCGACTCCACGGCCCCGCCCGCCACCACCGCCGCCTCCTGACCGGCCGGTAACGGCCCGACATGCTTCACGCAGCCGCCCAGGTGACCTCCGCGCCCGCAAGGCCGATACTGCGGTCAGGAGAACCACGCCACTCGTGATCCCACCCGACAGCCACACCTGACGAACCATCTGCTCTGCAAAGACGCAGGTCAGAGACTAGTCTGCTAATGTCATCAGGAGGCCCCCATGAAGATGCTCATCAACGTTCCTGAGACCGTGGTGGCGGATGCGCTGCGGGGTATCGCGGCCGCGCATCCCGATCTCGCCGTGGACGTGGAGAACCGGGTGATCGTACGACGTGACGCCCCCGTCTCCGGGCAGGTGGCGCTCGTCTCGGGCGGCGGTTCGGGGCACGAGCCGTTGCACGGCGGATTCGTCGGTCCCGGGATGCTGTCGGCGGCCTGCCCCGGTGAGGTCTTCACCTCCCCCGTGCCGGACCAGATGGCCCGGGCCGCCGCGGCCGTGGACAGCGGGGCCGGCGTGCTGTTCATCGTGAAGAACTACACCGGTGACGTGCTCAACTTCGACATGGCGGCCGAACTCGCCGAGGACGAGGGCATCCAGGTGGCGAAGGTGCTCGTCAACGACGACGTGGCGGTCACCGACAGCCTCTACACCGCCGGCCGGCGCGGCACCGGCGCCACCCTGTTCGTGGAGAAGATCGCCGGCGCCGCCGCGGCCGAGGGGCAGCCGCTGGAGCGGGTGGAGTCCATCGGGCGTCAGGTGAACGAGAACTCCCGCAGCTTCGGGGTCGCGCTGAGCGCCTGCACCACCCCGGCCAAGGGCACCCCGACCTTCGATCTGCCGCCCGGTGAGCTGGAGTTGGGCATCGGCATCCACGGCGAGCCGGGCCGGGAGCGGCGGGCCATGATGACCTCGGGCGAGATCGCCGACTTCTCGGTCAACGCGATCCTGGAGGACATGACCCCGCGCAACCCGGTGCTGGTGCTGGTCAACGGCATGGGCGCGACCCCGCTCCTGGAACTGTACGGCTTCAACGCCGAGGTCCAGCGGGTGCTCACCGAGCGCGGGGTGACCGTGGCCCACACCCTGGTCGGCAACTACGTCACCTCCCTGGACATGGCGGGCGCCTCGGTCACCCTCTGCCAGGTCGACGAGGACCTGCTGCGGCTGTGGGAGGCGCCGGTGAAGACCCCGGCCCTGCGCTGGGGGATGTGAGCGAGCAGCAGAACCGACCCGCATCCGTACCGCACGCAAGGAGTTCCAGTGCTCGACGCCGAATTCTTCCGCCGCTGGATGGCGGCGACGGCCGCGTCCGTGGACCGGGAGGCGGAGCGGCTCACCGCCCTCGACTCCCCCATCGGGGACGCCGACCACGGCAGCAACCTCCAACGCGGCTTCAAGGCGGTCACGGCCGCGCTGGAGAAGGACGCCCCCGACACCCCGGGTGCCGTGCTGGCACTCGCCGGACGCACACTGATCTCCACGGTGGGCGGTGCCTCCGGACCGCTGTACGGCACGCTGTTGCGCAGTACCGGCAAGGCGCTCGGCGATGCCGCCGAGGTCGGTGAGGCGCAGTTCGCCGAGGCGCTGCGGGCCGGGGTGGACAAGGTGATGGCCCTGGGCGGGGCCGCGCCCGGGGACAAGACGATGATCGACGCCCTGGTGCCGGCCGTGGACGCGCTCGGCGAGGGTTTCGGCGCGGCGCGGGCCGCCGCCGAGGAAGGGGCCGTGGCGACGACACCGCTTCAGGCCCGCAAGGGCCGGGCGAGCTATCTCGGGGAGCGCAGCATCGGCCACCAGGACCCGGGCGCCACCTCGTCGGCGCTGCTCGTCGCGGGGCTCGAGGAGGCGGCCGGTGAGTGACGACAAGCTGGTGGGGATCGTGCTGGTGTCGCACAGCGCCGAGGTGGCGGCCTCGGTGGCGGACCTGGCGAAGGGGCTGGCGGGCGGCGTCTCGGTGCCGGTTGCCCCGGCGGGCGGCACCGAGGGCGGCGGGCTCGGCACCAGCGCCGAGCTGATCGCCGCCGCGGCCGTGTCCGTGGACCGGGGCGCGGGGGTCGCCGTCCTCACCGACCTGGGCAGCGCGGTGCTCACCGTGAAGGCGCTGCTGGCGGAGGGCGACGAACTGCCGGACGGCGCCCGCCTGGTGGACGCCCCGTTCGTGGAGGGCGCGGTCGCGGCGGTCGTCACGGCGGCCACCGGGGCCGACCTCGACGCCGTGGTGGCCGCGGCCGCCGAGGCTTACACCTACCGCAAGGTCTGACAGCGGTCGTCGTCGGCCCGTCCACGCCCCGGCGCGGGCGTCGTCGGCCCGTCCGCGCCCCGGTGCGGTCGTCGTCGGCCCGTCCGCGCCCCGGTGCGGTCGTCGTCGGCCCGTCCGCGCCCCGGTGCGGTCGTCGTCGGTCCGTCCGCGCCCCGGCGCGGGCGGGCGGCGTGGCCTCCGTGGGCCCGGCCCGCACCCTGAGCCGCGGTTGGGCGGGCGGCCGGTGCCGACTCGGCCCGCACCCTGGGCGTCGGCCGGGCGGGCGGCCGGTGCCGGCGGTCTCAGTTCACGCCGGTGAACAGGGCCGCCAGGCGCTCGCCCTCCGCCTCCGCCGTCTCACGGTCCTCGATGGGTCTGATCGCCGAGTCCCGGAAGACGATGTAGGTCACGCCGGAGGCCACCCCGCCGACCCGTGGGTCGGGGTTCACGTCCAGCCCCTTCGCGGTGGCGTAGGACGCCTCGCCGATGATGTCGCGGGGCCCGGTGTCGCCGACGACGGCGTACTGGACCCGGCCCTTGTAGATCACCGCGGCGACCGCCCCGCCCCGGACGCCGTACGCCCGGTGGTTCCAGCGGCGGCTGGAACCGGGTACGACGACATAGGGCAGCTTCTCCGCGTCGAGATGGCGGCCGTCGGACTGCTGGAAGGCGGTGGCGGCGGAGAACGCCGGATCGGCGGCCCGGTTGCAGTGGGCGGTGACCCGGCCGTCGCAGTCGATGTCGAGGTCGGCCTTCCAGAAGACGGCCTGGTCGGTGCCGCACACGGGGACGGTGGCGGCGGTACCGGCGTCGGTGCGGAAGCGGCCCTTGGACACCTGCTTGCAGTCGTGCACCCGGGCCAGCAGATCGGTGGCGGTGATCCGGTGCCGGTCACTGTGGGCCGTGAGCGACGCGGCGGGGGTGGGCAGCGTGGTCGGGGTGAGCAGGGCGGCGCCGGCCGCGGCCAGCGTCAGCGTCTGGACACGCACGATGAGGGACCCTCTTTCGTGGGGGACACGGAGTCAACCGGTCCAATCTGAGGGGGCCCCGGCGCCCGGGCCAGCAGGTGAGGGCCTTACAGGGCCGTACGGAGCAACGAACTGACACCCTGTGAGATCCCGTCAGGGGCCGGGGCCGCCCGAGCCGGTGTCGGCCCGGACGGCCCCGGCCGCCCGCGTCGGCGCGGGATCAGCGACGACAGCGTTCCGCGCCACAGGCGCGAACTCCCCTGTTCTCCGGGGAAGTTCGGCCGCAGTGCGGTCAGCATACGTAACTCCTCCCCGTCGTCTCCAATACGGGCCTCTTGATGTCCGCATCCCGGGCAGGTCATATTGGTCCGGAGAACGATTGGTCCGGACCATTGCCGTACTGCCGTCCCCGGGGAGGCGGAACCGTGCGCCGTGTCGTCGTCCTGGTCTGTGCGCTGCTGTTCCTGACGTCGTGCGGCCCGCGTGGCGCCGACGGGGACAGCGGCAGGCTGCCCGGTGCCCCGGCCGGGGTCACCGCGGCGGCCGGCAGCGCCACCAGCGTGCACGTCATGTGGAACGCGCTGCCGGACAGTGCGGGGGTACGCGGCTACGAGGTGTATCGCGGCACCACGAAGGTCGAAGAGGTACCGGGGTCCCAGCACATGGTGGACGTCGTCAGGCTCAGGCCGTCCACCGCGTACGCGTTCTCCGTGCGGGCCCGGGGCGGCGACGGCAGCCTCGGGCCGCGCAGCCGCGAGGTGCGGGCGACCACACCGGCGTTGGTCGCGGCGGACCGGTCGGCGCCGACGCGCCCGGTACGACCGGGCGGACGCGCCGTGGGCAGCCGCGCGGTGCAGCTGTCCTGGGGCGCCGCCACCGACGACCGGGCGGTGTTGTCGTACGACGTCTACCAGGGCGACGCGAAGATCCACAGTGTGGGCGGGAACCAGACAGCCACCGTGGTGACGGGACTGCGTCCGGGGACGCGCTATGTGTTCACCGTCCGGGCCCGGGACGCGGCCGGGAACCTCTCGCCCGCGAGCGCGGCGGTGCGCCTGACCACACCGGGCACCGACGACGGCCGGGCCACCGCGCCCACCGGGTTCACCGCGAGGAGCCACGAGAAGAGCGGGGCATACTACCTGGATCTGGCCTGGGATCCGCCGCGGGTGGACGGGGTGATCACGGAGTACCAGATCCGGCTCGACGCGGCGACGACCACCTCACTGGTATGGGGCGGGACCCCGCCCACGGGCCGCTCGGCCTACAGCTTCTATGTGGGGCGGGACCATGGAGTCGGGCACCATGTGCGGCTGCGGGCGCGGTTGCCGGACGGGACGTGGGGCGGGTGGTCGGCGGTGCGGTCGGTGACGACGGGGGCCTGAGGCGCATCCCGGCCTGGGCCGGACGGATGAAGAGATCACCTGACCGGGCGCCTGCGCGTGCGCGGCGGTCCGCGGCCGCTTTCGCTGAACCTGAGGCAGCACGGGGCTTCCCCGATCCTCGGCGGCGCAAGGGACGTTCCGCCAACCGTGCCGCCGGAGGGCAGCCCATGCGCACTACCCGACGTCTCGTCCGCTCCGGCCTGACCCTGGCGGCCGCCGCCGCGCTCCCGGCCTGGCTCGCGGGCCCGTCCGCCGCGGTCTCGGGCATCTCGGTGAGCACCACCGGCACCACGGTCTCGGTGGTCACCAGCGCCTGTACCCAGAACAACGGCAGCTGGGGCAACGCCTCGCTGCTCAACAGCGCTCAGAGCTCGTTCGCCCAGGGGCGGCAGGCGGCGCTGGCGGGCACCACGGTGAGCCAGTCGGCCGCCTGGTCCGGCGTGTCACCTGGCACCTACACGGTGGTCGTCGTCTGCTCCAACGGCGGTACGGCCGGCAACCAGTCGGTGATCGTCTCGGCCGCGGCCGCGCCGCCCGCCCCGACCGTCCCGACCACTTCCTCCACCAGCAGGTCCGCCGCGCCCTCCCGGGGCGTGATGGGCGGTCTGGGCGGCGCCGCCCGCGACTACGGCCCGCTGACGCTCGGCATCGGAGCGGCGCTGGTCGGCTCGGGTGTCATCGCCGCGGGCTGGTACCTGCGCAAGCGCTCGAAGCCGTACCGGCTCTGACCCGGCTCAGCGGTCGGGGAGTTCACCGAGCTCCCCGATGGCGTGGGTGAGCCACCGCGTCCAGAACGTCTCCAGGTCGATGCCGGCCCGTAGCACCAGGTGCCGCAGGCGGTCCTCGGGGGTGTCCTTGCCGGGCGGGAAGTCGCGGCGCTGGATCTCCTCGTACTCGGCCAACTGCACCTGGTGCAACTCCAGATGGCGGCGCAGGTCGGCTTCCAGGCCGGCCGTGCCGACCACCGCGGCGGCGCGCAGCCGCAGCAGCATGACGTCCCGGAGGGGCTTGGGTTCCTGGGCGGTGGCGGTCCAGCGGGCCAGCTCGGCGCGGCCCGCGGGCAGGACCTCGTAGCTCTTCTTCTGCCCACGGGCCGGCTGCTCGGCCGGCAGGGTGCGGATGTAGCCCTCGGTCTCCAGTCTTCCCAGCTCGCGATAGATCTGCTGGTGCGTCGCCGACCAGAAGTACCCGATCGACCTGTCGAACCTGCGGGTCAGCTCCAGCCCCGACGACGGCTTCTCGAGCAGGGCGGTGAGGATCGCGTGCGGGAGTGACATGGGCTCATCCTAGGAACAGCGCCTACAGGGCGGCCGCCAGTTCGGTGCCCTGCTTGATCGCCCGCTTGGCGTCCAGTTCGGCGGCGACGTCGGCGCCGCCGATGAGGTGCGCGGCGACGCCCGCGGCGACCAGTTCCTCGTAGAGGCCGCGGCGCGGTTCCTGCCCGGTGCAGAGCACCACGGTGTCGACCGGCAGGACGGTGCTCCGCCCGTCGACGGTGACGTGCACCCCGGCGTCGTCGATCAGGTCGTACCGGACGCCGGGGACCATGGTGACGCCCCGGTGCTTGAGTTCGGTGCGGTGGATCCAGCCGGTGGTCTTGCCGAGACCGGCGCCGACCTTGCCGGTCTTGCGCTGGAGCAGGTGGACGGTGCGCGGGGGCGCGGGGCGTTCGGGGGCGGCCAGACCGCCCGGTTCCCGGTAGTCCGTGTCGACGCCCCAGAGCCTGAAGTACGTCGCCGGGTCCTCGCTCGCCTTGTCGCCGCCGTCGGTCAGGTACTCGGCGACGTCGAAGCCGATGCCGCCGGCGCCGAGGATCGCGACCCGGTCGCCGACGGGGGCGCCGTCGCGCAGCACGTCGAGGTAGCCGACGACGCTGGGGTGGTCGACGCCGGGGATGTCGGGGGTGCGCGGGGTGACGCCGGTGGCGACCACGACCTCGTCGTAGCCGGTGACGTCGTCGGGTCCGACGGTGGTGTCCAGGCGTACCTCGACGCCGTGCGCGTCGAGCTGGTGGCGGAAGTAGCGCAGGGTCTCGTCGAACTCCTGCTTGCCCGGGACCTTGCGGGCCACGTTCAGCTGGCCGCCGATCTCGGCCGCCGCGTCGAACAGGGTGACCTGGTGGCCGCGTTCGGCGGCGGAGACGGCGCAGGCCAGGCCGGCCGGGCCGGCGCCGACCACCGCGACGCGCTTCTTCAGCCGGGTCGGGGCGAGGACCAGCTCGGTCTCGTGGCAGGCGCGCGGGTTGACCAGGCAGGAGGTGATCTGCCCGCTGAAGGTGTGGTCGAGGCAGGCCTGGTTGCAGCCGATGCAGGTGTTGATGGCCTCCGGCGTGCCGGCGGCGGCCTTGGCGACGAACTCGGGGTCGGCGAGCATGGGGCGGGCCATGGAGACCATGTCCGCGCAGCCTCCGGCCAGCAGTTCCTCGGCGACCTCGGGGGTGTTGATGCGGTTGGTGGTGACCAGCGGGACGGACACCTCGCCCATCAGCTTCCTGGTGACCCAGGTGTAGGCGCCGCGGGGCACCGAGGTGGCGATGGTGGGGATGCGGGCCTCGTGCCAGCCGATGCCGGTGTTGATGATGGTCGCGCCGGCCGCCTCGACGGCCCTGGCGAGGGTGATCACCTCGTCGAGGGAGGAGCCGCCGGGCACCAGGTCCAGCATGGAGAGCCGGTAGACGATGATGAAGTCGTCGCCGACGGCCTCGCGCACCCGCCGGACGATCTCCACGGGGAACCGCATCCGGTTCTCGTAGGAGCCGCCCCAGCGGTCGGTGCGCCGGTTGGTCGCGGCGGCGATGAACTCGTTGATCAGGTAGCCCTCGGAGCCCATGATCTCGACGCCGTCGTAGCCGGCCTGCCGGGCGAGGCGGGCGGTGCGGACGTAGTCGCCGATGGTGCGCTCGACGTCCTCGTCGGTGAGTTCGCGCGGCGCGAAGGGGCTGATGGGGGCCTGCACCGGGCTGGGGGCGACCAGGTCGCGGTGGTAGGCGTAGCGGCCGAAGTGCAGGATCTGCATCGCGATCCGGCCGCCCTCGCGGTGCACGGCCCCGGTCACGGCGCAGTGCCGCTCGGCCTCCTCGTCGGTGGTGAGCTTGGCGCCGCCCTCGTAGGGGCGGCCCTCGTCGTTGGGGGCGATGCCGCCGGTGACGATCAGGCCCACTCCCCCGCGGGCCCGGGCCGCGTAGAACTCCGCCATCCGCTCGAAGCCGCGCTCGGCCTCCTCCAGGCCCACGTGCATGGAGCCCATGAGCACGCGGTTGGGCAGGGTGGTGAAGCCCAGGTCGAGGGGTTTCAGCAGATGCGGGTAACGGCTCATCGGGCCCTCCGTGCGCGGTGTCGTCACCGCAGTTGTAGAGGACCGCGTACGGGTTATGCAACTAGTTGCACAAAGAGTCCGGGGTGACGTGTCCCAGATCACCGACAAGCCGCTGCCGCGTCGGCGGTCACCTGCTTTCGAGCAGAACGTGCAGCTCCCGCTCCTGGTCGCCCGAGGCGGAGGACAGGTTGCGCACCGCGAACAGGGAGTCGAGGGCCGTTCGGAGCCGGTCGATGGCCCAGTAGCCGCCCTGCGCGTCGGCCTCCACGGAGGCCGCGAGCCGGGGCGGCGGGGTGCACTCGTGGGCGTCGGTGACCTCGAAGGTGCCGAGCCACACCATGGGGCGGGTCTCGTGCAGCTGCTGCGGCACGTCCTCGGCGTTCCGGTCGGACTCGAAGCACTCGCACAGCGCGTCGAAGACGATCCGGGCGTCCTCCTTGCTGCATCCGCTGATCTCGAGGGAGACGGGTTCCTCGTGCAGTCGTTCAGGGCCCATCGTGCACGCTCCTCTCATGGCGATGGCGCGGTGTCACGGGTTCCCCCGCGAACCGCGCCATGCCAACAGAAAAGCACCGATTCCCGGGCGCCGCACCACCCGCCGCCGCCCCCGGGGCGGCTCAGCCCCGGGTGAACTTGTACGTCTTGCTGTCCGTGAGGACGCAGAAGCCCGGCGACATCACGATGACGCGCAGGGTGGCGGTGCGCCGGTCGTAGTCGATGCCCTCGGCCTCGAACGTGCCCGAGCAGGAGCTGCGCAGCGGGAGCCGGCGCAGCGCGGTGACGCGACCGGTGACGTCGGCGGCGCCGGGCTGCGCGGACAGGTCGACCTGGAGCAGCGGCTTGGTGTAGCCGAAGAGACTGCCGTCCGGGTCGTCCGAGGAGCACAGCAGCGTGGTGGGACCGGAGAAGTCGCAGCCCTGTACGTCGCGTACGGCGTGGTCCAGGTTCACGACGGACGCCAGCGGAAGGTTCGCGGACGGCGAGGTGCCGGCGTTGGCGCCGGGCGTCGGGAGGACCAGGAAGCGGGTCATGGTGCCGTACTCGCCGGAGAGCATGTACTGGCTGTCGGGCGAGATCGCGTCCCACGAGTTGTTGAGGGCCTCGCCGGGGGCGAGCGTGTGGACGTACTCCGACCAGGTGCCGTCCGGGGCCTGCACCCGGTACATCTTGGCGGTGCCGGAGTCCGCCTGGTACGGCTCGACGTAGTAGCCGTCGTAGGACTCGTCGGGGTCGCCGACGTGGTTCCAGCCGCGACCGGAGACGCCGACCGGGATGGTGCCGATGCCGGTGTACCGGTTGGGGCTGTTCGCGGGGACCTCGACCGAGGTCAGTCCCTGGCTCTCGGTGAGCGGATCGGCGCGGTCGGAACCGGTCTCGGTCCAGGTGTCGGCGGCGGAGGCCGGGGCGGCGGTGGCGAGGACCGCGGTGGTGGCGAGGGCGACCAGGGCGGTCAGCCCCGCGCGACAACGTTGCCGGGTGGACGCGGGCATGGCGGCCTGCTCCTCGGTGACTGGGGGGTGGGTGTGCGCGCGTCGGTCAGTCTGGCGTGCACCTGACGGTCATGTACAGACCAATGACGGAAACGGGAAAGTGAACTCGCGCCCCTGCCGCCCCGGTGGTTACTTCGCCATGAGGACGGCGCGGTGACGAGAGAGGGTGGAAAAGTCGGCGGCGACGTCGGAGAGTCGGGTGTGAGCGCGATAGAACAAGGGGAGTCGGCACGGGGGACGACGTGCCGTGCGAAGGTGCGAAGGCGGTGCGTGCGATGAGTCCAGCCGAGGCTTCGGCGGCCGGGGGCGAGGAGCCCGCGCGCGGGCCCGTGCGACCCGGCGGGCTGCTGGACGTCCTGGGCGTGGCCTCCGTGGTGCTGGACGCCCAGGGGCGCATCGTGCTGTGGAGCCCGCAGGCGGAGGAGCTGTTCGGCTATCCGGCCGCCGAGGCGCTCGGGCAGTACGCGGCCCGCCTGATGGTGCACGAGCGGCACATCGAACTGGTCGGGAAGCTGTTCTCCGAGGTGATGCGCACCGGGCAGAGCTGGGCCGGGGGTTTCCCCATCCGCCACAAGGACGGCACCACCCATGTGGTGGAGTTCCGCAACATGCGTCTCATGGACGACAACGGCGACGTCTTCGCGCTGGGTCTGGCCGCCGACCAGTCGACGGTCCGCCGTCTGGAGCAGGACGTCGCGCTCTCCGAGCGGATCGTGAAGCAGTCGCCGATCGGGCTGGCCGTCCTCGACACCGATCTGCGGTTCGTGTCGGTCAACCCGGCGATGGAGCGCATGAACGGCGTCCCCGCCGCGGAACACGTGGGCCGGACCGTCCGCGAGGTGCTGCCGTCCCTGGACGCCGACGAACTGGAGTCGGCCTACCTGCGGGTGCTGCGGACCGGCGAACCGGTCGTCGACGAACCCGCGGTGGGGCGCACCCCGGCCGACCCGGACGAGGAGCACATCTGGGCGGTGTCGGTCTACCGGCTGGAGGACGCCCTGGGCAACGTACTGGGCGTGGCGACGTCGGTGGTCGACATCACCGTGCCGTACCGGGCCGGTGTGGAGGCCGAGAACGCGCGCCGGCGACTGGCCGTCATCGCGGACGCCTCGGCCCGCATCGGCACCACCCTGGACCTCGAACGCACCGCCCGTGAGCTGGCCGCCGTCGCGGTGCCCGAGCTCGCCGACGTGGCGTCGGTGGATCTGCTGGACGCGGTGGTCGAGGGCCGGCGCAGCAGGCTCGGCCCCGCCGAGCCCGCGGTGCTCCGCGCGCTCGCCGTGCGCGCGGAGCCGGAGACGGCGGCGGGGGCCGCCGAGACGCCGGGCACGGTCGCCCGGTACGCGCCGGACCGGCTGATCACCGCGTGCGTACGGACCGGCGAGGCCGTCGTCGTCCCGCGGGTCACGGCCGAGGACCTGGCGCGGATCGCCCGCTCGCCCGAGGCCGCCGAGCTGCTGGCCCGGGCCGGGGTGCACTCGTACCTGGCCGTGCCGCTGATCGCGCGAGGCGAGGTGCTGGGCGCCCTGGACCTCAGACGCACCCGCACGCCGGCGCCGTTCGACGACGACGACCTGCTGCTGGCCCGGGAGCTGGCGGCGCGGGCGGCCGTGCAGATCGACAACGCCCGCTGGTACCAGAACGCCCGCACCACCGCGCTGACCCTCCAGCGCAGCCTGCTGCCCACCCACCCCAGGGTCACCACCGGCCTGGAGGTGGCCTCCCGCTACCAGCCGGCGGGCGCCACCGTCGAGGTGGGCGGTGACTGGTTCGACGTGATCCCGCTGGAGGGCGGCCGGACGGCGCTCGTGGTGGGCGACGTGATGGGCAGCGGCATCAACGCGGCCGCGACCATGGGGCGGCTGCGGACCGCGACCACCACCCTGGCCTCGCTCGGCCTGGACCCGGCGGTGCTCCTGGAGCACCTGGACAAGACCACCTCGGGCCTGGACCACTCCATCGCGACCTGCGTGTACGCCGTGCACGACCCGCGGCTGCGGCAGGTCCGGATCGCCAACGCCGGCCATCTGCCCCCGGCCCGGGTCCGCCCCGGGCGGCCGCCGGAGCTGCTGGACCTGCCCACCGGCGTCCCGCTGGGCGTCGGCGGCGTCCCCTTCGCCACGACCACCGTGGAGTTCGAACCGGGCGACGAGCTGGTGCTCTACACCGACGGCCTGGTGGAGACCCGCAGCCACTCCCTGGACGAGCGGCTGGACGAACTGCTGGCCCTCCTGGACGCCCCGGCCGGCCCGTTGGAGGAGACCTGCGACCGGCTGCTGCGGGAGCTGCACCACCCCGACAACCACGACGACGTGGCACTGCTCATCGCGCGAGCGCAGGAACTGTCGTAGCCCTCCCCCGGACCGGCCGGCCTCATCGGATTCACAGGGGGACCGTCGACTCGGACGTCAAGGTGCGCGGGGACGCCGACTCGCTGAAGAAGGGCGCGACCGCGGTCCTGGTGGGCACCCGCGGCGCCGGCGGCGGACCGACCGCCTCGGCCGCGTTCTCGGGTGACCTCACGCGCATGGGCCGGGGCGGCATGCGCGACCACGGCGGCCCCTGGCAGCACCCCGGCGACCGCTCACCGTCACCGAGCCCCTCCGCCGGCGGCGCGACGACCTAGGCGGCGCCACGACCTAGGCGGCGCCACGACCCAGGCGGCGCCACGACCCAGGCGGCGGCCCGGTCGGATGGCCCCGCCCGGCGTGTCGCCCGCTGCCCGGCACAGGGGTCCCGGGCAGCGGAGGGTGTGGTGCCCGACCGTGTACGGCTCGGCTCCCTCCGCACCTCCAGCGTGCTGAGGTCCCCGGCCGTCAAGCCTCGGAGGGGTGGTTTCCGCTCTTCCGTCAGAGCGAGACGGCCCGGTCGCGCACGCCGATCACGACGTTCGCGTACAGCTCCTCCGACACCGCGAGCCGCGCGGACAGTCCGGCGCCGGCGAAGGCCTCGACGGCCGTGCCGGCCTGGCGCTCGCTCGTCTCGACGAGGACGCAGCCGCCGGGCGCCAGCCACTCGGGCGCCCCGGCGGCGACCCTGCGCAGCACGTCCAGGCCGTCGTCGCCGCCGTCGAGGGCGACCAGCGGCTCGTGGTCGCGGGCCTCGGCGGGCAGCAGACCGACCTCGCCGGTGGGGACGTAGGGCACGTTGGCCGCGAGGATGCCGATCCGGCCGCGCAGGGCCGGGGGCAGGGCGTCGTACAGGTCGCCGGTGTGGGCGTGGCCGCCGTAGGGGGCGATGTTGCGGCGGGCGCAGCCGACAGCGGCGGTGTCGATGTCGGCGGCGTGCAGTTCGACGTCGCCGAGGGCGGCGGCGAGGGCGGCGCCGACCGCGCCGGAGCCGCAGCACAGGTCCACCACGACGGATGCGCCGGGGGCCTGCGCCAGGGCCTGGTCGACCAGGAACTCGGTGCGGCGGCGGGGCACGAAGACGCCGGGTTCCACCCGCACGCGCAGGCCGTGGAACCCGGCCCAGCCGAGGACGTGTTCGAGAGGCTCCCCGGCGGCGCGCCGGGCCACCATCGCGGCCAGTTCCTCCGGCGTGCGGGCGGTGGTGAGGATCAGCTCCGCCTCGTCCTCGGCGAAGACACAGCCGGCGGCGCGCAGCGCTGCGACCACGGTGGTGGGATCGGTGAGAGCAGTCATCGCGGAGAGCCTATCCGGACGCCGGCCGGTCGTCGGACCATCGGACTGTCAGACGCCGACCGTCTCCTCGGCCTCCTCGTCAGCCGCCTCGTCGGCCGCCCCGGCCGCCCCGGCCTCCCCGTCGACCGCCAGGGCGGCGGGCGAGTCCGGTACGACGGCGGGTGCGGTCGGGGTGGCGGCCCTGGCCCGCTCGTACCCGGCCGCGGCCGCGACCACCACGAGGCCGGCCAGCAGCCACACCGCCAGCGTGGTCACGTCGCGGCCGAGGCCGTCGCCGCCGAAGTACAGCAGGCCGCGGAGGCCCTCGACGAAGCCGGCGCCGTTCCAGAAGGCGTGCAGTGCGCCGAAGAAGCCGTTCTGTAGTTCGGGCCGGAACAGCCCGCCGGAGCTGGTGAAATTGAGCATCACGAACAGCACCATCATGGTCAGCGTGGTCCACCTCTTGAGGAAGGTGTGCAGGCCGACGCCGACGAGGAGGATGCCGGCGGAGTAGAGCCAGGCCAGGCCCCAGACGCCGGCCAGGTCGTGGTGGGCGAGGTGGAACACCGGGCCGGCGAGCAGCGCGCCGATGCCGCTGACGACCGCCGACACGCCGACCGCGAGCAGGGCGCGGATCCGCATGGGGAGCGCACCGCCGGCCGCGCCGAGGGCGGCGACCGAGGCGTAGGAACCGATGCTGACCGCGACGAGCAGGAAGAACAGGCCCTGTCCCGTGGGGTCGTCGGCGACCGGCCGGGCCACGTCGGTGACCTTGAGCGGCACGCCCTGCCGCTCCGCGACCGGGGCGAAGACCTTCTCGACGGCCGTGGCTCCCATGTCGGAGGCGGCGCTGGCGACGATCAGTTCGGGCGTCCTGGCGCTCGGGACGTAGGCGCCGGTCACGGTACGGGACTTCAGCAGGTCGACGGCCGCGGTCCGGGTCGGCACCGTACGGACGTCGAGCCGGTCGCCGGCGGTGTCCTTGACGGTCTGCGCCAACACCTTCGCCTCCGGTCCGGCGCCGACCACGGCCACGGGCATGTGGTTGGGCTCCGGGTGCACGAACGCACCCATGTAGGCCAGTCCCATGCCCAGGCACATCAGCAGCGGGGTGATCAGGTGCGTGAGCACATGGCGCAGTGCCGGTGACCTCATCGCGTACGACCTCCGGATCCCATACTAGTTGGCTTATACAACTCAAACTTCAGTTGTACTATACAACTAGGTCGCCGGAGGAGGTATTCCCGTGCAGGTGCTGACATCGCAGGTGCTGTCGCCGGAGGTCGTCCGATGACACCGGAGGAGATCGCCGTGGAGACCATCCAGCGCGAGATGACGGTCTTCGCGCGCCGGGCCCGGGCGTCGGCCGGGCGCATGCATCCCGAGCTGTCACTGGTGTCGTACACCCTGCTCGGGCACCTGGAGGAGAGCGGCGGCCGCCGGGCGACCGACCTGGCCGCGCACTACGCGCTCGACAAGTCGACGGTCAGCCGGCAGGTGGCGGCGCTGGAGCGGGCGGGCCTGATCGAGCGGCGCCTGGACCCGGAGGACCACCGGGTCCAGGTGCTGCATCTGACGGAGGCCGGGCGCGAGATCCTGGCCCAGGTCACGCGCAGCCGCCGGGCCGCCTTCCGGGAGCGGCTGGCGGACTGGGCGGAGGAGGATCTGGTCCGGTTCGCCGCGTACCTGGAGCGCTACAACGCCGGCACGTCGGCGGGCACCGGCGAGGACTGACCGAGCGTCTCCGGCACCCGGGCGGCGATGAAGGCGGTACGGCGGCGCAGGCGGAAGCCCAGCGACTCGTACAGCCGGACGGCGGTGGTGTTCCCGGCACCGGTGTGCAGGAACGGCGTCTCGCCGCGCTCCCGGATGCCGTGCGCGACCGCGCGGATCAGCCGGGTCGCCAGGCCCTCGCCGCGGTACGCCGGGTCGGTGCAGACCGCGCTGATCTCGGTCCAGCCGGGCGGGTGCAGCCGCTCCCCCGCCATGGCTATCAGCCGGCCGTCGCGGCGGATGCCCAGGTAGGTGCCCATCTCGATGGTGCGGGGCAGGAAGGGGCCGGGCCGGGTGCGCTCGATCAGGTCGAGGATCTCGGGCACGTCGGCGGGGCCGAGCCGCACCGCCGCCGGTTCCGGACGGGCCTCCATCCCCTCGTCCACCAGCTGCACGCCCGCGATGTTCATGGTGAGCTCCCAGCCGTCCGGGAGTTCGCCCCGGTAGCCGGGCAGGCCGACCTCGGCGCCGGGGCCGGCGAGGGCGGCGAGATCCGCCCAGTCGTCGGCGTCGGGCGCGTCGGGCAGAGCCAGCCACGGGGAGACGTCGACCGGGTAGCGCAGTATTCGGCCGCGTCTTTCGGCGAAGAGCGCGTGCGGGCCGGTGAGCGAGGCGAGCGCGGGGTTGTCGAGGATGTGCGGGGCGTTGTCGAGGATGTGCGGGCCGCTGTCGCGGGGGTCCGGGGCGCTCATCCGGCGACCTCGATCACGATCTTGCCGCGGGTGTGGCCGTCCTCGACGGCGCGCAGAGCCTCGTCGGCCCGGTCCAGCGGGAAGGTCCGCGAGACGTGCGGGTCGAGTTCACCGCCCACCACGAGTTCGGCCACCTCGTCCAGGACGGCGGCGGTACGGGCGCGTTCGACCCTGGCGCCGCCCAGCGCGGCCACGGTCTCCGGCGCGGCCCCCGCGGTGATCAGCTTGGCGGGGTCGGCGAGCAGCCCGGCGGCCTCGGCGAGCACCTCGCCGCCGACCAGGTCGTAGACGCCGTCCACGCCCTCAGGCGCGGCGGCCCGCACCCGCTCGGCCAGGCCGGGTCCCGACGGCACGTGCACGGCGCCGAGGGACTCCACGAACTCCTTCTTCGCCTCGCTCGCCAGGCCCACCACCCGCAGCCCCCAGGCGCGGGCGATCTGCACGGCCGCCGCGCCGACGCCGCCGCCCGCCCCGGTGATCAGCAGGGTGGCGCCCTCCGGCAGGTCGAGCTGGCGTACGCCGTCGTAGGCGGTGGCCGCGGCGACCGGGAGGGTGGCCGCGTCGGTGAAGGACAGCGCGGCCGGCTTGTGGGCGGTCACGGTGGCCGGCAGCAGGGCGTGCTCGGCGAACGCGCCCCCGGCCGTGTTGCCGAAGACCTCGTCGCCGACGGCGAACCCGGTCACGCCCGCGCCGAGTTCCTCGACGACACCGGCGGCCTCGCTGCCGAGGACGACGGGGAAGACCGGCTCGGCGGCGCCGGGCCGTCGCAGACCGCCGCGCAGCTTCCAGTCGACGGGGTTCACCCCCGCCGCACGCACCGCGATCAGCAGTTCGCCGGGGCCGGGACTCGGCCGGTCCACGTCGGCGAAGGACTCGGTCTCGGGCCCGCCGTGCCTGGTGTAGACGTACGCCTTGGGCATCGTGTTTCCTCGCTCTCTGGTGCAGTCACCGGTGTCCCGGTAGCGGCACTCAGCGGCAAGGACGCGCGCGCGGCGGCTATTCCCACACTCGGGGATCGTTCATACGGCCGCAATGATCGGTGGTCTGACCTGGGCAGGAGCACCCGGCAGGACCACGTACCGTTGAAGGATGAACATCACCCGGGGCTTCACCGGCCGCCCCCGCACCGAGAACGCCGGACTGCCGCCGGGCCAGTACGACGCGGGCGACGACTGGCCGGTGCTGTCCGCCGAGGTGACGCCGGAGCTGACGGTCGCCGACTGGTCGTTCCGGATCGACGGGCTGGTGGACGAGCCGCGCACCTGGGACCGGGAGGCGGCTCGGACGCTGCCCGCGTCGGCGTACACGGGTGACATCCACTGTGTGACCGGCTGGTCGAAGTTCGGGGTGCGGTTCGGGGGCGTCTCCCTGGACGCCTTCCTGGAGCGGGTCCGCCCCCATGGGTCCGCCACACACGCCGTCGCCTACTCGCACACGGGGTACACCACCAGCCTGCCGCTGGCGGACCTCACCGGCGGCCGCGCCTGGATCGCCTTCGAGTACGAGGGCCGGCCGCTGCCCGCCGAGCACGGCGGCCCGGCGCGGCTGCTGGTGCCGCACCTGTACTTCTGGAAGAGCGCCAAGTGGATCGCCGGCCTCACTCTCCTCGACCACGACGAGCCCGGGTTCTGGGAGCAGAACGGGTACCACGCGCGGGGCAACCCCTGGGAGGAGCAGAGGTACTCCGGTGACTGAGACGGCCGCGAAGGCGACGGCCGCCGTGGCGTTCGCCCCGCCGACACGGTTCGCGGTGCCGGGACGCGTCGCGGTGGCCGGTGAGGCCGCGGCGGTGTGGCAGACGGCCACGATCACCGGGGTACGGCGCGAGACACCGCACGCGTCGACGTTCCGGTTCGCGGTGCCGGGCTGGGCGGGGCATCTGCCCGGACAGCACCTGATGCTGCGGCTGACCGCCGGGGACGGCTACGCGGCGCAGCGCCACTACTCGCTCGCCTCCGCGCCCGACGACTCCGGGCACATCGAGCTGACCCTGGACCACGTGGTGGACGGCGAGGTCTCCGGCTGGTTCCACACGGTGGCCCGGCCCGGTGACACCGTGGAGGTGCGCGGCCCCCTCAGCGGCTTCTTCGCCTGGCCGGGCGACCGGCCCGCGCTGCTCCTCGGCGCCGGTTCCGGGGTGGTGCCCCTGATGTCCATGGTCCGGCACCACCGGGCCCGTGCCCTGGACGTGCCGCTGCGCATGGTGGTGTCGGCGCGCTCCCCCGAGGAGCTGATCTACGCGCGGGAGCTGGGCCCGGAGACGACGACCGTGTTCACCCGGGCCGCGCCACGAGGTGTGCCGGTGGGACGTATGGCCGCCACACATGTGGCCCCGCTCCTGGCCGAGCAGCCGGCTGGTGGGTGGGAGGCCTATGTGTGTGGCTCCAACGGGTTCGCGGAGCACGCCTCGCGGCTGCTGGTGGCGGCCGGACAGCCGGTGGACCGCATCCGCATCGAGCGCTTCGGCTGACCGTGCGACGGCACAGCACCTGCGGACCGGGGCGGGGGCTCGGGGACTGAGGGCCGGAGGCCTGAACCACGGCGCTGACGGGGCCCGCTGGGGCGCCTGCTCTGGCCGGTTCCGGCCGGAACCGCCGAACGAGTGAGCGCCGTACTCCGTACGGGGTACCAGACCCGTGTGGACGCTCGCGTGCGGGCGGGGCACGCTGGGAGCTGCGGACCGGCGGTCCGGCCCTTCGGCTCCTGTGGCGGCGAGGAGGTCGACATGCGTACCCGGGTGCACGGCTGGCGGTGGCGGCAGAACCCGCTGCGGCGCAGGTCGGACATGGTGGAGGCGTGGATCGCGCTGGCTGTGGCGGTCCTGCTCGGCGTGGGTGCGCCGCTGGTGGGGGCGGTGGCCGGGCTGTGGGCCCACGACCGGGCGCGGGCGGTGGCGACGACGGAGCGGGCCGAGCGGCACCGGGTCCGGGCGATGGTCGTCGGCAACACCCCGGAGCAGCTGCCGTCGATCCAGGGCGGCGACGCGGCGCACGCCTACCAGGCGGACGTGCGGTGGACCGAGCCCGGCAAGGGGACCCGGACCGCGCTGGCACGGGTGCCGGCCGGGACCAGGGGCGGTGACATGGTGGACGTGTGGTTCGACCGGCAGGGGCACGGGGTGGCTCCGCCGCCGAACGAGGTCGCCGTCTGGCAGCACACGGTCACGGTGGGCATGTGCGGGGCGGGCGGCGCGGCGGCCGTGGTGCTGGTGGGCCACGGCGTGGTCCGGCGGGTGGCGCTGCGCCACCGGCTCGCCGAGTGGGAACAGGAGTGGGCACGCACCGGCCCGGACTGGACCCGCGGACGCACCTGAACCCGCAAGCCGCACCGCCGCGAGAACCCCTGCATCCCCGCCGCCCGGAGACCCCCGCGCCCAGCCTCGTCCGCGGCCTCGGTTGCCCGGTCGGGTCGGGTGGTGCGGTGACCCGACCACACGTCGTGGCCGGGGCGGTGCCGGGAGCCGCGGGTCGTCGGCCAGGACGGGCGGTAGAGGGCCATGACCAGTGGATCGCCGCTGGGCGGCCCGGCTCGTCGGGGGTGCGGGCGTCGCGGGGGCCTGGCGAGTCGTCGGACCACCCACGTACGGTGTGATCATCCGCATACTCCCTTCACCAAGGCGGTTGTTGATGGCCCTGTTCGACCTTCCCCTCGACGAGTTGCGCGAACACCGCAGTGCGTCCGTGGCGCCCGACGACTTCGACGCCTTCTGGGCCAAGACGCTCCAGGAGGCCCGCGAGCACGACCTCGACGCCCGCTTCGAGCCGGTCGACACCGGGCTGTCCACGGTCGACGTCCACGACGTGACGTTCGCCGGGTTCGGCGGCCACCCGGTCAAGGGCTGGCTGCGGCTGCCGGCCGGTGCCACCGAACCGCTGCCGCTGGTCGTGGAGTTCATCGGCTACGGCGGCGGACGCGGGCTGCCGCACGAGAACCTGCTGTGGGCGTCCACCGGCCGGGCGCACTTCGTGATGGACACCCGGGGGCAGGGCAGCGCCTGGGGTGGCGGTGGCGGCACCGCCGACCCGGTGGGCGGCGCTCCGTCGTACCCCGGGTTCATGACCCGCGGTGTCGACGCACCCGAGAACTACTACTACCGGCGGGTGTACACGGACGCGGTCCGGGCGGTCGAGGCGGCACGCGCGCACCCGCTGACCGACGCGGCGCGGACCGTGGTGCTCGGCGCCAGCCAGGGCGGCGGGATCACCATCGCGGTCGGCGGTCTGGTCCCCGACCTGGCCGCGGCCGCCCCCGACGTGCCGTTCCTGTGCGACTTCCCGCGCGCCACCACGCTGACGGACCGTCACCCGTACCGGGAGATCGGCCTGTTCCTGAAGACCCATCGCGGCCGCTCGGCCGATGTGCAGCGCACCCTCTCCTACTTCGACGGCGTGCACTTCGCGGCGCGCGGCCGGGCCCCGGCGCTGTTCTCGGCGGCCCTGGAGGACCAGACCTGCCCGCCCTCCACGGTCTTCGCGGCCTTCAACTCCTGGGCGCACGAGGACAAGACGATCGAGGTGTACGACTTCAACGACCACGAGGGCGGCGGGCCGTACCACGAGGCGGCGAAGGTGCGCTGGCTGCGTTCGTACGTCTGAGCAGGCCGGAAGGCCGGCCGGGGTTCCTCGCCCGCCGACCTTCCCTCCGGTCCGACCAGTCGGTATGTTCGGGGTCGCCTGGGCCGCGGCGGCGCGGCCCGGGCTCCCGGCGTACGACGGAGGACCCATGTCCGAGCACGAGCCACAGGTCCAGGGCCACTGCGCACCGCGTTTCGCCGCGGTACGGGCGGCGTTCGAGGAGAACTTCCGGGTCCGCGAGGAGCTGGGTGCCGCCGTCGCGGTGACGGTCGCCGGCGAGACGGTGGTGGACCTCTGGGGCGGCTGGGCCGACCCGGCGCACAGCCGGCCGTGGGAGCGGGACACCGTGGTCAACGTCTGGTCCACGACGAAGGGGCCGGTGGCCCTGTGCGCGCACGTCCTGGCCGACCGGGGGCTGCTGGAGCTCGACGCGCCGGTGGCCGACTACTGGCCCGAGTTCGCGGCGGCCGGCAAGGAGCGGGTCCTGGTGAGGCACCTGCTGTCGCACCGGGCCGGGCTGGCGGGCCTGCGGGAGCCGCACTCGTTCGAGGACCTCTACGACTGGGAGCTGACGACCGCGCGGCTGGCGGCGACGGAACCCTGGTGGGAGCCCGGGACGCGGTCCGGGTATCACGCGCTGACCTACGGTTTCCTGGTCGGCGAGGTGGTGCGGCGGGTGTCGGGACTGCGGCCGGGGGCCTTCCTGGAGCGGGAGGTGACCGGGCCGCTGGGGATCGACTTCACCGTCGGGCTGCCGGAGAAGGAGTCCGGACGGGCGGCGGAGCTGGTGCACCCGCGGGTGGTGTCGGAGAGCGAACAGGCCGCGATCTTCAGCCAGTTGACCCCCGTGGCGATCGCGGCGCTGGCCAACCCGGCGGCGGGCGCCGCGGAGGCGAACACCCCGCGGTGGCGGGCCGCCGAGATCCCGGCGGCCAACGGGCACGGCACGGCCCGCGCGGTGGCGGCGCTGTACGGCGTCTTCGCGGGCGGCGGCGCGTACGGCGGCCTGCGCGTGCTGTCGCCCGAGGCGGCGGAGCGGGTGCGCGAGGGGCAGGGGAGCTGCCGTGACCTCGTCCTGGGGGCGGGTTTCGAGCACGAGACCGAGGTCGCGCTGGGGCTGTGGCTGAGCGGGGCGAACGGCTCGTACGGGCCGAATCCGCGGGCCTTCGGACACGACGGCTTCGGCGGCTCCTGCGGGCTGGCCGACCCGGAGGCCGGGGTGTCGCTCGGGTACGTGATGAACCGCATGGGCGGCCGGATCGCCGACGACCCGCGGAAGACGGCTCTGGTCGACGCCGTCTACGCGAGCCTGTGAGGCCCACCGGGTTTCGGCCGAACCCGCCGGCCGCTCTTCCCTGATGGTTTAGACCAATGCTAGATGTGGTCGCGCACCGAACCCGCACGGCTACGTCTTGTCATCGAGGCCTGTCCGCAGGCCCGTTGGCGAGGCCTTGTCACCCACAGGAGGCGCGGCATGGCCCGCACCACCCCGCACGACCGTCCCGCGAGCGAAGCTCAGCCGCTGTACTGGCGGATCGCGACACGACTGCTCGGTGAACTGCACGAGGGCACCATCCCGCCGGGCGAACGGCTGCCCTCGGAGCGGGAGTTGGCACGGCACTTCGAGGTCAGCCGGGAGACCGTCCGGCAGGCGCTCGAGGTGCTGCGGCACAGCGGCCTGGTCGCCACCGACCGGCGTGGCAGTCACGCCACACTGCCCGGCCGGCCGGTGGAGAGCCCGGTCTCCCTTGCCTTCCCGGTGGGTGCCGGGACCACGGACCACGGCGCGTCCGACCGGGCCACGGTGGCCTGGGAGGAGCCGCCGCCGGAGCACGCGGCGGCACTGGGGCTGGCCCCGCACCGGCCGACCCTGGTGCACCGCTACGAGTCCGCCGCACCCGACGGCCGGGCCCTGCGCTCCGCCGTGACCTCCTTCTCGGCGGTGGCCCTGACCGAGGTCGAGGAGCTGGGCCGCTACCGGGACCGGGCGGACGGCTCCGCCGCCGCACAGCTGCGCCGGGCCTACGACTGGATGCGCAAGGCCGGCCTGGCCCTGCACCACCGGGACTCGATCACCCAGGTCGCCGACGCGGCCACGGTCCGGGTGACCCGCCGGGTGCACGACCAGTACGCCCGTCCGCTGGAGATCACCGACCTGGTGGTGGACGCCCAGCAGGACACGCTGGTCTACGAGTTCACGGTGCCGGCGGCGCGGTGACCCGGGTGGCCGTCACCAGCCGGGCCCGGGGGCTGCCGTCGTCGCGTACGCCGAACCCGGGCAGCGCGTACAGGTCCACCGTGAATCCCGCCCGCTCCAGGTCCCGCAGCACCGCACCGAGCCGGAAGGCCCGGTAGTACATGACGAACGGCGGCCGCCACAGGGCGTTGCGCACCCGCATCACGGCGTCGAAGCCGAGCAGCATCCAGAATCCGGGGCCGGTGGGGCGGGGCGGGGCGAGCACCGGGAAGGCGAAGGTGCCGCCGGGCCGCAGCGCCGAGTGGACCCGGCCGAAGAGCCCGGGCAGTTCCCGGGGCAGGAAGTGCCCGAACGCCCCGAAGCTGACGACCAGGTCGAAGGCGGCCTCGAACGGCAGGGTCCGGGCGTCGGCCTGCACCCAGCTCACGGCGGGGCCGTCGGGCGGGGGCAGGCGCCGGGCGACGTCGAGCATGCCGGCGCTGAAGTCGACGCCGGTGACGCCGGCCCGGCACACCCGGGCCAGCACGTCCATACCGGCGCCGGTGCCGCAGCACAGGTCCAGGCCGTCCTCGAAGGGGCCGAGCGGGGTGAGCGCCTCGGCGACCGCCTCCAGCACCGGATCCGGGGTCCGGAAGGGGGTGTGGTCGAACTTCGGGGCCAGCAGGTCGTAGCCGCGCTCGACCGAGGACAGGGCCTGCACGGCGAGTTCTCGGAGACTCGGTCCTTCGGGGCTGAACATCCGGCCAGCCTACGGGAGCACCCGGCGCCGGACACGGCGCAGGCGCGGCCCGGGTACGGGACCGCGCCTGCGGCCGGGACTCACGCCACGGTGAGCGTGAGGGCTCCCGTGTAGGTGGAGCCGGCGGCGATGGCCGTCTCCGTGCCGTCGACCGTCAGCTTCACGGACCTGCCGCGCGGCGCGGTCACCGAGGCGTCGGCGGCGAGGGTGAGGCTGGTCAGGTACGACGTTCCGGTGACCGTCCAGGCCGATCCGCTGTTCAGCCGGACGACCACGCCGTTGTTGACGGCGGCCTGCGCGGTGTTGGTGACGATGCCCAGCTCGTAGAAGGTGGACGCGTCGATCGAGGACACCCGGTGCTTGGTCCTGGTGGCCGAGATGACACCCTCGACGCTCGTGCCCTCGAAGGTGAGGACCATGTTCCTGCCGCCCCGCACGCCGTTGTAGAAGTCGCCCTTCAGCTTGATGGAGCTGAAGGTGGCGGCGCCGTCGGTGCCGTGGACGGCGGTGACGTCGAAGGAGGAGTCCTTCACCGGGTCGGTGGTGGGCTCGGTGTAGACGCCCACGTTCATCATCTTGCCGTTGACGTTGACCGGGCCCGGGTCGTCCAGTTCGATCATTTGCAGGATGACGCCGTCGCGCGGGTTGAGCCTGGCGCCCTGCGAGCCGTCGACCGTGATGGCGGTCTGCTGGCCCTTGTTGAGGAAGGTGGCGCGCTCGGAGTTGACGACCGTGCCGCCGTCCAGGGTGAGTTGGCCGGCGCCGAAGAACATGTAGCCGAAGTGACCGGAGTTCACCACCGTGCTGCGCACCGGGATGCTCTTCAACTCGGCGTTGGACAGGCCGAGTCCGAGTTCGGTGTTGAGCGCGGCCACGGCGTCGCGGGTGCTGTCGCCGTAGTGCACGACGGCGGCGGGACCCGCGATGATCGTCGCGTAGGAGCCGACGTCGAAGCGGGAGCCGAGCACGCGGACGGTGGCGTCGCCGATGGCGTAGGTGCCGTAGCCGTAGTCGCCGGTGTTGCCGACGTGGCTGTTGATCGCGGTCAGCTTCAGGCCGCTGCCGCCCTCGACCGACAGCGCGCCCCAGGTCTCCGAGAAGACGGTGGAGTTGAGGTAGGTGGCGACGCTGTTCTTGCCGATGAGGTTGGTCGCGCGGACGTTGCCGTCGAGGCCCAGCATCCAGGGCACGGACTCCATGTACGGGGTCTCGACGGTGGCCTGGTAGTCGGCGGGCAGGACGCCGTTGCGGGCGCGCAGGAAGGAGTCCTTGACGAGGACGTTGGCGCCGCCGTCGGCGATCACGGTGGTGCGGACCACGCCCTTGGTGCTGATCCGGGCGCCGTCCACGACCAGCTTGGTGGCGGAGCCGTCGCCGACGACGGCCGCGCCGTACCCGGCGAAGTCCGAACGGCCGTTGCCCGTGAAGGAGATGACGGGGCTCTGGAGGGTGTAGCTGCCGCTCTCGACGTAGACGCCGTTGAAGCACTCGCCGGTGGAGGTGATGGAGACGTTGCGGGCGGCGGCGTCGGTGACCTTGCCGCCGCGGACGGCGGAGAGCACGGACCTGGCGGAGTCGACGCCGGACGAGCCGACGTACAGGGCCTGCCGGAAGGGGAAGGTCAGCGTCTCGTAGGTGACGTCGTTGGACCCGGCGACGGTGAGGACGACGTCACCGCGGTAGGTGCCGGCCTGGATGAGGGTCGCGGTGCCACCGGTCGCGGTGAGCAGCTGGCCGGTCTCCACGCCGTCGACGGTCAGGCTGATGTCGTACCCGTCCGGGGCGACGATCTTGCCGCCCTCGCCGATGGTGAGCCGGCTGACCTGGGTGGTGGCGGCGAGTTCGTACGTCTCCCCCGCGGCGACCGAGATCGTCCTGCCGGACGCCTTCGGCGCGGCGGTGGCGGTGGCGGTGCCGGAGGCTGCCGGGACGAGCAGGGCCGCCGCCGAGGCGGAACCGGCGATCAGGAACGAGCGTCGGGTTGTCAGCGTCATTGCAGGCCTTTCCACGGGTGGAGTGCGCCGTCGCGCAGAGTCACGAGTCGCCGGTCGAAGCCGGGGCGACAGAGGCACCTGGGGTGCGCAGCTCGGAGTGAACCAGCCTGGACAGAGGCAGGACAGGCGTTGCGCACACGCATCCCGGAACCCGATGGCTTCGATCGTGGGGCCCACTTCATGGCGACTACACAGAGTGGCCACAGCCGGTACCGGTGGGCACGCACGACGGCGAGGCGGACGGCCCGCATGCCGTCCACCTCGCCGTGTCCCGGTAGGTTTTCATCGCCGGAGCTCTACGCCGGGGCCCTACGCCGGTGCTCTACGTCGGTGCTCTACGCCGGGGCGATCATCCCCGCCGACAGGTCGATGTCCGCCCCGCACAGTCCCGGCATCGCGAGCATGGCGACCAGCGCCCGCGCGACCTCGTCCTCCTCGACCAGCCGGCCGAGCGCGGCGCGGGAGGCGAAGTCCCGTTCCGCCTCCTCGACGGTGCAGCCGGTGAGTTCGGCGGTGAGGCGGAAGTTGCGGTCCATCCGAGGCCCCCGGACCGGTCCCGGCGAAAGGGTGTTGACCGCGACACCCCGCGGGCCGACCTCCCCGGCCAGGGTCCGGGTGAGGCCGATCAGCGCCATCTTGGAGGCGGTGTACGGCGTCCGGTTGAGCAGCGGGCGTTTGCCGCTGACCGAGGCGACGTTGACGATGTCACCCCGTCCGGCGGCCAGCATGGGCGGCAGGAACGCCCGGCACATGAGGTAGACACCGCGTACGTTGGCGGCGAACACGTCGTCCCACTCGTCGGGTTCGATGTCGACCAGGGGGCGCACCGGGCCCGCCACGCCCGCGTTGTTGACGAGCAACGACACGTCCTCGTCGGCGAGTGCGCCGGCCAGGGCGCGTACGGAGGCGGGGTCGGCGACGTCGCAGACGGCCGTGCGGGCCGCATCGCCCACCTCGGTGGCCGCCTCCGTGAGGGCCCGCTCGTTCCGGCCGGCCAGGACGACCCGGGCCCCGGCGGCGGCGAGCGCCCGCGCGAAGGCCCGGCCCAGCGGTCCGCCCCCGCCGGTGACCAGCGCCGTACGGCCTTCCAGGGTCACGCCTTGTTCCAGGGCAGCTCGTCGCCGGCCGCCTTCGCGGCCCGTACGTCACCGGAGCGGGCATGGCCCTCGAACAGCTCGACCCGGGACGCGCGTCCGCACAGCCGCCCGAGCAGGGCCTGCGAGGCGGTGTCGGTGACCTCCTGGTAGGTGACCGTATTCAGGTACTTCCCCACCCACAGACCGCCGGTGTAGCGGGCGGCCCCACGTGTGGGCAGCACATGGTTCGTCCCGATGACCTTGTCGCCGAAGGACACGCAGGTGCCCTCGCCGAGGAAGAGGGCGCCGTACTGGGTCATCCGTTCCAGGGCGAGACGCGGCTCGGCGGTCAGCACCTCGACGTGTTCGAAGGCGAAGGAGTCGGCCAGTTCGTACAGTTCGTCGGTCGAGTCGACGACGTGCACCTGGCCGTGGTCGCGCCAGGCGGGTTCCGCGTAGTCGCGGGTGGGCATGGCGGGCAGGATGCGCTCGACCTCGGCGATGGTCCGCTCGGCGACCTCCCGGGAGGTGGTGATCAGGACCGCCGGGGAGTCCGGGCCGTGCTCGGCCTGGGAGAGCAGGTCGACCGCGCAGACGAACGGGTCGGCCCGGTCGTCGGCGAGGACCAGGATCTCGGTGGGTCCTGCGAACAGGTCGATGCCGATCTCGCCGAACAGCTGCCGCTTGGCCTCGGCGACATAGGCGTTGCCCGGTCCCGCGATCAGGTTGACGGGCTCCATGGTGTCGGTGCCGACGGCCATCGCGGCGACCGCCTGGACGCCGCCGAGCAGCCAGATCTCGTCGGCGCCGGCGAGGTGCATGGCGGCGACGGTGGCGGCGGGGATCTCACCGTGGATGGGCGGGGTGCAGGCGACCACGCGCGGTACGCCGGCCACCTTGGCGGTGACGATGGTCATGTGGGCGGAGGCGGTGAGCGGGTAGCGGCCGCCGGGGATGTAGGCGCCGGCCGCCTGCACCGGGACGTGCTTCTGGCCGAGCTTCACGCCGGGCAGCGTCTCCACCTCGAACTCGCCCATGGAGGCCAGCTGGTGGCGGGCGAAGTTACGGACCTGCTCCTGGACGAACGTGATGTCGTCGATGACCTGCTGCGGCACCGACGCGACGATCTTCTCGACCTCCTCGGCGCTCAGCCGGAAGGAGTCGGGGCTCCACTTGTCGAACTTCTCGGAGTACTCGCGGACGGCCGCGTCACCGCGTTCACGGATGTCCGCGATGACGCCGGCCACCGTCTCCCGCACCTGGCCGAGGGAGGCGGCCACCTCGGACTTGGGCACGGCGTGCTTCAGGATCTCTGCCACGACTGCGGCCTTTCTGGGGAGTGTTCGGCTCGGAGGATCAGACGGGGGGTGCTTCGAAGAGCACGTCGGGGTCGTTGAACTGCTCCTTGGCGACCGACTCGCTCATCGGGTCGGCGGTGCCCCACTGGTCCTGCGTCATCGGATCGGCCACGTCGTGCCGGCCCGGGTGCCACAGGTCCTCTTCCAGGACGGCGAGTTCGGTCGTGTACTCGACGGTGTTGCCGTGCGGGTCGTGGAAGTACGAGAAGGTGTTGTCGCCCGCCAGGTGGCGTCCCGGGCCCCAGGTGAGCCGGGTCCCGGCGCGCAGCGCACGCCCGGTGCCGCGCATGTACTCCTCCACCCCGCGCATCTCGAACGAGGCGTGGTGCAGCGACACATGCGGGCCGCGCGCGATGGCGAAGGAGTGGTGCAGCGGGCTGCACCGCAGGAAGTACATGAGGTCGCCCATATGCGTGGAGTACAGGGTGTCGGTGAGGCGGAACCCGAGGTGCTGGATGTAGAAGTCCCGCAGCCCCTCCGGATCCTGGGAGTTGACCACGCAGTGGGAGAGCCGCACCGGGATGGCCTCACGCTCCTCGACCTTGCGGTGGGCGCGGGTGGCCACGTCCGCGGAGACCTCCACGACCCGGCCGTCCGGGTCGAAGAAGCGCAGCCCGTACCCGCCGCCGGGGGTGTCCAGCGGCCGGGGCTCGTGGATGATCCGCACCCCGGCCCGGCCCAGCCGCACCGCCAGCTCGTCGACCGCCGCGGCCGACACCGCCCCGAAGGCGACCAGGTCCATCCGTTTCCGCCCGTCCCTGCGGATCCGGACGATGTACTGCTCGGGACTGCCCTCGGCGGCGAAGAACGCGATGCCGCTGTCGTTCGCGACCTCGGTCAGCCCCCAGGTGGTGCCGTAGAAGGCGCGCTGGGTGTCGAAGTCCGGTACGGCCAGGTCGACATGGCGCAGATGGCTGATGGGCTGGAAGGTCATGCGTGGCTCCTGACGGTGTTGCGCTGGTGGCCGAGGCCGGTGATCTCGGCGTCGATGACGTCACCGGGTCGGAGGAAGACCCCCCAGTGCGCGCCGTTGCCGGCCGGGGATCCGGTGAGCAGCAGGTCGCCGGGGTGCAGGGTGGTGGTCGTGGAGGCGTAGGCGATCAGCCGCGGGATGTCGAAGATCATGTCCTTGGTGGACTCGTCCTGCCGGACCACTCCGTTGTGCCGCAGGGTGATCCGCAGGTCGCCCGGGTCGCCGACGAAGTCCGCGGGGACGAGGAAAGGCCCGGTCGGCAGGAAGGTGTCGGCGTTCTTGGCGGTGAACCAGTCGGTGCCGATGGCCTTGAGGTCGGGCCGGTACAGCCGGTCGCGGGTGGTCAGGTCGTTGCTGATCGTGTAGCCGGCGACGTACGACATGGCGTCCTCGACCGGGATGTCCTTCCCGGTCCTGCCGATGACCAGGGCGAGTTCGAGCTCCCAGTCGTGCTGTTCGCCGAGCGCGGGCAGCACGATGTCGTCGTACGGTCCGCACAGTGCGCGCGGTGAGCCGAGGAAGAGGTACGGAACCCCGTCGCGGATCCGCTCGTCCATCATCTTCTCGGCGTCGGCGCGGGCCTCCTCGGGGGTGGCGCCGTGCACGCTCTCCTTCTCGGCGGCGACCAGATCGACCACGTGTTTGCGGTAGTTGGCGCCGCTCTGGAGGATCTGGCCCGGCTCGACCGGCGTCAGCACCCGCAGCCGGGCCAGGTCGTGCCAGGTGCCGTCGGCCGAGGCGGCCAGTTCGTGCAGCCTGGGCAGCCGGGCGTCCCAGTCCTCGACGAGTGCGCGCACCGACCCGGCCAGGTCGCGGAGGTCGCGGACGCGGGCGCCGGTGACCAGGCCGGGGAAGGCGGCTGCGCCGTCGTGGAAGGTGCCGAGCGCGAAGGGTCCGGCGTGGGCGGGGGAAGGTTCGGGCACGGGCGGCTCTCCTCGTACGGGTGGGGGCTCGCCTCCGACGCTAGGCATCCCGCGCGGTCGGCGGAAATGGCCGTTCGCGATGGCTGCCATCGCCGGCGGTCCCGGCCCCGGCCTGGAGATATGCGGCGGTGGCGGGCGGGCGGCTCCATCGCCGTCGGGGATGGATGACGTCCCCCTTGCCGATGACTCGATCCGTTGACCCTGCACGTACCGCCGACCAGGCTCGGAGCACCCCACCCCGAGGAGTACGCCGTGGTCGTCGAGCATGCCGAACTGACCGTCGAGGCCGGTCGTGAGCAGGAGTTCCAGGAGGTCTTCGGCAAGGCCCGCGAGGTGCTCGCCGAGGCCGACGGGTTCCGCTGGGCCGAGTTGCTGCGCTGCGCCGAGCGCCCCCGGGTCTTCCTGCTTCTCGTCGGCTGGGACTCGGTCGAGGCGCACACGGTCGGCTTCCGGGAGTCCGAGCGGTTCGCCCGCTGGCGGGCCCTGGTCGGGCCGTTCTTCGCCGCCCCGCCGGCCGTGGAGCACTACCGCGAGCTGGGCGCCCGCTTCACCGGCTGACAGCCGCCGAGTCCCGGCCGGCCGGCCCCCACCTGTCTGTCTTTCTACTTCGCAAGGATCGCCCATGCCCGTGAACAAGGTGCTCGTCGTCGGTGGCGGCATCACCGGAAGCGTGCTGTGTCTCGCCCTCGCCCAACGCGGCGTCGAGGTGGAGCTCGTCGAGATCTCACCCCAGTGGTTCGGGGTGGGTCATGGCATCACCATCCAGGGCAACGCGCTCAAGGCGCTGCGTTCGGTCGGTGTGCTGGACCGGGTGCTGGCCCGGGCGGTGCCGTTCGACCACATGCGGCTGCGCCGGGCGGACGGCGGTCTGATCACCGAGCTGGAGACCCCGCACACCGGGGGTGCGGACCTGCCGTCCACGGCGGGCGCGCTCCGCTCCGACCTTCAGGACGCGCTGTGCGACGCGGTGCGCGCGCACGGCGTCCGGGTCCGTCTGGGCCTGAGCGTCGACCGCCTCGACCAGTCGCCGGACCAGGTGGACGTCACGTTCACCGACGGCTCCGCCGGCCGCTACGACCTGGTGGTGGGCGCCGACGGCATCAACTCGGCGATGCGCGCGCGCATCGGCATCACGGCGCGGCCCCGGCCGGTCGGCATGTCGATCTTCCGGGTGGTGGCCCGGCGCCCCGCCGAGATGGACTGCGCCGAGGTGTACTACGGCGGGCCGAGGTACAAGGCCGGCTACAGCCCGATATCCGACGACCAGTGTTACGCGTACCTCCTCGACGAGAACCTGGACGCCTCGCTGATCGGTCCGCGCGCCTCGCTGGACCTGATGCGGGAGCGCGGCGCGGGCTACGGCGGCACCTGGGGGAAGATCCTCGCCGGACTGCCGGACGACACGGCGGTGGACTACCGGTGGATCGAGGCGGTGCTGGTGGACGAGGACTGGCACCGGGGCCGGGCGGTGGTGATCGGTGACGCGGCGCACGCCTGTCCGCCGCTGATCGCGCAGGGCGCGGCGATGTGCATGGAGGACGCGGTGCTGCTGGCGGACCTGGTCACCGCCGGCGAGCCGGTGGCGGCGGCGCTGGAGCGGTTCATGGCCCGGCGGCTGCCGCGGGTGCGGATGGTGCTGGACAACTCGCTGCGGCTCGCCGAGTGGGAGATCCACCCGGACACCCCGGGTGCCGACCCGGCGCGGATCATGTCGGAGACGCTCGCCTCGCTGACGGCCGCCGCATGAGCGCACCCGTCGTCGACTTCCACGGCCATCTCGCGGTCCCGGAGGCCGACGCGCTGGTCGCGGGCACCGGGGGTCTCGCGGCGGAGCTGGCCGCCGAGCAGCGCGCCCACTCGTCGGCGTCACTGGCCGCGAACCGCTCCCAACTCCAGCGTCTAGGAGGCAGGTTGACGGACGTCGGCGCCCGTCTCGCCGACCTGGACGCGATGGGTGTGGACATCCAGGTGGTGGGTCCGATGCCCATGCACCACTACTGGGCGGCCCCGGAGCTCGCGGTGCGGCTGGCCCGGACCGTCAACGAGGCGGTGGCCGGGCACCGCGCCGCCGCGCCCGGGCGGCTGCACGGCCTGGGCACGGTCCCGCTCCAGCACCCGGACCTCGCCGTCGCCCTGCTGGACGAGGCGGTCACCGACCTCGGCCTGTCCGGGATCAGCGTCTCCACCACCGTCGAGGGCCGCGAGCTGGCGGACCCGGCGCACGACCAGGTCTGGCAGCAGGCGGAGGAACTGGGCGCGGTGGTGTTCGTGCACCCCTGGGGCTGCTCACTGGGTGGCCGGCTCGCCTCGCACTACCTGGGCAACACGGTGGGCCAGCCCACCGAGACCACGGTCGCGCTCTCGCATCTGATCTTCACCGGGGTGCTGGACCGCTTCCCCCGGCTGAAGCTGGTGGCCGCGCACGGCGGCGGCTACCTGCCGACGTACGCCGGCCGCTCGGACCACGCCTGGCGGGTACGGCCGGACGCGCGCGGCTGCGCCGAACCGCCGAGCTCGTACCTGCGGCGGATGTGGTTCGACGCGCTCGTCTACACCCCCCGCGCGCTGCGCCATCTGGTCGAGGAGGTGGGTGCGGACCGGCTGGTGCTCGGCACCGACCACCCCTTCGACATGGGGGTGACCGACCCGGTGGCGCGGCTGGACGCGGCCGGTCTCGATCCCGCCGACCGGGACGCGATCGCCGGGGGCAACGCCCTCGGCCTGCTGAAAGGACACCCGTGATGCCCCCCACCCCTCTCGGTCCCGTCGAGGAGGAACTGGCCAAGGCCCGCGCCGCGTACCGCAACCGGGGCCGCTGGGGCGAGGACGACGTGCTGGGCACGCTCAACTTCGTCGACGACGCGATCCGCGCGCATGCCGCGAGCCTGGTCCGGCGCGGCCGTTCCTTCTCGCTGGCCGCGAGCGTCCAGGGCTTCCCGGACAATTCCGGCGATGCGGGCGACTCCGGCGGCGCGGGCGACTCCGGCGGTGCGCACGGCTCCGGCGGCGCGGGCGACTCCGGCGGTGCGCACGGCTCCGGCGGCGCGGGCGACTCCGGCGGTGCGCACGGCTCCGGCGGTGCGGTCGGCTCCAGCGGTGCGCGCGGCTCGGCCGCGGCGCGGCCCCGGGCGTCCACCCGGTGGAGCACGGCCGTGACCGGTGCGGAGCGGCTGCGGGACGCCTTCACCGGCCGCGGGGTACTCCTCGACGTCGGCCGGGCGTTCGGTGACGCGCACGGTGAACTCCCCGACGGTTTCGCGGTCCTGGAGGAGCACCTGCGCGACACCGCCGAGGCGCAGGGCGCCACGTCGAGTGTGCGCCGCGGTGACATCGTCCTCGTCCGCACCGGCCGGCTGGGCCGGGTGCGGCGGCTGGGCGAGTGGGGCGGGTACGCCGACGGGGACGCCCCGGGTCTGTCCTTCACGACGCTGGGCTGGCTGCACCGCACGGAGATCGCCGCGGTCGCCACCGACACCTGGGGCGTGGAGGTGCGGCCGGACGAGTTCGCCGGGCCGGCCGTGTCGCCGCTGCACCGGATCGCCGTCCCGGACATGGGTCTGCCGCTGGGCGGGATGTGGGACCTGGAGGCGCTCGCGGAGGACTGCGCGGCCGACGGTGTCCATGAGTTCCTGCTGGTCGCCGCACCCCTGCCGGTCAGCGGCGCGGCCGATGTCCCCGTCAACCCCATCGCAGTCAAGTGAGTCCGCACGTGAACACGAACCGTTTCTCCGGCACCCTGCACCTCCCCGGCGACGAGGACTTCGAGGAGGCGGTGTACGGGCGTGTCTTCAACGCCCGCCGGCCCGCCGACCGGGTCCCCGCCGCCGTACTGCGGGCGGTCACCGAACAGGACGTCGTCGAGGGCGTCCGGCTCGCCCTGGAGCGGGGCTGGCAGGTCGCCGTGCGCTCCGGCGGGCACAGCTGGGCCGCCTGGTCGGTGCGCCGGGAGGCGCTGCTGATCGACCTCGGCGGTTTCCGCGAGATGGCGTACGACGAGACGACCGGGATCGTGACGGCCACCCCCAGCGTCAAGGGCGGCGACGAACTCAACCCGTATCTCGGCGGGTTCGGGCGGTTCTTCAACGGCGGGCACTGTCCGTCCGTCGGCATCGGCGGCTTCCTGTTGCAGGGCGGGCAGGGCTGGAACGCGCGCGGCTGGGGGTGGGCCGCCGAGAACATCGTGGCGATCGACGTCGTCACGGCGGACGGCGAGCTGGTGCGGGCGAACGAGACGGAGCACAGCGACCTGTTCTGGGCCGCGCGCGGCGCGGGCCCCGGTTTCTTCGGCGTCGTCACCCGCTTCCACCTGCGGACCCGGCCGTTGCCGAAGCACCTGGCGCACACCGTGCACGGCTATCCGCTGGGCCTCTTCGACGAGGTCATGACCTGGCTGCACGACATCCACCACACGGTCGGCGACCTGGTGGAGATCGTCGCCCTCACCCAGACCCCGCCGGATCTCGACGAGCCGGTGCTGCTGGTCACCGGGGTCGCGATGACGGACAGCCCCGAGGAGGCGGCGCGGGCGCTGGCGCCCCTGCACGCCAACCCGTACGCCGACCGGGCGCTGTTCCGGGTGGAGGCACGACCGACGACGCTCGCCGAGCAGTTGGCGGGCCAGCGCACCGCCAACCCGGAGGGCCATCGCTACCTCGTCGACAACGCGTGGCTGACCGGCACCGCCGAGGAGGTGGTCCCGGCGATCCGGAAGGCGTTCACCGGGCATCCGACCCGGGGGACCTTCACCATCTGGTTCTCGATGGCCCCGCTGCGGCAACTGCCGGACATGGCCTTCTCCTTGCAGTCGGAGATCTACTGCGCGACGTACGTGGTGTACGACGATCCCGCGCGGGACGCGGAGCTGCGCGGCTGGCTGGACTCGGCCATGGCGGCGATGGAGCCGGTGACCGTCGGCCAGTACCTGGGCGATTCCGATTTCACGGTGCGGCAGTTGAGGTTCATGGGGGACGAGCAGTGGCGGCGGCTGAACGGGATCCGGGCCGTGCGTGACCCCGAGGGCGTGTTCGCCGGCCACCTGAGCGCCGGGACCGTCACCAACACCAACCACTGGGAGCAGTGAGCCATGCGTTTCGCGACGTACGAGCACGAGGGCGAGGAGCGCGCCGGTGTGGTGCGGGACGGGGTGATCCATCCGCTGCCCGCGGGGGTGACGCTGCTGTCGCTGGTCGAGGCGGGGACGCTGGACGCGGCGGGTGTGGCGGCCCTGGGCGGGCCGGGTGGGCCGGCCGCGGACCGGGTGCGGCTGCTGCCGCCGCTGAAGCCGCCGTCGATCCGGGACTTCGTCGGTTTCGAGGCGCACATCGAGGGGGTGTCCAGGTCGCTGGACGGTCTGGAGCACGTGCCCGAGGAGTGGTACCGGGCGCCCAACTTCTACTTCACCAACCCCCATGCGGCCTACGGCGCCCACGACGACGTGCCGGTTCCGGCGGGCTGCTCGGTGCTCGACTTCGAACTGGAGGTCGGCGCGGTGATCGGCCGGGCGGGCCGGGACCTCACCCCCGAGGAGGCCGGGGACCACATCGTCGGGTACCTGGTCTTCAACGACTGGTCGGCCCGTGATCTCCAGAAGCCGGAGAAGAACCTCGGCCTGGGCTTCTCCAAGGGCAAGGACTTCGCCAACACGCTCGGCCCCTTCCTGGTGACCGCTGACGAGGTGGCGGACCGGCGGGATCCGGACGGCTTCCTGGACCTGGAGATGACCGTCACCCTGAACGGGCGGCTGATCGGCCGGGACACCCTCGCGAACGCCTCCTGGACCTTCGAGGAGATGATCGCCTACGCCAGCCGGGACGCCTGGGTGCGCCCCGGGGACGTCCTGGGCTCGGGGACCTGCGGCTGGGGCGCCCTGGCGGAGTTCTGGGGGCGGGCCGGGGAGCGCGTCCCGCCGCCGCTGAAGCCCGGCGACGAGGTCACGCTGACCGTCGAGGGACTCGGCACGGTGTCCAACAGGATCGTGCCCGGACGGGCGGACGCCTATCTTCCGCGGGCCCGGAAGAGGGGCCGCACGCCCCGCCCGTAGCATCTGGAGCTGTGGCGGCCCTGTGTCTGGCACCGGGCCGCCACCTGCGTGTATCCAGGGCTCCAATGGCTGTCATCACATCTTCCTGAGAGTGTGACGACCCCCCTTCCTCGACCGCCGTCCGCTCGTTAACCTCGCGTTTCACCGAAGCTTCAAGGACGTGGCCGGCCGGAAGGGGACATCCGTGGGTCTCGGAGCGATCGATCTCAATCTTCTGGTGGCGCTGGAAGCACTCCTGGAGGAGAAGAACGTCACCCACGCGGGTGTCCGTCTCTCCACCAGCCAGTCGGCGATGAGCGGCTCGCTGGCCCGGCTGCGCCGGCACTTCAACGACGAGCTGCTGATCCGGGTGGGCCGGGAGTACGAGCTGACACCGCTCGCGGAGCGGCTGCTGCCGGTCGTCCAGGCCTCGCTCCAGAAGGCCGAGGAGGCGTTGTCGCTCACCCGGCACTTCGATCCGGGGCGCAGCCGCCAGCGGTTCTCCGTGGTCATGTCCGACTACGTGATGACGGTGTTCGTGGAGCCGCTGCTGCGGGTGATCGCCGCCGAGGCGCCCGGTGTCCGGATCGACTTCCACCCGATCGTCGACGGCCAGCTGGAGACCGAGACGCATCTGCGCTGCCACGACCTGATGATCGTACCGCTCGGCTACCAGCTGCCCGGGGTGAGCGAGGCCGTGATGCACGACCGGTTCGTGTGCATCGTCGACCCGGACAACCCGCGGCTGGTGGACGGCCGGCTCACCCTGCGGGACCTGGCGGAGATGCCGCACGCGGCCTGCGCCATCGGCAAGAGCCACACCCCGGCCGAGCGCCAGCTGGAGACCCTGGGGATCTCCCCGAAGGTGCAGGTCAGCACGCCTGGCTTCAGTGTGCTGCCGTTCCTGGTGAGCGGCACGGACCTGGTGGCGATGGTCCCGGAGCGGCTGGCCCGGCGCTACGAGGACTTCGCGCGCTGTGCGGTCGTACCGGCGCCGTTCCCCGACGTGCCGCTGGTGGAGGCCATGTACTGGCATCACAACCGGCACGCCGACCCGGCGCACCGCTGGCTGCGGGAGACCGTGCGCCGGGTCGGGACGGCGCTCGGGGAGGAGGCGCAGCTGGAGATCGCCGGGGCGGATGCCAGCCATCCGGAGAGCGCGTTTCCGGAGCTGTCCGCGGCTTCCTAGCGTGGACGGGAGGACATCCCGCACGCCCTTTGGGAGGAAACCGTGGAAGCCGTGAGCCGCACGCGTCTGGCGGGCCGTACCGTCGTCGTCACCGGAGCCGCGCAGGGACAGGGAGCCGCGGAGGCGGCCGCCGCCGCCCGGGAGGGTGCCACGGTGGTCGCGACCGACGTGCTGGACGAGGCGGGCGAGAAGCTCGCCGCGGCCCTGCGCGCCGACGGCCTCGACGTCCGGTACGTCCACCTGGACGTGACCTCGCCCGGGGACTGGGCGGCGCTCGCGGACTCCCTCGGTGTCGTGCACGGGCTGGTGAACAACGCGGGCATCCCGATGCGGGCCCGGCTCGGCCAGGTCGGGCTCGCCGACTGGAACCGCGCCTTCGCCGTGAACACCACCGGCGCCCTGCTCGGTATCCAGGCCCTCGCCCCGCTGATGCCGGCCGGTTCCTCGATCGTGAACGTCGGCTCGGTCGCGGGGCTCACCGCGCACCACGCGGTGGCGTACACGACCAGCAAGTGGGCGCTGCGGGGGCTGTCCAAGGTGGCGGCCCTGGAGCTGGCCCCGCGCGGCATCCGCACGAACCTCGTACACCCGGGGTACATCGAGACCCCGCTGATGGCGACCGCGAACCCGGTGTTCGTCGCCGCCCACCTCGCGATGACGCCCCAGGGCCGCCCGGGCACGGTCGACGAGGTGGCCCCGCTGGTCGTCTACCTCCTGTCGGACGAGGCGTCGTACGTCAACGGCGCGGAGATCACCGTCGACGGCGGCTACTCCGCGCACGGCCCGGTGAAGGCGATCACCAACGCCCTCGACGAGGGCTGAGCGTCACCCCTTGAGCTGTTCCAGGGTGGACTTGGTGTCGGTCTTCAGCCAGCCCGTCACGGCGTCGAGCGTCGGCGGGTTCGTGTCGCTGTCGTACGACGAGAAGTACGCGCTGTAGCTCATCGTGTAGGTCGTCCAGCCGTCCCGGACCGCGAGCGTCGCGTACCGGGAGCCGCTGGTGGTGGAACCGCTGCTGGTGTCCTCGGTGACCAGGTAGGCCTCGTCGCCTATGCCCTGCACCGGCGACACGTCGTAATCGGTGTGGCTGTCCCCGTAGTTCTTCCAGGTGGCCGTGAACTCCGGCCCCGGGTCGGTCTTCCTGTGCAGGTCGACCTGCATCGTCAGGTAGGCGTCGGCGTAGCTGGACCCGGTCTTCTTGAGACTGAGGCTGCAATAGCTCTCGTCCAGGGCCGGGGCCTTCAGCGTGTTCCTGGTCGGGGCGGAGTCGTCCGCGGGGTACTCCTCCTTGAACGACGAGTAGTCCGCGCCGGAACAGAGATTCGCGGGCGCCTGATAACCGCGCAGATCGGCGCCGTGCCCGAAGCCGCCGGTCAGGAAGAGCCCGGCCGCCCAGGCGGCGGAGGCGACCACCGCGCCCACGGCGGCCCACAGCACGGCTCTCCCGGCGGCGTTGCCCGTGCCGGGCGCCGACCCGGCCGGGGCCGGGGGCGGGTAGCCGTAACCGGGTTGTGCGGCATAGGGGTTGCCCTGCTGCGGGGCGGCCTGGCCGGCGGAGGCCGGCGGGGCGTAGGGGTTCTGCGGGGCCGGCGACTGCGGGTTCGGGTAGGGGTACGCGGTCGGCGGCGCGGGCTGCTGCTGGGGCGGCGGCGCGGGCTGCTGCGGAGTCGACGGCGGCTGCTGCGGGGCGGAGGGCGGCTGCTGCGGTGGCGTGGACATGTCGTGAAGATAAGGCATAACCAGACATCAAGTCCCGCGCCGGTCAGGACCGTTATGGATTGCGGACATCCGTGACACCCCGACGACTGACCCGCCGTCAGATATTCCGGCCACTGCCAGGGGAACCTCGGTCCGGCATATTGCCCGCCCCGACAGACCATGCCACGATCGGACAAATATTCGCCCAGATGGCAATGGGGGTGTTCATGAAACGGACCCGACGCCTGGTGGCCCGCCTGGTGGGCAGGAAGCGGGTCAGCGGACGTTACCCGTACTGGCCCTACCAGCTCCGGTAGCCCGACCCCGCACCTTTCAGGGCCAGGTCCACCGGAAACAGTGGAAGAACACCGATCGCAGGATCCCGTCCGAGGGGTCCTGCGATCTGTTGGGGGGAGGCCGGATGGCGCAACGCGAGACGTCGGGACGGCCGCCGGGTCCACGCGGGCACTGGCTGACGGGCAACACCCGTGCGTACGAGGCCGACCGGATCGGATTCCTGCGTCGCTGCCACCGCGAGTACGGAGACGTCTTCTCCTACGACGAGCAGACGGTGTTCGTGATCGACCCCGACCTCACCCATGACGTCCTCACGCGCACCGGCCACAGCTTCGTGACCGAACTCGCGCCCTTCGACATGCGGCGGGACCTCGACGAGGCCACCGCGCAGGCCACCGCGTGGATGTCCGCGCGCCGTGCCACCTGGCCGGGCCTCAACCGCGCGGCCTCGGCCGCGGCCGACGACCGGACCGTCGGGATCCTCGACGCGGTGGCGGCCGACGGGGCCGGCCGTGAGGTGGACGTGCTCACCTCGATGCGCGCGTTCACCGCCCGCGCGATCGCCGACTACTGCTTCGGGACCGACGCCCCCGGCGTCCCCGGCCTGCTGCACGACCTCATCCGCGCCACCCGGCCGTTCACGGAGTCGTCCTACGAGTTCCCCGCCTGGCTGCCGCTCCCCCGTCACCGCCGCTTCTTCCGCGCCGCCCGAGACCTGACCGAGGCACTGACCGTGATCGTCCGGCAGCGCCGCGCGTCCCCCGCCGGGGACACCCCTGGGGACCTGCTCGGCTCCCTGCTCGCCGCCGAGCCGGCCATGCCCGACGACATCGTGACGTCGACGCTGCACAGCGTTCTGATGGGCGGCCACGGCGTGCCCGCCGCCGCGCTCACCTCGGTCGTGTGGGAACTGGCGCGGCGGCCCGGGCTCGTCGGCGAACTGCGCGACGAGGCGGACGGGCCGGCGGACGGTACCGCCGCCCTGCCGTCCGGCCCGTCGACGGCGGCCCGGCTGCCGCTCGCCGAGGCGGTGGTACGGGAGACGCTCCGGCTGTATCCGCCCGCGTGGCTGGTGACCCGCACCGCCCGTACGGCGACACGGCTGGGCGACTGGTCGGTCGCTCCCGGAGACGACGTCCTGCTCAACGCCTACCTGATCCACCGGGATCCCCGGTGGTGGCGGCGGCCCGACGAGTTCGACCCCGCCCGGTGGCTGAACGGGATACCGGCTCCCGGTCCTGCCTATCTTCCCTTCGGTGCCGGGCCGCGGGTCTGCCTGGGTTCGGCCCTGGCCATGCGGCAGCTCACGCTGGCCACTTCGCGGCTCGCGCAGCGCTTCGCCATCGAGTCGCCGAACGCCTCGTCGGTGGCCCTGGAGTTCATGGGCAGACTCGCCCCCGCCGGCCTGCGGGCACGTCTCGCGCCACTCGGGCGCTAGGTGTATTGCGAGGCAGGCGGGACCTTCGCAACACACCCTGGCCGGCCGGGCGGTCGCGGCCGGTACGCACGTGCGGGCCGGGGCACCGGCCCCGGCCCGCACCGCGCGCCGCGGATCAGGCCGACGCGGGCTGCACCGGCACCTGGGCCGTGGCGCGGGCGGTGTTCCTGCGGACCAGCAGCAGGGTGACCACCGCGCCCAGCAGCGAGGCACAGCCGCAGATCACCACGCCCAGGGCCATGCCGTGCGCGAGGGCGTCCTGCGCGGCCGCCCTGGCGCTGTCGCTGCCCGCGTTGACCACCGCGAGGGGACCGGCCGCGGCCTCCATCCCGGCGTCGGCGCCGGACAGCTTGCCGACGAGCGCGGAGGACGCGGCGCTCATGGCGACCGTGCTGATCACAGCCGGGCCGAGGCCCTGGCCGAACTCGCGGACCAGGCTGGTCGCGCCGCTCGCCATACCCGTCATCTCGATCGGCACCGCGTTCACCGCGGCCGACGTCAGCGAGGACACCACGCAGATGAAGCCGACGCCGAGCAGCAGCACCGGACCGATGAAGGCGGCCAGCGAGGTGGTGGTGATGGGCAGCGCGGCGATCCAGAACTGACCCGCGGCCATCGGCAGCAGACCGCCCATCAGCAGCCAGCGCGGCTCGACGCGGGTGAGCATCCTGCTGAGCACCGGGGCGAGGAGCAGCGGGATCAGCTGGAGGATCACGAACGGCATGCCGGCCCGCAGGGCGCTGAGGTGCATGACCGCGCCCAGCCGGATGGAGACGACGTAGGCCGTGCCGATGAAGCCGAACATCCCGGTGAGCGCGACCACGGCGGCCGCCGCGAACGACGGGATCCGCAGCAGGTCCAGGTTGAACATCGGGGACACGGCGCGCTTCTCGGCGACCACGAACCCGATCAGGGCCACGGCGGCCAGGGTCAGCGCGGAGACGATCGACGGGCTGCTCCAGCCCCGGTCACCGCCCTCGATGATGCCCCACAGCAGGGCGGTGAGGCCGACGGCGACGCTGATCTGGCCCGGCCAGTCCAGGGCCCGGCCCTCGGGCGCCCTGGAGTCGGTGACCAGTGCCCAGCAGGCGATGCCGACCGCGACACCTAGGACGACCGGTGGTACGAACGCCCAGCGGAAGTCGGCGACCGTGGCGAGGATCCCGGAGGACAGCGGACCGACGGCGGAGGCGAGGGAGATGCTCAGCGCCCAGATGGAGACCGCCTTGGCGCGGTCCTTCTCCTCCGGTGTCGCGGCCGCGATCACGGCGAGGGAGCTGGGGAAGAGCGCGGCGGCGCCGACGCCGGCCAGGGCCTGCCCGATCCAGAGCATGGTGATGTTCTGGGAGGTGGCGTTGAGGAGTTCACCGATCGCCAGCACGAATCCGCCGAGGACCAGCAGCCGCTTGCGGCCGAAAAGGTCGCCCACCACACCGAAATTCAGTTCCAGGATCGCAGTGGGGAGAATGAACGCGGAGGTGACCCAGGCGACCTGGGATCCCGAAGCCCCGAACGCGGACTGTATTTCGCCGTTGATGGGCGAGGGGACGGTAATGCACAGCTGCGCGGCGGCAACTGCCAGACAGCAGGCTATGAGCGTGCCCACGTCCAGTTTTTTCACAGCGTTGGTCATTCCGTACTCCATCTCACGGGTTAACGGTGGTGCCGCGCTCTACGAGTTCGCCGCGTTCTATGAGTTCGATGAGATTTCCCTCGGGGTCCTTGACCCAGGCCATCCGCACCCCCGCTTCGGGGGACGGTCCGGGGGCGAGGACCTCGCCCGCCCCGTGGGCCACCAGGGCGGCGTACACGGGGTCGAGTTCGGGGGTGGTGACCGCGAAGTGCCCGTACCCCTCGGTGAGTACGGCGGTCATCGGGTCCGGGGCCCTGAGGCCGGGCACGGACCCGGGCCTGGCGAGCAGTTCGATGCGCCAGCCGTGCGGGTGTTCCAGGACGACACCGGTCAGACCGGGTCCGTCGAGACGGAACTCGAAGACGGTCTTCAGCGCGAAGGCCGTCCGGTACCAGTCGAGTTGGGCGGGCAGGTCGCGTACGTTGAGGCCCACGTGGTCGAGTCGTGCGTGCATCGGCGCTCAGCCCGCCATCGCGCTGTCGCCGCCGTCGACCATGAGGTTGGCGCCGTTGACGAAGGCCGCCTCGTCGGAGCAGAGGAAGGCCGCGGCGCGTGCGATGTCCTCCGGCTGCCCGACCCTGCCGACCGGGATCCGGGCCTCCAGCTGCGCCTTCGGGCCGTCGGGGTCGTCGAGGAAGGGGGCGGTGGCGGAGGTGCGGGTCATGCCGGGGGCGATGCTGTTGACGCGGATGCGGTGCGGCGCGCCGGCCGCGCAGAGGTGCTTGGTCATCGCGAGGACCCCGCCCTTGGCGGCGCCGTGCGGCACCATCGGCATGAACAGCGCGCCGCGCTCGGCGGCCACGGACGCGACGTTCAGGACGGCGCCGCCGCCGCGTGCGACCAGGTGCGGCCAGGCCGCCCGGGTGCAGAAGTAGGGGATGTCCAGTTCGTTCCTGATGGTGAAGTACCAGTCGGCCGCCGGCATCGTCTCGAAGGGGCCGTTGCGCAGCGCGGAGGCGTTGTTGTAGAGGATGTCGAGCCCGCCGAACTCGGCGATCCCGGCCTCGATCCACTCCCGCGCCCCGGCCTCGGTGGAAAGGTCGACCGGGGCCAGTGAACGCATCACACCGCCGGCCTTCTCGACGAGTTCCACGGTTTCCGCGGCGCTCTGCCCGTCGATGTCGCAGCCGAATACGGTGGCCCCCTCGGCCGCGAATACCTGTGCCGCGGCCCGGCCGATTCCTGCTCCCGTTCCACTGATGAAAGCGATTTTCCCGGCCAGTCGACCCATGATTGCCAAGTCCCTTGTCCCATGCCGCCCGAGTGCGGTGGTGGCAGCGTAGGTAGGGCCTTTGGCGAGAACAAGAAATGCGTCAGGGAAGGGGCATCGGGCGTTCGTATGGCTGGTATGCGCCTCAGGCGCCCAGGCGTAGCGGGAGGGCCTGGACGCTGTTGCCGACGAAGCCCGCGAGCCGGGTGAGCGCCGCCTCCGGGGCCGCCAGGTCCAGGGCGGGGAACCGGTCGAAGAGCCGCTCCAGGGCGACCGTGGCCTCCAGCCGGGCCAGCGGGGCGCCCAGGCAGTAGTGGGCGCCGTGGCCGAGGGAGAGGTGGCGTGCGGCGCCGGGCCGGTGGGCCCTGGTGACGTCGAACCGGTCGGCGTCCGGGCCGTGCGCGGCCGGGTCGCGGCCCGCCGCCGAGTAGCCCGCCAGGACCGGGGTGCCGGCCGGGATCACCGTGCCGTCGACGGTCAGGTCCCGCACGGGGTAGCGGAACGGGAAGAAGCTGACCGGCGCGTCCCAGCGCAGCGTCTCCTCCACGACGTCGGCCCAGCTCGCCGCCCCCGCGCGGACGAGTTCGAGCTGGTCGCGGTGGGCGCACAGGGCACGGACGGCGTTGGTGATCAGGTTGAGCGTGGTCTCGTGCCCGGCGATGATCATCAGGACCAGGGTGCCGATCAGCTCCTCCTGGCCGAGCCGCCCGCCCTCCTCGTCGCGGGCGGCGAGCAGGGCACTGGTGAGGTCGTCGCCGGGCCGCTCGGTCCGGGCCGCGACGACGCAGCCGAGGACGGCGATCAGCTCCCGGTTGGCGGCGACGGCCGCGCCGGGCTCGGTGTCGGTGGCCACCACCTGGCTGGACAGGTGGTGCAGTCGGTCTCTGAACTCGGTCTCCACACCGAGGAGTTCGCTGATCACGTCCATCGGAAGCGGCAGCGCGAAGTGCCGCCGCAGGTCGGCGGTCCCGCCACCCTGGGCCGCGGCCCGCGCCAGGCGGTCCAGCAGCGAGGTAGTCAACTCCTCGACGCGTGGGCGCAGTTCGGCCACCCGGCGCGGGGTGAAGGCTCGGCTGACCAGTCCGCGCAGCCTGCGGTGGTCGGCGCCGTCGGCGGTGGTCATGCCGCGCACGGTGGCGAAGGTCAGCAGAGGCCAGCCCGCGGGGATGCGGCCCTGCCGCAGTTCCGTGAAGTGCCGTGCGTCTTTTGCGACTTCGGGATGCTGGAGGAAGTCCTTGAGGGCATCGTGGCCGAGCACGGCCATGCCCTCGACCCCACCGGGCAGGGCGACCGGTGTCACCGCGCCGCGCGCCCGCAGCGCGGCGTTGCCGGCGTGCGGGCAGCCGCCCGCGGGGTCGGGGCGGTACGGCGCGGGCGGGGTCTGCACGGAGGGCTCCTGACGGCCGTACGGCACGGACATGGCCGATCGTAGGCGCACCCGGGCCCGCGAGGAGCGGTGCTCCGGCCATGCCGGGTCCGGGAATATCGGCGCCCGGGAGCAGGTTGACCCGTACGGAACCGTGGGTATAGTGCCATCAGCACGTACGGTCGCCCCTTCGCCGGGCGCCGAGTGCCGGTTCTGTTTCCTCCAGCCACGTCGCCCGTCGTTCACCGACCGGCCGTCGGCTTCTCAGCACCACCTCGTGACCCGGGCCCCGGTGCCGTCCCGAGGTGCCGTTCCCGCCGCACGGAGGCCTGCGTGCACGGCCTCCCGCTCGCGGCCCGCTCCCCCTTCTCCATCATGTCTTCCGTCCTCGAAAGGGCCCCCTCATGACCACCACACTCGAACCTCCCGTACAGCAGCAGGAGCGGCCCGCCGCCCAGCCCGTCACCGGTGTCCTCGACATCGACGCGGGCGGGAAGGGGCAGCTGCGGGCCCCGAGCTGCCTGCCCTCCCCCGCCGACCTCCAGGTCTCCCCCGCGCTGATCCGCCGTCACGGCCTGCGCAGGGGCGACCTCGTCGAGGGCGTCCGGGGCGACCGGCGCGCGCTGACCGGGATCACGCGCGTCAACGGCCGCGCCCCCGGCGAACCGCACGGCCGGCGTCATTTCCGCGACCTCACCCCGCTGCACCCGTACGAGCGGCTCCGCCTGGAGCACCCGGCCGCCGGGCTGGCCGGACGGGTCGCCGACCTGTTCACGCCCGTCGGCAAGGGACAGCGCGGGCTGATCGTGGCCCCGCCCAAGACCGGCAAGACCGTGCTGCTCCAGCAGTTCGCGGCCGCCGTCGCCGGCAACCACCCCGAGGCGCATCTGATGGTGCTGCTGCTCGACGAGCGCCCCGAGGAGGTCACCGACATGCGGCGTTCGGTGCGCGGCGAGGTGTACGCGTCCACCTTCGACCGGCCCGCCAAGGAGCACATCGCCCTCGCCGAACTCGTCGTCGAGCGGGCCAAACGGCTCGTCGAGGACGGCGAGGACGTCGTCATCCTGCTCGACTCGCTGACCCGGCTGTGCCGGGCCCACAACAACGCGGCCGCCTCCAACGGCCGCACCCTCAGCGGCGGTGTCGACGCCGGCGCGCTGCTCGGCCCGAAGCGGTTCTTCGGCGCCGCCCGCAAGGCCGAGGAGGGGGGCTCGCTCACCATCCTCGCCACCGTCCTGGTGGACACCGGTTCGCGGGCCGACGGCTACTTCTTCGAGGAGCTGAAGAGCACCGGCAACATGGAGCTGCGCCTGGACCGCGAGCTCGCCTCCCGGCGGGTCTTCCCCGCCGTGGACATCGGCCCCTCCGGCACCCGCCGCGAGGAATTCCTGCTCACCCCGGCCGAGTTGACCGTCGTACGCGGGCTGCGCCGGGCCTTGCAGGGCCGGGAGGGCACCCCGAACGGCCTGGAGACCCTGCTCCAGCGGATGCGGGAGACCCCGGACAACGCCACCTTCCTGCGCCGGGTCCAGCCGACCCTGCCGGCGGGCTGACGGACCGGCGCCGGGGCCCCCGGCTGCGGCATCCGGGTTGCCCGGGGCAGCCATCCGGCCCAGGGCCGCGCGCCGTAGGACGCCACCCTTCCTACGTTGATCGTATGACGATCGGATTGACTGACCGATTCCCGCGCCGAGCGGCGGTGTCCACCTGCGCCCTCTGTGTGGCCGGGCTGCTGGCACTGACCCCCGCCACGGCCGCCGCGGAGGCCACCGCGCCCGCCCCGGGGGCGGCGGTGCCCGGGCCGGCGCTGCTCTACCACTCCGGCGTCCAGGTCCGGCCGCACGCGGGAGCGCCCGCGGTCCCGGACGTCTCCGCGCTCTCCTGGCTGGTGGCCGACGCGGACACCGGCGAGGTACTGGCGGCGAACCAGGCACACCTGAGGCTGCCACCGGCCAGCACGCTGAAGACCCTCTTCGCGCTCACCGTGCTGCCCGCGCTGCCCGCCGGCCTGGAACACCGGGTGACGCCCGGGGAACTGGCCGACGTCGAGGAGGGCAGCAGCCTGGTCGGCGTCGAGGAGGGGCACACCTACCGGGTGGCCGACCTGTGGCGCGGCGTCTTCCTCAGCTCGGGCAACGACGCCGTGCACGTCCTGGCCGCGCTCGACGGCGGCTGGGACCGCACCGTCACCCGGATGCAGACCAAGGCCCGCTCGCTCGGCGCCCTGGACACCCACGTGGAGTCCCCCGACGGCTACGACGCGCCCGGCCAGGTCTCCTCGGCGTACGACCTGGCGGTGTTCGGCCGGACCGGGCTGCGCGACCCCGACTTCGCGCGCTACTGCTCCACCGCCGAGGCCCGCTTCCCGGCCGGCGACGGCTGGTCCTTCGGCATCGAGAACACCAACCGGCTGCTGACCGGCGAGGACGGTGTGGGCCGGTACCCCGGCATGATCGGCATCAAGAACGGCTACACCAGCAACGCCGGCAACACCCTGGTGGCCGCCGCCCGGCGGGGCGGCCGGACCCTGGTGGTGACGGTGATGAACCCCCAGGACGGCGGCGTGTACGACGAGGCCCGTCAGCTGCTCGACTGGGGTTTCGGAGCGGCCGGACGGGTCGATCCGGTGGGCTCGCTGGACGCGCTGCGACCCGCCCCACGGCCCGGGCCGAGCACCGTGCCGATGGCCGCGGCCACGGCCTCCCAGGACGACTCCGGCTGGCCGGACACGGCCGTCGTCGCGGCCGTCGCGGCCCTCGGCGCCGGGGCCGTGACCCTGGCGATGCGGCTCAGGGGCGACCGCTCCGACCGCTCCCGCCGTGCCGCCGAACCCTCCTCGCCCACCGGACCGGACGGCCCGTCCGGTCCGGCCGGGCGCGCCTGACCGGTCGGCAGGCCGAACAGCAGGCCCAGCGTGATCCAGGTGTACAGGTTGCTGCCGAGGAAGCCGTCGATCCCGGACGCGTCGTCGAACCAGAGCCACACCACGCTGGTGCACATCACCGCGTACAGGGCGGCCGCGATCCGCGGGTGCCCGGCTCGGGCCAGGACCACGAACGACGGCAGCACCCACACCAGGTGGTGCACCCAGGTGATCGGGCTGACCAGGCAGGCGGTGAGACCGGTGAGCGCGAAGGCGGCCGTCCAGTCCCCGGCCGCCACCGCCCCGCGGGTCCGCCACGCCCACACGGCCAGCGTGAGCAGGACGACGATCGCCCACAGCGGCTTGTCCGGATGACCGAGCCGGGCCAGGACGCCTTGCAGCGACTGGTTGGACACGTAGTCGAGCCGGCCCACCCGGCTGGTGTCCCACAGTGCCCGCGTCCAGTAGAAGCGGGACGCCCTCGGGTCGGCCCAGGCGGCGAGGCCGGTGGCCGCCAGCGTCACGGCCGTCGCCGTCGCCGCCGCCCGCCACCTGCGGGCGAGCAGCAGCATCCCGATGAACAGCGCGGGGGTCAGCTTGACCGCGGCGGCGAGCCCGATCCCGACGCCCGCCCAGCGGCCCCGGCCGCCGCGCAGCAGCCGGCAGTCGGCGAGGACCAGGGCGAGCAGTACCAGGTTCACCTGGCCGAAGCTGAAGGTGTCCCGCAGTGGTTCGAACAGCGCCAGCGCGCACAGGATCAGCGCCCAGCGGTACCAGCCCAGGCGCCGCCGGCCCGGCCCGGCCAGGACGCGCAGCACGAACGCCAGCGCGGCCAGGTTGAGCAGCAGCGAGGCCGCGATGGCCAGGCGCAGCCCCACCAGCGCCATGGGCAGCATGCCGAGCGCGGCGAACGGCGGATAGGTGAAGCCGTACTCCGTCCCCGGCACCCGGTAGTCGTAGATCCGGCCGCCGTGGTGCACCCAGGTGTGCACGGTGCCGTAGTAGACGCGCAGGTCGAACCAGTCGCGCAGCAGCGGCACGGTCGCCGTGAACGCGGTCACGGCGGCGGCGAGGACCAGGACGAGCAGCACCCTCCCCCGCTCGGTCCGTGGTGCTCTCGGGCCTCTCATGCCGTACGTCCCATCGCCGGGGCCTGCGCGGCCTGGTGGGCCTGCCAGAGCACGACCACGCCGAGCACCCCGCCGGAGACGGCGAGGACCAGCTGGCCGACGTCGGCGGGGCCGCCGCTGGGCAGCACGGCGAGGGCGAGCACACCGGTGACGGTGGCCACCCGGTGCCGTACCGAGGTGCTGGGTGCCGCGGCCGCGATCAGGAACAGGCCCCAGATGGCGTACCAGGGCCGGATCGCGGGTCCGAAGGCGGCGACCGCGGCCAGGCTCAGGCCGAGGGCGTAGACCGGGCGGGGCCGCAGCCGGACCCATATCAGCAGCACGGTCACCGCGGTCAGCGCCAGCCCGAGCAGGTGCCAGGCCGGCAGGGCCAGCGGGGCCAGGTCGCTGCCGAGGTGTGCGAGGAGCGCGCCGGTGGCCCGGCCGAGCAGGCTGCTGAGTGCCCAGTTGTGCGGCGAGACGGGGGTGTCGAGGGCCCTGATCCAGCCGTACCCGGTGCCGGCGACGGCGGTCGCGACCACGGTCGTGACACCGGACGCCAGGGCCGTCAGCAGGGTGGCGTGCACCGGGCTGCGGCCCCGGCGTGCCTGTACGACGACGATCGCGAGCAGCCCGAGCGCGGCGGGCGCCTTGACCAGGGCCGCGAGCGTGACCAGTACGGCTCCCAGGACCGGCCAGCGGCCGAGCGCCGCGACCAGGCCGAGGCCGAGCAGACCGAGCATGATGGCGTCGTTGTGGGCGCCGGCCACCAGGTGCAGCAGCACCAGCGGGTTGAGGGCGCCGAGCCACAGGGCGGCGGCCGGGTCGGCGCCGCTGTGCCGCGCGAGCCGGGGCAGCGCGGCCGCCATCAGGCCGACGCCGAGCAGCGCCACCAGCCGCATCCCGAAGAGCCCGGCCGGGAGTTCGCCGCGGGTCAGCCCGGACAGCAGGGAGGCCACGCCCATGAACGCGGGGCCGTACGGGGCGGCGGTGTTCTGCCACACCGGGGCGACCTGGTCGGCGAGCGGTCCGCCGAGCTGCGCGGGTCCCGAGGTGTAGACGTCCATGTGGGCGTCGACCATCGCGCCCTGGGCCAGGTAGCTGTACACGTCGCGGCTGAAGAGCGGCGGCGCGAGCAGCAGCGGGGCCGCCCAGACGGCGAGGACCAGCAGCAGTCGGCGCGGGGTGGGCGGGTCGGCGCTGCGCACCAGGCGGCCGAGCAGCAGCCAGGCCGCGATGAGCAGTACGACGCCGAAGTAGACCCCGACCAGGCCCAACGCCGCCTGTACGGAGCTCGGCGCGAGGAGGTCCGCCACGGGCAGGGCGCCGGCTGTCTCGCCTCCCAGGGCGAGGAAGGCGGTGCCGGCCAGGCCGAGAACCTGGCAGCGGCGTAGATCGACGGGGAAAGCCATGGCCAACACTGGGTCAGCGTGTCAAGGGTGGGTGGCCGGAAGGCGACGGCGTGTTTTCTTGGGGGCGGCCTGGTTGTTACCTGTGAGTGGTGCGTTGTCGGGTGCGGGTGCGTCGTGGCTGGTCGCGCGGTTCCTCCCCCAGCCTTCGGCCGGTGGCACCCCCAGCGCCCCTTGCAGGGCGCCACGGTCCCGGTCTAGAAGACCGACAGGCCCGTCAGAGTGGTGAATCTGTCCAGGGCCGCTACTCCCGCCACCGAGTTGCCCCGCTCGTCCAGACCTGGGCTCCAGACACAGATCGCGCAGCGGCCCGGTACCACCGCGATAATGCCGCCCCCGACCCCGCTCTTGCCCGGCAGGCCCACCCGGTAGGCGAAGTCGCCGGCCGCGTCGTACGTGCCGCAGGTCAGCATCACCGCGTTGACCTGCTTGGCCTGGCTTCTGGTCAGGAGCCGGGTGCCGTCGGCCCGGATGCCGTGGCGGGCCAGGAAGGTGGTGGCCAGGGCGAGGTCGGCGCAGGAGGCGCGGACGGAGCACTGGCGGAAGTACTGGTCGAGGAGGACCGGGACGTCGTTGTCGATGTTGCCGTAGGAGGCCATGAAGTGGGCCAGGGCGGCGTTGCGGTCGCCGTGCTGGGTCTCGGAGGCGGCCACCTCCTGGTCGAAGTCCAGGGAGGAGTTGCCGCTCTCGGCGCGCAGGAACGCCAGCAGCTCGCCGGCCGCGTCCCCGGTGCGGGTCTGGAGGCGGTCGGTGACGACGAGGGCGCCCGCGTTGATGAAGGGGTTGCGCGGGATGCCCTGTTCGTACTCCAGCTGGACCAGCGAGTTGAAGGGGTTGCCGGAGGGTTCGCGGCCGACGTGTTCCCAGAGTTCGTCGCCCTCGCGGGCGAGGTCCAGGGCGAGGGTGAAGACCTTGGTGACGGACTGCGTGGAGAACGGCTGCCGCCACTCCCCCACCCCGTAGACCGTGCCGTCCAGCTCGGCGACCGCCATGCCGAAGCTGCGGGGGTCGCAGGCGGCGAGGGCCGGGATGTAGTCGGCGGGGCGGCCGCGACCGGGCGTGCGCTCTATCTCCTCGGCGATCCGCTCCAGGACCGGCAGGAAGGCTCGGGGCGACGTCATTGTCATGATCACCATTGTGCCTCCGGACCGGTCCTGGTGCGTACCCGCAGGTCAGGCCAGGGGTGCGCCGCTACCGGCGACGACCTCGGGGCGCAGCAGGTCGGCCAGCCGCTCGGCGGGCAACAGGCCCTTCTCCAGGACGAGTTCGGCCACACCGCGGCCGGTGGCGAGGGCCTCCTTGGCGATGTCGGTGGCCGCCGTGTACCCGATGTAGGGGTTGAGGGCGGTGACCAGGCCGATCGAGTTCTCGACGGTCGCCCGCAGCACCTCGGTGTTGGCGGTGATGCCGTCGACGCACCGCTCGGCCAGCGTCAGGCAGGCGTTCCGCAGGTGCGTGATGCTCTCCGACAGGGAGTGCAGGATGATCGGCTCGAACGCGTTCAGCTGGAGCTGCCCGGCCTCGGCGGCCATGGTGATGGCGACGTCGTTGCCGATGACCTCGAAGGCGACCTGGTTGACGACCTCGGGGATGACCGGGTTGACCTTGCCGGGCATGATCGACGAACCGGCCTGCACGGGCGGCAGGTTGATCTCGCCCAGGCCGGCACGCGGCCCGGAGGACAGCAGCCGCAGGTCGTTGCAGCCCTTGCTGAGCTTGACCGCGATCCGCTTGAGCACCCCGGACATCTGGACGAAGGCCCCGCAGTCCTGGGTGGCCTCGACCAGGTTGGCGGCGGTGACCAGGGGCAGCCCGGTGATCCCGGCGAGGTGGCGGCGGGCCGACTCGGCGTACCCGGCGGGTGCGTTGAGGCCGGTGCCGATGGCGGTGGCGCCGAGGTTGATCTCGTGGATCAGCTCGACGGCCTCGGCGAGCCGGCTGCGGTCCTCGTCCAGCATCACGGCGAAGGTGGAGAACTCCTGCCCGAGGGTCATCGGCACCGCGTCCTGCAACTGGGTGCGGCCCATCTTCAGCACGTCACGGAACTCGACGGCCTTGCGCCCGAAGGAGTCCTGTAGCACGGCCATCGCCCGCAGCAGCCCGCGCACCGCGAAGACGGTCGCTATCTTGACGGCGGTCGGGTAGACGTCGTTGGTCGACTGCCCCAGGTTGACGTCCTCGTTGGGGTGCAGGTACCGGTACTCGCCCTTCTGATGCCCCATCAACTCCAGCGCCCGGTTGGCGACGACCTCGTTGGCGTTCATGTTCGTCGACGTGCCGGCCCCGCCCTGGATGACGTCGACGACGAACTGGTCGTGCAGCTTGCCGCCCCGGATCTCCCGGCAGGCGGCGACGATCGCGGCGGCCTTCTCGGGGGCCAGCAGCCCGAGTTCCTCGTTGGCGAGGGCGGCGGCCTCCTTGACGGCGGCGAGGGCGTCGATCAGATGCGGGTACGCGGAGATCGGCATACCGGTGATCGGGAAGTTCTCGGTCGCCCGCAGGGTGTGCACACCCCAGTAGGCGCCGACGGGCACATCCCGGTCACCGAGCAGATCGTGTTCACTACGAGTAATCATGGGTCCTGTCCCAGAAGAGTGAGGGTAGAGCGCCCCCTTGGGGGCGCGGGGAACTGCGCGACCGGCCACAACCGGCCCGCAGCCGCCCGACGACAGATCGGCCCGCCCCGCTAGGCGCAAGCCGCAACCGGCTCCAGGGACCGAACGGGCCGCACACACCCGACCGGCCGCCCACCGCCGAGAAGCCGCTCACCCGCGAACTCGGTCAACAGCCCCGGCTCGACCCCGGCCCGCGCCAACGCCGCCGCGGCCACCGGAATCCGTGCCCGGTTCGCCCCGTCGGCGATCTTCACGGCGACGGCCCGGCCGTCCGGCAGTGCCGCGGCCTCGACGCCCTCGAAGCCGTCCTTGGCCAGCAGCCCCGGCACGGCCCGCATCAGCGCGGCCACGTCACGCCCCGCCCCGGACGCCATCTCCGCGTGCTCCCGCATCGCGTCGGCGACCTTCGCCTCGGGCGTACCCGGTGCGGCGGCCGCGATCCGCGACACCGCGCGGGCCAGCCCGTGCAGGGAGACGGAGAACAGCGGCGCGCCGCAGCCGTCCACGGTCGTACGGGCGATGCGCTGCCCCGTCAGGTCCTCGACGATCTCGGCGATCGCCTGCTGGAGCGGATGCGCCGGGTCGAGGTAGTCGTCCAGCGACCAGCCGTTCAGCTTCGCGGTCCACAGCATCGCGGCGTGCTTGCCTGAGCAGTTCTGGGCGAGCCGCGACGGCTGCCGGCCGTCGCGGATCCAGGTGTCGCGGACGGCGGGGCCGTACGGCATGTCGGGGACGTTGCGCAGGTCGTCCTCCGTCAGCCCGGCGAGGCCGAGGATGCGCCGGGCGCCGGCGAGGTGGCGTTCCTCGCCGGAGTGGCTGGCGGCGGCCAGCGAGAGCAGGTCGCCGTCGAGGGGCAGCCCGGCCCGCAGCATCGCCACGGCCTGGACGGGCTTGAGGGCGGAGCGCGGGTAGAACGCGGCCTCGATGTCGCCGAGCTGGAACTGGACCTCTCCGTCGGCGCCGAGGACGACGACGGAACCGTAGTGGATGCCCTCGACGACCCCGTCGCGTATGAGGTGGGCGACGGGGGCGTGGAGGGGCTCACGGACGACGGGTGCGTCCGCGGGGGAACTGCTGTACATCACTTCCTGGTCTCGGGTGAGTCGGGACGGACCCGGTCGCGGTTCACGCTTCGGGTCCGGCGGACGGGCGCGCCAGGCGGCCGCGGATGGCGTACCACCCGGCGACCAGCGCGGCGACGATCAGCGGCAGGCACAGCACGGTGGTGCGTCCGGCGCCGCCGTCGGCGTACATCAGGACCAGGACGGCGGCGAGGAACGCCAGCGTCACGATCTCGGTCCAGGGAGAGCCCGGCAACCGGTAGCCGGGGCGGGTGAGTTCGCCGTTCTGGGTCTTCCGCCAGAACAGCAGGTGGCAGAGCATGATCATGCCCCAGGTCGCGAGGATGCCGATCGCCGCGAAGTTGAGGACGATCTCGAACGCGTCGGCCGGGACGACGAAGTTGAGGCCCACGCCGAGCACACAGATGCCGCTGGTGAGCAGGATGCCGCCGTACGGCACCTGGGTACGGCTCATCCGCGCGGTGAACTTGGGGGCTGAGCCGTTGACGGCCATGGAGCGCAGGATGCGGCCGGTGGAGTAGAGACCGGAGTTCAGCGAGGACATGGCCGCGGTGAGGACGACGAGGTTCATCACACCGCCGGCCGCCGGGACGCCGATGTGGGAGAGCACGGTGACGAAGGGGCTCTGGCCCGCCGTGTACTTGTTCCAGGGCAGCAGCATCGAGAGGAGCACGACCGAGCCGACGTAGAACAGGCCGACGCGCCACATGATCGAGTTGATCGCCTTCGGCATGATCTTCTCGGGGTTCTCGGTCTCGCCCGCGGCGACACCGACCAGCTCCACCGAGGCGTAGGCGAAGACGACGCCCTGGATGATCAGCAGCATCGGGAGCAGGCCGTTGGGGAAGACGCCGCCGTTGTCGGTGATCAGGGAGGGGCCCGGGGTGGCGCCGTCCACGGGGTGCTGGGTCACCAGCAGGAAGATGCCGATGAGCATGAAGACGACCAGCGCGCTGACCTTGACGATCGCGAACCAGAACTCCAGTTCGCCGAAGATCTTCACCGAGATCAGGTTCACGGTGAGGACCACGGCGAGGGCGATCAGGGCGATCACCCACTGAGGTATGTCGGAGAACATCCCCCAGTAGTGGGTGTAGGTGGCGACCGCGGTGATGTCGGCGATGCCGGTGGTGGCCCAGTTCAGGAAGTACATCCAGCCGGCCGTGTAGGCGCCCTTCTCGCCCAGGAACTCCCGGGCGTACGAGACGAAGGCGCCGGAGGACGGGCGGTAGAGGACGAGTTCGCCGAGGGCGCGCACGACGAGGAACGCGAAGACACCGCAGACCGCGTAGGCGACGAAGAGGGAGGGGCCGGCGTCGGCGAGGCGGCCGCCGGCGCCGAGGAAGAGGCCGGTGCCGATGGCTCCGCCGATGGCGATCATGTTGACGTGCCGGTGCTTCAGCGACTTGCTGTAGCCGTGGTCCCCGGCGTCGACGTGACGGGACGAGGGGCGCGTCTCGTCTTTGAGGTGCTGTTCGCTCACGCCTCGGTTCCGCCTTCCTTGTGCTGGTCCGTGCGCGCGGGGCGCACGATGTGGGTGAGGGTGGTCTCGACGCGGTCCAGGTGGTGGCTCATGGCGTCCACGGCGTCGGGCTCGGAACCGTCCATCAGGGCCTCGACGATGGCCCGGTGCTCCCGGTTGGACTGCTCGCGGCGGCCGCCCAGCTCGTTGAGGAAGGCCGACTGACGCGCCAGTGCGTCCCGGATCTCCTCGATGACCCGGCGGAAGACCGGGTTCTGGGCGGCCTCGGCCACGGCCAGGTGGAAGAGGGTGTCCATCGCGACCCACGCGGTGGTGTCCGTCTCCCGCTCCATGCGGTCGAGCAGATGGGCCAGGTGGTCCAGGTTCTCGGGGGTGCGGCGCAGCGCCGCGTACCCGGCGACCGGGATCTCGATGTGCCGGCGCACCTCCAGCAGGTCGCTGGCCGCGTAGTCGCCGAAGGTGGGGTCCTCGACGGCGTTGGCGACCACGAAGGTGCCCTTGCCGGTCTTGGAGACGGTCAGGCCCATCGTCTGCAAGGCCCGCAGGGCCTCGCGCAGGACGGGCCTGCTGATCTCCAGGGTGCGGCAGAGCTCCGCCTCGGAGGGCAGCTTGTCGCCCACGGCGTACTCGCCGCGCTCGATGGCGGCGCGCAGGTGCGCCAGCACCGCCTCCATGGCGCTCACGCGCCGCGGGGGCTGTCCGGCTGTCGGGCTGTCTGACAGGTTCACGGGTGAGATGTTCCGGGTTGCGGGACGAGCCTGTCAAGGTGTCGCGAAAGGAAACATTCACGGGGTGCGGCACCTGAATGCACAGGTGTCACACCCCGTGGCGGAGCGGTGACCGGCGGGCGCGGAGCGGCCGGGCGAGGTCAGGCGTTGATGGTGCCGGCGGCGAGGAGGCCGAAGAGAGCCAGGCCGATGACGATGCGGTAGATCACGAACGCGTTGAAGGAGTGCTTGGCGACGAACTTCAGCAGCCAGGCGATGGACGCGTAGGCGACGACGAAGGAGACGATCGTGCCGACGGCCAGCGGGGCGGCGCCGACACCCGCGCCCAGGGCGTCCTTGAGCTCGTAGAGACCGGCGCCGGTCAGGGCCGGGATGCCGAGGAAGAAGGAGAGCCGGGTGGCGGCGACGCGGTCCAGGTCCAGGATGAGCGCGGTGGACATGGTGGCGCCGGAGCGGGAGAAGCCGGGGAAGAGCAGGGCGAGGATCTGCGAGCAGCCGACCAGCATCGCGTCCTTGAAGGAGGTGTCGTCCTCCCCGCGCTTGTGGCGGCCCATCTGGTCCGCGCACCACATCACGACGGAGCCGGCGATCAGCGAGCCGCCGACCACCCAGAGCGAGCCGAGCGGTCCGTCGATCAGCGGCTTGGCGGCGAGGCCGACCAGGACGATCGGGATGGTCGAGTAGATGACCCACCACGCGAACTTGTAGTCGTGGTGGTACCGCTCCTCCTTGTTCGTGAGGCCCCGGAACCAGGCGGAGACGATCCGCTTGATGTCCTTGAAGAAGTACACGAGCACGGCGGCGATGGCGCCCACCTGGATGACGGCGGAGAACCCGACGACGGACTTGTCGTCGACGGGGATGTTCATGAGCCCCTCGGTGATCTTGAGGTGACCGGTGGAGGAGACAGGAAGGAACTCCGTCACCCCCTCGACGACACCGAGGACGACGGCCTGACCGACGGAGATGGCGCTCATGGGATCCAGTTCTGCTGAGTTTGGTCGACAGTGCTGTAGACAGTCTTACAGCGCACGGGTGTGAGGCAAGTACTAGGCCCAGACGGCCTGAGCGATCGCGGCCCCGGCGAAGGCCGCCCCGAGCCCCGCCACGAGACTCGCGACCACGTTGGCGGCAGCGTAGAGCCCGGCACCGGTCTCGGTCAGCCGCAGGGTCTCGTACGAGAACGTCGAGTACGTCGTCAGGGCCCCGCACAGGCCGGTGCCCAGGAGCAGCTGGAGGTGGGGGCTCGCGGCGCCCGCCGAGACCGCGCCGGTCAGCAGGCCCAGGATCAGGCAGCCGGTGACGTTGACCACGAAGGTGCCCCACGGGAACACGGAGTCGTGCCTGGCCTGGACGGCTCGGTCGGTGAGATAGCGCAGCGGGGCGCCGATCACGGCACCCGCGACGACCAGCAGCCAGTTCACAACGAGTTCTTACCTTCCGTGTCCGGTTCGCCCGGCTCGGCCGCCCGGCCGACGTACCTGATGACCTCGCAGTCGTCCAGGGTCACCAGGCCTTCGGTCACCAGTTCGTCGAGCTGTGGCAGGAAGGCCCGGATCCGCTCCTCGGTGTCCACGACCACGACCGCCACCGGCAGGTCCTCGCTCAGCGACAGCAGCCGGGAGGTGTGGATGCGGGAGGAGGCGCCGAAGCCCTCGATGCCCCGGAAGACGCTGGCGCCCGCGAGACCGGCCGTGTGGGCGCGGTGCACGATCTCCGTGTAGAGGGGCTTGTGGTGCCAGGTGTCGTCCTCGCCGATGTGGACGGTCAGGCGCAGGGCGCGGCCCGTCAGTCTCGTCATCGCTGCCTCCGGGTGAGGACCCTGCGGGTCACGGTGGCCGCGCACCACACCGCCGCGAGGGCCGCGCACAGGGTCGCGGCGAGATAGCCGAGACCGGTGGCGGGCCGGCCGTGGTCGACCAGTCTCTGGATGTCGACGGCGTACGTGGAGAAGGTGGTGAAGCCGCCGAGGACACCGGTGCCGAAGAAGGGCCGGACGAGGCGGTGCGCGGGGACGCCTTCGGTGATCAGGACCAGGAACGCGCCGATCACGGCACAGCCGATCACGTTGGTCCAGAAGGTCGCCCAGGGGAAGCCGCCCGCGGCGGTGGGCAGGGCCAGGGCGAGTGCGTAACGGGCCACCGCGCCGATCGCGCCGCCCGCGGCGACCACCGCGACGACGGGGGCCTGGGTACGCCACTCGGACCGGCGGCGGGGGGCCGGCCGGACGCGGAGGCTCTCGGCTTCCGGGGCTGTCATGGGTCGTACGTCTCCTGTTCGGGCACCGCCCCGAGGGGTGCAACAGGGTACCGCCGGAGGTACGCGCCGGTCACTTCGCGGTGGGGGCCGCGCAGACCGCGACGCCGGGCTCCCCGACACTGCCGAGGACCAGGAGCCGGCCCGTCACGCAGACGCTGGTGACCATGCGGAAACCGGAGCGCCCCCGGGCCAGGTGATGGACGACGCGGCCGTCGTCGTCCAGCGCCATGACGGCGATCGTGCCGACCGGGCGGTAGGGAGCGTGCACGGCGGCGCGCGCGGCGGCCCGCCGGACGGCGGCCGGGGTGCGGTGCAGGAGGTCGAGCGGGGGGTTGCGGGGACCGGCGAGGGCGACCCAGGTCAGATCGCCGTCGCGCCACATGTTGTCGGGCATGCCGGGCAGTTCGGCGAAGAACTCGGCCCGCCCGGCGCGCGGCCCCGTGAGCCAGTAGCGGGTCAGCCGGTACGCGCCGGTCTCGGCGACGATCAGGAACGTGCCGTCCCCGCTCACGGCCAGCCCGTTGGCGAACTGGAGCCCGTCGCAGACCACTTCCGGGGTGCGGGCACCGGGGGCGAGGCGCAGCAGCCGGCCGGTGCCGCTGTGCTCGACGATGTCGCCGACCCACTGGTCCAGGGGGAAGCGGCGGCTGGAGACCGTGAAGTAGACGGTGCCGTCGGACAGGGCGACCACGTTGCTCGCGAACCGCAGCGGCTCGCCGTCGACCGAGTCGGCGAGGACGTGCACGGCTCCGTCGGCGAGGCCGACGCGCAGCAGGCCGCGCTCCGCGTCGCACACCAGCAGGTCGCCGTCCGGGAGGAGTTGGAGCCCCAGCGGGCGGCCCCCGGTCTCGGCGAGCATCCGGACCCGGGCGGTGTCCGGGTCGCCGAGGCCGTCCAGACGCAGGATGCGGCCGTCCTCGACGCCGGTCAGGACCCGGCCGTCCGGATCGGTGACCACGTCCTCCGGGCCCCGGCCGCCGACGGCGACGTAGTGGAGGGGGACGAGGCGCGTGGGTCGGTCCATGCGGCCCATGGTGACAGGCGGCGGCGGTACCCCGCGACCTCGAACCGGCCCTGTTTCACCAGCCCTTTTCGAACAGCCGGGCCACCTCGGCGATCCGGATGTCGTCGCGCCGGTAGTAGACGCGGTGCCGGATGCGCTTGGTGCGCAGCAGGCCGAGCCGGGTCAGCAGGTCCAGATGGGCGCCGGCGACCCGGCAGGAGACGCCGAGCTTGGCGGCGACGGCCCGGCGGGTGACGCCGTCCTCCATGAGGTCGGCGTGGCGCTGGGGTGGGAAGTGGGCCGCCGGATCCTTGAGCCAGTCCAGAATGTCCAGGCGGCTTGTGCTCTTGGCGTTCCTCAGCATCCGACCGGCCTCCGTCCCTGCCTCCCCGTAGTCGTGATGCCCACCTTCGCGCAGCCGAAGCCCCCACGTCAGGGGCTCGGCGCGCGTTGTCCGAGATCGGACGGCCGGACGGGGCGGCGGGGCCCGGCCGTCCCCTTGTGGCCGGGCCCAGCCGCGTCAGTGGTGGTTCAGCGGTGGCTGAACCACGCCATGGAGGACAGTGCCTTGTCGTCGTAGCCGAACAGGGCCTGGTTCTCCCAGCCGTTGCCGGACGTGGCGTCGGTCGGGTCCCAGCCGTTCCCGGTGACGGCGGTCCAGGTCGCCTCCCAGTAGAAGACACCGAGGCCGCGGCCGTTCGGGACGGCCTCCACGATGTTCGCGACGGCGTTCATCCACGCCAGCTGGCCGGCCGCGGTGGCCGGGTAGCCGGTGACCAGTTCGCCGCTGGTGTCGATCTGGTTCTCCAGCGAGTCGTCCTGGGCGAGGGTGAACGGGTAGGCGGTCTCGGCGATGAACACCGGCTTGGCGTAGCGGGAGGCCACGTCGTCCAGGGTGGTCTGGGCGGCGGCCAGCGAACCGTGCCAGTAGCCGTAGTACGACAGCCCGATCACGTCGTAGTTGATGCCGTAGGTCTTGGCGTTGTCGAACCACCAGCGGACCGTGGCGTCGTCGCCCGCGTTGGCCAGGTGCAGGGCGACCTGGGTGCCGGAGGAGACCGCCTTGGCCGCGCTGTAGCCCGAGTTGAGGAGACCGGCGAGCTGCGACCAGTTGTCGGTGGAGCCCTCGGACCAGAGCATGCCGCCGTTGATCTCGTTGCCGATCTGGACCATGTCGGCGGTGGTGCCCTGGGCCTTCAGCGCGTTCAGGACGTCGTAGGTGTGGTTGTACACGTCCGTCTTGAGCTGGCTGTAGGAGTGGCCGGACCAGGCGGCGGGCTTGGTCTGCTTGCCCGGGTCCGCCCAGCTGTCCGAGTAGTGGAAGTCGACCAGCAGCTTCATGCCGGCCGCCTTGACGCGCTTGGCCACGGCCAGCACGTGGGCCTTGTCGTTGTAGCCGTCGGCCGGGTTGACCCAGACCTTCAGGCGCGCGTAGTTCATCCCGGCGTTCCGCAGGATGGTGACGGCGTCCCCGGTGGTTCCGGAACTGGTCTTGTAGACACCGCCCTTGGCCTCGCTCTTGGCCAGTGACGAGATGTCGGCGCCCTTGATAGACAGTCCCGTCGACCCGGACGCGAACGTCACGTCGTCGACGTTGATCCAGTTGCCCGCGTTGGCGTCGGAGTAGAAGCTGACCGTGCACTGGTTGTTGGTGACCGCGATCGAGGTGACGATCCGGACCCAGCTGCTCGTGGAGACCGGCAGGTCGGTCCGCTGCTCCGAACTGCCGCAGTTCTTCAGGGACATGTAGGCGGAGTTCTGGCCGCCGCTGGAGCGGACCCAGGCGGTGAGCGTGTAGGTGCCGTTGGTCAGCCCGGACAGGTACTGGTACGTCTCCACCTTGTAGGCGGAGGCCGAGTAGTGGCTCAGCCGGTAACTGCCGCCGTGGCCACCGGACTCGGTGTACGAGGCGCCCGTGTCGCCGTACTCCGACCAGCCGGTGGGGACGGCCACGCCCGCACCGTCGGACTCGAACCCGCCGTTGGTGAGCGTGCTCGCCGCCTGGGCGGACTGGGCGGGCAGGGTGAGCAGGGCGAGCCCGGCCGCGAGCGGCAGCAGCAGGGCTCTGATGGTGCGTCTGGGATGGAACATCATCGTCCGTCGTCCCTTCGACGTGACTGGGAGGGGTTCCTCCGGCGGGGCCGGAGGAGCGCCCCTCCGCCCGCGGCTCTCGTGGCACGCGCGGACGGAGGGGAGTCTCTGGGCGGGCCGGGCGCGGCGGCCCGGCCCGCGGCCGGGCTCAGCCGTCGAGCCGTACGACCCGGACGGCGCCCGCCGGGACCGCGAGCCGGCCCGCGGCGCGCTCGCCCGTCAGCAGTTCGGTGCCGTGGGCCTCCAGGGGCACCTTGGCGTCGGTGGCGGTGTGGTTGATCGCGAACAGGAAGGCGCTGGTGCCGGACTCGCCGGTGCGGCGCACCACCTCGACGTCGCGGGGCAGTTCGGCGCGGGGCGCGATCCGGGCGTCCTCGGCGGCCAGGCCGAGCAGCGCGTCCAGGCCGTGCGCGTCGAGACGGGTCGACACGTACCAGGCGGTGCCCTCCCCCAGCCGGTGCCGGGTGACCGCCGGGTGGCCCGCGGTGAGGCCGTCGGCGTAGCTCCAGACGGTCTCGGCGCCGCGCGGCACGACGAACTCGGTCCACACGTCCCCGGTCAGCTCGGGTCCTTCGGGGCCGGTCAGCCGTACCGCCTGGTCCTCGAGCAGCGGCGAGAACTCCTCGACCGTGAGGCCGAGGGTCTCGCGCAGCGGGCCCGGGTAGGCGCCCTCGTGCACCGCGTCGTGCTCGTCGACGATGCCGGAGAAGTACGAGACGACGAGCGTGCCGCCGTTCTCGACGTACTCCCGGAGGTTGTCGCCGGCGGCCTCCGTCGTCAGGTAGAGGGCCGGTACGACGACAAGGGGATAGGCCGACAAGTCGCTTTCCGGGTGGGCGAAGTCCACGGTGAGGTGGCGGTCGTAGAGGGCCTCGTAGAAGGCGTCGGCGCGCTCGCGCGGGTCGTGGTCCTCGCTGGGGCGCCACTGGAGGTTCTGCGCCCACCAGGACTGCCAGTCCCACAGGACGGCGACGTCGGCCTGGGTGCGGGTGCCCTTGATCTGGCTCAACGAGTCCAGGGAGGCGCCGAGTCCGACGACCTCGCGCCACACCCGGGTCTCGGTGCCGCCGTGCGGAAGCATCGCGGAGTGGAACTTCTCGGCGCCGCGCCGGGACTGCCGCCACTGGAAGAACATCGCGCCCTCGGAGCCGCGGGCCACGTGGGCGAGGGAGTTGCGGGCCATCTGGCCGGGCGCCTTGGCCGGATTGCGCGGCTGCCAGTTGACGCCCGAGGTGGAGTGCTCAAGGAGCAGCCAGGGGGCGCCGGCGGCGACCGAGCGGGTGAGGTCGGCGGCCATGGCGAGGTTGACGTGGGTGCGGCGGCCGTCGGTGATGAGGTAGTGGTCGTTGGTGACCAGGTCCACCTCGCGGCCCCAGGCCCAGTAGTCGATGGAGTCGCACTGGCTGAGGGCGGTCATGAAGTTGGTGGTCACCGGGACGCCGGGTGAGAGGCGGTGCAGGATGTCCCGCTCCGCGCGGAAGTTCTCGCGGATGGTGGCGTCCGCGAACCGCTTGTAGTCGAGCGCCTGGCCCGGGTTGCCGACGGTCGGGGTGACCCGCGGCGGGTTGATCTGTGCCAGGTCCGTGTAGTGCTGGCCCCAGAAGGCCGTGCCCCAGGCCTCGTTGACCGCGTCGACCGTGCCGTACGTGTCCGCCAGCCAGCGGCGGAAGTGCGCGGCGCAGGAGTCGCAGTAGCAGGCCGAGACCGGGACGCCGTACTCGTTGTGGACGTGCCACAGGGCGAGGGCCGGATGGTCGCCGTACCGCTCGGCGAGCCTGGTGGTGATCGCCGCGGCGGCGGCACGGTAGTCGGTGTTCGAGTGGCAGATGGCGCCGCGCGAGCCGAACTCGTGGCGCACGCCCTCGGCGGTGACCGGCAGGGCCTCGGGGTGCGCCCGGTAGAACCAGGCGGGCGGTGCGACGGTCGGCGTACCCAGGTCGACCCGGATGCCGTTCTCGTGGAGCAGGCCGAGGACCCGGTCGAGCCAGCCGAAGTCGTACTCCCCCGGCGCCGGCTCCAGGAGGGCCCAGGAGAAGATCCCGACGCTCACCATCGTGACCCCGGCCTCGCGCATCAGCCGGACGTCCTCCTGCCAGACGCTTTCCGGCCACTGCTCGGGGTTGTAGTCCCCACCGAAGGCGAGCCTGGTGAGGCCCCTGGGGCTGGTGTCCGGCATGGATCTCTCCCGTTTAATCGATCATTTGGGAACGTGCACACACATCGTCGGCGGCGTGAGCCCAACATAACCGCACAGCAACAACCATTGACAAGTGTCCGGGATGTTTCTCTACTGTGAACGCTCACAGAGCATGGCACGGACTCGCGACCGTCGAGGATCCGGGTCTGAGAACGCTCACAGCATCTGCATGGCAGGTTCCCGCGACGGGCGGGGACCCAGGTCATAGGAGAGATCCATGCCGCACACGAAGCGCCGTCGCCTCGTGACAACCGCCGTCGCCGTCTCGCTCGGCGCCACCGCCCTCGCCGCCTGCGGCTCGTCCGACGACGACAGCAAGGCCGACTCCGGTCCGGTCTCGCTGACGTACTGGGCCTGGGCGCCCGGTATGGACAAGGTCGTGGACCTGTGGAACAAGGGCGAGGGCAAGAAGGAGCAGATCACCGTCACGGTGAAGAAGCAGGCGTCCGGCGACACGCTGGTCACCAAGATCCTCACCGCGCACAAGGCGAAGAACGGCCCCGACCTGGTCCAGGCCGAGTACCAGGCGCTGCCGACGCTGGTCAGCAACGACGCGGTCGCCGACATATCCAAGTCGGTCGGCGACGCGAAGTCGAAGTTCGCCGACGGCGTCTGGCAGCAGGTCACCCTGGGCACGGACGCGGTGTACGCGGTGCCGCAGGACATCGGCCCGATGATGTTCTACTACCGCGCGGACCTCTTCAAGAAGTACGGCCTGAAGGTCCCCACGACCTGGGACGAGTTCGCCTCGACCGCCCGCGCGCTGAAGAAGAAGGTCCCGGACGTCGACCTGACCACGTTCTCCGCCAACGACTCCGGTCTCTTCGCGGGCCTCGCCCAGCAGGCCGGCGCCAAGTGGTGGACCACCTCCGGTGACAAGTGGAAGGTCGCCATCGACGACGCGGCCACGCAGAAGGTGGCGAAGTTCTGGGGCGGTCTGGTCAAGGAGGGGGCGATCGACAACCAGCCGATGTACACCCCGGCCTGGAACAAGGCCCTGGACACCGGCAAGCAGATCGCCTGGGTCTCCGCGGTGTGGGCACCGGGCACGCTGACCACGGCCGCGCCGGACACCAAGGGCAAGTGGGCGATGGCCCCGCTCCCCCAGTGGTCCGCGAACGACGACGTCACCGGCAGCTGGGGCGGCTCCTCCACCGCCGTCACCACCGACTCCAAGCACCAGGAGGCGGCCGCCAGGTTCGCCGCCTGGCTGAACACCGACGGCGACGCGCTCAACGCCCTGGCCAAGGAGGGCGGCATCTACCCGGCGTCCACCTCGGCCCAGCTCAGCGGCGCCTTCTCCAACCCGCCGGAGTACTTCTCGAACCAGGCCGACTTCTACACCGAGGCCGCCAAGATCGCGAAGACCACGGCGCCCTCCGCCTGGGGCCCCAACGTGAACGTCGCCTACACGACCTTCAACGACGCCTTCGGCACCGCCGCGAAGAACAAGTCGGACTTCGTGACCGCCCTGAACGCCATGCAGGACGCCACGGTCGCCGACATGAAGAAGCAGGGCTTCGAGGTCTCTCAGTGACCAGCCCCACCGTCCGGAGGTCGTACGGGGTCAAGGGGGCCCCGTACGCCTTCCTCGTCCCCGCCACGATCCTCTTCGCGCTGTTCTTCGCGCTGCCCATCGGGTACGCGGTCTGGCTCAGCTTCCGCAAGGTGCACGTCTCCGGTCTCGGCCTCGGCGCGGGCGCCCGCAGCGAGGTCTGGGCCGGCCTGGAGAACTACCGGGACGCCCTCACCGACAACGAGTTCTACAACGGTGCCCTGCGCGTCCTCGGCTACGGCTGCATCGTCGTCCCGGTGATGCTGGGCCTCGCCCTGCTGTTCGCCCTGATGCTCGACTCCGAGCGGGTCCGCCTCGCCCCGTTCACCCGGCTCGCCGTCTTCCTGCCGTACGCCATCCCCGGCGTGGTGGCCGCGCTGCTGTGGGGCTTCCTGTACCTGCCGGACGTCAGCCCCTTCTACTACGTGCTCGCCAAGCTGCACCTGCCGCAGCCCGACCTGCTGGACGGCGGGCCGCTGTACCTCGCGCTCTCCAACATCGCGGTCTGGGGCGGCACCGGCTTCAACATGATCGTCATCTACACCTCGCTCAGGTCCATCCCGGCCGAGGTGTACGAGGCGGCGAAGCTGGACGGCGCCACTCCGTTGCAGACCGCCCTGCGGATCAAGATCCCGATGGTGGCGCCCTCCCTGGTGCTGACCTTCTTCTTCTCGATCATCGCGACGCTCCAGGTGTTCAACGAGCCGATGACCCTCAAGCCCCTGACCAACTCGGTCAGCACGACCTGGAGCCCGCTGATGAAGGTGTACGTCGACGCCTTCGGCAAGGGGGACATCTACTCGGCGGCGGCCGAGGCGACCCTGATCGCCCTCGCCACGCTGGCGCTGTCCTTCGGGTTCCTGCGCGCCGCGAACCGCCGCAACAAGGAGGCAGCGCAGTGAGTTCCGTCGCCGTCCGCAAGGCCGCGCCGGCGGCCGGTACGACGCCCGGCACCGCCCAGGGGCCGCCGCTGCGCCGCCGTGTCGCGCTGATCCCGACGGCCGTCCTCCTGCTGGGCGCGGTCTACACGCTGCTGCCGGTCGCCTGGGTGGTGATCGCCTCCACCAAGTCCGGCAGCGAGCTGTTCTCCACGTTCACGTTCCTGCCCGGTACCGGCTTCACCCAGAACCTGAAGGACCTCAACGCCTACCGGGACGGCATCTACTGGCAGTGGATGGCCAACTCCGCCCTGTACGCCGGTCTCGGTGCCGTGGTCTCGACGTGCGTGTCCGCGGTCAGCGGCTACGCCCTCGCCGTCTACCGGTTCAGGGGCCGCGAGACGATCTTCAACGTGCTGCTCGCGGGCGTCCTGATGCCCCCGGTCATCCTCGCCATCCCGCAGTACCTGCTGCTCGCCAAGGCGAACCTCACGGACTCCTACCTGTCCGTGCTGCTCCCCCAGATCCTCGCCCCGTACGGGGTCTACCTCTCGCGGATCTACGCGGCCGCGGCCGTCCCCGCCGACGTGGTGGAGGCCGGGCGGATGGACGGGGCGGGCGAGTGGCGGATCTTCACCCGGATCGCGCTGCCGATGATGGTCCCCGGCATGGTGACGGTGTTCCTGTTCCAGTTCGTGGCCATCTGGAACAACTTCCTGCTGCCGTACATCATGCTGAGCGACGACGAACGGTTCCCGCTCACCCTCGGTCTGTACACGCTCCTGATGCAGGGCGCCAACACCCCGGCCCTCTACACCCTGGTGATCACCGGCGCGTTCCTGGCCGTGCTGCCGCTCATCGCGCTCTTCCTGGTCGTTCAGCGGTTCTGGAGCCTGGACCTGCTGTCCGGGGCCGTAAAGTCATGACCATGGGCAGTAATGCGGGGGGCCGGCGCAGACCTCCGACGATCCACGACGTGGCCCGTGAGGCCGGTGTCTCACGGGGCACGGTCTCGCGGGTGCTCAACGGCGGCCACTATGTCAGCCCCGCCGCACAGGAAGCGGTCAACGACGCCATCCGCAGGACGGGTTACGTGGTGAACCGGCACGCCCGGTCGCTGATCACCGGGCGTTCGGACTCGGTGGGCTTCCTGCTCACCGAACCCCAGGAGCGGTTCTTCGAGGACCCCAACTTCAATGTGCTGCTGAGCGGTTGCACCAAGGCACTGGCGAGCCACGACATCCCGCTGCTGCTGATGCTGGCGGGCACGAAGGACGAACGGCGGCGGATCACCCGGTACATCACGGCCGGCCACGTCGACGGGGTGCTGCTGGTCTCCAGTCACTCCGGTGACCCGGTCGCGGAGGAACTGCGCGAGGCGGGGGTGCCGCTGGTCGCCTGCGGCAAGCCGATCGGGCTCGGTTCGAAGGTCGGTTACGTGGCCGCCGACGACCGGGACGGCGCCCGGGACATGGTCCGTCATCTGCTGGCCGTGGGCCGCCGCCGGATCGGCATGATCACCGGCCCGCTGGACACCCCCGGCGGTGTCGAGCGGCTCGCCGGCTACCAGGAGGTCCTCACCGAGGCGGGCGTCGAGATCGACGAGGCGCTCGTGGTGTCCGGCGACTACAGCCGGGCCAGCGGCGCGGCCGGCGCCGAGCGGCTGCTCGCGCAGGCCCCGGACCTGGACGCGGTGTTCGTGGCCTCCGACCTGATGGCCCAGGGCGTGCTGACGGTGCTGGAGCGGGCCGGGAAGCGGGTGCCGGATGACATCGCTGTCGGCGGGTTCGACGACTCCCCGGTGGCTACCGAGGTGAGCCCGGCGCTCACCACGATCCGGCAGCCATGGGACCGGATCAGCAACGAGATGGTCCGGGTGCTGCTCGCGCAGATCGGCGGGGAGGATCCAGCGGCGGTGATCCTGCCGACGGAGCTGGTCGTTCGCGACTCCGCGTGAGCGGGGCCGGGCGCGGCAGAGGGTGCCGGGAAGGGTCCTGGGGCGTCTGCCGCGCCGTCGTGGCTGGTCGCGCGGTTCTCGCGCCCCCTCGGGGCCACCGGTCAGGATCGGAGAAGCCGCCGCGGGCTTTCGCGGCCTAGCGTGGGATCACCGACGGGGAACGCGTCGGGCCACGCAGGGCGACAAGGAGAAGGTCCCATGACCGCAGGCATCCAGACGATCATCTACCCGGTGAAGGACGCGGAGCGCGCCAAGGCCGTGTTCGGGGCGCTGCTGGGCGTCGAGCCGTACGCCGACACGCCCTACTACATCGGGTACAAGGCCGCCGGGCAGGACATCGGCCTGGACCCGAACGGGCACGCGCAGGGGCTGACCGGGCCGACGCCGTTCTGGCACGTCACCGATCTGCGGGAGCGGCTGGCGGCGCTGCTGGCGACGGGTGCCGAGCTGGTGCAGGACGCGCGGGACGTCGGCAACGGCCGGCTGGTCGCCTCGGTGAAGGACGCCGACGGCAACATGGTGGGGCTGCTCCAGGACCCGGTCGCCTGAGTGTCCCCGGGGCGTCGCGGGACGCCACCGCACGACTGCTTGCACCCGCACTAGTTGCATACTCAACAATTGGCCGGAACAGTGCTACCGTGCGGGTATGGCAGTCAAGACGGCCGAGGCCCGGCTCGAAGACCGGTGGCGGGACATCCTGTCGGTGCACGCGCGCACGATGTGCGAGATCGACCGGGTGCTGCATCCGCACGGGCTGGGCGCGAGCGATTTCGAGGTGCTCGACCTGCTGGCCACCGAGACCCCGGCCGACGGTGACCAGTGCCGGGTGCAGAACCTGGTGGGACGGGTGCATCTGAGCCAGAGCGCGCTGTCCCGGCTGATCGGGCGGCTGGAGAAGGACGGCCTGGTCGAGCGGTCGGTCTGCGTCGAGGACCGGCGGGGCGTGTGGGTCGCGCTCACCGCCAGGGGCCGCGCCCTGCACGCCGAGGTACAGCCCCTCCAGCGCGCGGTGCTGGGGCGGATGCTGGAGCATCCCGCCGGCTAGGGCCGTTCAGAGGGCGAACTCGATGCCGTCCGGGAGGACCTCGATGCCCTCGGCGGCCACCTGGGCGCGGGCCCGGGACGCCGGGTCGACCAGGGGGTTCGTGTTGTTGAGGTGGGTGTAGATCCGGCGGGTGCGGGGATGGCGGGCGAGCGCGGCGAGGCTGCCGTGCCGGCCGGAGACCGGGAGATGGCCCATGGTCGCCTGCCGGGGCCCGGAGCGGACCTTGGTGCCCATCTCACCGGCGGAGAAGAAGGTGCCGTCCACCAGGACGCAGTCGGCCTCCGCGCACAGTTCGTCGAGCGGGTCGCTCCAGGCGCCCACGCAGGGCGCGTACAGCAGCACTCCCCCGGTGGCCAGGTCCTCGATCCGGTACGCCGTGACCCAGTTCTCGTCGGCCACGGCGAGCCCGGGCGGCACATACGTGGGGACCTTGGCGCCCATCGGATGGGCGGTCACGACCAGGCCGCCGGCCAGCACGAACCCGCCGTCGGCCAGGCTGTCGGCCCACTCCCAGGGAGCGCGGCGGCCGAGGGCGGCGCGGGCCGGGGCGAGCACGGTGCGCACCGGCGGGGCCGCGTACACCTTGAGGTCCGGTGCGCCGCGCAGCACGCTCAGACCTGTCACGTGGTCGGGCTCCGCGTCGGTGAGCAGCACTCCGCGCACCGGGGTGTCCCGGGGGCCGGGGCCGGGCCACAGCGCGGCGGTGGCGGCGAGCTGGGCGCGGATGTCCGGGGAGGCGTTGAGCAGCCACCAGTCCCGGCCGTTGCCGGTCAGGGCGACGCACTCCTGGTCACGGGAGGGCAGCTTGCCGTCCCGGGCGGCGGCGCAGAGCGCGCAGGCGCAGTTCCACTGCGGGAATCCGCCGCCGGCGGCGGTGCCCAGCAGGACGACCCTCACGACGATCCGCCCCTCTCGCTCTCCCCGGCCCCTGGTGGGATCTTCCCTCAGGAGGGGCCGGGCTATCCGTGGCCGGGGGGAACTTCCGGCCGGCCTTCGCCGGGCCGCCGGTCCATCGGGCGGCGGGGCGGGATCGGCTGCGACGGGAAGTCGCGGGGGCCGGTCCACAGGGCCGGTACGGCGTCGCAGCGACGGCACAGCTCGTAGGCGACGGCCTCGTAGTTGACCCGCCAGCCGTGGAAGTGCGGCCACGCCTCCGCGGTGCCGCGCTCGGCCCGGAAACCGGTCTTCTCCAGCATGGCCACGGCCTCCTCGAACTCCGCGTACGTCAGCTCGATCGGGGCGTCCGGGGCCGGGTCGGTGTCGAAGCTCGCCCGTACCGAGGCGGCGATGTCGCGCAGCGCGGTGAAACCGGCCCGCAGCACCAGGCGGGCCGCGGGCGGCGCGGAGGCCGGGGAAAGGGCGAGCTGCATGGCGGCGGCGTCCATGACGGCGATCAGGCCGACCAGCCAGCTGCGGTAGGCGCGGGGCGAGCGGAACGCCAGGAGGACCGGGTAGGTGGCGTGGCTCTCCCCCATGTCCGCGGCCAGCCGCTCCCAGTCCCGGTACAGCTCGGGCAGCGCGGTCTCGGTGTCGACCAGCCACTGCCGGGCGAGGATCTCCGGTCCCCAGGCGGGCTCGCCGGCCCGGGACTGGAGCAGGGTGACCTCCAGTTCACGGCGGTTGTAGGCCGCGTACAGGGTGGGGAGGTAGGCGATCTGGAGGGCGATGACGACGGGTCCGGTGGCGGCGGCCACGAAGTCCAGCGCGGACAGCCGCAGCCGCGCGCCGCTGGCGAACCCGAGGGTGAAGAGGCTGGAGCCGGCCTCTCGGAAGGCGGTGCTCCAGGACAGCGGCGAGAACGCGTACAGCAGCATTCCGAAGCCGAGGAACGCCCCGCCGAGCCAGGCGGCGAGCATGCCGATCAGCATCAGCGGGGCGAGCCAGGTCAGCGCGCGGTCGATGGCGCGGTAGCCGCCGCGGTGGGCGGCGAGGCAGAGCACCCGGCGCAGGGTCGCCCACAGCCGGTACACCAGTACGGAGTACAGGCCCCTGGGAACCACGAGCGTACGCAGGATGCTGCGCAGGACCAGGATCAGTACCAGGCCCCCGGCCACCCCGGAGATCCATTCCATGGCGCCATTCTGGCCCGCACGGCGGTCTCCCGGTGACCGGAACCCTGCGTCGCGTCAGCCCGCCGACGGGGCGAGCAGGGTGCGTACTCCCTCCGAGGTGAGCGTCAGCGCGTGGGCGGAGCTGCCGTCGATCGCGAGCGAGAGGTTGTCCTCGGGCCACTGCGAGGCGAGCGCGCCGAGCGGCACCACACGGTAGCGGGAGACGGTCGGCAGCAGGCCGGTCAGCTCTCCCTCCGAGGTGAACACGGGGACGACGGGATCGCCGTCGGGCCGTTCCAGGACGGGCAGCGCGATCATCGCGGGGTCGGCCGTCTCACCGGCGTCGTCCGGCACCGGGACGAGGACGTCGCTGTGCGCGAGGGTGTCCAGGGCGGTGCGGTCCTCGGCGTTCACGGCCAGCGTGTCGAGCGCCCGCTGGGCCGGCGTCGGGAAGTCGTCGTGTGCGGGTGTCTCCATTGCAGATCCCCAGATAGGTGGCGGTACCGGCCGGGTCCGGCAGGTCGCCGGGCGGCCACGGCTCGCGTACCCGGTCGGGGCCGGGGCATGCGCCGGGGCCACCAGGGCTTTCAGGGGATCAGCGGGATGCCGTCCGCGGGCAGGCCGAGCCGGTCCCGGCCGACGCGGTGGGCGAGCGGTTCGGCCATGCTCGGGCCGGCGTGGGTCCAGTACGTCGCCGCGTCTCGGAAGTAGCGCTGCATCCGCTCGCCGTCGCGGGCGTGCCGGGAGCCGGCGGTGCGGAACAGGAGCCGCTGGAGGGCGTCCCAGGCCAGCCGGCCGGCGTTGAGGAAGGTGAGGGCGAGCCGGTCGTCCTCGGCGAGGGTGAAGGGGGCGTCGCCGACGACGTTGCGCCGGCAGGTCTCCATCCAGTCCTCGGCGGTCCGCCGCAGCGCGGCCTCCGCGGTGCCGATCATGCCGAGCGCCTCGCCCAGGTGGCGCTGGTAGTCGTCGAGGTCGGCACGGCTGCGGGCGGGATCCCGGGCCAGGGGGCTGGCGGGCAGGATACGGGCGTACTCGTCGGCGGCCGCGTAGGCGGTGCCGATCATGACGGCGGCCAGTTCGGAGTGGTGGACGCCGACCGCTCGGCCGGCGTACATCGGGTTGCCGTGCAGGACGGAGCCCGGTGAGCCGCCTTCGACGGGCAGGTCCAGCAGGGCGGCCCGGAGGGTCAGGTGCCCGGGGAGGCGCGCCTGTTCCAGGCGGATGCCGTGCGAGCCGCCGCCGCGCAGGCCGAGGACGCCGTCGTGGTCGTCGAGGACGGTCCAGAGCCGGCGCGGGGCGACGAACAGCACCGGCGGGCCGCCGGGCTCCGCGGGGGCGCCCGGGGTCTGGCCGACGCAGTGCGTGGCATAGGGGGCGCCGGAGGCGTGCGGCCAGGTGCCGTCGAGGACCAGGTGTCCGGCACCGTCGGGGCGGGCGCCGCCGGCCGGAACGGCCGGGGCGGCGGCCCGGAAGTCACCGTCCGGGCCGAAGATCTCGTCCTGCGCGCGTTCCCCGAGGACACCGGCGGCCTGGAGGACGGGGGCGGCGGTGCGGGAGAGCGCCCAGCCGGTGGAGGGGCAGCCGCGGGCGAGTTCCGTCACCACGCGCAGGAACACCGGCAGGCCGAACTCGTGGCCGCCGTACCGGCGCGGCTGGAGGATCCGGTAGAAGCCGGCTCGCAGGAAGTCCTCGTGGGTGGTCTTCGGGTAGTGCGTCAACCGCTCGGTCTCCGCCTGGCGTTCCAGCAGGACGGGCCGCAGCGCCACGGCCCGTTCGATGATCTCGCGTGCGCTGAGACCGGGTTCGGGAGCTGCGATCACGGTGCCTCCTGACGGGCGGGTCCCGGGGCCGTGCGTTTGCCGGTGCGCTACCGCGATTCAACACGGCGCGCGCGGCGCACGTCCCGACCGGAAACCGTCAACCGGGGTGGCGGGGGCGGAACGGGGGGTGGTGCGGGGGCAGTTCCCGGTGGCACGTGCCTCGCGCTCCGTCACCCGGCATCACTCACGGCCCGGGAACAGGGGTAGGGGTAGCCGCGGAAGGTGACGGTCCGCATTTGCTCCGTCACCCCTGCGACAGGAGAGAAGGAAAAGTCATGTCGGTCGAGACCGGTACGGCGCCCGCAGCGGACGCCGAGGAGCGGGAGCAGCAGAGCCTAGGCACCGCGGCGGCACGGAATCTCACGACGACGACCAAGTCCACACCCCAGATGCAGGAGATCAGCTCACGGTGGCTCACGCGGGCGCTGCCGTGGGTGGACGTGCCGGGCGGCACCTACCGCGTCAACCGCCGGCTGTCCTACCGGGTGGGCGACGGGCGGGTGACCTTCGTGCAGACCGGCGCACAGGTCAGTGTGATCCCCGCCGAGCTGGGCGAACTGCCCCTGTTGCGCGGCTTCGAGGACGGCACCGCGCTCCAGGCGCTGGCGGCGCGGTTCGAGCAGCGGGAGTACGCGCCGGGGCAGGTGATCGTGTCGGCGGGCCGGCCCGCCGACCACGTGTACCTGATCGCGCACGGCAAGGTGGAGCGGATCGGCGAGGGGCCGTACGGCGACGAGGCGGTCGTCGGGCTGCTCGCGGACGGCGACACGTTCGGCGGCCATGTGCTCGCGGGTCCGGACGGCGCCTGGGACTTCACGGCCCGCGCGGCGACGGCCACCACCGTGCTGGAGCTGCCGCACACGGCCTTCGCGGAGGTGGCGGGCGGCCACGCCGACCTGCGGGCGCATGTCGAACTGGCGAGCCTGGACGGGCACCGGGACACCAACGCCTTCGGCGAGGCCGGGATCGCGCTCAGCGCGGGCCACGCGGGCGAGCCGGACATCCCGCACACCTTCGTGGACTACGAACCGGCGCCGCGCGAGTACGGACTGAGCGTCGCGCAGACCGTGCTGCGCGTGCACTCCCGGGTGGCCGACCTCTACAACCAGCCGATGAACCAGACCGAGCAGCAGCTCAGGCTCACCGTCCAGGTGCTGCGGGAGCGGCAGGAGCACGAGCTGGTCAACAACCGGGACTTCGGGCTGCTCCACAACGCCGACCACGGCCAGCGGATCTCCACCCACGCGGGCCCGCCGACCCCCGACGACCTCGACGAACTCCTCGGTATGCGGCGCGAGACGACCCACCTGTTCGCGCATCCCAAGGCGATCGCCGCGTTCGGCCGCGAGTGCAACCGGCGCGGTCTGTACTTCGGCAGCGTCGAGATCGGCGGCCACCACCTGCCGGCCTGGCGCGGGGTGCCGCTGCTGCCCTGCGGCAAGATCCCGGTCTCGCCGTCGCGCACCTCCTCGATCATCGCGCTGCGGGCCGGCGAGCAGAACCAGGGCGTGGTCGGCCTCTTCCAGACCGGCCTCCCCGACGAGGTGGAACCGGGCCTGAACGTCCGCTTCATGGGCATCAACGAACAGGCCGTCATCTCCTACCTGGTCAGCACCTACTACTCGGCGGCGGTCCTGGTCCCCGACGCCCTCGGCGTCCTGGAGAACGTGGAGGTGTCACGCCGGGACTAGGGGCTGTCCGCCGGTCCACGCGGCGGACGCGGGGTGTGGCACGGCCACCTGGGCCGAGAGGTCGCCGTTCCCTCCCCGCGACGTGACCTGCCGGAGGAGGCCTGGCCCAGCAGTTCGGCCACGGTCGTCAGGCGGATCAGAGGGGCGTACAGGTCCAGGAGTCGGAGGGCCTTCGTGTGGGTGTCGTCGGTGGCGCCCGCGCAGGCGTCCGTGACGACCACGACCTCCACCCCGGCGTCGGCCGCGGGCAGCGCGGTGGACAGCACGCAGCAGTCGGTGCTGACGCCGGTCAGGACGAGTCGGCCGTGCGGGGCGGTGCGGGCGGCAAGTTCGGGGGTCCACTTGCCGAACGTCGGTGCGTCGAGGACGACTTCGGCGCTGTCGGCGAACTCGTCGGTCAGGCGCCAGAGTGCGGCGTCGGGAGCCTGGCGGGCGAAGGGCCACCGGTCGTAGTAGGCCCGCCAGGCGCCGGTGGGGCGGGCGGGGGCGACGAAGCGGGTGAAGACGGTGCGGTGCGCGAAGGCGGGGAGGAGACGTCGTACGCCTGCCGCCGCCTCGGTGTAGTGCGGGGCGGCCCAGGCACTGGCGGGGTCCGCGAAGACGTGCTGCATGTCGATGACGGCCAGCAGGCCGGGCGGGGCGCTCACGCGGTCGCCGCCGGTGCGCCCGAGGGCTCGGCCTCCTGGGCGCGGACCCGGCCGCGGGCCAGGGCCAGGGTGCCGAGGAAGCCGAGCGCCAGCGCGGCGAGGACGCCCAGGTTGGCGTAGGCCCAGGCACCGGACCGGCCGCCCAGGCCGAGCGGGCCCAGCAGGTAGCCCTGCCAGGTCAGCCAGCTCGCGGCGGTGTTGGTGACCAGGCCCCAGCCGAGCGCGGTGGCGGCGACGGTGAGAAGCAGCGGCCGGAGCGGCACGTCGCCGTAGCGGCCGGCCGGGCGGTACAGGTCCGCCTCGTCGTAGTCGCGGCGGCGCAGTGCCAGGTCGGCGAGCATGATGCCGCACCATGCGGCGATCGGGACGCCGAGGGTGGTGAGGAAGCCCATGAACTGGCCGAGGAAGTCGTCGGCGAAGAAGACGATGTAGACCGCGCCGGCGATCATCAGCACGCCGTCGACCAGCGCGGCCAGGTAGCGCGGCACCCGCAGGCCCGCGGAGAGCAGGGCGAGGCCCGAGGAGTAGATGTCCAGGACCGCGCCGCCGACCAGGCCGAGGACGGCGACGACGGCGAACGGGACCAGGAACCAGGTGGGGAGGATGGTGGTGAGCGCGCCGATGGGATCCGCCGCGATCGCCTTGTCCAGGGTCTCGGAGGAGCCCGCGAGCAGGAGGCCGAAGACCAGCAGGAACAGGGGGGCGACCGAGCCGCCGAAGGTGGTCCAGCCGATCACGCCCCGGCTGGAGGAGGTGCGCGGCAGATAGCGGGAGTAGTCGGCGGCGGCGTTGACCCAGCCGAGGCCGAAGCCGGTCATCATGAACACCAGCGCGCCGATGAACTGTTGGGCCGAGCCGGACGGGACCGCGCTCACCGCGGCCCAGTGGACGTGGTCGGCGACCAGCACCACGTAGACGACCGTGAGGACGCCGGTCACCACCGTGATCACGGTTTGCAGCCGCATGATCAGGTCGAAGCCCATCACGCCGCCGATCACGGTCAGGGCGCAGACCACGATGAGGGCGACCACCTCGGTCTCGGTGCCGCCGCCCCAGCCGAGCCGGGTGAAGACGGTCGCGGTGGCCAGGGTGGCGAGGGCGGTCAGCACGGTCTCCCAGCCGACGGTCAGCACCCAGGAGACCACCGAGGGCAGCCGGTTGCCGCGCACGCCGTAGGCGGCCCGGCTGAGCACCATCGTGGGTGCCGAGCCGCGTTTCCCGGCGACCGCGACGAACCCGCAGAGCAGGAAGGAGACGACGATCCCGAGGACGCCGGCGGCCAGCGCCTGCCAGAACGAGATGCCGAAGCCGAGCGCGAAGGCGCCGTAGCTCAGTCCGAGGACCGAGACGTTCGCGCCGAACCAGGGCCAGAACAGGGTGCGCGGGGTGCCCTTGCGGTCGGCGTCGCCGATGACGTCGAGGCCGTGCGTCTCGACCTGGAGCTGTCGGCCGGTTTCCGGTGCGTCCGCCATCGTCGACCCATCTGTCCAGGTGTGTTGGCTGGAGGCTAGGTCGGCCGCCGCCGGGGGTCAAGACGGATTCGATCAGGCACCTGCCCTGCGGATCCCCCGTCGGAGCGAACCGATTTGACACCGCCGCACACCCCTCAGCACTCTATGATCATGACATCCATTTTCAACAGGAGGTCGGATCAGCGATGCGTGTGGCTTTCGTCGGCAAGGGCGGCAGCGGCAAGACGACCCTGTCGGCCCTCTTCGCCCGTCACCTGACGCGGTCCGGCGCGCCGGTCGTGGCGATCGACGGCGACATCAACCAGCACCTCGCCCACGCCTTGGGCCTCGACGAGGACGAGCTGTTCCCGGCGCCGCCGCTGAGCGCGCGCACCGGCGAGATCAAGGAGTACCTGCGCGGCACGAACCCCCGGATCACCTCCCGGGAGGCCATGGTCAAGACGACACCGCCGGGGCGCGGTTCACGGCTGCTGCGGCTGCTGGGCGACGACGAGGTGCACTCCCGGCACGTCCAGGAGGTCGGCGGAGTGCCGCTGATGGTCACGGGGGCGTTCGCCGACAGCGACCTCGGGGTGTCCTGCTATCACTCCAAGCTCGGCGCGGTGGAGCTGTACCTCAACCATCTGGTGGACGGGCCGGGCGAGTACGTGGTCGTCGACATGACCGCGGGCGCGGACGCCTTCGCCTCCGGCCTGTTCACCCGGTTCGACATGACCTTCCTGGTGGTCGAGCCGACCCGCAAGAGCCTGTCCGTGTACCGCCAGTACCGGGACCACGCGGCCGAGTTCGGGATCCCGGTCGCCGTGGTCGGCAACAAGGTGGCCTGCGCGGACGACCTCGCCTTCCTGCGTGAGCGGGTGGGCGACGACCTCCTCGCCCACTGCGGGCTGTCCCCGTACGTCCGCGCCCAGGAACAGGGCCGCGGCGACGGAGTGCTGGAGGCGCACAACTCGCGGGCCCTGGACCGGTTGCGGGCCGCCGTCGACGCGCGGGGCAAGGACTGGGACGCCTTCCAGCGGCACGCCGTGGAGTTCCACCTGCGCAACGCCGTCGCCTGGGCCGACGCGGCCACCGGCCAGGACCTGGCAGCCCAGGTCGACCCGGACTTCCGGCACGGACCGGCGGCGCTGCCCGCCTTCGCCTGACGCCCCGGCCCGCCTTTCCTCACACCACCGAAGAACACCCGCCGCAATACACCCGCCGAAGAGCAACACCCACCCAAGAGAACAGGAAACCGTCACATGTCGCTGGACGTCTCCCCGCAGCTGCTCGCCGAAGCCGAGAACGGCGCGGTGCGGGAGGAGGACTTCGTGGAAACCGTCCGTACGTCGCTGCCGTACGCGTACGACCTGATCGACCGGCTCAGCACCGAACTGCGCGCCGGAAACGTCGAGTTCGCCGACAACCAGACGCCGCCGCCGTCGGAGCGGGAGCGCGGGCAGCTGCTGCGGGCGCTGTCCTCCGACGCGATCCGGGGCAGCCTGGAACGGCACTTCGGGGTCGCCCTCGCCTTCCAGAACTGCCACCGGGTCGCGGTGTTCCCGCCGGAGGCCCGGGGCGGCCGGACGCACCTGCGCTTCACCTCGACGCGCGCGCAGATCCTCAACCAGTCCCCGGAGTTCCGCGACTGCTGACCCGGCGGCGCGCATCCCGGGCGGAGAACGGGCCGGCCCGTTCTCCGCTCAGCCGGAGACGAGTTCGGCGAACCGCTCCGCTCCCACGTTGCCGCCGGAGAGGATCACACCGACGCGGCGCGGCAGCGGTGTCACCCGGTGGGCGAGCAGCGCGGCCAGACCACTGGCGCCGCTGGGCTCCACGACGGTCTTCAGCCGCTCGAAGGCGAACCGCATCGCGTCCCGGATCTGGTCGTCGCTCACCAGCGAAATGCCGTCCACCAGGCGCTGGTTGACGGAGAAGGTCAGCTCGCCGGGGATGTCCGCGGCCTGGCCGTCGGCGATGGTCCGGGGCACCGGGACGGACACCCGGCGGCCCGCCTCCAGGGACCGCCTGGTGTCGTCCCCGGCCTCCGGCTCGACCCCGACGACCCGGATCCCCGGCAGCAGCCCCTTGGCGGCGGTGGCGCTGCCGGCGATCAGCCCGCCGCCGCCGACCGGCACCACCAGGGCATCCAACTCGCCTACTTCCTCGATGAGTTCCAGAGCGGCGGTGCCCTGGCCCGCGATCACGTGGGGGTGTTCGTACGGCGGGACCAGAGCGAGGCCGCGGTCGGCGGCGAGGGCCTCGCCGATGGCGACCCGGTCGCCGGTGTAGCGGTCGTAGGTCACGATCTCCGCGCCGTATCCGGCGGTCGCGTCCAGCTTCGCGCGCGGGGTGTCCTCGGGCATCACGATGACGGCGGTGGTGCCGAGTTCACGGGCGGCGAGGGCGACGGCCTGGGCGTGGTTGCCGGAGGAGTAGGCGGCGACCCCCCTGGCCAGCTGCTCGGCGGACAGCCGGGACACGGCGTTGTAGGCGCCCCGGAACTTGAACGCGCCGATGCGCTGGAGGTTCTCGCACTTCAGGAAGACCTCGGCGCCGACCAGCGCGTCCAGGGTGCGCGAGCGCAGCACGGGGGTGCGGTGGGCGACCCCCTTGATCCGCGCGGCCGCGTCGTGCACGTCCTGGAGGGTCACGGGCGGGGTGTCGGGCATGTTCGTCCTCCGGTTCGACGTCAGTCGTCTAGAATTATTGTCTATCATCTGGACGCAAAGTCCAGACCCGACCGGAGCGGGGGCACCGATGCCACACGGATCGGCACGAGAGGCGGGCGGCGAGGCCGCGGTCCGGGCCGAGCAGGACGCGATCATCGCGGCGCTGGCTCCGGTCGTCGACGGGATCGTGGCGACCTTCGGGTCCTTCTGCGAGGTCGTGGTCCATGACTTCCGCCGCCCGGAGCGGTCGGTCGTGGCCATCGCCGGATCGGTCACCGGCCGGGTGGTCGGCGGGTCGATGAGCGAGATCGGCATGAAACTGCTGGCGGCCGGCGACCGGGCGGACGACGAGCTGAACTACCTGACCCGCACCGGAGAGGGGAAGCTGGTCAAGTCCTCCACGATGGTGCTGCGCGACTCGGCCGGCACCGCGTTCGGGGCACTGTGCGTGAACCTGGACGTCACCGCCGTGAACCAGGTGCACGCCCTGGTCGGCGGACTGGCCGGGGTCGCCGCCGTTCCCGGGGCGCCGCCGACCACCACGTTCGGCGACGACGTCACCGCCGTGCTGGACTCGATCGTCGACGCCCGCCAGCTCCGCGAGCACAAGCCGTGGGACCAGCTCAGCCGCGCGGAGCGGGTCGAGCTGTTCGGTGACCTGGACCGGCAGGGCGTCTTCGCGGTGCGCGGCGCGGTGCAGCAGGTCGCCGCGCGCCTGGGTATCTCCCGGGCCTCCGCCTACAACTACCTGGCCGCCACCCGCGCCGACTGACCGGCCCGCCACCCACCCCGCGGCGGCCGCCTGCGGCCCGGTCAGCCGATGTCGACGACGCGGGCCCACGCGGGCGGCGCGTCCGGTACGTAGCCGTCCTCGCTCCACGAGCCGCCGTACCCCCTCGGGAACAGGCCCACCACCGTCCGGCACGGCGGCTGCGTCTGCGGCCAGGGCGTCTGCCCGTCGGTCAGGGCCACCACCACGTCCGGTGCCGGACGGGCCCGCAGCGCTCTGGCGAAGCCCGCGCGCAGGTCGGTGCCGCCGCCGCCCACCAGCGGGATGCCCTCCGCCCGGCAGAGCGGGTGCGCGGTCCGGGCGGCCGCGTCGCAGGACACCACGGAGACCAGGTCCCGGCGGCCGCCGACGGCCCGCGCGATCGCCGCCACCTCCAGCAGGGCGGCGCCCAGTTCGGCGTCGCTGACCGACGCGGAGGTGTCGATGACGACGCAGACCCGGGGCGGCCGGCGGCGCAGGCTGGGCAGGACCACGCCGGGCAGCGCGGCCGAGCGGCGCGCGGGGCGTCCGTAGCTGTAGTCGTCGCCGGCGCCCGCGGCCGAGACCGCCGAGCGGACCGCCGCGCCCAGCAACTCCCGCCAGGGCTGCGGCGGCTGGAAGGCCTCCTCGGCCCACCGCCGCCAGCCGTCCGGGGTGCTGCCCGGGCGGCCGGTGATGGCCTGCGCGACCCGGAACCTGACCCCGTCCCGCTCCTGTTCACTGAGTCCGTGCGCACCGTCGGGCCCCAGGTCCCACTCGCGCTCCCGGCCGTCGGCGCCGCTGCCGCAGTCGAGCCAGGTGAGGTCCTGCGTCAGCGGTCCGAGCCGGAACCGCCGCAGGTAGTCCTCCATGAGCAGGCCCTCGTCCAGCCTCAGCGTCCGCGGCCGGACCGCGCCGTCCGGCCGGGCCAGGCCGTCGCCGTACGCGTCGTCGTTGATCTCCAGGTCCGCCGCGATGTTCATCCGCAGCCGCTCGCCGGGGCCGGTCAGCCCGCGTTCCCGTGCCACCCGGTCGCTGCGGGTGTGGTGGTCGCGCAGCAGGTGGGACACCTCGTGCACCCACACCCCGGCCAGGTCCTCCACCGGCATCCGGGCCACGAAGGCGGGCGAGACGTAGCACCGCCAGTGCCGGTCGACGGCCATGGTGGGCACCTGCCGGGACGCCACGACGTGCAGCGCGAACAGGGCGGTGGCGAGGTACGGGCGGGCGCGGGCGGCCTGGAGCCGGGCGGCGTACAGCTTGTCCAGGTCCAGGGCGCCGCCCGTCGTGGCGGCGGTCGTGGTGGGGGCGGTGGTGGTGGGGGCGGCGGTCGTAGTGGGGGCGGTCGTAGTGGGGGCGGTGGTCGTGGTGGGCGCGGTGGTCGTGGTGGGCGCGGTGGTCGTGGTGGGCGCGGTGGTCGTGGTGGGCGCGGTAATCGTGCGGGCGGTTGTCGTAGGGGCGGTCGTCGCGGCGCCGCCCGTCGTGGCGGCGGTCATCGGGCCGCCCCCTGGGCCGTGACCCGTGCGGCGGCCCGGTCGGCGCGCCGGGAGACGGACACCGCTCCGGCGAGCCGCTCGACGGCCTCCGGTACGTCCCAGTCGTCCCGGCGCAGCGCGGCCAGGGTGGTGGCGGGGACCACGACCAGGTCGGGGGCGCCGGTGTCCAGGGCCCGCACCAGCAGGGCCCAGGCGGCGTCCCAGCGGGCCCGGTCCGGTCGCTCGCGGACCGCGGCGACCACGCCGTCCAGCACGGCCTGCCGCAGGTCACCGCGTTCGGGCAGGTCGGCGGCGGCCGGGTCGGCGAGCAGCGTCTCGGGGTCGGGCAGTTCCAACCGGTCGACGCTCGCCAGCAGTTCGAGTCCCGGGCCGTCCCCGACGGTGCCCCGGACCAGCAGCGAGAGCACGTCACGGGAGGCACCGGCGGCGTGCGCGAAGGCGACCAGGCGCAGGGTCATGTCCCAGCTGCGGGGCGACGGCCAGGCACCGCCGCGCCGGGTCTCGCCGCTGGGCAGGCGGTGGACGAGCGTGGGGCGGGTGGCGAGCAGTCCGCAGACCGCGCGGCGCGCGAAGTCCACGGCGGCCGGCAGCCGGTCCGGGGCGAGCCGGGGCAGGGTCGCCCGCGGCCAGGTACCGCCGAGGCCGCGTACCACGACCTCGTGGTCGTGGGCCCACTGGAGGTGCACGAACCGGTTGGCCAGCGGCGGGCTCAGCTCCCAGCCGTCGGCCGCCGAGGACCGCGGGTTGGCGGCGGCCACGATCCGGACGCCGGGCGGCAGTCGCAGGGAGCCGACGCGGCGCTCCAGGACCAGCCGGAGGAGAGCGGCCTGCACGGCGGGCGGCGCGGTGGACAGTTCGTCGAGGAACAACAGGCCCCGGCCCGCCCGCACCAGCCGTACCGCCCAGTCCGGCGGGGCCATGGGGACGCCCTGGACGGCGGGATCGTCCCCCACGACGGGCAGCCCGGCGAAGTCGGACGGCTCGTGCACGCTGGCGATCACCGTGGTCAGGGGCAGGTCGAGGGCGGTGGCCAGCTGCGCGATGGCGGCGGTCTTGCCGATGCCGGGCTCGCCCCACAGCAGGACCGGCAGGTCGGCGGCGACGGCCAGGGTGAGCGCCTCCAGCCGGGTATCGGGGCGGGGTTCGGTGGCGGAGTCGCCGAGCAGCGTCAACAGGTCGTCGGCGATTGTGAGTTGGTCAGAGACGTGAATGGGCATGTCTGATCACCTTGGGGTGGGGAGGGCAGGGGGGCGGAGTCAGCGCCGGCTGGCGGGGCGGGGGCCGAGCCTCGGGTCGCGCGAGGGCCGGTGGCGGCGCGTGCGGACCGGGGCGGGGCGGGATCCGGCGAGGCCCGCCCGGTAGAGGCCGTACGCGATCCGGCGGCGCGCGGCCGACTCCAGTTCGTCCTTCAACGGGCCGTCCCGCAGGACGGCTTCGGGTCCCAGCAGCCCCTCGACGACGGCGAGCGCACCGGCGACGTCCCCGTGGTCGAGGCGCTCGCGGACACCGGTGAGGCAGTCGGGGCGGCGGTGCGCCTCGTCGATCACCCGCAGACAGGGCAGCGGCGGGCCGCCGAGCGCCATCAGCAGTTCCTCGCGCCGCAGTTCGTCCGGGGAGTGGTCCAGCGCGGACAGCACGCCGTCGACCATGGCGATCCGGTGCCGGACGCCCCGGCACTCCACGAGGGGCGGCTGCCCGGGCCGGTCCGGGTACGGCGCGCGGGCGGCCGGGGTGTGACCGGGTACGAGGGCGGTCGCGACCAGCGGATGCAGCCGGTCGGCGTCGATGAGCCCGGCGCGCAGCAGCTCCAGGTCGGGCGGCAGCGTGGTCGCCGCGTCGGGCAGCACGGCGACCACGCCGGAGCCGGGATCGCGACCGGTGGTCACGGTCCCGTCGGACGCGACACGCAGCGCGAGCCGCTGCCGGCCGCCCGGTCGCACGGCGACGGTCCCGCTGTCCAGCCCTTCGGAACGCAGCACGATCCGGGCCTCGTCGGCCCAGCGGTGCGCGGCGCACAGCGAGAGCCGGTCGGCGCCCGCGCGGACCCGCAGGTCGGCGGCGGCACCGGAGTCCCAGAGATGGCGGTGCAGGTCGAACCGGTACCGCCGGCTGGGACGGGGGTGCGGATGGCCCCGGGCGGCGGGCCCGCCGAGGGTGCCGTCCCACAGCGCGAGGCTGACCCGCTGTCCGGCGTCGGCCCAGGCCGGCGGCGTCCGCGCCACCAGGTGCAGGGGTCTCGGTCCGGTGTCGTAGCGCGCCAGCGGCATGGTCAGCCCGGGGCGCAGCAGACCGTCGGGGGCGATCCTCGGCAGGTGCCAGCGCAGCAGGTCGGGGGCGAGCCGGCGCAGGTCGGCACGGATCCGGTCCCGGACGTCCCGGCCCGATTCGCGCGCCAGGGCACGGAGATCGAGGTCGACGTCGAAACCGGCGGCGGCGCAGGCCCCGGCCCAGTCCCCGGTGTGCCGCCGGGCGGTGGCGGTCTCGATCATGGCGGGCGGCACGGCGAACTCGCGCACGCGCCGCCAGAGAGTCAGGCGGGTGTCCCCGTCCGCGAGGTGAGTGGTCATCAGCACTCACCTGGCGTGGACGGGACCCCCAATCTGTGAACAGAGTGAGTGGTCATCGCCGGGAGCATACGGTGGTCCGGCGCCGGCCGGCCAGGTATTTACGGCCAGGTGTCCACGGGCCCGTATTCACGGTCACGTATTTGCGGTCCCGTGTTCACGGCCACGCATTCACAGTCACCTATTCACGGCCACGTGTTCACGGCCACGTGTTCACGGCCACGTGTTCACGGCCACGTGTTCACGGCCACGTGTTCACGGCCACGTGTTCACCGGCCGGTCGGCGCGTGACGTGGATCACCCCGGCCAGGTGCAGCGTTCCACCGCCCCCAGGGCCTTCTCCCAGGTGTAGGCAGCCGGGGAGAGCGGGGACCGTGGGAATGGAGCAGGCTCGGGCCGGTGAGTACGACGAGTTCGTGGCGGCCCGTTGGTCGGGGTTGTTCCACCTGGCGCGTCTGCTCACCGGTGGCGATCGGCATCGGGCCGAGGATCTGTTGCAGGAGTCCTTGGTCAAACTGTGGTTCGTCTGGCCGAAGATCGCCGACGAGGCGCCGGAGGCGTACGTCCGCAAGGTGCTCGCCCGGGCGGCGGCCCGCTCGGCGCGGCGGCGGTGGTGGGGGGAGCGCCCCGTCGAGGAGCTGCCGGAGGTCGCGGCGGCCGGTGACATCTCGGCGGCCGTCGCCGAGCGTTCGCGTCTGGAGGCCGCGCTCGCGCTGCTGACCCCGCGGCAGCGGGCCGCGGTGGTCCTGCGCTACTACCAGGACCTGCCCGACCGGCAGGTCGCCGAGGTGCTGGGCTGCCCGGTGGGCACCGTCCGGTCGCACGCGGCACGCGGTGTGGCCCGGCTGCGTGAGCTGCTGGCGGACGCCATCGAGCCGGTGGGGTGAGGGAGAGGACATGGATCACTTCGAGCGGCAGTTGACGCGGCTGATGCACGACGACCGGGAACCGGCGGCGTTCGGACCCGGGCAGCGGGACCGGCTGCGGGCCGGGGTGCGGGCGCGGCGGCGCGTGCGGGCGGCCCGGCGGGCGGCCGGGAGTGCCCTCGCGGTCGCGGGTCTCGGCCTCGGTCTGTTCCTGTGGCCGCACTCCGGCACCCCGGACGAGCCCGGCGCACCGCACCCCCGCCCCGCGACCGGACCCAGCACCGGTACGACACCGGCCCCGACCCTCTCCCCCAGCAGCCCGCCCACCGCCACCGTCTCGGGCCCGTCGTCCACGGGCACGACCGCGCCCGGCGAAACCCCGTCGGCCACCGGCGGCCGGACCGACTCACCCTCGCCGCCCTCGTCCGCGACGGCCACGGCGACCCCGGACGCGGGCGGCGGCCACAGCGCGTCGCAGGGCACGTCAGGGCACTCGACCACCACCACCTCTCCGCCGTCGGCGCCCGCGTCCGGGAGTGCCACCCCCTCCGAAGGCGCCTCGGCCGCCGGCTCGACCGGCACCGCCGGCCAGACCGGCTCGGACGGCTAGCGCGCGGTTCTCCCGCCTTCACCCCACCGCCGGGTGCGCCTTCGGCACGCCCCGAGAACGAGTACGAATGCGAAGAAAAGCCATGAACCGACCACACATCACCCTGCCGGCCCCGGTCCCGCCGCTCGCCGCACGTCACGACGAGCCGGTCCTGGATCTGGCCGTACCGGTGTTCAACGAGGAGAAGGACCTGGAGCGGAACGTGCGCCGGCTCCACGCTCATCTCCGGGAGACGTTCCCGTACCCGTTCCGGATCACCGTCGCCGACAACGCGAGCACCGACACCACCCCTCTCATCGCGGCCCGACTGGCCGGTGAACTGCCCGAGGTGGAGTGGATGCGGCTGGCCGAGAAGGGCCGCGGCCGGGCGCTGCGGGCCGCCTGGTCGCGGTCACGGGCACCCGTGGTCGGCTATCTCGACGTGGACCTGTCCACCGGGCTCGCCGCGCTGCTGCCGCTCGTCGCCCCGCTGCTCTCGGGCCACTCCGACCTGGCCATCGGCACCCGGCTGGCGCCCGGCGCGCGGGTGGTGCGCGGCCCCAGGCGGGAGATCCTGTCCCGGGGCTACAACGTGCTGCTGCGCTCGGCCCTCGCGGTGGGCTTCTCGGACGCGCAGTGCGGTTTCAAGGCTGTCCGCCGGGAGGCCGCCGAGCGGCTGCTGCCGCTGGTGCGGGACTCCGAGTGGTTCTTCGACACCGAGTTGCTGGTGGTCGCGGAGCGAGCCGGGCTGCGGATCCACGAGGTGCCCGTCGACTGGGTGGACGACCCGGACAGCAGGGTCGCGCTGCTGTCCACGGTCCTCGCCGACCTGCGCGGCGTCGCGCGGGTGGGCCTGGCGCGGGCCCGCGGCGCACTGCCGTCGGCTCGGCGGCCACGGCGGTTCCCGGCGCCGGCCTTGGTCATGGCGGCCGCCCATCTCCTGCTGTACGCGGCGCTGCGTCCGGCCGCCGCGTACCTGGTCGCCAACGTGCTGTCCCTGCTGGCCTGTTGGGTGGTCGCGCAGACGGTCCTTGGCCGCCTGCCGCTGCCCGCCCTGGCCACCCGCCTCACCGTCACCGCCGGTTCGCTCGCCGTCCTGCGGCACGCCCTGCCGGCCGCCGGCCCCCGCGCCGAACTGGCCGCCCTGGCTGCCGCTCAACTCCCGCTCCTGCTGGCACGGTTGCCGTTCGGGCGACCTCGGACGGAGTCCATGACGTCATGACCACGCTCCTGAAGACGACACCCGTGGCCGACGGCCTCCCGCCGCCGCGGACGCCGGCCGGCCGCGGACGGCGCCTACGCGCCGCGGTGCGGCGTCACGGTCCGGTCCTCGCGGTGTACGGCGTGCTGAAGCTGGTCGGCTTCGGTTCGTTCATGTATCTGCTGGACTCCGCCGGTGACTTCCGCAGGAAGAACCCGCGGTTCGGCGGGGGCGCGCACACCTGGGACGTGCTGGGCACCTGGGACGGCTGGTGGTACCAGCAGATCGCGTTGCACGGCTACCACCCCCGGCTGGTCCCGGTCCCCGGCGCCACGGGCCTGATCGACCTCCAGGGCAACTCCGCCGCCTTCTTCCCGCTCTACCCTGCGCTGATGCGGGTGGCGATGGAGGTCACCGGTCTCGGTCCGTTCGGGGCCGGGCTGCTGGTGTCGGTCGTGGCCTCGTTCGCGGCGGCGCTGGGGGTCTTCGCCGTGGCCGAGTGGTTCGGCGGCCGGCGGGCCGGGCTGGTGGCGGCCGGGCTGTGGGCCGTCTGGCCGGGTTCCGGCGTGGAGTGGGCCGTCTACTCCGACTCGCTGTACGTCGCCCTCGCCGCCTGGGCCCTGTACGCCGTGCTGACCCGCCGCTGGCTGACGGCGGGGGTACTGACCTTCGCGGCCGGCCTCAACCGCCCCACCGCCGGCGCGCTGGTCGCGGCGCTCGCGTGGGCCGCGCTCGTCGCGCTGCGCCGCCGGGAGGACGGGGTGGCGCGTCCACTGACCGCGTTGCTGGTAGCTCCGGTGGGGCTGCTCGGCTACCTGGGCTGGGTGGGCCACCGCATGGGCGACTACGGCGGCTACTTCAGGCTCCAGTCGGGCGCGTGGGGACACGAGTTCGACTACGGCGCGCAGACCCTGGACGTCCTGACGTCCGTCCCGGTGGGCCACTTCGGCTATCTCTTCGCGCTTCCCTTCGCGGACGTCATCGGCGTCGGCGTCGTCCTGCTGGACCTGGCCCTGCTGCCCCTGCTGCTGCGGCTGCGACCGCCGGCGGCACCGGTCGTGCACACGGTGCTCACCCTCGCCCTGGTGCTGGGCAGCCAGCAGTACTTCGCGAACGTCTCGCGCTATCTGCTGCCCGCCTTCCCGCTGTTCGTGCCCCTGGCGGTCGCGCTGCGCCGGCTGAGCCTGCCGTACCTGTGCCTGCTGCTGGGCATCGCGGCCCTGGCCTCCGGCTCGTACGCGGGCTATGCCCTGTTCGAACTCGGAGTGCCGTAGAACCATCTGACGGTCAGTCAGCTCTTCTTGACGGCCACCGCGCCGTAGAAGCCGATCTGCTCGGAGCCGGGCGGCGGGGTGGTGTCCGGGCGCCAGAACGGGACCTGGGCCAGGCCGGGCTCGACCAGGTCGAAGCCCTCGAAGAACCGCTCGATCCGGTCGCGGGAGCGCAGGTTCATGGTGGCGGTCGCGTTGTTGTAGACGGCCTGGGCGTCGCTGCGGTCCGCGAAGTCGGCCGTGGCGTGCGAGAGCACCAGGAAACTGCCGGCCGGGAGGGCGTCGCGCAGGGTCGCGACGATCCGCTCGGGCTCCTCTTCGTCACGCACGAAGTGCAGGATGGCGACGAGGAAGAGGGCCACCGGCCGGCCGAAGTCGATGACGCGCCGCACATCGGGGTGGTCCACCACGGACTGCGGATCGCGCAGGTCGGCGAGGACGATGCTGGTGGAGCCGGACCGGCTGAGCAGCGCGTCGCCGTGCGCCTTCACGATCGGGTCGTTGTCGACGTAGGCCACGCGTACGTCGGGTGCCAGCTTCTGGGCGACCTCGTGGATGTTCGGCGAGGTGGGCAGCCCGGTGCCGACGTCGAGGATCTGCCGGACGCCGCTGTCGACGACGTGCCGGACCGCGCGCTGGAGGAACGCCCGGTTGGCGCGTACCCCGATGAACACCTCGGGCGCGACGGCGGCGAGCCGGTCGGCGGCCTGGCGGTCGACCTCGTAGTTGTCCTTGCCGCCCAGCAGGTAGTCGTAGATCCGGGCGGGATGCGGCTTGCTGGTGTCGATCTCCACGGACCCGGTGCCGTCCTGCGTCACGTGCGCTCCTCTCAACGGCCGTCCCGGCCCCCCTTGGCACACCGACGGCAGGCGACAGCTTTCCATACCGAACGCGCTGTCGACGCACCGAGTTCCGTTCCCCACAGGTCACATCGTGCGTACCCGCCACACCGGCCGGTGGGCCGGGTCGCCCGCTCCGAGCCGGTCTGACTACCATCGGCTCCAGGTGTCCGGGCAGGTGGCCCGGTTTGGTTGGGGGTTTCGCATGGTTACCGGTCGTGTGGTGCGGTTCGACAGCTCGCGCGGGTACGGGTTCATCACTCCGGACGGCGGCGGCGAGGACGTCTTCCTGCATGTGAACGACATGCAGATGGCGGAGTCCTACGTCCGCCCGGGTGTGGCCGTGGAGTTCGAGATCGAGAGCGGCGAACGAGGGCCCAAGGCGTCCGGCGTGCGGCTCGCCCGGGGAGCCGACGTCAGGACGCTCGGCCCGGACGACGACTCGCTGTGCGACCTGCTCAGCGCCGAGGAGTTCACCCGCGAGGTCACCGAGACGCTGCTGGCGGCGGCGCCCACCCTGACGGCCGAGGAGATCGTACGGGTCCGGGGCGCCCTGGCCCAGTTCGCGAAGAACCACGGCTGGATCGAGGGCTGACCGACTGGCCTGTCGACTGCGGCAGTTGGCCGAGGGCACGGATCCGCTGCCGGGGCCGTGCCCCGTCGGCCCGGTCGGTCCCGTCGATCCCCGGCGGGGCCCGTCGATCCCCGGCGGGGCCCGTCGATCCCCGGCGGGGCCCGGGTCAGGGCAGGGCCGGGCCGGTCACGTACCGTCCCTGCCCGTCGTAGGGCCAGACATTGGGCAGGCATCCGTGCATGCCCTTGATCTGCTGCATCATCACCGGGGCCGGCTGCCCCGGCCCGGGGCAGCCGACGTGGCCGTGGCCGAGGAAGTGGCCGACCTCGTGATTGACGATCAGGGCGCGGTAGTCCTTGACGTGCCGGGCGTAGACCGGGGTCGCCAGCAGCCAGCGCCGGAGGTTGACCATGACGTCGTCGCCCACGTCGCAGTTGACCTCGCCGCCGGTGTCGAGTCCGTACTCGCCGCAGATCCGGTCGACGGTTCCGGGCGTGGCGATCCGGACGGCGAAGTCGGCCGGGCCGCTCGACACCCGTTGGAACGCCGAACGGCCGTCGGCGGTCCAGCCCCGCCGGTCGGCGAGGATCCGCTCGACCTGGCGGGCGGCGTCCGCGGCGGACAGGTCGATGCCCTTCTCCACGTCCACCCGGTAGCGCAGGACCGTGCCCGAGCCGACCGGGGTGCTGGAGCCGGCCGCGGTGACGAAGGTGCCGGGGCCGGTGGCCGGGATCGAGGGCGCGGCCGAGCCGCCGGCGCGCGGGGAGGCGGAGGTGCGGGCCGGGCCCGGTGACGGGGACCGGCTGCCGGGCGTCGGCGCGGCGCCGCCGGGACGGCCGGGCCTGGCGCGTTCGGTGGACCCACCCGCGGCTCCGGCCCGACCGGTGTGCGGGCCGGACGCGCCTCCGTCCAGGGCCACGAGACCGGCGCCGCCGAGGACGGCCAGCGCGGCCACGGCCGCACAGAGCGGTCCCGCCCGCCGCCGGTCACGGGGGACGGCGTGCGAGGGAAGGGCACGGCGAGGGCCACGGGAGGAACGTGCGGTGCGCGTGGTCATGACCGTCAGGCTGTGATCGGAATGTGATCGGATCTGGCGCACGCGATAACGAAAAGATAACGACCATCGCGTTGCCGGTTTATATGATCATCCCGTAACAAACGCACAGCTGTGCGGATGTCATGCGGATACTGAGCCCATGCCACGCGTTCTGCTGATCGAAGACGACCGCGCCGTGCGGGAGGGGGTGGCGCTCGCCCTGCGCCGCCGCGGGCACGAGGTCGCCGCCGTCGCCACCGGCGAGGACGGGCTGGAACGGGTGCGGTCCTTCCGGCCGGACGTCGTGGTGCTCGACCTCATGCTGCCCGGCCTCCCCGGCCTCGACGTGTGCCGCCGGGTCCGCGCGCTCGACCAGACCCTGCCGATCGTCATGGCGACCGCCCGGGGCGACGACGAGGACATCGTGGTGGGCCTGGAGGCGGGTGCCGACGACTACGTGGTCAAGCCCGTGCAGGCCCGGGTACTGGAGGCCCGGATCCGCGCGGTGCTGCGCCGGGTGTCCGGCGCACCCGCCGAGGGCGGCATACCGAGGATCGACACCTACGGGGAGCTGACCGTCGACCGGGCCGGGCTCTCGGTCGCCCGCGCCGGTGAGCCGGTCCCGCTCGCCCCCTCCGAACTGCGCCTGCTGCTCACCCTGTCCGCCTCGCCCGGTCAGGTGTTCAGCCGGCAGCAGCTGCTGGAGGCGGTCTGGGAGCACAGCTACCACGGGGACGCCCGACTGGTCGACGCCTGCGTACGGCGGCTGCGCGCCAAGCTGGGCGAACCGCCGCGCGAACCCCGCTGGATCCGGACCGTACGCGGCTTCGGCTACCGGTTCACCGCCCGGTGAGGCGCCCCCGTCTCCCCCAGCTGCGCGGCCTGCGGACCCGGCTGGTGCTCGCCTTCACGCTCGTCGCCGCCGTCACCGCCGCCTCCACCGGCGCCCTGACGTTCCGCGAGGCCCGTACCGGTGTGCTCCAGCAGAGCCAGGACGCCGTGATCCAGCAGCTGCGCTCCCAGGTCGGCCGGCTCGCCCCGGACCTCGGCTACCCCCCGGACCGGGACGAACTACGGCGGTTCGCGGCGGACGTGGCCCGTGCCGAACCCTCCGGGAGCTGGCGGGTGCTGGCCACGTACGGCCGGCTGAGCGCCACCTCCGTCCCGGGCGACCGCTTCGCGGAACTGTCCCCCGCCCTGCGCGCGTCGGTCCGCTCCCACCTGGCCACCGTCTTCCAGCGGGTGGCCGTCGGCGACCACACCGCGCTCGTCGTCGGCATGTCGGTCACCTTCGCCGAGGCGCCCGCCGAAGGCGTCTACGCCTCCGGGATCCAGGTCTTCCTCACGGTGCCGCAGACCACCGAACGCGCCTACGTCGACGCCCTGGTCACCGCCGTCGAACGGGCCGCCGTGCCCGCGCTCACACTGGCCGTGCTGCTGGCGCTGCTCGCCGCGCGCGGGGTGCTGCGCCCGGTGCGCGCGCTGCGCCGCGCCACCCGCAGCATCGCCGAGGGGCACCTGGACACCCGGCTGGCCGTCGAGGGTTCCGACGAACTCGCCGATCTGTCCCACACGTTCAACGAGACGGCCGCCGCGCTGGAGCAGTCGGTGGCCGAACTGCGCGGCATGGAGGCCCGGGCCCGCCGGTTCGCCGCGGACGTGTCCCACGAGCTGCGCACCCCGCTGGCCGCGATGTCCGCCGTCACCGACGTCCTCGACGAGGATGCCGCCGGCCTGGACCCGGACACCGCCACGGCGGTCCGCCTGATCAGCGAGGAGACCGTGAAACTGGCCCGGCTGGTGGACGACCTGATGGAGATCTCCCGGTTCGACGCGGGCGTCGCGGTCCCGCACCTCGACGAGATCGACCTCGCCGAGTCGCTGCGGCGCACCCTCGACGCCCGCGCCTGGACCGGCCTGGTCGACCACGACCTGCCCCCGCCCGGCGCCCTGCGCGGCCGCGTCGACCCGCGCCGCCTCGACGTCGTCGTGGCCAACCTGGTCGGCAACGCCCTGCGGCACGGCGCCCGGCCGGTCGGCCTGCGCCTGTACGACGGCGGGGCGCCCGGCGGGACACGGCTCGCGGTGATCGAGGTGACGGACACCGGGCCCGGCATCCCGGAGGACGTACTGCCGCACGTCTTCGAACGGTTCTACAAGTCGGACGCCGCCCGCACCCGTACCGAGGGCAGCGGCCTGGGACTCGCCATCACCGCGGAGAACGTCCGGCTGCACGGCGGCACCGTGCAGGCCGCGAACCGGCCCGAGGGGGGCGCCGTCTTCACCGTACGGCTGCCCCTGCCGGCCGACGAGTCGCCGCGGGAGGAGCGATGACCCGCCGGGGCCCGGCCCGCCCGGCGCTGCTGATCGCCGCGGCGGTGTGCGCGCTGACGTCGTGCGGCATCCCCACGACCGGCGTCGTGCAGGCCGGCGGCCCCGCCGGCGGGGTGGCGGCCACGACACCGCTGTACTTCCTCCGGGACGGCACGCTGGTCGCCGCCCTCCGCCGGACCGACGCACCGGGCGATGTCCGCTCGGCCCTGGAAGAACTGCTCCGGGGCCCGACCGACGCGGAGCGGAGCCAGGGGCTGACCACACGGCTGCCGGGGCTCCCGGCCGCGCCCCCGACGGCGGTGGCCCCGGCCACGCCGGCCGCGGACGGCGGGGTCACCGCCGTACCCGCCCCCACCGACGCGACGGACGCCGTGACGGTGACCGCGCGGGACGGCGGGATCCTCGTGGAACTGCCCCTGCCGGCGGGTGCGCCGGGGCTCGCGGCGGCCCAGATCGTCTGCACGGCGGACGCGGCCCAGCGCATCGCCGCCCCCGACGCCGAGCCCCGGCAGGTGACCGTCACGGTGCGCGGCGGCACCCGGATCGGGAAGGCCACGGCGCACTGCCCCGGCACCTGAGCACCGCACCGGTCAGGACGCGAACGGCACCTGTGCCGCAGGGGTCTCGCCGCGCCCGGCGGGGTGCCGCCACACGCCCTCCGCGGCCAGCCGGGGCAGCACCCCCTCCCCGAACCAGTACGCCTCCTCCAGATGCGGATAGCCGGACAGCACGAACTCCTCGATCCCCAGGGCCGCGTACTCCTTGATCCGTGCGGCGACCTCTTCGTGCGAGCCGACCAGGGCGGTGCCCGCGCCGCCCCGGACGAGCCCGATGCCCGCCCAGAGGTTGGGGTGGATCTCCAGTGCGTCCCGGCGGCCCCCGTGCAGGGCCAGCATCCGCTGCTGGCCCTCGGACTCGCTGCGGGCGAGGCCGCCCTGCACCGACCTGACGGTCTCCGGGTCGAACCCGTCCAGCAGCCGGCCGGCCTCGGCCCACGCCTGCTCGGACGTGTCCCGGGTGATGACGTGCAGCCGGATCCCGAACCGCAGCGTGCGCCCCCGCCGGGCCGCCAGTCCCCGGATCCAGGCGATCTTCTCGGCGACCTGGGCCGGCGGCTCGCCCCAGGTGAGGTACACGTCGACATGGCGGGCCGCGACCTCACCGGCGAGCGGCGAGGACCCCCCGAAGTACACCTCGGGCACCGGATCGGGCACCCGCGCCAGCTTCGCGTCCTCGACCCGCAGGTGCTCCCCCTTCAGACTGACGGTCCCGCCCTCCCACAACCCCCGTACGACTTCCAGGAACTCACCGGTACGCCGATACCGCGCGTCCTTGTCGAGGAAGTCCCCGTAGGCCCGCTGCTCATGGCTCTCGCCGCCGGTGACCACGTTGAGCAGCAGCCGGCCGCCGGTCTGGCGCTGGAACGTGGACGCCATCTGCGCGGCCAGGGTCGGCGAGACGAAGCCGGGCCGGAAGGCGACCAGGAACTTCAGGCGTTCGGTGTGCCGGCTGACCATGGCCGTGGTCAGCCAAGCGTCCTCGCACCAGGCGCCGGTGGGGGTGAGCGCGCCCACGAAGCCGAGGTCCTCGGCGGCCCTGGCGATCTGGCTCAGATAGGCGACGGTCGGCGGCCGGTCCCGGCCGGAGGCCGTCGCCGGGGTGCCGTGGCCGCCGCCCACGACATGGCGGCTGTCCCCGTTGGTGGGCAGGAACCAGTGGAAGGTGAGGGACACGAGGGTTCTCCGTTCGTGGGTGTCCGTCAGAGCAGGCCGTGCCGCGGCGGTGGCGTGCCGTTGAGCACGTACCGGCCGATGTGCTGGATCTTCCAGCGGGCCGGGTCGTGCAGCGTGTGGGTGCGGGCGTCCCGCCAGTGCCGGTGCAGGTTCAGGGAGTTGAGGGCCGACCTGGTACCCGACACCTCGAACAGGGCGCCGGCCACCTCGACGGCGGTGTCGGCCGCCGTGACCTTCGCGGCGGCCACGGCGACGGACGCCTCGGCGGCCGTCTCGTCGGTGAGGCCGGCGGCGGCCGCGTCGACCGCGCGGGCGGCCTCCCGCAGCAGGGCCTCGGACGCCCGTACCCGGACGGCGAGTTCACCGAACCGCTGGATCAGCAGCGGGTCCTCGGCTGCGGTCTCCACGCCGCTCTCGAACCAGGGCCGGCTCTTCTCACGGACGAACTCAGCGGCCTCGGCCAGCGCTCCGCCGGCGATCCCCACGTCGATGGCGGTGTGCAGCAACTGGGCGACTGCCCCGTGGAGTTGGGGCCCCCGGAAGGTGAGGTGGTGGGGCAGCACCCGGTCCGCCTGCACCGGGACCTGGTCCAGCCGGACCGTCCCGCTGGCGGTCGTGCGCTGTCCCATGCCGTCCCAGTCGTCGACCACGGTGAGGCCGGGCGCGTCCGCGGGCACGTACGCCACGTGCAGGTCGTCGTTCTCGGCGCGGGCCAGGACGGGGATCCAGTGGGCGAAGAGGGCCCCGGTGGAGTAGTGCTTGACCCCCGTGAGGAGGTAACCGCCGTTGTCCTGGGGCACCAGCCGGGTCCGGATGTCCTGCACGTGTCTGGTTCCGGCCTCCGACTGGGCGTTGCCGAGGCGGCTGCCCGCGAGGAGTTCCGCGAAGAAGAACTTCCGCTGTTCCTCGGTGCCCTGACGGCGGATCACGTTGACGTAGACGAAGTGGCTCTGCGGGATCTGGGCGAGGCTGGCGTCGGCCGCGGCGAGGATCCGGAAGATCTCCGCGAGGGTGCCGGCGCCGACGTCGGCGCCGCCGTGCTCGGCGGGCACGGTCACGGCGAGCAGGCCGGAGGCGGACAGCCGGTCCAGTTCGGCCCGTGGGAGTGCCCGTTCGGCGTCCCGCCGGGCGGCCCCGGCACGGAACTCGTCGGCCAGGGCGGTGGCGACGGCCAGCGCCTCCGCGTCGTCGGCGATGATGTGGGCGGTCATCGGCTCAGCCCGCCGCGGCGAGGACGGGCGTGCGTCCGGTGAGCGCGGCGGAGAACTGGTCGACGACCGGGGTGAGGGCCTCGGCGGCGGCCGGTGCGAGGGCGAGGGTGCCGTCCTCGCGGACGGTGATGTCCTTGTCGAGGGTGAACCAGCCCTGGACGATGTGGGCGGCGCCCATCGAGTTGAGCACCGGGCGGAGCGCGTAGTCGATGGCGAGGACGTGCGCGACGGAACCGCCGGTGGCCAGCGGCAGCACGGTCTTGCCGGTGAGCGCGTACTGCGGGAGCAGGTCGAGCAGCGCCTTGAGGACACCGGAGTACGACGCCTTGTAGACCGGGGTGCCGACGACCACTCCGTCGGCGCGGTCGAACAGCTCGGTGGCCTCGACGATCGCGGGGTGCCGGAAGTCGGCGCCCAGCAGGGCCTCGGCGGGGATGGTGCGGACGTCGAGCGGGATCACCTGATGGCCCTGGGCGGCGAGCCGCTGGTCCAGGTGGCGCAGCAGCCGGCCGGTGCGGGAGGAGGCGGAGGGGCTGCCGGAGACGGACAGGACGGTGGCCATGGAGCTGCCTCTTTCTGGTGGCCCGGGCGCCCGTGCGAGGCGGGCGTCCGACGGGGAACGGTCAGGAGTGCCAGGTGGGTTCGGGCAGTTCGCCTTCGAGGACCCGACGGCCCACCTCGCGGCGCTGGTAGGCGACCGGGGCGTGCGGGGTGTGGGTGCGGACGTCGCGCAAAAAATGGTCCAGGCCCGCGGTGGTGGCCGTGGCGCGGGCGCCGGCGACCTCGAGGATCCGGTTGCCGGTCGCCAGGGCGACGTCGGTGGCGCGGGCGTTGACCGCGGCGGCGCGGGCGATCCGTTCGCCGGGGCCGGCGGGTGCGGGGTTGGCCCGCCAGGCGGTGGGCGTGACGGTGCTCATGCTGCGGTGACCTCTCGCGGTGGGGTGGTGGGGTGAGGGGGG
>NZ_LBMU02000150.1 GCF_001005085.2 Streptomyces humi
CCGCCCACGACAGCGGTCCGCCGTGCCGCACCGACATGGCACCGGTCACCAGTTCACGGCCCGCGGTACGCGGGTTGCGGGCGTCGATCTCCCGGTCGATGATCCGGTTCGCCGCCATCGCGAAGGTCCGCAGGGCCACCATCGCCACGGTGACCAGCAGCAGGTCCAGCCAGCGGACGGCGCCGTACCGGTCGAACATGGCGGTGAGGGCGGCTGTGTAGGCGAACGGCAGCGCGAACACCGAGTGTTCGATCATCACCAGGCGCAGGAACGCCCGGGTCCGTCCCGGGACAGGGACCGCCATGGAAGCTGTACTCACCCGCTCGTGACTCCTTGTCGTTCAGACGCGCGTCGGCCGCCGACCGGATGCCGGTGTGCGGCCAAGAGACACATGTCTCAGACGGCTCCCCACTCAGGCAACGGATACGGCACCCGGCCGGGTTCACCGCCGGTCACCCAGCGATACGTATTAAGAAGAGGATCCGGACGGGAATGGCCTCACACCTCCGGGTGTTCGTCGCATGTGAGTGACGCCCGCCGATCCGCGCCCCCGTCCGCTCACCGTCTCCCCGTCCGCTCGCCGTCTCCCCGACCGCTCGACATCTCCTCGACAGGAAGGCACCGCCTGCCATGAACGCCGTGACCAGGACCCTGGTGGACATCACCACCCCCGACGGCACCGCCGACGCCTACCTCGCCCACCCGGACGACGG
>NZ_LBMU02000151.1 GCF_001005085.2 Streptomyces humi
ACGCCAGCGGACTCCCCGTGGTGGCCGGGCCAACAGAAGCCGCAGCCCTGGGCAACGTCCTCGCGCAGGCCCGTGCTCATGGGCTCGGCGGCTCTCTTGCGGACCTACGCGCGCTCCTCACACGTACTCAGCCATTGGAGCGTTACACACCCGCCGGAGACACCCACGTGTGGGCGGAGGCGGAGGCACGCCTCTTCGCCCCGTAGTCCGTAGTCCGTAGTCCGTAGTCCGATCGGCCAAGCCGTCCATCCGCCTTCCATCAACCCTCTAGGAGCCGCGATGCGTGTCGCCCTGT
>NZ_LBMU02000152.1 GCF_001005085.2 Streptomyces humi
ATCCACGCCACCGTGGTGACCGCTCGGGGCGTGGACGGTGACCGGCGTCTGGTCGCCTACGTGGTCCCGGCCGACGCGGCTGCCGGAGTTCCGTCGGTGTCGGAACTGCGTGAGCTTGTGCGTGAGGTGCTGCCGGAGTACATGGTCCCGTCGTTGTTCGTCGAGCTGGCGGCGTTGCCGCTGACCCCGAACGGGAAGATCGACCGTGCCGCGCTGCCCGAGCCGCAGGCCCCGCACGCCGGCTCCTCGTACACTGCTCCGGCGACCGCGACCGAGGAACTGCTGGCCGGTATCTGGGCGCAGGTGCTCGACGTCGACCGGATCGGCACCCAGGACAGCTTCTTCGAACTCGGCGGACACTCCCTGCTCGCCACGCAGGTCATCACCCGCGTCCGCGAAGTCTTCGCGGCCGACATCCCCCTCGCCGCCCTGTTCGACCGGCCCACCGTCCAGAGTCTCGCCGCCCTGGTCGACACCGTCGCGCGCACCGGGAGCGGGCCGATCGGCCGCGCCGACCGTGCGCTGCCGCTGCCGCTGTCGTTCGCGCAGCAACGGCTCTGGTTCCTGGACCAGTTGGAACCGGGGTCGACCGAGTACAACATGTCGACCCGGCTGCACCTGCCCGGCGAGCTGGACCTGCGCGCCCTGGGCGCGGCCCTGGACGCGATCGTCGCCCGCCACGAGGTGCTGCGCACCCGCCTGGTGGCCGACGCCGACGGCGTACCGCACCAGATCATCGACCCGCCCACCTCCCTCCCCCTCCCCGTCATCGACGTGTCGGACCGCGAGGATCCGCGGGGCGCGGTGGGTGAGGTGGTCTACGAGGACGCGCTGACGCCGTTCGACCTGGCGCGGGGGCCTCTGGTCCGGGCGACGCTGGTCCGGGTCGCGGACGACGAGCACGTGCTCGCCCTGGCGTTCCACCACGTCGTCTTCGACGAGTGGTCCGACCGGGCCTTCCAGCACGAACTGTCCGTCGTGTACGAGGCTTTCCGGGCCGGCCGGGCCAGTCCGTTGCCGCCGTTGGCGATCCAGTACGCGGATGTCGCCGCCTGGCAGCGGCAGTGGCTCTCCGGTGATGTACTGGAGGAGCAACTGGGATACTGGCGCGATAAGTTGTCCGGCGCGCGGGATCCGGAGCTGCCCACGGACCGGCCGCGTGAGGCCGCGCGGTCCACCGAGGGGGCGGTGGCCAGGTTCAGGGTGCCGGCGCGCACGGTGGACGCCCTGCGTGCCCTTTCGCGTGAGCACGGCACGACGATGTTCATGACGCTCCTGGCGGCTTTCGACGTCCTCGTGGGCCGGTATGCCCAGTCGGACGACGTCGTGGTGAGCACACCTGTGGCGAACCGGAACCGGGCCGAGACCGAGCAGCTCATCGGCTTCTTCGTGAACACGCTGGTCATGAGGACCGACCTGTCGGGCGACCCGTCCTTCGCGGAACTGCTGACCCGGGTCCGGGAGACGGCCCTCGGCGCGTACGCGCATCAGGACCTGCCGTTCGAGCAGGTGGTGGACGCCATGGCCGACGTACGGGACCGTACCCGTAGTCCTCTCGGGCGGGTGTCGTTCAACTACGCACCGGATGCTCGCAGTTCTGGTGAAGGCGGCGCCTCCGCGGGTGCGGGGGTGGAGACCGGCACGGGTGTGCTGCCGGTGCAGTTCGACATGGTCGTGGCGCTGATGGAGGACGACGGCGCGCTTGCCGGCGAGATCCAGTACAGCACCGCGTTGTTCGACGCGGTGACGGTCGATCGGATGGCGGGGCACATGGTCACATTGCTGGGAGCCGCGGCGTCGGACGCCGGCCGGCCGGTCGGGGAGCTGTCGGTGCTGACCGACGCCGAGTTCGGGCAGGTGGTGGACGGCTGGAACGACACGGCGGTGCCGTTGCCGGCGGTGGGCGGTGTGCAGGAGCTGATCGGCGCGCGGGCCCGCACGGCCCCGGACGCGGTGGCGGTCGTCTTCGGCGACGAGGTGGTGACGTACGGCGCGCTGATGGCGCGGGCGGCCCGGTTGGCGCACCACCTGCGCGGGGCCGGTGTCGGCGCGGAGTCGGTGGTGGGACTGTGCCTGCCGCGCGGGGTGGACATGGTGGTGGCGCTGCTGGCTGTCTGGCAGGCCGGTGGTGCGTATCTGCCGCTGGATCCCGAGTACCCGGCCGAGCGGCTGGAGTTCATGCTCGCCGACAGCGGTGCGTCGCTGCTGGTCGGCACCGAGGACCTGGTGGACGAGCTGCCGGTGGGGCGGCTGCGGACGGTCGTCCTGGACGACCCGGCCGTACGGGAGCAGGTTGCCGGTGAGCCCGACCGGGCGCCCGAAGTGGCCGTACGGCCTGAGCAGTTGGCGTACGTCATCTACACGTCGGGATCGACCGGGCGTCCGAAGGGCGTGCAGGTGACCCACGGGGGTGCCACCAGCCTGGCGGTCGCACAGCGAGCCATGCTGGACACGGACAAGGGATCGGCCGCGGACTCGGATCTGGGCTCGGACACGGGCGTGCGGGTGTTGCAGTTCGCGCCGTTCGGGTTCGACGCCTCCGTGTGGGAGACGCTGATGGCGCTGACCGGCGGCGGCAGCCTCGTGATCGCCGCTCCCCGGGAGCGGGCGGAGCCGGGCCGGTTGGCCGTGCTGCTGGCCCGCGCCGGGGTGGAGGTGGCGACGGTACCGCCGTCGCTGCTGGACGTGCTGCGACCGGCGGACCTGGGCGGAGTGCGGGCCCTGTTCACGGCCGGGGAACGGCTGGAGGGACGCGTCGCCCGGCGCTGGGCCGAAGGGCGGCGGCTGGTCAACGCCTACGGCCCGACCGAGACGACCGTGTGCGCGACGGTGGCCGTGTACGCGGAGGAGGATGCGGACACCCCGCCGATCGGCGGGCCCGTCGCCAACACGCGGGTGTACGTACTGGACGCGAACCTGCGGCCGGTGCCGGTGGGGGCGCCGGGCGAGCTGTTCATCGCCGGCGCTCAGGTGGCCCGGGGCTATCTCGGGCGGCCGGCGCTGACGGGCGAGCGTTTCCTGCCCGACCCGTTCACACGGGACGGCGGACGCATGTACCGGTCGGGGGACCGGGCGTGCCGGCGGGCCGACGGACGGCTGGAGTTCCTGGGCCGCGTCGACGACCAGGTGAAGGTGCGCGGTTTCCGCATCGAACCGGGCGAGATCGAGACCGCCCTCACCGCCCACCCGGCGATCCGCACGGCCGTGGTCACCGCGCACGGCGACGGCCCGGACCGCGCGCTCGCCGCCTACCTGGTGCCGACCGACCACAGCCAGGGCGTCCCCGACGCGGCGGAACTCCGTGCCCTGCTGCTGCGCGGCCTCCCGGAGCACATGGTGCCCGCGGCCTACATGGAACTCTCCCGGCTGCCGCTCACCACCAACGGCAAGGTCGACAGGGCGGCGCTGCCGGTGCCGGAGCGGGACCGCTCCCGCGGCGGCACCCACGTCGCGCCGTCCGGTGCGGCGGAGGAACTCCTCGCGGAGGTCTGGGCCGAGGTGCTGGGCCTGGACCAGGTCGGCACCCAGGACAACTTCTTCGAGCTGGGCGGCAACTCCCTGCTGATCACACAGATCGTCGGCCGCATCCGGGGCGCCGGGCACGACATCAGCGTCGGGGACCTCTTCGACCACCCGACCATCGCGTCCGCCGCGCCGCTGGTCCAGCTGCGCACCGAGGACCCCGAGGTCCGCTCGGCGGTGACCGTCCGCGCCGGTACGGTCCGGCCCGCCGTGTTCGCCGTCCACACCTTCACCGGTGAGGTCGCCGCCTTCGCGGAGGTCGCCGGGTACCTGTCCGAGGGCCAGCAGCTCTACGGGCTCCAGCAGCGCGGCCTGACCGGCGAGGACGCGCCGCCGTCCTCGGTCGAGGAGATGGCGACGACGTACATCGGCGAGGTGCTGCGGCTCCAGCAGGACGGTCCGTACCTGCTCACCGCCCAGTCCGGCAGCTCCTACGTCGCCCTGGAGATGGCCCGGCAGCTGCGGGCCCTGGGCAAGGACGTGGGCGGCGTGCTGCTCATGGCGCCGGCCCGTCAGCCCTTCGCCCGGCGCCTGCCCAGCCGGCCCTTCGACCGCGTGGCCCGCAGGCTCCTGGACAGCGTCGAGCACGCCCTCGCCGCCGCGCCGGGCACGACACTGCCCCCGAGGGACGAGAAGCGGCTGCTGAAGAAGTACGGCGCACCCGACGACGAGATCGGACAGGGCGTCCGCGAAGGCGACAAGCACGCCCTGCGGATCATGCGCGCCCTGATCATCAACCGGCACACGTACGCCTACTACGGCGAGCTGATGCATCGCGGCATGCGTACCTACGACGGCCGTGTCGTGCTGCTGATGCCGCAGGACGACCCCAAGAAGGCGTACGAGTGGACCCTGGAGCAGTGGCGGCGCCCCCTGTCCGCCGAACCCGAGGTCGTGGACGTGCCCGGCAAGCACTCGGACATCTTCCACGAGGGCGGCGCGCGCGCCGTCGGCGCCTATCTGAGCGCTGAGATCGACCGCTGGCAGCGGCCCGCGGGCACCGCCCGGCGCGCGGGAGGGGCGACCGCATGACGGGCCGGTCCCCGGCCGTCGGGGCCGGCGCCTACGAACTGCCCAACGGCCGCGGCATCACCTGCGTCAGCCCCGCAGAGGCCAAGGTCCTCTGGGCGGAGGCCACCGCGGACGGCCTCTACGCGAAGGCCGCGACCGCGCTGCGCCCCGGCGACACCGTCCTCGACGTCGGGGCGAACATCGGGATCGTCTCCCTGATGTTCGGCTGGGCCGTGCCCGGTCTGCGCGTCGTCGCCGTCGAGCCCGCCCCGGCCACGTTCGCGTGCCTGGAATCCAATCTGCGCAGGCATCTGCCGGAGTCCGTCAGTGTGTGCAGCGCGGTGTCCGACCGTGCCGGACACCGCGCTTTCACCTACTATCCGAAGTCCACCGGGAATTCCGGTCTGTTCGCCGACCAGCGGGCCGACGACGAGAACACGCGGATATTCCTCCGCAACTCCGGAATCCCCGAGCAGTACATCGGGGAAATGGTCAGCGGCCTGCACCGCGGTATCGACATGACCGTCCCCACCCTGACCGTCTCCGATCTGATCCGGCAGCACGCGCTGCACCGGATCGACCTGCTCAAGATCGACGTGGAGCGCGCCGAACACCTCGTCCTCGCCGGCGTCGAACCGGACCACTGGCCGCTGATCGGCCACGTCGTCGCCGAAGTCCACGACGAAAAGGGCAGGTTGGCGGAGATCCGCCGCCTCCTCGAAGGCCGTGGGTTCACCGTCGGGATCAGCCAGGACCCCAAACTGGCCGGCACGGACCTGTACGAACTCGCCGCCCGACGCACGCCGACGCGCGCGGCCGCAACCCTCTGACGTGTTCGAATGACGCCCCGCCGCAGTTGAACGCGTTGAACACCACACCGCTGGATGAATGATCCAGCGGTGTGCCATCGTGAAGCGGACTTTTCTCCCAGGGCAGCGCAGCGCACCGTCATCGCACCGTTTTCAGCTTTCTCATTCGCAGGGGACAACTGATGCTTTCTGATGCCAAGCGGGAATTGCTGAAGCGACGCCTCAAGGGAGAGCAGGTGTCTCGCCGGGCATGGGAACCGCGGCCAGGAGGGCCGCTGCCGCTGTCCTTCGCACAGCAGAGGCTGTGGTTCCTGGACCAACTGGAGCCCGGCTCCACCGAGTACAACCTGTCGATGCGGGTCCGGTGGGACGGCGCCCTGGACGTCGCGGCGCTCCAGTCCGCCCTGCGCGGCGTCGTCGCCCGCCACGAGGTGCTGCGCACCCGCCTGGTGGCCGGCGCGGACGGTGTCGCCTGCCAGGTGATCGACCCGCCCGCGGAGTTCCCCCTGACGGTGGTCGACGTCTCCGGCGACGACTCCGACGGGGCGCTGCGCGACCTGGCCGCCGCGGACGCCGTGGTCCCCTTCGACCTGGCGTCCGGACCGCTGATCCGGGGCACCCTGCTGCGCGCGGCCGAGGAGGAGCACGTCCTCGTGGTGGCCCTGCACCACGTGGTGTTCGACGAGTGGTCCGACCAGGTCTTCCACCGTGAACTGATGGCGCTGTACGAGGCGTTCCGGGTCGGGGAGCCCGACCCGTTGCCGCCGCTGGAGGTGCAGTACGCGGACTTCGCGGTGTGGCAGCGGCAGTGGCTGGACGGCGACGTGCTGGAGCGGCAGCTGTCCTACTGGCGTGAGCGGCTGGCCGGCATCGCCGACACCGAACTCCCCGTCGACCGGCCCCGCCCTCCGGTCCGCTCGTCCGCGGGCGCCGCCCTGCGGTTCGCCGTCCCCGACGACGTCACCGAAGCCCTGCGTGAGGTGTCGCGTGAGTGCGGTGTG
>NZ_LBMU02000153.1 GCF_001005085.2 Streptomyces humi
GGGGCTTGTCGCGCAGTTCCCCGCGCCCCTGGGGGGGTGTGCTCGAAGCCGGCTTCAGGGGCGACGCCGGGAAGGGGCGCGGGGAACTGCGCGAACGGCCACGACGGCGCCGCACCCGGCCGATCACCCCTCGCGGCACTCTCCTCGTACCGCGCCACCAGTTCCTGACCCTTTTCCAGGACGCCCTCAGGCAGCTTCACGGTGCCGGAGGCCGCGGCCACCAGGTCCACCCTGGCGCCGATCTCACCGGCGAACGCCGCCAGGCGCCCCGCGTCCTCCGGGGAGCGCATATCGACCAACGCCACCACGACGTAACGTTTCCGCGGATAGCGGGCGTGGAGGTCGCGGACCGTGTTCAGGACCGTGTTGCCCGTGGAGAACTCGTCGTCGACCAGGACCAGCGGACCGTCGCCGGACAGCAGGGCCGGGTCCGCCGGAAGCAGCAGGTGCGAGGTGGCGTGCGAGTGGGACTCCTCGAAGCCGCCCGCGGGCGTCACCCCCTCGACCGGCCGGCGCGTGGAGTGCAGGTACGGGGCGAGACCGATCCCGTCGGCCACCGAGTGCCCCAGCCCCGTGGCCGTCTCCGCGTAGCCCAGCACCACCGACCGCGCCGCCTCCTCCTCGCCGAGGAGGTCACGCACCCGGCGGCCCAGACCGAAACCGTGGCCGTAGACGACGGACGGCGACTGCGGGACGTGCTTGCCGAGGACGTTGGAGACCAGCAGGTGGGCCCGCTTCGGGTTGCGGCGCAGGGCGAGGCCCAGCAGGGCCCGGATGCCGTCGTCGCCCACGAGTTCGACACCGAGCCGCTCCGCGACCCAGCTGCCGGACCAGACCCCGTTGTTCGCTGCGATGTTCATGCGTTCCCTGTGTCGTCCCCTAGGGCCCGTCACCCGGGTATCCCGGCGGCGAGCAGCTCCACGAAGCCGACGTCCTCGTTGGCGACACCGAACACCTCGGCGCGGAGCATCGTCCGCTCGGCCCAGGCCCGGTGCGGCTTCACCTCGTTCATCTTGTTCGTGTAGGCCGAGCGAAGTACACCCCCGCCGCCGCGTTCCGGCCGCAGGATGTCCTGCGCGTCGGAGAACTCCTCGTGACTGACCACGGACAGCGCGTGCACGGGGATGACATGGGACGGGTGGATGCAGGTCTTGCCGAGCAGCCCGTTGGCCTGGTCGAGGGAGATCTCCCTCAGCAGACCGTCCATGGCGTGCTCGATGAGCCGGTCGCGCAGTTCCACGGCCTGCTCCGCCAGGAAGGGGCTGGAGCGCAGCATCGGCTTGAACATGCGCTCCGGGACCCGGAAGTACTCCCACACCGGCCCGGTCACCGTGAAGCCGGTGCCGTCGGCCCGGCCCAGCATGTTCACCACGTCGGCGATGACGGAGGCGATGATCTGCACGTCGTAGGCGGTCATGTCCGGCGCCCTGCGCAGCCCGTACGAGGAGCAGAAGTCGGTGACGCCGAGGCGCAGCGCGAGCACCTTGTCGCGGTACTTGTCGACGGCGCGGGCGATGCCCTCCAGGGCGTCCACCCGCGTCTCCCGGTACATCAGCTCGGGCGTCTCCAGCACGGGCATCCCGAACAGCCGGCGCCCGCTGCGCGCCTCGGCGCCCTCCAGGGCCTGCAAAAAGGGGATGCCTCGTTCCTCGGTGAACTTCGGGAACACGAACCCGGACAGCAGCGACACGTTCCCGCCCAGGCGTCGTACCAGGTCGGGGATCTGCTCGGCGTCGCGCACCCGGATGAAGAGCAGCGGCAGCTCCGCCCCCGCCCGCTCCCGCGCGGCCAGGTCGGCGAACTGCCGGACGAGGTTCTCCTCGCCCGCCGGCACGTCCTCGTCTCCGATGGAGTCCTCCAGGCACAGCACCATGGAGACCACGCCGAGGGCCGCCTGCTTGACGATGTCGTCGGCGAGCCGCGGCCGGGTGGCCGGGCTGTACAGCGTGGCCCCCAGGGCCGCGGAGAGCAGCCGGGCCGGGGAGTCCGCGGTGAACGCGCACGGCTCCTGGTGGAAGAGACGCTGTCGCACCTCAGGGGCGATGTGCCCGAAATGACGCATGGAACTCCCCCGTGGCGTTGAGCCGGGCCTGTGAATTGGGTAAAGGGTGGCCGGTAATAGTACGTACAAAGTCATGTCGTGGGTTCCCGACGGGCATGAATTTCAGGTAACCCGCCCATGTCGGCCGCAAGGCACCCCACGTTGTCGTGACCAGGACCGAGAGGGCAGGATGACCGCATGACGCACGCGATGCTGAAGGGGTCGAACGTCCCGGTGGAAGCCGCCACGGTCCGGGCCGTGCTGCGCTGGACGCCCGGGCAGGGAGTACCGGACGTCGACGCCTCGGCGCTGCTCCTCGGCCCCGACGGACGTGTGCGCTCCGACGAGGACTTCGTCTTCTACAACCAGCCCCGGCACCCCTCCGGGAAGGTCTGGCGGCTCGGCAAGAAACGGGTGGCCGAGGGCCTCACCGACACGATCCAGACAGAGCTGCCCGGTGTCGAGCCCAGTGTCGGCCGAATCCTCCTGGTCGCATCGGCGGACGGCATCCCCTTCGAACACGTACCCGCCCTGCGCATCCTGCTGTACGACGCGGGCGCCCCGGACGCCGAGGCGCTGGCGCATTTCGACATCAAACCGGAGACCGGCGCGGAGACGGCCCTGATCTGCGGCGAGCTGTACCGCAGGGGTGAGGGCTGGAAGTTCCGGGCGCTCGGCGAGGGCTACAGCAACGGCCTCAAGGGCCTGGCCACGGACTTCGGCATCTCGGTGGACGAGTCCGAGCCGATGGAGGAGCCGGCGGCGTCCCAGCCGCTGCCCCCCGAGCAGCCGACCGCGGTCCCCGTCCAGCCGGCCTACGGCTACCCCCAGCCGGTCTCGCCGGCCCAGCCGACCTACGGCTACCCGCAGCAGCCCCCGTACACCCAGCAGCAGCCCCAGTCCGGCTACGGCTACCCGCCGCCGGCCCCGATCCCGGTCCCCACGGTCCCGAACACGGACTTCCGGCTGCCGCCCCAGGGCCCGCAGTTCATCGGACGCTAGCCGGACGCTTTCACCGGCCGCTCTCACCGGACGCTTCCAGGGGCGCTGGGGTACCCCCGGCCGAGGCCGGGGGCAGGAACTACCGCTCCGCCTTCGCCTTGTACCCCCGCCCCCACTGGAGCCCCCACCCGTACAACCGGTCCAGCTCCCCCTGGAACCCGTACACGAACTTCACCTCACGCCGGACGATCAGCTCGTCCTTCACGTTCTCGATCATCACCACCGCGCAGGACCGCGCCTGCGGATGCCGTTCGTCCAGGCCTATCTCGATCCGCGGCCCGTTGCTCGGGTACAGCGTGACGATCGCATGGGTGCGGTCGAACGCCGGCGTCTGGTCGTAGATGTACACGAACACCAGCAGCCGCTTGATGTCGTCCCGGTGGTCCAGGTTGACGTACATCGTCTCGCCGGACGCCGAGCCGAACCGGTCGTCGCCGCTGAGCTTGACGTACGGCGGCGCGTTCACGTCGCCGAGCAGGCCGCCGAGGGGCTGGACGACCCCCTTGCTGCCGTCGGCCAGCTCGTACAGCGCGCCGAGGTCGAGGTCGACGTTGACCATGCTCTGCCCGTGGCCCATGACCTCCGGCGGCCTGAGCGCCTTGAAGGGGTGCCGGAACAGACTCTCCCGCTGCTCGCCGTCGAAGTCGGACGTGCGCATCCGCCAGGTGAGGTTGACCCGCAGGTTGCCGGTGGCCGCACCCTGCTTCGTGAGGGACACCTGCTGGTGCCGCCTGGTGAGCTCGATGGAGTTGGACGCCGCGCTGCCCGAGTCGAACTCGGCCGCCCTGCCGCCCAGCAGTCCGTCGAAGAAACCCATTCCCGCCCCCAGAGACTCCTGCCGACACCGCGGGGCGGCCGACCGCGTCGGCCGCCCCCACAGAGCGTTCCTCGTCCGGGAGGGCGTCACACCCTCCCTTTCGGGCCGGGCCGCCGCCCGGCCTCCGGTCAGACGCCGGACGAGACCTCAGCCTTCTCGTCCGACCCCGCTTTTCCCTCGGCTTCCGCCAGGCGCTGGTTGCGGCGCACCGAGGACCAGAACGACCAGGCGATCAGGAC
>NZ_LBMU02000154.1 GCF_001005085.2 Streptomyces humi
GTGCACGTCACCGTGGCCCAGCTCTTCGACCACCAGACGGTCGCGGGCCTGGCGTCGGTGGCGGCGGGTGAGAACGGCACCGACGCCGAACAGGGCCTGGTGGTCGGTGAGTTCCCGCTGACGCCGATCCAGCGGTGGTTCCTGGAGCGGGATCTGCCGGAGGCGTGGCACTTCAACCAGTCGACGGTGCTGGAGGTCGCCGGCGATCCGGATCCGGAGGCGCTGCGGACGGCTCTGCGGGCCGTGGTCGAGCAGCATGACGTCCTGCGGTCCCGCTTCGTGCGCGAGGAGGGCCGGTGGGCCGGGCGTGTGGTGCCCGCCGAGCCCGCCGATCTGCTGACGGTGATCGACGCGGCCGGTGCGGACGAGGCGTTCCTCGACGCCCGTGCCACACAGGTGCAGGCGAGTCTCGACCTGGGTGCGGGACCGCTGCTGCGTGCGGCGCTCTTCGAGCGTGGTGAGCAGGGCCGGCTGCTGCTTGTCGCCGTCCATCACCTGGTCGTGGACGCGGTGTCCTGGCCGGTTCTGCTGGAGGACCTGGCGTCGGCGTACGAGCAGGCGGCCGGGGGCGACTCGGTCGTCCTGCCGCCCAAGACGACGTCCTTCATGCGGTGGGCGGAGCGCCTGTCGGAGCTGGCCGGCACCCCGGAGCTGGCCGAGGAGGCCGCGTACTGGCGGCGGACAGAAACAGCCGCCACCGCCCTGCCGCGCGAGCTGAGCGGCGCGAACGCGGTCGACCTCGCGCGCCGGGTGGACGTGGTCCTCGGTGCGGAGGACACGGAGCGGTTGCTGCGGGAGGTGCCGCAGGCGTTCCGCACGCAGATCAACGACGTGCTGCTGAGCGCACTCGGCGTAGTGCTCACCGAGTGGTGCGATGCCCCGTCGGTGGTGGTGGACGTGGAGGGTCACGGCCGTGAGGACGTGGGTGCCGATGTCGACGTGTCACGGACCGTGGGCTGGTTCACGAGCGTGTATCCGGTGGCCCTGTCGGGCCTGGCGGACGGTGACCTGGGTGATCTGTTGCGGCGGACGAAGGAGTACCTGCGGGCGGTGCCCCGCAAGGGTCTCGGCTACGGCCTCCTGCGCCACCTGACGGACTGGACACCCGAGCCAGGCCGCCCCGGTGCTGAGGTCAGCTTCAACTACCTCGGCCAGTCCGGCGGACCCGGCCCCCACCGGGAGGGAGACGACAACGCACGGCGCTTCCGTCCGTCCGGACGGTCGTTCGGAGCGGACCAGTCGTCCCAGGGAGAGCGCGCCCACCTCATCGAGGTCAACTGCCAAATCGCCGACGGCGTACTGGAGATGAGCTGGACGTACGGCGGTGAGGTGCACGGGGAGGCGACGGTACGGCGGTTGGCGCGGCGCTACATCGAGGTCCTGACCGACCTGATCGCGTACTGCTGCCGTCCGGACGTCGGCGGGCACACCCCGTCGGACTTCCCGCTGGCCCGTCTCGACCAGACCGCGGTGGACGTCGTCGCGCGCCACGTCACGACGGTGATCGACGACGTCTACCCGTTGACGGCGTTGCAGCAGGGCATGCTCTTCCACACCCATCTGTCCGCCGACCCAGGCATGTACTGGGTGCAGAACGGGCTCGTCCTCGACGGTGACCTCGACCTCGACGCGCTCCGGCGCGCCTGGGAACTGGTGTTCTCCCGGCACGAGATACTGCGCAGCACGGTCGTGTGGGACGGCGTACCGGAGCCACTGGCCGTGGTCTCCCGGTCCGTCCCCCTGCCGCTGAGCCTCCTGGACCTCTCGCACCTGGAGGCGGACGCCCAGCAGCGGGCGATCGAGGACCACCTCGCCGAGGACTGGCAGCGGGGCGCGGACTTCTCGGCCCCCACACTGGTCCGACTGACACTGCTACGACTGGCCGAGGACCGGCACCAACTCGTCTGGAGCTACCACCACCTGCTGCTGGACGGGTGGAGTGTGCCCATCGTCCTGGGCGAGATGCTGGCGGCGTACCAAGCCTTCCGGGCGGGTGAACGGCCGCAGCTTCCGGCGCGCGCCCCCTTCCGGGACTTCGTGGGCTGGGTGGCCGGGCAGGATCTCGACGAGGCACGCGGGTACTGGGCCGGACGGCTGGCCGGCTTCACCGAGCCCACGTCGCCTGGCGCGGAACGGGACACGGGCGAACAGGGCCAGCAGGACGTGCACCTCGAACTGCCCGATCCGGTGGCGGGGGCCGCTCTGGCGGAGTTCGCCCGTCGCCACCGCCTCACCCTGAACACCGTGGTGCAGGGCGCGTGGGCGCTGGTCCTGGCGCTGCACGCGGGCTCCGACGACGTGGTCTTCGGTGCGACCTCGTCCGGGCGGGGCGGCCAGATCGACGGCATGGACGACATGGTCGGTCTGCTGCTCAACACCACACCGGTACGGATCCGTATCGACCGGGACCAACCGGTGGCCGACTGGCTGACCGGACTTCAGGACGAGCAGGTCCGGGCCCGGCGGTACGAGCACACACCACTCGCGACGATCACGGCCTGGAGCGAGGTCCCGTCCGGACAGGCCCTGTTCGACACCCTCTTCGTCTTCGAGAACTACCCGGACGAGACCCTGGCACAGGGCAGGGAGCTCTCGGCCGCGAACGGTCTCGCGACCGGCCTCAACCACGTCCGCCAGCAGGCGAGTTATCCGCTCAGTCTGACCGCCGGTTCCGGCCGGCACCTCATGATCAAGCTGTCGTACGACCGGTCGCGGTTCGACGCCGACACGGTGCAGCGGTTGGGAAGGCACCTCGTCACCGTGCTGGGGGCGGTGGCGGAGGACGCGGGGCAGCGGCGGGTGGGGGAGCTGCCCGTACTGTCCGCCGACGAGCACGAGCAGCTGGTGCGTGGCTGGAACGGCGCCCCGGACGTCCTCCCGTCCGTGGGTGGAGTCCATGAGCTGATCGCCGGGTGGGCCGCCGATACTCCGGACACGGTGGCAGTCGTCTCCGGTGGCCAGGCGCTCACCTACGGCGGGCTGCTGACGCGGGCGAACCGGCTGGCGCATGAGCTGCGGGGCCGGGGCGTTGGGGCAGAGTCGGTCGTCGGGCTGTGTCTGCCGCGTGGTGTCGACATGGTCGTGGCCGTGCTGGGGGTGTGGCTGGCGGGTGGTGCGTATCTGCCGTTGGATCCCGATTATCCGGCGGAGCGGCTGGAGTTCATGGTCGCCGACAGCGGGGCGCAGGTCGTGCTCCGCGAAGGAGATCTCGCGCAGACGG
>NZ_LBMU02000155.1 GCF_001005085.2 Streptomyces humi
GCTCAGCGTCCCTCGTTGACCGAAGAGGTCGTCGACGAGTTCCGGTCCCGGTTCGTGATCGAGCCGCTGGAGCCGGGCTTCGGCTACACCCTCGGCAACTCCCTGCGCCGTACCCTGCTGTCCTCGATCCCGGGGGCGGCTGTCACGTCGATCCGGATCGACGGTGTCCTGCACGAGTTCACGACCGTGCCGGGCGTCAAGGACGATGTCACCGACCTGATCCTGAACATCAAGCAGCTGGTCGTCTCCTCGGAGCACGACGAGCCGGTCGTGATGTACCTGCGCAAGCAGGGGCCGGGTCTGGTCACCGCCGCCGACATCGCGCCTCCGGCGGGTGTCGAGGTGCACAACCCCGATCTGGTCCTGGCCACGCTGAACGGCAAGGGCAAGCTGGAGATGGAGCTGACGGTCGAGCG
>NZ_LBMU02000156.1 GCF_001005085.2 Streptomyces humi
GTCCCGGCAATCCAGTTGAAACCTTTCACGACGCTGTGGGGTCGGTCGGAGTGCCTTCCGCGCCCGGTGTTGTCGAGGAGCCTCCATGACCCACCCGTCCGACTCGGGCCCGGCCCCGGTGCTGGCGTTGAAGGACGTCTCGAAGTCCTTCGGTGCCGTGCGTGCGCTGCGGGACGTCTCCCTGGAGCTGTTTCCCGGTGAGGTGCACGCGCTCGCCGGGGAGAACGGCGCGGGCAAGTCGACGCTGATCAAGACGCTTGCCGGGGTGCACCGGCCGGATGCCGGCCAGGTGCTGCTCGAGGGTGAGCCCGTCGTCTTCCACGGTCCCGGTGATGCCCGTGACGCCGGTATCGCCGTGATCTACCAGGAGCCCACGCTCTTTCCCGACCTGTCGATCGCCGAGAACATCTTCATGGGCCGTCAGCCCCGGCGGGCGCTGGGGCGGATCGATCACAAGGCCACCCGGGCGGCGACCGCCGCGCTGATGAACCGGCTCGGTGTGGCCCTGGATCCCGACCGTCCGGCGCGGGGGCTGTCCATCGCGGACCAGCAGATCGTGGAGATCGCCAAGGCGCTCTCCTTCGACGCCCGGGTCCTGATCATGGACGAGCCGACCGCGGCCCTGACCGGCAGCGAGGTCGCCCGTCTCTTCAAGGTCGTACAGACGTTGCGGGAACAGGGTGCGGCGGTGCTGTTCATCTCGCACCGGCTGGAGGAGATCTTCCAGATCTGCCGGCGGGTGACCACGCTGCGCGACGGTGCCTGGATCGCCAGCGAACTCCTCGACGGCATGAGCGAGGACGACCTGGTGCGCCGGATGGTCGGCCGGGATCTGGACGAGCTCTACCCCAAGCAGGACGTCACCCCCGGCGAGGTCGCGCTGAGCGTACGGCGGCTGACCCGTGAGGGGGTGTTCACCGACGTGTCCTTCGAGGTCCGTCACGGTGAGATCGTCGGCCTGGCCGGCCTGGTCGGCGCCGGCCGTACCGAGGTCGCCCGCGCGGTGTTCGGCATCGACCGCTGGGACGCGGGTGAAGTGTCCGTGGACGGGACGTCTCTGGTCAACGGCGCGCCCTCCACCGCGATGTCCGCGGGTCTGGCGCTGGTCCCGGAGGACCGGCGGGCGCAGGGGCTGGTGATGGACATGTCCATCGAGCGGAACATCGGTCTGACCGGGCTGCGTACGAGTGTGAGGGCGGGTCTGGTGGACCGGGGTGCCGAACGCAGCCGGTCCCTGGACTGGGCGGTCAGGCTCCAGGTGAAGTACGCCCGGATCGCCGACACCGTCTCCACTCTCTCCGGTGGCAACCAGCAGAAGGTCGTCCTGGCCAAGTGGCTGGCGACCGGACCCAAGGTGCTGATCGTGGACGAGCCGACCCGGGGTATCGACGTCGGCACCAAGGCCGAGGTCCACCGGCTGCTGTCCCAGCTCGCCGCGGACGGCGTCGCCGTCCTGATGATCTCCTCCGACCTGCCCGAGATCCTCGGTATGGCCGACCGCGTGCTGGTCATGCACGAGGGCCGCCTCACCGCCGAGATCCCGCGCTCCGACGCCACCGAGGAAACCGTGATGGCCGCAGCCACCGGGAGGGCCGCCGCATGACCGTCACCACACCCGAACACACCCCTGTCACCGAGACACCAGGCTCCAGCGGGACCCGGCTCGTGGACCGTGTCTTCAAGATGCGTGAACTGGCCATCCTGGTCGTCTTCCTGGTGATGATCGCCGTCACCCAGGCCGGCAACAGCGAGTTCCTCTCCGAGCAGGGCATCAAGGACCTCCTGCTCAACGCGACCATCCTGGTCCTGGTCGCCACCGGCCAGTCCCTCGTGGTGATCACCCGCAACGTCGACCTGTCCGTCGGCTCCACCCTGGGCATCACCGCCTTCGCCGCCGGCGACTACCTGCACAGCGGCGGCAACCCGGCCCTCGCGATCGTGCTGGCCGTCCTGCTGGGTGTCGGCTGCGGACTCCTGAACGGGGTGCTCGTCAGTTTCGGACAGGTCCCCGCCCTCGTCGTCACCCTCGGCACCCTCTACATCATCCGCGGCATCGACTCCATCTGGGTCGGCTCCCGGCAGATCACCGCCGCCGACCTGCCCGGCGCCTTCAACGACTTCGGCTCCGGCGGCCTGTCCGCGATCCCCTACCTCGCCCTGATCGCCCTCGCCGTGCTCGTCGCCACCGCCTACTACCTCAAACACTTCGGCAGCGGCCGGGAACTGTACGCCCTGGGCTCCAACCCCGAAGCCGCCCGCCTCGCCGGCATCCCCGTCCGCAGACGCATCATCACCGCCTACACCGTCTGCGGCGCCCTCGCCGGCCTCGCCGGAGCCATGTACCTGGCCCGGTTCGGCAACGTCGACTCCAGCACCGGCAACGGCTACGAACTCACCGTCGTCAGCGCCGTCGTCGTCGGCGGCGTCGTCTTCACCGGCGGCTCCGGAAGCGTCTACGGCGCCGCCCTCGGCGCCCTCCTGCTCACCTCCATCAACAGCGTCCTGCCCGCCCTCGGCGTCAGCAGCGTCTGGGTCCTCGCCATCAACGGCATCCTGCTCCTGCTCGCCATCGCCGTCGACCGCATCGTCGCACTGCGCGTGGCGGTGGCGCTGAAGAAGAAGTCGGCCCTGAAGAGGACCGCGACCAGCAAGGAGAACACCCGCCATGCCTGAGTCCTTGACGCGCGCGGTGCGCTGGGACACCGTCGTCGGCGCCCTCCTGATCCTCCTGCTGCTGTTCTCCTTCTCGGCCGTCGACGGCTTCGGCAACTCCCTCAACCTGTCCTTCCTCATCGGCAACACGCTGCCGATCGCCCTGATCGCCCTGCCGATGACGCTCCTCGTCGTGGCCGGCGAGATCGACCTGTCGGTCGCCTCCACCGCCGGCCTGTCGGGGGCGGTCATGGGCGCACTGTGGAACCACGGACTCGCCATCGAGACGATCATCCCGATCTGTCTGGTCCTCGGCGTGGTCTGCGGGCTGGTCAACGGGCTGCTGGTGACCCGGCTCGGGCTGCCGTCGCTGGCCGTCACCATCGGCACACTCGCCGCCTACCGGGGCATCGCCCAGATCGTCCTCGGCTCCGACGCCGTCACCGACTTCCCCACCCAGTACCTCGACTTCGCCGCCGGACGGCTCGGCGACACGTTCCTGCCGCAGGCCTTCCTGCCCTTCCTGGTACTCCTCGTCATCGCCGTGGTCGTCCTGCACGCCACCCCCTTCGGACGCTCCCTGTTCGCGATCGGCGCCAGCGAGGAAGCAGCCCGCTTCACCGGGATCCGGGTCAAGCGCAACAAACTACTCCTCTTCGTCGCCACCGGGTTCATGGCCTCCCTCACCGGGATCTTCTGGGCCCTGCACTACGCCAGCGCCCGGTACGACAACGCCACCGGCCTCGAACTCTCCGTCGTGGCCGCCGTACTGCTGGGCGGCATCGACTTCGACGGCGGCAAGGGCACCCTCGGCGGCGCGATCGCCGGGGTCTTCCTCCTCGGAGCGCTCCAGAACGTGATGAGCCTGCTCAACGTCTCCGCACAGTCCCAGATCGTCGTCACCGGCGTCCTGCTCGTCATCTCCGTACTCGGACCGAGGGTCGCACGACAGATCTC
>NZ_LBMU02000157.1 GCF_001005085.2 Streptomyces humi
CGTGCTGCGCGACGAGGGCGAGGCCTACGCCAACAAGCTGCGCGAGGCGGGCGTCCCGGTCACCGCGGTCCGCTTCCAGGGCATCATCCACGACTTCGTGATGCTCAACGCCCTGCGCGAGACCCACGCCGCCGAGGCCGCCATCTCGCTGGCCGTACGCACCCTGCACTCGGTCCTGCACGCCGCCTGACCCGCGGCGCAGGCCCGTCGAAAGGGAATCCCATGACCGACACCACGCCCACCGTCGTCCTGGTGCACGGCGCCTTCGCCGACGCGTCCAGCTTCGCCCGGGTCGTCCCGGAGCTCCAGGCCGACGGCCTGAAGGTGCTCGTACCGGCGGTGCCCAACCGCAGCCTCACCGGTGACGCCGACTACATCGCCTCGGTGGTCCGTGCCGTCCCCGGTCCGGTCGTCCTGGTCGGCCACTCCTACGGCGGTGCCGTCATCACCGTCGCGGGCGCCGAGGCCAACGTGCGGGCCCTGGTGTACCTGGCCGGCTACGCGCTGGAGGAGGGCGAGAGCCTCGGCGAGCTCCAGGGCCGCTTCCCGGACTCCGAGCTCGCCTCGGCCCTGGTGTACACGCCGTTCCCGGTGGCGGGCTCCGACGAGCCCGGCACCGACGTGACGGTGGACCCCGACCGGTTCCCCGAGATCTTCGCCGCCGACGTGGACCCGGACCTCGCCAGGGTGCTGGCCGTCTCGCAGCGGCCCCTGGCGGGCGCTGCCTTCGCCGAGGCGGCCCCCGTCGCGGCCTGGAAGACCAAGCCGTCCTGGGGCCTGGTGTCGTCCGCGGACCGCACCATCAACCCCGACGTCGAGCGCTACGGCTACGAGCGCGCCGGCATGACGACCGTCGAGGTGGACTCCTCGCACCTGGTCATGCTCGCCCACCCGCAGGAGGTCGCCGACGTGATCCGGGCGGCCGTGCTGTCCCTCGCCTCGGAGTAAACCGCGCACCCCGCAAGGGTGACGCCACGCGGGCCGCGTACCGGTGTCGACCGGTCGCGGCCCGTCCGCGTGTAGGTACGTGATCATGCGGACACCGATGCGATCACCCTGGACCTGGGCCGCCCTCGCCGTCGTGACGGCGGTGTGCGGGGCGCTTCTGCATGCCGTGGCCGGCGGCGACACCTCCCGCCCGCTCTCGGCGGCCGAGGCCCGGCGGCTCACCCTCACCAGGCTCCGCACCGCCCGGGACGGCCCGGCCGCGATGACGGTGCGGGCGCCGCTGCCCGGCGGTACGGCGGTCATCCGCGCGGTGGTCGACGAGCACCGGCACCGGGCGGTGGGCTGGTTCGACACGGGGGACGCGGCGGAACGCGGGCTGCTGGCCTGGGACACCGGGGGTCTGGCGGTGGCCCGGCCCCGGACCGACGGCAGCGCGGCCCCGCTGACCAGGCCGGCGTCCCTGGCCCAGGCGGTGGCCGAGGCCGGGCGGCTGCGCCGCGGGGTGTGGATCCGCCGGAGCTACGGACCGGCGTCGCTGGACACGGCACTGCGGCTGACCCTGTCCCCGCTCGCCCGCCCCGCGCGCCGCCACGTGGGCGAGGACCACATCGGCGGACGCGACTACGACGTCTTCTCCGCGCCGCCGTCCCTGCGGTACTGGATCGACCGGACGGGCGGGCTGCGCCGCGTCAGGGAGGACCTCGACGACGACCGCGCGATCGAGGTCGACATGACCGGCGCGCGGGTGCGCCCGGGGGTGCCGGACGGCCCGTGGGCAACGGGTCGGCCCGTGAACCAGCCGACCACGCCCGCGAGTTGAGCATGGCGTCCGGAAGGCGCGCCGGGATCAGGCGTCCTGAGGTCCCTCGAACGCCCGGAGAATGCGTTCGGCGGCCAGGGTCGCCGTCAACGAGCCGTCCCTGACCTGCTGTTCCAGGCCGGGGGCGGCCGCGCGCACCGCCGGGTCGGCGTACAGCCGGCCGAGCAGTTCGTCCCGGACCATCGACCACGTCCAGCCCACCTGCTGGTCACGGCGTTTGGCGGCGAGCCGCCCGGTCGAGTCCAGCAACGCCCGGTGCTGTTCCAGCCGTTCCCAGACCAGTTCCAGGCCCGTCGACTCGCGGGCGCTGCAACTCAGCACCGGCGCGGTCCAGAACGCGTCCTTGCCGTGCATCAGCCGCAGCGCGCCCGCCAGTTCACGGGCCGCGGACCGGGCATCCCGTTCGTGCGGGCCGTCCGCCTTGTTGACGGCGATCACGTCGGCGAGCTCCAGGACGCCCTTCTTGATGCCCTGGAGCTGGTCGCCGGTGCGGGCCAGGCTGAGCAGCAGGAACGAGTCGACCATGTCGGCGACCGCCGTCTCGGACTGCCCCACGCCGACCGTCTCGACCAGGACCACGTCGTACCCGGCGGCCTCCATCACCACCATCGACTCACGGGTCGCCTTCGCGACCCCGCCGAGGGTGCCCGCGCTGGGAGAGGGCCGGACGAAGGCGTTCGGGTCGACGGCGAGGCGTTCCATCCGCGTCTTGTCGCCCAGGATCGAGCCGCCCGTGCGGGTGGAGGAGGGGTCCACGGCAAGGACCGCGACCCGGTGCCCCAGCCCGGTCAGCAGCGTGCCGAACGCGTCGATGAACGTCGACTTGCCCACGCCCGGCACCCCGCTGACGCCGATCCGCCGCGCCCGGCCGCTGTGCGGGAGCAGCTCGGTGAGCAACTCCTGTGCCAGCGCCCGGTGCTGTGGACGGGTGGACTCGACGAGGGTGATGGCGCGGGCGACGACCGCGCGCTTCCCGTCGAGCACACCCTTCACATAGGCGTCGACATCGATCACAGGTCGTGCCCGAGTTCCGCCGACAGCCGCTCGACCAGGTCGTAGGCCGCGTCCGGGATCACCGTCCCGGGCGGGAACACGGCCGTGGCGCCCATCTCCAGGAGTGCCGGCACGTCCTGCGGCGGGATCACACCGCCGACCACGATCATGATGTCCGCCCGGCCCTCCTCGGCGAGCTTCTCGCGCAGCGCCGGTACGAGGGTGAGGTGGCCGGCCGCCAGCGAGGACACGCCGACCACGTGGACGTCCGCCTCCACCGCCTGACGGGCGACCTCCTCCGGGGTCTGGAACAGCGGGCCGACGTCGACGTCGAAGCCGAGGTCGGCGAAGGCGGTCGCGATCACCTTCTGGCCGCGGTCGTGGCCGTCCTGGCCCATCTTGGCGACCAGGATGCGCGGGCGGCGCCCCTCGGCCTCGTCGAACGCGTCGACCAGGGCGCGGGTGCGGTCCACGTTCGGGGACTCGCCTGCTTCGTTGCGGTACACACCGGAGATCGTACGGATCTGGCTCGCGTGCCGGCCGTACACCTTCTCCAGGGCGTCCGAGATCTCGCCGACGGTGGCCTTGGCGCGGGCCGCGCGCACGGCCAGCTCCAGCAGGTTGCCGTCGCCGTCGGCCGCCCGGGTCAGCGCGTCGAGCGCGTCCCGGCACGCCGTTTCGTCCCGCTCCGCCCGCAGCCGGCGCAGCTTCTCGATCTGCTGGGCGCGCACGGAGGAGTTGTCGACCTTGAGGACCTCGATCGCCTCGTCGCTGTCGACCCGGTACTTGTTGACGCCGATCACCGGCTGCCGCCCGGAGTCGATCCGGGCCTGGGTACGGGCCGCGGCCTCCTCGATGCGCAGCTTGGGGAGGCCGGCGTCGATCGCCTTGGCCATGCCGCCGGCCGCCTCGACCTCCTGGATGTGCGCCCAGGCCTTGCGCGCGAGGTCGTACGTCAGCCGCTCCACGTAGGCGCTGCCGCCCCACGGGTCGATGACCCGGGTGGTGCCCGACTCCTGCTGGATGAGCAGCTGGGTGTTGCGGGCGATGCGCGCCGAGAAGTCCGTGGGCAGCGCCAGTGCCTCGTCCAGGGCGTTGGTGTGCAGCGACTGGGTGTGCCCCTGGGTCGCCGCCATCGCCTCCACGGCCGTACGCGTGACGTTGTTGAAGACGTCCTGCGCGGTCAGCGACCAGCCGGAGGTCTGCGAATGGGTGCGCAGGGACAGGGACTTGGAGTTCTGCGGCTCGAACTGCGCGACCAGCCTGGCCCACAGCAGGCGGGCCGCCCGCAACTTCGCGATCTCCATGAAGAAGTTCATGCCGATCGCCCAGAAGAAGGAGAGCCGGGGCGCGAACGCGTCCACGTCCAGGCCCGCTTCCCGGCCCGCCCGGATGTACTCGACGCCGTCCGCGAGCGTGTACGCCAGCTCCAGGTCGGCCGTGGCACCGGCCTCCTGGATGTGGTAGCCGGAGATGGAGATCGAGTTGTAGCGGGGCATCCGCTGCGAGGTGTACGCGAAGATGTCGGAGATGATCCGCATCGACGGCTTCGGCGGATAGATGTAGGTGTTGCGGACCATGAACTCCTTGAGGATGTCGTTCTGGATGGTCCCGGCCAGCTTCTCGGGCGGTACGCCCTGCTCCTCGGCCGCCACGATGTACAGCGCCAGCACGGGCAGCACCGCGCCGTTCATCGTCATCGACACCGTCATCCTGTCGAGGGGGATCCCGTCGAACAGCTGCCGCATGTCGTAGATCGAGTCGATGGCCACGCCCGCCATGCCGACGTCACCGGTCACCCGCGGGTGGTCGCTGTCGTAACCCCGGTGCGTGGGCAGGTCGAAGGCGACCGACAGGCCCTTCTGTCCGGCCGCCAGGTTGCGCCGGTAGAACGCGTTGGACTCCTCGGCGGTGGAGAAACCGGCGTACTGGCGGATGGTCCAGGGCTGGTTGACGTACATCGTCGGGTAAGGGCCGCGCAGGTAGGGCGCGATGCCCGGGTAGGTGCCCAGGAAGTCCAGGCCCTCCAGGTCACGGCCGGTGTAGAGCGGCTTGACCCCGATGCCCTCCGGGGTCTCCCACAGTGGCAGGTCATCGCCGGCCGCCCGCCGTTCCTCGGGGCCGCCGTCGGTGACGGGGGTCCCCAGTTCGATGCCGGAGAAGTCGGGGATTCCCATCAGGACACTCCCATGCGGTCGAGGGTCTCGGACAGCACGGCCACGGCGTCGCAGCCCGCGAAGACGTACGAGTCGACGCCGGCGTAGTCGCCCCGGCCCGCGAGGACCACGTGCCGGGCCCCGGCCGCCTTGAGCGCTCCGGCCGTCCGCTCGGCGTGTTCGGCGTACCGGTCGTCGCTGGAGCAGAGCACGGCCTCACCGGCACCGCTCTCCTCGAAGGTGCCCCCGGTGACCGGTTCGATACCGCCCGCCTGGAAGAGGTTCGAGGCGAAGGTCGCCCGGCCGGTGTACTCGGCGGCCGAGCCGATGGTGGCCAGGTAGACCCGGGGGCGGGCGCCGGTCGCCGCGAGATGGGCGTCGGAGCGGGCCCGCAGTTCCTCGTAGGCCTCGTCCCGGCGGACCCGGGGCAGGCCGCCGGACGGCGGCTCGGGCGCGGGCTCGCGCCGCACCGGCTTCTCGGCGAGCAGCGGGAACTCGCTGACACCGGTGATCGGTTCACGCCGCTTCGCGAGCCTCTTGGAGCGCTCCGCCCAGGTGGCCGCCAGGTCGGTGCGCAGCCGGCCCGAGCGCAGCACCGCCGCCTGGCCGCCGTCGCGCTCGATCGTCCGGAAGAAGTCCCAGCCCGCGTGGGCGAGTTCGTCGGTGAGCCGCTCCACGTACCAGGAGCCGCCCGCGGGGTCGATCACCCGGGCCAGATGCGACTCCTCGACCAGGATCGTGGAGGTGTTGCGGGCGATGCGCCGGGCGAACGCGTCGGGCAGGCCGATCGCGTGGTCGAACGGCAGCACGGTCACGGAGTCGGCACCGCCCACCCCGGCGGCCAGCGTCGCGACCGTGGTGCGCAGCATGTTCACCCACGGGTCGCGGCGGCTCATCATCACCGGCGAGGTGACCGCGTGCTGCACCTGGGCGCCCGCGCCGGCCGCGCCGCTCACCTCGGCGACCCGCGCCCACAGCCGGCGCGCCGCGCGCAGCTTGGCGATGGTCAGGAACTGGTCCGCGGTCGCCGCGTACCGGAACTCCAGTTGCCCCAGGGCCTGTTCGATGCCGAGACCGGCCTCGGTCAGCTCCCGCAGATAGGTCACCCCGGTGGCCAGTGAGGCGCCCAGTTCCTGCGCGGCCGAGCCGCCGGCCTCGTGGTACGGCAGCGCGTCCACCGTGAGCGCCCGCAGCCCGGGCAACTCCTCGGCGCACCGCTTCGCCAGCCCGGCGGCGGGGGCGAAGGGCAGGGCGGTACCGGTGCGCGCCTCGTGCCCGAGCGGGTCGGCGCCCAGGTTGCCGCGTACGGCCCCGGGGGCGACGCCCTTCTCGTCGTACAGCCGCAGCAGCTCGGCCGCGGCGGCCTCGGTGTCCCGGCCCGCGTCCAGGACGACCGGCGCCAGGTCCAGGTAGACGCCCTCCAGCGCCCGGCCCAGACCGTCGACGGGGATGCCGCCCTCGCCGAGCACGAGCCAGAGGGAGGAGACGCCGTTCTCCAGGTCGGCCAGGACCGCGCCGTCGGGTGCCGCCGCGTGCCGCTGCCTTATGTCCCAGCCGCCCGGGGTGCTGCCCTCGGCGCGGCCGCCGCGCACGAACGGCGCGAAGCCGGGCAGGCCGGGGTCGGGCGCGCCGTCGCGCGCGGTGTAGAGGGGGCGGGTGCGCAGCCCGTCCTCCAGCGTCGTGGACAGGGCGTCCTCAGCGGCCTCGCCCGAGACTTCCCTGCCCGACTTGCGCAGCACGCCCTCGACGAGGCGTTGCCACTGCTCGCGTGTCGCGTCAGGGAACTCGGCGGCCAGTGAGAGCCCGTCGTCAGGCAGGACCGTCATGCTCGGATGCTAGGGCAGAGCGCCAAAAGTGCACGGGTGACGGGGCTGTGACCTTGCCCTCCCCGTGGCTGTGACCTGTGCCTCCCGGGGGTGGAGTGGCCGGATTCGTACCGTCAGGGCGTGTCGTCGGCGAGCTCCGGGATCAGCGCGCACAGCGCCTCGCGCTGCTCCGGCCCGATGACATGGCCGACCGCCTGCCCGACCGTCTCGGCGAGGGCGCCGGAGGCCTCCTGGAGGTGCCGGCGGGCCTTGTCGGTGAGCGCGACCTCGATGCCCCGCTTGTCGCCGCAGACGGACTGGCGGGTGACCAGCCCGGCGTGCTGGAGGCAGGCGATCTGGTAGGTGAGGCGGGTCTTGGGGCGGCCCAGGAGTTCGGCGATCCGGGTCATGCGCAGGCCCTCGCGGGGCTGCTCGGCCAGCAGGCACAGGATCAGGAACTCGTCGTGCGAGACGTCCAGCGTCTCCTTCACGACCGAGCGCAGCCGCTGCTCCACGGCGCCCGTCGCGGCCAGCAGCAGCATCCAGGCGCGCAGCTCGGCGGGGAGCAGTCCGCCGCCCGCGAGGGACGGGCATTCGGGCAGCTCGGCGGGGTTGTCCTGAGGGGCGGCCATACTGTCGAGTCTACCTGTTGTCCAAATTTGAATATTGGGCTAGCGTGAGGTCATCCAAATTTGAACCATCGATTGATCGGAGTACGGCCATGCCCGTCACCGTGGAAACCGGCCTTTGGCAGCTCGACCCGACCGCCTCCACCGTCGCCGTCCGGCACAAGTCCTTCTGGGGGCTGGTCACCGTCAAGGGCACCTTCACGGGCGTCGGCGGCCGGGGCGAGGTGGCCGCCGACGGCACCGCCACCGGCACGCTGGTGATCGACGCGGCCACGCTGGACACCAAGAACAAGAAGCGCGACGACCACCTGCGCTCGGCCGACTTCTTCGACGCGGACAACCACCCGGAGATCACCTTCGCGGTGCGCGGCGCGCAGCGGGGCGCGGGCGACACCGTGCAGGTCGACGGCCAGCTGACCGTCCGGGGCGTCAGCCGGCCCCAGAAGGCCACCGCGAAGCTGGTGTCGGCCGACGCCGAGGGGCTGACGCTGGAGACCGAGTTCCAGGTGGTGCGCGAGGAGTTCGGCGTCACCTTCAACCAGATGGGCATGATGGGCGGTCCGACCACGGTGACCGCCACTCTCCGCTTCACCCGCGCGGCGGCCTGACACCCGCCGGCGCGGTGGCCTACCCAGGCGTCCCGCGGAGCTCGACGTCCCGGCTCGACAGCGTCTGCGGGTCCGCCGTGAAGGCGCGCAGCCGGATCCGGGTGCCCGGCTTGGGGATGCCGAACCGGCCGTTCGCCGGCCTCAGTTCGACGCTCACCGTGCCGTGTCCGGGAATCGTCGCCGGCCCCCGCACCAGCAGCCAGTACATGCTCATGCCCTGCCCGGTGGTGAGGGTGTAGTGCGGGGTGAGCGGCACGCCGCCGGTGTTGACCACCTTCAGCGTCATCGCCCTGACCACCGCGGCCTGGTGCCCGGTCCGCCGCAGCGCGGTGATCTCCATCCGCAGCGGCGGCCTGCCGGTCACCGCCACCGCCGCGCTCACCAGCGCCGGGGCGAGCAGCAGCACGACCGCGACGGCCGGCGCGGGGCGGCGGCGGGGGCCGGTCAGCAGGGCCGGGCGCGGCTGCCAGGCGTGCGCGAACTCCGGGAGCGGGGCGGTGACCGCCGCCGCCAGCCACAGCGGGGTCATCAGCAGGTAGTAGCCGTCCTGGGAGCGGGTCGCCAGGAAGAAGGCCAGCCACGGCAGCACGGTCGCGGCCGGCCCCAGCCGGCGTACGAACAGCACGAACAGGGCCAGCAGGGCCGCCGCGAACAGCAGGCTCGCGTGCGAGTACCAGTCGATCCGGTCGCTGCCGTTCGTGTAGTACAGCGTGACGTCCACCAGGCCCTGCCCGTGCACCACGGCGCCCTGGATCAGCGGCAGCGCGATCCCGCGCAGCCAGCGGCCCGGATCGGACACGATGAAGTACGTGTTGATCAGCAGCCAGACGGCGCCGGCCACACCGGCGACGCGCAGCACGACCAGCGCGGCGGCCCGGCCGCCCAGCTCCCCACGCCGTACCGCGTAGATCCCGGCCAGCAGGAACGGCGTGACGAACCAAGGCAGTTGCTGCGCGGCGCAGGCGGCCCCCAGACACGCGGCCCGGGCGAACCCGGGCGCGCCCAGCCGGCCGCCCAGCCCGATCCGCGGCCAGCGCACCACCACCGGGATCAGCAGCGCCAGGGCGATGACCGCCGGGTAGCCGACCCGGGCGTACGTCGACAGGAACCCGAAGCCCAGGCAGGACAGCGTGGCCGCGGACCGCCACGGCACCGGGAGCATCCGCCACAGCGCGACCGTGCCGGCGATCAGGGCACCCGTGCACACGGCCGTCGCCGGGGCGCCGTGATGGCCGAGCCACAGCAGCGGCGCGGTCAGCAGCGGGGCCAGCGGAGGGTAGCCGTACGTGTAGTCGTAGCCGCCGCCTATCGTCGGCGTGAGCGCGATGCCCGTGCCGTGGAACAGCCACGGCCAGGGCTGTCCGTACACGGCGTGACCGGCGACGAGTTCCCGGGCGGCCTGGGTGGTCAGGGCGCCCTCGTCACCGCCGCCGTGGTTCAGCGCCCAGCCGCACACGGCGAGGACCACCGCGGTGACCAGGACCACCAGGTCCAGCCGGGCCAGCGAACGGGTCCTGCGGACCGTCAGCGTCAGGACGCCGGTGACCAGGATCGAGACGTAGCAGACCGAGATCAGGGCGGCCAGGACCAGGTGGTGCGTCGCCGCCTGCGCCCAGATCGACCGGGTGCCGATGAAGAGACCGATGTCGGCGAGGAGGGTCAGAACGCGGTGCCATGGTGCTGGGGCTCCGGCATCCCCCGGAGCGGCGGACACCGCCGACTGTGTCCGCCGGTCGGGTGCCACCTGCTGTGTTTCTGCCAAGTGCACGGACCGGACGGTAACGGCGGGCGGTGAGCGGGGCGTTGCGGGAGGTGAAGAGTCCGGTGTGAGGCCAGTAAGAGGCCTCCGATGCGCCGCAATCGGCGGAATCGTACGAAGATCCGCTTATCTGTGGTGGTGTGACGCCCGTCATCGCTCGCGCTTCGTGTCGCTGTTGGGCCGAACGGGTGACTTGGCGTAAGAATTGGCTGGTGCAGGCATCAAACGCGAGTCAGGTCAGGGGGAGCCGGTGAGCCGTTATGACGTCACCGATGAACAGTGGGAGGGGCTCGCCCAGGTGGTGCCGCTGCGGGGCCGGGACGCCTGGCCGTCGGCCGTGGGCCACCGCGCGCTGCCGGACGCCGAGACCGAGACGCGCCGCCGGTTCGTCGTCCTGCGGGTCAACGTCTTCGCCGACGCCCGCGAGGTCGCGGAGACGCTGATGGCCGGGATACCGGTGCTGCTCGACCTGACCGGCGCGGAGACGGAGGTCGCCAAGCGCGTCCTCGACTTCAGTACGGGCGTGGTCTTCGGTCTGGCCAGCGGGATGCACCGGGTGGACCGCAACGTCTTCCTGCTCACCCCGCCCGGCACCGAGGTGAGCGGCCTGATGCAGGACGCGGGCGCCTCCGGCGGCTGAGCGACGACTCGTCGCGGACGTGAGCACCGGGCCGGCGTGGACACCGGGCCGGCGTGGACACCGGGCAGGCGTGAGCACCACGCCGGGGTGAGCGTCGCGTCGGTCTGAGCGTCGCGGCGGCCTGCGTACCGCGTCGGTCGTGCGGGGGTGGGCTCACGGGCGGCTGAGCCTGGTGTCGCCCGATCGGAGGAAGGGGCGTCGGGCGGAACGGTTCGGCTGTCCCGCGGAGCCCTACGGTCCGCATATGGCCGCCCCCTCCGCTTCCCCCGCGCCGTCCGCTTCCCCCGCATCGCCGGCCGGTGCCCCGCGCCGCGACCCGCGCCCCCGGGTCACCGAGCTCCGGCTCTCCGCCTTCGCCCGCCACCGTGCCGCCGCCTTTCCGGTCGGGCAGGTCACCCTCCTCGCCGGGCCCAGCGGAAGCGGGAAGAGCGCGGTGCTCGCCGCGTACGAGGCCCTCGCGCGGCTCGGCGGCGGCGCCCCGCTCGCCGAGGTGTTCCCGGATCCGGGCGCCCTCGTACCGCAGCGGGCCCGGCCCGACGCGCAGCGGC
>NZ_LBMU02000158.1 GCF_001005085.2 Streptomyces humi
CCACACCCGACACCACACCCGCCGACACCACCCCCGACGCCAACCCACCCAAACCCCGCAACAACTCACCACGATCACCAGCCACCACCACAGCCCGGTGATCGAAGACGGCACGGCCCGACATCAGCGCGGAACCCACAGCCGCCAGATCCAGGTCCGGACGCTCGGCGACAAAGGCATGCAGTCGTCCGGCCTGCGCCCGCAACGCCTCCTCCGTCCTGCCCGACACCACCCACGGAACCGCCCCAGGGCGAGCGGGCGCCTCGTCCACGTCGACGGAGGGTTCGGCCGCCTGTTCCAGGACGAGATGGGCGTTGGTGCCGCTCATGCCGAAGGCGGAGACGGCGGCCCGCCGCGGCCGCTCCAGCTCCGGCCACACCCGCTGCTCCCTCAGCAACTCCACCGCACCCGCCGACCAGTCCACATGCGACGACGACGCATCCACATGCAAGGTCCTCGGCATCACACCGTGACGCAGCGCCATCACCATCTTGATGACCCCACCCACACCGGCAGCCGCCTGCGCATGCCCGATGTTCGACTTCAACGAACCCAAGAACACGGGGAGTTGATCGCTGTCCCGGCCCTGACCGTAGGTGGCAAGAAGGGCTTGTGCCTCGATCGGGTCACCCAGCCGCGTGCCTGTCCCGTGCGCCTCCACCACATCCACATCAGCCGCACCCAGCCGAGCATCCGCCAGCGCCTGCCGGATCACCCGCTGCTGCGACGGACCGTTCGGCGCCGTCAGACCATTACTCGCACCATCCTGATTGACCGCACTCCCCCGCACCACCGCCAACACCGGATGACCCAGCCGCAACGCGTCCGACAGACGCTCCA
>NZ_LBMU02000159.1 GCF_001005085.2 Streptomyces humi
CTCTCCCCCCTCTCCTCCCTCTCCGTCGCGAAGGAGCACCCCCGCATGTCCTCGCCCCTCCTTCCCCTGTCCAGACGGGGTTTCCTGCGCGCGACCGCCGGGGCGGGCGCCGCGCTCGGCCTGGCCGCCGTGCCCGCGTACGCCACCGGCCGCCCCTTCGGGCGGTACGGGTCACCGGAGCGCCGCCTCTCCCCGGAAACCCTGTACGTCGACCCGTACGGGCGCGGCGACTTCAGCACCGTCCAGGCCGCCGTGACCGCCGCCACCGGCAGCGGCCGGACCCTGGTCCTCGCCCCGGGTGTCTACCGGGAGACGGTGGCCCTCGACACCACCCGCACCGAGGCCACCTGGATCGGCGCCACCGAGAACCCGCGGGACGTCGTCATCGTCCACGACAACGCGGCCGGCACCCCGAAACCCGGTGGCGGGACGTACGGCACCACCGGGTCCGCCACCACAACCGTGCAGGCCGACGGCTTCACCGCCCGCTGGATCACCTTCGCCAACGACTGGCTGCGCGCCGACCACCC
>NZ_LBMU02000016.1 GCF_001005085.2 Streptomyces humi
GTGGGGGCTGGTCGCGCAGTTCCCCGCGCCCTCAACCAGGTCGGTTCAGTCCCCCCGGCGTTCCGAGAAGCTGGTTCAGGCCCCCTGGCATTCCGAGAAGGTGGTTCAGGCCGCCTGGCGTTCCGAGAAGGTGGTTCAGGCCGCCTGACGTTCCGAGAAGGTCGGCTCCGGCTGCTTGGTCACCAGTTCGACTCAGGCTGCTTGGTCACCAGTTCGGAGGGCTCGCTATCGCCCTGGCCAGGACCTCGTCCAGGACGTGGGCCGTGGTGGGCACGTCCAGTTGGGAGTTGTCGATGATCGGGAGGCCCGAGCCGTACCAGCCGGCCATGCGGCCGTGGATGCGGGCCACCTCCTCGTCGGTGAGGCGGCGGTTGCCCGTGCGTTCCGCGTTGCGTTCCAGGACGACGTCGAGGCCGGGCAGGAGGACAACGGGCAGGAGCCCGGGGCCGACGTGGCGCTTCCAGCCGCCGAGCCCGACGACCGGGCGGTCCGGGAAGACCGCGTCGTCGAGGATGCACGAGATGCCGTTGGCCAGGAAGTTGCGCGCGGCGAAACCGCAGGTGCGGCGGGCCAGGCGGTACTGCGCCTCCGAGTTGTCGTTCCACCCGGACTGGGGGTCGGCGAAGCCGGCGCGGACCCACTCGCGGACGTCGTCGAGGCTGATGTGGGCGGTGGGGACCCGGCGGTGGTCCGCCCAGTACTTGGCCACGCTCGTCTTGCCCGCTCCGGCCGGGCCGATGAGGAGCACGGCCAGGGTGGTGCCCGCGGGGTCGGGCGCGGAGGTGGCGGCCGGGGGCACGGCGGGGAAGCCGACCGGGGCGCCCGGCGGCAGCGGGACATGGCCCGTGGTGTCGGGGGGCGGTGGGGTCGAGGGCAGCGGTGGGACCGAGGGCTGCGGCGGCGCGACCGGTGGCGGCGGCACGGGCGCGGGGCCCTGGGGCGCTCCCGGATGGTGTGCGGCCGGCTGCCAGCCGGTCGGTCCCTGCCCCGGCTGATGGGGCGGCGGCAGCGGAGATCCCACTGCGTGCTGCATCCGGTGCCACTCCGTCTCGTCATGTTCGGCCGCGCTCGTTACCGAACGGTACCGTCCCCGGTCGTCGATTGGTGAAACGGCCGGGGACAGCCGGAAGTGCCCGCGCCGCGAGGCGATCCGGGCGGAAGGAACGCCCGCGGACCTAACTCCCGACCTCGCCGTACGCGGCGAGCAGCACCGCCGGGTCCGGGCCCTCCAGGACCGTCGGCTTGGCCAGGCCGTCCAGCACGATGAAGCGGAGCAGGTCGCCGCGGGACTTCTTGTCGACCTTCATGGTCTCGACCAGCTTGGGCCACTGGTCGTAGCGGTAGTGCAGCGGCAGGCCCACCGACTCCAGGACCGTGCGGTGGCGGTCCGCCGTCGCGTCGTCCAGACGGCCGGCGAGGCGGCCCAGCTCGGCGGCGAAGTGCATGCCGACGGCGACCGCGGCGCCGTGCCGCCACTTGTAGCGCTCGTTCTTCTCGATGGCGTGGCCGAGCGTGTGGCCGTAGTTGAGGATCTCCCGCAGGCCCGACTCCTTGAGGTCGGAGGAGACGACCTCCGCCTTGACCCGGATGGACCGCTCGATCAGCTCGGCCGTGTGCGGGCCCGCCGGGGTGCGCGCGGCCTCCGGATCGGACTCGATGAGCTCCAGGATCGTGGGGTCGGCGATGAAGCCCGCCTTGATGACCTCGGCGAGCCCGGAGACGTAGTCGTTGACCGGGAGGGAGTCGAGGGCGGCCAGGTCGCACAGCACGCCCGCCGGCGGGTGGAAGGCGCCGACGAGGTTCTTGCCCTCGGCCGTGTTGATGCCCGTCTTGCCGCCGACCGCCGCGTCCACCATGGCCAGCACGGTGGTCGGGACGGCGATCCAGCGCACCCCGCGCAGCCAGGTCGCGGCCACGAAACCGGCCAGGTCCGTGGTGGCGCCGCCGCCCACGCCGACGATGACGTCGGAGCGGGTGAAGCCGGACTGGCCGAGCGCCTTCCAGCAGTAGGCGGCGACCTCGGCGGTCTTGGCCTCCTCGGCGTTCGGCACCTGGATGGCGACGGCCTGGTAGCCCTGCCCGGCCAGGTCGGCGCGGAGCGCGTCACCGGTCTCGGCCAACGCCTCGGGATGGACGACGGCGACCCGCTTGGCCTTCTCGCCGATCAGCCCGCCCAGTTCACCGAGCAGCTGACGGCCCACCAGGACCTCGTACGGCTCGGTGCCCGCCGTGCCGCCGACCTGGATCCGGGTGACTGCCTCGCTCATGCTTCCTTCAACTCCAGTGCGTCCAGGGCTGCTTGGGTGACCTCTTCGGGGGTACGGCCGTCGGTCGCCACGACGGCCGTGGCGATCTCCTCGTACAGGTGCCGCCGCGCCTCCATCAGCTCGCGCCACTGTTTGCGCGGGTTCAGGGCGAGCAGCGGACGGGCCGCGTTCAGGCCGGTGCGCTTGACGGCTTCCTCGACGTCCATCGAGAGGTAGACCACCCGCTGCCCGGCGAGCAGGCTCCGTGTGTCCGCGTCCAGGATCGCGCCGCCGCCGAGTGCGAGGACGCCCTCGTGCTCGGCCAGCGCGTCCCGCACGGCCCGCTTCTCGATGGCGCGGAAGGCCGGCTCGCCCTCCGCCACGAAGATGTCGGCGATGGTGCGGTCCTCGGCGGCGACGATGTCCTCGTCGGTGTCCCGGTAGCCGACGCCGAGCCGCTCGGCGAGCAGCTGCCCGACCGTGGACTTGCCCACGCCCATCGGCCCGACCAGCACCACCATCGGCGCGGTGCTCACCGGATGGCCAGGTTCTCGAGGTACGACCGCACGTTGCGGCGGGTCTCGGGGACGGAGTCGCCGCCGAACTTCTCCGCGACCGCGTCCGCGAGGACGAGCGCGACCATCGCCTCGGCGACGATGCCGGCCGCCGGGACGGCGGAGACGTCGGAGCGCTGGTGGTGCGCCTGCGCGGCCTCGCCGGTCGCCACGTCCACGGTCCCCAGGGCGCGCGGCACGGTCGCGATCGGCTTCATCGCGGCCCGCACCCGCAGCAGCTCACCGGTGGACAGGCCGCCCTCGGTACCGCCGGCCCGGCCGGAGACGCGCCGGATGCCCTCGGGCGTGCCGACGATCTCGTCATGGGCCTTGGAGCCGGGCACCCGGGCCAGCTCGAAGCCGTCCCCGATCTCGACGCCCTTGATCGCCTGGATGCCCATCAGGGCACCGGCGAGACGGGCGTCCAGCTTGCGGTCCCAGTGGACGTGCGAGCCGAGGCCGACCGGCACGCCGTACGCCAGCACCTCGACCACACCGCCCAGGGTGTCGCCGTCCTTGTGGGCCTGGTCGACCTCCGCGACCATCGCCTTCGAGGTGTCCGCGTCCAGGCAGCGCAGCGGGTCGGCGTCCAGCTTCCCGACATCGGCCGGGGTGGGGTAGGTACCCGCCGGGGCCTTCACGGAGCACAGCTCGACGACGTGCGAGACGATCTCGATGCCCGCGGTCTCCTTGAGGTACGACCGGGCGACGGCGCCGAGCGCCACGCGGGCCGCGGTCTCGCGGGCGGAGGCCCGCTCCAGGACCGGACGGGCCTCGTCGAAGCCGTACTTCTGCATGCCGGCGAGGTCGGCGTGGCCGGGGCGGGGCCGGGTCAGCGGGGCGTTGCGGGCGAGGCCGGCGAGGATCTCCGGGTCGACCGGGTCGGCCGCCATGACCTGCTCCCACTTGGGCCACTCGCTGTTGCCCACCATGATCGCGACCGGGGAGCCGAGGGTCAGGCCGTGCCGGACACCGCCGAGGAAGGTGACCTCGTCACGCTCGAACTTCATCCGGGCACCGCGGCCGTAGCCGAGCCGCCGCCGCGCCAGGTGGTCGGCGACCATCTCGGTCGTGATCGGCACGCCGGCGGGAAGGCCCTCCAGCGTCGCGACAAGTGCGGGACCGTGGGACTCCCCCGCGGTCAGCCAACGCAGCCTGCTCAACGATGCTCCTCAGTGCTCGCGCCCTGGTACTGCCCTGGGTACGCGTGTCCTCGCGTACGGCGACGGCCCGACCGGGTGCGCGGCCCCGGTCCGCCACCTCCGATCCTCCCACGTCCGGGCACCGGACCCGGCCGCCGGTCCAGCAGACGGACGCACGGACGGGTCAGCGCTCGGCGAGGGCCTTCTCCCCGGCCCGGCGCATGGCGTCCAGGGGGGCCGGGGTGCGGCCGGTCATCTGCTCGACCTGGAGCACGGCCTGGTGCACCAGGAGGTCGAGGCCGCTCACCACGGCACCGCCGAACATGGACCAGCGGGCCGCGAGTTCGGTCGGCCAGGGGTCGTAGAGCACGTCGAAGAGCGTCGTGGGCCGCTCCGGCACGGCTGCGGCGAGCGCGTCGGTGGTGCCGGCCGGCGTGGTGGCGACGACCAGCGGAGCACGCAGCGCCTCGGCCGCGTCGGCCCAGTCGGCGGTGCGGACCTCGACGTCGAGCCGCTCGCCCCACTCGCGCATCTCGGCGGCACGGGCCGCGCTGCGGACGTAGGCGACGACCTCGCCGGTGCAGATCCGGGCGAGTGCGGCCAGCGCGGAGGAGGCGGTGGCGCCGGCGCCCAGGACCGCGGCGGATTCGACCTGTTCGATGCCGTGCTCGCGGAGCGCGGCGACCATGCCTGGAATATCGGTGTTGTCGCCGAGCCTGCGCCCGTCCTCCGTGAAGACGACGGTGTTGACCGCGTCCACCGAGGCGGCCGTCTCGCTGATGCCGTCGAGCAGCGGTATGACCGCCCGCTTCAGCGGCATGGTCAGCGACAGCCCCGCCCACTCCGGCCCCAGCCCCGCGACGAAGCCGGGCAGTCCGGCCTCGTCGACCTCGAAGCGCCCGTACGACCAGTCGGCGAGCCCGAGCTCGTCGTACGCGGCCCGGTGCAGCACCGGGGAGAGGGAGTGGGCGATGGGCTTACCGAGCACGGCGGCCCGGCGGGCGTCAGTGGCCCGAGGTGGCATTGAACTTTTCCCTGAGCTTTTCGAATTCAGCGTTGGTCTTGGCGAATTCGGTGTTGTTGACGCCGTCGGTCGCCACGAAGTAGATCCAGCCTTCGTCGGTGGGATTCAGCGCCGCCTTCAGCGCGTCCTCACCGGGGTTGCCGATCGGGCCGGGCGGAAGGCCCTTCTGGGTGTACGTGTTGTACGGGTTCTGGTTGCTGTTGATCTCCGCCAGACTGATGTGGATGTTGCTCGTACCCTTCAAGTAGTTGAAGGTCGAGTCGAATTGGAGCAAACGGTTCGTCTCGGTGTTCGTCGGCTTGAGACGGTTGTAGATCACTTCCGCCATCTTGCGGAAGTCGTCGTGGGTCTTTCCTTCGGCCTGGACGAGGCTCGCGACCGTGATGACCTGCAACGGATTTTCCAGGTCGAACTTCTTGGCCTCGGCCACCAGGTCGTAGTTGGCGTATTCTTCCTTGGCCGCCGCGACCATCTGCTTCAGGATCGCGTCGGGCTTCATACCCTTGGCCGCGGGATAGGTGCCCGGATAGAGGAACCCTTCCAGCGGATCCATGATCTTGCTGTTGGTGTTCGCGTAGCTCGGCAGCCCGAGGTTCTTGTACTCGGCTCTGGCGATCTTCTTGCTGCTGCCCGCGGAAAGGCCGAGTTTCTTGTCGAGGGCCACGTAGACGGAAGCCGCGCGCTCGCCAGGGGTGACCACCACGTTGGCCTGGCTCTTCGGGTCGAGCATCAACAGCACGCAGCTGGCGGCGGACATCTCCTTCTTGAGTGTGTAGGCGCCCGCCTGGATCGTGTCGCCCTTGGAGTTCTGCGACTGCGCGTGGACGAAGGCGTCGACGCTCTTGACGACGCCGGCCTCCTTCAGCCGTCGGCCGATCTCGTAGCCGCCCGCGCCCTTGGGGATCTGGACGGTCACGGTCTCGCTGTTGCCACTGCCCGCGTAGTCCGGGGACGCGCCGAAACGATTTTGGACGAAGTGCCAGCCGAAGTAGCCGACGGTGGCCGCACCCCCGCCGAAGACCAGGCAGACCACCAGGCAGGCGAAACCGTTGCGGCGCTTCTTGGCTCCTTTGCCGCCTTTGCTGCCTTTGCCGTCCTTGCCGCGGCCACCACCGCGGCGTCCCTTCGGATCGTCGTCGTCCTCGTCGTCCTCGTCGTCGGCACCCGTGAAGAAAGGGTGCTGCTCCTCTTCCTCGGCCACGGCGTCCTGCTGCGGTGCAGGTTCGGGTTCACGCCTGCGGCCGGGCGGCTCCGGCGGCGGGTAGGCGTCCTCGGTGCCGTAGAAGTCGGGCTGCTCACCACCGTAGGCGACGGGCTGCTGGCCGTAGGGGTCGCCCGGGTCGGCGGCGTACGGCACCTCGCCGTGAGTGCCGGCCGCGTCCCAGGTGCCCTGGTGGTACTGCTGCGGAGCGTGGCCGGCGTACTGCTGGTCGTACTGCTGCTGCGCATGCCCGTCGGCGTAACGGAGTTGGCCCTGTTCGTCGTAGTACGCGTACTGCTGCTGGCCCTGGTGCTGCTCGTACCCGCCCTGCGGGTGCTGCTCCCAGTCGCCGTACTGCTGCTGCGACTGCTGCGGGTAGTGCTGCGGCTGGCCGCCGTAGGGGGACTGCTGGCCCGCGTGGGCCTGCTGTCCGCCCCATCCGCCGTCCCCGTACAACGGGTCCTCCGGATGCCACGGTTCGGAGCCTGGGCCCCGGCCATACTCAGTCATCGATCCCCTAGAGCCGCGAGGCGGCACGTCACGCGGCTGGTGGGCCGGTTGCCGTTCCGCCTCTTGCTGTGCGGTGGCTGTTCGAAAACCATCGCATCGCGCGGAACGTTACCGTATCGCGATCAGATGACCACTTCGACGCCCTCGCCGGGTGGTTTACCTGACACCCGTTCGGATTCCAGCGCCTGCTGAAGGATGATCACTGCGGCGGCCTGGTCGATGACCGAACGGCCCTTCTTCGATTTCACTCCCGAGGCCCGCAGTCCCTGACTGGCCGTCACGGTCGTCATCCGCTCGTCGACCAGCCGGACCGGCACCGGTTTGACACCCTTGGCCAACTCCTGGGCGAACGCCCTGACCTTGACCGCCGCCGGGCCCTCGCCCCCCTTGAGGGAACGCGGGAGTCCGACGACGACCTCGATCGGTTCGTACTCCTCGACCAGTTGCCGCAGCCGGCGGTGGGCCGCCGGGACGTCCCGGCCGGGAACCGTCTCGACCGGGGTGGCGAGGATCCCGTCGGGGTCGCACGAGGCGACCCCGATCCGGGCGTCCCCGACGTCGATAGCGAGTCGACGTCCTCTGCGCATCTCCGACCGTTTCCTTACTTCGCGGTCTCGGTGACGAGGCGCTCGACGGCGTCGACGGCCTCCCCGATCGCGGCCGGGTTCTGACCGCCGCCCTGGGCGACGTCCGGCTTGCCGCCACCGCCGCCGCCGAGCGTCTTGGCGGCGGTGCGGACCAGGTCACCGGCCTTGAGACCGCGGTCACGGGCGGCGTCGTTGGTGGCGATGACCGTCAGCGGCTTGCCGTTGTTGACCGTGAACAGGGCGACCACGGCGGCGCGTCCGCCCTGGATGCGGCCACGCACGTCGAGGACCAGCCGGCGCAGGTCGTCCGGGGTGGTGCCGTCCGGGACCTGCCCGGTCACCACGGCGATCCCGCGGATGTCCTTGGCGGACTCGACCAGACCGGCGGCGGCCTGGAGCACCTTCTCCGCACGGAACTTCTCGATCTCCTTCTCGGCGTCCTTCAGCTTGCCGAGCATGGCGGAGACCTTCTCCGGAAGCTCCTCCGGACGGCCCTTGATCAGCTCCTGGAGCTGGGCGACGACCGTGTGCTCACGGGCGAGGAAGTTGTAGGCGTCGACGCCGACGAGGGCCTCGATACGGCGGACACCCGAGCCGATCGAGGACTCGCCGAGCAGCTTCACCAGGCCCAGCTGGGAGGTGTTGTGCACATGGGTGCCGCCGCACAGCTCCTTGGAGAAGTCGCCGATGGTCACCACGCGGACCCGCTCGCCGTACTTCTCGCCGAACTCGGCGATGGCGCCCTGCTTCTTGGCCTCGTCGATGCCCATGATGTCGGCGCGCACGTCGAGGTCGCGGGCCAGCACCTCGTTGATCTTCTGCTCGACGTCGGTCATCACGGCGGTGGGAACCGCGGACGGCGAACCGAAGTCGAAGCGGAAGCGGCCGGGCTGGTTCTCCGAACCCGCCTGGGCGGCGGTCGGGCCGAGGGCGTCGCGCAGCGCCTGGTGAGTGAGGTGGGTGGCCGAGTGGGCACGGGCGATGGCGGTCCGGCGACGGGAGTCGATGGAGGCGTGCGCCTTGGCACCGACGGTGACCTCGCCGACCTGGACGACGCCCTTGTGGACGTACACGCCGGGCACCGGCTTCTGGGTGTCGCGGATCTCGATGACGGCACCGGTGTCGACCTTGATCCGGCCGGTGTCGCCGATCTGGCCGCCGCCCTCGGCGTAGAACGGGGTGCGGTCGAGGACGACCTCGACCTCGTCGCCCTCGATGGCGGCCGGCGAGGAGACGCCGTCGACGAGGATGCCGACGATCGTGGTCTCGCCCTCGGTGTCGGAGTAGCCGATGAAGTCGGTCGCGCCGGTGCGGTCGGCGATCTCCCGGTAGGCGCCGGCGCCGGCGTGGCCGGTCTTCTTGGCCTGGGCGTCGGCCTTGGCGCGCTCCCGCTGCTCCTTCATCAGGCGGCGGAAGCCCTCCTCGTCCACCGAGAGGCCCTGTTCGGCGGCCATCTCGAGGGTGAGGTCGATCGGGAAGCCCCAGGTGTCGTGGAGCAGGAACGCCTTGTCGCCGGCGAGGACCGTGCCACCGGAGTCCTTGGTCTCGGTGACGGCGGTGTCGAGGATGTTGGTGCCCGCCTTCAGCGTCTTGAGGAAGGCGTTCTCCTCGGCGACGGCGACCTTCTCGATCCGCTCGCGGTCGGTGACCAGCTCCGGGTACTGCTGGCCCATCATCCGGATCACGGTGTCGATCAGGTCGAGGACGACCGGACCGGTGGCGCCGAGCAGCCGCATGTTGCGGATGGCGCGGCGCATGATGCGGCGCAGGACGTAGCCGCGGCCCTCGTTGCCCGGGGTGACGCCGTCACCGATGAGCATCACCGACGTGCGCATGTGGTCGGTGACCACGCGCAGCGAGACGTCCGAGGCGTGGGCGTCGCCGTAGTGGACGCCGGTCAGCTCGGTGGCCTTCTTGATGACCGCCATCGAGGTGTCGATCTCGTACATGTTCTGCACGCCCTGGAGAATCATGGCGAGACGCTCCAGGCCGAGGCCCGTGTCGATGTTCTTGCTGGGCAGCTCGCCGAGGATCTCGAAGTTGTCCTTGCCGATGCCCTCGCCGCGCTCGTACTGCATGAAGACCAGGTTCCAGATCTCCACGTACCGCTCGTCGTTGACGGCGGGGCCGCCCTCGACGCCGAACTCGGGGCCGCGGTCGTAGTTGATCTCGGAACACGGGCCGCAGGGGCCGGGGACGCCCATGGACCAGTAGTTGTCCTTCATGCCGAGGCGCTGGATGCGCTCCTTCGGCACGCCGATGACCTCGTGCCAGAGGCGCTCGGCCTCGTCGTCGTCCTTGTAGACGGTGATCCACAGACGGTCCGGCTCCAGGCCGTAACCGCCCTTGTCCTGGGGCGTGGTGAGCAGCTCCCAGGCGTACTTGATGGCGCCTTCCTTGAAGTAGTCGCCGAAGGAGAAGTTGCCGCACATCTGGAAGAAGGTGCCGTGCCTGGTGGTCTTGCCGACCTCTTCGATGTCGGGGGTGCGCACGCACTTCTGCACGCTGGTGGCGCGCGCCCACGGCGGCTTGACCTCACCGAGGAAGTACGGCTTGAAGGGCACCATGCCGGCCGGGACGAGGAGCAGAGTCGGGTCGTCCGCGATGAGCGACGCCGAAGGGACGACGGTGTGACCGCGCTCCTCGTAGAAGCTCAGCCAGCGGCGGCGGATCTCTGCCGACTCCATCAGTGGTCCTCATTCCGGTCGTACGAGTACGTCGTGGGATCGACGTGCTTCGAAATCCTGCTGTTCTCGATGTACTTCGGGTCGTTGCGGTTGTTCTCGATGGCGGCGAGCCGCCGGGGTGCGGGCAGTCCGGGGTCCGTGTTGATGCCCAGCGCGTCCCCCAGCTCTTCCTCCCGCTGGGCCATGTTGTCGCGGACGTCGAGCGCGAAGCCGACCGCCCGGTCCTTGATCCGGTGGCCGGTCTCCAGCGCCTTGTTCGCGGCGGTGGCGGCCAGGCTCTCCGGGGTCAGCTGCTTGAGCTTGCGGTTGACCTTGGTGGTGGCCCAGACGCCGGCGGCGACACCGGTGGTGAACCAGAACGTACGGCGGAACATATGGCCTGGCTCCTACTTTCCCCGGTTCTTCCGCCGCGCGGCGGGCACCGTCCGGCCCACGATCACGGTACGCCTGGGCTCCCTCACGGGCACGTCCGCCTTACGGCCGGACAGCGCCCGCCGCACCCCGTAGCCGAAGGCCGCGACCTTGACCAGCGGGCCGCCGAAGGTGGAGGCGACCGTGGTCGACAGCGCGGAGGCGTTCGACGTGACCTCCTGGACGTCGGAGGCGATCGAGTCGACCCGGTCGATCTGGGTCTGCGCGGAGCGTACGGCCGCGGAGGCGTCGGCGAGCAGCGGGACGGCCTGGTCGGTCACGTCCGCCACGAGCTTGGTGGTCGCCTTGAGCGTCTGGGCCAGCCTCGCCAGTGCGACGGCGAGGAAGGAGACCAGGATCGCCCAGAAGACGGCCACCAGGATCCCGGCCACCTCTCCACCGGACACTGCGCGCACCCGCTCCCTGAAACGTGCCTGAACATCGAAAAGTCTGCACCGAGCCTATCGCGCCGCCGGTGCGGCTCCGTACCGGATTACCGGGCGCGGAGGGTGGAGTCGCCAGAACGGATTGTACGGAACGAACACGGTTAAGTACGCTCCGTGTCCCATGCGAGGTCCTCAGCGCCCCGGCCCCCCGGCGGACGGCAATCTGCCCCTGGAACTGACCGCCTTCGTGGGCCGCACGGCCGAACTCGGTGAACTCGCCCGGGCTCTGGCGTCCGACCGGCTGGTCACGGTGACCGGGGCCGGCGGGGTCGGCAAGTCCCGGCTCTCGGCCCGCGCGGCGGCCGGCGCGGCGCCCCGGGACGGGGTGTGGCGGGTGGAGCTGGCGCCGGTGCGCGATCCGGAGTTCGTGGCCTACGCGGTCGTGGAGGCGCTGGGCCTGACCGACCACACCGTCCGGCCGCCGCGCGAGACGCTCCTGGAGCAGCTCACCGGCCGCCGGATCCTGCTGCTCCTCGACGGGTGCGAGCACCTGGTGGAGGCGTGCGCGGAACTGGTGGCCGAGCTGCTGCGGCGGCTGCCCGACCTGGCCGTGCTGGCGGTGGGCCGGCGGCCGCTGGGGGTGGCGGGCGAGCGGCTGTTCCCGCTGGCGCCGCTCGGCGAGGACGAGGCGGTGGAGCTGTTCAGCGAGCGTGCCGAGCGGCAGGGGCTGGACGTGCGGGGCCACGCGGAGGTGCGGGAGGTGTGCCGGCGGCTGGACGGCATCCCGCTGGCGATCGAGCTCGCGGTGGGACGGCTGCGGGCGCTGTCGCCCGGGCAGCTGCTGGAGCGGCTCGACGACCGGTTCCGGCTGCTGACCGGCGGCGGGCGGGACGGTCTCCCCCGCCACCGGACGCTGCGTACCGCGATCGGGTGGAGTCATGAACTGTGCACGCCCGCCGAGCGCCTGCTGTGGGCGCGGCTGTCGGTGTTCGCGGGGACCTTCGACCTGGAGGCCGCCGAGTACGTGTGCAGCGGGGACGGGCTGTCGCCCGAGAACGTCCTGGACGTGCTGACGGAGCTGCTCACCCAGTCGGTGGTGTCCCGGGAGGAGACCCCGCGGGGCGTGCGCTACCGGATGCTCGACACCGTGCGGGCGTACGGCGCCGACTGGCTGGCGGGGGCCGGGGACGCGGGACGGCTGCGGCGCCGGCACCGGGACTGGTTCATGGGCCTGGCGACCTGGTGCGAGCTGGACTGGTTCTCGCCCCGGCAGGGCGAGGTGGCCGAGCGGGTGGAGGCCGAGCTGCCGAACCTGCGGACCGCCCTGGACCACTGCCTGACCGAGCCGGACGAGGCTCATCTGGGCCAGTGCCTGGCGGGTTCGCTCTGGTTCTACTGGGCGGGCTGCGGCCGTCTCGCGGAGGGGCGGCGCTGGCTGGAACGGAGCCTGGAGCTGGACTCGGGGTATCCGCAGTCCCGGCTGAAGGCGCTGTGGGTGCTCGGCTACGTGGCGATCCTCCAGGGAGACACGGTGCCGGCGCTGGCGGCGCTCCAGGCCTGCCGCGCGGAGGCCGAGCTGGTCGCCGATCCCATGGCGGTGGCGTACGCGGAGCACCGCACCGGCTGTCTGGCCCTGGTCACGGACGACATGGCACGCGCGGAGACGCTGCTGCGCTCTGCGCTGGCGCGCTACCAGGAGATCGGCGAGCTGAACAGCAACGTCCTGATGGGGCAGGTCGAGCTGGCGATGACCAGGGCGTTCCAGGGCGATCTGGCGGACGCGGTCCGGCTGTGCGAGCAGGTGCGCCGGGTCTGCGAGGACCACGGGGAGCGCTGGGCCCGGTCGTACGCGCTGTACGTGCTGGCGTACGCGGCCTGGCGGGACGGCGACCACCCGGGTGCCCGCGCGCTGCTCGCCGACTGCCTGTTCCACGCGCACGGTTTCCGTGACCTGCTGGGCTCGGTCCTGTCGATCGAACTGCTGGCCCTGGTGACGGCGGGGCAGGGCGATCCGGCCGAGGCGGCGGTGCTACAGGGCGCGGCCGGCCGGATGTGGCCGGCGGTGGGGCTGCCGTTGTTCGGCTCGGCCCACTACAACGCCCCGCACGAGCTGTGCGAGGAGGCGGCCCGGCGGGCCCTGGGCGACGAGCGGTACGCGGAGTGCGTACGGCAGGGGGCCGGTCTCGACCGGGAGGGGGCGGTGGCCCGGGCGCTGGAGTACTTCGGGGCGCGGCCACCGGCGGCCATGCCTGCGCCGCGCGGGCCGGTACGGCAGCGGCGGGACGGCTCCGACACGCAGAAACCCGCCGCCTCGCCCACCCGGAAGGGCGGGGAGACGGCGGGCTGACGCTGAGGTGCTACGCCGGGGCTGGGATCAGCGGGCGTAGTACTCGACGACGAGCTGCTCGTCGCAGATGACCGGAACTTCCTTGCGGTTCGGCTCGCGGTCCAGGCGGAACGCCAGGGCCTTGAGGTTCACCTGAAGGTAGCGGGGGGTCTCGCCGTCGGGGGCGAAGCCACCCTCGCGGGCGACCTGGAAGAGCGTCTTGTCCTTGGAACGGTCGCGGACCTGCACGACGTCGTCCGGACGGACCCGGAAGGACGGCTTGTCGGTCTTCTGGCCGTTGACCTGGATGTGGCCGTGGACGACCATCTGGCGGGCCTGGTAGATCGTGCGGGCGATGCCCGAACGCAGGACCAGCGCGTCGAGGCGGCGCTCCAGCTCGACGATCAGCGCCTCACCGGTCTTGCCCTGCACCTTGGAGGCACGCTCGTAGGCGCGGACCAGCTGGCGCTCGGAGATGTCGTACTGCGCGCGCAGACGCTGCTTCTCCAGCAGACGGACCTTGTAGTCCGAGTTCTGCTTGCGGCCGCGGCCGTGCTCACCCGGCGGGTAGGGGCGGGCCTCGAAGTACTTGACGGCCTTCGGGGTCAGCGCGATGCCGAGGGCACGCGACTTCTTGACCTTGGGGCGGGACTGGTTCGCCACTGTCTCTTTCTTCCTTCTGGTATTCGGCTCGTCAGGGTTGAGGGAGGTCGCAATCCGCAGCCGGGGAAACCCGCCGGAGCCCGTTGCCGGGTCTGGTGGGCAGCCGCTCCCCTGGTCTGGGCACAAACGTGCAGCACGCGAGTGGCCCACCGGCCGGTACCGTCGCCTCAAGCCGACGGATGGTGGTGGGCTGCCCGCGACACCGTTCGACGGTGCGCGACGCTCCTGGAGCCCCCTCGCGGGGGTTCCGGCCGGTTGTCCCGCTCTGACTGCGCGGGACTCGGCACTTCGGGGCAGTCTACAGGCTGCTCAGGACCGCCTGCGACCGAGGTGCTTCCTGGTCCACTCGACCGCGTCGGCGTACCGCGCCTCGGAACCGTGCCGGGTCGGGGTGTAGTACTCGCGGTCCCGGACGGTGTCCGGGGCGTACTGCTGCTCGGCGATGCCCTCGGGCAGGTCGTGCGGATACACGTACCCCTGGGCGTGCCCCAGCTTGGCGGCGCCCTTGTAGTGGCCGTCGCGCAGGTGTGGGGGCACCTGGCCGGCCAGTCCCTTGCGGACGTCCTCCAGGGCGGCGCCGATGGCGGTGGTCGCGGAGTTGGACTTGGGGGCCAGGGCGAGGGCGATGGTGGCGTGGCTGAGGGTGAGGGCGGCCTCGGGGAAGCCGATCATGGCGACGGCCTGGGCGGCGGCCACGGCTGTGGGCAGGGCGTTCGGGTCGGCGAGGCCGATGTCCTCGCTGGCCGAGATCATCAGCCGGCGGGCGATGAACCGGGGGTCCTCACCGGCCTCGATCATCCGGGCCAGGTAGTGCAGGGCCGCGTCCACGTCGGAGCCCCTGATGGACTTGATGAGGGCGCTGGCGACGTCGTAGTGCTGGTCGCCGTCACGGTCGTACTTGACCGCGGCCCGGTCGACGACCTCCTCCAGGGTCCGCAGCGCGATCTCCGCCTCGCCCTTGTCGAGGGCGGCCCCGGCGGCGGCCTCCAGGGCGGTCAGGGCCCGGCGGGCGTCGCCGCCTGCGATGCGCAGCAGGTGCTCCTCGGTGTCCGGCGGGAGGGTGACGGCTTCCTTGAGGCCGCGCTCGTCGGTGCGGGCCCGGCGCAGGAGCCCCCGGAGGTCGTCGTCGGTGAGCGGTTCGAGGGTGAGGAGCAGGGAGCGGGACAGCAGCGGGGAGATCACCGAGAAGTACGGGTTCTCGGTGGTGGCCGCGATCAGGGTGACCCAGCGGTTCTCGACCGCGGGGAGCAGGGAGTCCTGCTGGGCCTTGCTGAAGCGGTGGATCTCGTCGAGGAAGAGGACGGTCTCCTTGCCGTATCCCCCGGTGGCGCGGCGGGCGCCGTCGATGACCGCGCGGACCTCCTTGACCCCGGCGGTGATCGCGGAGAGTTCCACGAACCGCTTGTCGGTGGCCTTGGAGACGACGTACGCCAGGGTGGTCTTGCCGGTGCCGGGCGGCCCCCAGAGGATCACGGACGAGGGTCCGGCGGGGCCGCCGCTGCCCTCGCCGACCAGTCTGCGCAGCGGGGATCCCGGCTTCAGCAGGTGCTGCTGGCCCACCACCTCGTCCAGCGAGCGCGGGCGCATCCGCACCGCCAGGGGGCTGCCGGACGGCTCCTTCTCCTGGCGTTCCTCTGCGGCTGCGGTGAACAGGTCGGGTTCCACGCTGAAACCCTAAATCACGCCACTGACAATCCCCGCCGGGCCGGTGGCCGGGCCGTCAGCTGGTCCAGAAGTCCCACCAGCGGGTCAGGATCAGCATGCCGATGATCCCGATGTGCAGGACCGGCAGCACCCAGGTGAACTCGCCGAAGAAGGACCTCATCCAGTTCGGGGCCGGCAGGAAGCTCTTGCGGACGTTGAAGGAGGTCACGTACCAGAACATGGTGATCGTGGCGACCCAGGCCAGCGAGCACCACAGGCACAGCGCGTTGATCCGGTACAGGGACTGGAACTGAAGCCAGGTGCAGAAGGCGACACCGAAGAGGGTGCCGAAGTTGAAGGTGAGCCAGTACCAGCGCGGGAAGCGGGCCCTGGTCAGCAGGCTCATGCCGACGCAGATGACGATGCCGTAGCAGACCAGGCCGAGCATCGGGTTCGGGAAGCCGAAGGCGGCGGCCTGCTTGGACTGCATGACGCTGCCGCAGGAGACGACCGGGTTGAGGCTGCACCCGGGGGTGAAGGTCTTGCCCTCGACCTTGGCTTCCAGCAGCTTGAACTTGTCGATCGTGATGACCCACGCGGCCAGCAGCCCGGCGGCGCCCGTGATGACCAGCAGCAGGGCGAAGGCGAGACTGCCGCCCTCCGTACGGGGTGCCGCGGTGGTGTTCTCGGGCTCGGGTTCCGTGGAGACGTCCTTGACTGTCGTCTTGCTCATCACGCCGATTCCGTCTGTTTGAGAGTTGGAACTTCTTCGGGCAGGGGCCATTGTGCCGCACGGGACGCCCTGTCCACCGTTCGGTGGACATAAGGAAGTACGCACGGTCGTCCCGGAACGCTCGGTTCCGGCCGACGCTCGGGTCATGACAGCACACGCGAACGAACTCGCGGTGGACGTCCGGGGGCTGCGCAAGCGGTACGGCGACGTGACCGCGGTGGACGGCATCGATCTGGGCATCCGGCGCGGCGAGGTGTTCGGCCTGCTCGGACCCAACGGCGCGGGCAAGAGCACCACGGTGGAGATCCTCCAGGGCTACCGGTCCCGGGACGCGGGCGAGGTCTCGGTCCTGGGCGCCGACCCGGCGACGGGCACGCGCGCCTGGCGGTCCCGGGTGGGAATCGTCTGGCAGGACGAATCGGCGCCCGCCGAGTTGACGGTCCGCGAGACCGTACGGCATTTCGCGCACTACTACCCGCGGCCGCGCGACCCCGAGCAGGTCATCGGCCTGGTCGGCCTGGAGGCCAAGGCGGACAGCCGGATCAGGGCCCTTTCGGGCGGCCAGCGCCGCCGCCTGGACGTGGCGCTCGGTGTGATCGGCGATCCGGAGCTGCTGTTGCTGGACGAGCCGACGACCGGCTTCGACCCGGCCGCCAGGCGCCGCTTCTGGGACCTGATCCGGCTGCTCGCGGACGAGGGCACGACGATCCTCCTGACCACCCACTACCTGGAGGAGGCGGAGGCACTCGCCGACCGGCTGGCGATCGTCGCCCGCGGCCGGGTCGTCGCCGAGGGCGAGCCGGGGACGCTCCGGGACCGCCACGGCACCGGCGCCACCGTCGAGTGGACGGAACCGGACGGCTCCGCGCGCGCGGAGCACACGGAGACCCCGACGAAGACGGTCGCCGGACTCATGGGCCGCTTCGACGGCGAGATACCGGGGCTGCGGGTGAGCCGCCCCTCCCTGGAGGACGTGTACCTCCGTCTGACCGGACAGGAGGCCGCACGATGACCACGACGGCCACCGGGGCCCCCGCGCCCGCGCGGACCCGTGACGGCGCGGAACGCCTGCCGGGCGCCTGGACGACCGGACTGCGCCGGGGCGCCCTGGAGATCCGGCAGTTCTTCCGCCAGCGCGACCAGGTGGTCTTCACCTTCTCCTTCCCGGTCGTCTTCCTCTTCCTCTTCGCGTCGATCTTCCACGACGACGTCAAGGGCAGCGGGGTCACCGCCTCCCAGCTGTACGTGCCGGCCATGATGGCCTCGGGGATCATGTCGACGAGCTTCCAGTCGCTCGGCATCTCGATCGCGGTCGAACGCGACGAGAAGGCGCTGCGCCGGCTGCGCGGCACCCCGTTGCCGCCGGCCGCGTACTTCCTGGGCAAGATCTGGCTGGTTCTCTTCACGGGGATGCTGGAGACGGCGGTCCTGCTCACCGTCGGCACCACGTGCTACGACGTCTCGCTGCCCTCTTCCACGACCCGCTGGCTGGACTTCGCGTGGATCTTCGTGCTCGGGCTGGCCGGGTGCGCGTTGCTCGGCATCGCGATCAGCTCGGTACCGAAGTCGGCGAAGAGCGCCGGATCGGTGGTCGTGCTCCCTTTCCTGATCCTCCAGTTCATCTCCGGCGTCTACATCTCGATCGACACGATCCCCGGCTGGATGCTGGACGTCGGCGCCCTGTTCCCGCTGAAGTGGCTGTGCCAGGGGCTGCGCGGGGTGTTCCTGCCCGACTCGGCGAAGGTCCTGGAGCAGGCGGGCGCCTGGGAGTTCGGCCGGATCGCCCTGGTGCTGGCCGCCTGGTGCGTCGGAGGATTGGTGCTGTGTCTGCTGACCTTCCGCTGGACGAACCGACGCGACGGGTGACCCGATGGCAGGCGGCCCGTGACGAGCACGCCTGGGACCGCACCATCCGGGTCTGGGACGCGTACTTCGCGGTCGCCTGGGCGGCCACCCTGGCCTTCGTGCTCGGCGCGGAGCACGCGGGGTCGCCGGTCCGGGTGGTCGCGGCACTGCTGCTCGTACCGCTCGTGCCGTGGTACACGGCGGTCGGGCGGGCACTGATCCAGCAGGAGGAGCCGGACGAGTCGCAGGCCGTGCGCTATCTGGCCGGGGCGATGGCGTTGTTCCTGCCGTCGGCGGTGCTGGTCGGCGAGACCCGGCTGATGGCGTTCGCGCTGATTCCCCAGTGCTTCATGACCCTGCGGATGCGCAGGGCGCTGATCGCGGTCACCGTGATCAACCTGGCTCCGGTGGTGGGCTGGGCGCTGCTGTGGCGCCCGCAGCCGCCGGAGCTGTTCGCCAACTCCCTGTTCGCCGTGGTGACTCTGGTCTTCTCCGTGGTCATCGGCAGCTGGATCATCCGCATCATCGAGCAGAGCGAGGAACGGGCCGCGCTGATCGCGGAACTGGACGCGAGCCGGCACGAGGTCGCGCGGCTGTCGGCGGCGCACGGCGCGCTCGCCGAACGCGAACGCATGGCGCGCGAGATCCACGACACCCTCGCGCAGGGCTTCACCAGTCTGCTGATGCTGGTGCAGGCGGTGGAGGCGGAACTCGGCCACGATCTGCCGCAGGCCCGCCGTCACCTGGCACTGATGGACCGGACGGCCAGGCAGAACCTCGCCGAGGCCCGTGCCCTCGTGGCCGGGGGCACACCCGCGGACCTGGCCGGGGCGTCGCTGCCGGACGCGCTGCGCCGGCTGGTCGACCGGCACGGTGCGGCCACGCTGGAGGTGACCGGCCCGGTACGGCCGCTGCCGGCCGGCGCCGAGGTGGTCGCCCTGCGCTCCTGCCAGGAGGGCCTGACCAACGCGCGCAAGCACGCGGGGAGTTCCGTGCCCGTCGCCATCCGCCTCAGCTACACGGACGAGGCGCTCACCGTCGCCGTCCACGACGACGGCCGCGGCTTCGACCCGGCCGCCGCGTGCTCCGGCTACGGTCTGGCGGGGCTGCGGGCCCGGGCCGCCGAGGCGGGCGGTACGGCGACGGTCCGCAGCGCGCCGGGCGACGGTACGACGGTGACGGTACGACTGCCCCTCGGAGGTGGTCCGCCGTGATCCGGATCGTGCTCGCCGACGACCACCCCGTCGTACGGGAGGGACTGCGCGCGATGCTGAGCGCCGAGCCGGACCTGGAGGTGGTCGCCGACGCGTCCGACGGGCCGCGGGCGGAGGCGCTGGCGGCCGAACTCGACCCTGACATCGTGCTGATGGACCTGCGCATGCCGGGCGGCGGGGGCGTCGACTCGATCGGCCGCATGACCGCGGCGGGCCTGCGCTGCCGGGTCGTCGTGCTGACCACCTACGAGAACGACCGGGACATCCTGCGGGCGGTGGAGGCGGGCGCGGCGGGCTACCTGCTCAAGGACCTGCCCCGGGACGAACTGGCCGACGCCGTACGGGCCGCGGCGCGCGGGGAGACGGTGCTGGCGCCGTCGGTGGCGGCCCGCCTGGTCGACCGGCTGCGGGTCAGGCCGGAGCGCCCGCGCCTGTCCGAGCGGGAGGTGGCGGTGCTGCGGCTGGTCGCCGAGGGCTGCACGAACGCGGAGGCGGGACGGCGGCTGTTCATCGGCGAGTCGACGGTGAAGACCCATCTGCTGCGGGCGTTCGCCAAGCTCGGAGTGGACGACCGGACCGCCGCGGTCACCTGCGCGATGCGGCTGGGCCTGCTGGAGTGAGGGGGCCGCGCGCCCCCTCACTCCGGGGGCTCAGCCCAGCCGCGACTCCAGCTCGGCCACGATCTCGTTCACGCCCACCGCGGTCTGTTCCCCGGACTCCATGTCCTTGAGCTGGACCACGCCCTCGGCGAGGTCGCGTTCGCCGGCGACGACCGCGTAGCGGGCCCCGCTGCGGTTGGCGTTCTTCATGGCGCCCTTGAGGCCCTTGGCGCCGTAGGAGAAGTCCGCCGCGATGCCGACCCGGCGCAGCTCGGTGACCTTGCCGAAGAGGACCCGGCGGGCCTCCTCGCCGAGCGGTACCGCGAAGACGCTGGTCGCGGACGGGATGTCCAGCCGCACGCCCTCGGCCTCCAGGGCGAGGACCGTGCGGTCGACGCCGAGAGCCCAGCCGACGGACGGCAGCGCGGGGCCGCCGATCATCTCGGAGAGGCCGTCGTAGCGGCCGCCACCACCCACCGCGGACTGGGAGCCGAGGCCGTCGTGGACGAACTCGAAGGTGGTACGGGTGTAGTAGTCCAGGCCGCGGACCAGCTTCGGGTCGTCCTCGAAGGAGACGCCCGCGGCCGTGATCAGCTCGCGCACCTCCTCGTGGTACGCCTTGCACGCGTCGCACAGGTAGTCGCGCAGCAGGGGCGCGTCGCCCAGCTGCTTCTGGACCGACTCGCGCTTGTCGTCCAGGACGCGCAGCGGGTTGATCTCGGCGCGGCGCAGGGTGTCCTCGTCGAGGTCCAGGCCGCGCAGGAAGTCCTGGAGCGCGGCTCGGTACACCGGGCGGCACTCCTTGTCGCCCAGGCTGTTCAGCAGGATGCGGAAGTCGCTCAGGCCCAGCGAGCGGTACGCCTGGTCGGCCAGGATGATCAGCTCGGCGTCCAGGGCCGGGTCCTCCGCGCCGATCGCCTCGGCGCCGACCTGCGAGAAGTGGCGGTACCGGCCCTTCTGGGGACGCTCGTAGCGGTAGTAGGAGCCGGAGTACCAGAGCTTGACGGGGAGGTTGCCCGTCTTGTGGAGGTTGGCCTCCAGGGCCGCGCGCAGCACGGAGGCGGTGCCCTCGGGGCGCAGGGCCAGCCTGTCGCCGCCCTTCGTCTCGAAGGCGTACATCTCCTTGGTGACGATGTCGGTGGACTCGCCGACACCGCGCGCGAACAGCTCGACGTTCTCGAAGCCGGGCGTCTCGATGTAGCCGTAGCCGGAGTTGCGCAGCGGCGCGGCGATCGCCTCACGGACGGCCAGGTACTTGGCGCTGTCCGGCGGGATCAGGTCGTACGTGCCCTTGGGGGCCTGAAAGGTGCTCACGGAAGGTCTCTCGTCACATTCCTCGTCGGGGAGCGGCATCGGCGTTCGCTCCCGGGCCGGCGGCCACCTGCCGCAGATACGGATTGGTGGCGCGCTCCTGGCCGATGGTCGTCTGGGGCCCGTGGCCGGACAGCACCACGGTGGAGTCGTCGAGCGGCAGGCACACGCGGGCCAGCGAGGCGAGCATGTCGTCCATGGATCCGCCCGGCAGGTCCGTGCGTCCGATGGAGCCGGCGAAGAGCAGATCGCCCGAGAAGAAGACCGAGGGGATCTCGGCCGTCTCCGGCATCTGGAAGGTCACCGACCCCTTGGTATGGCCCGGCGCGTGCGCGACGGAGAACCCGAGTCCGGCCAGTTCCAGCCGCGCGCCGTCGGCCAGTTCGAACACGTCGTCCGGCTCCCCCACCGTCAGCTCGCCCATCAGCGGCATTCCGATGGACCGGCCGAGCGCCTTCTCCGGGTCGCTCATCATGTACCGGTCCTCGGGGTGGATCCAGGCCGGTACGTCGTGCGCTCCGCACACGGGGACGACCGAGGCCACATGATCGATGTGGCCGTGGGTGAGGACGACGGCGACGGGCTTGAGTCGATGCTTCTTCAGCGCTTCCTCGACACCTTCGGCGGCCTGGTGGCCGGGGTCGATGATCACGCACTCCTCACCGGCGGCGGGGGCGACGAGATAACAGTTCGTCCCCCAGGCCCCGGCGGGGAACCCGGCAATGAGCACGATCGTCCTTCGTTGTGTCGATTCGGGCGGCTACCAGCTGTGGTCCAGAGCCTACCGGCGCTGCCGTTTCCTCAGCGAACCCATATACGGTACGGGGCTACACGCAGTCGTCGGCTCACAAGACGCACAGCACGCACGCGTACCGGTCGGCATTCGACACGCATGAGGAGAGAACCCGGTGGTCAGCCAGGAGCAGCGGCGGCGTCAGCTCGCCCGGGAGAAGTTCTTGCGGCAGCAGCAGCGGCGTACCAGCGCACGGCGCAGGGCACGCATGCGCAACTCCGTGATCGCGTCCGTGCTCGGCGTGATTGTGATCGGCAGTGTCGCGCTGTACACGACCGGTGTGCTGAAGAACGACGACAAGGCCAACGCCAGCTCGGAGACGACGCCCAGCGCGACGCCCAGCGCCAGCAAGGCACCGGACCCGTGCGACAAGGCCGCGGCCGGCTCGGTGAAGAAGCTGAGCTGGAAGAAGGAGCCGGCGATGTCGATCGACACGTCGGCCGACTACACGATGAAGCTGGCGACCACGTGCGGTGACATCGGCATCGCGCTGAAGACGGCGGCCGCCCCGCACACGGTCAACTCGTTCGACTTCCTGGCCTCGAAGGGCTTCTTCGACCACACGAAGTGCCACCGGCTCACCACCAACGGCATCTACGTGCTCCAGTGCGGCGACCCGACGGGGACCGGCAGCGGTGGTCCCGGGTACACGATCCCGGACGAGAACCTGAAGGACAAAAGCCTGACGGGCGGTGTCTACCCGGCGGGTACGGTCGCGATGGCCAACACCGGCCAGAAGCACACCGGCGGCAGCCAGTTCTTCCTGGTCTACCAGGACAGCCAGTTGCCGGCCAGTTACACCCCGTTCGGCACGATCGACGCGGCCGGAATGAAGGTCCTGAAGAAAATCGCGGCGGCGGGTGAGAACACCGGTCAGGGTGACGGAGCGCCCAACGCGACGGTCGTGATCAACAAGGCCACGGTCACGAAATCCTGACCACCAACTGCGAAATTTCGGTCGCGCGGGATGCGGACAGGCCACCCGCCGGTCGCCTATGTTGGCCGTGACGAAACTGTGGACGATGCCCGGGGGCGCTGAGGCCCTTCGCAGGCATCATGTGGAGGAGGCGCTGTGAGCAGCGACCCGTGGGGCCGCGTCGACGAGACGGGGACCGTGTACGTGCGTACGGCCGACGGCGAGCAGGTCGTCGGTTCCTGGCAGGCCGGCTCCCCTGAGGAGGCGTTGGCCTACTTCGAGCGCAAGTACGAGGGCCTGGTTGTCGAGATCGGCCTCCTCGAAAAGCGAGTACAGACCACCGACCTGTCCGCGAAGGACGCCCAGGTGGCCATCGACCACCTGCGGGAGCAGGTGGAGGCGCACCACGCGGTCGGTGACCTGGAGGCGCTGCGCAACCGGCTCGCGGAGCTGGTGAAGACGGTGGAGTCGCGTCGTGAGGAGCGCCGCGCGCAGCGGGCCAAGCAGTCCGACGAGGCCCGGCAGGCCAAGGAGGACCTGGTCGTCGAGGCGGAGCAGCTGGCCCAGTCCGACCAGTGGCGGTCCGCCGGTGAGCGGCTGCGGGCGCTGGTGGACACCTGGAAGGGTCTGCCGCGTCTCGACCGCAAGTCCGACGACGAGCTGTGGCACCGCTTCTCGCACGCCCGCTCGGCGTTCTCCAAGCGCCGCAAGGCGCACTTCGCGCAGCTCGACGCGCAGCGCGAGGACGCCCGCAAGGCCAAGGAGAAGCTGGTCGCCGAGGCCGAGTCGCTGTCCGGTTCCTCGGACTGGGGTCCGACGGCCGCGCGCTACCGCGAGCTGATGTCGGAGTGGAAGGCCGCGGGCCGCGCGCAGCGCGAGCACGAGGACGACCTGTGGAACCGCTTCCGGGGCGCCCAGGACGTGTTCTTCGCGGCCCGTGGCTCGGCGTTCGCCGAGCGGGACGCGGAGCAGAACGAGAACCTGAAGCTGAAGGAGGAGCTGGCCGCCGAGGCCGAGAAGCTCCTTCCGATCTCCGACCTGAAGTCGGCGCGGTCCGCCTTCCGCTCGATCAACGAGCGCTGGGAGGCCATCGGCCATGTGCCGCGCGATGCCCGTCCGAAGGTCGAGGGCCGGATGCACACGGTCGACCGGGCCATCCAGGAGGCCGAGGAGGCCGAGTGGCGCCGGACCAACCCGGAGGCCCGCGCGCGGGCCGCGGGTCTGACCGGGCAGCTTCAGGCCGCCGTGGACAAGCTGGAGGCGCAGATCGAGCAGGCCCGCGCCCAGGGCAACACGTCGAAGGCGGAGAAGCTGCAACGTGAGCTGGAGGGCCGCCAGGCGCTTCTGGACCAGGCTCTGAAGGGCCTCCAGGAGTTCGGCGGCTAGTCCCCGCCCACCGACGACGAGAGGGGCCCCGTACGCGACGTACGGGGCCCCTCTCGTCGTGTCTCGCGGTCCTCTACGACCGGTTGCGTGCCGAGGTGACCCGGTAGACGTCGTAGACGCCCTCCACGCCCCGTACGGCCTTCAGGACGTGGCCCAGGTGCTTGGGGTCGCCCATCTCGAAGGTGAAGCGGGAGGTGGCCACCCGGTCGCGGGAGGTCTGCACGGCCGCGGAGAGGATGTTGACGTGCTGGTCGGACAGGACGCGGGTGACGTCCGAGAGCAGCCGGGACCGGTCCAGCGCCTCGACCTGGATGGCGACCAGGAAGACCGAGGACTGGGTGGGCGCCCACTCGACGTCGAGGATGCGCTCGGGCTCCCGGGACAGCGACTCGACGTTGACGCAGTCGCTGCGGTGCACGGACACACCGCTGCCACGCGTGACGAAGCCGATGATCGGGTCGCCGGGCACGGGTGTGCAGCAGCGGGCCAGCTTGACCCAGACGTCGTCGACGCCCTTCACGACCACACCGGGGTCCTGGTTGCTGCGCCGCTTGCGGCCGCGGGTGCGGGACGGCGGGACCGCCTCGTCGATCTCCTCGGTGGCCGCCTCCTCGCCGCCGAGCGCCTGCACCAGCTTCTGCACGACGTTCTGCGCGGCCACGTGGCCCTCGCCGATCGCCGCGTACAGCGAGGAGATGTCCGGGTAGCGCATCTCGTGCGCGAGGGTGACCAGGGAGTCACCGGTGAGGATGCGCTGGATCGGCAGGTTCTGCTTGCGCATCGCGCGGACGATGGCGTCCTTGCCCTGCTCGATCGCCTCGTCCCGGCGCTCCTTGGAGAACCAGCCCCGGATCTTGTTGCGGGCGCGCGGTGACTTGACGAAGCCGAGCCAGTCGCGGGAGGGGCCGGCGCCGGTCGCCTTGGAGGTGAAGACCTCGACCAGGTCGCCGTTGTCCAGCGTCGATTCGAGGGGGACGAGGCGGCCGTTGACCCTGGCCCCTATCGTGCGGTGGCCGACCTCGGTGTGCACCGCGTACGCGAAGTCCACCGGGGTGGCACCGGCCGGGAGCGCTATGACGTCGCCCTTGGGCGTGAAGACGAAGACCTCGTTGCGGGACAGGTCGAAGCGCAGGGACTCCAGGAACTCGCTGGGGTCCTCGGTCTCCTTCTGCCAGTCCAGCAACTGCCGCAGCCAGGCCATGTCGTTGAGGTGGTCGTCCTTGCCCTTGCCGGACGACTTCGGCACGTCGGTGCGGACCTTGGAGGCGCCGGCGACGGCCTCCTGCTTGTACTTCCAGTGCGCGGCGATGCCGTACTCGGCGCGGCGGTGCATGTCGAACGTGCGGATCTGGAGTTCGACGGGCTTGCCGTTGGGTCCGATGACCGTCGTGTGCAGCGACTGGTACATGTTGAACTTGGGCATCGCGATGTAGTCCTTGAAGCGCCCCGGAACCGGGTTCCAGCGCGCGTGGACGGTGCCCAGGGCCGCGTAGCAGTCGCGGACGGTGTCCACCAGGACGCGGATGCCCACCAGGTCGTAGATCTCCGCGAAGTCCCGGCCGCGGACGATCATCTTCTGGTAGACGCTGTAGTAGTGCTTCGGCCGGCCGGTGACGGTCGCCTTGATGCGGGCGGCGCGCAGGTCCGACTGGACCTCGTCGGTCACTATGGCCAGGTACTCGTCGCGCTTCGGCGCGCGCTCGGCGACCAGGCGGACGATCTCGTCGTACATCTTGGGGTAGAGGATCGCGAACGCGAGGTCCTCCAGCTCCCACTTGATGGTGTTCATGCCCAGCCGGTGAGCGAGCGGCGCGTAGATCTCCAGGGTCTCGCGCGCCTTCTTCTCCTGCTTCTCGCGCTTGAGGTAGCGCATGGTGCGCATGTTGTGCAGCCGGTCGGCGAGCTTGATGACCAGGACACGGGGGTCCTTGGCCATGGCGACGACCATCTTGCGCACGGTCTCGGCCTGCGCGGCCTCGCCGAACTTGACCTTGTCCAGCTTGGTGACGCCGTCGACGAGCAGCGTGACCACGTCGCCGAAGTCGCGGCGCAGGTCCTCCAGGCCGTACTCGGTGTCCTCGACGGTGTCGTGCAGCAGCCCGGCCATCAGGGTCGCCGGGTCCATGCCCAGCTCGGCGAGGATGGTGGTGACGGCGAGCGGGTGCGTGATGTAGGGGTCGCCGCTCTTGCGCTTCTGGCCGCGATGCCAGCGCTCGGCGACCTGGTAGGCGCGCTCGATCTGGCGCAGCGTGGCGTTCTCGATCTTGGGGTCGTTGCTGCGGACTATGCGCAGCAGCGGCTCCAGGACCGGGTTGTACGGGTTCGCGCGCTGGACGCCGAGGCGGGCCAGGCGGGCGCGGACGCGGTTGGAGGAGCCGGAGCGCGGGGGCGTGCCGGAGTTGGGGCGCACGACCGGGCGCTCGGAGGACGGCGATCCCCCTGCCGGGGCGGGGTCCGGGGCGGGCGACGGTTTGGGACGCGAGGTCTCGGCCGACTTCTCAGCGGGCGCGGACTGGGCATGCTCGACCGGCCCACGGGTGTCGTTCTTCGTCTGAGACACGTTCTGCGCGGGCTTCGCCGCGGGCGCCGAGGCGGGCTCGGGCTTTGCGGCGGTCAGGGGCTGGGCCTCGTCTGGCAAGAGGGCTCCTCGTGCGCGATCCGGGTCCCCCGGTCAGGTTCCGGAGACCCCATGGTAGCGATCCTGGGCCATGTCATCGCCTGCGGGCCGGATGGAGGACCGTGTACAGGAGAAACACGGGAGGCTGCCGGGGGATTCCAGCGGGGTGTCGAAAGCGTTGCGGGGTCCGCACGCACGCGGACGGCCGCCCCCGGATGGGGACGGCCGTCGTGGCGCTCGTACGGACGCTCAGACCTGGAGAAGGGCCTCCAGCGGCGCTCCGTCCAGGGCCGGCTCCAGGCGGGCGCGGCCGCCGAGGAAGCCGAGCTCCATCAGAACCGCGACACCGGCGACCTGGGCGCCGGCCCGGTGGATGAGCTGGATCGAGGCCTCGGCGGTGCCGCCGGTGGCCAGCACGTCGTCGACGATCAGGATCCGGTCGTCCTTGCCCAGGTCCTCGGCGTGCACCTCGATCTCGGCCGAGCCGTACTCCAGCTCGTAGGCCTGGCGCAGGGTGGCTCCGGGGAGCTTGCCCGCCTTGCGGACCGGGATGAAGCCGAGGCCCGCGCGGACGGCGACCGGGGCGCCCAGGATGAAGCCGCGGGCCTCCAGCCCGACGACCTTGGTGGCGCCGGTGCGCTCGGCGATCCCGGCGAGGGCGTCGGTGAGCGCGGTGAACGCGGCCGGGTCGGCCAGCAGCGGGGTGATGTCCTTGAACATCACGCCCTGCTCCGGGTAGTCCTCGACGTCCCGGATCCGGCTGAGCAGCAGTTCCGTGATGTCAGTGAGCTCGGTCACCGGCGCTTCCCCGAGGGTCGGCCGCGGCCCCGGTTGGTGCGGGACGCGGGCTGGTTGCGGGGACCGACGACGGCCGGGGTGGCGTCCTCGGGTCCCTCGTCGCCCCGGGTGTCGGCCAGTTCGTCCTCGGCGGCGGCCTGCGCCCGCTTGGCGAGGACGCGCTTCCTCAGCGCCTTCATCTGCGGCTCGGCCTCCTTGAGGTCGGCGACGAGCGGCGTGGCGATGAAGATGGACGAGTAGGCACCGGCGGCGAGACCGACGAACAGCGACAGCGAGATGTCGTTGAGCGTGCCGGCGCCGAGGAAGCCGCCGCCGATGAACAGCAGGCCGGCGACCGGCAGCAGCGCGACGACCGTGGTGTTGATCGAACGGACCAGGGTGCCGTTGATCGACTGGTTGGCGATGTCGCTGTAGGTGAACCGGGTCTGCTTGGTGATGTCCTTCGTCTGCTCCTTGAGGCTGTCGAAGACGACGACCGTGTCGTAGAGCGAGTAACCGAGGATCGTCAGCAGACCGATGACCGTGCCGGGCGTGACCTCGAATCCGACCAGGGCGTAGATACCGGTCGTGATGGTGATGTCGTGGATCAGCGCGACCAGGGCCGCGACCGCCATGCGCCACTCGAAGGCGATCGCCAGGTAGACGACCACCAGGACCATGAAGATCGCCAGGCCTTCCCAGGCCTTGTTGGCGATCTCGTCACCCCAGCTGGGGCCGACGAGGTCGGCGGCGATGGACTCCGGGTCCATCTTCATGTCCTTGGCGAGCGCGGCCTTGGTGGTGTCCGACTTGGCGGTGTCCATGCCCGCGATCTGGATGCGCAGACCACCCGTGCCGAGCTTCTGCACGACCGCGTCGTGGCCCGAGGCCTCCTTCGCGTAGCTCTCCGCCTGGGCCACCGAGATGCTGGTCTTCGAGGTGGTGAAGACGGCGCCGCCCTGGAAGTCGATGCCCATGTTCAGGCCGCGCACCGCCAGGCCGAGGATGGCCGTGATGGTGATCAGGATGGAGACGCCGTACCAGATCTTGCGCTTGCCGACGAAGTCGTAGCTGATCTCGCCGCGGTGGAGTCGGGCGCCGAGGTTGCCGAGTTTCGACATCGCTCACGCTTCCTTCGGGTCGACAGGGCCGGCGGCGGGGCCGGCGGGACGGCGGGTGCGGCGCAGCGGGGGCTTGGCGCCCAGGCCCTTCGGGTCGAGCCCGGACCACTTGTGGCCGTTCGCGAAGAACTTACGCCGGGCGAGCAGCGTCATCAGCGGCTTGGTGAAGAAGAAGACGACGACCACGTCGAGCACGGTGGTCAGTCCGAGGGTGAACGCGAAGCCCTGGACCTTGCCTACGGTCACGATGAACAGCACGGCGGCGGCCAGGAACGACACGAAGTCGGAGACCAGGATGGTGCGCCGGGCGCGCGGCCAGGCCCGCTCGACGGCGGGGCGCAGGGTGCGGCCCTCGCGGATCTCGTCCCGGATGCGTTCGAAGAACACGATGAACGAGTCCGCCGTGATACCGATCGCGACGATCGCACCGCAGACGGCCGGCAGGTTCAGCGCGAAGTGGATCGCCGGGCCGAGCAGCGCCATGATCACGTAGGTGAGGATCGCGGACACCATCAGCGAGGGGATCGCGACGACCGACAGGCCGCGGTAGAAGACCAGCAGGTAGATGATGACCAGGGCCAGGCCGATCGCGCCCGCGATCAGACCGGCGTGCAGCTGCTCGCCGCCGAGCGCGGCGGTGACGGTGGTGACGCTCTGCTCCTTGAAGGAGAGCGGGAGCGCGCCGTACGACAGCATGTTGGCGAGGCTCTGGGCCTCCGTCTGGGTGAAGCTGCCGGAGATCTCCGCCTGGCCGCCGGTGATGGACTGGCTGACGTACGGGCTGGAGACGACCTCGCCGTCCAGGACGATGCCGAACTCGTTCTGGGGCTGCTGGTTCTTGGCGAGCTCGGCGGTGATGTTCGCGAACTTCTTGCCGCCGCTGGAGTTGAAGGTCATCTGGACCTGCCAGCCGGCGGCGGTCTGCGTGTCGTAGACGGCCTGGGCCTTCTTGACCTCGGTGCCGTCGACGGCGGCCGGGCCGAGCACGTACTTGTACCAGACGCCGGAGATCTTGCCGCAGGCCACGGTGGAGTCGGTGGGCTTGGCGGCCTTGCCGGCGGTGGCGCGCTGGGCCGGCTTGGAGCAGTCCAGCGCGGTGTACTCGGCCTCCAGCTTGGTCGCCGCGGCGGAGGCGCTCGCGGAGGCCGAGGAGGACGCGGAGGGGCTCGCGGACGCCTTGGCCGACGAGGAGGCGCTCGCCGACGCGGAGGGCGTGGAGTCGGCCTTCAGGGCGTCGGTGACGGCGCGGCCCTGCGAGGTGGCGGAGGACGACGGGGACGCGGAGGACGACCCGGTGGCCTTCTGGGACGCGCTGCTCGACGGGGACGCGCTCGGGGAGGCGCTGGAGCTGCCGCTGGAGGAGGCGCTCGGAGAAGCGCTCGCCGCGGCACCGGCGCTGGCCTCGCTGGCCAGGACCGGGCGGAAGTACAGCTTCGCGGTGGTGCCGACCTGCTGGCGGGCCTCCTCGGAGTTGGTGCCCTTGGGGATGTTGACGATGATGTTGCTCGTCCCCTGGGTCTGCACCTCCGCCTCGGACACACCGAGGCCGTTGACACGGCGGTTCATGATCTCGACCGCGGTGTTCATGTTGGCCTTGTTGATCGCGTTCGGCTGGCCCGGCTCGTTGTGCGCCTGGAGCGTGATGCTCGTACCGCCGGCCAGGTCGATGCCGAGACGCGGAGTGGTGTGCCCGGAGGCGAACATCCCCCCGGTCAGCGCCGCGATGGCGATCAGGATGAGGGCCAGCGAGCGCCCTGGCTTGCTCTGGGCGCTCGCGCTCCGGCCCCTCTTAGGTGCTGCCACCTTCTCGTACTCCCTCTCGGGCCGCCGCGCGCCTGGTCGGCGGCCCGGTCGGCCATGACATGGTGTCGGGATCCCGTGCGGGAAACAGACGCGCCCGGGGTGCGGGGTACGCGCACGACGCGCGCACCGCTCCCCGGGGCGTGACTACTTCGCGTCGGAGTCGCCGTCGGTCTTCTTCGGCTCTTCGCCTGCCTTCGCCTCGGTGGTACCGGCCTCCTCGGCCTTGTCCTCGGCGTCCTTCTCGACCGTGTCGTCGGCGGCGTCCTTCTTACCGAGGTCGACGGCCTTGTCGTCGGAGGCGGCGGCAGCGTCGGCGGGCTCGTCGGTCTCGGTGAGGGAGGAGGCGTCGTCCGGGACGACGTCGGAGTCGGACTTCAGGTCGTGCTCGATGCCGTGCACGATGCGGTTGTACTCGTCGTCCGTGAGAACGGCGCCGATCGCGTTCTTCGCGAAGAGAAGGTCGACGCCCGGGCCGGCGTCGAGGAGGACGGTGTCCTCGCTGACTTCCTTGACCGTCGCGTACATGCCCCCGATCGTGCGGACACCGTTTCCGGGCTGGATCTCGTTCCGCATGTCTTTGGCCTGCTGCTGGCGCTTCCTGGTGGAGCGCGTCATCAGGAACATGGCCGCGATGAGGACGATGAACACGAGAAGAGGCAAGCTATTCACGGGACGGGGTTTCCTTCGCGCAGCCGCGGCGGTGAGCGGCCTGGATGATGGGGGTGTGGTCTGCGCCGCCCGCGAAGGCGGCATCGGCGGAGTCTAAGCGAGTCCGCGCGCATGGAACAACGTTCAGCATGGCACCTGGGTTCCTGCCCCGGCCAATGCCCCGCCGTCACGAAGCGATCACGTCTGCCGCCGGAGCCTGGCGGACGACCGGCGGAGCCGTCCGCGGTGTGCGGCCGGTCCGCCGGGGCCGGGTCAGCCGTCGAAGAGGTCCTGCTGGCCGGTTCCGCCCGCCGCTCCGCGCGGAGCCGTCAGGCCCAGGTGCGCCCAGGCCGCGGGGGTCGCGACCCGGCCCCGCGGGGTGCGGGCGAGCAGGCCCTCGCGGACCAGGAAGGGCTCGGCGACCTCCTCGACCGTCTCGCGCTCCTCCCCCACCGCGACGGCGAGCGTCGACAGGCCGACCGGGCCGCCGCCGAACAGCTTGAGCAGCGCCTGGAGGACCGCGCGGTCGAGCCGGTCGAGGCCGCGTTCGTCCACCTCGTACACGGCGAGCGCCGCGTGCGCGATGTCGCGGGTGATCAGCCCGTCCGCCTTGACCTGCGCGTAGTCGCGGACCCGGCGCAGCAGCCGGTTGGCGATGCGGGGCGTGCCGCGGGAGCGGCCGGCGATCTCGGCGGCGCCGGCCTGGTCGATCTCTACGTCCAGGAGGTTCGCCGAGCGGTGCACGACGCGCTCCAGCTCGTGCGGTTCGTAGAACTCCATGTGCGCGGTGAAGCCGAAGCGGTCCCGCAGCGGCGGCGGCAGCAGGCCGGCCCGGGTGGTGGCGCCGACCAGGGTGAACGGGGGGAGTTCGAGGGGGATGGCGGTCGCGCCGGGGCCCTTGCCGACGATGACGTCGACCCGGAAGTCCTCCATCGCCATGTAGAGCATCTCCTCGGCGGGCCGCGACATGCGGTGGATCTCGTCGAGGAAGAGGACCTCGCCCTCCTGGAGGGAGGAGAGGATCGCGGCCAGGTCGCCGGCGTGCTGGATGGCGGGCCCGGAGGTGATGCGGATGGGGGCGCCCATCTCGGCCGCGATGATCATCGAGAGGGTGGTCTTGCCCAGGCCGGGGGCGCCGGAGAGCAGGACGTGGTCGGCGGTGGCGCCCCGCGCGCGTGCGGCGCGCAGCACCAGGTCGAGCTGTTCGCGGACCTTCTCCTGGCCGATGAACTCGCCCAGGTCCTTGGGGCGCAGGGCGGCCTCGACGGCCTGGTCCTCACGGTCGGCGACGGCGCCCACCAGCCGCTCCGCGTCGGCGCCGGTGTCGGTCGTGTCGTCCCAGTTCATAAGTGATGTGCCTCAGCGGTGGTGGGGTCAGCGGGCGCGGTTGAGGGTCTGGAGGGCGGCCTTCAGCAGCTGGCCGACCTGCGGGGTGCCGCCCGCGGCCTCGGCCTGCGGGGCGACGGCGGTGACGGCCTCGTCGGCCTCCCGGGTCGCGTAGCCCAGGCCGATCAGGGCCGCGTGCAGCTGGTCGCGCCAGCCCTGGGTGACCGGGGCCCCGATCGCGGGGGCGCCGATGGGCTCGCCGAGCCGGTCCTTCAGTTCGAGGAGCAGCTTCTGCGCGCCCTTCTTGCCGATGCCCGGGACGGCGACGAGCGCCTTCTCGTCGCCCGTGGCGACCGCGCGGCGCAGCGCGTCCGGGCTGTGCACGGCGAGCATCGCCTGCGCGAGCCGGGGGCCGACACCGCTCGCCGTCTGGAGCAGTTCGAAGACCTGGCGCTCGTCGTCGTCCACGAAGCCGTACAGGGTGAGTGAGTCCTCCCGCACGACCAGTGAGGTGGCGAGCTTGGTCTGCTGGCCCATCCGCAGCCCGGACAGGGTGTTGGGCGAGCACTGGACGGCGAGGCCGATCCCTCCGACCTCGACGACCGCGGAGTCCGGGGCGAGGGCGGCGACCGGGCCGCTGACGAAGGCGATCATGCCGTACGGCCTTTCGTTGCGTTGGCGGTGTGCAGGGCGACGGCCTGCTGGAGGCGGTTCTGGGCCGGGGCCCGCCAGATGTGGCAGATGGCGAGCGCGAGGGCGTCGGCGGCGTCGGCGGGCTTGGGCGGGGCGCTGAGCCGGAGCAGCCGGGTCACCATGGCGCCGACCTGGGCCTTGTCCGCGCGTCCCGAGCCGGTGACGGCGGCCTTGACCTCGCTGGGGGTGTGCAGGGCGACGGGGATGCCCCGGCGGGCGGCGCACAGCATGGCGACGGCGCTGGCCTGGGCGGTGCCCATCACGGTCCGTACGTTGTGCTGGCTGAACACCCGCTCCACGGCGACGCATTCGGGCCGGTGCTCGTCCAGCCACTGCTCGATGCCCTGCTCGATGGCGACGAGGCGATGGCCGAGTTCGGCGTCCGCGGGCGTCCGTACGACCCCCACGCCCACCATGGTGAGCGGCCGCCCGGCGACGCCCTCGACGACCCCGACACCGCACCGGGTCAGCCCGGGGTCCACCCCCAGTACGCGCACCGCGCCCCCTCCCTTCGGCCACCTGTTCGTGCAGGCTAGCGGGTGCCACCGACATCGGCCGACATGACGACGGGCCGACGGGTGTGTCCCGTCGGCCCGCTCGGTCGGCTCAACCCGTGGCGGCGCTACGCGTCGACCTTCTCCATGACCTCGTCGCTGACATCGAAGTTGGCGAAGACGTTCTGCACGTCGTCGCTGTCCTCGAGCGCGTCGATCAGCTTGAAGATCTTCTTGGCGCCCTCCTCGTCCAGCTCGACCTGCATGGTCGGGACGAAGTTGGCCTCGGCGGAGTCGTAGTCGATCCCGGAGTCCTGGAGGGCGGAGCGGACGGCGACCAGGTCGGTGGCCTCGCTGAGCACCTCGAAGGACTCGCCCAGGTCGTTGACCTCCTCGGCGCCCGCGTCCAGGACGGCGCCCAGGACGTCGTCCTCGGAGAGCTCGCCCTTGGGGACGATCACGACGCCCTTGCGGTTGAAGAGGTACGACACCGAGCCCGGGTCGGCCATGGAGCCGCCGTTGCGGGTCATGGCGACGCGTACGTCGGAGGCCGCGCGGTTGCGGTTGTCGGTGAGGCACTCGATGAGCACCGCGACGCCGTTCGGGCCGTAGCCCTCGTACATGATCGTCTCGTAGTCGGCGCCGCCGGCCTCGAGGCCGCCGCCGCGCTTGACGGCGGAGTCGATGTTCTTGTTCGGGACCGACTGCTTCTTCGCCTTCTGGATGGCGTCGTAGAGAGTCGGGTTGCCCTCGATGTCGACGCCGCCCATCCGGGCCGCGACCTCGATGTTCTTGATCAGCTTCGCGAAGAGCTTGCCGCGCTTGGCATCGATCACGGCCTTCTTGTGCTTCGTCGTAGCCCATTTAGAGTGGCCGGACATCTGCCTGTCTCCTTCGCGTAACCCATCCAACAACGAACGCCAGAGATCCTACTAGGACTCCGTCGCCCGGTTCGCGTGCACCATGTCGACGAACAGGGCGTGCACACGGTGGTCGCCGGTCAGTTCCGGGTGGAACGAGGTGGCGAGCGCGTTGCCCTGGCGGACCGCGACGATGTGGCCGCCGTGCTCGGCGAGCACCTCGACGTCGGCGCCCACGGACTCGACCCAGGGGGCGCGGATGAACACGCCCTCCACAGGATCGCCGTCGATCCCGCGCACGTCGACCGCCGACTCGAACGACTCGTTCTGCCGTCCGAAGGCGTTGCGGCGCACGATCATGTCGATGCCGCCGACGGTCTCCTGGCCCGAGCGCGGGTCGAGGATCTTGTCGGCGAGCATGATCATGCCCGCGCAGGTGCCGTAGACGGGCATGCCGGCCCGCACGCGCGCGCGGAGGGGCTCCAGCACGCCGAACAGGACGGCCAGCTTGGAGATGGTGGTGGACTCGCCGCCGGGTATGACCAGGCCATCCACCTCGGCGAGTTCCTCGGGGCGCCTGACCGGCCTGGCCACGGCGTCGGCCGCGGCCAGGGCCACGAGGTGCTCCCGTACGTCACCCTGGAGTGCGAGCACTCCGATCACGGGAGTGGTCATCGCTGGCTACCAGCCCCGGTTCGCGTAACGCTCGGTCTCGGGGAGGGTGTCGCAGTTGATGCCGACCATGGCCTCGCCGAGGTTGCGGGACGCGTCCGCGATGATCTTCGGGTCGTCGTAGAAGGTGGTCGCCTTGACGATGGCGGCGGCGCGCTTGGCCGGGTCGCCCGACTTGAAGATGCCGGAGCCGACGAAGACGCCCTCGGCGCCGAGCTGGCGCATCAGGGCGGCGTCGGCCGGGGTGGCGACGCCACCGGCGGAGAACAGGACGACCGGGAGCTTGCCGAGCTCGGCGACCTCCTTGACCAGCTCGTAGGGGGCGCGCAGCTCCTTGGCGGCGGCGTACAGCTCGTTGTTGTCGCAGCCGCGCAGCTTGGCGATCTCGCCCTTGATCTGGCGCAGGTGGCGGACGGCCTCCACGACGTTGCCGGTGCCGGCCTCGCCCTTGGAGCGGATCATGGCCGCGCCCTCGGCGATCCGGCGCAGGGCCTCGCCCAGGTTGGTGGCGCCGCAGACGAAGGGGGTGGTGAACGCCCACTTGTCGGAGTGGTTGACCTCGTCGGCCGGGGTGAGGACCTCGGACTCGTCGATGTAGTCGACGCCGAGGGACTGGAGGACCTGGGCCTCGACGAAGTGGCCGATGCGGGACTTGGCCATGACCGGGATGGAGACGGCCTCGATGATGCCTTCGATCATGTCCGGGTCGGACATCCGGGCCACGCCGCCGTCCTTGCGGATGTCGGCCGGGACCCGCTCCAGGGCCATGACGGCGACGGCGCCCGCGTCCTCGGCGATCTTCGCCTGCTCCGGCGTGACGACGTCCATGATCACGCCGCCCTTGAGCTGCTCGGCCATGCCGCGCTTCACGCGGGCGGTGCCGGTCTCGGGGGCCTGGTTGTCGGTGGTGGACACGGGTGACCTCACTCGCTGAAAGAGGGTTTCTGCAAACACCGAGGAAACGCGAGCGGACCAGTCCACAGCAAGGGCCAATGGGAAGGGCGTGGATCCTTTTGCCCGGCTAGGCGGCGCGGTCCGCCAGGGCCGTGGGCGGTTCGTCGTCCATCTCGAAGGCCATCGGGAAGGGGGCGTGTCCGGCCAGCCGGAACCAGCGGACCTTGCGGTGCTCGCGCAGCCGGCGGGCCGCGCCGACGGCGTCGTTGTGGAACCGGCGGGCCATCGGCACCCGGCGCACGGCCTCGCCCAGCTCGGACGCGGCCGCCTCGCCGCCGGGCGCCTCGCGGACCTCCTCCACCTGCTGCGGCTCCTCGAAGACCACCCGCAGCGCCTGGCTCAGCTCGCTCTCCGCGACCTCCCGCTGCTCCTCCTCGGCCTGCCGGGCGGCGTGCGCGGCCTCGTACAGCACGATCGAGGCGGCCGGGTCCAGCACCCCCGAGGTCGCCAGCTCCTGGGCCACCGACGCCCGCCGGAGCAACTGGGCGTCCAGGGCGGCACGAGCGGCGTCGATACGGGAGTGCAGCCGGTCGAGCCGCCCGGCGGTCCAGCTCAGGTAGAGGCCGATCACCACGAGAACAGCGAGGATCCAGATGAGCGTTGCGGTCACGGGCGGAACGCTATAGGAAACGCCCACGGCAGCGCCCCGTCAGGGGCGCGGGGAACCGCGCGACCGGCCACGACGGCGCCGCGCCCGGAACACAGCGGCACCCCCCCGCGAAGCGCCTAGTCCCGCGCCAGCCCGAACCGCGCCCGCAGCCCCGGGCGTTCGACCGCCGCCACCGCCGCCGCTCCCGCGGTCACCGTCTCGTAGACGGACAGGATGTCCGCGCCCACCGTCGACCAGTCGAAGCGGCGCACGTGCACGCTGCCGCGTTCGCTCAGCTCGGCCCGGCGCTCCGGGTCCGCCAGCAGCCGTACCGCCGCTTCCGCCAGCGCGTCCGCGTCCTCGTTGGCGAAGAGTTCGCCCGCCGCGCCCTGGTCCAGGACCTGGGCGAAGGCGTCGAGGTCGGAGGCGAGCACGGGAGCCCCCGCGGACAGCGCCTCGACCAGGATTATGCCGAAGCTCTCGCCCCCCGTGTTGGGCGCGACGTACAGGTCGAGACTGCGCAGGAAACGGGCCTTGTCCTCGTCGCTGACCATGCCGAGGAACTCGACGCGGGAGCGCAGCTCGGCCGGCAGGGACTCGACCGCGGCCTCCTCGTCGCCCCGGCCGGCCACCAGGAGCCTGGTCCCCGGGCGGGCGGCGAGGATCTTGGGGAGGGCCTTCATCAGCACCGGGAGGCCCTTGCGGGGCTCGTCGATACGGCCGATGAAGCCGATGGTGTCCCCCTGCCACTCGGGGCGCGGCTCGGCCTTGGCGAAGAAGTCGACGTCCACGCCGTTGGGGATCACGACGGCGTCGCCGCCGAGGTGTTCGACCAGGGTGCGGCGGGCGTACTCGCTGACCGCGATCCGGGCGCTGATCTTCTCCAGCGCGGCCTGGAGGATCGAGTACGCGGCGATCATCGCGCGGGAACGCGGGTTGGAGGTGTGGAAGGTCGCCACCATCGGGCCCTGCGCCGCCCAGCAGGTCAGCAGGCCGAGCGAGGGCGACGTCGGCTCGTGGATGTGGACCACGTCGAACGCGCCGTCGTGCAGCCAGCGGCGGACCCGCGCGGCGGACAGGAAGCCGAAGTTGAGGCGGGCCACCGAGCCGTTGTACGGCACCGGGACCGCGCGGCCCGCCGAGACGACGTACGGCGGCAGCGGGGTGTCGTCGTCGGCGGGGGCGAGCACGGAGACGTCGTGGCCGAGACCGATGAAGTACTCGGCGAGGTCGCGGACGTGGAACTGGACGCCACCCGGGACGTCCCAGGAGTAGGGGCAGACGATGCCGATCCTCACGACGGTCCCTTCGCGGGGTCGAGGTCGGCGAGCCACAAGCGCTGGAGCATGTGCCAGTCCTCCGGATGGTCGGCGATCCCGGTGGCGAAGGCGTCGGCCAGCGCCTGTGTCATGACAGACGTCCTCGAGGTCCGGTCACCTGACTCGGGTACCTCGACCGGGGCGTGGACGCGGCCCTTCATGACGGGGGTGTCGTCGTACCAGAGCGTCACGGGGAGCAGGTGGGCGCCGGTCTGCTGGGCCAGCAGGGCGGGTCCGGCCGGCATCCGGGCCGTGTCGCCGAAGAAGTCGACCTCGACGCCGGACTCGGACAGGTCGCGGTCGGCGACCAGGCAGATCAGGCCGCCGTCGCGGAGTCTGCGGGCGAGGGTGCCGAAGGCGGTGCCGCCGCTGTGCGGGAGGACCTCCATGCCGAGGCCCTCGCGGTAGGCGACGAACCGGTCGTACAGCGTCTCGGGCTTCAGGCGCTCGGCGACCGTGGTGAACGGGGTCTTCAGCTCCGTGGTGACCCAGGCCCCGGCCAGGTCCCAGTTGGCCAGGTGCGGCAGCGCGATGATCACGCCCCGGCCGGAGGCGAGGCCGTCGGTGAGGTGGTGGACGTCCTTGACGTCGAAGCCGGTGCGTACCCGCTGCTCGCTCCAGGCGGGCAGCCGGAAGGACTCCATCCAGTAGCGCAGGTACGACCGCATGCCCGCGCGGGACAGCTCGCGCAGCCGCTCCGGACTCGCGTCGGGGCGTACGCGCGCGTAGTTGGACTCGAGCCGCTGGACGCCCTTGCCGCGCTGTCTCCAGGCGAGGTCCGCGATGGCGTTGCCGAGCCGCACGGCGACCGGCTCGGGGAGCTTCTTCACGGTGCCCCAGCCGAGTCCGTACAGGGCGTCGGTGAGCCGCTCCGTGGCGGTCACTGCGGGGCCTCGCTGCCGTGTGCGGCCTTCTCGTGCCCGGCCGCCGCCTCCGCCTCGGCGGACTCGCGGCGCACCGTGACCACGCGCTGGATCAGGGTGACCAGGCTGCCCACGGCCACGATCCACAGCGCGATCGGGAGCAGGATCTGGATGCCCGGGACGCCGAAGTTGTGGAATCCGGCCAGCCCGGCCGCCACCAGCGAGATCACCAGTCGCTCGGCGCGCTCCACGAGGCCGTTGACGGCCACCGGCAGCCCGATCGACTCGCCGCGCGCCTTGGTGTACGACACCACCTGGCCGCTGGCCAGGCAGAAGATCGACACGGCGCACAGGACGTTGTCGTCGCCGTTGCCCGCGTACCAGAGGGCGAAGCCGCCGAAGATCGCGCCGTCGGCGACCCGGTCGAGGGTGGAGTCCAGGAAGGCGCCCCAGCGGCTGGTGCGGCCCAGCTGGCGGGCCATGTTGCCGTCCACCAGGTCCGAGAACACGAACAGCGTGATCACGATCGTGCCCCAGAAGAACTCGCCCCGGGGGAAGAAGACCAGCGCGCCCGCGACCACTCCGGCCGTGCCGAGGAGCGTGACCGTGTCCGGGCTCACGCCCCGGCGGATGAGAAACGCGGCGAACGGTGTGAGGACACGCGTGAAGAATGCACGCGCGTACTTGTTCAGCATGGCCTTCCCGACGGTCGTTGCGCCGTGCGGCCCCTGCTGGCCACCCCGGCTGGCCCATCGTAGCCACGCGCGCGTGTGTGCGACGGGTGGGCACTCTCGGACGGGACCGGCGGCCGGCCCGGAAGCGCCCCGCGGGCACGATCACGTCGTTCGTATGGACGCACCGTGACGGGAGTGGAAAGCTCGAATAACCGCGGGCGTCATCGGAGCCGCCACCGCACGCGGCCCGCCATGCTCGCCCGCGCCCACCGAGACCTCACCGTGCACGGGAGGCATAACCATGGGCGACAAGGTCAAGGAACACCCCGGAGCCGCCGGCAGGGCTACGGCGGCCGACCACCCCGCGTCCGTACGGAATGTGGTGCTGGTCGGCCACTCCGGAGCGGGCAAGACGACATTGGTGGAGGCTCTCGCGCTGACCGCGGGAGCGGTGAACCGGGCGGGCCGTGTGGAGGACGGCGGCACCGTCTCGGACTACGACGACATCGAGCACCGGCAGCAGCGCTCCGTACAGCTGTCGCTGGTACCGGTCGACTGGAACGGAATCAAGATCAACATCCTGGACACCCCGGGATACGCCGACTTCGTCGGGGAGCTGAGGGCCGGTCTGCGCGCGGCGGACGCGGCCCTCTTCGTCGTCTCCGCCTCGGACGGGGTGGACGGCTCGACCCGGATGGTGTGGGAGGAGTGCGCGGCCGTCGGGATGCCCCGGGCGATCGTCGTCACGCACCTGGAGGCCGCCCGCGCGGACTTCGAGGAGATGACCCGGGTGTGCGCCGAGGCGTTCGGCGGCGACGACCCCGACGCCGTGCTCCCCCTGTACCTGCCGCTGCACGGCCCGCAGGGCCCGGACGGGCACGCGCCCGTGACCGGTCTCGTCGGGCTGCTCACGCAGAAGCTGTTCGACTACTCCTCCGGGGAGCGCAAGGAGTCCGAGCCGGGCCCCGACCAGCTGCCGGACATCGACGAGGCCCGCAACCGGCTGATCGAGGGGATCATCGCGGAGAGCGAGGACGAGACGCTCATGGACCGCTATCTGGGCGGCGAGCAGATCGACCTCAAGACGCTGATCGAGGACCTGGAGCGGGCCGTCGCCCGCGGCACCTTCTTCCCCGTGCTGGCCGCCGCCCCCGCGGCCGAGGGCGCCCGCCAGGGGCTCGGCACGGTGGAACTGCTCGAACTGGTCACCGGCGGCTTCCCGACGCCGTTCGAGCACCCCACCCCCGGGGTCACCACCGTCGACGGCCGGCCGCGCGAGATCAAACCGTGCGACACCGGCGGCCCGCTGGTCGCCGAGGTGGTGAAGACCGCCTCCGACCCCTACGTCGGCCGGGTCTCGCTGGTGCGCGTCTTCTCCGGCACCCTGCGCCCCGACGAGACGGTCCACGTCTCCGGGCACGGCCTCGCCGACCGGGGGCACGAGGACCACGACGTCGACGAGAAGATCGGCGCCCTGTCCACGCCGTTCGGCAAACAGCAGCGGCCGGTCACCCATGTCATCGCCGGTGACCTGGCCTGCGTGGCGAAGCTGGGCCGCGCGGAGACCGGTGACACCCTCTCCGCCAAGGACGACCCGCTGCTCATGGAGCCGTGGGAGATGCCCGACCCGCTGCTGCCGCTCGCCATCGAGGCACACAGCAAGGCCGACGAGGACAAGCTCTCGCAGGGCCTCGCCCGGCTGGTCGCCGAGGACCCGACCATGCGGCTCGAACAGAACCAGGACACCCACCAGGTGGTGCTGTGGTGCCTGGGCGAGGCGCACGCGGACGTCGCCCTGGAACGGCTGCGCAGCCGCTACGGCGTCCAGGTCGACGTCGTACCGCACCGGGTGTCCCTGCGGGAGACGTTCGCCGGCAGGTCCGCCGGGCGCGGCCGGCATGTCAAACAGTCCGGCGGGCACGGGCAGTTCGCGATCTGCGAGATCGAGGTGGAGCCCCTGCCGGGCGGCTCCGGCATCGAGTTCGTCGACAAGGTGGTCGGCGGGGCGGTGCCCCGGCAGTTCATCCCGTCGGTCGAGAAGGGCATCCGGGCCCAGGCCGTCAAGGGGGTCGCCGCCGGTTACCAGCTGGTCGACGTGCGGGTCACCCTGCTCGACGGCAAGGCGCACTCGGTGGACTCCTCCGACGCCGCCTTCCAGACGGCGGGCGCGCTGGCGCTGCGGGAGGCCGCGGCCGACGCGAGGATCCATCTGCTCGAACCGGTGGCCGAGGTGTCCGTGCTGGTCGGCGACGACTACGTGGGCGCGGTCATGAGCGACCTGTCCGGACGGCGCGGCCGGGTGCTCGGCACCGAGCAGACCAGCGGTGGGCGCACCCTGATCAAGGCCGAGGTGCCGGAGTTCGAGATCGGCCGGTACGCGGTCGACCTGCGCTCCCTGTCGCACGGCACGGCCCGGTTCAGCCGCTCGTACGCGCGGCACGAGCCGATGCCTCCGCAGATCGCCGAGAAGATCCGGGAACAGGCCAAGGAAGCCTCCTGAGTGGTGCCATGGGTGTTCGGCGGGCGGCTTCGGCCGTCCGCCGAACACGCGTCAGTGGCTGGGGATACTCTGAGTACTTGATCAACAGGTGTGCGGAGTACGGAAGTCGGGAAGGCCGCAGAAGCGGGACGGCGGCAAGTGGGGGCGGGAATGAGCTTCGAGGACTTCTTCGGGCCACAGGTGCCCAGGCCGGGTGGCGAGGCGCAGGCCCCGACCTACGCCCTGGCCTCGGCGGCCTACCGGGACACACCGATGGAGGAGATCAAGAAGGCCGACAACGAGTGGCACCAGTCCACGGTCAGTGAGGGCCGCAAGTGGGCGAAGATCTTCCGGCCGAACTTCGGTGAGGCGTACTCCCAGGCGATCATCGACCGCATGCTGGGCGTCGGCCGCAAGCCGCTCATCCAGTCCTTCGGCAGTGAACCCCAGGTGGTCGTGGAGCACTGCCTCGCGGCCAACCGCATCCGCAAGGAACGCGACCAGCGGCTGACGGCCGTCATGTTCGTGACCGGCGTGCTGTTCCTGCCCGGCCTGCTGGTGTGGCTGCTGGTCTTCCAGCTCCGGGCGACCATGCTGAAGACCGACAACAAGCGCGTCTCCGGGCTCGGCAGTGCCCTGCTGGCCGCGGTCGGCGTCCTCGCGGTGCTCTTCATCGTCAAGGTCCCCTTCACCGGCTTCTGGGGGTGGTACGCGCGCGGCTGCGTGGTGCTCCCCGTCATCGGCTGGTATCTGGCCAAACGGCTCTGCGAGAGGACGGCGCAGGACCTGCGCGCCGCCTGGGACGGGCTGCTGTCCGGCGGCAGCGTCGGCGCTAAGGTCCCCGAGGCGGTGCCGACCAGCCCGGACCAGGCCGCTGCCGAGCAGCTGCGGCAGTCGCTGGCCCGGCTCAGCGCCGAGCAGCAGTCCAACTCGGTCTTCTACGCGGGGCCCAAGGGGATACTCGGCATGGGCACTCGCTGGGGCTCCTGGCACCTCGCGGAGGAACTGGTCCCGCTCGACCCGGTCAAGGGCGTCCACGAGTTCCGGGCCTGGACCGTCGTCCGCGAGATCGAGAAGGAACTGAGCGTGCTGCACCGGCAGCACCTGAAGACCGGCGGTTTCCCGGAACCGCAGGTCAGGCACTGGATCGTCACCCATGTCGGGGAGGGTGCCACGGCGGTGTCCCGGCCCGAGGGCACCGACTACAAGGTGGGGCCCAAGGACGTCGAGGACATCTGCAACAACAACCACTTCGACAAGGGTGACCGGCACTACCTGGGCGTGCAGTGGCCGTACCTGTGGAACGGCGAACTGATCATCACGATGATGGCCACCGTCACCGTGCTGAAGGAGACGCTGCGGATCGACGTCACCGGGCACGCCCTCGGTCCGGTCAACGGCCTGTTCGGCGGCAAGCCCGCGGCTCCCACGAAGACGGTCGCGAAGACCGTGCGGTTCTGGGAGACCCGGACCGTCAAACTGCCGCTGGTCACCCCGGACGAGGTGGTCCGGCTCGCCGCGCGGGCGACCATCAGCTGGTATCCGCCGCTGCTGAAGTGGCTCGGCGGCTCCATAGGGCTGCCCGAGCCCTTCGGTCTGCGGCACGCGTGGGCCGACCAGCCCTGGAAGCACCGCTTCATGGCCGACGACGCGTTGCGCGCGGCCACCCCGATACTGCGGGCGGTGCACCGGGCGGCGCTGCGGGTGCTCCGGGAACACGACGTCGACACCGACAAGTTCAGCAGCCGGGCGTCCGCGCTCAGCGGGTCCGTGCAGGACGCGGCACCGAAGAAGGCGGACACGTACGACGCCTAGCCGACGCGGGCAGCGACGGACACGGAGGCTCGGACACGGAGGCTGAGGCAGCGGCGGGAACGGAGGCTGAGCCGGACACGATGGCTGAGCCGGCGGCGGAGGCGGACACGGAGCCTGAGGCTGAGGCCGGGCTCGTCGGCCGGGCCTCCGTCTCCGTTCCGCGTCAGCTCGCCGGCCAGGCCTCCGCCAGCATCTTGCGGGTGTCGGCCAGCAGCTGGGGCAGCACTCTGGTGTGGCCCACCACCGGCATGAAGTTCGTGTCGCCGCCCCAGCGCGGGACGATGTGCTGGTGCAGGTGGGCGGCGATGCCGGCGCCCGCCACCGAGCCCTGGTTCATCCCGATGTTGAAGCCGTGGGCGCCGGACGCGGTGCGCAGCGCGGTCATGGCCTGCTTGGTCAGCTCGGCGAGCTCCACGGTCTCCGGGCCGGTCAGGTCCGTGTAGTCGGCGACATGGCGGTACGGGACCGTCATCAGGTGGCCGCCGTTGTACGGGTAGAGGTTGAGCACCGCGTAGACGTGCTCACCGCGCCGCACGATCAGGCCGTCCTCGTCGGACTTGGCCGGGATCGAGCAGAAGGGGCAGCCGTCGTCGGCGCCCGGGCCGCTCGGCTTGTTCTCGCCCTGGATGTAGGCCATCCGGTGGGGCGTCCACAGGCGCTGGAACGCGTCCTGCGTCCCCACTCCGATCTGCTGTTCCGGCTCACTCGTCATGCTAGGCAGCATATGGCTTCGCCCGTTCGCGGCGTGTCGCCGGGGCCGGGCCGAGGCGCTCGGCGGCGAAGCTGGGCGGATGGACGACGACAGCCGGCTGAAGGACTGGGAGCAGCGCACCGATCTGCCGCTCGGCATCGCTTCACTGGTCTTCCTGGGCTCGTACGCGGTGCACGTGCTGGAGCCGGACCTGCCCGAGGCCGTCCACGTCCTCCTGCTGTCGCTGACCTATCTGACGTGGGCGATGTTCGCCGTCGACTACGCGGTGCGCTGGCGGCTCAGCGGCGAGGGTCCGGGCTTCGTCCGGCGGCACTGGCTGGACACCGTCGTGCTGGTGCTGCCGCTGCTGCGCCCGGTGCGGGTGGTGCGGACGTACGAGGCGATGCAGCGCCGGCACGGTGAGCCCCGGATGGGACTGCACGCGCGCGTGGCTGCCTACTCGGCGCTGTCGATCTCGCTGCTGGGGTTCTCGGGCGCGCTCGCCGTCTACCAGGCCGAGCGCTCGGCCCCGAACGCCACGATCCGCACCTTCGGCGACTCCCTCTGGTGGACCTGTTCGACCCTGTCCACCGTCGGGTACGGCGACTACGTCCCGGTCACCACCCTGGGGCGTTTCATCGCGGTGGGGCTGATGGCCTGCGGTCTGGCGCTGCTGGGCACGGTCACGGGATCGTTCTCGTCCTGGATGCTCCAGCGGTTCGACATGGGGCAGGACGAGAAGGGGCCCCCGCGGAAGTGATCCGCGGGGGCCCCTTCGATGCCGGGCCGGATCAGACCTGGGTCCGCTCCTCGACCACCTTCACGATCTTGGCGATGGCCTCGTCGAAGGGGATGCCGTTCTCCTGCGAGCCGTCCCGGTAGCGGAAGGACACCGAGCCTGCCGCCATGTCCTCGTCGCCCGCGATGACCATGAAGGGCACCTTCTGCTTCTGGGCGTTGCGGATCTTCTTCTGCATCCGGTCCGAGGAGCCGTCGACCTCGACGCGCAGGCCCTTCTTCTTGGCCTCGGCGGCGAACTTGTGCAGGTAGTCGACGTGCGCGTCCCCGATCGGGATGCCCACCGCCTGGACCGGCGCGAGCCAGGCCGGGAAGGCGCCCGCGTAGTGCTCCAGGAGGACCGCGAAGAACCGCTCGATGGAGCCGAACAGGGCGCGGTGGATCATCACCGGGCGCTGCTTGGAGCCGTCGGCGGAGGTGTACTCCAGGTCGAAGCGCTCGGGCAGGTTGAAGTCCAGCTGGACGGTCGACATCTGCCAGGTGCGGCCGATCGCGTCCTTGGCCTGCACGGAGATCTTCGGGCCGTAGAAGGCGGCGCCGCCCGGGTCCGGGACGAGCGGGAGGCCCTGCTTCTCGGCGACCGCGCGGAGCGTCTCCGTGGCCTCCTCCCAGACCTCGTCGGAACCGACGAACTTCTCCGGGTCCTTGGTGGACAGCTCCAGGTAGAAGTCGGTGAGGCCGTAGTCCCGCAGCAGGTTCAGGACGAAGGTGAGCGTCTTGTCGAGCTCCTCCGCCATCTGCTCCTTGGTGCAGTAGATGTGCGCGTCGTCCTGCGTGAAGCCGCGGGCCCGGGTCAGGCCGTGCACGACCCCGGACTTCTCGTACCGGTACACGGTCCCGAACTCGAAGAGGCGCAGCGGCAGTTCACGGTAGGACCGGCCACGCGCGTCGAAGATCAGGTTGTGCATCGGGCAGTTCATGGGCTTGAGGTAGTAGTCCACGCCCTCGTCGAGCTGCATGGGCGGGTACATGCCGTCGGCGTACCAGTCCAGGTGCCCGGACGTCTCGAAGAGCTTCCCCTTGGTGGCGTGCGGGGTGTAGACGAACTCGTAGCCCTCCTCCTCGTGCCGGCGGCGCGAGTAGTCCTCCATCACGCGACGGACGATGCCGCCCTTGGGGTGGAAGACGGCGAGGCCGGAGCCGATCTGCTCCGGGATGGAGAACAGGTCGAGTTCGTTGCCCAGCTTGCGGTGGTCGCGCTTCTCGGCCTCGGCGAGGAAGTCCAGGTACGCCTTCAGCTCGTCCTTGGACGGCCAGGCGGTGCCGTAGATGCGCTGGAGCATCGGGTTCTTCTCGCTGCCGCGCCAGTAGGCGGCCGCGTTGCGCATCAGCTTGAACGCCGGGATCAGGCGGGTGGAGGGCAGGTGGGGACCGCGGCAGAGGTCCTTCCAGCACAGCTCGCCGGTCTTGGCGTCCAGGTTGTCGTAGATCGTCAGTTCACCGGCGCCGACCTCGACGTCCGCGCCGTCGTCCGAGGACGCGGAACCCTTCAGTCCGATCAGTTCGAGCTTGTACGGCTCGCCCGCCAGCTCCTCGCGGGCCGCCTCGTCGGTCACCACGCGCCGCGAGAAACGCTGGCCGCGCTTCTGGATCTCCTGCATCTTCTTCTCGATGGCCTTGAGATCCTCGGGCGTGAACGGCTTCTCGACGTCGAAGTCGTAGTAGAAGCCGTCCTTGACCGGCGGGCCGATGCCGAGCTTGGCCTCCGGGAAGATCTCCTGGACGGCCTGGGCCATGACGTGCGCGGTGGAGTGCCGCAGGATGTTGAGACCGTCCTCGGAGGAGATCTCCACCGGCTCCACGACCTCGCCCTCGGCGGGCGCGTACGCGAGGTCCCTGAGCTCCCCGGCCACCCGGGCGGCGATGACCGCGCGCTCGCCGGCGAAGAGCTCGGCGGCCGTAGTGCCCGTCGTCACCACGCGCTCTTCCCGCTCGGAATCGCGTTGGATGATCACACGGACGTCTGACACCGGTCTCTCCTGACTGAAGGCGGATGCGAGCGCCGTACCAGGAGCGCGCGCAATACCGGATCGTACCGACCCGGCCGCACCGACTGCGAAACGGTCACCCACAGTCGTCCGTCAGTCGCAGTCGTCGCCGCTGCACGCCTCCTCGAAGAAGTCGAGATTCTCCTGGAGGGATTTCATCAGGCTGTCCCGCTCCTCGTCGTCCACCTGTACGGGTACGACCCCCGAGGCGCCGGACAGCCGCCGGAAGCCGCCCCGGCTCTCCAGCCGGCCGTGCACCCGTACCGGAAGTCCGACGAGGTGGGCCTGGCCGGCGATCCGGTAGTCCTCCTCGTCGAGGGTGACCCGGACGTACGGCACCTCGGCGCCGGCGATCACCCGCAGCCGTACCGCGCCCTCGCCGCGCGGCTCCGAGCGGCGCATCCGGACCACGGTGCCGGTGACCCGGACCGCCACGGAGGGTTCGTCGCGCAGGTAGCGGGCGCCGGCCTCGCGCAGCACGGGCAGGTCGCCGGGCGAGAACTCGACGGGGTCCAGGGCCGACGCGCAGTCGTCGGGCACTCCGGCGCCCGGTGCCCAGTCCACCGAGACGCGGGCGCCTTCCGTGCCGCGCACGAGCGTGACGAGGGCGTCGGTCAGTTCACGGCTGACGCCCGCCTCGACGGCTCCGTCGAAGGCGTCCATGCCACCGGTGGCCCGCTGGTAGTCGATGGCCTCGCGGGCGGCGTACAGGGCCTGGTGGAGGCGTACGGCGAGCGGCCGGCCGGTTCCGACGGGCACGAACGCGGTCAGGCCGCGGCCGCCCTCCGCCGAGCCGACGAGCACGGAGTCCAGCATGGCGGCGGCGGCCCGCTTGTGCCGGGCGCCGTGGTAGCCGGCCCGCGCACGGGTGGCGAGGGCGCCGGCCAGCAGGGTCTGCCGGGCGGCGGTGCGCAGTTGTTCCTCGGCCGTCCAGGACGCGGTGTCCGCGGGTCCGCTCGGCACGTCCCGCCACCAGCGGATCTCGTCGCTGGGCACGGCGAGCCCGACCAGCACCTCGCGGGCGGCGGGCGTCCCGCTGCGCGCCAGAGCCGTGAGCGCCTCCCCGAGCAGGTCGTCACTGTCCGGGAAGGCGCGGCTCTCGGGTACGAGCAGGCTGGTGCCGGTGCCGCCCGGCCCTGGTGGGGTCCAGCGGCCGTACCGGCCGGGCGCTCCGCCGCGCCGCTGCCAGCCGTGCCGGCGCAGCAGGGCGCCGAGCACGGCGGGGTCGACCTCGGCGGGCTCGGGGGGACGGCCCCAGTGGGGGCCGTGCAGGTCGTCGGGGTGCGGCCGGACCTCCCGCAGCTGCTCCTCGTACGGACGGTGCCTCATGGTCTGCCTCCCGTCCCGACCCGCGTCATGATCTCGCAGAGCGCCCGGTCGTCGAATATGCGCGAGGTCGGGACCCGCACGGTGGTCCGGTGCCGGCCGGTGATCGGGTGCCCTGCCAGGTTGACCCAGTAGCAGCAGTGGCGCAGATCGAGCCGGTCGTGGCTGGCGCGCAGCCAGTCGTTCTGGGAGCGCGGGACCAGCATCACCACCAGGATCTTGTGCACCGACACCGGTGTGCGGGCGAGCTTGCGCAGGTGGTCGTTGTCGAGCGTGAAGGAGAAGAAACGTCCCGGCGGATTGGGGGCGATCTGGTACGTGCACTTGAGCTGCACCTTTATGGTCACCTCGTCGTCGACGGTGTGACCGGGCGAGCCATGGCTGACGTGCCAGTCGATGCCGTTGTCCGGGAACGGCTGCGACAGCGAGCAGCCGGCCGCCGCCGCGACCGCGTGCAGGTAGCCCACCTGAAGTGTCTCCATGCAGGCGGTGGTCGCGAGTGTGCCGCGATGGGGGCCCGTCCGCTCGGGCAGCAGCCCGCCCCGTTCGGGCTGCGCTATCGCCATGACCAACAGCCTTCCCAGCCAGAGTGTTTCCCCGTGGCGGGCCGCTGAACTGCAAAGACCCGCACTCCTGTTGTGTCCTTCCGGCGTACGTCGCAAACGGCCCGGGTATCACCAAACAGGCAGAAGACGGAACGTCAGCTGCCGTGGGTGAACGAGGAGTTGTGTAGGCATGACGTGCTGGTACGAAGGGCCCCTGGCCGCCTTCGACACGGAGACCACGGGCGTTGACGTCGAGACCGACCGGATCGTGTCGGCCGCCGTCGTCGTCCAGGACGCCCCGGGTACCCGGCCGAGGGCGGTCCGCTGGCTGGTGAACCCGGGCGTGCCGGTGCCGGAAGCGGCGACGGCGGTGCACGGGCTGACCGACGAACACCTTCAGCGCAACGGCCGTTGGCCGGCGCCGGTGATGCATGAGATAGCCGAGGAACTGGCCGAGCACGCGGCGATGCACCGCCCGCTGGTGGTGATGAACGCGCCGTTCGATCTGACCCTGCTGGACCGGGAGTTGCGCCGTCATCGGGCATCCTCCCTGGACCGCTGGTTCGAGGCGAGTCCGCTGCTCGTCCTCGACCCCCGGGTCCTGGACAAACATCTGGACCGGTACCGCAAGGGCCGCCGCACCCTGACCGACCTGTGCGCGCACTACGAGGTCACCCTGGAGGGCGCGCACGACGCGGGCGCGGACGCGCTCGCGGCCCTGGAGGTCGTACGGGCACTGGGCCGCCGGTTCGCGACCCGCCTGGAGCGTCTGAGCCCGGCCCAGCTGCACACGCTTCAGACCACCTGGCACGCGGCGCAGGCCAGGGGCCTCCAGGCCTGGTTCACCCGCAGCGGCACACCGGAGACGGTGAACCAGGACTGGCCGCTGCGGCCGGAGCTGCCGACGGCGGCGTGAGGGGCGGGGCGCCGGGCATCCCGGTGCCCCGTCGCTTCACCAGGAACCGCCGCCACCACCGCCGGCGCCACCACCGACGCCGCCGGACGAGGAACCGCCGCCGCCACCGCCCGAATTACCGGAGCCGGCGGCCGGGCTGGAGCCGGCGAAGACCACGGCGGCGAGCAGCAGGTCGGTGCGGTACAGGGCTCGGGTGTCCGCGCGCTGTGCCGGTGGTGACGCGGAGGCGCCCACGGCGTCCTCCCAGGCGGATTCCACACCGAGGGCCACGGCCCAGGCCCCGTAGAGCTCCGCCCGCCGTCCGGTGGGCAGTTCACCGGGGACGGTGCCGGGGTCGGCCAGATAGCGCCGGAAGGCCTCGACCCGGAGCCAGAGGGCGGTGCCGCGCGCGGTACGCCGGTCCAGTTCCCATCCGCAGGCGACGAGCGTCAGACCGATGCCCGCGGCGACGGCGGCCAGCAGTACGACGGGCCGTCCGGCACCGGACCGGCGGCCGGTGAGGGCACCGCCGGTGATCACCAGGACGAAGCCGGAACCGCAGCAGAAAGTAGGTCAGCGCGACCGTGGCGACGGCGGCGGCCAGGAAGAGGCCGCCGGTGTGCAGCGGGTGCGGAAGAGTCGTACCGACGGCCCCGCCGGAGGGCGCCGCGGGCAGTACCGGCGCACTCGCCGCCTTGGTCTTCCCGGTGGTGCCGTAGAGGGTGACGCCCTCACGACCGCTCAGCTTGCCGAGCTTGACGACCAGGTGCCCCGGCTCGCTCCGGGTGGCCGTGCAGGGCTTCCCGTCGTCCCAGGTGCCGTGCTCGCAGCGGACGCCGGGGGGACCTTGTGTCCGTCCATGGTGGCGCGGACGTTCTCGTAGAAGTCCGCGTCCGGTACGTCACGGTAGATGCCGTGGGTGGATCCCGAGTGCCCGAAGTCGCAGTCGATGACCTCGGTTGACGCGGGCGCTTCCGTCCGCCCGGATCACCGCGCCCACCTACGTCGAGGTGACCGGTTCCTTGTTCGCGAAGGCCTGGGCGCCGGCCACCATCGCGGCGAGCACCACCATGACGCCCGTGACGACGCCCGGCGCCCACAGCCTGCGCCGGCTCACGGAAACCCTTCTCCGTCGCCTCTCGCTGTCTTTACCCTCGCTCATGAGACCCCCTCAAGACGCACGGCAGACACGAAAAAGGCCGGTCTGCACAGGCAGACCGGCCTTCCCGGTGGTGGGCGACGGTAGACCCCACTGGAACACAAAAGCCCAGCTCCAGTACCTCCGGCACGTCCTCGGCACGCTGCCAGGGCCTGAAGTCCCACCAGTCAAGCGGCAGCAGCCAAAGCCGCAACGTCGCGTCGCCAAGCGGCTCAAGCCCGCACAGGTCACGGAGCTGGTCGAGGCATACAAGTCTGGTGCTACAACCTATGAATTGGCCGAGCGCTTCGGCATCAAGCGGCAGACAGTGAGCAGCATCCTCAAGCGCAACGGCGTTACACCCCGCTGGCGTCGGCTCACCGAGGCAAACGTCGACGAAGCCGAGCGGCTGTACGCCACAGGCCTATCAACAGCCCGTGTTGCCGACCGTCTGAAGGTCGACCCTGAAACAGTACGCCTGCGCCTACGCAAGCGCGGTGTGCAGATGCGCGACCCGCACGAGCGCCGGTAGGTACAAGGTTTGCCGGTCACGCCAGCCCCATCTGTCGTCACTTGACAGATGGGGCTGGCTATTTCTTTCCAATTATGGACGAGACCTTACGCTCGGATAGCTATAAATAGAAAGCAGCAACCCTAAACGGAAGGAGTTTCAAAATGAGCGAACACCACCCAGATGCACAACCGCCGGTACCAGCGGCAGAAGAGGAACGCAAGGTCGTGGCCTTTGCTGTAAGAATTGATCCCACCCTGCGTGAGCAGATCGAGGGCCTACGCGGCATAACTGGGCACAGCGTGAACGACGTTGGCGTGGAAGCCCTCAACGACTGGGTCGCGTAGACCCTCACCGACGAGACGGTCCAGCAAAAAGCCATGGCAGAGTTAGATGCTGAGGAGAAGTGGCTCCAAGACCGGCGAGCCGCTATTGCGGGCATCCTCGGGCAGACAGCTACGGCGACCGATGCACCTGAAGCCGCAGCCGACGGCAGTAACAGACGCGGAAGGCACGACCGCAGTCGTAAAAGTGGAGCGACCATGGCAGCTATCGCTGGAGTCCTGCCCAACGTCTTCGCTACACGCCCCCAGCCCACTCGTTCAAAGCGTTGGCTGTCTCCTGAATGCATGTGTCGAGCAACCCGCTCAGTCCCTCGAAGTCGTACGCAGGAAAGTATTGAGGCCCAAGACCAAAGACCGGCTGCCCTAGGTCCACCCGCGCAGTATCAGCACTAGGCAGCAGGTTGTAGTGCATCAAGGTGTTTCGAAAATGCCGCACGGAACGGTCCGTGATAACGCGGCCAGCGGGCGCAGCCAGGATATTTTCGATCACTGCGGTTGACGCCGAAGACAGCGGGTAGCGAGCGTCATCCTTGAGAAGTGCGAGACTCTGCAACACCGCGTACACGGTGATGTACCGAATCTTGAACACAGTGTACTCAAGGTTGAGAACGTCAGCACCGGCCGTGATGACCTTGTCGATGAAGTTCATCATTACCTGGAAGTCTGTCAAGACACCATTGAGCGCCTCGGTTGTGCTGCCGTTGAAAGCCCGTGGGTAATAGCCCGAAGCCCGCACGTCCTTCCGCTTCACGAAGTTCCCTGAAAGATGACGGACGAAGGTATCGCCACCGGTCGCATCGAGACGGGCGCCAAGCCGGTAGAAACATCGACCGACCTGCTCATTGGTGCCGCGCACATACGCACCATCGTCGTTGCGAAAAATCCTTTCATGCTCGATTCCAAGATGGAAGGCAGCAGAATGAGAAGTCGCGAGAAGAGTGCCTCCGTAGGTGAAGAGCCCCAGATCCTTCTCCCACCGACGAGCAGGCGGGAACCATGTGTTCCCAAGGAAATGCGCGGAATGCTTGTCCAGGATGTCGTTCTTGAAGAACTCCAACTGCCCCTCAATACCTCGTTGGGTATCCTCGAAGAGCTTGAGACTGTGCCTCGCGCGCGCACTCACTGCGGCAGCGTCTGCGGAGAACTCATCGAACACCGATGGGTCAATCACCTGCGGCTTCCCCTTCACCTCGTGAATGATCAGCGAGAAGTAAGGGGCCATACACAACGGCACGACGCCAAACAGGTTCGAATCATTGGCGTTCTGAAGGTCACGAAACAAGCGGCCCATGTAGTCGGCGTCACTCACGATACCAGCCTTGATGACGTCATCGTTTACGGACACATGGCCTCCTTGGTGTTCGGATTGAAATCATCCTCTTTCCCAACACCAGTCGCAACCCATTTATGAACTGTACATTCACGGCCATAGTGCATCACGCTCGTGCCGCACTCACCTTTTACCTACGAATGGACTCGCATGGTTAAAGCTATCAGCGGCAAGAGCAGAACCGGAACTTCCGTAACGCTCAGGCGACCATTCAGTAAAACGCAATTCGCCATCCGTTCGCCGATCAGTAAAATACGCCCCTTCGAGGCCCTCACCAGGCTGCGAACCGATGTACACCTCAGCTGCGCCCTTGTGTCGCTCACTACGGTCACGCACACCGGGGCGAGGAGTATTGACATATTGCCAACTCAGTCGCCACCGACCGTCAGGATCAGGGATGAGTTTGGCATGCTCCGAGATTGACTTCGACTCCCCAGTGAAAAGCGTGACAGTCCACTTAGACGCCGACTGCGAGACGTATACAACCGTGGGAATTGGAGGCACGTTAGTACCATCCGGGCGAACGTAAGAAGAGACGAGTTCGCCACGCCATGTCCCGGCAATCAATGGTACGCCCGTGAAGTACCTCACCAGTTTCCACTTCCAGATGAAGCGCTCCCACAAAGCAAACACCAGCACAGCGAGCGTTCCGGCGATCGAATAGATGCGCAACGGTGTTTGAGAGAGGCCTTGGCCTGCGAGTAGCGCCAGCGCCAATCCGACAAGCGCCGCAATGCCGATCCCTACTCGAACCTTGATTCCTTCCATCAGTTCAGCCCCAGGTTCCGCCACGCTTTGAGTGCAAGTTCGTGAGCATCTTCCATAGACCACTTCTGTCCAGGACCGAACAACGGCTTGATGCCGTTCGGCTCATGCCAGTCTTTCGCAGAGCCTCCCGGCTTAGTCTGATTCCAGATGTAGCCAATGACGGCACTGATGTCATCGGTCAGCGGCGTCAGACCTCCATGGTTAAAGTGCCCGTCCGGCGTGCAGTACACAAGACATTCCATGAAGTAACTCGGCAGCGCATCAATCTGCCCAGCTGCAACCAGGTCGTTTTCCACTCGCTTGAGAATACGGACCATTTGCTTGTAGCGCGTACCCGTACGGTTGTTCTTAGCAACGCCATTGTCATACTGCTGCTGAGGGTAGTTAATAACCCACTCGCCGTTTGTGCGCCACGTCTTCGTACCTTCGCGGTATGCCACTTTCCCAAGGGTGTCGTAATGGTAGTAGCGGTAACGGAAGGACGGCACCACATCCGCCTTAACTCGCCCGCCATTCTCGGCAATCTCGATAGCCGTGGTACCGGACGTGTCGCAGTCACTTCCGTACGCATGGCGCATAGCTTTTTCAAGTTCAGACCGGAAACCTGGACCATCGAAATGCTTGATGGCCACCGAACCGTGAATCTTGTCAGCCTCATACAAAGCACTATCGTCGTAGTAGAAGAATCCCTCATGAATCACGGCGATATCGACATCACTGTCAGTTCGCACGTTGGTGTTGTTCTTGTAGGACCCCTTGGGCAGGAAGCTGGTACGGATGTCGTTGAAGCCGCTCCATCCGTTGACCGCATTGCGCACCATGCGCTCGGCTCGTTCCTGTTTATCCTGTTCGGTATTGCTGGACGGCGCCTTGTAGCGCGTCAGCTTGTCTTCCAGTGCTGTCATAGCCAACCCCTGTTCTTACATTTACTGCATGTCGCGAGCTGCCTCATACGCCACAGCCCCACGATCTTCGTACCCTGCACCTCGACACGCTAGCCGGTGACACTGACAATCACTCACGCTCCGTCAGGCTCGGGGCAGACAAAGGGAGTAGAGCACCCACACTCCTGACCGAACGTGATCACTTCTGTCGACTGGTGACCGTGCGCATCTCCCCCTCCAGCACCCACACGAACGCCACGCCACCCTTGGGGAACGTCCCGCCCTCGTAAGCGACTTCGACGCTCGGTGACGGATCCGATGCAGCAAGCGCGGTGTACCGCGCCTGACGTGGACCAGAGTGGTAGTCCAAGACGTTCATGTAGCGGATACCGCAATCGCCGTACCAGAGTTCAGCCCGGAAGTCCTTGGTCGGCTGGGCGAGGTCAAGGTGCAGGACATGTCCGTGCTGTTGGACGAGCACGCGGTAGGTGTACGAGACGGTGACCGGCTCCCCGGCCTTCACGTCGCCGCCGAGGCTCACCGCGAAGACCTGGCCCTCCTTGCGGACGCTGCGCCGAGGCGTCTGCGCCTTGCCGTTCACGGCGACTTGCACCAGCTCGAAGACTTCGGGCGACGAGGCGTTGTGGCCGTCTATGGGTTCGAAGTACCACGTGGCCGTGGACGACGGGTCGGCCAGAAGCTCCCGGTAGGCGTCAAGGTCGGAGACGCAGGAGAAGCGCAGCAGCGGACTGGTCGGCACGAAGCGGTACTCCCACCGGACAGTGGCGACGAACATCGCGCCTCGGCCCTCCGTCGGCCCCTGCTTCCAGGGCGCGAGCGATACCGCAACATGGGCATCCTCCCAGCGCTGCTTGGCCCCGAAGATCTGTTCCCGGAGGTCCTGATAGGCGTCGGCGGCCAGTTCCTTGTCACCGAGCCGAATGGACAGGCAGTTCTCGACGATCCGGTCGAGGGTCTTCGTGGAGGCCACGTTCGTCAGGGACTCCGGCGAGAAGGCGAAGCCGTCGACCACCGCGTCCCGGATGGCTGGCGCTTCCTCCGAGAGCACCTTGCGGAGGCGCTGGTTTGCTCGAACCTCAGCGTCGGCTTGGTCGATGTACTCAAAGAAGATCGCGATGAGGCCGGTGGTGAAGAGGGCCGAGCCGACCTCCATCGCGGGAAGTGCGTCAAGCCAGGCGCCGGCGGGGCTGCCGCTCGCCCAGTGGGCCAGGAGCATTAAAGCTATACCGACCACCGTGACGACGGTGGCGAGCAGGGCGAGTTTGGTCTGGTAGAGGCGCTCTAACGGACTAGCCATATACAAGATCAAGTATAAAAAAAGCCCAGTTCAGAGCAATGCCGAACATGCGAAGACCCCGGACCGCAGGAGATGCAAGCCGGGGTCTTCTTGGGGCACGGGGCTATCAGCCGCCGGTACCGCCACCACCACCGTTGTTGCGCAGCATGACCACCACCTCCTCCGTGCTGCGGGAGCTACCTACGCGAGGCAGCATAGGACACATAGTCATGGGATGCAGAGAGTTGGGATATATAGTCTCTGGATCTTGAGGCTTGGGACATATGAGCTAGGGCTCGCCATGGCAAAACAGCCCATCTCAGACGCCGCCCAGACCTTTGGGGCGCGGGTGCGCGCCCGCAGGAACGAACTCGGTAAGAGCCAGGAACGCCTTGCCGACGACAGTGGTATGCACTGGACGTTCATTGGGCAGGTCGAGCGCGGCCAGCGCAACGTGAGCCTGCACAACATCCTGAAGCTGGCTGAGGCACTCGGGGTGGATGCGGCGGAGCTGGTACGGGGGCTGAAGTCGCCGGGCGAGGCCGGGAGCAGTAAGGACTGAGGGCGGCATGAAGAACAGGGTCGACTGGACCGACGAGCGACTCGGCTCCAATGTCTACGAGGACATGGTCTCCGTCCTCATCAGTCGCCTGCATCCGCAGGCCCAGCGCATCGACGGAGCGGGCGGAGACAAGGGGCGTGACGTCCAGGTACCGCTCCCTACGGGCCTGGAAATCTTCGAACTCAAGAGCTTTACCGGACGCCTTGATGAAAGGTCCGGCAGAAGACGGCAAGTTTCCGACTCGCTCAGAAATGCGGCCAAGCACAACCCCGTGGCTTGGTACCTCGTGGTGCCCATCAATCACACTGATGGCGAACTCAAGTGGTTCAATGATCTGGCTGCCAAGTATCCGTTCCCCTGTATCTGGCATGGGAAGGATTGGCTCGATGGGCAGATGGCCTCCCACCCGGAGCTGCCCCGTTATTACCTAGAGGGCAGCAACGACGAGATCGTTGGCATGATGCGGGAGATTAACCAAGAGCAAGCAGCCCTTACCCGAGGGGTTACGGATCTAATAGATCGCGTGCGCACGCTCAAGGATCGTCTCAACTCCCTCGATCCGCATTACGAGTTTAGCTTCAGCATCCAACCCAACGGATCTGTCAACATCACAACTCATCCCCGATACTCTGGCGCCGAGAAGGATCGCCCCATTCAGGTCGGTGGCGTATTTACCTTCCCCGACACTGAGGACGGGAAGCAGGCCGCACAGGCACTTCAGGACAGTTTCGACTATGGCACAGCCACGGTTGTTCCAAGCGAGTTCGTGAAGAATTTTTCCATCGATGCGCCTGCCGAGTTTGGCGGAAACTTCGATGGTGGTGAACTTCGCGTCGGCGGTGCCATTGACAACACCCCGCTGGCAGACGCACGGTTCGCCCTCCGTATTCGGGATGCCCAAGGGGCTATCAAAGCTCACCTCCCACTCGAAGCCAAAGAACGGACATCTGGTAGGAGAGGCATCGAGCTGAAGCTCGAAGACCTCGGCGGCGTAGCGAAGGTTGTGACGCGGTTCGACGTGTCTACACATCACGCCAAGATCAACTATTCGTTCCACATGCCCGACCGCAGCCTGCCCTGCATCCTGTTGCCAGTCGTCCGTTTTCTAGCAGAGGCGAAGGAGGGCCGTGGCGCGACCTTGGTGCTTAATGGCAAGGAAATCGGTCCGCCAATGGATCTACCCGCCTCAACCCCAAACGTTGAGGAGTCACTCAAACTTCTTCGCGTCCTCGACGACATTCAGCGCATCAGCGGCGTGTACTTCCCGATCCCCCAGTCCCTGACTGATGAAGAATTTGAGTCGATCAAAGAAGTGCACCGGTATCTAACCAGCGAGACAAACATCGAGCGATGGGATTACGTGTCTTTCACGATCCCGCGGGCAAGTTTGGATAGCCCCGAGCTTCAGCAGCTCCAACAGGGTGACAGCGTCCCCAACCTTGTTCTACGGAATGAACTAGTCCTTCGCTTGGGCGAGGACATCTTCAACCTTGGATGCCTCAACAGGACGTACGCCTCGGCAAAACTGGAATCCCTGACCGATGTTGCCGATGACTCTGGCGCTGCCGATATGGTTGCCGTGAAGATCGTGCCCGGCGACGACACGTCTGCCTCGGTTTCTCTTATGTAGCCGTACCACTCCCGAAGCAGTGGTCGCCCTCTGTCGGCCGTCGGACCGACCGCTCTACGCTTTCCACCATGGCAACTACAGACGTGAGCGTCCGCACCCTCGACGGTCTCCACCTGGCGGGCACGCTGGTGACGCCGGAGCAGCCAACCTCCCGGGCCGTGGTGCTTGTACATGGCGGAGGCGTCACCCGCGAAGAGGGCGGATTCTTCACGCGGCTCGCTGACGGGCTGGCCGATGCGGGCGTTGCGTCCCTGCGTTTCGACCTCCGCGGCCACGGCCAGAGCGAGGGTCGTCAGGAGGACCTCACGCTCTCCAGCATCCTGAACGACATCCGTGTCGTGCTGGCCTACCTCCGTGAGGCAACCAGCGCGCGGGAGCTGTCCTTGCTCGGCACGAGCTTTACCGGGGGCGCGTGCGCCTACTACGCGGCCAAGCAGCCGCAGGAGATCACGCGGCTGGTGCTCTTCAACCCGCAGCTCAACTACAAACGGCGGACCATCGACAACCGGCCGTTCTGGGTGGACGATCACCTGACCGACGAAGCCGCCGCCCAGCTCGCCGAACAGGGCTACCTGCCGCATTCGCCGACGCTGAGGCACGGGCGGGCCATCTACAACGAGGTGTTCTGGCTCCGGCCCCATGAGGCGCTCGGCGAGGTCCAGGCCCCGACGCTCATCGTGCACAGCACCAAGGACACGTTCGTACCGGTGGAGGCGTCCCGGAAAGCAGCACCGCTGTTCCAAGCGCCTTGCCGACTGGTGGAGATCGAGGGCGCACAGCACGGCTTCGCGGTCCACGACGATCCGCAGTACCTCGACCCCCAGAGTCAAGAGTGGCAGGCGTTCGTCATCCGCACGACGGCCGACTGGCTGGTCGAACCCTAGGCCCGCAGCGCTTCACGCAGCTCGCGGGGGCCGGGCCGCGTCGCCCAGGGCTGGAGCGTAGTCATGGCCCGGGTCAGCTCCCGCTTGGTCCGCAGTGAGTTGGTGGCGTCGGACAGCTCGACGGCAGCCAGACCAACGCTCGCGGCGTCATCCGGTTGTCCAGCCAGCGCCAGGGAGCAGGCGCGCCGAGCTAGGAAATAGCCCTGGTCACGGCGAGACAGGGCGTCACCTTCCAAGACTGTGCCGTACAGGTTGGCGGCCCGTGCTGGCTGTCCTGCCTCGATGTAGCAACTGGCCGTCTGGAGCGTCAAGTTGGCGCGGTTGTAGTGCGGGCTAAGGTGCGGGGCAGTGTCGTCGCTCGCCCCCTCGTGCTGCGTAAGCAACTGGTGAGCCTCGCCCAATGCGCGTTCTACGTCGTCCATCGGGTCACCGAGCATGGCGAACCCCCGCGCCTGCTGCTGAGCAAGGGCCTGCCGCTCAGGCGGCTGTCCTGGCAGCCCCCATGAACAAACTACGCCAATTCTTGCTGCGGCCGGCGGTACTACGGATGCTGGATCAGCGGTCGGGGCGGTTCCGGCTGCGGGATGTCTTCCGGACCAACAAGGTCGTACTCGTGCCCCTCAACGAGGGACTGGTGGGACCTGGCGTGGCCTCGCTTTTGGGGAGTCTGATCATTGCCGAGTGCTGGCAGGCCGTGCAGGAGCGGGCCAGCGAGGCGAACGCACACCTGCGGCCAGGCACGGTGTACGTGGATGAGGCCCCCCGGTTCGTGCACCTACCAACGAGCCTCGCGGACGCTTTGGCCATCTCGCGCTCGCTGTCGGTGGGCTGGTTCCTGGCCGCGCAGTTCCGCAGCCAGTTCCCGCCGGAGCTGCGCACAGCTGTGGATATCAACGCGCGGAGCAAGGTCGTGTTCGCAACCGAGGCCGAAGACGCCCGGGACCTGGCGACCAAACTGGCCCCGGAGTTGGAGCCTGCGGACTTCATGAGCCTGCCCAGATTCCATGCTTACGCGAATCTTGTGGCGGATGGCGCGCCTTCTGGCTGGGGGCTGGTGCGCACCCTGCCGCCACCGCCGGTCATTGCCGATGCCGAGGCAGTTCGGGCTATCGCCCGCGCCAATTACGCGCCTGCGCAAACCGCTCCAGCGCCCACGGCGACCAGTGGCAGCGACCTGCCACAAGTGCCCAGGTCGGCCCCGCAGCAATTCGGCTACAAACGCCGCAGCCGACCTGACACATCGTGAACAAGCAAGGCCCGCAAGGGATATCCGGGCGAATTGCCCGTGCTGTCCTCGCCCCTCTGTTCGCCCCTATTTCCATGACGGAGATCATCGGGACATTCACGCAGGACAGCCACGGTCGCTGGCACAGCGCGGGAAGGGACTGACTGCGTCTCCAGCAGTCCAATGCGCGTCCCCGGCCCGGCAGCCTCGGCGAGGAGTAAACCGACCAACGAACCATCTTCCCGCGCATCATCCAGAGAGCGGCAGCACTCCAGCCGGAACAGCCGCCATGCGCAAAGCCCTAGTGTTAAGAGAAGGGAGAAATGAATGAAGTGCAACGACATAGCGAGCTTGCTTGAAGCGCTCTCCGAGCGCGATCTAGCCATCCTTGAATCATTGCGCGTACACCGCGCACTGACCACCATCCTTATCCGGCGGCTGCACTTCCCGATTGGCGGTGAGCCACGGGAAGTGGGTAGCGGCAAGAGTCATGCAACGGAAATGGCCGCCGCTGTTGCCACTATCCGAGTTCTGACTCGGTTGGAATCACACCGCCTGATCGCCCGGCTGCACCGCCGCATTGGCGGAGTGCGAGCAGGAAGCACCGGCATTGTGTGGCAGCTCGGCGCGAGCGGTGAGCGACTGCTGCGTGCCCAGCACGGTGACACTGCCCGGCGGCGCTACAGCGAGCCGTCACCAAGCTTCGTCGCCCACACATTGGCAAGTGCTGATCTTGCAATCCAGCTCCAGGAGCTGGCCCGTGCGGGAGCGATCGAGCTGCTGCGACTTGAAGCTGAGCCGGAGTGTTGGCGGACGTTCCTGTCAGCGCACGGCGCACGAGCCTGGCTCAAGCCCGACCTGTTCGCCATTACGGCCGGCGGAGACTTTGAACACCACTGGTTCATCGAGACCGACAACGCCACCGAGCACGCGCCGGTGATCGTGCGCAAGGCACTCCAATACCAGCAGTACGCCGCAACCGGCACGCACCAGCAGGCACACGGACTGTTCCCGATCGTGGCGTGGGTGGTGCCCGATTCCAAGCGGCAAGCAGCCATCCGGGCAGCGTTGGAAAGCGAGCCAAAGTTGCGGGACCTTGCGGCCGACAGAATGTTCCAGGTGGTGACGACCAAGGAATTTCCGGGGCTTATCACCGGCACTGGCCAGGCCAGCCCGTAAACGGGCTTGGCCTGCCAAAATGGCCCTCGGCAATTGGCCATAACGGAGTTACTATGGGGCTACCAAAACAGTAATAGCACCAGGAAAGGAGAATGTAATGCCTTCTCGGACATCAAGTAAGCACCGCGAAGAAGTTGCAGTGAAGCGGGCGGTTCTATACCTGCGCGTTTCGTCCAAGCGTCAGATGGACACCGACGCAGACTTCGACCCCGGGGGCAACTCGATCAACACGCAGCGAAAACATGCGCTGCAAAAAGCCAAAGAACTCGGAGTTGACGTCGTCGACGAGTGCGTCGAACCAGGAAACTCGGCAGTAACCATCGCCAAGCGGCCAGTTTTTCGCCAGATGCTCAAACGCATCACCGAGCAGCGAGACGTCGATTGCGTCATCATCTACATGCGCTCACGCGTCTTCCGAAACTACATCGACGCCGCCATCACCAAGCGGCAGCTTGAGCAGTTCGGCGTCAAGTTGGTGTCCACCAAAGAGAACTTCGGCGATGGCGATATGGCCGAGGCCATGGAGGCGGTAACCGATGTTTTCAACTGGCTTGCAGTCCGCCAAAGCGGCGAGGACGTCAAGACCAAAATGGCCAACAAGGCTCGCAACGGCGGCACGATCACCCGCACCCCTGTCGGGTACCTGAACACCATCGAACTCGTCGACGACCGCAGGGTTCGCACCGTCGCCGTCGATGCTGTACGCGGCCCCTTCATCCGCCTGGCGTTCGAGCTGTATGCCACCGGTGAGTACACCGTGGAAGAAGTGGCGCAGGAACTGTACGACCGTGGGCTGCGCATGCCCCGCAACGCCCGGCACCCCGAAGAACGGGGGATCTCCACCAACCGACTGCACGTCGTCCTGCGCGACGACTACTACTGCGGCTGGATCACCCACGAGGGCGAGAAGTACAAGGGGCGTCATACTCCCCTTGTCCCGCAAGACCTCTTCGACCGCGTACAGGAGATCGCCGACTCCCGAAACAACGCTCGTGAGAGACGGCGCGTGCATCACCACGAGCTGAAGGGTTCGCTGTTCTGCGGCTCCTGTCGTCGCCGCCGAGGCGAACAGCGCCGCATGATCGTCCAGCACGCCACCAACCGGAACGGCGACGTCTATCGGTACCTCTTCTGCAACGGCCGCTTCGATCACATTTGTGAGCTGCCGTACGTCCCGATCGAACAGGTCGAGGAAGCCGTCGAAGACCACTACGCCACAGTGCGCTTCACACCAGAGTTCATCTCTGCCATGCGCTCGCATCTGACCGCCATGGTCGACGAACAACAGACCACGACCAAGCTCCTCCAAGCCCAGCTCACGAAACAGCTTCGTGCGCTCGACACCAAGGAGAGCAACCTCATCGACCTGGCAGCCGACGGCGGCCTGCCCCAGGGCAAGATCAAGGCCAAGCTGCGAGACATCACCAAGCAGCGGGATCGCCTGACGACCCGGCTCCACGACGTCGACGAAGACCTCAGCACAGGAGCAGAGATCATCGAGACGTGCTTGCAGCTTCTGCAAGATCCGCAAGCGTTGTACCGGCGCTGCAACGATCAGCAGCGCCGCCGGCTGAACCAGGCGCTCTTCGAGGCGCTGTACATCGACGAGGACTTGGACGGCAACGTTCGGGTGGGCCACAAGCTCAAGGAGCCGTTCAACGCCCTGCACGCGGCCCAGAGCCAACACCAGGCCCCCACTGGACCGCCGCAAGCCCCGGCCACCCTCCAAGCTGTCCTACCGGCCCCCAAACGCCAAAGCGCCCCTCCCCAGCCGGGGACGGGCGCTGGCCTGCAACTAACAGGGGCCGCCCTGGTGGGCGGCCCCTGGAAGGTACCGGGTTCCAATGAACTTCTTATGGTGGGCGATACTGGGTTCGAACCAGTGACCTCTTCGGTGTGAACGAAGCGCTCTCCCACTGAGCTAATCGCCCGGGAACGCAGTGAACGATACAGGGAGCCGCGGGCTTCGTTCAAACCGCTTGCAGGTGCCCGAGCAGTCCGCGCCGTCCCGACCGCATCATCAGCCGGTGGTTGGCACGGAAGAGCGGCCGTCCGGGGACGGCCAGCCGCCGCAACAGCGCCTTGTCGACGTCCACGACCTGCTCGTAGCGGGCGAGCGCGCCGGCGCCGTCGGCGACGACCGTCCAGCGGGCCCAGCCCACGATGTCGCCGGTCATGGCCGTCTCCAGCACCCCGGCCTCCGGATCGCGCCGCGTCTCGCGCGCGGTGAAGGTGATGTCGTACGGCAGGACGGAGCGGATGGTGATGATGCCCGTGGTGTCGTTCAGGCGGGTCACCGAGCGCACCTGTGGCCACCAGTGCGGGTAGTCCTCGACTCGTTCGAGTGCCCGGTAGACGGCCGCGGCCCCGAAGGGCAGCGGCCAGCGGCTGAGGAAGCGGTAGTGGGTCCAGTCCATGGGCGGAGTCTGCCCGCGTGCCGTGTCTGAGTACGCGTACTCATGCCCCGCGAAGTGACCTGGACCACACTCATGGGTGCGAGCGCCGCCGCCCGTGCGACGGCGCTCCCCCACCCCTCCTACGAGGGCATCTTGTCGCCGAGCAGGGCCAGGTTCTCGATGGCGGCGAGTCCGTACAGCGCGGTGTCGTTCGAGGACACCCAGCTCGCCTCGCTGCCCGCGACGAGCGTGACCGGACCGGACAGCGCCTCGGTCTTCCACGGCGAGGACTCCGTGTACCCGTCGGAGCTGTAGAACTTCGTCCAGGCGCGCTTGGCCAGCGTCTCGTCACCGGTCTGCACGGCGGCGTAGGCGTCGAGCCGCGAGTGGCCCTGGAACAGCAGCAGGGTGCCGAAGTTGGAGCCGTAGCGTGCCGCCTGTTCGGCCTTGGTGGCGTTGAAGTAGCGGCAGTAGTCGAAGTAGGCCTCGTTGAACTCGGGCATGTCGACCAGGTGGATGAGCTCCGCGCAGAGTTCGTTGAGGCCGAAGACGGCGGAGAGGTGGGAGACCGAGACGACCGCGGTGGTGGCCGTGGCGAACTTGCCGGTGTCGAGGTCGTAGAGGCCGCTGCCCTGGACGAAGCCGTTGGGCTGGGCGGCGATGCCCTGCATGGTGGACAGGACGCGGGCCTTGGCCTTCTCCCACTTGGGGCCCTTGCGTTCCCACTCGGTCAGCCACGCCGACACCAGGCCGCTCCAGTCGGTGCCGAAGCCGATGGAGAGGGCGTGCCGGTCGGGGGTGTAGGGGTCGGTGCGGACCTTGCGCTGCGGGTCGAGGACGAGGAAGGTCTCGTCGGAGTCGACGTTGGCGGCCATCAGGTCGCCGACGCGTTCGTCCGCGGTGAGGAAGTAGTAGAAGCGCCGGTAGGTGGTGTTGGAGATGCGCTGCTGCTTGGCGCTGTCCGCGAAGTGCTGGACACCGTGCCGGGTGCCGAGGCCCGCCCACTGGCCGATGTGGTAGACGTCGACCTCGCCGGTGTGCCGGGTCAGCGCCTCCGCGAACCGGAAGATGTCGGAGCGGCCGCTTCTCAGGTAGGCGTACCAGAGCCAGAGGTCCGGGGAGAGCTCGGAGTTGTCCCAGGCGTAGCCGCCGACGTCGTACCGCCACTGGTGGCGGACGGTGTCGTAGGTGTGCATGAAGTCGCCGTAGTCCCAGAAGCCGTACCAACGGCGTTGCTCCACCTGGTCCTTGTAGTAGGTGAAGAGGAAGTCGAGGTGGTCCTCGATCTTCGCCTTGGCGGCGGTGGAGCGGTCGGGCTCGGAGTACAGGCCGGGTCCGAAGACCTTGGCCTTGATCAACTGCTTGGGCGGTGCGGTGAGTTGCGGGAGCGTCCGGACGGCCTCGACCTGGTCGGCCAGCGCCTCGGGGGTCGGTGTCGTCTCGTTGGCCCAGAACAGCAGCTCCGAGGTACGGGCGATGCCGTAGGGGGTGCCGAACTCCGGCTCGTAGTCCTCGTAGGTGATGTTGAGGCCTTCGAGCTGTTCGGCGTAGGTGTCCTGGCCCATGCCGTCGTGGTAGAAGCGCAGGTCCATCGGCTGGGCCTCGGGCGACCAGAGCCAGAGGGTGACCTCGGCGCTGTCGGTGTGGGCGTCGCGGATGTCGAGCTGGGCCGGGAACTTCTCCCAGAAGTCCCTCAGTCCGAAGGAGAGTCCGCCGCTCGCGCCGCCGACGTACCCGAATCCGGAGGCCCGCTTGCCGCCGCCGGCCGCGATCCAGCCGTACCCCTTCTTCGTGCGCTTGCGCAGCGTGAACCCGTCGGCGGAGAGCTGGGCGAGGGTGTAGTCGCCCCAGTGCGGGATGTACTGGAGGCGGGTGGTGACGCGCTGGTCCCAGGTGGCCGGGTCGGGCAGCTTCTCCCCCGCGTACTGGGCCGCCTGCACGGCCGCGCCCGGGTCGCGGCGCAGCCCTGTGATGCCCTGGACGGCCTCCCGCAGCAGACCGGTGCCCTCTCCCCCGATCCGGACGTGCCGGTCGTACGCCTCGTCGCGCATCGGCACGCTGAAGCGGACGCCGAGGCCGCGGATGAAGTCACCGCTCGCCTTGCCCGGCTCCTGGGTGCCGTCGTAGGTGATCGTGTGGACCATGCGGAAGGAGTCGGCGCCCGCGTAGAAGTAGAGGCGGATCGAGAACGGCAGCCAACTGCGGCTTCCCTTGCGGTGCTTGCCGTCGATGCGGACGACCGCGCGGACCGGGCCGTCCTGTTCGACGGTGACGGAGTCGATGGCCCCGTCGAAGCGCTCGGTCTTGACCGTGCCCTGGTCCTCGTCCTCGACCTCGGGCTGGCGGATGAGGACCAGCCGTCCGTTCCTGGCGATCTCGGTGGAGCCCCGGGTGACGGACTTGATGATCGTGGAGCCGTTCTTGCCGATCTTCACCGCGATCACGCCGGTGGACACGTCGATCGTGCCGCCGCTCCTGTCGACGGTGACCTTCCTGTCGGGCGCGGCCGCGTCGCCCGCCGCGAGGGTGAGTTTTCCGCTTCCCGAACTCACCGCGTGGGCCGTCCACTTGAGGGAGCCGTCCGGCCAGTAGGCGATCGGCCAGGACTGGACCGGCACGTCCTTGCCGTCCGCGTCCGTGAGCGCGAAGTTCTGGTCCTCCCGGAAGGCGCCCATCGGCCAGGGCACGCCGACGGTCGAGCCGGGCGCGGCGCCGAGGCCGCCGTCCTCCAGCCAGTCCAGGGTCACCGGGTCCTCGTCGGCGGCCTCGGCTCTGGGCGCGGCCTGCGCTTCCCTACCGCCCAGCGCCCAGCTGAACTGGGCGGCGGCGCCGGCCACGGCGGCCGCCTTGAGAAGGGACCTGCGAGGGATGGGAGACATGTTTCCGCCTTTCCTTTCCGTGCGAGTGCAGGGTGGTCAGGGGCATGACAGAGATTGATACGGCGCCGGTGGCGCCGCCCTTGGCACGGGACACCGCCGGTCAGCGGCGGCGGTGGCGCTCCTCCACGGCGACGGCCGCCGCCGCGACGGCGCCCAGCACGGGCACCGCCAGCGGTGCGATGAGCAGGGCGGAACAGATCACGAGGACCGCTCCCCCGACGAGCAGGAAGGATCCGCCGGGGTCGAGGACGGTACGGCGGCCCGCCGCCGCCAGCAGGGTGCGCCAGCGGTCGCCGGGCGTCCAGACGGCCGCCGCGCGGAGCCCGGCGACCGCCAGGCCGATCACCGCGAAGAGGCCCACGGCCCCGACGAGCGGTCCGCCGGGCAGCCCGGCGCGCACGGCCCGGACATCCACCCAGGCGACCGCGACCGCACCCCAGCCGGCGAGCCCTACGACCCAGCCGCCGCGCACGGCGACCCGGAAGTCCGCGACGAACTCCCGCCAGCCACCGCTTACTTGACCGGTGCGGCGGCGCAGATGCCGGGCCCCGGCGGCGAAGGCTGCCGGATAGGTGACGACCCCCAGCGAAGCGACCGCGATCCACACCCCGGTGAGCAGGCACTCGGCGAAGACGCCGAACCGCTCCGCGAAGACGGACGGCTTGGTGCGCACGTCGGCCACGACGTCATCAGCCCTTCAGTCCGGAGGTCGCCATTCCGTCGATCAGATAGCGCTGGAAGGCGAGGAAGAACAACAGCACGGGCAGCAGCGCGACCAGGGACATGGCGATCATGCCGCCGTAGTTCGCGGCCACGCCGTCGGAGTCGCGGAACATCATCAGGCCCAGGGACACCGTGTACTTGCCGGGTTCGTTGAGGTAGATCAGCGGACCCATGAAGTCGTTCCAGGCGTTGATGAAGGTGAAGATCGCGCTGGTGATGAGCGCGGGCCGGCACAGCGGCAGCACGATCGACCAGTAGATGCGGAGGTGTCCGCAGCCGTCGAGCCGGGCCGCCTCGTCGAGCTCCCTCGGCAGGTTGCGCATGAACTGCACCATCAGGAAGACGAAGAACGCCTCGGTGGCGAGGTACTTGCCGACCAGCAGCGGGGCGTAGGTGTTGATCCAGCCCAGCTTCTGGAACATCACGTACTGCGGGATCAGCAGCACGTGGTACGGCAGCAGCAGGGTCCCGATCATCAGGGAGAAGAGCAGGTTGCGGCCGGCGAACCGGATACGGGCGAAGGCGTAGGCGGTGAGGGAGCAGGAGACCAGTACGCCCACGACGGCACCGACGGCGTAGAACAGCGAGTTCTCGAAGAACGTCCAGATGCCGATGTCCGCGATGCCGTCGGCGAGGCCCTTGAAGTTCGACAGGATCGGGTGCCCGGGGAACAGTTGCAGGCTGTTGATGATGTCCTTGCTGGGCTTGAACGAGGCGCCGATCACCCAGGCCACCGGGTAGAGGATGACCGCGAGGATCAGCAGGGCACCGAGGTGCCAGGCCAGGGATCCGGCTCGCTTACGACCGACCGTGTCCGTGACCTTGGTGGTGATCGCGCTCATCGGGCTCCCTCCTCGTAGTGCACCCACTTCTTCTGGGACCAGAAGAGGACGGCCGTCACCAGCGCGACCGCGAGCAGCAGCATCCACGCCATCGCCGCCGCGAAGCCCATCTGGGCGTTCTTGAAACCCTGCTGGTACAGGTAGCAGGTGTAGACGAGCGTGGCGTCGGCCGGACCGCACTGCGTGTTGGAGACGACGTAGGCCGACCCGAAGATCTGGAAGGAGTGGATGGTCTCCAGGAGCACGTTGAAGAACAGCACCGGGGAGATCATCGGCAGGGTGATGTTCCAGAACCTGCGCAGCGGCCCGGCGCCGTCCATCTCGGCGGCCTCGTAGAGCTCCCTGGGCACCTGCTTCAGACCGGCCAGGAAGATGACCATGGGCGCGCCGAACTGCCACACCGTCAACGCGACCAGGCAGTACAGCACCCAGTCGGCGTTGCCGACCCAGCCGCCGACGTGCCAGCCGAAGAAGGACTGGGTACGGTCCACCACCGCGCCGTCGGAGAACAGCGACCGCCAGACGAAACCGACGGACACGCTCGCGCCGATCAGCGAGGGCGCGTAGAAGGCGGCCCGGTAGAAGGCCTGGCCGCGCCGGCTCTGGGCGAGGAGCAGCGCCACCCCGAGAGCCAGCAGCAGCTTCAGCGGGGTGCCGATGACCACGTACTTCGCGGTCACCTCCACCGACTTCTGCCAGCGGGGGTCGTCGAACATCCTGGTGAAGTTGTCGAACCCGACCCACTTCGGCGTGTTGAAGAGGTTGTAGTCGGTGAACGCGAAGTACAGCGAGGCGACCATCGGGCCCGCGGTCAGCAGCAGGAAGCCGGCGATCCAGGGGGACATGAACAGGTAGCCGGCGAGGTTCTCACGCCGGCGGCCCGGTCGCCGGCGCGCGTCGGCGGCGACCGGACGCGGCTCGCGGGCCGCGGGCAGGGAGTCCTTGACGAGCGTCACGGCAGGTCCCATCAGGCCTGGAAGGCGGCCTCGGACTCGGTGAAGAACTGCTTCACCGCGTCCGCGACCTTGGTCTTGCCCTGGCCGAGGTCGCCGCCGATGCGCAGGAAGGCGGCCTCGATGGTGTCGGCACCGGAGGGGTGCGGGGTGATCGTGCCGAGCACGCCCGCCTTGGCGGTGTCGTCCTCGTACTGCGCGATCTCCTTGTTGACCGGGTCCGTCGGCTTGTACGCGGTGTACTGCTCGGTGCTCGCGAGAATGCCCCGGTCGTAGCCCATGATCTTGCCGACCTCGGGGTCGTGGACCATGAAGTCGATGAACTGGGCGACTTCCTTGGGGTGCGCGGTGCGGGCGGAGGCGCTGAGCATGAGGGAGGCGAGGTACTGCCCGGTGTGCTTGCCGTCCATGGTGGGGATCGGGGCGAGGCCGTAGGTGCTGCTGCCCTCCGCCGTGTAGCGGACGGTGAAGTTGTCCCAGGTGAACTCCGAGGCGCCGTGGCCTGCGGAGAGGGAGGACTTGGGCGCGTCCTGCTGGACGACCTTCGGGTCGGTGACCAGGCCGGCCTTGACGCGGTTGTAGCCGTCCGTCCACCACTCCGTCAGGTCGGCCTTGTCGAAGCCGAGTCCGTCGGCGGTGTAGAACGCCTTGCCGTTCTGACGGAGGTAGAGGTCGTAGAGGTACATGATCGCGAAGTAGCCGGTGTCCCCCGCGACCTTGGTCTTGTCGTGGATGGTCTTGAGGGCCTTGAAGTAGTCGTCCCAGGTCCAGCCCTCGTGCGGCTCGACCCCGGCCTTCGCGAAGACCTTCTTGTCGATGACCAGCGCCATGGTGTTCGAACCGACCGGCACTCCGAGCTGCTTGCCGTCGACCTGGCCGACCTTCGTGACTCCGGCCCGGAAGTGATCCAGGCTCAGATTTCCCGCCTGAACCTGCGACTTCAGATCGAGCAGAATTCCTCGCTTGTCGTACTTCCGGAGAAAGGTGACGGCATTCTGGAAAACATCCGGGGGATTTCCGCCGGCGGCCTGGGTCTGGAACTTCTCCCAGAACGACGCATACGTCTGAAAGTCGGTCTTGACCTTGATCTTCGGGTACTTCTTCTCGAAGAGCGCGATGGTCTGGTTGATCTTCTTGGCGCGTTCCTCGGCACCCCACCACGAGTAACGGATCGTCACCGTCCCGTCCCCGGAGCCGCTGCCGCCTCCGCAACCGGCCGTCGCGGCGAGCCCGAGCGCGGCCGCCGAGGCTCCGGCCGCCTTCAGGATGGTCCGCCTCTCCACATTCCTGCTGGTTCCCACAGTCGGGCCCCTCCCCGCAGCGGTCGCCGCCGCTTGCATGAATCGTTTCAAGTAAGCGCTTGCTGGCACAAGTTACGGAGGGGCCGGTGGGGCGTCAATGATTCGGACAGGATTTTCTTGCGACCGGGGACGCCGGAACGGCATGCGGAGCTGTGGGCCGGCATCCGCAGGACGAGTGACGTCGCAGGTGAGAAGCACACGGTCGGGTGACCGAACGTCAGGCGTGCGGCTGACGACGGCGGTTACGGGTTGGCTTCGATGGCGGGCGGGGTGGGGTGAGGCGGCGCGAGTGGTGCGAGCGGGTGGGGTGAGTGGTGCCAGTGGGTGGGGTGAGTGGTGCGAGTGGGTGGGGTGGGCGGGTCGGATCGGCTCGGTGGGACTCGGGGCCGCGGGTGCTCGTCCGACCTGAGGTCCGCCGGGTCCGGGCGGCGTGACTCGGCCGAGGGAAGGCCGGGAGACGTGCCGGGGGCGAGCGGCGATCCCGCGGAGGGGCGGCCACGCTCACACCTCCGACGATTGCGATCGGAATCAGCTCGCCCGATCACCCGGCACCGCGGCCCGATGTCCGATGCCCGAGGCCCCTGAAGATCCACGCTGAGTTACGACGGACCTCATACCGCGCGCGCGTTCACCACGCCGACGAGGCAACAGGAGTCCCTTCGAGCCTCAGGAGTCACGGAACCCCGTCAGCCGACGCGGGCCCCCTCCTGGCGCCGGAGCCCGGGCCCCACGCCACGAGCCCCGGAACCGGCTCCGCGCAGCCGTCGCCGTGGCACAGGGCACCGCACGCACGCCTGCGGCCCACCTGCTGTTTCGCAGGTGGGCCGCAGTTCTGGGTGGGCGATACTGGGTTCGAACCAGTGACCTCTTCGGTGTGAACGAAGCGCTCTCCCACTGAGCTAATCGCCCGGGCGCAGGAAGAACATTACCCCATGTCAGGGGGTGCCCCCGACCAGTCGTCGGGGCGTGCGGCCGACGGCCTGTTCACTCCTCGATCTTCCAGGGCATCACGACGCCGTACCGGGAGAGGTAGATCCCGAGCCCGCCGGCCGCGATCGCCAGGGCGATCGCCGTCAACGTGAGGTTGCGGCGGCGCACCCTGGGGTCGAGGGCCTTCTGGGCAGCCTCCGTGACCTTGCGTTTCGTCCAGCGGAGCACCAGCTGGGCCCAGACGAACTCGGTCGCCCAGATCGCCATGCCGGCAAAGATGACCACCCAGCCCGGTCCGGGCAACGGCAGCAGGACGATACCCACGCCCACCACCGCGAGACCGACCGCGAAGACCCCGACCTGCCAGCTCAGGTGCAGCATCCGGCGCGCCTTGACGAACTCGGGCGCCCGCGATCCGAGGCCCCGCTCACCGGCCGCGCCGTCCGTGGTTCCGTCCACCTCGCTCCCGTCCGAGGCCACGGCGGCCTCGCCCGGTTCGTTACTCCCCGTATTCATACGACCAAACCCTACCTGAGCGATTCAGGTCACCGGAATGGTCGTAGATCACGCCCGGCTTCTCGGCCGGAAGAGTTACGTAAACACACGCAAAACACTCAGAGGGGTTTACAACGGCACCGTAGGTGGCATGTCGATTTCGCCGACGTGCGAATCCCCGAGCGCACACTGAGCGAAAGGCCCTGGCGCTTATGAACACCACGGTCAGCTGCGAGCTGCACCTGCGCCTCGTTGTGTCGAGCGAGTCCTCCCTGCCTGTCCCCGCAGGCCTGCGGTACGACACGGCCGACCCCTACGCCGTGCACGCCACCTTCCACACCGGAGCCGAGGAAACCGTCGAGTGGGTGTTCGCCCGCGACCTCCTCGCCGAAGGGCTGCATCGCCCCACCGGCACCGGCGACGTCCGCGTCTGGCCGTCCCGCAGTCACGGTCAGGGCGTCGTCTGCATCGCCCTGAGCTCCCCGGAGGGGGAAGCACTGCTCGAAGCCCCGGCGCGGGCCCTGGAATCCTTCCTGAAGCGAACTGACGCCGCCGTGCCGCCCGGCACGGAACACCGGCACTTCGATCTCGATCAGGAGCTCTCGCACATCCTGGCGGAGAGCTAGGGCGAATCGCCTCCAAGCCGCCCGGCGCCGTCCACTCGGGGAGACGGCTCGGGCCTAGACAACCGCATACGGCAGCACCGGCGCCGTCACCGTGATCGCCACGGGACGGTTCCGGTGTCTCCGCGCGTCCGCACACGTCCGCGCCTGGTCCCTGCCTGCGTCCGTGCCCGCGCCCATTGGGAACCTCCGTCGGGTGGCGACCGTTGTACGGACAGCCACGAGTGGGACAGGGCACGGTGCGGGGCCGCCGTATGTCGCTACCATCGGCCACCATCGGCGGGCGCCCGCCCGACCCTCAGGCCAGGGAGCGAAACGTGCTGATCACCCACGACACCCGGTGTTCGCTAGACGCCGTGGTGGATCTGGTGAACACCGCGCCGGAGGACGACACGGCGGTGGACGGGCTGCCCGATGTCCCGGCCCTCCAGAATTTCGTACGAAGGCACGACATGAGCGACGTCGGCTTGCTGTCCGAGTTCGACCTGTCGGCAGTGCGCAAGATCCGCGGACGGTTCGCGGGGATCTTCGCCGCCCCGGACGCCCGGACCGCCGCCGGGATGATCAACGAGCTGGTGGCGGCCGCCGGCACCACCCCCCGCCTCACGGATCACGACGGTTACGACTGGCACGTGCACTACTTCGCGCCCGGCGCCTCGGTGGCCGACCACCTCGCCGCCGACTGCGGGATGGCGCTCGCGTTCTTCGTCGTCGCCGGGGAGCAGGAGCGGCTGCGGCGCTGCGAGGCCCCGGACTGCCGGCGCGCCTTCGTGGATCTCTCCCGCAACCGCTCGCGCCGTTACTGCGACAGCCGGACCTGCGGCAACCGTCTGCACGTCGCCGCCTACCGGGCGCGCCGCAAGGAGGCCGCCGGCTGACCGCCGGTCGCCGGCCCGGCCCATGAGCGGCCGCGGTCGGGAGTGCCGATGCCGACGCCGGTCCCGGCGGGTGGCGCCGGGACGGGCGGGTACGGCTCACAGCCACAGCAGGTCGTGCAGCGCAGCCATGAGGATCAGACACCCGATCACCGCTAGGAAGATCATCAGCGGTGGCTGGGAAAGGGCGAAGAGGCACCCGCGGGGCTCGTCCTTCGGCGGCGCGGCCTCGCTCTGTTTCGTGTCCGGCATCTCGCGGCGATGATGACCTAGTGGAACCCCTCCCCGCGATCAACACGCCCGGAATAGGCGGTAGTTCGCCGAATTCCGCGATGTCCGTTTCGGTTCCGCCCGCCCACTGAACGCTTCCGCGCGTACCGCGGGCGCACTGTGTCGTTTCAATGCCTTATGTGACTGTCATATGCATACGTGGACTGCGGGGATGCGCAGGCTGTCCGGCACCGCCCGTCCGACCGCCGTCGCGCGGGTCATATCCCGTGTTTCTTGAGGATGGCCTCGATGTCGCTGAAGTCGTCGCCGGCGTTGGCGCCGCGGGGCGTAGCGGCGGGCCGGGCCGCCGGGCGGGTGGCGGGGCTGAGTGACGGTGCCGAGGCGGCGGGGGCGACGGCGTCGCGCTGTCCGGCCCGGGCAGCCGCCTTGCGCTCGGCACGGGTGCCACCGCGGCGCCGCTCAACGGCACGGGTGGTGGCGAACAGGGCCCAGGCCACGCCGAGCACCACGAAACCCGCCCAGGCGGTGGGACTGAACGCGGTGTCGGCCAGCCAGCCGACCACTCCCGTCATCACCAGGCCGACGGGCACGAGCGAGTAGGCGGCGATGCGGGCCGCCGCCAGGTACCGCTTTCGGTAGGCGGTGACCACGGCGATGCCCAGGCCGGCCGCGGAGGCGGCGGAACAGACTGTCTCGGCGATCATCCGGTCCTCCTGGGCGGGCTCGGGCGGCGGGCGGGGCGAGGGCTCGCACTGCGCTTCGCCCCTTCCATCGTGCACCGTCCGGCCCGTGCGATCCATGCCCAGGCCCGACAATCAGGGGCATCTCGGGGTCCACTCCGGGTCACCTCCACCCCAGGTACGAGCTGCGGCACCGGCGGTGCGGGCGGCGGCACCGGCGGTGGGCGGCGGCACCGGCGCCGTCGGACCCGTGGCCCGCCGGCACCGGCCCGATGGCGGACGGCGGCGGTCTGAGGACGGGGCGGCCGGCGGCGCCGGAGGAGGCAGGACGGGTGGTGGTGGTCCGGGGGCGGGACAGACGGCGGGAACGTGGGAGTCGGGACGGACGGCGGCGAGCCGCGGACGAGACAGAGACGGCCGCGGCGGGCCGAAGGCGGAGCCGGCGGCGGCGTCCCCTCGTACCTCCTCGCCGTCTCGATTGGGTGCACACAGCGCGGGCTGGAAGACTGGTGCCCATGAACGACTCCTCCCCCGCCGCCGGCGCCCCCGTCCTGGACGTCTGGTGCGAACTCCAGTGCACCGACTGCCGCAGCGCCCTGGACGACCTGCGTGCGCTCAGGGCCCGGTACGGCGACCGGCTGGAGCTGCGGCTGCGGCACTTCCCCCTGGAGAAGCACAAGCACGCCTTCGCCGCCGCGCAGGCCGCCGAGGAGGCCCTGGAGCAGGGGAAGGGCTGGGAGTACGTCGAGGCGGTACTCGGCCGGGTCGAGGAGCTGGACCGCGAGGGCGAGCCGTTCCTGGTCGAGGTGGCCCGCGAACTGGGCCTGGACGCGGAGGAGTTCGACACCGCGCTGGTCGACGGACGGCACATCCTGATCGTCGACGCCGATCAGGCCGAGGGCAAGGCCATCGGCGTGACCGGCACCCCGACCTATGTCATCGACGGCGAGCGCCTCGACGGCGGCAAGAGCCAGGAGGGCCTGCGCGAGCGCGTGGAGCAGATCGCGGACCGGCTGCTGGCCGGGCCGGCGTGAGCGGACCGGCTGCTGGCCGGACCCGCGTGAGCAGACCGGCGTGAGCGGACCGGCTGCTGGCCGGGCCGGCGTGAGCGGACCCGCATGATCGGGCCCGCGTGAGCGGATCGGTGTGAGCGGACCGTCTGCGTTCCCGTTCCCCTCAGATCAGGTCCTTGTACAGGGAGTACGAGACGGTGGTGTACCCGAGCGACTCGTAGAGCCGCTCGGCCGGGGTGTTCCCGGCGAACACGTTGAGGCTCAGGACGCGCTCGCCCGCGGCGATCGCCTGGGCCTCCGCGAGCAGCATGAGGGTGCGGCCGTGCCCCTGGCCACGGTGGGCGGCGTCGGTCTCGACCCGGTACACCCAGGCGGCGTCCGCCCGCAGGGCCAGCCACAGGACGCCGACGCGCGACCCCTCGTGTTCGAGGACGCTGAGTCGCAGCCCCTCCGTGGCAAGGCCGCGCGGCAGCAGCCGTGCGTGGTCGCGCCGTGACCTCTCCAGGGCCTCGGCCTCGGACACGCCCCGCTCCTGCCACACGCGCGCGTACCGCGCGGAGGCGTGCGCGAGCCACCCCTCGTACTCGGCCTCGGTCATGTCACGGCCCCGGCTGCCCGCGGGCAGTCCGGGCGGGGTGTCACCGAGCTGCTTCTCCATGCCGCGGTTGCGCAGGACGTATCCGAGTGCCCGCACCAGGTGCAGGGCCGGCTCCGCGGCGGCGGGCACCTGCACCTCGATCTGCCGGCAGCCCCAGCCGCGTGCCACCTCCTCGGCGGCGAGCGCCGCCACCGTGCCCCGGCCGCGGCGGCGGTCGGGCTCCTCGATGCCCAGTTCGACGATGCGGGCCGTCAGGGAACCGAAGTCCCGTGAACTGCCCAGCCGGAGGATGCCGACGGGCCGGCTGTTCACGCATACCTGGAAGCGGCGGGACAGCACCCCGTCGGCGCTGCGCTGGAGCGGCTCGGTCGGCCGCAGGGTCGTGGTCATCAAGGGGTGTTCTACCCACGGGGGACGCGCACGTCAGCCGAATAGATCCGGCTCCTACGGATCCAGGTCCGCGCCGGACCGCTCGTCGAAGATCCGCATCGCCTTCGCGGTCACCGGTCCCGGGGCGCCGGGAAGTTCACGTGCGTCGACCCGGTGCACGGCCTGGACGTCACGCAGCGTGGAGGTGAGGAAGATCTCGTCGGCCCGCGCCAGGACGTCCATGGGCAGGTCGGTCTCCTTGGCGCCGGTCCACTCGACGGCCAGGGCCCGGGTGATGCCGGCCAGGCAGCCGGAGGCGACCGGCGGGGTGTGCAGCTCGCCGTCCAGGACGACGAACACGTTGGAGCCGGTGCCCTCGCAGAGCTGTCCGACGGTGTTGGCGAACAGGGCCTCGGTGGCGCCGTGTTCGTGGGCGCGGGCCAGGGCGACGACGTTCTCGGCGTACGAGGTGGTCTTCAGGCCGGTGAGCGCGCCACGCTCGTTGCGGGTCCAGGGGACCGTGACGACCGCGGTGGCGTCGGGACGGCGGGTGGTCTCGCCGAGGGCGACGATCAGGGTGGGACCGTGCGCGCCCCGGTCGGAGCCGAGGGGACCGTGGCCGCCGGTGTAGGTGACGCGCAGCCGGCCCAGCGGCATCGGGTTGGCCTCCAGGACCGCGGCGCAGGCCCGGCGCACCTCGTCGTGGTCGGGGTCGGGCAGGCCCAGGCCCCGGGCCGAGCGGGTCAGCCGGTCGAGGTGCCGGGTGAGCGCGAAGGGCCTGCCGTCGGTGGCCTTGACCGTCTCGAAGATGCCGTCGCCCACGGTCAGCCCGTGATCGAAGACGGAGACACGCGCGGTGTCCACGTCCCGCAGTCGGCCGTCCAGCCAGATCCTCACCCGAGGCCCCCTTCGTTCATGTCGTACGTGCCCGACGCTATCGCGAGCAGCCGGGATGCCTTCAGCTCGGTCTCCCGCCACTCGCCCTCGGGGTCGGAACCCCAGGTGATCCCGGCTCCGGTGCCGAACCGCAGCGCACCCTCGGCGCGGTCGATCCAGAAGGTACGGATCCCCACGGCCAGCTCACCGACACCGCGGTCCGCGTCCACCCAGCCGACGCCTCCGCAGTACGGTCCGCGCGGCGCGGTCTCCAGTTCCGCGATGATCCGCAGCGCGCTCGACTTCGGCGCGCCGGTGACCGAGCCGGGCGGGAAGGCCGCGGCGAGCAGTTCGGGCCAGCCGGCGTCCGGGCGCAGCTCACCGCGGACCGTGGAGACCAGATGGACCAGACCCGGGTGCTTCTCCACGGCGCACAGGTCGGGAACGGTCACGCTGCCGGTGGCGCAGACACGCCCGACGTCGTTGCGGACCAGGTCCACGATCATCACGTTCTCGGCGTAGTCCTTCTCCAGGAGGTCCGCCTCGGTACGGCCGGTGCCCTTGATGGGCCCGCTCTCCACGGTCCGCCCCGTCCGGCGCAGGAACAGCTCGGGTGAGGCGGTGGCGGTCTCGACGCCGTGCTCCGGCAGCCGAATCGTTCCGGCATACGGCGCCGGGTTGCCCCGGGCCAGCAGCGCGGTCAGCGCGTCCACGTCGGCACCGGGGGCGACCGGCGCGGACAGCACCCGGCACAGGTTGGCCTGGTAGACCTCGCCGGCCGCGATGCGGGTACGGATCCGCTCCACCGCCGCCGTGTACGCGGTGCGGTCGAGGGACGACGTCCAGTCACCTGCGGCCGGTCCACGCCACGCCCCCGGGGCCGGGGCGGGCACCGGCTCCTCGCGTACGTCACGGAAGCGAGCGCAGGTCAGCCCGCCTTCGAAGGTTGCGCACACGGCCCAGAAGCCGGTCGAGTCGAGGGCCGCGGGGTCGCTGGTGACGTCGACGAGACCGGTGGCGACACGGCCGCCGAACCGGGCGAGCGGAGGGTGATGGAGCACGTCGTCGAGTCTATGGCGGGTGTCCCCGGGGTGACCCGGGCATGTCGTCGAGGCGCCCCTGACCACGTCGTCCGCCGGGTGCAGCGCAGCACGCTGCGCAAACGCGTTTTTGTGCTGGCCCGGGAATCCGCTAGAGTTCAACACGTCGCCGGGACGCGAGAGCGGACCGAAACGACAGGCGGACGTAGCTCAGTTGGTAGAGCGCAACCTTGCCAAGGTTGAGGTCGCGAGTTCGAGCCTCGTCGTCCGCTCGCAGGAAACAGGGGTCTTCCCGATCCCCTACACTCCTGGTGGAGTGGCCGAGAGGCGAGGCAACGGCCTGCAAAGCCGTCTACACGGGTTCAAATCCCGTCTCCACCTCCAAGGACGATTAGCTCAGCGGGAGAGCGCTTCCCTGACACGGAAGAGGTCACTGGTTCAATCCCAGTATCGTCCACTGATCCGCGAGGATCCCCGCGCGATTAGCTCAGCGGGAGAGCGCTTCCCTGACACGGAAGAGGTCACTGGTTCAATCCCAGTATCGCGCACGCACCGCCCGTGGTTTTCGGATCATGGTCCCGAGGACGATTAGCTCAGCGGGAGAGCGCTTCCCTGACACGGAAGAGGTCACTGGTTCAATCCCAGTATCGTCCACATCGCACGAAGCCCCCGGCCGTCTCGCACGGCCGGGGGCTTCTTCGTGGGCTCAGCTGGAGAAGAGCATGTGCGCCCAGCTCTTGTGGCCGTGGTGACCGTGGCCGCCGTAGTGCTGCCCGTGGCCGCCGTGGTGACCGCCGCCGTGCGGGGCGCCCCAGGCCGGCGCCGGCGGGGCCGGCGGGTACGCCTGCGGGGCGGGCGGGACCGGCTTCGCCCACTGCGCCTCCAGCTGGGTCAGCGCCTCCAGCTCGCCGTAGTCGAGGAAGATGCCCCGGCAGCCGCTGCACTGCTCGATCTGGACGCCGTTGCGGTTGTAGGTGTGCATCGGCGCATGACACTTCGGACACTGCATGGTCGGCTCAACTCCTCGCCGGTGAAAACTGCTTCACGTTCTTCCAGGACAGACTCCGTCCGACCCTGGCCGGTTGCAGCCTACTTCGGGAAACCGTGCGTCAACCGGACGGGCACCGAGGTCGTTCCAGACCGGACCGTGGGTCATTCCGGTGCCATCCGGGCACATGCGTCGATCAGGGACTGCTCCACCTCGTCCAGGGGGCGGTCCGCCGCCAGCGCCTTCGTGAGGTAGCGCGCGGCGGTCTGGACGGTGAGCGCGCGGGCCGGGACGTCGAGGGCGGCCCAGGGGTCGCCGTCCGCCGGTACCGCGGGACCGCCTGCCGCACGGTAGGCGGTGAGGAAGCGGGTCCACTCGTCCGGCGGGAGGAGGCCGCAGGCGTACCAGGAGGCGGGGCGGGCGAGGTCCCAGCCGGGCACACCGGCGCCGAGGTCGTCGACGTCGATGAGCCGCCACGGGCCGTCCGGCGCCGGGTGCCGGACCAGTTGGCCGAGGTGCAGGTCGCCGTGGCAGAGGGCGGGGGTGCCGGGCATGGGCGCCTCGTCCCGGGCCCAGGCCGGCAGCGCGGACCAGGCACGGAGGACGGGCGGGGCGGCGGGGTGCGGGGGCGAGGCCGCCAGCGTGGCCCGGAGGCGGGCCATCGCCAGGGCGGCCTTCGCGGGGCCGCGCATCGGCGGTGCGGCCGGGGTGGGCGTGGTGCGGTGGAGGCGGGCGAGCAGGACGGCGGCGGCCTCCCAGGGAGCGGCCGCCGGGGCGTCCGGATCGACGGGAGCGCCGTACGGCCAGAGGGTGACCGGGCGGTCGTCGACGAAGGCGGCGGGGGCCGCGGTGAGGGGCGGGAGGAAGACCTCGGGGAGGCGGGCGGCCGTGGCCAGGCGGCGGGCGAGGGCGGCCCGGTCGGTGTCCGGGGCGTGCGCCTTGGCGACGGTCTCCGCGTGGCGGAGGACCGTGGTGTCGGGGCGGTGGGCGAGGGTGGTGGTGGCCGTGCCGCAGCGACAGGGGGCCGCGTCCGGGTGGGCGGCGGCGGTGACCTCGGCGGTCAGCTGGGGCAGTACGTCTGCGGTCATGGGTCCCCCGGGAGGTGCGGCTGCGCTGCGGTGAGGGTACGTGGGTGCGGCGGGCCGCGGCTCGCGGTCAGCCGGGGATGGGGCCGGGGCGCCGGAGGTGGGGCCGGGGTGCCGCGGGTGGAGCCGGGGCGCCGGGGGTGGAGCCGGGCCGGGGCGCCGGAGGTGGAGCCGGGGCGCCGGAGGTGGAGCCGGGGCGCCGGAGGTGGAGCCGGGCCGGGGCGCCGGGACTCGCTCGCCCGCGCTTGCGAGGTCCCGTCGCGCTCACCCGTGCCGTCCGCGGCGCGCCTGCCCGCGGTCGCGGAAGGGGGCCGACGGACTTCCCCACGACTGCCCGCAGCACGAGCACGTGTGGTGCTCCCGGGCCGCGCGGGAAAAGCAATGCCGGCGCAGCTCCCCAGCTGCGCCGGCATTTTTGCCGTCCGCCGCACCCCCGTCCCCACGGGGTTTCATGGGTGGATGTCCCCGCCCGGACCGCTCTTCCGGGCCTGGGGTCGCCGCTCAGCGCCCCAGCATCACTCCCACGGACGACGCCTGTGTGGCCACTGTCTCCCAGCCGTCGAAGACCAGGAGGAGCAGGGCCGCCAGGGGAAGGGCCATCAGCGTCGCCACCAAAGGGTGGCGGCGGCCCTGCCGGCGGGGACGGGTGGTGTGTGTCCGCTGTGCCGTAAGGGCCATGGTCCCTCTCCTGACCGTGCTCGGTTGTGGTTGGCAGCGGCGGGTGTCTGACCTCGGGGGACGAGTGCTGCACCCGCCGCTTGACCTCAAATCTAGGCGCGCGGCCGCCGGCGGGCGTCATGCCCTCGTACCGAATCGCGGGCCTCCGAGAGGATGAGCCGTGACCTGCGGACTACTCCCCTGGGTGGAGACGGAGCCCTACCTCTCGTCCTGCGGCTCGGGGTCTTCCCGGAGGGGGTGCCCGGTCCTTCCCGGTTTCTCCGAGCTGTCCTCGCGCGGCACCGGCTGCTCGACGAGAGCCGGCACCCGGGTCGCCATGAAGCGGGCGTGCGGACCACAGTCCCTCCCCCACTGCCTACGGGGCGTGGGGGGACCCCCACCGCGTGACTTCGCTCACTTCGACCACCCCTCGCCGTATCGCCGTCTCCACCCGGCGGCCCGCTCCGCTCGCCACCACCTCGTACGTGCGGGTCGTGTCACCCGCGTCCACGACCATCTCCACCCGGTCACCTTTCACGGGTTCAATCCCCCTTCCGTGACGGCCTGTTGGAGCGGACGGGTGCTCAAAGGCGCCGATTACGGCGCCTTCCTGACCACTCCTCAAGTCTCGCACCCGGCACTGACAATCGATCGGGGCGAGAGGGCGCGGCCTCTGCGCACGGGCGGCCCGGTAAACGTAAGCTGTGCCACGTCAGACGGACCGGGCAGCGGGGATGAACATGGCGATGATGCGCCTGAGGCGCGAGGACCCGCGCGTCGTCGGCTCGTTCAGGCTTCACAGAAGGCTCGGCGCCGGCGGGATGGGCGTGGTCTACCTCGGCTCCGACAAGAAGGGGCAGCGGGTCGCGCTGAAGGTGATCCGGCCTGATCTGGCGGAGGACCAGGAGTTCCGTTCGCGGTTCGCGCGTGAGGTCTCGGCGGCCCGACGGATCAGGGGCGGTTGCACGGCACGGCTCGTCGCGGCGGACCTGGAGGCCGAGCGGCCGTGGTTCGCCACCCAGTACGTACCCGGGCCCTCGCTGCACGACAAGGTCGCCGACGAGGGCCCGCTGCACGCCGCGGAGGCGGCCGCGGTCGGGGCGGCCCTGTCCGAGGGCCTGGTCGCCGTGCACGAGGCAGGGGTGGTCCACCGGGACCTGAAGCCGTCCAACATCCTGCTGTCCCCGAAGGGGCCGCGGATCATCGACTTCGGCATCGCCTGGGCCACCGGGGCGTCCACGCTCACCCACGTCGGCACCGCGGTCGGCTCCCCCGGGTTCCTCGCGCCCGAGCAGGTGCGGGGGGCCGCCGTCACCCCGGCCACCGACGTGTTCTCGCTCGGCGCGACCCTGGCGTACGCCTCGACCGGTGACTCGCCTTTCGGGCACGGCAGTTCCGAGGTGATGCTCTACCGGGTCGTCCACGAGGAGCCGGCGCTGCACGGGGTGCCGGACGCGCTGGCGCCCCTGGTGCGGGCCTGTCTGGCGAAGCACCCGGAGGAACGGCCGAGCACGCTCCAGCTGTCGTTGCGGCTCAAGGAGATCGCCGCGCGGGAGGCGCACGGGCTGGGCGACGTACGCCCGCCGGCGCCACGGGCCGCGGAGGCCGACCGGCCCACCGGGCGGCTCGCCGAGACCTATCCGGAGCCGCAGCGCACCCAGCGCCGGACGCAGTCCGCACCGGGCGCACCGGTCCGGGGCAACGCCCCCTCGCGCGGCGGCAGCGGTCCCCGGCCGGGCGGCGGGGTGCCGTCGCGGCCGAACGGCGCCCGCCCCACCCCCGCGCCGCGCGGCAGCGGCACCCGATCCGGCAGTGGTGGCCGGCCCGCGCCGCGCAGCGGTACCGGACGTCCGGCGCCGCGCCCGACGGGTACCGGCCGGCGGCCGGCCAATCCGCGGCTGCTGCGCCAGCGGCTGTTCGTGTTCGTCGTCGTGACGCTGCTGGTGGCGCTGGGGATCGCGCTGGCCCAGGGCTGTTCCGGGCCGGCGCACGGGATGGGCGTGCCCGGTGGTGCCGTACCCGCGAAGGCCGTCGCCCTCAGGGAGTAGCGGGGACCGGGGCGCTAGACCTCGGGGCGGCCGGCGGTCACCGCGTAGAAGGCGACCGCGGCCGCCGCGCCGACGTTGAGGGAGTCGACGCCGTGGGACATCGGGATGCGCACCCATTCGTCGGCGGCGACCAGCGCCTGGGTGGAGAGGCCGTCGCCCTCCGCGCCGAGCATCAGGGCCACCCGGTCCATCCGGTGCGGGGCGGCCTCGTCGAGGCTCCGCGCCTTCTCGTCCGGGGTCAGGGCGAGCAGGGTGAACCCGGCCTCGCGAACCGAGTCCAGCCCCTTGGGCCAGGTGTCGAGACGGGCGTAGGGAACGGAGAAGACCGCGCCCATCGAGACCTTGACGCTGCGCCGGTAGAGGGGATCGGCGCAGTCCGGGGACAGCAGGACCGCGTCCATGCCGAGGGCCGCCGCCGAGCGGAAGATCGCACCGATGTTGGTGTGGTCGTTCACGGATTCCATGACGACCACCCGGCGCGTGGTGCGCAGCAGTTCGGTCGCCGTCGGCAGCGGCTTGCGCTGCATGGAGGCGAGCGCGCCACGGTGCACGTGGTAGCCGGTGACCTTCTCGGCGAGCTCCGGGCTGACCGCGTACACGGGGGCCGGGAGCTCGTCGATGACGTCGCGCATGACGTCGACCCACTTGGCGGACAGCAGCATCGAACGCATCTCGTAGCCCGCGTCCTTCGCCCTTCGGATGACCTTCTCGCCCTCGGCGATGAACAGGCCCTCGGCCGGTTCGCGCTTGCGGCGCAACTCGACGTCGGTCAGGCCTGTGTAGTCGCGGAGGCGCGGGTCGTCGGGGTCCTCGACGGTGATGAGATCGGCCACAGGGTGATACTGCCTTGTCCTGGGTGGGGTGCCAATGGTCTGGAACGGGTTGTGTTACCCGGGGTTACGCGGGTGCCTCTCCGGGTGCCGAACCAGGTGCCGTTCCAGGTGCGGTTCCAGGTGCGGTTCCAGGTGCCGCTCCGGGTGCCGTCCGGGGGCCCACGTTGACGACCTCGCCGATCACGATGACCGCCGGGGGCTTCACCTGCTCCGTGCGGACGACGTCCGCGACGGTGGCGAGGGTCGCGTCGACCCGGCGCTGCGCGGCCGTGGTGCCCTCCTGGACCAGGGCGACGGGGGTCCCCGGCGACCTGCCGTGGGCGACCAGCGTCTCGGCGATCTTCCCGATCTTGTCGACGCCCATCAGGACCACGAGGGTTCCGGTGAGTTTCGCGAGCGACGGCCAGTCGGCCAGCGAGCGCTCGTCGTCGGGTGCGACATGGCCGCTGACCACCGTGAACTCGTGCGCCACGCCCCGGTGCGTGACCGGGATCCCGGCGGCGGACGGCACCGAGATCGAGCTGGAGATGCCGGGGACGACCGTGCACGGGATACCGGCCTCGGCGAGCGCCTGGACCTCCTCCATGCCCCGGCCGAAGACGTAGGGGTCGCCGCCCTTCAGCCGTACGACCGACTTGCCCTGCTTGGCATGTTCGATCAGGGCGTTGTTGATGGCCTCCTGCGCCATGTACCTGCCGTACGGGATCTTCGCCGCGTCGATCACCTCGACGTGCGGCGGGAGTTCGGCGAGCAGGTCACGGGGTCCGAGACGGTCGGCTATCACCACGTCGGCCTCGGCGAGCAGGCGGCGGCCGCGCACCGTGATCAGGTCGGGGTCGCCGGGACCGCCGCCGACCAGGGCGACACCGGGGGTACGGGTGCGGTGGTGCGGGGCGACGAGGGTGCCGTCGCGCAGGCCCTCGACGACCGCGTCCCGGATGGCGGCGGTGTGCCGGGGGTCGCGGCCGCGCGCGTCGGTGGTGAGGACGGCGACCGTGACACCCTCGCTGTGGCCGGTGGCCGGGGTCCAGGCGGTGGCCTGGTCGGCGTCGTCGGAACGGACGCACCAGACGCGGTGGCGCTCCGCCTCGGCGGAGGCGGCCGTGTTGGCGGCGGGGTCGCTGGTGGCGATCAGGGCGTACCAGGCGTCCGCGAGGTCGCCGTCCTGGTAGGGGCGCCTGGCCCAGGTGATCTCTCCGGTGTCCGCCATCGCCTCGACCGAGGGGGTCGCTTCCGGGGACACGAGGGTGATGTCGGCGCCCGCCGCGATGAGGGCGGGAAGGCGGCGCTGGGCGACCTGGCCGCCGCCCAGGACGACCACCTTGCGGCCGGTGAGGCGGAGGCCTACGGGGTAGGCGGGGTGTTCGGCCATGAGGTGGCGGCTCCTCTTTCGGCGGCGGTGCGGTGGCCCTGACGTGCGGATTTTACCGGGCGGGGGTTTCGGCGGCTCGGGCTGTCCAGTGGCTGGGCGTCGCGGGCCGGGTGCACGGCTGTGGGTGGTTGCGCCCACCCGTTCCCCCATGGGGGTCCCCCAGTCCCTTGAGGCACTGGGGGGGGAGGAACAGGCGGGCAATCGCCGGCCTCTGCCACGCCCCGGAACCCCTTTGCCACGCCCCGGAACCGCAGGCGCCTACTTCTCCGTCACGCCTGCCGAGTCGAAGGTGGCCACCTCGTGCATCGCCCTTGCCGTGCTCTGGACCAGCGGGAGGGCCAGCAGGGCGCCGGTGCCCTCGCCGAGGCGGAGGTCGAGGTCGACCAGGGGGCGCAGGCCCAGCTTGTTCAGGGCCGCCACGTGGCCCGGTTCCGCGCTGCGGTGCCCCGCGATGCACGCGGCCAGGACCTCGGGGGCGATGGCGCGGGCCACCAGCGCGGCGGCGCCGGCGCTGACGCCGTCCAGGATGACCGGCGTGCGCAGGGAGGCGCCGCCGAGCAACAGGCCGACCATCGCCGCGTGTTCGAAGCCGCCGACCGCCGCGAGGACGCCGATCGGGTCGGCCGGGTCCGGCTGGTGGAGCTCCAGGGCGCGGCGGACGACCTCGGTCTTGCGGGCGAGCGTCTCGTCGTTGATGCCGGTGCCCCGGCCGGTGACCTCGGCGGGGTCGGCGCCCGTGAAGACCGAGATCAGCGCGGCGGACGCGGTCGTGTTCGCGATGCCCATCTCACCGGTGAGGAGGGCCTTGTTGCCGGCCGCGACCAGGTCGCGGGCGGTCTCGATGCCGACCTCGATGGCCTGCTTAGCCTCCTCGCGGGTCATCGCGGGACCGGTCGTCATGTCGGACGTGCCCGCGCGGACCTTGCGGGGCAGCAGCCCCGGCGTGGCCGGCAGTTCGGAGGCGACACCGACGTCCACCACACACACCTCGGCGCCCACCTGGCCGGCGAACGCGTTGCAGACCGCTCCCCCGCCGAGGAAGTTCGCCACCATCTGCGCGGTGACCTCCTGCGGCCACGGTGTGACGCCCTGGGCGTGCACCCCGTGGTCACCGGCGAAGATCGCGACGGCCGCGGGCTCCGGGATCGGCGGCGGGCACTGCCGGGACAGGCCGGACAGCTGGGCGGAGATGATCTCCAGCATGCCGAGCGCACCGGCCGGCTTGGTCATCCGCTTCTGCCGCTCCCAGGCCTCGCCGAGCGCCTTGGCGTCCAGCGGGCGGACGCTGGCGACGGTCTCGGCCAGCAGATCGTGCGGGTCCTCGCCGGGCAGCGCTCGGCGGCCGTACGTCTCCTCGTGGACGACCCAGGACAGCGGGCGCCGCTTGGACCAGCCGGCCTGCATCAGCTCCGGCTCGTCCGGGAACTCGTCGACGTACCCCACGCACAGGTAGGCGATGACCTCGAGGTGCTCGGGCAGGCCCAGTGCGCGGACCATCTCGCGCTCGTCGAAGAAGCTGACCCAGCCGACGCCGAGGCCCTCGGCGCGGGCGGCGAGCCAGAGGTTCTCCACGGCGAGCGCGGCGGAGTACGGCGCCATCTGCGGCTGGGTGTGCCGGCCGAGGGTGTGGCGGCCGCCGCGGGTCGGGTCGGCGGTGACGACGATGTTCACCGGGGTGTCGAGGATGGCCTCGATCTTCAGTTCCTTGAACTGCTTCGCGCGGCCCTTGGGGAGGGACTTGGCGTAGGCGTCGCGCTGGCGCATGGCCAGTTCGTGCATCGAGCGGCGGGTGTCCGCGGAGCGGATGACCACGAAGTCCCAGGGCTGGGAGTGGCCGACGGAGGGCGCGGTGTGGGCGGCCTCCAGGACGCGCAGCAGCACCTCGTGCGGGATGGGGTCGCTGCGGAAGCCGTTGCGGATGTCACGGCGTTCGCGCATGACCTTGAGGACGGCCTCGCGCTCGGCGTCGTCGTAGGCGGGCGCGGCCGGACCGGTGGACTGTCGTGCTTCTGCCACGGGGGCCGTGCTCTCCTCCTGCTCGGCGACCCTGGTCTCCAGGTCCGCCGCCTGCTGTACGACATCGGGGTGGGCCTCCGCCGCCGGGCCGGACTCGGCCTCGCGGGGCGCCGGGACCGTCGCGGCCTGCTCCGTGACCGGCTCGCCCTGGTCCTGCGCGGGGAGGACCAGGGGGTGCGGCGGGGTCGGGGCGAGGTGCGGGGTGGTCGGCACCTGGCCGTCGACGGCCACGAACTCGCCGAGGGCCGGCTGCTCCGGCTCCGCCGCCCGCGTCGTGCGGTCCGCGGCCGGGGGCTGCTGGGCCGCCGCGGGTTCGGTGGGCGCGGTCCTCTGGATCTGGGGGCCCGCGAGGGGTACCTCGACGGACGGCACGGGCTGCGTCGCGGGGGCGTCGGGACCGGCGAGGGGGCGCGGGACGTCGACGCCCCCGGGGGTGACGGTCTCGGCCTGCGGCACGGCGGCCGCCGCGGCAGCGTCCTCGGCCGGTACGGCGTCGGGCGCGGGCTGTCCGGCCTCGGGGGCGACGGCGGCGAGAGCCTGCGGGGGCTCGGTGACGGCGGTGGGCTCCGCGACCGGGGCCGGTGCGGCCGGGTCGACGATCTGCGGCTGCCCGGGCTCGGCCGCCACGGCTTCCGGAACCGGCACGGATTCGGGCACGACGGCCTCCGACACGGGAACGGACTCCGGCACGACGGCCTCCACCGCGACGGCCGGGGGTACGAGGGCTTCGGGCACCACGGCCTCGGCGACCACGGGCTCCGCGGCGGCCTCGGGCACGCCGGCCTCCACGGCGACGCCCGGCTCAGCGACGACCTGCTCTGCCACGGCCTGCGCTGCCACGGCCTGCGCTGCCACGGCCTGCTCGGGAACGGCTTGCTCTGCCACGGCCTGCTCGGGAACGACCGTTTCCGGCACGACCTGCTCGGCCGGCACCTGCTCAACAGCCTGCGGATCCGGCACGTTCGACTCGGCGGCGCCCGACTCGGCGGCGCCCGGCTCGGCGGCGCCCGGCACCGGCTGCTGCCCGGGCGGCGCCACCTCGGCGGCCACGGTCTCGGCCACCGCCTGGGGAGCCACGCCTTCCGGGGTGACGACCACCGGGGTCACGTCCGCCGGGGCCACGCCCGCAGGAGCCACGGCGTCCGCGTCCTCGGCCACGACCGCCGGAACCACCACTTCCGGAGCCGCCACTTCCGGACCCGGTACCTCTGAACCCGGCGCTTCCGGACCCACCGCTTCCGGACCCACCGGCTGAGGAACTGCGCCCTCCACGGCGGCGGCCTCGGGAGCGCTTCCCTCCGTCCCCGGGGCCGGGACCACGACCGTCTCGGCCGGAACACCCCCGGCGCCCTGGACGTCCACCGGTCCCCCGCCCGTCGGTGCGGCGGCCTGCGTCGGCACCGCCCCCTGTCCGGGCAGCACGTGCGGCGGCTGCGGCACCTCCGCGACCGGCACGGGCCGCGGCTGGGCTCCCGTCACCGGCCCCTGGGCACCTTCCGAAGCCTGCGCCGCCGGCTGGGCCGCGCCCTGCGGACCGTACGCGTCCACACCCGCCAAGGCGGGCGGGACGGCGCCGGACATGTCAGGGGTCTGCGCCACGGCCTGCGCCGCCACGGGCTCCGGAACCGGAACAACCGTTTCGGCGGCCGACACCTGTGCGGCCACCTGTGCCACCGGAACCGCCTGCGCCACGGCAGGCGAGACGGCCTGCGGCGCGCCCCAGGGCGCGGCGGACTGCGGCGCGGCCTCCCGCAGCGGCTGGGCGTCCAGGTACTCCGGGCCGGCCGACGGCACGCCCGGCTGCCGGACCGGCGCACCGGCGGGGCCGCGGTCGGCGAGGGAGCGGACCGGGCTGGCGGAGGCGTCGGGGATCGGCGGGCCGAGGTGCAGCGGGCGGCGCGGGGCCGGGGCCGTCGCGGGGTCGTGCGGCACCGAGAGGATCGGGGACGCCGGGACCGAGTTGGGCAGCCGGACGGCGGTGAGGTCGACCTGTCCGCTGTCCCGGCCGCCCGTCTCGTGCGGGCCGGGCTCGTGGACGGCCTCGACGACCGGCTCGGGGGCCGGCGGCGGCACCTCGTTGCCCCAGGCCCCCTGGGCGCCGGGCAGCAGCAGCTCTTCGTCCTCGGCGGGCGACTCGGAGAGGTAGGTGTACGCGCCGTGCGCGGGAGCGCCCGGCTGTTCCACCATGCCTGCGCTCTCCGGCAGTCCCTCGCCCGGGACCTGGCCGGTGTCCGTCATGCGTACCCCTCGCCCATCGGTTAGTGCCTTCTACGACCAGCTCACCCGGGGCGGCGCACCGACCGCCCCACTGTGAAGAACGAGCGTGCGTGCCCAGCGGCACGAACGACCCGCCGGAAAAGGCGACAAAGCCATTCAGTGGCATTGTCCCGGCCGTTCGGCCGTCGCGACAGCGTGATCCGCGACAGTCCGCTGTGGACTGCGCCACGTTGCGCGTCCCCGGTTCTGCCGTACCACACCCGCCCCAAAAGAAGCGCGTTTTCCGGATATTGGCGAACGAATTTCCGGGTCACCGGTGCAGTGCAGCGATCGGCCAGCCTACAGCGCGCAGTATGACAACAGGATCACGGGGCGCGCTCGGGGAGAACACCGCTGAGCAGGAACGCGACGTTCCGCTCGGTCTCCGTCCAGGCCCTGGTGTCGAGTTCGACGGACTGTAGGAGGGCGCACTCGACCTGGTATCCGTGCTCGGTCAGGTCGCGGCCGACGAGTTCGGCCGCGTCGCGGGTGGCGGCATGGGTGACGATGCGCTGGGGACGGCGGTCGGCGACCGCGGTGACCACGGCGGCTCCCCCGCCGCCGACCCGGACGACGTCGGGTTCGGGCAGGTTCTCCAGTACGTGGGGCGCGGCGCCGTGGACGATCTGGAGCTGGACGCCGAACTTCCGGGCGGCCGTCTCGCTGCGCACACACGCCGCGAGGTCCTGGTCGACGGCGATGACGGCGGCTCCGGCGCGGGCGGCCTCGGTGGCGAACGCGCCGCTGCCGCAGCCGATGTCCCAGACCAGGTCGCCGGTCCGGGGCCCGAGGCGGGCGAGTTGGGCGGCCCGGAGCAGATCCGTTTCCCCTTCGCCGAGCGGGGCGCCGTCGCCGTACTCCGCGTCGGGCTGCACCCAGCCGCGCGGGCCGGTCGCCGGATCGCGGCCGGCGATCCAGCCGCCGCCCTCGGGTGCCGTCACCGGTCCGCCGGTGCCGCCGATGACGATGACGACGTTGGGGTCGCGCCAGGCGTGGTCGGCGGCCTTGTCGGAGGTGACGATGTGGACCTGCTCGCGTTCGGTGCCGAGTTCCTCGCAGATGACGAAGGTGCGGTGGACGCCTTCCAGGAGCAGTCCGAGTTCGGCGGGGCCGGCACCGGGCGAGGTGAGGACGGCCACCTTGGTGTGGGCCCGGCACACGTTCACCGCGCGTCGCAGGGTGCGCCGGTGGGCGACGACCACCTGTGCGTCGTCCCAGGGCATGCCGGCGCGGGCGAAGGCCGCGGCCACCGAGGAGACGGCGGGGACGACCTCGACCTCCAGGCCGAACTCGGGGGCGCGCAGGGTCCGTACGACGCCGAAGAAGCCGGGGTCGCCGTCGGCGAGCACCACGGCGGTGCCGCGGTGGCCGGCGATCCGGCGGGCGGCGAGGGCGACGCTGCCGAGGCGGATGCGTTCGGCGCGCGGCGGGACTTCGGGCAGGGCTAGATGGTGGGCCGCGCCCGCGACGAGGGTGGCGGCGCCCAGCGCGCCGCGTGCCGCCGCGGTCAGGGGCGAGCCGTCCCAGCCGATCACCGTGACCCGGTCGGCCATCGTCGTAAGTCTCCAGGGTTTTCGCAGGTCGTCAGGGTCCGGTGCCCGTGCGCGGGCTCCGTGAGGGTACCTGGTGGAGGTGTCGGGCGCGCGACGGGGCGGGTGCCGTCGGCGTCAGTTCCAGGAGGTGAAGCCGTCGCTCCCGGCCAGTTCCTCGCCGGCGCCCATCAGGTCCTCCGGGAGGAGGCTCCACACGATGAAGTCGGTGCGCATGTCCGTCCAGGTGCCGTCCTCGGTGCGGACGTGGGCTATGCAGGCGTTGCGCAGGACGCCCTCGCTGATACAGCCGATCTTCTGGGCCACCTGCTGCGAGGCGGTGTTGTCGGCGGCCGTGCGCAACTCGATACGTTCGAACTTCTGGTCGCCGAAGAGCCACTGGGCGGTGGCCAGCGCGGCCTCGGAGGCGTAGCCCTCGCCGCGCGCCCAGGGGGCGACGATGTACGACAACTCGGTGGCGCGGATGTGCCAGTTGGTCTTGGTCAGCTGGATGACGCCGACCAGGCGCTGGGTGAGGAACTCGGTGACGGCGAGGTCCAGACCCCGGCCGGAGGTGCGCTCCGCGGGGGCGTAGGCGGTGATCCAGTGCCGGGCGCCGGCCTCGGTGAACGGCTGGGGGACGTCGGTCCAGGCGGCCACCTGCTCGTCGTTCATCATCTCCGCCAGGGCGGGCACATCGTCCTCGTCGAGGGGACGCAGCACCAACCGCTCCGTGCTGATGGAGATGTTGGGGAAGGTGCTAGTCATGCGCCGCTCCGTAACCTTCGGAAACACTTCCGGGCCCAGACCTTGAGAGCCCGCGAACTGCCCAGCATGCAGCATGAAACCACTGAACCGCACGACGGGGTCCACCCGCGGTGAGCGAGTGGACCCCGTGCGTGGCGATACGCCGTATACGTGCCGCCGGAGGGACGGCCGGAAGAACGACCGACAGGACGGCCAGAAGGACGGTCAGAAGGACGGGATGACCGAGCCCTGGTACTTGTCCTCGATGAACTTCTTGACCTCGGGCGAGGTGAGGAGCTTCGCGAGCTTCTTCACGCGCGGGTCCTTCTCGTTGCCCTTCTTCACCGCGAGGAAGTTGCCGTACGGGCTGTTCTTCGCGGACTCCAGGACGAGGGCGTCCTTGGCGGGCTTGATGCCGGCCGAGATGGCGTAGTTGCCGTTGATCACCGCGGCGTCCACGTCGTCCAGGGAGCGCGCGGTCTGGGCCGCCTCGACCTCCTTGAACTTGAGGTTCTTCGGGTTCTTGGCGATGTCCTGCGGGGTCGCCTCGCTGCCGGCGCCGTCCTTGAGGGTGATGAGTCCGTTGGCGGCCAGCAGCTTGAGGGCGCGCGCCTCGTTCACGGCGTCGTTGGGGACGGCGATCGTCGCACCGCTCTTCAGCGCGTCGGCGCTCTTGACCTTGTGGGAGTAGAGGCCGAGCGGCTCCAGGTGCACCGTGACGACGGGCACGATGTGGGTGCCGCGCTTCTTGTTGAAGTCGTCGAGGTACGGCTGGTTCTGGAAGTAGTTGGCGTCCACCGAGCCGTCCTCGGTCGCCGTGTTCGGCGTGATGTAGTCGGTGAACTCCTTGACCTCCAGGTCGAGTCCGGCCTTCTTCGCCAGGTTGTCCTTGACGTAGTCCAGGATCTCGGCGTGCGGGGTCGGGCTCGCGGCGACGACCAGCGGTCCGCTGTGGTCGGAGGAGCCGGAGGCGGAGTCCTTGTCCGAGCCGCAGGCGGTGATCCCGAAGGTGAGGGCTCCGGCGGCGAGGACGGCGGTGGTGAGCTTGGCGGTGTTACGCACGAAAAGTGCCTTTCCTTAAGGGTGGAGCGACCCCGCGAAGGGTGGTGCGGGGAAATCGGGGAGCGTCAGACGGTCTTGCTCGTGGCTGTCGAGGCCTTCAGCAGACGCAGCTTCGGGGCCGGGCCCGAGCGGCCGCCGCGGCGGTGCAGCGAGCGGGCCGCGTAGTCGCCGGCGAACTGGATGAGCGAGATGACGACGGCGAGGATCGCCACGGTGATCCACATCAGTTCGGTCTCGAACCGCTGGTAGCCGTAGCGGATGGCGATGTCGCCGAGACCGCCGGCACCGACCGTGCCGGCCATGGCGGAGTAGCCGATGAGGGCGACGATCGTGGTCGTGGTGGAGGCGATGAGCGAGGGCAGCGACTCCGGTACGAGGACCTTGCGTACGACGGTCCAGGTGTTGCCGCCCATCGCCTGCACGGCCTCGACGAGCCCACCGTCCACTTCGCGGACGGCCGTCTCGACCAGGCGCGCGAAGAAGGGGATGGCGCCGATGGCGAGCGGCACGATGGCGGCCTCACGGCCGATGGTGGTGCCGGTGATCCAGCGGGTGAAGGTCATCAGCGCGACCATCAGGATGATGAACGGCATCGAGCGGGCGATGTTCACGATCTGCCCGATGACCTTGTTGGCCAGCACGTTCTGGAGCAGTCCGCCGCGGTCGGTGAGGACCAGGAGGATGCCGAGCGGGAGTCCGCCGACGACCGCGATCAGCGTGGACCAGCCGACCATGTAGAGGGTGTCCCAACACGCCTGGGACAGCAGCGGCTGCATCGCAGACCAGTCAGTCCAGGTCACTGGGCACCGTCCTTCACCAGCAGGGCCTCCCGGCCCAGTACGTCGATCTGGAGACCCTGCTCGCGCAGGAAGCCGATGGGCACCACGTTGTCCTCGTAGCGGCCGGGCAGTTCGATGCGCATCCGGCCGATCTGGAGGCCGCCGACGGTGTCGATGGCGGCGCCGAGGATCGATATGTCGATGTTGTAGGTGCGGGAGAGCTGGGAGATGACGGGCTGGGTGGCGGCCTCGCCGTGGAAGGTGACGTCGAGGACGGTGCGGTCGTCGCCGGAGGCCTCGCCGCCGACCGGGAAGAGCGCGGCGGCGAGTTCGGACCCGGGGGTGCCGAGCAGTTCGCTGACGGTCCCGGACTCGACGATCCGCCCCTTCTCCATGAGGGCGGCGGAGTCGCAGATCGTCTTCACGACGTCCATCTCGTGCGTGATGAGCAGGACGGTCAGGCCCAGCTGCCGGTTCAGGTCGCGCAGCAGCTGGAGGATGGAGCGGGTGGTCTCCGGGTCGAGGGCGCTGGTGGCCTCGTCGGAGAGCAGCACCTTGGGGTCGCCTGCCAGCGCGCGGGCGATGCCGACGCGCTGCTTCTGGCCGCCGGAGAGCTGCGCCGGATAGGCCTTCGCCTTGTCGGCGAGCCCGACGAGGTCGAGCAGTTCGAGCGCCTTGCGGGAACGTTCCCTGCCCGAGTTTCCGAGGATCTCCAGGGGCAGCTCGACGTTGTCCTGGACGGTCCGGGAGGACAGCAGGTTGAAGTGCTGGAAGACCATGCCGATACGGCTGCGCGCCTGCCGCAGTTCCCGGCCGGCCCGGGGACCGCGCCCGGCGAGGGCGGTGAGGTCCTGGCCGGCGACGGTGACCGTGCCGGCGGTGGGGCGCTCCAGCAGGTTGACGCAGCGGATCAGCGAGGACTTGCCGGCGCCGGACTGGCCGATGACGCCGTACACCTCGCCTTCGCGGACGTGCAGATCGACGCCGTCGAGGGCGGTCACCTCGCGGCCGCGGGTGCGATAGACCTTGGTCAGGCCCGTTGTGGTGATCACGTGGGTTTCCGTCACTGTCGAGTGCGCGGGCGTGGGTGTGCCCGGGCGCACGGATGCGTTCGTGCAGGGACGCGGCACGGTTCTCGCGGAGGCGCTGAACCGGGGAGAACATGTGCGCGGGGCGGCTTGCGTCACGTACGGGCGTCGTGGCGCCGTACGGACATGCCACCTGTCTCGCTTCGGGGCGCGAGCTCGGGGGTGGTGCGGGGGCCCTCTAGAAGGCGCACATTCGACACATACAACGAGCACCGGGCGTCATGGTCGCCTCGGTCGCAGGGGTGCGGTCGCTCGTCGTGGTCATGCGATCAGTAAACCAGACCTACGGTCCTGACAGGCCGCCGCTGTCCGCATCCTGGACAGCGGCGGACAGCCGTCAGACGCGCTCGGCGATCTCCACGCCCCGGGCGGTGACCAGTACCGACAAGGCCGAGAGGTCCTTCACCACGAGGTCCGCGACCAGCTCGTGCCGCTGGTGGGTTGTGGTCAACGCCACGGTCCTCATCCCGGCGGCGCGGCCCGCCTGGAGTCCGGCCGGGGCGTCCTCGAAGACGACGCAGTGGGCCGGGTCGACGCCCAGCTGCCGGGCGGCGAGGAGGTACGGCTCGGGGTCCGGCTTGCCGCGGGTGATGTCGTCGGCGGAGACCAGCGTCTTCGGCCGTATCCCCACCGCGTCCAGGCGGGCCTCGGCCAGCCGGCGGGTGGCGGAGGTCACGACGGCCCAGCGGTCGGCGGGGAGGGCGTCGAGCAGGGCGGCGGTGCCGGGGAGCAGGTGGACGCCGCCCGGGACGTCCTCCACCTCCAGCTGTTCGACCCTGGCGACGGCCTCCGGCACGCGGGCCGTGGGCAGCAGGTCGGCGACGATCTCGGCGGCGGGACGGCCGTGCAGTTCGACGCGGGCGAACTCCTCGGGGGTGATCCCGTACTCGACGGCCCAGCGGGTCCAGCAGCGGTCGACCGAGTCGAGGGAGGAGACGAGGGTGCCGTCGTTGTCGAAGAGCAGGGCTTGTGCGTGGATCGTCATGGTCCTGACCCTACGGCGTACGGCAGGGGCGACGGCATCGCGCCCTTTCGGCCGTAATAAGGTCACCGCATGCTCAATGCCCTGCTGCTGGTGACCGGTGTCGCCGCGCTGCTGCTCGCCGTGTGGTGCGGGTGGGCGGCGTACCGGGACCAGCCGACCAAGGACTGGCACTTCATCGGGATGGCCGTGGTGACCGTGCTGGCGCTGGTCCAGCTGGTGGCCGGGATCGTGCTGCTGGCGCGGGGCGGCAAGCCGGACCAGGGGACGACGATCTTCGTCGCCTATCTGCTGGGCGCGTTCGCGTGTGTGCCGGCCGCGGGGTTCATGTCGCTCGCCGAGCGGACGCGGTGGGGTTCCGTGACGGTCGCCGCGGGCGGAGTGGTGCTGGCCGTGCTGGAGGTGCGGCTCTATGACATCTGGGGAGGCTGAGATGACGGCCGTGGAAGAGAAGCCGAAGCGGCTGACCAGTGGGCCGGGCACGCTGCTCGTGTGGTTCTACGGGGTGATGGTCGTCGGGGCGGTGTCGCGGTCCGTCTACCAGATCGCGACGGAGTTCGACCGGGCGCCGCTCGCGTACTCGCTGTCCGCTGTCGCGGGGGTGGTGTACGCGTTCATCACGTACACGCTGGTGCGGGGTGGCGAGACGGCCCGCAGGGTGGCGCAGGTGTGCTGCGCCGCCGAGCTCGCGGGGGTGTTGATCGTGGGGACGTGGACCGTCGTCGACGGTTCCGCGTTCCCGGACGCGACCGTGTGGTCGGACTACGGGATGGGGTACGTGTTCATTCCTGTGCTGCTGCCGCTCTCCGCTCTGTACTGGTTGCGGAAGGGCGCCCAGGAGACAGGGGCCTGAGCCCTGTGCGCGCCCGCGGGTCCGATGTGGCTTGTCGCGCAGTTCCTCCCCCAGCCTTCGGCCGGGGGGTACCCCCAGCGCCCCTTTCGGGGCGCTCCAGCGTGGGGCGTTGAAGAACTAGGCCGTTGTCGCGTACGTGCTGGCCGGTTTTTCCAGGACGATCATCGGGACGCCGTCCGCGCCCTTCGACGTGCCCACGGTCTCGTAGCCGACTCGGCGGTACAGCCTGAGGTTGCCCTCGCTGCGGTGGCCGGTGAACAGGCGGAACCTCTTGGCGCCGCGCTCCTCGGCCAGTGCCGACTCGGCCGCGCGCAGCAGCCTCGCGCCGATGCCGTGGCCCTGGAGCCGGGGATGGACGCAGAGCTTGCCGATGGCGGCCGCGCCGTCCTCGGTGAGCGCGCCGCGGACCGAGCCGACGACCTCCTCGCCGAGGCGGGCCACGAAGACGCAGTCGGAGGCGAGCTCCTGGCGGACCGAGTCGAGGCTCTGGACGAGCGGGTCGATGCGGTAGTTCCCGTACAGCGCCGCCTCGCTCTGGAAGCACAGGTACTGGAGCCTGAAGATCTGCTCTGCATCCTGCTCGGTCGCCACCGAGATGGTCACGCTCATGCCCATGTGCGCACGCCTCCCGCTCACCTGATCGCCTGTCGTTCTCACTCCTATCCCCGCACTTCGTGGGACGCAACCTCCGGCGTCAACAATCGGCGCAGACATCCCAGACATCTGGAGCGTTCCGGTCCCAGGCTGCCTTGTGAGATACCCAACTCCCCCGCGATCTCCCGGTATGTCAGGTCACGTGCGAAGAACAGGGCCTGGAGCAGCCGGGGGCAGCGGCCGGGAAGGCGGGCGACCGCGGCCCGCAGGGCGCGGTGCCGGGCGGTGGCCAGGACGAGTTGTTCCGGGCCGGCCACGGCGGCGTCGGCGGGTTCGGTGCCGTAGGGGCGTTCGTTCCGGGCGGTACGGCGGGCGCGGCGGGACTCCGCGCGGACGGCGCGGCGCAGCCAGTCCTCGGGGGCGTGCGGCGGGCCGTGGGTCTCCAGGCGCTCCAGGAGGCGGAGCCAGACGCTCTGCTCCAGGTCGCCGGGATCGCTCCCGGCGGCATGCGCCTCGGCGGACGCCTCGGCGCTGAGGAGTGGGCGCAGGGCGGTGACCAGGTCGTACGTCATACGCGGAACGACGCGGCCGCCCCGGGGCAGGTTGCCGGGGCGGCCGGGAGACACCCCGAACGGGGTGCGGTGGCTCAGCCGTTGACGAAGTCGGCGCGGGCCAGCAGGGCGGTGTCGGCGTTGTCGGTGAAGACACCGTCGATGCCGGTCTCGAAGTACGCCTGGAAGACCGGGAAGACGTTGCCGTAGGCGTCCGCGGCGCTGCCCTTGCGGAAGGCCGGCGGCAGGAACGGGTTCTCGTTGCGCATGGTGTAGGGGTGCAGGATCAGACCCACCTTGTGCGCGTCCGCGACCAGCGTGCTCGGCTTGGTGAGGTCGCCGTTCGCGTCCTTCGGGATGACCAGGTCGAGGGTCGGGCCGATGCCCTGCGCGTAACCGGCTATCTCCCGCAGGCCCTTCGGCGTGATCAGGTCGGCGACCGTGCGCGGGTCACCGGTGGCGACGAAGTCGTAGGGCTGGGTGTTCGCCGCGGACAGCAGCACGACCAGCGGGTTGTCGACCAGCGTGTTCAGACGCTGGATGCTGGTCGGCTCGAAGGACTGGAGGATGACCGGCGAGTTCCGCTTGTCCTTGCCGTGCTTGCGCAGCAGCTTGGCGACCCGCTCCTCGAGCCCCAGGCCGAGCCTGCGGAAGTAGGTGGGGTGCTTGGTCTCGGGGTAGATCCAGACCTGCTTGCCGCGCTTGCGGGTCTGCTCGTCCTGCCACTTGAGGACTTCCTCGAAGGTGGGGATCTCCCAGCGGCCGTTGTAGAGCGTGTTGTGCGGGCGGTTGGCCGGGATGCGCTCGATCGCGCGCAGCGTCTTGAGCTCGGCGAGCGTGAAGTCCTCGGTGAACCAGCCGGTGGTGGGGACGCCGTCCAGGGTCTTGGTGGTCCTGCGGTCGGCGAACTCGGGGTGGTCCGCGACGTTCGTGGTGCCGCCGATCTCCGGCTCGTGACGGCAGACCAGGTGGCCGTCCTTGGTGGGGACCAGGTCGCCCGCCTCGACGATGTCGGCACCGAGGTCGAGGGCCAGGTCGTAGGAGCCGAAGGTGTGCTCCGGGCGGTAGCCGCTGGAGCCACGGTGGCCGATGATCGTCGGCTTCGGGAGGCTCTTGAGGCCGCCGCCGTGTCCGGCCTGCCTGGCCTCGGCCGCTCTGGCCGTGCCCGACAGTCCGAGGACCGCTCCGCCGGCGCCGAGCACCGCGGCGCCGAGCAGCGCCCGCCGCCCGGTCGTGCCGTTCACCTGGGTCCGCTCGTTCGAGTCGTTGTTGTCCATGAGCGCTCTCCTGCCGTCCGCGCTGTCGAATGCGGGCCGATCGTAGGGGTGCGGACGTGGCCGGAGGGAGACCGCCGGCCCAACGGCCGGGTGACTCCGCATGGCTGCTGGACGGCGCCCGGTGACGGTCCGTCGGCGATTTCCGTCACATGGCCGAGTCCGGTCACCGGCTGTCTCCGGGACGCCACCGCAGGTAAACCAGCGTCAACAGTACGTAAGACCTCGGTGAACCGGCCGTACCCGATGTGCGCTTCCCACACAGCCGCGAGTAATGTCCTCACCTGCACAGACTCATACCGCCCCTCGACATCGGAGGACCCGTTGTCCCGCTTCGCGCTCATCAAGGCAGTGCTCGGACCGATCATGCGCCTGATGTTCCGCCCCCAGGTGGAGGGCGTGGAGCACATCCCGGGGGACGGTCCGGTCATCCTCGCGGGCAACCACCTGACCTTCATCGACTCGATGATCCTGCCGCTGGTCAACAAGCGGCAGGTGTTCTTCATCGGCAAGGACGAGTACGTCACCGGGAAGGGTGTCAAGGGCCGTCTGATGGCCTGGTTCTTCACCGGAGTCGGCATGATCCCGGTGGACCGGGACGGCGCCAGCGGCGGTGTCGCCGCGCTGATGACCGGCAAGCGGGTCCTGGACGAGGGCCGGATCTTCGGTATCTACCCGGAGGGCACCCGCTCCCCCGACGGCCGGCTGTACCGGGGCCGTACCGGCATCGCGCGGCTGACGCTGATGACGGGTGCCCCGGTGGTGCCGTTCGCGATGATCGGCACGGACAAGCTCCAGCCGGGCGGCAAGGGCATCCCGCGGCCCGGCAAGGTCACCGTCCGGTTCGGCGAGGCCATGGAGTTCTCCCGGTACGAGGGCATGGACCGGGACCGCTACGTGCTGCGGGCGGTCACCGACTCGGTGATGGCCGAGGTCATGCGGCTGTCCGGCCAGGAGTACGTGGACATGTACGCCACGAAGGCGAAGGCCGCCTGAGCACGGGTGAGCTTCTGACACTCTTTCGGGGGATGGGCACGGACCGTCGGTCCGTGCCCTTTTGTCTGCCATCCGCCTGACATCCGGGCGCCCCCGTCCGGGGTCCGCCTGCCGGTGGAATCTGGCCCGACACTTCGGTCGTTCCTTCGCATTTACCGGCCATATGAGCACACAGCATGTCTTATTCAGACATGCAGAAACCTTCTCGGCGTACCCTGCTCCGTGCTCCGTTCGCCGCCGCGGGCGCGGGACTCCTGGCGGCATGTTCCGACTCCGGCTCCGAACCCCGCTCCGGCCCACAGCACACGGCCGGCACCGCAGCGTTCGTCCCCCAGGGACCCAAGGGGTACGTCAACCCGTCGGACCCGGAGGTGCTCGCGACCGAACGCAGGCGTGGCTCCGGCCCGGTGCGCATGGTCACGTTGACGGCCGCCGAGAGCATGCTGGACCTGGGCGGGCGGTCCGTGCACAGCTGGGCGTACAACGAGTCGGTGCCGGGGCCGCTGGTGCGGGTCACCGCCGGTGACGTCCTCAGCCTGACGCTCAGCAACCGGCTGATCGAGAAGACCACACTGCACGCCCACGGGGTGCGGCTGCGCTGCGACATGGACGGTGCCCCGGACCTGACCCAGGCGCCCATCGCGCCGGGCACGGACTTCGTCTACCGGTTCACCGCCGCCCACCCGGGCACGTACCTGCTCCACTCGCACGTCGGCATGCAGCCCGACCGTGCCCTGTACGCGCCGTTCATCGTCGACGACCCGAGGGAACCGCTGAAGTACGACAAGGAGTGGGTCGTCGTCCTGGACGACTGGGTCGACGACATCGAGGGCTCCACCCCCGACCAGGTGCTCGAACAGCTCAAGCCGGGCGGCGGGATGAAGATGGGGATGGGCATGGGCCCGGGCCGCGACGGGCCCGGTCACCACGGGTCGGCGAGTCCCGCCGCGCCGCGGTCCAAGTCCTCGCCCGGGGCGAAGAAGGCGCTGGGTCCCGACCGGGTGCTGCGGGACTCGCACAGCCGCATGCTGCACGGCGAGGGCGGCAACGTCGCCTATCCGCACTACCTGATCAACGGGCGGCTGCGCACCGACCCCTCCGTCTTCCGCTGCCGCCCCGGCGACCGCATCCGGATCCGCATCATCAACGCGGGCTCCGAGACGGCCTTCCGGGTCGCGCTCGGCGACCACCCCATGACCATCACCCACACCGACGGCTATCCCGTGCGGCACCGCAGGACCGACGCGCTGCTCGTCGGCATGGCCGAGCGGTACGACGTGCTGGTCACCGCCAAGGACGGCGTCTTCCCCCTGGTCGCGCTCGCCGAGGGCAAGAAGGGCAAGGGGGTGGCGATCCTCCGGACCGACAAGGGCAGAAACCTTCCGGCGCCGGATGCCCGCCCGAACGAGCTGGACCGCGAGATCGTGCCGGCGCGCCGGCTGGAGCCGGCCGAGTCCGTCGCCATGGACGACCGGCACCCCGACCGCGAGCTGCGCATCAGGATCACCGGCACCATGCAGCGGTACGACTGGGGGTTCGACCACAAGACGTACGACGTGCGGGAACGGCACGCGGTGCGGGCCGGGGAGCGGGTGCGGCTGACGCTCATCAACGCGACCGACATGTGGCACCCGATGCATCTGCACGGGCACACGTTCGCGGTGACCGGCATCAGCTCGACCGGGGCGCGCAAGGACACGACGATCGTGCTGCCGCACCGCAAGCTGGTGCTCGACTTCGACGCCGACAACCCCGGGTTGTGGATGCTGCACTGCCACAACCAGTACCACTCGGAGAGCGGGATGATGACGGTGCTGGGTTACAAGAGGTGACGTCCGGGGTGGTTCCGCAGTGGTCCGCGCGCCGGTGCGTGGCGGTTCCCCGCGCCCTTCCCCGCGCCCCTCACGGGGCGCTCTCCAGCCGCTGGTCCCGGAGCAGGAACCACGCTGCCGCCGCCGTGACCAGGAGGACCGCCGCGCCCGCGCCCGAGGCCAGGTGGAGGCCGTGGACGAAGGAGTCCCGGGCCGCCGTCAGCATCTGCGCCGCCGCGTCGGCCGGCATCGCCTTGGCCGCCTCCGTCGCCGCCCCGAGGGACTCGTGGGCGGCGGCCGGGGTGCCCGCCGGGGACGCGAAGTCGCGGTAGACGCCCATCACGATCGAGCCGAGCAGGGCGATGCCGAGCGCCGCACCGAGTTCGTACGCGGTCTCGGAGACCGCCGAGGCGGCGCCCGCCTGCTCCTTGGGGACGCTGGACAGGATGACGTCCGCGGTGACCGTGAAGGAGAAGCCCGCGCCCACGCCGACCACCAGGAGGGCGGCGCCGAGGATCGGGTAGCCGGTGGACTGCGAGAGGGTGGTCAGGGCCGCGAGGGCCACGCCCACGGCCGCCAGACCGCCGGAGACCACCGCCCGGACCGAGTGGCGGCGGGCCGCGCGGCCGGCCACCAGGCCCGCCGCCACCGCGCCGACGGCGGCGGGAAGTTCGGCCAGGCCCGCCTCGAACGGGGGCCTGCCCTGGACCAGTTGCAGGTACTGCGAGAGGAAGAACACCAGGCCCGACATGCCGAGCACGGTCAGCAGGTCGGCCAGGACCGCGCCGCTGAAGCCACGGCTGCGGAACAGCCGCATGTCCAGCAGGGGCTTGGGCATGGTGAGCTGACGGCGGACGAACCCGAGGAGGGCCGCGGCCCCGAACAGCGCGGCGGCCGCGGTCACCGCGGTGAGGCCGTGCGCCGCTGCCTCCTTCACCGCGTACACGAGCGCGATCATGCCGACCAGTGACAGGACGACACTGGCCAGGTCCCAAGGGCCGGGGTCGGGGTTGCGGGACTCGGGGAGCGTCCGGATGCCGACCAGGACCAGGACCACCATGACCGGCAGGTTGATCAGGAAGACCGAGCCCCACCAGAAGTGTTCGAGCAGGAAGCCGCCCACGATCGGACCGACGGCGGTACCGGCCGAGGCCGCGGCACCCCACACACCGACGGCGAGGCTGCGCTCGCGCGGGTCGTGGAAGAGGTTGCGGATCAGGGCGAGGGTCGCCGGCATCAGGGTGGCACCGGCGACGCCCAGCAGCGCACGGGCCGCGATCATCATCTCCGGTGTCGTCGCGTACGCGTTCAGGACGGATATCGCGCCGAACGCCGTCGCGCCGCCGAGCAGGATCCGCTTGCGGCCGATGCGGTCGCCGAGGCTGCCCATGGAGACCAGCAGACCCGCGATGACGAACGAGTAGACGTCACCGATCCACAGCAGCTGGGTGCCGGACGGGTCGAGGTCTTCGCTGATGTAAGGGGTCGCGAGGCCGAGGACGGTGGCGTCGACGGCCACCAGCAGCACGGCGAGCACGAGGACGGAGAGCGCGAGCCACCGGCCCGGGCGCTGCTCCGTCTCCGTGGTGACCGCCGGCCGCAGGGCGCTGGTCATGATTCCTCTCTTCTTCGTGCGCCGCCGAGCAACAGCTCGACGATCATGTGGGTGAAGTCCTTCGGGGCGACGCGGCCTTCGGAGACCGCCCAGGCGGCGGAGGCCAGCAGGCCGTACAGGGCCTCGGTGAGCCAGGCGGGCGTGAGGTCGATGCGGAACTCGCCGCTGCGCTGTCCGCGCCGGAAGAGGGCCGCGACGCGGTCGTCGATCCTGGTCCAGCCCTGGTTCTGCCCCTCGCCCTCGAACAGCTGGTTCTCGGTGTAGAGGAAGGCCAGCAGACCGGCGGCCGGTTCGATCTCGCGGACCAGGCGGTGCACGGCGTCGGCCGCCGGGCCCTCGTCCAGGCGGGCCGCGGCCAGGGCGGCCTCGCACTCCGCGATACCGAGCGCCTCCAGCGCGCGGACCAGCGCGTCGCGCCCCGCGAAGTGCCGGTGCAGGGTGGCCCGGCTGATGCCGGCCGCCTTGGCGACCTCGTCCATGGTCGCCGTGGACTTGCGGGTCAGCAGGGCGGCGGCGCTGCGGAGGACGTGGTCACGGTCGAGGGCCATGAGACAAGGGTAGCCCACATGAGACATCTTTGTCTCACCATGGGCGTGGGTGTTTCATGAAGGGGTGGTCAGCGGTGGTTCCGGCGCTCAGTGCCAGGGCAGGCTGCCCCGGCGCTCCCAGTAGACGTGCGGGTCCTCGGTGAGCGCGGCGAGGCGGGTCAGCTGGTCCTCGTCCAGGTCGATGACGGCCGCGTGGAGGTTGGAGGCGAGCTGGGTGAGCGTGGCGGCTCCGGAGAGGACGACCCCGGCCCAGGGCTGACGCAGTACGACGGCGAGGGCCACGGCGTCGCAGCCGAGGCCGGTCTGTCCGGCCACCGCCTTGAGGGCGTCGGGGGCATGCGGGGCGGCCAGCCGGCCGTTGGCCATGCCCTCCTTCACGATCACCGTGAGTCCGGCGTCGTGCGCCTCGGCGAGGGCGGGGCCCGCCGAGGTCTCCAGGGCGTTGTACGTCGACTGGACGGTACGGAACAGGGGCTCGCCGTCGACCGTCACGGCGAGGGCGGCGCGGATGGCGTCGGCCTGGGCGGGGCCGCTGGTGGAGAAGCCGATGGTGACGCCGGTGGCCGCGGCTTCGGCGAGCCGGGCGTGGAGTTCCTTGTCGGTGAGGGCGGGACTGTCCGGGGTCACCGAGTGGATCTGGTAGAGGTCGAGGCGGTCGCCGAGGAGCTCGGCGGTCTCGGCGCGCTGGCGGTCGTAGGTCTGGACGCTGTGGTCCTTGACCTCGTGCTTCTCGGCGTCCGTGGTCCAGTCGGCGGTGTAGGTGTAGCCCCACTTGCTGCCGATGACCACGTCGTCGACGCCGGGGTTCGCGGTGAGCCAGTCGGCCAGGAACTCCTCGGAGCGGCCGTAGGAGCGGGCCACGTCGAAGTAGCGGACGCCCTGGGCGTAGGCGGCGTCGAGGAGTTCGTGGGTGCGGGTGCGGAGGGCTTCGACGCTGCGGTTCTCGCCGAGGTCCTCCTCCCGGTTGAGGTTGATGTAGCCGGGGCGGCCGACCGCGGCGAGGCCGAGGCCGATGTGGCAGGTGGGGGTGGTCGCTGTCGCCAGTCGGGCGAAGGGCATCGCGGGTTCCGTTTCGGTCGGCTGCGTCGGTCTGTCGACCAACGTAACCCGCGATGACCTTTGGTCCGCCGTTCAGCTCGGGGGTTCGGTGCGTTTACGGGTGCGGGCGCGTCGTGGTCGACCGCGCCGTTCCTCCCCCAGCCTTCGGCCGGGGGTCCCCCCCCCAGCGCCCCTAGAGGGGCGCCTTCGCCGTGGCCCAGTCGTGCTGCTCAGCCACGTTCGCCTTGACCTCCGCCAGCTGGACGGCGACCGCGCTCGGGGCCGTGCCGCCGCGGCCGTTGCGGGAGGCGAGGGCGCCGGGGACGTCGAGGACCGTGCGGACCTCGGGGGTCAGGTGGGCGGAGATCTTCGCGAACTGGTCGTCCGTCAGCTCGTCGAGTTCCTTGCCCTCGGCCTCCGCGGCCTTCACGCACTCGCCGGCCACCTCGTGGGCGACCCGGAACGGCACACCCTGCTTGACCAGCCACTCGGCGATGTCGGTGGCGAGGGAGAAGCCGGCCGGGGCCAGTTCCTCCATACGCTCGCGGTTGACGGTGAGGGTGGCCATCATGCCGGTGAAGGCGGGGAGCAGGACCTCCAGCTGGTCGCAGGAGTCGAAGACCGGCTCCTTGTCCTCCTGGAGGTCGCGGTTGTAGGCGAGGGGCAGCGCCTTGAGGGTGGCGAGGAGGCCGGTGAGGTTGCCGATCAGACGGCCGGACTTGCCGCGCGCCAGCTCCGCGATGTCCGGGTTCTTCTTCTGCGGCATGATCGACGAGCCCGTGGAGAACGCGTCGTGCAGGGTCACGAAGGAGAACTCCTTCGTGTTCCAGATGATGACCTCCTCGGCGATCCGGGAGAGGTTCACGCCGATCATCGCGGTGATGAAGGCGAACTCGGCGACGAAGTCGCGGGACGCCGTGCCGTCGATGGAGTTGCCGACGCTGCCGTGCTCGAAGCCGAGGTCCGCCGCCACCGCCTCCGGGTCCAGACCCAGGGAGGAGCCGGCGAGCGCGCCGGAGCCGTACGGGGAGACGGCCGTGCGGTCGTCCCACTGGCGCAGCCGCTCCGCGTCCCGGGACAGGGACTGGACGTGGGCCAGGACATGGTGGGCGAAGAGCACCGGCTGGGCGTGCTGGAGGTGGGTACGGCCGGGCATCGCCACGTCCGGGTGGGTCTCCGCGAGGCCGATCAGGGCGTCCTGGAGGTCGGCGATCAGGCCGCCGATGACGCGGGCGTGGTCGCGGAGGTACATCCGGAAGAGCGTGGCGACCTGGTCGTTGCGGGAACGGCCGGCGCGCAGCTTGCCGCCGAGGTCCGCGCCGAGGCGCTCCAGGAGGCCGCGCTCCAGGGCGGTGTGCACGTCCTCGTCGGCGATCGTGCCCACGAAGGAGCCGTCGGAGACGTCGGCCTCCAGCTGGTCGAGGCCGGCGATCATGCGCTGGAGCTCGTCCTCGGTGAGCAGGCCCGCCTTGTGCAGCACGCGCGCGTGGGCACGCGAACCGGCGATGTCGTAGGGCGCCAGCCGCCAGTCGAAGTGGACGGACGCGGACAGCTTCGCCAGGGCCTCGGCGGGACCGTCGGCGAAACGGCCGCCCCAGAGCCGTACGTCACCGCTGTTGCTGCTCACTTGCGTTGCTCCTAGAAGAGATACGGATGTGGCACCGCCTCCCCGGCCATGAACGGGGAGGCGGTCGTCACGTTACTGCTCAGGACAGGTCACGTCGGGCTACGCCCGCAGATCACGCCGTGCGGCGATCTTCGACGACAGGCTGTAGATGTCGATGAAGCCCTTGGCCGCGGCCTGGTCGAAGGTGTCGCCGGTGTCGTACGTGGCGAGGTTGAAGTCGTAGAGGGAGGACGCCGAGCGGCGGCCGGTGACGACCGCGCGGCCGCCGTGCAGGGTCATCCGGATGTCGCCGGTGACATGCTGGTTCGCCTCGTTGACGAAGCCGTCCAGGGCGCGCTTGAGCGGGGAGAACCACTGGCCGTCGTAGACGAGTTCGCCCCAGCGCTGTTCCACCTGCCGCTTGTAGCGGGCGAGTTCGCGCTCGACGGTGACGTTCTCCAGCTCCTGGTGGGCGGTGATCAGCGCGATCGCGCCCGGGGCCTCGTACACCTCGCGGGACTTGATGCCGACCAGGCGGTCCTCGACCATGTCGATCCGGCCGACGCCCTGGGCACCCGCGCGCTCGTTGAGTTCCTGGATCGCCTGGAGCACGGTGACCGGCCTGCCGTCGATCGCGACCGGGGCGCCCGCCTCGAAGGTGATGACCACCTCGTCGGCCTCGCGCGGGGTGGCCGGGTTCCGCGTGTACTCGTAGATGTCCTCGATCGGGCCGTTCCAGATGTCTTCCAGGAAGCCGGTCTCGACGGCTCGGCCGAAGACGTTCTGGTCGATGGAGTACGGGGACTTCTTGGTGGTGGCGATCGGGAGCTTCTTCGCCTCGCAGAAGGCGATGGCCCTGTCCCGGGTCATCGCGTAGTCGCGGACCGGGGCGATGCAGGTCAGGTCGGGGGCGAGGGCGACGATGCCGGCCTCGAAGCGGACCTGGTCGTTGCCCTTTCCGGTGCAGCCGTGGGCGACCGTGGAGGCGCCGTGCTTGCGGGCGGCGGCCACCAGGTGCTTGACGATCGCCGGCCGGGAGAGCGCGGAGACCAGCGGGTAGCGGTCCATGTAGAGGGCGTTGGCACGGATCGCCGGGAGGCAGTACTCGTCGGCGAACTCGTCCCTGGCGTCGGCGACCTCGGCCTCGACCGCACCGCAGGCGAGGGCCCGCTTGCGGATGACGTCCAGGTTCTCGCCGCCCTGGCCGACGTCCACCGCGACGGCGATGACCTCGGCGCCCGTCTCCTCGGCGATCCAGCCGATGGCGACGGAGGTGTCGAGACCGCCCGAGTAGGCGAGTACGACGCGCTCGGTCATGGGTCCCTCCTCTCGTACATCCGCTTGCTATGCATGAGTATGCAGAGCTCTGCATGATTCGTCAATCCGTCGGGACCGCGGAGAAGATTCCGAAAGAGGTTTGAACAAACGAAACCGCTTTCCCGTACCCATCCCTGAACGCTGGCGCCGCGTTTGTAAACCCACCTCTGACCCAAGTGAGGCATCCGCATGTCCAGGGCTCTTCCGAAGTACAACAAGCGTCGTGTCGCGCTCATCGGCGGCGCTGCCGCCGTGGCGCTGTCCGGTGCGGTCATCGCCGGTTCGGCCCTCGCCGGAACGCCGGACAAGAGCAGCGACACCAGCAATGCCCGCACCCTCGCCGCCTCGCCGGGCACGATCACCTGCCCGGACGTCGCCTCGAAGCTGCCGGCGATCCCCGCCACCGCGCAGGCGGAGGTCACCCGCAACCTCACACTCCTCCAGACGCAGATCGACGAGGCCAACAAGCGGCTGGTCGACACCGTGGGCCAGGGTGGGCCCAACTTCGTGAACAACGCGATCCTCGGTCCCCTCAAGGACAAGCGCGTCGCCACCGTCAACCGGATCGCGACGGCGATCGGCCGCACCGCCGCCAAGCCGACCGGCCTGGACTCGCTGGCGCCGTGCACCCTGAACGCGAGCGGGACCGGCACGAACACCGGCAGCGGTACGGCGACGGGGGCGGCCTCCGCGGCGCCCAGCACGGCGGCCACCCAGCAGCAGTCGACCGGCGGCACCGGCACGAACACGGGCAGCACCGCCGTCGGTACGATCACCTGCCCGGACGTCGCCTCGAAGCTGCCGGCGATCCCCGCCACCGCGCAGGCGGAGGTCACCCGCAACCTCACACTCCTCCAGACGCAGATCCAGGAGGCCAACAACCGGCTCCAGAGCACGGTCGGCCAGGGCGGCCCGAACTTCGTGCAGAACGCGATCCTCGGTCCGCTGGCGGACAAGCGGAAGTCGACCATCGACCGGATCGCCATCGCGATCGGCCGGACCTCCACCAAGCCGACCGGCCTCGACTCCCTGGCCGCCTGCACGCTCACCAAGTGACGTGACAGGCAGCCGTGGCCGCCCCGTGTACAGCGCCGGCCGGGGCGGCCACGGTGGAACCCGTCCGGATCCCGGAAACCCTTAGACGCGCGAAGTAACCGCGCCGATAATTCCCGGGTATGGGAAAGACCTACGAACGCATCGACGGCAGGCTCCGCACGTTCATCGAGGAACAGCCCCTGTTCTTCACCGCCACCGCCCCGCTCGCGGGCGACGGCACGGTCAACCTCTCACCCAAGGGACTGAAGGGCTCCTTCGTCGTACTCGACGAACTCACCCTCGCCTACCTGGACTTCGCCGGCTCCAACGCGGAGACCATCGCCCATCTGCGGGAGAACGGCCGCATCACCCTGATGTGGTGCGCGTTCCAGGGTCCGCCGAACATCGTGCGGGTGCATGGCCGCGGTGAGCCGGTCTTCCGTGACGATCCCCGTTTCGGGGACCTCCTCACCCGTTTCCCGGACATCGACCCGACCCGGCACGGCCCCCGCGCCGTCATCGTCGTGCACGCCGAACTCGTCCGGGACAGCTGTGGTTACGCGGTCCCCTACATGGCCTACGACGCCGACCGCGAGCTGCACGAGAAGCGCTTCGCGCGCGAGGACGACGCCTCGCTGAGCGCGTACTTCGAGAAGAAGGAACACATCGCGGTGAGCCTGGACGGCCTACCCGGGCTGCCGTTGCCGCTGCCTCCGTCTAGCGTCTGAGCCATGCGTCCAGGCGTCGTCGTCACCCTCGTCTCCGCGTCCCTGCTGCTGCTCGGTGCGGCACCGGGGGGCGGGGACCCCGCACCGCTGCCCGCGAGCATGGCCGACACCGGTGGCGGCAGCCAGCTGATCACCGCGGAGGCGTCGGCGTTGAGCTCGACGTCTGGAACGCTCACCTGGTGGGAGCGCCAGGACGGGGCGTGGGTGAAGGCGGGGTCCGCCGATGCCCGCTTCGGCGCGAAGGGGCTGGTCGAGGGGGCCGGGCGGCAGCAGGGTACGAACACGACGCCGACGGGACTGTACGACCTGCCGTTCGGGTTCGGCCTCCAGGCGGCGCCTGCGGGGACCGCCGTCGAGTACCGGCCGGTGACCGCGGACTCCTGGTGGTGCCAGGACAACGACTCGGCCTCCTACAACCGCTGGGTGCAGCCGCTGCCGTCCGACTGCCGGGCCGCGGAGTCGGAGAAGCTGTCGTCGTACACGACGCAGTACGGGTACGCGCTGGTGATCGGGTTCAACTACGACAAGCCGGTGCGGGGGCGGGGGGCCGGGATCTTCCTGCACGTCAACGGGGCGGGGGCGACGGCGGGGTGCGTGTCGGTGCCGGAGGACGCGATGCGGCGGATTCTTCAGTGGGCGGATCCGAGGAAGGGGCCGCATATCGCCATCGGGACGGTGGGCGGGGACACGGCTCTCACCCGGTACTGAGGTTGCGTTGCGCCGTAAGGGTGCGGGCCGTCGGCACGTGCGGGTGTGTCGTGGCTGGTCGCGCAGTTCGCCGCGCCCCTAGGTGGGTGACCCTGGCCGGAGCCGCACGGTGAACGTCGTCGAACCCGGGTGGCTCTCCACGGCCACTGTTCCTCTGTGTGCCTCCACCACCGCCGCCACGATCGACAGGCCCAGGCCCGCTCCCCCGCCGGGGGCGTCCGCGCGGCGGCGGTGTTCGGCCCGGGTGAAGCGTTCGAAGACGCCGGGCTGGATGTCCCGTGGGATGCCCGGGCCGTCGTCGTGGACCTGGAGGACCGCCGCCGCGCCGTCCGTCTCCAGGGTCACCGTCACCTTCGTGCCGGCAGGTGTGTGCAGACGCGCGTTGGCCAGCAGGTTGGCCAGCACCTGATGGAGGCGGTGGGTGTCCCCGGTCACCGTGACCGGTTCCTCGGGGAGGTCCAGGGTCCAGCGGTGGCCGGGCCCCGCGGCGCGGGCGTCCGTGACCGCGTCCAGGACCAGACGGGTGAGGTCGACCGGGTGGCTCTCCAGGGGGCGGCCCGCGTCCAGGCGGGCCAGCAGGAGGAGGTCGTCGACCATCTCGCCCATGCGGGAGGACTCGGCCGCGATGCGCTCCAGGGCCCGGGTGATCTCGGGGGGCAGGGGGCCCGGGTGGAACAGGGCCAGCTCCGCGTGGCCGCGGACCGTGGCGACCGGGGTGCGCAGTTCATGGCTGGCGTCGGCCGCGAAGCTGCGCAGGCGTTCCTCGCTGGCATGGCGTTTGGTGAGGGCGTCCTCGACATGGCCGAGCATACGGTTGAAGGCGGCGGCCATCCGTCCGACCTCGCTGCGGGGGTCGGACTCGGGGGCGCGGGGCGGCAGCGCCACCTCGCCGCTGGCGAGCGGGAGTTCACTGACCCGGGTGGCCGTGTCCGCGACGCGGCTCAGCGGGCGCAGGGACCAGCGGACCCAGAGGGCGCCGGCCACCCCGGCCGCGGCGAGGGCGAGGCCGAAGACGGCGGCGGCGACCGCTTCCAGGCGGTGGACGGTGGCGCGTACCGGTTCCAGGGGCAGGCCGGTGATCAGGACGTCGCCGTCGCGGCCCGGCCAGACCAGCAGCCGGTAGTCACCGATCGAGGCGAGGTGGACCGTGTGGCTGCGGCCGTCCACCGGCAGTCCGGCGAGGGTCGTACGGTCGCGGTCCGTGAGGGCGACGGTGAGGTCAGGGTCGGCTCCGGAGGGGATCAGGGCCGCGTTGGTGACCCGGCCCCCCAGGAGGCGGGCGCCGAAGGTACCGGAGGCCTGGCGGCGGGTGTCGCCGTGCTCGTCGCCGTCCCGGTCGCTGGGCTTGAAATTCCCGTGTTCCAGGGACTGCGGGAAGCTCGGACCGGTCTGCTGGAGCTGCTGGTCCAGGCGCCCCGTGAGGAAGCCGTCCAGTTCGACCACGGCCGCGACACCCACCGCCGCGCAGCTCACCGCGAGCAGCACCACCAGGCCCGCGGTGAGGCGGGCCCGGAGGGTGCGGGGGCGGGGCAGGCGGCGGAGCAGGTGCCCGAGGCGTCGTAGCAGGTTCATTTGGTCACCGGTTTGAGGACGTAACCGGCGCCGCGGACCGTGTGGATCATGGGTTCGCGGCCCGCGTCCACCTTCTTGCGCAGGTAGGAGATGTACAGCTCGACGACGTGGGCACGGCCGCCGAAATCGTAGGACCACACCCGGTCGAGTATCTGTGCCTTGCTGAGGACGCGGCGCGGGTTGCGCATCAGGAAGCGGAGGAGTTCGAACTCGGTCGGGGAGAGCTCGATCAGCTCGCCGGCCCGGGTCACCTCGCGGGCCTCCTCGTCCATGGTGAGATCGCCGACCGTCAGTCTGGGGCCGTCCTCCTGCTGGCGGGCCATGCCCGCGCGGCGCAGCAGGCCGCGCAGCCGGGCGACGACCTCCTCCAGGCTGAAGGGCTTGGTGACGTAGTCGTCGCCGCCCGCGGTGATGCCGGCGATGCGGTCCTCGACGGCGTCCCGGGCGGTGAGGAAGAGCACACAGACGTCCGGCTTGACCTGGTGGAGGGAGCGGAGGACCGCGAAGCCGTCGGTGTCCGGGAGCATCACGTCCAGGACCACCGCGTCCGGCAGCAGCTCCCGGGCCGCGGCCAGCGCGCCCGCGCCGTCGCCGGCCGCGCGGACCTCCCAGCCCTCGTAGCGCAGGGCACCCGTGAGGACCTCCGCGAGGTCGGGGTCGTCGTCGACGACGAGGACGCGGAGCGGGGTGCCGTCGGGGCGGGTGAGGGCGGGGCGGCCGGAGCGGGTCGTGTTCATCGCGCCTACCAGCATCCCTCCTCCCGGGAGCGACCAGTGGCCCCGGGCGCTCTGAGTTTCCTCTGAGCCGGCTCAGAGGGTCCCGGTTCAGAAGGTGCTCAGAGGTTCGGGTTGCACAGTGGCGTCCTGACCGGAGAAAGGACACGACTCATGACGACCGTGGACGAACGGCGCACGGCACCCGCCGTGCCCGTGGCCACGCGCCGCTCCCCCGCGGGCGCCGTGCTCACCACGCTGTGGGCCGGTGCGGCGGCCGTGGTCCTGCTGTGGTGGTCGGACACCGGTTCCGTCGTGGGTGCGGCCGGCTGGCTGACCGGGGCCGGGCGGATCGCCGGTCTGCTGTGCGGATACTCCTGCGCGGTGCTCGTCGGCCTGATGGCACGGGTGCCGCTGCTGGAGGTCCGGGTGGGCTCGGACCGGGTGGCGCGGTGGCACGCGATGGCCGGCCGGTACACGGTCTGCCTGCTGGTCGCGCACGTGGTGCTGATCCTCACCGGGTACGCGGCCCAGGACCACGCCTCGGTCGTCCACGAGACGCTGGACGTCGTCCTGAACTACCCCGACATGCTCAAGGCGACCGCCGGCACGGTGATCCTCTTCGCCGTCGGCATCACCTCGGTGCGCGCCGCGCGCCGCAGGACCAGCTACGAGTTCTGGTACTACGTCCACCTGCTCACCTACGCGGCCGTCTTCCTCGCCTTCTTCCACCAGCTGACGCTGGGCAACGACCTCAACGGCAAGCCGGTCGCCACCGCCTTCTGGTACGCCCTGTACCTGGGGGTCGCGGCGCTGGTGCTGTGGTTCCGGATCCTGGCTCCCGTGCGGCTCAACCTGCGGCACCGGCTGCGGGTGCAGTCGGTGCAGCAGGAGGCGCCCGGCGTGTTCTCGGTCGTCGTCCAGGGCCGGCGGATCGGGGAGCTGGGCGCGCGGGCCGGGCAGTTCTTCCGCTGGCGGTTCTTCGGCGGTGACGGCATGGGCTGGACGTCGACCCCGTACTCCCTGTCGGCGCCGCCACGCGGCGACCTGCTGCGGATCACCGTCAAGGCGCTGGGCGACCACAGCGCGGCGGTGGCGCTGCTGCGCCCGGGAACCAGGGTGTGGGCGGAGGGCCCGTACGGCGGCCTCACCGCGGACCGGGCGAGCGGTCACCGGACCCTGCTGATCGCGGCCGGCGTCGGCGTCACCCCGCTGCGGGCGCTCTTCGAGACCCTGCCCGGCGAGGTCACGCTGCTCTACCGGGCGCGGACCGCCGAGGACCTGGCGCTCGGCGGCGAGCTGGAGGCCGTCGCGCGCTGGCGCGGGGCCCAGGTGCTGTACGCCCTCAACGGCCCGCGGGGCGAGCGCCCCGCGCTGACCGCCGAGTCGCTGCGGGCGACCTTCCCCGGCCTCGCCGGTCACGACGTGTACATCTGCGGTCCGCACGGCTTCGCCCAGGAGCTCTACGGGGCGCTGCGCGCCGCCGGGGTGCCCGACCGCCGTATCCACCACGAGTCCTTCGAGCTGTGAGGCCCCTGCCGTGCACGCACTGAACAAGAACCGTCCCCTGCGCCGCGTCGTGCTGGCGAGCGCCGCGACCGTCTCCGGGATGGTGATGCTGCTGGCGCTGAAGCCGCACACCGCCCCGACCGTGATCACCGACTCGGCGGCTCCCGCGCCGTCGGCGAGCGCGAGCGCCTCACCGGGCGCGACCAGCGGCTCAGGCGGCTCCAGCGGCTCCAGCGGCTCCGGCAGCTCCGGCAAGTCCGGCAAGTCCGGGAGCAGCAGCACCGGCACCAGGACGGTCACCGGGGACACCGTCCAGACCCGCTGGGGTCCCGTCCAGGTGAAGGTGACCGTCAAGAACGGCAAGATCACCGACGTCACGGCGGTGCAGTACCCGACGGAGAACCCCCGGGACCAGCAGATCAACAGCTATGCCATCCCCCAGCTGCGCAGCGAGGCGCTGGCGGCGCAGAGCGCGAGCATCGACACCGTCTCCGGGGCCACCTACACCAGCGAGGGTTACCAGCAGTCACTCCAGTCCGCACTGGACTCCGCGGGACTCTGAACGCTCGGGCATCACGGCACGTACCTGTGGGCCAAGGGTCAAGTCCCTACGGAGGAACCGTGACCACCACGCTCGCAGGCGGACGTGCCGCCCGCCGCCAGACGATGCGCCGCATCCGCCCGCGCCGCTCCCCGGCCGTACCGCTGCTGCTCGCCGTGTGGGCGGGCGCGGCGGCCGTGCTCTGGCTGTGGTGGCACAACACCCCGTCCATCGCCGACCAGAACGGCAAGATCCTCAACGCGGGCCGCATCACCGGCCTGCTGGCCGGCTATCTGATGGCCCTCGTGGTGCTCCAGATGGCCCGGGTGCCCGCGCTGGAGCGGCGGGTCGGCTCCGACCGCGTCGCCCGCTGGCACGCGATGAGCGGCCGTTACACGCTCTGCCTGGTCTTCGCGCACGTCTTCCTCATCATGTGGGGCTACGCGCTCCAGGCCGGCAAGACGCTGAACGACATCGTCCAGCAGACCATCGACTCCGTGAACCAGCTGCCCGACATGGGCAAGGCGGCCATCGGCACCGGCCTGTTCGTCGTCATCGGGCTGACCTCGATCGGCCCGGTCCGGCGCAGGCTGCCGTACGACACCTGGTACCACGTGCACGTGCTCACGTACGCGGCGGTGTTCCTGACGTTCTGGCACCAGATCACCACCGGCAACGACTTCGCCCTCACCCCGATGGCCAAGACCTTCTGGTACGGCCTGTACGGCGCCGTCACCGCGCTGGTCGTCTGGTACCGGATCCTCACCCCGATCCGGCTCAACCTGCGGCACCGGATGCGGGTCGAGGCGGTCATCGAGGAGACGCCCGGCATCGTGTCGGTGCTGATCGGCGGGCGCAGGCTGCACCGGATGGGCGCGGAGGCCGGCCAGTTCTTCCGCTGGCGGTTCCTGGCCCCCGGGATGCGGTTCAGCTCGCACCCGTACTCCCTGTCGGCGGCCCCCCGCCCCGACATGTTGCGGATCACCGTGAAGGCGATCGGCGACCACAGCGCGCGGCTGCGCGAACTACGGCCCGGAACCAAGGTGTGGGCCGAAGGGCCGTACGGGGCGATGACCGCGTCCCGGCGCAGCCGCGGCAAGGTCCTGCTGGTGGCGGGCGGCGTCGGGATCACGCCCATGCGGGCGCTGTTCGAGACGCTGCCCGGCGCCGCGGGCGACCTGACCCTGCTCTACCGGGCCAACACCACCCAGGACCTGGCGCTCTGGGACGAGCTCGCGAAGATCGCCGACGAGCGCGGGGCCCGGCTGATGTACGCGGTCAACAGCCCGGAGGGCGAGCGTCCTGACATCTCCGCGGAGAACCTCCAGCGGAAGATCCCGGACATCGACAACCACGACGTCTTCATGTGCGGCCCGCCCGGGTTCGCGCAGGGAGTGTACGAAGCGCTGCGCGGCGCGGGGGTCCCCGCCCGCCGCATCCATCACGAGTCGTTCGAGATGTGAGCGACGGGACCACACGGGAATCCAGGGAATCGGGAGTTCGGGAACGATGAGGAAGAGTCACCCCATCAGGCGTGTGGTGCTGGCCACCGCGGCGACCGTGTCCGGTGTCGTGCTGCTGCTGTCGCTCAAGCCGACGTCGGACCCGGCTTCCGCGTCGGCGGCGGGCGCGGCTCCGTCGGCCGCGGCGGCGGGGCAGGAGTCGCCGCAGGGCGGCACCGGCGCGGCCGGGACCACCACGGTGGACGGGGACGCGACGCAGACGCAGTACGGGGTCGTGCAGGTCCGGCTGACCGTGGCGAACGGGAAGATCACCCAGGCCCAGGCGATCCAGGCACCCAAGGGCGGCACCAGCGACCAGAAGACCGCGCTGTCGGTGCCGCAGCTCAACAAGGAGACGGTGGCGGCGCAGAGCGCGAACATCGACGCCGTGTCCGGGGCGACGTACACCAGTACCGGGTACAAGCAGTCGCTCCAGTCGGCGCTGGACAAGATGAAGGAGGCGGCGTCCTCGTCGTCCTCGTCGTCCTCGTCATCCTCGTCGGGCTCGTCGGGGTCCTCTTCGTCGGGTTCGTCTGGGTCCTCCTCGTCGGGGTCCGCGCAGGCCAAGACGGTGACCGGGCAGGTCGCGCAGACCCAGTACGGGGCCGTCCAGGTCCGGATCACCGTCGCGGGCGGGAAGATCACCAAGGCGGAGGCGGTGCAGGCGCCCAAGGGCGGCCTCAGCGACCAGAAGACGGCACTGGCGGTGCCGAAGCTCAACCAGGAGGCGGTGGCGGCCGGCAACGCGAACATCGACTCGGTCTCCGGAGCCACCTACACCAGTACCGGCTACAAGCAGTCCCTTCAGTCGGCACTGGACCAGGCAGGTGGCTGAGGCGGTGGCGGAGTCCGCGGAGGCTCCGGCCGCGGTGCGTCACGCGGAGGAGGTCATGGGGACCGTCTTCTCCTTCGACGTCCGCGGCGGGGATCCCGACGCGGTGCGCGCGGCCCTCGACGAGGCGGTCGCCGGGCTGCACCGGGTCGACGAGGTGTTCAGCACCTACCGCGAGAACAGCCAGGTGTCCCGGCTGGCACGGGAGGAGATCGGCGTCTCGGAGTGCGATCCCGAGGTCGCCGAGGTGCTGGGACTGGCGGCCGAGGCGGAGCGGGTGAGCGACGGCTGGTTCAGCACGCGCTACCGCGGGCGGCTCGACCCCACCGGCATCGTCAAGGGCTGGTCGGCGGAGCGGGCGGCGCGGACGCTGGCGCGGGTGGCCGGGGTGAGCGGCGTCAGCGTGAACGGAGGCGGCGACGTCCAGATGTTCGGCGCGCCGGAGCCGACGCGGGCGTGGCGGGTGGGGATCGCGGATCCGCTGCGGCCGGGCGGGCTGGCGGCGGTGATCTCGGCGGCGGGCGTGGCCGAGTTGTCGGTCGCGACGTCGGGAACGGCGGAACGGGGCGCGCACATCGTCGATCCGCGGACCGGCAAGTCGGCGGTGACGGACCTGGTGGCGGTGACGGTGGTGGGTCCGCGGCTGACGTGGGTGGACTGCTGGGCCACGGCGGCGTTCGCGATGGGGTCGCGGGCCGGGCTGGCCTTCCTGGAGTCGTTGCCCGAGGTGGAAGGGCTGCTGATCACGGCGGGTGACGAGGTGCGGTGCACCGGGGGTCTCGCGTCGCGGCTGGGCTGAGACGGGGACCGGACGCGAAGTTTTTCCACTTTTCTCCCCCGGACCGCCATCCATATTCCCTCCTCCCCCGTATCCCGTGTGAAGCGAGTTTCGGGAGGCACACCATGGCCATCTTCAGCAATCTCCTGCCCGCCATGCATCGCGACCGCGACGACCGTTCGTCCGGCCACGGCGACGACCGGTTCGGGGACCGGCACGGTCACGACCACGACCACTTCGGCGGCGACCACCACGGCCACGGCGACCGTCACGACCACGGCGGCCACGGCGGCCACGGCGGCCACGGCGGCTACTGACCACAGAGGGAAGGGTGAGCGGACCGGCAACCGGAGCGGCCGGTCCGCTCGGTCTGAGGAGCCCGTGCCATGGGACAGGTGCCCGTCGTGGCGGCCGCGCCCCCGGTCTCCCCGCGTGAGGTGTTCCGGCGGTTCTGGCCGTACACCCGCGGGGGACGCCGCTGGCTCGTGCCCGTCGTGCTGCTGAGCCTGACCGCGCCCGCCGTGGACGCGGCCGAGCTCTGGCTCTTCAAGATCCTCGTCGACGACGTGCTGGTCACCCGGGAGCTGCGGCCGTTCCTGTGGATCGCGCCCGCCTTCCTGGGCCTCGTCGTCTGTTCCGGTGTGCTCGGCTTCGCCGACGAGGTGACCTCCACCTGGGTCGGCGAGCGCTTCCTGCTCGCGCTGCGCTGCGACGTCTTCCGGCATGTCCAGGGCCTGTCGCTCGGCTTCTTCGAGCGCCGCCGGCTGGGGGACGTGCTGTCCCGCGTCACGGGTGACGTCGACGCGGTGGAGACGTTCCTGCTCTCCGGCGTCGCCGACGCCCTCTACTACGTGATCCGGCTCGCCGTCTTCCTCGGTCTGCTCTGCTACCTGCGCTGGGACCTGACGCTGGTCTCCCTCGCCGTCGTACCGCTCTTCTGGGGCTGCGCCCGGCACTTCTCCCGCCTGATCAAGGACGCGTCACGGGAGCGCAGACAGCGCACCGGCTCGCTCAGCGCGATCGCCGAGGAGTCCCTGGGCAATGTCGTGCTGGTGCAGGCGTACAACCGGCAGGGCTGGGAGGCGCACCGGTTCGAGCGGGAGAGCGTCGGCAGGTTCCGGGCGACGATGACCGCCGCGCGGATCCGGGCCGTGTACGCGCCCGTGGTCGAGTTCGTCGAGGTGGCGGGTGGTCTCGCGGTACTGGGCCTGGGCACCTGGGAGCTGGCCAGGGGCCGGCTCACGCTCGGCGGGCTGCTGGTCTTCCTCGCCCTGATCGGGAAGCTGTACGGCCCGGTCCACGGTCTGTCCGGGCTGGGCACCACCTTCTACGCGGCCTCCGCCTCGGCGGAACGGATCATCGAACTCCTCGACCAGCGGCCCCAGGTGGCCGAGGCGCCGCACGCCCGGCGGATCCGGCGGGCGCGCGGCGCGGTGGAGTTCGACGGGGTGTGGTTCGGCTATCCCGGTGCGGCGGCCCCCGCGCTGTCGGACGTGTCCTTCCGGGTGGCGCCCGGCGAGACGCTGGCGCTGGTCGGGGCGAGCGGGGCGGGCAAGTCCACGGTCGCGAAGCTCCAGTTGCGGTTCTACGACCCCGACCGGGGCGCGGTCCGCCTCGACGGGACCGACCTGCGCGAGCTGTGTCTGACCGACGTACGCGACAGTGTGGCGGTGCTGCTCCAGGAGACGCTCGTCTTCCACGGCACCGTGCGGGAGAACATCGCCTACGGCAGACCGTCGGCCACCGAGGCGGAGATCGTCGCGGCGGCCCGGGCCGCGGACGCGCACGAGTTCGTCGAACGGCTCCCGGAGGGCTACGACACCCTCGTGGGCCAGCGCGGCCGGACGCTCTCCGGGGGCCAGTGCCAGCGGCTGGCGATCGCCCGCGCGATGATCCGGGACGCTCCGGTACTGCTGCTGGACGAGCCGACCGCCGGGCTCGACATCCGGTCGGGCCGGCGGATCATGGAGCCGCTGCGCCGGCTGATGGCGGGCCGGACGACCGTGGTCATCTCCCACAACCTGCTGACCGTGCGCGACGCCACCCGGATCGTGGTCCTCGACCACGGCCGGGTCGTGGAGGACGGCGCGCCCGCCGATCTGCTCGGGCGCGAGGGGCCGTACGCGCGGCTGCACCGGCTGCACGCGGGAGCGGTGCTGTCATGAGTCCCGCGGTCCGGGTGCCGCCGCTGGCGCCGGGCACGGAACCGGTCCCGGGGTACGAGGTGCTGGCGCATCTCACGCGGACCGGGTGGCTGGACGTCCACGACGCCTGGAGCCGGGAGCGGTACTGCCGTTGTGTGATCAAGGTGGTGCGTCCCGACCGGCGGGGCGAGCGGGCGCTGGCGGCGCGGCTGTTGCGGGAGGGCCGCTGGCTGCGGGAGTTCAGCCACCCGCATCTGGTCCGCGGGTACGAGGTGTTCGGCTCCCCCCGACCGCTGATCGTCCTGGAGACGCTGACCGGTGAGACGCTCTCCCATCTGCTGCACCGGCTGCGGCGGCGGCCGGCCGCCGCCGATGTGGCGCTGCTCGGCGTGCAGTTGTGCTCGGTGGCGCACTACCTGCACGGCCGGGGCCTGCTGCACCTGGACCTCAAGCCGGCCAACGTGGTGGTGGACCGCGGGCACGTCAAGGTGTTCGACCTGAGTGTGGCCCGGCGGCCCGGCCCCGCCCCCGCCGGGCTCGGCACCCGTGGCTACCGCTCTCCCGAGCAGGCCCGCGGCGGGACGCTCACGGCCGCCGCCGATGTGTGGGGCATCGGCGTCACGCTGTTCGAAGCGGCGTACGGGGCCGGGCCGTTCGGCGACGGCGGGGCCGTGGCGGAGCACCGGGCGCCGCCCCTCTCGTCCCGGCGGCGGCTACCTCGCGCGCTCGCCGCCGCCGTGGACGGCTGTCTGCGGGAGGATCCCGCGGCCCGTCCCACCGTCGCCGGTCTGGTCAGCGCCCTGGAGGCCGCGCTGCCCGCCCCGGTCCCCGGCCGGTGAGTCACGTCTCGGGTGTCACCACCCTGCCCTGCTGAAGCCGGGCGGTGGCGAGCACGGTCCCGTCGGCGGTGGTCAGACGGGTGCCGGAGTACCCGGTGAGGTCGACGGGGACCGCCACCCCCCAGTTGCCGCGTCCGTCCCGTACGGGGAAGTCGCCGACCCGGGTGGTCCTGCCGTCGGCGCGTTCCAGGAGGCAGGTGATCCTGCCGTTGTAGGGGGTGCCGGGAAGGGCGACGGACACGAACATCCAGGCGGGGCTGCCCGGGTGGGCGTAGACCTCGCCGACGGGCTGCCCGCCGCCGGCCGGGATCATGTCCCCGACCAGTACGGGCTCGGACTCGACGGCGGCCGGCGGGGAGGCGGTGGCGCCCTCGACGACGGTGCCGATCCCCCAGCCGGCGAAGCCGACCGCGACGGCGAGGGCGGCGCAGGCCGCCGCGAGCCGCAGCCGGGCCCGCCGGGCGCGGCCGCGCAGGTGCTGGGAGGCGCGCCGGCCGGCCCCCTCGGGCCCCGCCGCCTGCTCGCCGAGGCTGCGCGCCACCCGGGTCTCGAAGCCGGGCGGTGGCTCGCTCTCCGGCAGCAGGCCGATCAGCCGGTCGCCGATGCCGGTCAGTTGACGGACGTACTCCCGGCAGTCCGCGCACCCGTCCAGATGGGCGACGGCCTCCGCCCGCTCGCGGCCGGGCAGGACGCCCAGGGCCAGTTCGGCACCGGCCTCCCGCAGCTTCTCGCAGTGTGGGTCACCGGACATGGTCGCCTCCCTCCGGAGCCGTGAGTGCGGTGCGGAGCCTCGCCATCGCCGTTCTGATCCGGGTCTTCGCGGTGCCCAGCGGGATCCCTTCCACGTCGGCGACCTGCTGGGCCGTCATGCCGTGGATGCCCGCCATCAACAGGGCCCGCGCCTGTTCCCTGGGCAGCCGGCCGAGTGCGGCCCGGAGCTGGGTGGAGGCCTCGTCGGCCAGCGCCCACCGTTCGGGGGTCTCGGTGACGGCGTCGAGGAGGGGGTCGAGGTCCTCGGGTGCCATCGGCTCCGTCCGGCGGGCGCGGACGGCGTCGACGGCGAGGTTGTGCGCGATGGTCGTCAGCCAGGTGGTGACGGAGCCACGGCGCGAGTCGTAGATCTGGGCGTGCCGCCAGGCACGCTCGAAGGTCTGCTGGGCGATGTCCTCGGCGAGCTGCTGGTCCCCGGTGACGGCCATCGCGACCCCGAAGACCCGGTGCTGGAACCTCCGTACGAAGATCACCGCGAGCTCCGGGTCTCCGGTGGCCAGCCCGGACAGCAGAGCTTCGTCCGGGAGGCGGCCGACAGGGAACCGGAAGCCCGTCACACCTCTGTATACGTTCGACGGCCGCCAGGGGATTGCCCGCCCGCCTGACCGCTCGCCGCGGAAGATCACATACCCATTCTCCGTCGGCGGGCCGGGCCCCGCACGCGGGTCAGTGGCCGTTCTGGGCCAGGCGCAGCAGATGCTCCGCGAGGGCCTGGCCGCCGGTCGGCTCCCGGCTGATGAGCAGCAGGGTGTCGTCGCCTGCGATGGTCCCCAGGATGTCGTGCAGCTCGGCCTGGTCGATGGCCGAGGCGAGGAACTGGGCCGCGCCGGGCGGGGTGCGCAGGACGACCAGGTTCGCGGACGCCTCGGCCGAGATCAGCAGCTCCTGGGAGAGGCGGCGCATCCGCTCCTCCTTGGCCGACTCCCCGAGCGGGGCGCGGGGGGTGCGGAAGCCGCCCTCGCTGGGGACCGCGTAGATGAGCTCGCCGTCGGTGTTGCGGATCTTCACCGCGTTCAGCTCGTCGAGGTCCCGGGAGAGGGTGGCCTGGGTGACCGTGAGCCCGTCGTCGGCGAGCAGCTTGGCGAGCTGGCTCTGTGAGCGCACCGGCTGCCGGTTGAGGATGTCCACGATCCGGCGGTGCCGGGCGGTCCGGGTCTGCGGCACCGCGGGCCCCGCCCCGCCGGACTGGTCGAACTCCTGCGCGTGGCTCATCGTCGTCTCATTCTCCGGATCGTCCGTCCCCGCTCGCTGCGTCGAGGATGCCGGGCAGGGCCCCGAGCAGGGCGTCCGCCTCGGCGTCGCGGAGGTTCAGCGGCGGCATCAGCCGTACGACGTCGGGAGCGGGCGCGTTCACCAGGAACCCGGCCTCCTGAGCCGCCTGCTGCACCTGTACCGCGCGCGGCTCGGTGAGCACGATACCCAGGAGGAGACCCGCCCCCCGGACATAATCGATCAACCCGTGACCGAGACCCTCGATTCCGTCCCGCAACCTGCCGCTCTGCCGCTTGACGTTCTCCAGCAACCCCTCGTTCTCGATGGTGTCGAGGACGGCGAGCCCGGCTGCGCAGGCGACCGGGTTGCCACCGAAGGTGGTGCCGTGGTGGCCCGGCTGGAGCAGTTCGGCGGCGCGGCCGAAGGCCACGGTGGCGCCCAGCGGCAGTCCGCCGCCGAGCTGCTTGGCGAGGGTGACGACGTCGGGCAGCACGCCCTCGTGGGCCTGGTACTCGAACCAGGTGCCGGTGCGGCCGATGCCGGTCTGCACCTCGTCGAGGACGAGCAGGGCGCCGGTGGCGGCGGTGATCGCGCGGGCCGCCTTGAGGTAGCCGGCCGGAGGGACGACCACGCCGTTCTCGCCCTGGACGGGCTCGATGACGACGAGGGCGGTCTCCTCGGTGACCGCGGCGGCCAGCGCCTGCGCGTCCCCGTAGGGCACGTGGGTGACGTCGGCGGGCAGCGGGCGGAACGGGTCCTGCTTGGCGGGCTGGCCGGTGAGCGCGAGGGCGCCCATCGTACGGCCGTGGAAGCCGCCGTCGGTGGCGACCATGTGGGTCCGCCCGGTCAGCCGGCCGATCTTGAAGGCGGCCTCGTTGGCCTCGGCGCCGGAGTTGCAGAAGAAGACCCTGCCGTCCCGGCCGAAGAGCTGGAGCAGCCGTTCGGCGAGGGCGACGGTGGGCTCGGCCATGAAGAAGTTGGAGATGTGGCCGAGGGAGGCGATCTGGCCGCTCACGGCCTCGACGATCGCCGGGTGGGCGTGGCCGAGCGCGTTGGTGGCGATGCCGGCGACGAGGTCGAGGTACTCCCGGCCGTCGGTGTCCCAGACCTTGACGCCCTCGCCGCGCACCAGGGGCAGCCGCGGGGTGCCGTAGTTGTTCATGAGCGCGCCCTGCCAGCGCGAGGTCAGTTCCTGGTTGCTCATGACTCCCCCTCCGGATCCGGCACGACCATCGTGCCGATGCCTTCGTCCGTGAAGATCTCCAGCAGGATCGAGTGCTGGACCCGGCCGTCGATGACCCGGGCGGTCTGTACGCCGTTGCGCACGGCGTGCAGGCAGCCCTCCATCTTCGGCACCATGCCGGCGCTCAGCTCCGGCAGCAGCTTCTCCAGTTGGGAAGCGGTGAGGCGGCTGATCACCTCGTCGGAGTTCGGCCAGTCCTCGTAGAGGCCCTCGACGTCGGTGAGGACCATGAGGGTTTCGGCGCCCAGAGCAGCAGCGAGTGCCGCAGCCGCCGTATCAGCATTGACGTTGTAGACATGCCCGTCGTCCTGCGAGCGGGCGATGGAGGAGACGACCGGGATCCGGCCGTCGGCGAGCAGGGCCTCGATCGCGCCCGTGTCGATCGCGGTGATCTCGCCGACCCGCCCGATGTCGATCAACTCGCCGTCGATCGTGGGCTGGTGCTTGGTCGCGGTGATGGTGTGGGCGTCCTCGCCGGTCAGTCCGACGGCGAGCGGCCCGTGCTGGTTGAGCAGGTTGACCAGCTCGCGCTGGACCTGCCCGGCGAGCACCATCCGTACGACGTCCATGGCGTCCTCGGTGGTGACCCGGAGGCCGGCCTTGAACTCGCTGACGATGCCGTGCTTGTCGAGGGCGGCGCTGATCTGCGGGCCGCCGCCGTGCACGACGACCGGCTTGAGACCGGCGTGGTGCAGGAAGACGACGTCCTGGGCGAAGGCGGCCTTCAGGTCCTCGTCGATCATGGCATTGCCGCCGAACTTGATCACGACGGTCCTGCCGTTGTGCCGGACCAGCCAGGGCAGCGCCTCGATGAGGGTCTGCGCCTTGGGCAGCGCGGTGTGCTTACGCGTGGTGCTCATGACGAATACGCGCTGTTCTCGTGGACGTAGTCGGCGGTCAGGTCGTTGGTCCAGATCGTCGCGGTCTCGGCGCCCGCGGCGAGGTCGGCGACGATGTGCACCTCGCGGTAGCGCATGTCGACCTTCTCGCGGTCCTCGCCCACCCCGCCGTTCTTGCAGACCCAGACGCCGTTGATGGCGACGTTCAGCCGGTCGGGCTCGAAGGCGGCCTGGGTGGTGCCGATCGCGGAGAGCACGCGGCCCCAGTTGGGGTCCTCGCCGTGGATGGCGCACTTGAGGAGGTTGTTGCGGGCGATGGACCGGCCCACCTCGACGGCGTCCTCCTCGGAGGCCGCGTTGACCACCTCGACCTTGATGTCCTTGCTGGCGCCCTCGGCGTCCCGGATCAGCTGCTGCCCGAGATCGTCGCAGACGGCGCGGACGGCCTCGGCGAACTCCGCGTACTCCGGGGTGACGTCGGCCGAACCGGAGGCGAGCAGCAGCACGGTGTCGTTGGTGGACATGCAGCCGTCGGAGTCGACCCGGTCGAAGGTGGTGCGGGTGGCGGCCCGGAGCGCCTTGTCCAGGTCCTCGCTCTCGACGACCGCGTCCGTGGTGAGGACGACCAGCATGGTGGCGAGGCCGGGGGCGAGCATGCCCGCGCCCTTGGCCATGCCGCCGACGGTCCAGCCGTCCTTCGTGACGACCGACGTCTTGTGCACGGTGTCGGTGGTCTTGATGGCGATGGCGGCCTTCTCGCCGCCGTGCTCGGAGAGCTGGCCGGCGGCGGTCTCGACGCCGGGCAGCAGCTTGTCCATGGGCAGGAGCACGCCGATCAGACCGGTCGAGCAGACGGCCACCTCGATGGCACCGCGCCCGAGCACCTCGGCGGCCTTCTCGGCGGTCGCGTGGGTGTCCTGGAAGCCCTTGGGGCCGGTGCAGGCGTTGGCGCCGCCGGAGTTGAGGACGACGGCCGAGACCTGGCCGCTCCTGAGGACCTGCTCGGACCACAGGACCGGCGCGGCCTTCACACGGTTGGAGGTGAAGACGCCCGCGGCGGCACGGCGGGGTCCGGTGTTGACCACGAGGGCCAGGTCCGGGTTGCCGTTCTCCTTGATCCCGGCGGCGATGCCCGCCGCCGTGAATCCCTTCGCTGCCGTCACGCTCACGGCGCAACTCCGATCGTGGTCAGCCCGGTGGTCTCGGCGAGACCCAGGGCGAGGTTCATGCTCTGGACGGCACCGCCGGCGGTGCCCTTGGTCAGGTTGTCGATGGCGCTGATCGCGATGATGCGGTGCACCGCCTCGTCGTACGCGACCTGCACCTGAACGGCGTTGGAACCGTGGACGGACGCCGTGGCGGGCCACTGGCCCTCGGGGAGCAGATGAACGAAGGGCTCGTCGGCGTAGGCCTTCTGGTAGGCGGCGCGGACGGACTCCGCGGTCACGCCGTCCTTCGCCGGGGCGCTGCACGTGGCGAGGATGCCCCGGGACATCGGCGCGAGCGTCGGCGTGAAGGAGACGGCGACCCGCTCCCCGGCCGCCGCGCTGAGGTTCTGGATCATCTCGGGGGTGTGCCGGTGGCCGCCGCCGACGCCGTACGGCGTCATGGAGCCCATGACCTCACTGCCCAGCAGGTGCGGCTTGGGCGCCTTGCCCGCGCCGGAGGTGCCGGACGCGGCGACGATCACCGCCTCGGGCCCGGCGATCTGCGCGGCGTAGGCCGGGTACAGGGCCAGGGAGACGGCGGTGGGGTAGCAACCGGGCACCGCGATGCGCTTGGACCCCTCCAGCGCGGCGCGGGCACCCGGCAGTTCGGGAAGGCCGTAGGGCCAGGTGCCGGCGTGCGGGGAGCCGTAGAAGCGCTCCCAGTCGGCCGGGTCCTTCAGGCGGAAGTCGGCGCCCATGTCGACGACGAGGACGTCCGGGCCGAGCTGCTCGGCGACGGCGGCGGACTGGCCGTGCGGCAGCGCGAGGAAGACGACGTCGTGCCCGGCGAGGGCCTCGGGGGTGGTCTCCGCGAGCACGCGGTCGGCCAGCGGCAGCAGGTGCGGCTGGAGTGCGCCGAGGCGCTGGCCCGCGTTGGAGTTGCCGGTCAGGGTGCCGATCTCGACCTCGGGGTGCGCGAGGAGCAGCCGCAGGACCTCTCCGCCCGCGTACCCGCTCGCTCCGGCCACCGCCGCACGTACCGCCATGTCCATCCTCCTCCTGATGGCATGACTATACGGTTCGCTGCACTTTTATGCAATGCATGCGGAGGGAGGGGCGGGCGGGAGGCGCGACGGGGCTGACGCCCGCTCCGCACACCCCGACCGAGAGCTGCCCCGCCCCGTCGCTCGTCAGTCCCGCGCCGGTCGCGCGGAGGCCGCGGCGAGCCGGGCCTCGGCGACGCGGCGGGCTAGGCCGCCTCGACCTTCGGCAGCATGACCCACCGCGACACCACGAACGTCACCGGAATCGCCGCCGCCGACGCCATCAGCGGCGCGAACTTGCTGCCCACGTGGAGTACGTCGACGATCACGTACACACCCACCGTGGTGATCACGAAATTCGTCGCGTTGGTCAGCGGGAAAAGCAGGAATTTCCGCCAGGTGGGACGGATCCGGTAAGTGAACCGGGCATTGAGAAAAAACGAGCCGATCATGCTCAGCACAAAGGCGACAACGTGCGCCGCAAGGTACGGCAAATACCTGAGAAGAAGCAGGTAAAGGCCGTAGTACGTGGCCGTGTTGACGACACCCACCACCGCGAAGGTGACGATCTGCCCCGATATCGGGCGGGTGGGTCCTGTGGTGGTCGACAGGGTGGCGTTCGGCATCAGGGGATGAGGTCCTTCGTCGTGCCGCGGGTGCGGTCTTCCGTACGGTCCACGTTCGTCGCCTTCACCAGGAAGTGCGGGCGCCCCTTGACCTCGTAGTAGATCCGGCCGGTGTACTCCCCGATGACCCCGAGCATGATCATCTGGACGCCGGCCAGGGCGGTGACGGCTGTAATGATGGTGACATAGCCGGGCGTCTGGACACCGTGGATCATCGCCGCGCCCACGATCCACGCCGTGTACACGCCGGCCAGGGCCAGCAGGGTCATACCGAGGTAGAGCGCGGCGCGCAGCGGGCGGTTGTTGAAGGAGAGCAGCCCGTCCAGTCCGTAGTTGAGCAGACTGCGGAACGACCAGGAGCTGGTGCCGTGTTCGCGCACCGCGTTCTCGTACTCGAAGGTGGTGCTGGGGAACCCGACCCAGGCGAACAGGCCCTTGGAGAAGCGGTTGTACTCGGTGAGGTCCACGACCGCGTCCACCACCCGGCGTGACATCAGCCGGAAGTCGCCCACGCCGTCGACGAGTTCGACGTCGACGAGCCGGTTGATCAGCCGGTAGTAGAGACGGGCCGTGAGGGTCCGGGTGAAGCGGTCGCCCTGCCGGGTCCGCCTGGCGATGACCTGGTCGTAGCCCTCGGCACGCAGTTCGACCATGCGCTTGATCAGCTCTGGCGGGTGCTGGAGGTCGGCGTCCATGACGATCACGCAGTCACCGGTGGCGTGCTTCAGACCGGCGAGCAGGGCCGACTCCTTGCCGAAGTTGCGGCTGAAGGAGACGTACCGGACGCGGGAGTCACCGTCGGCGATCCGGCTCAGCAGGGTCAGCGTGCGGTCGCGGCTGCCGTCGTCGACGTACACGAACTCCATGTCGTGGCCGAGCGGCAGGAGTTCGTTGGCGATCCGCTGGACCTGCTCGTGGAAGCGCTCGATGACGTCTTCCTCGTTGTAGCAGGGCGCCACGATCGATATCAGCATGGGTTCCTCTCCCCCTGGGGACGGGTCAGTGAGCGGTGGTCGTGGGCTCGGTGGCCGGCGGCTCGCCGGAGCGGGCGGCGGATCTGCGGCGTACGGCCGTGCCGGCGCCGAGCAGCAGCAGGGCCAGCAGCGAGGCGCCGCCGACGGCGGTGCCCAGGCGCAGACCGGGCGGGTGGAAGGTGCAGGTGAGGCTGGTGGCGGAGCCGTGCAGGGGAACGGCGATCAGGCCGTGGTACTCGCCCGCCGGGGCCTCGTCGCCGCCGGCGGAGCAGCGCCAGCCGGCGATCCGGGGGGCGGCCACCACGGCGGTGCCCTTGCTGCCGGCGGGGAGCCGGGCGTGCAGCGTGCCGTCGGAGACGGTCACCTCCGTCGCGGCGGACGCCGTCAACCGCCGTACGGCGTCCCGCAGTCGCGCCGTGTCGAGACAGCCGACGGCACCCCGCGCCGGAACCCGGCTGAGCCGGTTCGGCTTCAGCTCGATGCGGACCTGCCCGGCGGCGGGGACCGTGCCGAGCGGCTGCATCGCGGCGATCTTGGTGCCCTCGGCGTCCGACCGGTAGAGCCGCTGTCCGCCGTCGCCGGGGAGTCGGGCGGTACCGGAGTAGTGCGGCGCCCACAGGAAGACCGAGTTCCCGGGCCGGCAGCGCGCGGTGAGCGTCCGCTCCCCGTCCACCAGCAGCCCCCGTGCCTCGTCGCCTCTCCGGTCGCCGCTGAGGGTGGTGGCGGGCAGCGTGTAGACGCGGGCGCCCAGCAGCAGTTCCTGGTTGCGGTAGGGCGAGGGACCGAAGGCGGCGGGCGTGGACCGGGCCGCGGCCGGCCGCACGGTCACCAGCGGCGGGACGTCCTCCCGGGTCAGGGTCGACGGGCCGCCGCCCTGGGGCAGCCACTTCTGGTGCGGATCCGGCGGGTTGTGCACCCGGGCGCCCACCGAGAACACCGCGTCGGTGACCGGGTTGTCGAGGCTCTGCAAGCTGCGGCCGCGCGAGGTCCAGCCGTCGCCGAGCGCGGTGAGGGTGCGGCCGAGGACGTCGGAGGTGAGGCTGCTGTAGTACTGGGCGCCCTGGCCGCCGACCGTCATCGGGTCGTTGGCGACCGTCTGCTCCCGGCCGGGTTCCGTGCGGTACCTCGGCCAGGCGTCCGCCCGGGCCACGGCGTCCGCCTCGCGCTGCTGGCGGTCGCCCCAGGGGGCGTAGTCGTCCATCTCGCTCAGGCGCCGGTGGGTGGCCACGGCGGAGGTGGCGGCGGCCTCGCCGAACTGCGCGCCGATCAGCAGCAGCGCGGCGAGTCCGACCAGCGCGGGCCGCCCGTTCCCGCGGGCGAGGAGGGCGAGCCCGCCGAGGGCGCCCACGGCGGCGAGCGCCACGACCGGCCAGGTGAGGTGGGAGTGCCGCTGGGTCAGGGAGCTGCGGCTCGCGACCGCCGCGACCAGGACCAGCAGCACGGCCGCCGCGCCCAGCGCCCGCCGGTCCGGCAGGCCGTGGGCGAGTGCGTGCCAGGCGGCGATGACCAGCAGGGCGCAGAACACGAAGGCCTGGCGGTAGGAGCTGCCGTTCGGGGCGGCGAAGGCGTGCCAGGCCAGGCTGGTCGGCGCCCACTGCAAGGAGAGGCCGACCGCCAGTACCAGCACGGTCCAGCCGGCCCGTACCCGGACGGGGACCGCCCGGTGGAACGGCAGGGCCAGGGCCAGCAGCAGGGCCGTGACACCGACGTAGAGGGCCGGGGAGCTGTAGCTGTAGGTGGTCGGCAGCAGCCGGGCGAGCAGGTCCTCGGTGCCGACCGGGGCGAAGTGGCCCTCGCGGCCCGGGTAGGCGTGCTTGGTGCCGGAGTACACGACGACCACCAGTGGCGCGGCCAGTCCGATGCCGAGCCCGACGGTGACCGCGGCCCGGCCCACGACCGCGAGGGCGCGCCGCCAGGGCAGTCCGGCCAGCACCAGCCGGAGCAGCAGCACCAGGGCGGCGCCCAGGGTGGCCATGTAGGCGGTGTAGAAGTTGGCGATCCAGGCGAGCGCGACGATCACCACGCCGAGCAGCGGGCGCCGGCCGGCCATGATCCACTCGCCGGCCAGGCAGAGCAGCGGCAGCGCGATCAGGCCGTCGAGCCACATCGGGTTGTACGAGGCGAGCGCCAGGCTCCAGCCGCACAGGGCGTAGGAGGCGCCCAGCAGGCCGGCCGCCCACCAGCGGCCAGGGCGCAGGCTGAGCAGCAGCCAGGCCATGGCGGCACCGGCCGTCGCCGTCTTCAGCACGGTGATCGCGTACACCGCGAGGTCGATCTCGTCGCGCGGGAACACCGCGACCAGCAGGGCGAACGGGCTGCTGAGATAGGTGCCGACGTCCGGCAGGAAGCTGGAGCCGTAGCCGGACTGCCAGTTGACGAGGAGCCCGCCGTCGGCCCTGCCGTGCAGGAGGTCCCACAGGTGGGCGTGGAAGGGCACGTACTGGTTGCCGAGGTCGTTGACGCTGCGGGTACGGGGGCCGAACGGGTAGCTGCGGGCGGCGGCGTCGGCGGCACAGAAGGCGACGGTCGTGAGCAGGGCCGCGAGCAGGGCGGCGGCCGTCCGGGGGCGGGCACCGAGCCGCCCCGCAGGACCGGACTCCTGCTTTGTCTCCCCCGCCGGTTTCACCCCCTGTTCACGCCCGGTCAGGGTAGTGCGAATCATTCTGTGCGGCCCCCAGAGAAAAACCGGGGGTGTTACTCCCCGATGGTCTGCGTTTCGCCGACTTAGACGGGGAGAGGTACCTGACGGTTGTGTCTCGCCTATGAAGTAATAAGCCGAATTCCGAATCCACGTGCGATACGGAAAGAATTCGCGACTTCAAGGGAAACGAAAGTTTTCCGGGGAATGTTTTTCAGGTTAACGCGCCTGCGAGAGGTCGGTGGCGGCGCCGAGCGGTGCCGCCGTCACGGCTCCTGGCCGCCGGGCGCTTTCGATGGATCGGCCCCAGTACGTCCCCGCCACGACCAGTGCGGCTCCCAGCGCGGCGAGCACGGTGAGGTGTTCGCCGCCGAGCCCGACGCCGACCAGCAGGGCCCAGACCGGTTCGGTGCCGAGGAGCAGCCCGGCCCGGGTCGCGGAGGTGCGCTGGATCGCCCAGGTCTGGGCGAGGAAGGCGAACAGACCGCAGCAGAGGGCGAGGTAGAGAAGCTGCGCCCAGGTGCCGGGGGCCGTCCGGGAGAGCGCCGGCAGACCGGGCGCCGCGGGCCCGAGGAAGAGGACCGCGCCGACCACGCTCTGCACGGCCGTCAGCGGGAGCGGGCGCAGGGACCGGCCCGCGGTCACCCGTCCGACCAGCACCACATGACCGGCCCGGGCCACCGCCGCCGCGAGCATCAGCAGGTCACCGGCGCCGGGGGCGTGCAGCCCGTTGCCGGACACCAGCAGCGCGACCCCGGCGAGACAGACCCCGGCGGCCAGGAAGAACCTCCCCGGCAGTGGCGCGCGGTCCAGGACCGGGGTGAGCACCAGGGTGAGACTGATGATCAGGCCCGCGTTCCCGGCGCTGGTGTGGGCGACGCCGTACGTCTCCAGGACCAGGACGGCGGCCTGGGTGAGGCCGAGCAGCCCGCCGTAGCGCCTCTCGTCGCGGCTCGGGGCACCGGCTCCGCGGAGCACGGGGACACAGGCGACCGCGGCGATCGCGTGGCGCAGGAAGAGGACCGTGAGCACGGGGAGGGCGTCCGTGGCCGTCTTCGCCGTCAGATAGCTGGAGCCCCAGACGACGGCGACGGCCAGCAGCACTCCATCGGTACGGCGGGTGGCAGGCATGCCGTCCACCATCGCGGAGCTGCACGTTGAAGTAAACGACGACTTGCTCAACCGATCCTTTAGCGAAGCTACACTGACGTGGTGGACGAACGGCAGCTGCGGGTCCTCCGGGAGCTGGGCGAACTGGGCAGCGTCACGGCGGTCGCCGAGGCGCTGCGCGTGACGCCCTCGGCGATCTCGCAGCAACTGCGCCTGCTCCAGCGTTCGGTCCCGGTCCCGCTCACCGAGCGGGCCGGGCGCAGGCTGGTCCTCACGGCGGCCGGACAGGCCCTGGCCGAGGCGGCGATCGGCGTGGAGACGGCGCTGGCCCGGGCCCGCCACACCGTCGAGGAGTACGTCGACGAACCGGCGGGCACCGTGTCGCTGGCCGCCTTCCACAGCGGGGCCGCCGCCTTCTACCCGCTGCTGCTGCGCCGGCTGCGGGCCCCGGGCTCCCCGCGCCTCACCCTGCACGACGAGGACGTGCCCCAGGCCGGTTTCCCGCCCCTGACCCGCGGTTACGACCTGGTCGTCGCCCACCGCCTCGACCACGCCCCGCCCTGGCCGCGGACCACCGTCGTCACGCCGCTGCTGCGCGAGCCGCTGGACATCGCGCTGCCCGTCGGCCACCCGCTGGCCGACCGGTCCGCCCTGACCGCGCAGGACGTCGCCGACGAGCCCTGGATCAGCGTGCACGACGGCTTCCCGCTCCTCGCGACCGTCGACGCCGTCTCCGCCGCGGCCGGCCGCCGGGTCGAGATCGTCCACCGGGTCAACGAGATCTCGGTGGTCGCCGAGGTGGTCGCCGCGGGCGGCGGAATCGCCCTGATGCCCCGCTGGACGTCCCGTCCGCACCCCGGCGTGGTGCTCAGACCGCTCAGCGGTATCGGGGCCCACCGCCACGTCGACGTCCTCCACCGCCCCGAGAGCGCGGCGCGCGGAGCGGTGCGGACGGTCCTGGGTGAACTCCTCGCCGCCGCGCGGGTCATCCGAGGCCGGGACACCGGCTGAGCGGACCCCGGTCTTCGGGGCCTGCCTGCCGAGCGGATCCCGCGGCTTCGGGGGCTCTCCCGACCCGCCCCGGACGAAGGCGAGCCGCCTGTGCGGAGCCTGACCAGGCGCCGGCCGTCCGCCGGAGCGGGTTGCCGTGCCGCGGCGGCCGGGTCGACCGTGGGACCGGCTTGACCTGGAGCGCGCTCCAGCTCCTAGCGTTCTCGTCGTGACCGTCGCCGAGGAGAACGGAAGAGCCGGCATGAGCGAGAGCACGACCCGTGAAGAGCGTTTCGCGCGAGGTCTCGAGGTTCTGGGCCAGGTCGCCGGCGGCGCCGCGCCGCAGGTCCTCGACGCCCTGGCCGACGTCAGTCCCGAACTGGGCCACCAAGTGGTCGCCTGGGGCTTCGGGGAGATCTACTCCCGGCCCCAGCTGCCGCCCAGGGAGCGGCAGCTGGTGACACTGGGCATCCTCACCGCGCTGGGCGGCTGCGAGCCCCAGCTGGAGGTGCACGTCGACTTCTCCCTCAACGCCGGCCTCACCCCCGAGGAGATCGTGGAGGCGCTGCTGCACTCCGCCGGGTACTGCGGTTTCCCGAAGGCGCTCAACGCCACGCTGGTCGCGAGGAAGGTGTTCGCCGAACGCGGGCTGCTCCCGGTCCAGGAGCGGCCCGCGCCCGGTCCTGACGCTACTTCTGCCTGATCCGCAGGAAGGTGACCGAGTTCGCCGGGAAGGTGTACGTGAACCGGTCGGCGACCCCCGTGAAGGTGGAGGTGACCGGGGCGACCGCGGTGGACGTCTCCGTGTTCACCGCGTCCGGCGCCGCGGCGAGCGTGGTCACCCGCGCCTTTCGCGACACCTCGGCGTCACCGAGGTCGACGGCCGTGCGGGCTGCCGTGGACTGGGCGTTGACGACCTTGACGATCAGGTCGCCGGTTTTCCGGTCCTCGGTGACGACCTGCCGGAAGGGCTCGGCCGGCTTGTCGTCCTTGAAGCTGCCCCACTCCTGGCCGTCGAGGTAGAGGGTGACCTGTCGGCCCCGCACCTTGATGTCGACGTCGTAGGTCCGGCCGGTCTCGACCGACCCGGCCTTGGCGACCAGCGTGGACTTGCCGCCGTCCACGGCCTGTTCGACGGCGGTCTGGGTGTTGTTCCAGCCGCCGATGTTCCACCAGTAGTAGTTCCCGGTGTCCTTGACGCCGAAGGCGACCAGGAAGCCCTCCTTGCCGGATTTCTTGGTGGCCTTCACGTGCAGGTCGTAGTCGTGCCAGCTCGGGTCGCCGGCCTGGACCATGGTGTTCTCGGCGGTGTCGGAGGTCTCGACGTACTGCCCGTCCTGGACCGCCCAGCTGCCGCCGCCGGTGTGCGTCCACTGTGCGGCGTCGCCGGAGAAGTCGTCGCTGAGCAGGGTAGCGCCGTCCGCGCCGGTCACCTTGACGTCGTCGTAGGCGGCGCTGGTGTTCCAGGTGGACAGGCCGACGGCGCCGGAGATCGGGGCGAGCAGTGACGGTGTGCCGGTCGCGGTGGAGGGCACCACCCGGTCGCCGACGTTGTTCATGAAGAGCTTCTGGACCTCGTAGTTCGCCGAACCCCAGGAGGCGTGGTTGTTGAACCACACCATGTCCGGGCTCCACTGGACATAGTCCTCGTTGGCGAACAGCGGGGCGTAGGAGGCGAGTGCGACGACGTCGGCGTTGCGTTCCAGGCCGGTCATGTAGGCGGCCTCGGCGAGGCCGTTCTTGAAGGCGTTGCCGCCGGAGGCGTACTCGCCGACGAAGACCTTGGGGCCGCTGCGGTCGTAGGAGTCGTAGCGGTCGTTGTTCTGTAGGAACCACTGCGGGCTGTTGTAGTAGTGCTCGTCGACCATGTCGACCTTGGCGTCCTTGTTGAGCTGCCAGGCCGTGTCGAAGGTCGTACCGGAGTCGTCGGGGCCGGAGTTGGAGATGACCCGCATGTACGGGTACTTCGCCTGGACGGCCGACCGGAACTGCGTGAAGCGGGCGAAGAACTCGGTGGGCAGGTTCTCCTCGTTGCCGACCTCGATGTGGGTGAGGTGGAACGGCTCGGGGTGGCCCATCCGGGCCCGCACGCCGCCCCACTTCGAGGTCGCCGGGCCGTTGGCGAACTCGATGAGGTCGAGGGTGTCCTGGATGTGCCGCTTCAGCAGCGCGTCGTCGTCCACCGCCTTGTTCTGGCCGCAGCCGGTGACCAGGGCCGGCACGACGGGCAGCGGCATGGCGCCGACGTCCTCGGCGAAACGGAAGTACTCGTAGTAGCCGAGGCCGTAACTCTGGTTGTACCCCCAGAAGTTGGCGTTGGTGGCGCGGGTCTCGACCGGGCCGACGGTGTCCTTCCACTGGTACGACCGCTTGCGCTGGTAGCCGGAGGCCTCGCTGTAGTCCTCCATGGAGCCGGTGTTGACCAGGCAGCCGCCGGGGAAGCGGACGAAGCCGGGGTGCAGGGCGGCGATCTTCTCGGCGAGGTCCTTGCGCAGGCCGTTGGGCTCGTGCTTGTAGGTGTCGCGGGGGAAGAGCGAGACCATGTCGAGCGCGGCGGCGGCCGAACTGGCCACGGTGAGGCGGCCGGTGGAGCTGGTGCGGGTCGCGGTGAAGGCCGCCCGGTACCTGGCCCAGCCGTTCTTCCGCACGGCCACCCGGCGGGCGGTGGTGAGCGTGCCGCCGGCGTCCTGGAGGCTGACGGTCAGGGTGGTGCCGGCGTCGGCGCGGGCCCAGACGGAGAAGTCGTACTTCTTGCCGTCCTCGACGCGGATGCCGGTGTTGTAGCCGGAGTTGGTGACGGCGGAACCGGCGGCGAGGGCGAGGTAGTCGCGGTTGCGGTCGTTGAGGCGGCCGGCGTCGTTCACGACCTGGGCGGTGCCGGTGACCGTCCACGCGGTGAGCGGGGTGTACGACTTGTTGTCGTCGGTCGTGTACTCGAAGGACCGGTTCTGGACCAGTTCCGCGTACAGACCGCCGTCGGCGGCACGGTTGATGTCCTCGAAGAAGACGCCGTACATCGTCTTGTCGATCTCCGCGCCCCGGGCCGTGGGGTCGACGGTGATCGCGTAGTCGGTGGCGTCCTCGGCGTGGGCGGGGGCCGGGACGAGGCCGGCCGCGAGCAGGAAGGCGCTCGCCCCGAGGCTGTATCTCAGGCGGCGCGGCCGGGTGCGGCTGGTGCGTGACATAAGTACTCCGCGGCTCGTGAAGGAGTGAGGGAGTTGGAGGAGTTGGGGGAGTCGCTCATTCTCGTTCGAAATATCGGACACTGGTCAGCACTTCGAACGGAAAGATAGGTACGGGGCATGAGCGCGTCAATGGGGCGGGCGTAGGGTCGGTGAGGTGAGGGACATGGACGGGTTCTGGCCGGTGCCGGACGCACTGGCCCATCTGGCCGGGCGGTGGCGGGTCGAGCGGACCGTGCGGGACCTGGCGGGCGGGGACACGGGGCGGTTCGAGGGGACCACCGCGTTCCGGCCGCTGGACGGGGGCGGGCTGCTGCACGAGGAGTCGGGGACGTTCACCTGGCAGGGCGTGGCGCGGCCCGCCGAGCGGACACTGCGGTTCCTGCCGGGCGCGCGGCCGGGAACCGTGGACGTGCGGTTCGCCGACGGGCGGTTCTTCCACGACCTGGATCTGACGTCGGGGCGGTACGTCGCCGACCATCCCTGCGCGGCGGACCTCTACCGGGGCGAGTTCACGGTCCGCGACGCCGACCGCTGGCGGACGGTGTGGCGGGTGGGCGGCCCGGCGAAGGACCTGGTCCTCACGACCGACTACACGCGCGAGGGCTGACCGTGACGGGCCCCGGGGGCGCCGGGACCGGCCGTCGTCGCGTCGATCCGGCCAGGGGGCGCGGTCAAGGGCGCGTGGACTGGGCCGGAACGGCGTCGAAGCGCAGGTTCCAGCGGCCCGCGAGGCCCGTGACCGTGGTCGTCGACAGCGGGCGCACGTCGATGTTCCAGTAGGTCGAGGGCGGCGCCTTGAGGGCGTAGACGACGGCGGCGCGGATCACCGAGGGCTCGGCGACGGCGACGATCCGGCCACCGTCACCGACCGGACGGGTGTCCAGCCAGCCGCCGACCCGGGCGATGAACCCGAGCAGCGACTCGCCGCCGTGCGGGGTGGCGCGCGGGTCGGCGAGCCAGGCGTCCACCAGGTCCGGTTCCCGCGCCATCGCCTCGCCCAGGGTCAGCCCGCGCCAGCGGCCCATGTCGCAGTCGCGCAGGGCGAGCTGGACCAGCGGGGCGTAGCCCAGGCCCTCCCCGGTCGCCCGGCTGCGCGGGGTGGGCGAGCAGTAGCGCAGCTCGGCCGCCGCCAGCGGCAGCAGTTCGCCGATGACGCGCTGCACCTCCTGCCAGCCCGCCTGGTCCAGCGGGCGGTCGTCCTCGAAACGCTCGGCGAGCAGCGGTGAGCTGCGCGCGGCTGCGACGAACGTGACCCGAAGTGACATGCGGCGATGGTGTGACGCCCATGTGCGCAGGTCAAGAGCGTTCGGGCTGCGACTTGGCGGAGGTGGAGGAAATGTTACTCAATGGTCCGGAGGTGTCCGACAAGTCGGCCTGAATGTCACTCCGGTGCGGGGTAGTAGAACGCCATCCACTGGTCCGGGTGTTCGAGCGGGGCGAATCCGAACTTCTCGTAGACGCCGTGCGCGTCGTGGGTGGCCAGCAGGACCCGCCGCACCCCGGACGGCCGCAGGTGCTCACGGATCGCCCCGACCATGGCGGTGCCCACACCCTTGCCGCGCGCCACCGGGTCGACGTACACGTCGGCGAGCCAGGCGAACAGCGCGTGGTCGGTCACCACGCGCGCGTACGCCACCTGCTCCCCGGTGACGGTGTCGTACACCCCGAAGTTGAGGGAACCCGCCATCGCCCGCCGCTGCTGGTCCAGTGGACGGCCGGTCGCCCAGTAGGCGTCGGTGGACAGCCAGCGGTGGACGCGTTCGACGTCCACCCGGTCGGTGTCGGCGGAGAACTCGTAGCCCTCGGGGAGGCCGGGCGCATCGTTCATGCGGGGATCCTCGCCGGTCGCGCGCGCCGGTGTCGATCGGATTTCCGGGTCTCAGGTTCCGGGGCGCAGCACCTCGTCGCAGGCCGTGCGCAGTCGTCGTACGCCCTCGGTGAGCTCGCCCGCTCCGGCGACCGCCGCGAAGCTCAGCCGGACGTGGGCGGCCGGGGCCTCGGCGCTGAAGTAGGGGCGGCCGGGGGTGATGGCGACGCCCGCGCGGAGCGCCGCGCCGGTCAGGGCCGCGTCGTCGGTGCCGTCGGGCAGGCGCAGCCAGAGGTGGTAGCCCCCGGACGGGATGTACGGGAGGGCGAGTTCGGGGAGGTGCTGGGCGACGGCGCCGGTGAGCGTGTCCCGGCGGGTCTTCAGCTCGGCCGACAGACTGCGCAGGTGGCGGGGCCAGGCCGGGGAGCCGACGAGTTCGAGGGCGGCCTCCTGGAGCGGGCGCGGGACGAAGAAGGTGTCGACGATCTGGATGGCGCGCAGCCGTTCCAGGACCGGGCCGCGGGCGGCCAGGGCGGCCACCCGGAAGCTGGGGGACGTCGCCTTGGTCAGCGAGCCCACGTAGACGACCACGCCGTCCGGGTCGTCGGCCACCAGCGGGCGGGGCAGCGGGCCCGCGTCCGTGTGCACCAGCCGTCGTACGAAGTCGTCCTCGACGACGAAGGCACCGGCCGCACGGGCGATGCGCAGCACCTCGGCGCGGCGGTCGGGGGCGAGCACGGCACCGGTCGGGTTCTGGAAGAGGGGCTGGCAGACGAAGACCCGGGCGCCGGTCGCGCGGAAGGCGTCGCTGAGCAGTTCCGGTTTCACGCCGTCGGGGTCGACGGGTACCGGGACCGGGCGCAGGCCGGCGGCGCGGGCGATGGCCAGCATGCCGGGGTAGGTGGGTGACTCGACGAGGACCGGGGCGCCGGGCGGGGCGAGCGCGCGCAGCGCGGTGGCCAGGGCGGACTGGCCGCCGGTCGCGATCAGCACCTCGGCGGCGGTGACGGCGCCACCGATGTCGCGGGCGAACCACTCACGCAGCTCCGGCAGTCCGTCGAGCGGCGGCCGTCCCCAGGCGCCGGGGCGCCGGCCGGCCCGCGCCAGCGCCGCCGCCATGGCGCGCTCCGGTTCCAGGGAGGCGTGCAGGTAGCCGCCGCTGAGTTCCAGGACGCCGGGCGGCGGGGCGGCCAGGCAGACCGTCACACCGGAGACGTCGACCGTGCGCGGGACCACGTCGAGGGCGCCCTCGGCGCTGAGCGCGACCTCCTGCCAGGAGGTGTCCCCGGCGGGCTCGGGCGTGGTGCGCGGCCTGGCCCGGAAGGCGCCGGCGCCGGGCCGGGTGACGACCAGGCCCTCCGCGACCAGCTGGGCCAGTGCCCGCGAGACGGTCACCGGGCTCACCCGGAACCGCTCCACGAGGGCCCGGCTGGACGGGAGCTTTCCACCAGGTGAGTAGCGGTCCAGATCCTGTCGCAGCTGTTCCGCCAGTTCAGCCACGCTGCTACGCTCTTGCATGAGAGCACAGAGTAGCGCTACCGGCCCGAGTTCGATAGCGGTCAGCACCTCCCCGGTGACTCCCGGGGCTGCCGCTCCCTCCTCCCAGCGGCTGGGCACCGCGCAGGCGGCCCTCGGTGTCGTCACCTTCTCCCTCACCTTTCCGGCCACCGCCTGGGGCCTGGAGGGCTTCGGCCCCTGGGCCCTGGTGGCGGTGCGCAGCGTGCTCGCGGCGGCCCTGGCGGGTACCTGTCTGCTGGTCCTGCGGGTACGACTGCCCGAGCGCCGGCACTGGGCGGGGCTGGCCGTGGTCGCGCTCGGCGTCGTGCTGGGCTTCCCGATGCTGACCACGCTCGCCCTGGAGACCTCCACGACCTCGCACGCGGCCGTGGTGGTGGGTCTGCTCCCGCTGACCACCGCCCTCTGCTCGGCCCTGCGCATGGGCGTCCGCCCGTCCCGCACCTTCTGGGCGGCGGCCCTGGCGGGTGCGGTGGCCGTGCTGGCGTTCACGGTCGCCCAGAGCGGCGGGGCACTCACGGCCGCCGACGGCTACCTGTTCGGCGCGCTGGTGGTGTGCGCGGCCGGTTACACCGAGGGCGGCCGGCTGGCCCGGGTCATGCCGGGGTGGCAGGTCATCGGCTGGGCGCTGGTGTGCTGTCTGCCGCTGACCGTGCCGGTCGCGGCGGTCGCGCTGGCGTACGAGCCGGTCGTGTGGAACGTGCACGGGGTGGCCGGTCTGCTGTGGGTTGCGGTCGGCTCGCAGTTCTTCGGTCTGGTGGTCTGGTACCGGGGCATGGCGGCCGTCGGCATCCCCAAGGCCAGCCAGTTGCAGTTGGCGCAGCCGCTGCTCACACTGGTGTGGTCGGTGCTGCTGCTGGGCGAGCACCTCACCGCGGCCGCTCCACTCACGGCCGCCGCCGTGCTCGTGTGCATCGCCGTCACCCAACGATCGCGATCGTGAGGAGGCCCTGGAGATGCGTGCATCCGAGGGCGACCAGCTTGTCCAGCACGGCAGGGTGGTCGGACAGCACGACCAGGTCTCGACCGTCGTCAAAGTACTGGGCCCCGAGGGCAACCCGCCCTACCGGGTCCGCTTCGAGGACGGCCACGAGGCCATCATGTCCCCCGGTCCCGACTGCCAGGTCAGGCACCAGGAGACCCACCAACAGTTCTGAGATCCGAACGGGGCCCGCGGGTCAGTCCGGCGGGGTCGCCGACTGCTTGTAGTGGTCGGCGACCACCCGCGACAGGGCCCCGACGGGGTCGGCGGCCACCTCCTTGGCCGCGAAGTAGACGTGCCCGCCGACCTCCGCGTACCTGCCTGCGAGGGTGAGATGCCGGGACAGTTCGGCCGGGTCCTGCCAGGCCGCGGGCGCGCCGGCGGCGCCGGCCCGGTACAGGGCCTCGCCGATGTACAGCCGGGTGCCGGTCCCCTTGGCCACACCCGCCCACCAGTCGACGACCTTGGCGTAGTCGGCGGCGGAGTTGCCGATCTGCCAGTACACCTGCGGCACGACATAGTCGATCCAGTTCTTCAGGACCCACTTCCGGGTGTCCGCGTACAGGTCGTCGTACGTCTCGACGCCCGCCCTGGTGTCCGAACCGCGGGAGTCGGTGGCGGCGTTGCGCCACACCGCGAACGGGCTGATCCCGAACCGCGTGCCCGGGCGGAGCTTCCTGATCCCGGCGGCGGTCCCGGTCACCAGCTTGTCGATGTTGTCCCGCCGCCAGGCCGCCCGGGAGGAGAAGGCGGCGCCATGGGCGTCGTAGGCCTCGTCGTCGTCGAAGGTCTGGCCGGCCACCGGGTACGGGTAGAAGTAGTCGTCGAAGTGGACGGCGTCCACGGGATACCGGGCGACCGCGTCCAGGATCGCCTGTTCCACGAAGGCGCGGACGGCCGGCAGGCCCGGGTTGTAGTAGAGCTTGCCGCCGTAGCGCACCACCCAGTCCGGGTGCTTGCGCGCCGGGTGCGAGGCGACCAGTCGGCCCGGGTCCGTGTGGTTGGCGATCCGGTACGGGTTGAACCAGGCATGCAGCCGCAGGCCCCGGGCGTGGGCCTCCTGGACGGCGACACCCAGCGGGTCCCAGCCGGGGTTCCTGCCCTGGGTGCCGGTGAGGTACTGCGACCAGGGCTCGTACGGCGAGGGCCAGAGGGCGTCGGCGGTGGGCCGTACCTGGAGCATCACCGTGTTGAGGCGGAAGTGGACCGCCCGGTCGAGGAGGTCGGTCAGCTCCCTGCGCTGGTCCGCGGCGGTGAGGCCGGCCCGCGAGGGCCAGTCACGGTTGGAGACGGTCGCCAGCCACATGCCCCGCATCTCGGTGGCCGTCCGGTGCGGGCGTCGCGCGGCGGCCGCCGCGCCCGGGGCAGCCGACGTCAGCGTGGACAGCGCCGCCCACGCGAACGCCCTGCGGGACAACCGTGCCATGTGAGCCCCTTTGACTCTGCGGATCCGCGCGGTCACGGATCGCCTCCGCGGCACAGGATGCCCCCACCCGCACGATCGATCATCGATACTTACGGGTAACGTGCACGAACGGAGCAGGCACCGGATCCGGAGGTCCTGCCGGCCGTGGATCAGCGAAAGGGACGATGTGACCGACATCGAGAAGGTCGGAGTCGTGGGCTGCGGCCAGATGGGCGCGGGCATCGCCGAGGTGTGCGCCCGCGCGGGTCTGGACGTCAGGGTCGCCGAGACCACCGGCGAGGCCCTGGAGATCGGCCGCACCCGGCTGTACAACTCCCTGGGCAAGGCCGCCGAACGCGGCAAGATCTCCGCCGAGGAGCGGGACGCCACGCTGGCGCGGCTGAGCTTCACCACGGACCTCGGCGAGTTCGCGGACCGCGACCTGGTGATCGAGGCCGTCGTGGAGAGCGAGCAGGTGAAGACGGAGATCTTCCAGGTGCTCGACCAGGTGGTGACCCGCCCGGACGCGATCCTGGCCTCCAACACCTCCTCCATCCCGCTGGTGAAGCTGGCGGTCGCGACCTCCCGTCCCGACCACGTGATCGGCATCCACTTCTTCAACCCGGCGCCGGTGCAGAAGCTGGTCGAGCTGATCCCCGCGCTCACCACCTCCGAGGGCACGCTCAGCCGCGCCCAGATGTTCGCCGAGAAGGTGCTCGGCAAGCACGCGATCCGCGCCCAGGACCGCTCCGGCTTCGTGGTCAACGCGCTGCTGGTGCCGTACCTGCTCTCGTCCATCCGGATGTTCGAGTCCGGCATCGCGAGCCGCGAGGACATCGACAACGGCATGGAGATGGGCTGCGCACACCCGATGGGCCCGCTGCGGCTGTCCGACCTGATCGGCCTGGACACCATCGTCTCCATCGCGAACAGCATGTACGCCGAGTACAAGGAGCCGCTGTACGCCGCTCCCCCGCTGCTCCAGCGGATGGTCGAGGCGGGCCGGCTGGGCCGCAAGACCGGCTCGGGGTTCTACGCGTACGGCTGAGCGCCACCCCGCCCTCCCCGGTCGGCTACAGGGAGCGATGCTCCACGGGCCCGGCACCGTCATCGGTGCCGGGCCCGTGTGTTTCACACTCCGTGTGCACTCCGGGCACGCATATGCCCTTCGCACACTCTCCCCACGCGCTCACCAGGCGAGTTCACTCTTCATGCGCATGCAAAGGGATGCGGAACAACGCCTTCGACTACGCAAAGGAGCGGACTCGTGACCACCGAACCGGAGCATCCCGTGGTCCAAGGAGAACTCGCAGAGTTACGTCGTCGCCTCGATGTGGCCTACGCGCAGGTCGAGGGAGGACTGAACCTGCTCAGTCACCGCACCAAGGAGACGGCCAAGGAACTGGACGAGCTGAACACCCGCCTGTCCTCGCTGGAGCACGCCCGCTGGCCGCTGCCCTCACTCGCCGCGCTCACCGCGCTGGGCGCCCTGGTCGTCACGGTCTGGCAGGCGCTGGCCCACTAGGCTCCCCGGTCGTCGGCGAGCCTCGCGTGGTGCAGCAGGAGTAACGCGGCCGCCATGTTGGCGGCCGGGACCTCCCCGCGGGCGATCATGTCCGGGACGAGCTTGAGGGGGACCCACTCCCGGCGGTCCGACTCGAAGTCGTCCACGGGGTGTCCGACGTACTCGCCCTCGTCGGACCAGTAGATGTGGTGCCGGGCGTCGGTGAGGCCGTTGGACGGCTCCACGGTCATGAGGTGGTGCAGGGTTCCCGGCCGCCAGCCGGTCTCCTCCTCCAGTTCCCTGGCGGCCGCGACGGCGATGTCCTCGCCGTCCTCCACGACTCCCGCCGCGAGTTCCCAGCCCCAGCTGTCGGTGATGAAACGGTGGCGCCACAGGAGGAGGACCTCGTCCGCCTCGTTGACCACCGTCGCCACGGCAACGGGCCGCAGCCTGATCAGGAAGTGGTCGAGGTGCCGGCCGTCCGGCAGCTCGACATCTGCGAGATTGACGCTGAACCAGCGGTTTTCATACACAGTTTGTTCGTTCTGTTTCGTCCACTGCACGGTTCTGCCACCTTCCGCCGAGTAAGTGGCAATATCGCAGCAGGGACTCCTCAGGCCTACCGGACCTGGAGCGGTACGCGCAGTGCGCCGTCGATGAGTTCGGCGGCCTCGGCGGTTCCGGCGCCGCCGCTGCGCACCAGGTGCTCGCGTACCGCGCGGAGTCTGTCACGCAGCCGCTGGGACTCCATTCCGCGGGCCTGCTCGGCCATCTGCACCGCCGTGGCCACCGCGTTGTCGGCGTCTCCCTGGCGCAGTTCGATGGTGCTCAGCATGGCGAGCCGGTGCACCCGCCCCCGGTCGTGCGCCGGGTTGTCGACGGCGGCCGCGGCGTGCTCCCGGGCGGCGGCCAGTTCACCGAGGCTGAGCAGCGCCTCGGCCACCTGTACGTTGACGAGTCCCGGCTGGACATAGCCGGTCTCGTCCGGTTCGTGGCCGCGCCGGATGCGGTCGGCGGCCGTCTCGGCCCGCCGGATGCAGGACAGCGCGCTCGTGCCGTCGCCGAGGTGGGCGTACGCCTTGGCCTGCATCGCGTAGAGGTCGGAGGCGAGGGCCGGGGTGATGTGCTTGCCCGCGGTCCGCAGCGCGGCCTCCGCGAAGGCGACGGCCTGCCGGAACTCCCGCATGAACAGCGACTGGTTGACGAGCAGCGCGATGACGTAGGCACCGAGTCCGCGGTCCCCGCTGGCCTTCGCCAGCCGCAGCGCCTGGTGGAAGTAGCGCTGCGCGAGGCCGTGGGCGTCGGAGTCGTACGCGCAGATGCCCGCGATGGCGACCAGACCGCCCGTCGCGCGGTGCAGTTGGCGCCCGGTGGCGTCCGTGTAGCCGCCGCGCAGCAGCGGGGCCGCCTCGGCGTTGAGGAAGCCGACGATCCGGGTGCGGGTCGCCATGCCGCCGGCCTTGCGGTACATCTGCTCGTAGTGGGCGCGGGCGGCGCGCAGCATCTCCAGGTCGGCGTGGGTGACCCGGTGCCGTCCGCCGCGCGAGACGTCCACGTCCTCGGGCGGGTTCTCCCACTCCCACACCGGCATCACGGCGGGTGTGCCGGTGACGGCGGGGGCGCCGAGTATGTGCGGTCGCTGCTGTTCGTCGGAGCGCCACAGCGCGGTGGCCCGTTCGACGAAACCGGAGAGCGAGGTGGCGTGCGGGACGCCGGGCTGGCCCGGGACACCGAGGCCGATGTCGTCGAGGGTGACCGGACGGTGCAGCCGGCCCGCGAGCACCTCGCAGATCAGGTCGGGCACCTGGCCCCTGGGCCGCTGCCCCTTCAGCCATCGGGCGACGGCGGTGTGTTCGTAGCGTAGCGAGAGTCCACGGGCCCGGCCCGCCTGGTTGACGTGGGCGGCGAGTCCGGCGTGCGAGATCCCCGCCTCGTCCAGGATCGCGTCGAGCAGTGAGTTGGGCTGCATGGATGCCCCCCGGGTGGCCTGGTGCCGTCAGCGTAGTGCGGGTGCGTTCACACGGGGTGTGAACCGAGTGCGCGGATCCGTAGGGTGTGCGCGCTGTCGCGGAGAGTGTCGGTCCGGTTGACTGAACTGCCTCGCAAGAGGCCGGCCGGGCCGCCGGCTCCCCCTCGTACAGTGCGGTGGCCTGGCCGGCGGCTGGGCCGACGGCTAGGGAAGGGGCCGGTGAAGGCAGGTCGTCGACTGCGGGTGCACGGGGGTTGCTCGCCCGGTTCCCCGCGCCCCCAGGGGGGCGCGTTGATGCGTGCGATCGTCGTGGAGCACCAGGAGGGCGATGTCGTCGGTCGGGCGGCCGTCGGTGTGGTGGAGCAGGGCGGTGAAGACCGTGCGGAGGATGGTCTGGGGGACGGCCGGGCCGTTCCGTACCGCTTCCGCGAGTGCGTCGCGCAGGGAGAAGAAGCGGCCTCGCGTGTCTCTCGCGTCCTCCGCGCCGTCCGTGTAGAGGACCAGGGACTCGTCGGGGAGCAGGTGGCCGCACGGCGTGGCAGCCAGGTCCGCGGGCAGGGGGAAGGGCCCGAGCGGCGGAAGCGGATCGGCCGGCGACAGCGGCTCGACGCGGGCACCGCTCAGCAGGTACGGCCACGGATGGCCGCAGTTGATCGCCCGCAGCTCGCCGTCCCCCGCGATCTCCAGGAGCAGCAGGGTCACGAACTCCTCGGCGACCGGGCTGTCCGGGTCCTGGCCGCCGCAGGCCGGATGCTCGGCCCTGGCTCGTTCGCGCAGGTGCCTGGCCAGGGCGCGGTCCAACCGGCCGACCACCCGGCCCAGTTCGGGCTCGTCATGGGCCGCCTCACGGAAGCTGCCGAGGACGGCGGCGACGGTGCCGACGGCGGCCAGCCCGTGTCCGCGGACGTCACCCATCACGACCCGGACGCCGTGTTCGGTGGCGACGGCCTCGTAGAGATCACCGCCGATGCTCGCGCCCCGGTCGGCGGAGAGCTGGGCGGCGGCCACGTGCAGCCCGGCCAGGCGCGGCGGCAACGGCCGCAGCAGCACGCTCTGCGCGACCCCGGCGACCTTGCGGGCCTGCCGCAACTCCCTGAGCAGGGCTCGGCGGACATGGAGTATGAGACCGGTGCCGACCGCGAAGAACACGGCGCTGGTGACGATCCGCGCGCCGAGCCCGTTCTGCTCGGCCAGCGGGCAACCGAATTTGTAGCCGACCGCGACGGCGCCCCATGCCGTGGGCAACGCCAGGGCGTGGGCACGGCGCCTGGGCCGTGAGTTCGTCCGGGGCCACCCGCTGCGGGGAACCCCAGCCTTGATGCGGATCATGCCGATGGCCCCCATGTAGGCCCTGACAGACAGAATCGGACCGACCCCGAAAGGCCGGTCCGATTCTGTCGACGGGACGCCCCGATAGCGCCACATCTGGATTGGATCTCACCCAAATGAGTGACGATCAACCAGGCGCCCGCATTTATGCAGGTGGCAGCGCGTGTTTCACGCCGCAGAGGGCGGCGCCCCGACAGCCGCGGAGGGCGGCGCCCCGACAGGGGCGCTGGGGGCACCCCCGGCCGCAGGCTGGGGGAGGAACCGCGCGACCGGCCAGGACGAGACCCGCACCCGGCCCGAACGCGCGGCCCCCCACGGCACCTAGCCGCGCAGTACCGCTCCCGTCCGCTCCCCCGCCAGGGCGACCGCGGCGTCACGAGCCGCCGACGCCTCGTCGACCGTCAGCGTCCGGTCACCCGCGCGGAAGCGCAGCGCGTACGCCAGCGACTTCTTCCCGTCGCCCAGCTGCTCGTCGTTGACATACACGTCGAACAGCCGGATGGCCTCCAGGAGTTCACCCGCACCCTCGCGCAGGGCCGCCTCGACCTCCGCCGCCGGCACCGGCTTGTCGACCACGAGGGCGACATCCTGCGTGGCCACCGGGAACGTGGAGATGCCCGGCGCCTGCGGGGTGCCGTCCCCGGCCCGCTCCACCGCGTCCAGGTCCAGCTCCATCGCGCAGGTGCGCGCGGGCAGCCCCAGCGCCTTCACGACACGCGGGTGCAGCTCACCGGCGTGGCCCACGACCCGCTCGGTGCCGTCGGCGACGACCACCAGCTCGGCGCACCGGCCGGGGTGCCACGGTCCGTACTGGCCGGACCGCACGGTCAGCTCGGCCCCGGCCTCACGGGCGACCGCCCGCCCCGCCTCGACCGCGTCGGCCCAGTCGGCGGGCCGGCCCCGGCCCCACCAGCCGGCCTGCTCGCGGGCGCCCGAGAGGACGACGGCGACATGGCGCGGCTGCTCGGGCAGCACGGCGTCCAGCGCGGCGAGTTCCGCGTCGGTCGGACGCCGGTCGACCGGCAGGTGACCGGCGATGCCCTGCTCCTCGCGCGGCAGGAAGACCAGGCCGGTCTCGAACAGCGCCAGGTCGTGCGCACCACGTCCGTCGTTGCGCCGGAGCGCACCGAGCAGGCCCGGCAGCAGCGAGGTACGGAGCGCGGGCTCCTCGTCGTTGAGCGGGTTGGTGAGCTTCACGACACGGCGGGCCGGGTCGTCGGCGGCCAGACCGAGCTGGTCGAAGACGCCCTCGCCGACGAACGGGTAGTTCGGCGCCTCGACGTAGCCGGCCCCGGCGAGCGCGCGGCCGACCCTGCGGTGCAGGCGCTGCCGGGCGGTCAGGCCCCGGCCGGACGGCGGCTTGGGCAGCGTGGAGGGCAGGTTCTCGTAGCCCTCCAGCCGGATGACCTCTTCGGCCAGGTCGTTCTGCTCGAACAGGTCCGGCCGCCAGGACGGCACGGTGACGATCAGCTCGTCCTGCCCGTAGACGTCGCAGCCGACCTCCTGGAGGCGGCGGACGACGGTCTCCCGGCCGTACTCGACACCCGCGACCTTGTCGGGGTGGTTCGCCGCGACCGTGATGGTGTGCGGCGCGGACGGCGCGATGACCTCGGTGACGCCGGCCTCGGCGGTACCGCCGGCGAGCAGCACCAGCAGGTCGACGGTGCGCTGCGCGGCGGCGGCCGCGGCCTGCGGGTCGACACCTCGCTCGAAGCGGCGCGAGGCCTCCGAGGACAGCTTGTGCCGGCGGGCGGTGCGCGCGATGGCGACGGCGTCGAAGTGGGCCGCCTCGATGACCACGTCGGTCGTGGCGTTCTGGACGTCCTCGTGGTCGGCGATCTCGGTGTTGGCACCGCCCATGACGCCCGCCAGGCCGATGGGGCCGCGGTCGTCGGTGATGACCAGGTCCTCGGCGTGCAGCTTCCGCTCGACGCCGTCGAGGGTGACGATCCTCTCGCCCTCGGCCGCGCGGCGGACGCCGACGGTGCCCTGGACCAGGTTGCGGTCGTAGGCGTGCAGCGGCTGGCCGATCTCCATCATCACGTAGTTGGTGACGTCGACCGCGAGGGAGATCGGGCGCATGCCGACCTTCTGGAGCCGGCGCCGGAGCCAGATCGGCGAGCGGGCCTCGGGGCTCAGGCCGACGACGGTGCGCGCGGTGAAGCGGTCGCAGCCGAGCGGGTCGGAGACCTGGACCGGGTAGCCGAAGGCGTTCGGGCCGGGCACGTCGAGGAGGGCCGGGTCGCTCAGCGGCAGGCCGTAGGCGATGGCGGTCTCACGGGCCACGCCGCGGATGGACAGGCAGTCGCCGCGGTTGGCGGTGACGGCGATGTCCAGGACCTCGTCGACCAGTTCGAGCAGCTCGATGGCGTCCTTGCCGACCTCGGTCTCCGGCGGCAGCACGATGATGCCGTGGGTACCGTCGTCGCCCATGCCCAGTTCGTCGCTGGAGCAGATCATGCCGTGGGAGGTCTTGCCGTAGGTCTTGCGGGCGCTGATCGAGAACCCGCCGGGGAGCACGGCCCCGGGGAGGACCACGACGACCTTGTCGCCGACCGCGAAGTTGCGGGCGCCGCAGACGATCTCCTGCGGTTCACCGGTGCCGTTGGCGGAGCCGACGTCCACGGTGCAGAAGCGGATCGGCTTCTTGAAGCCCTCCAGCTCCTCGACGGTCAGCACCTGACCGACGACCAGGGGGCCCTTGAGGCCGTCGCCGAGCTGCTCGACGGTCTCGACCTCGAGGCCGGCCGAGATGAGCTTGGCCTGCACGTCGCGGCCGGTCTCGGTGGCCGGCAGGTCGACGTACTCCCGCAGCCAGGAAAGCGGGACCCGCATCAGATCTCCATCCCGAACGGCCGGGTGAACCGGACGTCACCCTCGACCATGTCTCGCATGTCCTCGACGTTGTGGCGGAACATCAGCATCCGCTCGATGCCGAAACCGAAGGCGAAGCCGCTGTACTTCTCCGGGTCGACACCGCAGGCGGTGAGCACCCTCGGGTTGACCATGCCGCAGCCGCCCAGCTCGATCCAGCCCTCGGAGGAGCAGGTACGGCAGGGGCGGTCGGGGTTGCCGACGGACTCGCCCTTGCAGACGTAGCAGAGCATGTCCATCTCGGCGGACGGCTCGGTGAAGGGGAAGAAGTTCGGCCGCAGCCGGGTCTTCATGCCCTCTCCGAACAGGGACTGGACCATGTGGTCCAGGGTGCCCTTGAGGTCCGCCATGGTCAGGCCCTCGTCCACGGCGAGCAGCTCGACCTGGTGGAAGACCGGGGTGTGGGTGGCGTCCAGCTCGTCGGTGCGGTAGACCCGGCCCGGGCAGATCACGTAGACCGGCAGCTCGCGGTCGAGCAGCGAGCGGATCTGGACCGGCGAGGTGTGGGTGCGCAGCACGACACCGGACTCCGTGCCGCCCTCGGGACCCTGCACGAAGAAGGTGTCCGCCTCGCCGCGCGCCGGGTGGTCCGGGCCGATGTTCAGGGCGTCGAAGTTGAACCACTCGGCCTCGACCTGGGGGCCCTCCGCGACCTCGTAGCCCATGGCCACGAAGATGTCCTCGATGCGCTCCGAGAGCGTGGTCAGCGGGTGCCGGGCACCGGCCGGGACGCGGTCGTAGGGCAGCGTGACGTCCACCGCCTCCTCGACCAGCACCCGGGTGTCGCGCTCGGCCTCCAGCTCCTCCTGGCGGCCGGCGAGCGCCTTGTTCACGGCGCCGCGGGCCTGGCCGACGAGCTTGCCCGCGGCGGCCTTGGCGTGCGGGGGCAGGGCGCCGATCTCGCGGTTGGCGAGGGCCAGCGGGGAGGTGCCGCCGGTGTGGGCGACCTTGGCCTCCTGGAGCGCGTCGAGGGAGTCCGCGGCGGCGAAGGCGGCGAGCGCCTCGTCCCGCATGCGCTCGATCTCTTCCGGTTTCAACGCCTCGACCTCTACAGGGTCGTACGACTTATTCGGTGCCGACATCTCTTCCCGTGCTTCCGATTACTGGCGGATGGTCCCCGTGACCGTCGGTGGCCGTGTGCAGGACACAAAGGTGCCAAAGGCCGAGTCTAACGGGGTGGAGGTGTACGAATGCGCCCGCGGGCCGCCCGGCCGCTCTCAGGTGAGATACGCCGGCGTGCTCACGGGCAACGTAAATCGGAACTCGGCGCCGCCGCCGGGGGCGCGTCCGACGGTGATGGTGCCGCCGTGGGCCTCGACGATGCCCTTGACGATGTACAGCCCGAGGCCGGTGCCACCGCGCTTGCTGCCCCGCCAGAAGCGGGTGAAGACGCGGTTCATGGATTCCTCCGGGATGCCTGGCCCCTCGTCGCTCACCGTGACCGACGTAGCCGCGTTCTCAGGGCTTTCCCCGTCCCGCGGGGACGCCGTGGCCGTGATGTCGATGGTGACAGTTCCCTCGCCGTGCCGCACGGCGTTTTCGATGAGGTTGCTGAGGACCTGGTCGACCTTGTCCGGGTCGGCCCACAGGGCGGGCAGCGGCTGCTCGATGCGGAGCAGGAACCGGTCGGCGGGCTGCCCGGCGGCGACGTAGGCCTGGATGTGCCGTCCGACGGCGGCACCTATGTCCACGGGCTGGCGGCGCACCTCCAGCCGTCCGGAGTCGATCCGCGAGATGTCCAGCAGCTCGGCGATGAGCCGGGTGACCCGGTCGGCGTCCGCGTCCACCGTCTCCAGCATCAGGCGCTTCTGGTCGTCGGTGAACCGTTCCCACTTGGCGAGCAGGGTGGCGGTGAACCCCTTGACGGAGGTGAGCGGCGAGCGCAGCTCGTGGGCGACGGTGGCGATCAGCTCGGCGTGGCTGCGTTCGGTACGGCGTCGGGCCTCGGTGTCCCGCAGCGACACGACGACCCGGCGCACCGGCCCGGTCGGCTCGGCGCGCACGTAGCGGGCCGACACCAGGACCTCACGGCCGCCGGGCAGCAGCAGGTTGCGCTCGGGCTGGCCGACCCGGATGGCGAGGCCGCCGTAGGGGTCGGTGAGCTGCCACCAGCGCCTGCCCTCCAGGTCCTCTAAGGGGAGCGCCTTCTCCAGGCGCCTGCCGAGGGCGTCGGCGGGGGCGGTGGCGGTGATCCGGGCGGCGGCGGCGTTGAAGCAGACGACGATGCCGTGCTCGTCGGCGACCACCAGGCCGTCGGGCAGTTCGTCGGGGTCGACGGCGAGCCCGGTGAGGTCGCCGTGCCGGGGCGCGGGCACGCGGCCGGTACCGCGGCCCCCCGGCGCGTTGCTGGTGCCGACACTCATACCCCGTACTCCACCTCTCAGACGGCGCAGCAGGCCCCCGAGCTCGTCACCCTACTAGCCCCTGGTGACGGAGCGGCATCCTCCGGAGGCGCGCTGTGCACGGGCCGATGCGTAGAGACATACGGCGGCGGCGGTGGCGAGGTTCAGGCTTTCCGCCTTCCCGTGGATCGGGACGCGCACGACGGCGTCCGCGAGCGCGCGGGTCTCCTCCGGGAGCCCCCACGCCTCGTTGCCGAACACCCAGGCCGTCGGCCCGCCCATGGTCCCCTTGTCGAGCTCGTCGTCGAGGTCGTCGGTACCGGCTCCGTCGGCGGCGAGGATCCGCACGCCGGCGTCCTTGAGCCCGGCGACGGCCTGTTCGACGGGGACGCCGACGGCGACGGGCAGGTGGAAGTGGGAGCCGACGGAGGCGCGCACGGCCTTCGGGTTGTAGAGGTCGACGGACGCGTCGGTGAGGACGACCGCCTCGGCGCCGGCGGCGTCGGCGCAGCGCAGCACGGTGCCGGCGTTGCCGGGGTCCCGGACGTTGGCGAGGACGGCGACGAGCCGGGGCCGGGCGGCCAGGATGTCCTCGAAGGGGGTGTCGAGGAACCGGCACACTCCGACCAGCCCCTGGGGGGTGACGGTGGTCGAGATGTCGGCGATGACGTCCTCTGCGGCGAGGTGGATCCGGGCGCCGGCGGTCCTGGCCGCTCCGATGATGTCGGCGTACCGCTCGGCTGCCTCGACGGTCGTGAACAGTTCGACGAGCGTCGGCAGGCCGGCGACCCGATGCCCGGCCGCCTCCCGCACGGCCTGCGGGCCCTCGGCGAGGAACAGCCGGTCCTTCCCCCTGAAGTTTCGCTTCGCGAGCCGCCGGGCAGCGGCGACCCGCGCGGACCGGGGGGAGATCAGCTCAGGGCTGGACATCGTGTCGTCACTTTCAAGGAAACGCGGCGGAACGGCGCCCCTTCAGGCGCGCGGGGAACTGCGCGACAAGCCCCCCACCGGCCCGCGGCCGAACAACGAACCGCGGGCCTCAACAACAGGACCCGCAAGCTTTTCAGCCTGCGGGTCCTCAAGTCACGTCGGCCGAAGCCAGCGCAGCGTCACGCCGCCTTGGGGGCGTTGACGTCCGACGGCAGCGCCTTCTGGGCCACCTCGACGAGCGCGGCGAACGCGTTCGCGTCGTTGACCGCGAGCTCGGCCAGGATCTTGCGGTCGACCTCGACGTTCGCGGCCTTCAGACCCTGGATGAAGCGGTTGTAGGTGATGCCGTTGGCGCGGGCAGCGGCGTTGATGCGCTGGATCCACAGCTGACGGAAGTCGCCCTTGCGCTTCTTGCGGTCGTTGTAGTTGTAGACCAGCGAGTGGGTGACCTGCTCCTTGGCCTTGCGGTACAGGCGCGAGCGCTGACCGCGGTAGCCGGAGGCCGCCTCGAGGATCGCCCGGCGCTTCTTGTGGGCGTTGACTGCCCGCTTGACGCGTGCCACTTGTTAACTCCTTGTAGCGGGGCCGCGGTTGGACTCACGCGGCCCGGAAACGACTGGGTCCCGGTTGCTCTGACTCAGGGCGCGGCGAGGCGCCCGCGTGTCACTTGCCGAGAAGCTTCTTGATCTTCGCGGTGTCACCCGGGGCCATCTCGGCGTTGCCGGTCAGGCGACGCGTCACGCGGGACGACTTGTGCTCGAGCAGGTGGCGCTTGCCGGCGCGCTCACGCAGCACCTTGCCGGAGCCGGTGACCTTGAAGCGCTTGCTGGCACCGCTGTGCGTCTTGTTCTTCGGCATAGCGCCGTTATCTCCTCGTCGGTGGCGTTCCGGTGCCCGGTCGCGAAACCGGGCACGGTGGAACGTCGCTCTTGTATCGGTTACATCCTGGGACTCGCGCCCCGGGGTGCTGACCTGGGGCGGGTTACCCCGGGATCACGCCTCGACATGCTCCTCGGCGGGCGCCTCGGACTCGACCTCGACCTCGGCGTCGGCGGCGTTCTGCGAGCGGCCGGGGTTGGCCTTCGCATCCGCCTTGCGGGCTTCCTGCGCCTGCCTGGCCTCGGCCATGGCCTCGGTCTTCTTCTTGTGCGGACCGAGAACCATGATCATGTTCCGGCCGTCCTGCTTCGGGTTCGACTCAACGAAACCGAGGTCCTGGACGTCCTCCGCGAGCCGCTGAAGCAGTCGGTAGCCCAGCTCGGGCCGGGACTGCTCGCGACCACGGAACATGATCGTGATCTTGACCTTGTCGCCCTGCTTGAGGAACCGGACGACGTGACCCTTCTTGGTGTCATAGTCGTGCGGGTCGATCTTCGGCCGGAGCTTCATCTCCTTGATGACCGTGTGCGCCTGGTTCTTGCGCGCCTCACGGGCCTTCATGGCCGACTCGTACTTGAACTTCCCGTAGTCCATGAGCTTGCACACGGGCGGACGGGCGTTCGCCGCGACCTCGACCAGGTCCAGGTCGTACTCCTGCGCAAGCTCCAGGGCCTTAGCGAGCGGGACAATGCCCACCTGCTCGCCACTGGGACCGACAAGTCGCACCTCGGGAACGCGAATCCGGTCGTTGATGCGGGGCTCGGCGCTGATGGATCCTCCTCGGTAGCACCACGCGACGGTCTGGCGGACAGCCGCGTAACGTCTGTTTTCGTAAGACCTAACCGCGCCGAAGCACAAAAAATGCCCCGGACGATCACAGGCGGGGCTCCTCGAACTACCGGAACACCGCCGCGAGGATCGCGGGGCGCACTATCGGACGGAACGCGTTCGCCGAAACGGCGAGAGCGACCCGTCTGACCGGTGACCCGCCGCCCTGAGGGTGGTCGGGTGGGAGTTCGAAGCCTCCACTTGTGGGCCGAGTCGGTGAGCCGTTGGCATACCTGTCCGGCCGGTCGTCACACCAGGCTAGCAGCTGAGCGGAGAGAGGGCTAATCGGGGCGAGGCGGACCGCGGTCGGCGACCCGCGCCGGTACGCCTATCGTGTGGGGCATGAGTGAGACGCCCCTTTCCGGCCCCGGCTCCGCCGAGCAGCCCGACTTCGACGAGATGACCCGCGACATCGCCGAGGTCCCCGCCGTCGAGGTGATCGTGACGGTCGCCGTGAACCTGATGAGCGCGGCCGCCGTGAAGCTCGGTCTGACCGAGGAGGGCGACAAGTACAAGGACCTGGACGAGGCCCGCAAGCTGGTCACCGCCCTCGCCGGGCTGCTCGACGCGTCCGCGACCGAGATCAGCTCCTTCCACGCGGCCCCGCTGCGGGACGGCCTGAAGTCGCTCCAGCTGGCCTTCCGCGAGGCCTCCCTCGTCCCCGACGAGCCCGGCCAGGGCCCCGGCGAGAAGTACACCGGCCCCATCTACGGCTAGGCCGCGGCTCACCCTCGTACGAACAAGGGCTCGCCCGGAGGCGTGGTCCCGGCCGGCAGCAGTGCCAGGTCGAGACCGCGCACCAGGCGGGCCCGCAGTGTTCCGTCGGCGGCGAGCCGCTCGGCGACGGAGCGGGCGGCGTCGGCGGGGGGCGCGGCCGGGTCCAGCACGAGGGCGAGGACGCCGTCGGCCCGCCCCGGCCCGAGATGGGCGCGGAGCACGGCGGGCTCGGCGGCCACGGCCGTACGGACGGCGTCGAGCACGGCGGGATCGGCGAGCGGGTCGGTACTCGTCCGGCCCTCGGCGAGGGCGAGCAGCGCGGCACCGGTCAGCTCGAACGGCACCGGCCCCGACAGGTCCAGCACCACCGTGTCCGCCTTCTCGTGGGCGGCGGCCTGGAGCGCCTGGTGCAGGGGTACGGCGACGGGGCGGGCCGCCGGGTCCCAGCGGGCCAGCGACTCGGTGGAGGTGAAGGCGGGCAGGGCGGTGCGCCCGCCGGCCTTCAGGGTGGGGACCGCCATGTCACTGGTCTTCTCGCGGCGCAGTCCGTTCTCGTCCTCCTCCACCTCGCCGAGCACGGCGACGACGGGGACCAGCAGCCGGGCGCCCTTCAGCGCCTCCAGGACGGGGCCCACGGCCGTACGGTCCTCGGCCCAGGCGGCCAGCGCGGCGGCCAGCCGGGGGTCGGCCGAGCCGTCGTCGTCGGAGTAGCCGGAGTCGGGAATGTTCTTGTTCGCCACGGTCCCCGACCCTATCGGGGGGATGCTGCTGCGGTTGTGCGGCCCCCGAAACCGGAGCGACACGGCTTTCACACGAATCTCAGAATTCCCTGACCGTCCTCTAACTTCCAGCAAACGGCTCACACAGTCCCCGCCCCGAGCATCACGGGCATGGAGTCCCCCAGAGCCACCTCCGGTTCCCGCCGCGGCCGGCGCCGCGCCCGGCCCCGGCGCCGGGCCGTTCTCTACGTCTCCCTCGCCACGGTCGCCGTCGTCGGCGCGACGGCGGCGGGGACCGTGTACGTGCAGGCGCACGCCCGTGACGGGGCCGTATCCTCGTCCGCGTCGCCGTCGCCCTCCCTCTCGGCCTCGGCGGACGGGGAGGCATCGGTGGAACCCGTGACGGAACCGGCGGCCGTGGACCGGGACGCGCTGCTGAGCACGGCGATGGCGAAGGTGACCGTGCCGGCGGGGGCGAAGGTGTCGGCGGCGGTGCTGGACCTGGACTCCGGTGACAGCGCGGTGTACGGCGACGCGGCCTTCGACACCGCGAGCATCGTCAAGGTCGACATCCTGGCGACGCTGCTGCTCCAGGCGCAGGACGCGGGGCGTCAGCTGACGGCGACGGAGCAGGCGTACGCCACGAAGATGATCGAGAACAGCGACAACACGTCGGCGTCCCAGCTGTGGGACGAGATCGGGCAGGCGGCGGGGCTGGACGCGGCGAACAAGCGGTTCGGGCTGACGTCCACCGAGGGGGGCGACGGGGCGCTGTGGGGTCTGACCCAGACCACGGCGGCGGACCAGCTCGTCCTGCTGCGGCAGGTGTTCGGCGACGGTTCGAAGCTGAGCGAGGCCTCGCGGGCCTATGTCCAGGGGCTGATGAAGACGGTCGAGTCCGACCAGCGGTGGGGGGTTTCCGCGGCGGCGGACGGTTCCGGGTCCGCGCTGAAGAACGGGTGGCTGGCGCGGAGCACGACCGGGCTGTGGGACGTCAACAGCATCGGACGGGTGACGGTGGGCGGGACGGACTACCTGGTGGCCGTGCTGTCGAAGGGGACCGTGAGCCAGGCGAAGGGGATCTCGCTGGTGGAGGCGGCGGCGAAGGCGGCGGTCGGTTCCTTCGCGGGGGCTGACTCTTCTTCCCGGTCCGCTTCGGCTTCGGCCGTGGCCTCGGCCTCGGCTTCGGCTTCGGCTTCGCAGTAGGGGGCGGGTGCGGGGGTTCGCCGGCGGGTGCGGGGGTTCGCCGGCGTGGGCAGGTCCGGTGGGGGCTTGTCGCGCGGTTTCTCTCCCGGCCTTCGGCCGGGGGTATCCCCAGCGCCCCGGACGGAGCCCCTGGCCTCGGGTGTCTCAGAAGGTCAGGGGGTTTCGAGGGAGCGGCGGCGGGATCGCCACAGGACTGTCGCGGCCACCAGGAGGACGCCGCCGGCGCCGCCGGCCAGGGGGGCCGCCCAGTCGGAGGCGCTCGTCGTGCTCTTCTCCTCGTCCGGGCCCGGGCCGAAGTACTTCTTCCCGTACGACGCCGCCGTCAGGTTCTCCGTCCGCAGCTTGGCCGCCGCCTTGATGGCCGCCGCCGGATCGATCATGCCGAAGCCCCGGGAGTCGTCGCGGCCGCCGGACGGGGCGTCACGGGCGGTGTCCTCCACGAGCTTCTTGACCTGCGCCGGGGTGAGCCCGGGGTGGGCGGCCTTGATCAGGGCCACGGCTCCTGAGACGAAGGCGGAGGCCGCGCTGGTCCCCCAGCCCTCGTAGTACCTGTGGTCCGGGTCCGCGATGACGATGTCGTCGCCGGGCGCGCTGACCGTGGCGTACCAGCGGCGGGTGGAGAAGGAGGCGCGGGTGCCGAACTTGTCCACGGCGGTGGCCGCGATGACACCCGGGTAGGCGGCCGGGTACGAGATGTGGTCGCCCTTGTCGCCGCCGTTGCCGGCCGAGGCGACCACCACGACGTCCTTCTTCAGGGCGTACTGGATGGCCTCGTCCTCGCTGGGTTCGGGATGCGCGGAGTCGGAGTCGTCGCCGAGGGAGAGGTTGATGACGTCGGCGCCGTGGTCGGCGGCCCAGCGGATGCCCTCGGCGAGGGCGTCGCCCCGGGTGGAACGGGCCTTGCCGCGGGCGCTGTCGCCGTCCTCGAGGATCACCCGGACCGGCAGGATCCTGGCTTCGGGCGCCACACCCATCACGCCGTCGCCGTCGCCGATCCCGTGGCCGTGACCGGCGATGATGCCGGCCATGGCGGTACCGTGCCGGGCCCAGTCGCGCTGGCCCTGGCGGGCACCGAAGCCGATCATGTCCTTGGCGGCCAGTACGTTGCCGACCAGGTCGGGGTGGTCGGCCTCGACACCCGTGTCCAGGACCGCGACCGTGATGCCCTTGCCCTTGGTGGTCTGCCAGGCCTCGTCGAGGTGCAGGGCGGACAGGCCCCACTGCTGGGCGCGGATGCTGTCCGCGTACGCGGTGGTGGACGGCAGGAGGGCGACCGCACCGGCGAGCAGCAGGCTCACCGCGGCCCCGGTTGCGCGGCGCTTCATGAGGGCTTCTCCGTTGCCGGGCCGGTGATGGTCTGGCGCAGTCGCCGTTCGACGCGGTCGGCCAGGCCCTGTGCCTCGTTGCCGAGGCCGGCCTGGGCCGCGGCCGTGGTGGCGCCGGACGCCTCGGCGTCGGCGGCGGCCTGCGGGGTGTCGACGGTGCGGCCGTCGGCCCAGCCGGAGACGGCGTAGGCGACGACCGGGGAGTCGGTGAGCACGGAGATCGCCCAGGAGGCGCGCTGGTGCGGGCCGAACCGCTCGGCCGCGGTGCCCTTCGCGGCGTACGGCTGGGGCATCAGGTCGGTGCGGCGGTCCAGGTGCTCGTCGGCGAAGCGCCTGGCGAGGGCGGTCATGCCGGCCGGGTCGGCCTTCGTGAAGAGCAGCCCCACGGTCGTCACGTAGCTCTGGGTGGCGTCGGTGTAGGTGGCGCGGATCAGGCGCCGGCACCCGACCGGGGCGAGCACCTTGCGCAGCAGGGGGTCGAAGGCGTCCGCGCAGCCGGTGTCCGGTGCGACGGCGATCCGGGTCCAGCTGCGGTCGGCTCCGCCGGGGCCGGCGCCGGTGCCGAGCACGGTGGGCGGGAACAGTTCGTCGACGGGCACGTTGTGCCACAGGTCGGCGGCGGAGCTGAAGCTGCCGGCCGCGGTCGCGTCACCGCCGTCGTCGATGATCCAGCTGCCGGTCACCGCGCCTCCGATGAGGCCGAGGCCGAGCACCATGCAGGCGGCGGCAGCGGCGGTGCGGGGGGCCACGCGACCGACCAACGACAGCCCCCGACCACGCTCGTCGTACCCCTCCGGTTCAGCGAACGTGACAACGGGCCGGTCCCGGCCGGGAGTTCCCGCGGCGGCGCTCCACGACATGGCGGGGTCCGGCACGGGACCGCCGTGGGCGCCGACGGAACCACCGTGACCGACGGCCGTCACGGGAGCCGTCACGGGGGGCACCGTCGGGCGCGGCGGAGCATCGACGACCGCGGACCGCACCGGCGGCGGCACGACGGAGGACTGAACGGGGGACTGAACGGGGGACTGAACGGAAGGCCGAGAAGCCCCGGCCCCCGACCCGTCACCGCCCGCGGAGGCACCGCCGGAACGCGGCCCGCCGCCGGACGCCGGTGCGCCGCCGGTACGTATGGCACCTCCGGCTGCCGGGACGCCGTCCGGACGGGCGGCACCCCCCGGTGCCGAGGGACCACCGGGACGCGACACACCACCGGAAGCCGGTGCGACACCGGGGCGCGACGCACCACCGGAAGCGGGAGCGGCGCCGGGACGCGGCACGCGGCCGGACGTCGAAGTGCCGTCGGCGGCGCGAGCGTCGCCGGATGCCGGCGCGCGGTCGGGACGTGCGGTGCCGTCGGGCGTCGGGGTGCTACGGGGTATCGGAGTGCCGCCCGGTCGTGCGGGGGTGACGGCCGTCGGAGGGGCCGTCGGGCGGGGCGGGGTGGCGGGTCCGGAGGCCGGACGCGGGGCACCGCCGGGCGTCGGGGGCTCGGACGGGCGGGGTGGGACGGCGGGCGTCGGCGACTGGGCCGTGCGCTGCGACGGCGGGGTGGTCCTCGGGGGCGTCGTGGGGCGGGGCGGCGCCGTGGGCACCGGGAACGTCCGCATGTGGGGGCTCCACGCGCTGCCCGACACCGGCGCACCGAGGCCGGTCGGGAAGTCACCGCGGGGCTGCTCGACCCGCGCGGGTCCGGTCGCCCCCGCGGAGCCTCCGGCCCCGTCACTCGACGACGATCGCTCGTCCCACGAGGGCTCCCGCGTCGCAGGGGCCGTCGGTACAGCTCGGCCGCCGGGCTCCCGCGTCGCAGGGGCCGTCGGTACGGCACGGCCGCCGGGCTCCCGCGTCGCAGGGGCCGTCGGTACGGCACGGCCGCCGGGCTCCCGCGTCGCAGGGGCCGTCGGTACGGCACGGCCGCCGGGCTCCCGCGTCGCAGGGGCCGTCGGTACGGCACGGCCGCCGGGCTCCCGCGTCGCAGGGGCCGTAGGTGCGGATCGGCCGGTGGGCTCCCGCGTCGCAGGGGCCGTAGGTGCGGATCGGCCGGTGGGCTCCCGCGTCGTAGGGGCCGTAGGTGCGGATCGGCCGGTGGGTTCCCGGCTCGGGGGTGTGGTCCGGGGCGGGCGGAGGTTGGGGTAGCGGGGGCGGGTGACGCGTTCGGTGGGCGTCGGGCCGTCGGCCGTCCGGTCCCCCGTGCCCTGTTCGCCCTGCCCCACCGCACCGCCCCGACTCGTCCGGTCATCACGACTCCGCTGCCCGCCGGGCCGGCCCGGCAGCTGGTCCTGCTGCCCGGCGTCATCGGCCCCACCGGTGAATACGTCGGACCGGCGCGAGCCATTCACCCGGTGGGGACGCTCGAAGAAACCCGGTACGTGACCGCCGCCACCGTCGGCCGTGGGCGCGGGCTCGTCCGGCGCCGGCGCCGGGTCCGGCGAAGGGCGTCGCGGGATCGGGGCGTGCCGCGCTTCCCTGCTCATGCGCCCCCCGTTTCCTCGTACCCGGGCCAACTTCTCGTACGGGCCGTCGTGCTCCCCGGCGCGGAGACCTCCGCCCCCGGCAGGCATACCCCTGCCCGCGGATCATCATCCCGGCGCGGGTCGGGCGACCGGAGCCGGCTCCGTCGTACGTGCGCGTCACTCTACGGGTTGTACGAGGGCGAACGGGAACCAGTCCACGCCCCGGCGGCATCTGCCCGGATCGTCCCCCTACCCTGCGGTAATCCTGTCTGGCAGGCTGCGTCCATGACTGCGCGCGCCGCCGACCGGGCCCGTTACGACCGGGCCACCGCCCACCTGGACGCCCCCCTCGCGATCGTGGACCTGGAGGCCTTCGACGCCAACGCGGACGATCTCGTACGCCGGGCCGGCGGCAAGCCGATCCGGGTCGCGAGCAAGTCCGTGCGCTGCCGCCACCTGCTGGAACGGGTCCTGGCGAAGGACGGGTTCGCCGGGATCATGTCGTTCACGCTCGCGGAGTCGCTGTGGCTCGCGCGTTCGGGGTTCGACGACGTCCTCCTCGCCTACCCGTCCGCCGACCGGGCCCGGTTCGCGGAGCTGGCCGCCGATCCCAAGCTCGCCGCCGCCGTGACGGTGATGATCGACGATCCGGCGCAGCTCGACCTGATCGACGCGGCTCGTGACGGCGGCACCGAAGTGGTCCGGGTCTGCCTGGAGTTGGACACCTCGCTGAAGCTGCTCGGGGGCCGGGTGCGGGTCGGGGCCCGGCGCTCGCCGCTGCACTCCCCCGCACAGCTCGCCGACCTGGCGCGGACGGTGGCCCGGCGGCCGGGCTTCACGCTGGTCGGGATCATGGGGTACGAGGGGCACATCGCCGGGGTCGGGGACGACGTCGCCGGCCGGCCCCTGCGGTCCCGCGCGGTGCGGCTGATGCAGGCCACCGCCCGTCGCGAGCTGGCGGAGCGGCGTGCCGCCGTGGTGCGGGCGGTCCGGGCGGTCGCGCCGGACCTGGAGTTCGTCAACGGCGGCGGCACGGGCAGTGTGGGGACCACGGCGGCGGAGGACGCGGTCACCGAGATCGCGGCGGGCTCGGGCCTGTACGTGCCGCGGCTCTTCGACAACTACACGTCGTTCACCGGCCGGCCGGCCGCGCTCTTCGCCATGCCGGTGGTACGGCGGCCCGGCGTCGGGGTGGTCACCGTGCTCGGCGGCGGCTACCCGGCCTCGGGCGTCGCGGGCACCGACCGGCTGCCCGTGCCGTACCTCCCGGAGGGGCTGTCGTACGACGCGCAGGAGGGCCCGGGCGAGGTGCAGACCCCGTTGCTCGGCTCGGCGGCGGACGATCTGCTGATCGGCGACAAGGTGTGGTTCCGGCATGCCAAGGCGGGCGAACTGTGCGAGCGGTTCGCCGAGTTGCAACTGGTCGAGGGCGACCGGGTGACGGCGACCGTACCGACGTACCGCGGCGAAGGTCACACCTTCCTCTGACCTCGGGGCCTGCCCTCCGTGGGGGCCGGGCCGGCTGTGCCGGTGCCCGGCCCCCTCGGACGCCTACAGGGGCGTGACGTACGCCCCGGAGATCCCGCCGTCCACCAGGAAGTCACTGGCGTTGACGAACGAGGAGTCGTCGCTGGCCAGGAAGGCGACGGCGGCGGCGATCTCCTCGGCCTCGGCGAACCGGCCGAGCGGGATGTGCACCAGGCGGCGGGCGGCCCGCTCCGGGTCCTTGGCGAACAGCTCCTGGAGCAACGGGGTGTTGACCGGGCCGGGGCAGAGCGCGTTGACGCGGATGCCCTCCCGGGCGAACTGCACGCCGAGTTCACGGGACATGGCCAGAACTCCGCCCTTGGAGGCGGTGTACGAGATCTGCGAGGTGGCCGCGCCCATCCGGGCCACGAAGGACGCCGTGTTGATGATGGAGCCCTTGCCCTGCCGCCGCATGTAGGGGATGGCGGCCTTGCAGCACAGGTAGACGGAGGTGAGGTTGACCTCCTGGACACGCTTCCAGGCCTCCAGCCCGGTCTCCAGGATGGAGTCGTCGTCGGGCGGGGAGATACCGGCGTTGTTGAACGCGACGTCGACGCTGCCGTAGGTGTCGTAGGCCGTCTTGAACAGGGCCTCGACCTGCTCGGCGTCGGTGACGTCGACCTTGACGAAGATCCCGCCCACTTCCTCGGCGGCGGCCTTGCCGCGGGTCTCGTCGACGTCGCCGCAGACGACGTGCGCGCCCTCGGAGGCCAGCCGCCGCGCGGTGGCGAGGCCGATGCCACTGCCCGCGCCGGTGATGACGGCGGTACGGCCGACGAGCCGGCGGCAGACGATCTCTTCGGTGGATGCGGTCACTGTGCGGGGCCCTCCGTGCTGATGAAGACGTTCTTGGTCTCGGTGAAGGCGGTGAGGGCGTCCGGGCCGAGTTCGCGGCCGATCCCCGACTGCTTGAAGCCGCCGAAGGGGGTCCAGTAGCGGACGCTGGAGTGGGAGTTGACGGACAGGTTGCCGGCCTTGACGGCCTGCGAGACGCGCAGGGCGCGGCCCACGTCCCGGGTCCAGACCGAACCGGAGAGGCCGTACTCGGTGTCGTTGGCGAGCCGGATCGCGTCGGCCTCGTCCTCGAAGGGGATGACGACGGCGACCGGTCCGAAGACCTCCTCGACGGCCACCCGCGCCCGCGGGTCGACGTCGGTGAGCACGGTCGGCGGGAACCAGAAGCCGGGGCCCCCGGGGGCCGTGCCGCGGATCCCCGGCGCGTCCGCGTCGACGTAGGAACGGACGCGTTCGAGCTGGGACTTGGAGATCAGCGGGCCGATGTCCGTCTTCTCGTCCGCCGGGTCGCCCACGGTGACGGACTCGATCGCGGGCGCGAGGAGGTCCAGGAAGCGGTCGTGGACCGTCCGCTGGACGAGGATGCGGGTGCGGGCGCAGCAGTCCTGCCCGGAGTTGTCCAGGAAGGACATCGGGGCGGCGGCCGCCGCCGCCTCGAGGTCGGCGTCGGCGAAGACGATGTTGGGGCTCTTGCCGCCGAGTTCGAGGGTCACCCGCTTCACCTGGTCGGCACAGCGCGCCATGATGCGCTTGCCGACGCGGGTGGAGCCGGTGAACACGATCTTGGCGACGCCCGGGTGTCCCACCAGCGCCTCGCCCGCGATGTCGCCGCGGCCCGGCAGAACCTGGAAGAGGTGCTCGGGCAGGCCTGCCGCCAGGGCGAGTTCGGCGAGCCGGAGCGCGGTGAGCGGGGTCGTCTCGGCGGGCTTGAGGATCACCGCGTTGCCGGCCGCGAGGGCGGGTGCGGTGCCCCACGCGGCGATGGGCATCGGGAAGTTCCAGGGGGCGATGACGCCGACGACCCCGAGGGGTTCGAGGAGGGTGACGTCGAGGCCGCCGGGAACCGGGATCTGGCGTCCCGTCAGGCGTTCCACTCCGCCGGCCGCGTAGTCGAGCAGGTCGCGGACGTTGCCGGCCTCCCAGCGGGCGTTGCCGATGGTGTGCCCGGCCTCCCGGACCTCCAGCCGGGCCAGCTCCTCCCGGTGTTCGTCCACGACGACCGCGAACCGGCGCAGCAGCCGGGCCCGTTCGGCGGGCGTGAGGGCGGACCACTCGGCCTGGGCCCGTGCGGCCCGGCGCACCGCGGTGTCCACGTCCTGCTCCACGGCCCCCGCGACGGTCGCGATCACCTCCTCCGTGGCCGGGTTGAGGACGTCGAGTTCGTACTGTTGCGACAAGTGGTGCCTCACATGCGTTCGAAGGAGCGGCGCAGCTCCCAGTCGGTCACCGCGGCGTCGAAGGCCTCCAGTTCGACGCGGGCCATGTTGCGGTAGTGCGCGACGACCTCGTCGCCGAAGGCGGCCTTGGCGACGGGGCTGTTCTCCCAGAGTTCGGCGGCCTCGCGGAGGGTGGTCGGGACGTGCGCGAAGTCGGCGGCGTAGGCGTTGCCGGGGCAGGGTTCGGGAAGTTCCAGCTTCTGTTCGATGCCGTACAGGCCGGCCGCGACCAGTCCGGCGACGGCGAGGTGCGGGTTGACGTCGCCGCCGGGCAGCCGGTTCTCGAAGCGCAGCGAGCGGCCGTGGCCGACGACCCTGAGCGCACAGGTGCGGTTGTCGTGGCCCCAGGCGACCGCGGTCGGGGCGAAGGAGCCCGGCTGGAACCGCTTGTAGCTGTTGATGTTGGGGGCGTAGAGGAGCGAGAAGTCCCGGAGGGCGGCGAGCTGTCCGGCGAGGAAGTGCCGCATGACGTCGGACATGCCGTGCTCGGCCGCGAACACGTTACGGCCGTCCGTGTCCGTCAGCGACAGGTGGATGTGGCAGGAGTTGCCCTCGCGTTCGTTGTACTTGGCCATGAAGGTGAGGGAGACGCCCTCCTGGGCGGCGATCTCCTTGGCGCCGGTCTTGTAGATCGCGTGCTGGTCGCAGGTGACCAGGGCCTCGTCGTAGCGGAAGGCGATCTCGTGCTGGCCGGGGTTGCACTCGCCCTTGGCGGACTCGACGGTCAGTCCGGCGCCCGCCATCTCGTTGCGGATCCGGCGAAGCAGGGGCTCGATCCGTCCGGTCCCCAGCACCGAGTAGTCGATGTTGTACTGGTTGGCCGGGGTCAGCCCGCGGTAGTTCGCGTCCCAGGCGGCCTCGTACGTGTCCTTGAACACGATGAACTCCAGCTCCGTACCGACCTGCGCGGTGTAGCCGAGTTCGGCGAGGCGCTCCAGCTGGCGGCGGAGGATCTGGCGGGGGGCGGCGACGACCGGGGAGCCGTCGTTCCAGGCGAGGTCGGCGACGAGCATCGCGGTGCCCGGGTTCCAGGGCACGCGACGGAGGGTGGCGAGGTCGGGGTGCATGGCGAAGTCGCCGTAGCCGCGGTCCCAGGAGGACATGTCGTAGCCGTCGACGGTGTTCATCTCGGTGTCGACGGCGAGGAGGTAGTTGCAGCCCTCGGTGCCGTGGCGGAGGACCTCGTCGAGGAAGAACCGGGCGGCGAACCGCTTGCCCTGCAACCGCCCTTGCATGTCGGGGAAGGCCAGGACGACAGTGTCGATCTCGCCGCCCGCGACGAGGGCGTGCAGTTCCTCGACGCTCAGCGGGGGTGTGCGGTCTGCCACGGGGGAGCTCCTTCGGCTTCTCTCACGTCGGTACTGCACTGCTGCGGCCGGGCCGGGAGCTCTAAGGTATGGGTGAGAACCATTGCTTGGGAAGGGGGTACGGCCCTATGTCGCTGGATGCGGACGGCGCCCTCGACGACCCGTTGACCCCGGTGCTGCGGCCGGTACGGGCGGGCAACGGCTTCGAGGAGGCGCTGGAGCAGATCCTCCAGGTCGTCCGTCTCGGCCTGGTCCCGGGCGGCGAACGGCTGCCCGCCGAGCGGGAGCTCGCGGAACGCCTCGGCATCAGCCGGGTGACGCTGCGCGAGGTGCTGAAGGTGCTCCAGGACCAGGGTCTGGTGGAGTCCCGCCGGGGGCGGTACGGCGGCACGTTCGTGCTGCCGCGGACGGACGCGGGCGGCGAGGACGAGCTGCGCCGCCGGGTCGCCGAGGTCGACATCGAGGACGTGCTGCGGTTCCGCGAGGTGCTGGAGGTGGGGGCGGCCGGACTGTGCGCGTCGCACGGCCTGCCGCCCGACCAGGCGAACCGCCTCCGGGAGGCCCTGGCCCGCACCCACGAGGCACCGCTCGCGGACTACCGCCGCCTGGACACGCTGCTGCACCTGACGGTCGCCGAGCTGTGCGGCTCGCCCTCCCTCACCGCCCAGTACGCGGCGGTGAGGGCGACGGTCAACGACCTGCTGGACTGCATCCCGCTGCTGGTCCGCAACCTGGAGCACTCGCAGCGCCAGCACATCGCGCTGGTGGAGGCGGTGCTGGACGGGGACGCCGACGGCGCCCGGGAGATGATGCGGGAGCACTGCGCGGGCACGGCGGCCCTGCTGCGCGGCTTTCTGGCGTGACGACCGACCCCCGTGCCATAAAGGTATGCGCAGACACCTTTATCTTCGGGAGGGTCCCATGGCCGGACGGCCGCTGATCGGCGTGAGCACGTATCTGGAGGCCGGCACGCGCTGGGGCGTCTGGGAGCTGCCGGCGGCCCTGCTGCCCGCCGGGTACCCGCGGCTGGTCCAGCGGGCCGGCGGCCTGGCCGCGATGCTGCCCCCGGACGCCCCCGAGCACGCGGCGGCCGCGGTGGCCCGCCTGGACGGTCTGGTGATCGCGGGCGGCCCGGACGTCGAGCCGGTCCGCTACGGTGCCGAGCCCGGCCCCCGCACCGGCCGCCCCGACCGCCCCCGGGACGCGTGGGAACTGGCCCTGATCGACGCGGCCCTGGCGGCGCGGCTCCCGCTCCTCGGCATCTGCCGGGGCATGCAGCTGCTGAACGTCGCCCTCGGGGGGACCCTCGTCCAGCACATCGACGGTCACGCGGAGACACCCGGGGTCTTCGGCCACCACCCCGTCAAGCCGGTCCCCGGCACGCTGTACGCCGGCGCGGTCCCGGAGGAGACGTCGGTCCCCACCTTCCACCACCAGGCGGTGGACCGCCTCGGGACGGGACTGGTGGCCTCGGCCCTCGCGACGGACGACGGCACGGTCGAGGCGGTCGAACTCCCCGCCGAACGCGGCTGGGTCCTCGGCGTGCAGTGGCATCCGGAGATGGGCGAGGACCTGCGGGTGATGCGGGCGCTGGTCACAGCCGCGTCCTGAGCCAGGCCAGAGCCGCGTCGCCCTGGGCGCGCTGGAACGGGCGCAGCGCGGGCAGACCGGGCGGCGCCGGCCGCACCGAGTGCGCGAGGAAGAACCCGGTGAGCGCGGCCAGGACGGCGGTGACCCGGGCGGGGTCGGCGTCCCGTCCCAGCGGATGCGCCGTGAAGACCCGCTCCGGGTCAGGGCCGCCCTGGGCCCGTACGCACGGCAGCATCACGAGGAGGTCGAACCAGGGGGCGGCGCGCACGGCGTGTGGCCAGTCGACGAAGACCACCGCGCCGTCGGCGGTGAGCAGCATGTTGTCGGCCCGCAGGTCTGCGTGGGCGAGGGTGTCACCGGCGACGGCCTCGGGCCAGGGGGCGGCGAGTCCGGCCAGTTCCGCGAGGTGCGAGACGGTCCATTCGTCCAGGCGGTCGAGGGTTTCCGCGGGGCCCTCGGCCAACTGGCGCCAGCCGTCGAAGGAGTCCGCGAGGTGCTCCGCGGCGGGCGGGGCGTCGACCGGGGACGGGGTGAGGGCACGGCCGAGGGTGGCCACGGCGTCCAGGACGCGGCACAGCTCCCCGGGGCGCCAGGGGACGTGCGGCTGCCGCCCGTCGACCTCCTCGAAGACGAGGACCACCCAGGTGCCGTCGTCGTAGCTGCCGAGGAGCCGGGGTGCGGGGACGGTGGCGGGGAGGGCGGCGGCGTTGCGGGCCTCCGCGCGGTGCAGGGCGGGGCTGTGCGGGTTGCTGTCGGCGCTGACCGCCTTGACGAACGCGGCCCGGTCGGCGGCGGTGCGGACTCTGGCGGCGACCCCCGGGGAGAAGCCACCGGGTTGGGTGACGGCGTGGGTGACGGGGGCGCCGCCGAGGAGATCGGCGACCGCGCCACGGACGGCGGCGGGCAACGCCTCCCAGGGCATGCGGGCCCCTTCGGCCGGCGGGGCGGTGGGGGTCGACATGAACGGATGGTGCCGGTCGGGACCCCGCCACCGCCACGCCTTTTCACCCCACGCCAGGACCGTTCCCGCTCTCAGGGGTGGCGCAGGCCGGCCGCCTCGGCCAGTGACTCCCGGTCGTCCGTGCCCAGCTCGGCGCCGGCCAGCAGTTCCTCGTCGGCCAGCAGCCGTCGTACCCATGCCGCGTCGGCGGCGAACGCCGCCCGGCAGCGGGCCCGTTCAGGGTGGTCCTGTTCGAGTCCGCCGATCGCCATGTGCCAGGCGTTCGCGGGGTCGGTCGGTGCGGACAGAGCGGCGGCCACCAGCAGGATCCCGAGCAGTTCGGTCCGGCGCGGGACCGACGGATCCGCGGTCAGCCGCAGCAGGTACGGGACGACGGCGGGCATCGCTGCGCTGATGGCCATCGGCCCCGACATCACGAGCCAGTCCAGGGCCCGTTCGGCCGGCTCGGCCGCGTCGGGATCGAGCAGCCCCCGCAGGACGACCGGGACGTCGACCGGGCAGCCGGTGACGGACGCCCACTCCACGTCCTCGCAGCCGGCGAGCGCCGGATGGGCAGCGGCCGCCCGCGCCAGGTGCGGATGGGACGCCGTCAGAGCCGTCGCCGCGGCCACCGCCGCCGCCCCGTGATCCACCTTGCACACCAGCGCGCCCCCTCCGCCGTTCGCGGTCACCGGGGAGAAAGGTAGCCGGTGCCCCCGCGCGGCGGTCAGCCTCGGGTGAGGGAGAGCAGTTCGCGGGCCGGGCCCGTCGGGCGGTGGCCGGTCGGCCACACCGCTCGCAGGTCCCGGCGCAACGCCGCCCCCTCCACCGGGATGCTGACCAGGCGGCGCATCGCCAGTTCCTCGCCCACGGCGAGCTCGCTCAGGACCGCCGGGCCCGCGCCGCCGACCGCCGACGCCTTCACCGCCGTCGTCGAGGACAGCTCGATCAGCGGGCGGGCCAGACCACCGAGGGCCGCGTCGAGGACCTGGCGGGTGCCGGAACCGCGTTCGCGGAGGATGAGCGGGGTCGCCGCCAGTTCCGCCGCGGCCAGCGGGCGCCGGCGGCGGGCCCAGGGGTGGGCGGGGGCGACGACGACGATCAGCCGGTCGTGCGCTATCACCGTCGAGTCCAGCCCCGGCGGGACCGTCAGCCCCTCCACGAACCCCAGGTCGGCCTCGTCCGCGAGCAGCCGCTCCGCCACGGCCGTCGAGTTGCCCGCGAGCAGCGACACCGCCGTGTCCGGCCGCTGGGCGCGCAGCGCCAGCAGCCAGCCCGGCAGCAGGTACTCGGCGATCGTCATGCTCGCCGCGACCCGCAGCCGTGAGTCCCGCCGGTCCCGCAACGCCTGCGCCCCCGCGTCGAACGCCTCCGCCGCCTCCACCACCCGCCGCGCCCAGTCGGTCACCAGCGCCCCGGCGTCCGTGAGCCGGGAGCCGCGCGGTGAGCGGTCGACGAGGGCCACGCCCAGCTGGCGTTCCATCGAGCGGATCCGGCTGCTGGCCGCCGGCTGACTGATCCCGACCTCCCGCGCCGCCGCCCCGAGGCTGCCGAGCCGCGCCACCGCGAGCAGCAGTTCCAGCGCGCCGAGGTCCGGTACCCGGTGCGCCAGCATGCCGCCGCCCACCCGTCCCGCCGTCTCGCTCATAAGACCAGCTTATGCCCTCATAGAGACAGGCTCCCTGGTTGCCGGCCCGGGGCCGCGGGACCGTGGTCCCATGGTCATCGCAGTCCGTCAACTGGGCCCCCACTGGTACGCATCCGTGATGGGCACCGCCGCCCTCGCCCTCGGCGGCGCCGCGCTCGGCGGCGGCCCGCGCGCGCTCTTCGCCGGCGTCTGGGCGCTGTCCCTGCTCCAGCTCCTGGTGCTGCTGACCGCCCGCGCCCTGCACTGGATCCACCACGCCGACCAGGCCCGCGCCCACCTGCGCGACCCCGCCGTGGCCCCCTTCTACGGCTGCCTGTCCATGGCCCTGCTCGCCGTCGGCGGCGGTGGCCTCACCCTCGGCCGGGACTGGATCGGCGAGCCGGCCGCGGTCGTACTCGACTCCGTGCTGTTCGCCGCCGGTACGGCCGTGGGGCTCGCGGCGGCCGTCGCCGTGCCGTACCTCATGGCCGTACGGCACCGGGTCGAGCCCGGCCAGGCCTCGCCCGTGTGGCTGCTGCCGCTGGTCGCGCCGATGGTGTCGGCGGCGCTCGGCCCGCGGCTGGTGCCGCACCTGCCGCCCGGCCAGCCGCGGGCGACCCTGCTCTACGGCTGCTTCGCCCTCTTCGGGCTGAGCCTGCTGGCCACGCTGCTGATGCTGACGCTCGTCTTCGCCCGGCTGGTCACCGGCGGTCCGCCGCCCGTCGCCCTCACGCCCGCGCTCTTCCTGGTGCTGGGCCCGCTCGGGCAGTCCACGACCGCGGTGGGCGCCTTCGCCGACGTCGCGCCCGGCGCCGTACCGGCCCCCTACGCCGCCGGGTTCGGCCTCCTGGCCGTGCTGTACGGCGTACCGGTGATGGGGTTCGCGGTGCTGTGGCTGGCGCTGGCCGGCGCGCACGCGGTGCGGGCGTGGCGGCAGGGCATGCGGTTCGCCATGACGTGGTGGGCGTTCACCTTCCCGGTGGGCACCTGTGTCACGGGCGCCGCCGCCCTGGGCCGGCACACCGGGCTCGCCGTGTACGACTGGCTGGCGACGGCTCTGTACGGCCTCCTCGTCGCCGGCTGGCTGGCGGCCGCCTCCGGCACGGTGCGCGGGCTGCTCAGCGGCGAGCTGCTCGCCGGCCCCCGACGGGTACCCGTGGCGCCGCCGCCGGTGACGGGCCGTACGACGTCGGGTGCCGTCCGCTGACCCGCACGCGGCTCGGACCCGGGCGGCTCAGCGGGAGCGGTCCTGGACCGCCTCGATGTGTTCCGCCACCGCCACCACGACGACCCTGGTGTCGGGGACCGTGGCGCGCCAGCGGTGCCGGACCCCACCGGTGAGGTACAGGGTGTCGCCGCGACCGAGGCGGTACGCGCGGCCCTCCGCCTCGATCTCCACCGCGCCGTCGGCTACGTACATCAACTCGTCGTTGCGGTGCTGGAATTCGCGGCCCGCGTCGTGGTCGCCGGTGAACTCGGAGGCGTGCAGCTGGTGGTGGCCCCTGACCAGGGACCGGACCCTGGGCGTGAAGTCCGGGTCGACGGCGTCGTCGGCGCGGACGACGTCCACGCTGCACGCCGGGTCGGCCGCGGCGAGGAGTTCTACGGCCGTGGTGCGCAGGGCGTCGGCGACCTTCTCCAGGGAGGCGCGGCTGGGCCGGGCCCTGTCGTTCTCGATCTGGCTCAGGAAGGGCACCGACAGGCCACTGCGCTCGGCCACGACGGCGAGGGTGAGCTCCAGCGCACGGCGGCGCCGCCGGACTGCCGCGCCCACCCGCACGGGCTGCTGGTCCTTGTGGTCGCCCATCGCTCCGGCTCCCTCCTTCGCTCGTCGTCCGCCTTCAGGGTGCCCCGGCCGCGGCCGGGCCCCTCCTGAGGGGTTCTCTGCACCCTACGCATGTTCGGCAAACCGTTTCAGGCGGCCGTCACATCCCTGTCACGCCGAAGCGGTGCGACCCTCACGGTTCACGCCAGTGCGCGGGCTCCCCCGACTCGGCGTGCGCGGACTCCCCCGTCGGGATGAAGACACCGACCGGAGGGCCGGTCAGCCGTTCCGGCCGGTGTCCGCCGAGGCCTGGGGCATACCCTGACGCTATGTGGTTGGCCGGATCCTTCTCGTAGGCGAGGCCGGACGCACGCTCACCACCTGGTCACTTGTGGACCGGCGCCCACTGGTCGACGAGGCCGGGACGCCCCTGGAGCCAGGTTCGCACGGCGTCCTGCTCGCGGCCCTGGCCGGCCTTCTGGATCGCGGCCTCCAGGCCGGTGAGCTGCTTCTCCGTCATGGAGAAGTCCCGGAGCCACTTGCCGACCTGCGGGTTGTCGTCGGCGAACCCCTTGCGGGACAGGGTGTGCACGCCGTCACCACTGCCCCAGGCACCCTCGGGGTCCTTGAGCTTCTTGAGGTCGTAGTCGCTGTAGGCCCAGTGCGGCGACCACAGGGTGACGAGGATCGGCTGCTTCCTCGCGTAGGCCCGCTTGAGCTCGGCGAGCATCGCGGGCGTGGAGCCGTCGACGACCTGGTAGCTGCCGTCCAGGCCGTACTCCTTGAGCACCTTGGACTTGAGCAGGCCCATCATTCCGGCGCTGGGCTCGATGCCGACGATCTTCCCGCCGAACTCCCCGGCGTGGTCCTTCAGGTCCGCCAGCGAGTTCACGTCCTTCACGTACGACGGGACGGTGAGCTCCAGGGAGGTGGGGCCGTACCACTTGCCGAGGTCGTCGAGCTGCTTGCCGTACTTCTTCCAGTACTCGGCGTGGGTGGTGGGCAGCCAGGAGTCGGTCTCGAAGTCGAGCTGTCCGGTGGCGAGTCCGGTGTAGAGGGGGCCGGCCGCGTACTGGGTGGTGGTGACCTTGTAGCCGCGCTCCTCCAGGATCTCCTTCCAGAGGAAGGTGGACGCGATGCCCTCGTCCCAGGGGATGTAGCCGATCTTGATCTCCTTGCCCTTGCCGACGTCCGTGGCGGAGGCCTGGGTGGTGCCGGAGGAGGGGCCGAAGATCCCCGTGCCGCCGGCGACCAGGGCCAGGACCACCACGCCGATGACGGCGACGGCCGGCCGGGGGCGGTAGGTCCAGGGAGTGGGGCGGACCTTGGCGGCGGCCCGGCGGCCGAGCGGCGAGAGCTGGGTGCCGAGGGCGCTGGTCATGCGGTCGAGGTAGATGGCGAGGACCACGATGCCGACGCCCGCCTCGAAGCCGAAGCCGATGTCGAGCTGTCCGATGGCCTCGTTGACCGCGCCGCCGAGGCCGCCGGTGCCGACCATGCCGGCGATGACGACCATCGACAGGCCCAGCATGATGACCTGGTTGACCCCGGCCATGATGGTCGGCAGCGCGAGCGGCAGCTGGACGCGCAGCAGGGTGTCCCGGGGGGTGGTGCCGAACGCCTCTGCGGCCTCGACCAGTTCGGCGTCGACCTGGCGGATGCCCAGCTCGGTCATGCGGACACCGGGAGCGAGCGCGAAGATCAGGGTGGCGATGACACCGGCGGCGGTGCCCAGGCCGAAGAAGAGGATCGCGGGGATCAGCAGGACCATCGAGGGCATGGTCTGGAGCAGGTCCAGGACCGGGCGGACGGCCGCGCTGACGGCCCTGGAACGGGCCGCCCAGACACCCAGCGGCACCGAGACCGCCAGCGCGATCACGGTGGCGACCAGGACCAGCGCCAGGGTGGACATGGCGCGGTCCCACAGGGCGAGGGAGTCGACGAGCGCGAACCCGGCGAACGCGAGGACGCCCGCGCCGACGCCCCGCAGCCACCAGGCCAGGACCGCGAGGATGCCCGCGAGCAGCAGGGGGGCGGGTGCGGTGAGGACGCCGTCGATGGCGTCGTACATGCCCTCGACGACCGCTCGGACCGCGTCGAAGAGCCAGGACATGTGCGCGACGAGCCAGTCGACGCCGGAGTCGACCCAGTCGCCGAGGTGCAGCCTAGGCACGGGCGGTCACCTTCCTTCCGCCGTCGCACTCAAGGGGTTCGCCCGCTTCCTCCGCGAGGAAGCCGACCAGCCGCTGTCGCGGTACGACCCCCACGACGCCGTCGTTCGCGTCGAGCACGGCGACCGGGTGCGGCAACCGGGCGCTGAGCGCGCACAGTTCGGTGAACGGCGTGCCGGGGGCCGCGGTCGCGCAGCCGCAGTCCGCCTCGTCGCCCTGCACGTCGGTGTCCATGACGGCGGCGGCGGTCAGCACCCGGGAGCGGTCGACGTCCTGGGTGAAGGAGGCCACGTAGTCGTCGGCGGGACGCAGCAGGATGTCCTCGGCGGTGCCGGTCTGCACGATCCGGCCGTCGCGCATCACGGCGATGCGGTCGCCCAGGCGCATCGCCTCGTTGAGGTCGTGGGTGATGAAGACGATGGTCTTCTTCAGGGTCTTCTGGAGTTCCAGCAGCTGGTCCTGCATGTCGCGGCGGATCAGCGGGTCCAGGGCGCTGAACGACTCGTCCATGAGGAGCAGGTCGGCGTCGGTGGCCAGGGCGCGGGCGAGGCCGACGCGCTGCTGCATGCCGCCGGACAGCTCGTCGGGCCAGGAGTCCTCCCAGCCGGCCAGACCGCACAGGGCGAGCGCCTCGCCGGCGCGGCGGTCGCGCTCGGCGCGGGGCACGCCCTGCACGGCGAGGCCGTAGGCGGCGTTGTCACGGACGCTGCGGTGCGGGAAGAGCGCGAAGTGCTGGAAGACCATGCTGATCTTCTTCGAGCGCAGCTCGCGCAGTTCGCGGTCGGTGAGCTCGCCCAGGTCCTGGCCGTCGAACCGGACCCGGCCCGCGGTCGGCTCCAGCAGGCCGTTGAGGGTGCGCAGCAGGGTGGACTTGCCGGAGCCGGACAGGCCCATCACGACGAATATCTCGCCGGCCTCGACCCGGACGGACGCGTCGATGACGGCGGCGGTGGTGCCGTCCGCGCGCAGTTCCTCCCGGTCGGCGCCCTGCCGGAGCCGTTCCACCGAGTCGTCGGTTCGTCTGCCGAAGACCTTGTACAGGTGCTCGGTCTCAAGCCTGGGTGACACGCGGACCTCTCTCTCGGGCCCCCGAACCTCGAAGGCGCGGTGCCTCCGGCCATGGGGCAGGAGCCGCCCCTGCCCGGATCGGCGCAGGTCAAACGCGCACGTGGGCCAGGTCACGGGTTCACGGGTTCACGGGTTCACGGGTTCACGGGTTCTCCACGAGCGGGCGGCCCGCGGCGCACCGCTCGGGCGCTGTCAGCGGTGTACGGCATGATGCGTGGCGTGACCGCGCGACTGATGCTTCTCGACACCGCCTCGCTGTACTTCCGCGCCTACTTCGGCGTCCCGGACTCCGTGAAGGCCCCGGACGGCACTCCGGTGAACGCCGTGCGCGGGCTGCTGGACTTCATCGACCGGCTGGTGAAGGACCACCGGCCGGACCTGCTGGTGGCCTGCATGGACGCCGACTGGCGGCCGCGGTGGCGGGTGGACCTGATCCCCTCCTACAAGGCGCACCGGGTGGCCGAGGAGCGGGCGGCGGGACCGGACCAGGAGGAGGTGCCGGACACCCTCTCCCCGCAGGTGCCGGTCATCGAGGAGGTGCTGGACGCGCTCGGCATCGCCCGGGTCGGCGTCGCCGGGTACGAGGCGGACGACGTGATCGGCACCTTCACCGCGCGCGCCGGCGGCCCGGTCGACATCGTCACCGGCGACCGCGACCTGTACCAGCTGGTGGACGACGCGCGCGGGGTCCGGGTGCTGTACCCGCTGAAGGGTGTCGGCACCCTTCAGACCACCGACGAGACGTGGCTGCGTGAGAAGTATGGGGTGGACGGACCGGGGTACGCGGACCTGGCACTGCTGCGCGGCGACCCGAGCGACGGCCTGCCGGGTGTGCCGGGCATCGGCGAGAAGACGGCCGCGAAGCTGCTCGCCGAGTTCGGCGACCTGGCGGGGATCATGGCCGCGGTCGACGACCCGAAGGCGAAGCTCACGCCGTCGCAGCGCAAGCGGCTGGACGAGGCCCGGCCGTATGTCGCGGTGGCGCCGAAGGTGGTGAGGGTCGCGGGTGACGTCCCGCTGCCGGAGGTCGACACCGCACTGCCGAAGGCGCCGCGCGACCCGGAGCAGTTGAACAGGCTGGCGGCCCGCTGGGGCCTGGGCGGATCCCTGAACCGCCTGCTGGCGACGCTGGACGCCTGATCCAGGGGAGCCCCGCTCCGGCAAAACACCGGCAAAACACCGTCGGCGAGTGTTCATGGAAGAGGTGTCCACCCGGAAAGAGGTGCTAACTTAGGTAAACCTAACCAATGGAGCAGGAGGCCGGTCATGGCAGAGCGCCCGGGACGTAAGCCGCGCAAGCCCCATTCCGCCCAGGTCGTGCGCACCGAGCGGTTGACCCCGCACATGCAGCGTGTGGTTCTCGGTGGCGACGGGCTGGCCGACTTCGCCGCGGACACCTGCACCGACGACTACGTGAAACTCCTCTTCGGACCGGAGGGCGTCAGCTACCCGGCCCCCTTCGACCTGGAGCGGATCCGCGCCGAGTTCCCGCGCGAGCAGTGGCCGGTGACCCGTACCTACACCGTGCGGTCCTGGAACCCCGAGCTGCGGGAACTGGCCCTGGACTTCGTGGTGCACGGCGACGAGGGCCTGGCCGGACCGTGGGCCTGCCGCGTCCAGCCCGGTGAGACGGTGCACTTCATGGGTCCCGGCGGCGCCTACTCCCCCGCTGCGGACGCCGACTGGCACCTGCTGGCCGGCGACGAGAGCGCGCTGCCCGCGATCGCCCGCTCCCTGGAGTCGCTGCCCGCCGGCGCGACGGCCTTCGCCTTCATCGAGGTGTCCGGCCCCGAGGAGGAGCAGAAGATCGACTCCGATGTGGAGGTCGTCTGGCTGCACCGGGGCGACCGGCCGGTCGGCGAGGCCCTGGTCGCCGCCGTACGGGCGCTGGAGTTCCCGGCGGGCCGGGTGCACGCCTTCGTCCACGGCGAGGCGAGCTTCGTGAAGGAACTGCGGGCCCTGCTGCGGGTCGAGCGCCAGATCCCGCGCGACGACCTGTCGATCTCCGGCTACTGGCGCCTGGGCCACAACGAGGACGGCTGGCAGGCCTCCAAGCGTGACTGGAACGCCCGTATCGAGGCGGAGCAGGAGGGCGGCGCGGCCGCGGCCTGAGGCGGCCGGCGGCACCCCGCCGCGAGCGGGTGCCGCCGCCACGCGGGCGACCCGGTCGGATCACACCGACCGCTGGTACGACCTGAAGGTCCTGATCGACAGCCACACCGCCACGACCGCGAGGGCCAGCAGCGCCCCGCCCCGGCCGAGCACCACAGCCCGGTCCGGGTCCGCCGACATCGCCGAACGGCCCGCCACCATCGCCCAGTTGAGCGGGTTGAAGTCGGCGATGTGCCGCATCCAGCCGGGCATCTGGGACGGCGCCATGAAGGCGCTGGACAGGAACGTCAGCGGCAGCAGCAGGAAGGTGTTGATCCCGATGATCGACTCCCGTTCCCGCACCAGCATGCCAAGCGCGTTGGACAGCGCCCCGAAGACCGTGCCGAGCAGTACGGCGGCGACCACCAGGACCGCGACACCCGCGACCCCGCCCGGGTAGTCGGCGCCGCCCAGCAGCCCGAGCAGCACGATGATCAGGGACTGGCCGGCGGTGACCAGCCCGTTGTTCACCACGTTGCCGTTCATCAGCGCGGCCCGGCTGACCGGGGTGGTCAGGAAGCGGTTCAGGGTGCCGCGCTGGATCTCCTCCAGCGTCCCCATCCCGGCCCACATGTTGGAGCTGAGGGCGCTCATCACCACCACCCCCGGCACCAGGTAGTCCAGGTAGGACGTGGTGCCGAAGCCGCCCAGCTCGACGACCTTCCTGAAGAGGTTGCCGAACAGGAACAGCCAGATCACCGGCTGGATCAGAGTGATGACCGCGTAGGCGGGCTGACGTGCGAACACCAGCAGCTGGCGCTGGGTCATGTACCAGGTCTGGGACACGGCGTGGCTCATCGGGCACCTCCGGCCAGGGCGAGCGACGACTCGGCGGCGCCCTCGGCCTCCGCGTACCGGCGGCCCGCGTAGCGCAGATAGACGTCGTCGAGGGAGGGGCGGGCGACGGTCGCGGCCACCACGGTCACCCCGGACCGCTCCAGGGCGGCGAGCAGCGCGGGCATGGCCGCGGCCCCGTCGTCGGCGCGGGCGCTGATCCGGCGGCCGTCGAACAACGCCTCGTGCACACCCGGCAGCCCGGTCAGGGCGCCCGCGAGCAGGGTGCGGCCGGCCTCCCCGGGCGCCTCGCGCAGCTCCACGTGCACCGCGTCGCCGCGCAGTTCGCCCTTGAGGGAGTCGGGGGTGCCCTCGACCACGACCCGGCCGCGGTCGATGATCGCGATCCGCTCGGCGAGCCGGTCGGCCTCCTCCAGATAGTGCGTGGTGAGCAGGATCGTCAGCCCCTCCTCGCCGGCCAGCCGGCCGATCTCCTCCCACATCGCGGTGCGGGCCTCCGGGTCGAGACCGGTGGTGGGCTCGTCGAGGAAGAGCACCTCGGGGCGGTGGACCAGGCCGAGGGCCACGTCGAGGCGGCGCCGCATGCCTCCGGAGTAGCCCTTGACCGGGCGGTCGGCGGCCTCGGTAAGACCGAAGCGGGCCAGCAGTTCGTCGACCCGGCGGCCGAGGGCGGCGCCGCGCAGGCCGTAGAGCCTGCCCTGGAGCCGGAGGTTCTCCCGGCCGGTGGCGACCGGGTCGGCGCCGGAGTTCTGGGCGACCACCCCGATCGCGCGGCGCACCCGGTCGGGGTGGCGCAGCACGTCGTGACCGGCCACGGCGGCGGATCCCGAGTCGGGGCGGGCCAGGGTGGTGAGGATCTTGACGGTGGTGGACTTGCCGGCTCCGTTGGGCCCGAGGAGCCCGAAGACGGTGCCCGGCTCGACGGTGACGTCCATGCCGTTCAGCGCGGTGACGTCACCGGGGTAGGTCTTGATCAGTTGGCGCGCCTGCACTGCGGGCGCACGGGTGTTCATGACAGGGCTCTCCTGAATGAGCGGATGACAGCGAATGACAGCTGATCCGCATGAGGAGCGCCGGGCTATCCTGGGTGTGCCGCACCTCGATCGCCCGGATCTGCCTCACGGCGGGTTCAGCTCGGGGTTCGAAGACCCTGGCGGGGCTGCTGCAACAGCTCTGCCGGGGTCTGTTTCCGTTACCGGTCCGCCTCCGTGAACTCCGGCGGCAACTCACCGGTCTCATGGAACCGGCGCCAGCCCTCGACGCCCGGCAGCGAACCGTCCTGTATCTCCCGCACGAGACCGCGGACCCACTCGGTCTGCGCCTCCAGCATGTGCAGGTGGTACTCCACCTCGACGACGAACAGCCGGGGCAGCGTCTCGTGCAGCTTCTCCAGCACCGCCCGGCCGCCGGCGACCTCCACCTCCAGGGAGCTCAGCCGGTCCGCCAGCAGGCGCTCGACCTCGTCCGGCGGCAGGGCCCCCATCAGCGAGAGCGCCGTCTCGAAGATCGGGTACTCCTTGGCCGGGACGGCCATCAGGTCGGACAGCCAGTGGACCATCTCCTCGCGCCCGGCGTCCGTGATGCCGTAGACCGTGCGCTCCGGGCGGTTACCCTGCCGCTCCACGTCGGCCACCTCGACGAAGCCGTGCTTCTCCAGGTTCCGCATGACCGTGTAGAGCGAGCCGTAGTTGATCCGGGTGCTGGTGTCCTTGCCCTGACGGCGCATGGTCTGGGCGATCTCGTACGGATGCATCGGCTTCTGCCACAGGGTCGACAGCACGACGAGCGCCAGGGGATTGCCGAGCTTGCGCCGCTGCGCAGCCATACCGACCCCCTCGCCTCCGAATATCCGTGACAGAACATATCGCGAGTTCGCGGAGGCGTCAATACACACGATGTATCGCGTTGCGGCGGCCCGCGCAAGGGCGTGAGGACTTGGGCCCGCTCCGGACATGCCGGTGTGACGCGGCCGAAACAGCGCTTCCCTAATTTCTGTCGCCCGACAGGAAATCCGCCCTGACAGGCAGGTAGCGCCGTGACGACCACCGACGACCGCTCGCTGAAGGAGACCGCCGACCACTCCCTGGAGGAGTTCGGCTACCGCCAGGAGCTGCATCGCAGCCTCGGCCGGTACGCCTCGTTCGCCGCCGGGTTCTCCTTCATCTCCGTACTGACCACCGTCTTCCAGTTCTTCGCCTTCGGGTACGCGTTCGGCGGCCCGGTCTTCTTCTGGGCCTGGCCGGCCGTGCTGGCCGGCCAGTTGCTGGTCGCCGCCTGCTTCGCCGAACTGGCCGGGCGCTACCCGATCTCGGGCGCGATCTACCAGTGGTCCTCACGCCTCTCCAACCCGTCCTTCGGCTGGTTCGCGGGCTGGATCATGGTGATCGGGCAGATCGTGGTGGTCGCGGCGGCCGCGCTCGCCCTGCAAATGGTGCTGCCGGCGCTCTGGTCCGGCTTCCAGCTGATCGGCACCGACCCCACGCCGACCTCGGCCGACGGCGCGGCCAACGCGGCGGTCCTCGGGGTGGTCCTGCTGGTGCTCACCACCCTCGTGAACATCGTGGACAACCGGGTGATGTCCGTGATCAACCGGGTCGGGGTGACCGCCGAGATCATCGGCGCGGTGCTGATCGTCGTGCTGCTGCTCACCCACTCCAAGCGCTCCCCCGGCATCACGTTCCACACCGGGACGGCCGCCGAGGGAGGCCTGCTGGGCGCGCTGCTGGTCGGCTCGTTCACGGCCGCGTACGTGATGATCGGCTTCGACAGCGCGGGCGAGATGAGCGAGGAGACGCACCAGCCACGCCGGACGGCGCCCCGCACCATCCTCACCGCGCTGACCGCCGCGGGCCTGCTCGGCGGGCTGGTCATCCTCGGCGGCCTGCTGGCCGCGCCCAGCCTCACCGACGGGCACCTGGGGGTGGACGGGCTGAGCTACGTGCTGACCAGCAGCCTCGGGGACGGGGTCGGGCGGGTGCTGCTGGCCGACGTGGTGGTGGCGATCGCGGTGGCGACGCTCGCCATCCAGACCGCGGCCTCCCGGATGCTGTTCTCCATGGCGCGGGACGGGCAGCTGCCGTTCGCCGAGCGGCTGGCGCGGGTGAACCCCCGCACCGGGATGCCGGGCGCGCCGGCCGTCGTGGTGGGGGTGCTCGCCGCCGTGCTCCTGCTGCTGAACTTCGTCTCACCCGACGCCTTCCTGGCGATCGGGACGACGTGCATCGTGATGCTGTATCTCGCGTACGCCATGGTCACCGGGCCACTGCTGGTGCGGCGGCTGCGTGGGGAGTTCCGCGCCGAGGGGGCGGACGAGACCGGGGCGCCGCTGTTCTCGCTGGGGCGGTGGGGGGTACCGGTGAACGTGGTCGCGCTGCTCTACGGACTGGTGATGACCGTGAACCTGGCGTGGCCCCGCGGAGCGGTGTACGACCCGGCGGGGGGTCACTGGTACTTCCGGTGGTTCACGGTGCTGTTCTTGACGGTGACCGTGGGGCTGGGCGCGGTGTGGCGGCTCACCCGGTCGGAAGCGCGAGCGGCCGTCCCCGTGCCGGAACCTGTGGCGTAGTCGGTCGGGTGCGGGTGCGCGGGAGACGGTCGCGCCCACGCGGCGGGGCCGTGTCGACACGGCCCCGCGCCCCTGACGGGACGCTCCCCTTACCCTTGGCTGCACATGAGACGTAAGACCCCTGCCCCGGCCTCTCCCCTCCCTCAGCGACACGGGGTGGACGCCGTTCGGGTGCGGTTGCCGTTCTCCGGGGAGTGGGCCACCGTCGGGGAGTACCTGGTGGCCCGGCTCTCCGGGGCCGCCCCCGGTGTCGTCGCGGAGATGCTGGACTCGGGGCTCGTCGTCGGTGCCGACGGGCAACCGGTCGCCGCCGACGCCCCGTACACCCCCGGTCTCCACCTCTGGTTCCACCGCGACCTGCCCGCCGAGGTTCCGGTCCCCTTCCCGCTCGAAGTCGTCCACCGGGACGACCATGTCGTCGTCGCCGACAAACCGCACTTCCTCGCCACCACCCCGCGTGGCAGTCATGTCACCGAGACCGCTCTGGCGCGGCTGCGGCGGGAACTCGGCATCCCCGAGCTGGGGGCGGCGCACCGGCTGGACCGGCTCACCGCCGGGCTGGTGCTGTTCGTCGTACGGCCCGAGGAGCGTGGCGCCTACCAGACCCTGTTCGGCGAGCGCCGGGTGCGCAAGGAGTACGAGGCGATCGCGCCGTACGATGCCTCGCTCGCGCTTCCCCGGACCGTGCGGAGCCGGATCCTCAAGGAGCGCGGGGTGCCCGCGGCGCGCGAGGTCGAGGGGGATGTCAATGCCGAGACCCTGGTCGAACTGGTCGGGCACGAGGACGGGCTGGGGCGGTACCGGCTCACCCCGCGCACCGGACAGACCCACCAGCTGCGCGTCCACATGAGCGCGTTGGGCGTGCCCATCCTCGGAGATCCGCTGTATCCGGTCGTGACCGGCCCCGTGCCGGCCGGCGACTTCCGGCGCCCGCTGCAACTGCTGGCGCGACGGCTGGAGTTCACCGATCCGGTCACGGGGGTGGAGCATCGGCTGCGCAGCGGGCGGACGCTGCGCGCCTGGGAGTCGTACCAGGACTGGGCCGGCTAGCGCCCCAGCCACCAGCGGCGCAGCCGCGGCCAGATGCCGCGTGGGGCGGTCCCGGGTTCCGGCACGGGCGGCGCGACGGGTGCCGGGTGAGCCGACGGCTCCGGCGCGGGCGGGACGGGCGGTACGGGCGCCGGCCGGGTGGGAGCGGCCTGCCAGTCGGTGCGCTGCGGCGGGACCAGGGCGGGGCTCGGCATCAGGGTGACGTCCTGCTTGGGCTTCGGGTCGAAGCGCACCGGCAGTTCCACCAGGTGGCGGGAGGCGATCGAGGCGCGCCAGCGCAGTTCCTCCTCCTCGCAGTCGAGCTGGATGTCGGAGAGGCGGGTCAGCAGCTGGTCGACCCCGACGTCGGCGATGGCACGGCCGATGTCCTGGCCGGGGCATTCGTGCGGGCCGCCGCCGAAGGCCAGATGGGAGCGGTTGCCCTGCATGTTGGCGTTGAGGTCGGGGCGGACCCGCGGGTCGACGTTGCCGGGCGCGGGTGCGTAGAGCAGGCCGTCGCCCTTGCGGATGCGCTGGCCGCCGAGTTCCGTGTCCTGTTTGGCGAAGTAGGCGAAGACCGTGCTGAACGGGGGTTCGTCCCACAGGGACTGCTCGATCGCCTCCGGCACCGTCATCTGGCCGCCGTTGAGCTGGGCGCGGAAGCCGGGCTCGGTGAGGACCATCCGCAGCGCGTTGGCGAGGAGGTTGGCGGTGGTCTCGTAGGCGGCGTAGAGGACGACCCGCAGGTGCTGGGCGACCTCGTCGTCGTTGAGCCGGGCGGGGTGGTTGACGAGGTGACTGGTGAAGTCGTCCTCGGCACGGGCCCGGCGGCGCGCGGTGAGCCGGGTCAGGCAGCTCATGACGTACTCGTTGCTGGCGATCGCGGTCGCGGTGCCCTTGAGCGCGTCCCGGGTGGCCTCCACGATCCGGTCGTTGTACTCCTCGGGCATGCCGAGCAGTTCGCACATGACCGCCATCGGCAGGTGCTCGGAGTACTGCGAGACCAGTTCGGCGTGGCCCTTCTCGCAGAACTCGTTGACGAGCAGCTGGGTGTAGCGGCCGATGAGGCGGCGGATGCTGCGGTGGTCGATGGTGGTCATGGCGCCCTGGACCGCCGCACGCAGGCGCAGGTGTTCGTCGCCCTCGGCGTGCGAGCAGATGGGCTGCCAGGCGATGTGCGGCATCAGGGGGTGGTCGGGCTTGACCATCCCTTCGCGCAGCGGGGTCCAGATGCGGCTGTCCCGGGTGAAGACGGCCGGGGTGCGGACCATCTGGAGGTTCTCGGTGAGTCCGAGGACCACCCAGACCGGTACGTCGTCGTGGAGCAGCACGGGCGCCACGGCGCCGTGTTCCTCGCGCAGCTGCTCGTAGAGCTCACCCAGGTGGTCCGCGTCGGCGCCGAAGAGCCGGTGCAGTCCGCCGGGGCCGCGGTCGGCGGCGGGGGCGCCGCCGTGGGCGGAGCCGCGGTCGTGGGCCGGGCAGCCGGGCGGTGGGGCCGGCTCGGTGCTGGGACCGGCGGGTCGGGGGGATTCTGGCGTCACAGTGATCGCTCCGGGAGAGGTGTCAGGTGAGCGCGCCGGACATGGCGAGCGAGTGCAGGAAGCGCATCAGCGTCATCAGGACGTCCCGGCTGGAGGCGCGGCGGCGGGCGTCGCACTCGATGATGGGGATCTCGGGCGACAGGTCCAGGGCGGTGCGCAGTTCGTCGATGGGGTAACGGGGCGCGTCCGGGAAGGAGTTGACGGCGACGACGAACGGCACACCGCGCTCCTCCAGGCGACCCATGACGTCGAAGCTGACCTCCAGGCGCCGGGTGTCGATGAGGACGACCGCGCCGAGGGCTCCTTCGAACAGGCCGTTCCACAGGAACCAGAAGCGTTCCTGGCCGGGGGTGCCGAAGAGGTAGAGCACCAGTTGGTCGGTGATGCTGATCCGGCCGAAGTCCATGGCCACGGTGGTGGCGGTCTTGGAGTCGGAGCCGTAGTTGTCGTCGACCCCGATGCCGGCCTGGGTCATGGTCTCCTCGGTGGTCAGCGGTCTGATCTCGCTGACGGAACCGACCATGGTGGTCTTGCCGACTCCGAAGCCGCCCACGATCACGATCTTCACCGCGGCCAGTGCGGTGTGCGGGAGGTGGTCCTCGGTGCGGGGGCCGGGGATCATCTCAGAGCCTTTGAAGTCCATGCATCACCGCTTCGAGAAGGGAACGGTCGGGGAGCGCCTGGCGGACGATCGGGGCGCGCGCCTGCACCAGTTCGGCCGTGATCAACTCGGTGATCAGTGCCGTCATCGCGCTGAACGGCAGGTTGAGGTAGGCCGAGAGCTCGGCCACGGACAGGGGCGCGAGACAGAGCCTGAGCAGCACCGCCTGCTCCGGCGTGACGGAGGGCGGGGGGTCGGCACGCGCCACGATTAAGGTGACCAGGTCGAGTTCGGCCCGGGCGCCGTCGGCGCCGCTGATGACGTAGAGCCGCTCGGGGTTCTTGTTGTCGCCGTCCTCTCCGCCGTTCTCGGGGGCCGGCGGCACGGACGGGAGCGGCGGCTGGACGAGTTCCGGCCTGGGCAGGCGCCGTTTGCGTTGCGGAGGAGTCATACGGTCTGCCCGTTGCGCCGTGGCGGGCTGGTCAGGTGGGCGCCGATGCGCACGACGAGGTCGCGCATCATCTCGCTCATCCGGCCGGGTTCACAGGTCACGTCGGCGAGCACCGCGAGGTAGGCGTTGGCGCCGGCGGACATCAGGTAGAAGTAGCCTCGGTCGATCTCGATGAGGACGAGGTTCATGTCCCCGTTGCTGATCGGGAGTTCCTGGGCGACGGCGCCGGCCAGGCTCTGTACGCCCGCGCAGGCCGCGGCCAGCCGGTCGGCGGCGTCGGGGTCACCGCCGTGCCGGGCGATGCGCAGTCCGTCGGCGGAGAGCACGACGATCATCTCGACGCCCGGTACTCCGTCGGCGAGCTGCTTGAGCATCCAGTCGAAGTTGCCTCGCTGCTGGATCACTTGAGGTCCCCCTCGTCGTCGGCCTCGGGGCCGGCCGGGTCGTTGATCAGGTGCAGGTACTTGGTGGGGTTCCGGGTGAAGTCGGTGGGGTGGACACCCGGGTTGTTCTTCTTGAGCCCCTCCCAGAAGGCCTCGACCCACAGTCCGGGTTCGCGGCGTTCCGGCTCCGGCTGCTCGGGCTCGGGCTCCTTGTGCTGCGACCAGACGGTCGGGTTGCCCTCACGTTCGGCGCGCTCGATGGCGGCCTGTTCGGCGAGCCGCCGGCTGAGCGGCGTCTTCATCCGGCTGCGCCGCTGCGGCAGTCCGCCCGCGGTCCACTCGGTGACCTCGGGGACGTCGTCCTCCATGGAGATCCCGGCGGGGATGCGGGGGCTGGTGGGGCGCCGCTTCTTGGGCGGCCGCTTGGGGCCCTCGAGAGCGCCGAGTTCGGGCTTCGGGATGCCGGTGGCGCCGATGCCGTGGGCGATGCCGGGCGCCGGGTCGGTGGTCATCATGTCGCTGGGGACGATGAGGACGGCCCGCACCCCGCCGTACGCCGAGGCGCGCAGCGAGACGTCCATGTTGTACGTGGTGCAGAGCCGGCCGACGACGGACAGGCCCAGACGCGGGTTCTCGCCGAGCACCTGGATGTCCTTGCCCTGCTTGGCCTTCTCCAGCAGACCCTCGAGACGACCACGGGCCTCCTCGTTGAGTACGACACCGGCGTCCTCGATCTCGATGCACACGCCGGACTGCACCTCGACGGCGGTGACGTGCACCTTGGTGGAGGGCGGCGAGTAGCGGGTGGCGTTGTCGAGGAGTTCGGCGGCCGCGTGGATGATCGGCTCGACCGAGGTGCCCTTGATGTTGACCTGGCAGATGGAGTGCAGCTCGATGCGCCGGTACTCCAGGATCCGGGACATGGCGCCGCGGAGCACGCTGTAGAGGGCGACGGGGTTGGGCCACTGGCGGCCCGGCCGGCCGCCGCCGAGGACGGAGACCGAGTCGGCGAGGCGTCCGATCAGCGCGGTGCCGTGGTCGATGCGCAGCAGGTCGTCGAAGACCTCGGGGTTGCGGCCGTGGTCCTCCTCCATCTCCCGGAGTTCGTGGGCCTGCTGGTGGACGATGGCCTGGACGCGCCGGGCGACGCTGACGAACGAGCGCTCCAGGGAGTCCCGCTGGAGGTCCTCCTCGTCGACGATGTCGAGCATGCTGCGGATCAGCCGGCGCTGCGACTCGGGGGCGGCGCGCAGATGGGGGTCGCGGTCGAAGACCTGGCGGATCACCTCTTTGGGCGACTCGCCCGCCTTCAGCCGGTAGAGCGCGGTCGGGAACACCTCGTTGCCGAGGCGTTCGATCTCCTCCTGACCGGCGGCGAGCCGCCGCTCCAGATACGCGCTGTGACGGTGGTGCTCGGCCCGGGCGTCCCGGAGCCTGCGGCCGCGCCGTACCGCTTCCGCCGCCGTCGCGAGCACCAGCAGCGTGCCGACGGCACCGCACACGCCGACGGCGGTCCGGGCGGATGCCGCCACCACGACGACGGCGGCGGCGGTCGCCGCGGCCATCAGTATGGCGGGCAGCAACAGCACGCGCGCCAGGGAAAGTTCTCGGCCCTCGGGAGGCGATTGCACACTCACCATGTATGCCTTCTGAGACGAATCGGCTGGGTGTCGGGGGACTTCGTGGGGGGAAGGTTCATGGAGCAGTCGGATCTTCCGTATGTTTGGGAACAGGCGCACGAATTCACCTCAACTCGGTGCGCCGCGGGCGAGCTTAGTCCGACCGGATCAACGCCGTGTCATATTCGGCAAGCACCTGAAAACGCCGGAACCACTGGAGTACCCTCGGTCAATTTGCACACAGGGCATTCATTCGAACACGTGGCGTGACGAGCCGTGCGCGTGCGAAAGTGACTCACCGTGACGGGTGAAAGCGCGCCGCGGAGCGAAACCCCGGGGGGTCTCAGACGCCGACGATCCGCAGCGCCGCGTCGGCGGTGGCGCTGGCGAACTCGCGGGCGGGGCGCTCCGGTTCGGAGCGGTGGACCAGGATGACGCCCTCGATCAGCCCGAAGACGAGGTCGGTCCGCAGCTCCAGCTCACCCTTGGCCGACGCCCCGCCGGCGGCGCCCGCTGTCGCGGCGGAAGCCGTCGCGGACACCGAGGCGGACACCGAGGCGGCGATCAACTGCCGATAGGCGTCCTTGAGTTCGGCACGTACGGCGCGGAAGGCGGCGAACCGCTCCGCCCGCACCTCGGGCAGCAGGTAGAGCGCGCCCAGATTGTGCGGTCCCGCGCACAGCAGCTCCACGTCGGCCCGGCACAGGGCCCGCAGCCGCTCGGCGGCCGGTGTCGCGTCGTCCGCGAGCAGCTCACGCGCGTAGGCCAGGGACGGGGTGACGGTGGACTCCAGCAGCTCGGCGAGGAGTTCCTCCTTGCCGGAGACGTAGTGGTACATCGACGCCTGCCGCATGCCCGCCCGCTCGGCGACGGCCCGGGTGGTGGTGGCCGCGTAGCCGTGGGTGGTGAACAACTCGGCCGCCGCCGCGAGCAGTTCGGCCCGCGGTTCCAGGCCGCTGTCCGGCCGCTGCACGACCCGCGGGCGACCGACCCGACGGCCACCACTGCTCGTCCCCATGCGTTCGATCCTCGCACACGGCCCCGCACGACGATCACGCCGCCGCACCCGACACGGAGCGGGCGGCGCGGGCGGCGCAGGCGGCACAGGCGGCACAGGCGGCACAGGCGGCGCAGGCGGCGCAGGCGGCGCAGGCCGGAGGGCGGCGGCCCGCTCCTGCGGCCCGTCGCGCACACCCCCCGTGAGCCCTCGGTAACCGGGCCGGAACGCCCGCGCAACGCCGCCGACGCGCCCCGCCCCTAATTTCTGTCGGGCGACAGAAACAACCGAGCCCGAGCGACCGGAGGCCGAGCGATGGCGACAGCGACGACATACGGAGCCCGGGCGCACGCCCGCGCCCAGGAGGGCACCCGCGCCGACGCGATGCCGGTCGTACCGGCCGCCGACTGGCCCGACCCGCCCTGCGAGGCCGGCCACCTGGTGTGGGCCGAGACGGTGGCGGGCGGCAACTACACGCACCGCGTCCTGGCCCGCGGCACCGAGCTGCGCCTGACCGACCTGCGCGGCGACGCCTGCGCCCACCTGCTGCTGTACGCCGACGGCCGCCCCTGGGAGCGCCTGAACGTCGCCGACACCGTCAAGGTCCAGTGGAACGCCTACCTGGGCGAGGGCGTGCTGCTCCTGTCCGACCAGGGCCGGGTCCTGGCCTCCGTCGTCGCCGACACCTCCGGCCGGCACGACGCCCTGTGCGGCACCTCCACCCTGGTCCGCAACACCGACCGGTACGGCGACGGCACCCCGCAGTCGCCGTCCCCGGCCGGCCGCGAGCTGTTCAAGCTGGCGGCGGCCAAGAACGGCCTGGAACCGCGCGACCTGCCGCCGTCCCTGTCGTTCTTCCAGGGCGTGGAGGTGCGCGACGACGGCACGCTGGACTTCACCGGCTCGGCCGGTCCCGGCGGCAGCGTCACGCTCCGCGCCGAGCAGGACCTGACCGTACTGATCGCCAACGTGCCGCACCCGGCCGACCCGCGCCCCGACTACGTCAGCACCCCTCTGGAGATCCTGGCCTGGCGCGCCGCCCCGACGTCACCCGGCGACCCCCTGTGGGACGCCACCCCCGAGGGCCGTCGCGCCTTCCTCAACACCACCGGATTCCTCGCCGCCAGGGGGCTCGCATGAGCACGAGCACGCAGACCGCCGTCGTCCCGGCCCGTGCCGCCTGGTCCGCCGTGATCCGCGCGGGCGAGACCCTGACCATCACCGACCTGCACGGCAACCAGGCCGTCGACTTCCTCGCCTACGACGCCCACGACACGGCCGTCCGCTACAGCGCGCCCGACACCATCCACGCCCAGGGCGGCATCTTCCTCACCACCGGCAGTGTCCTGCTCTCCAACGAGCACACCGCGCTGATGACGGTGACCGAGGACGAGGTCGGCCGGCACGACACGGTCGGCGGCGCCTGCTCCAAGGAGTCCAACACCCTGCGCTACGGCCACCACACCTGGTCCCAGCACGCCTGCGTGGACAACTTCCTCGCCGAGGGCGCGAAGCACGGCCTCGGCAAACGCGACCTGGTCTCCAACATCAACTGGTACATGAACGTGCCCGTCGAGAAGGACGGCACCCTCGGCATCGTCGACGGCATCTCGGCACCCGGCCTGAAGCTGACCCTGCGCGCCGAGCGGGACGTCCTGGTCCTGGTCTCCAACTGCCCCCAGATCAACAACCCCTGCAACGGCTTCGACCCGACCGCCGTGCGGATGACGACCACCGGAGCCGCGGGATGACCTTCGACACCCTGCTCGTCGCCAACCGCGGCGAGATCGCCGTCCGCGTCATCCGCACCGCCCGCGAACTGGGCCTGCGCACGGTCGCCGTGTACTCCGACCCCGACCGGGCCGCCCCCCACGTACGCCTGGCCGACGAGGCGGTCCGGCTCGGCCCGGCACCCGCGAAGGAGTCGTACCTCGACGCCGACCTGGTCCTGAAGGCGGCGAAGGACACCGGCGCCGGCGCGATCCACCCCGGCTACGGTTTCCTCTCCGAGGACGCCGGGTTCGCCCGGCGCTGCGAGGAGGCCGGGATCGTGTTCGTGGGCCCGACCCCGGAACAGCTGGAGCTGTTCGGCGCCAAGCACACGGCACGGGCGGCGGCCGAGGCGGCCGGGGTACCGCTGGCCCCGGGCACCGGCCTCCTCTCCGGTCCGGACGAGGCCCTTCGGGCAGCCGCCGCCATCGGCTATCCCGTCATGCTCAAGGCCACCGGCGGTGGCGGCGGCATCGGCATGTCGGCCTGCCGGTCGGCCGCCGAACTGACCGAGGCCTGGGAGCGGGTGCAGCGGGTCGCCGCCGCCTCCTTCTCCTCCGCCGGAGTGTTCCTGGAGCGCCTGGTCGAGCACGCCCGCCATGTCGAGGTGCAGGTGTTCGGCGACGGCGCGGGCCGGGTCGTCACCTTCGGCGACCGGGACTGCTCGCTCCAGCGCCGCAACCAGAAGGTCGTCGAGGAGGCCCCGGCCCCCGGCCTGCCCGACCACGTTCGTGCCCGGCTCGCCTCCGCCGCCCGCGGACTGTGCGCCTCGGTCGGCTACCGCTCCGCGGGCACGGTCGAGTTCGTGTACGACGCGGCCCGCGAGGAGGCCTACTTCCTCGAGGTCAACACCCGCCTCCAGGTGGAGCACCCGGTCACCGAGGAGATCTACGGCGTCGACCTGGTCGCCTGGATGCTGCGCCTGGCGCGGGGCGAGTCCGAGGTCGTGCGCGACCCGGGCGCACCGCGCGGGCACGCCGTCGAGGCCCGGGTCTACGCCGAGGACCCGTCCCGGGAACACCGGCCCAGCGCCGGGCTGCTGACCCGGGTGGAGTTCCCGGAGGACGTACGCGTCGACGGCTGGGTGGAGACCGGCACCGAGGTGACGACGTCGTACGACCCGATGCTCGCGAAGGTGATCGCGCACGGCCCCGACCGCGCGGGGGCGCTGCGCAAGCTGGACGAGGCGCTGGCCCGCACCCGGGTCGACGGCATCGAGACCAACCTGGGCCTGGTGCGCGCCGCGCTCACCGAACCCGGCTTCCGCGCCGCCGCCCACTCCACGGCGACCCTCGCCACGGTCACCGATCCCACCCCGCGGATCGAGGTCGTCTCGGCCGGCACCGTCACCACGGTCCAGGACTGGCCGGGGCGCACCGGCTACTGGCAGGTGGGCGTGCCCCCGAGCGGCCCGATGGACGACCGTTCCCTCCGCCTCGGCAACCGTGCGCTCGGCAACCCGGAAGGCGCGCCCGGCCTGGAGTGCACCCTCCAGGGCCCGTCGCTGCGCTTCACCCACGCCACGACCGTCTGTGTGACCGGCGCCCCGGCGCCGGTGGCCGTCGACGGCATCCCCGTCGCCCAGTGGGAACCGGTGACGGTCCCGGCGGGCGGGCTGCTGGAGGTCGGCGCCCCCGCCGGGCACGGCCTGCGCACCTACGTGCTGTTCGCCGGCGGCGGCCTGGACGTCCCGGCCTTCCTGGGCAGTGCGAGCACCTTCACGCTGGGCCGGTTCGGCGGGCACGGCGGACGGGCGCTGCGCACGGGTGACGTCCTGCACGGCGGCGCCGTGACAGCGGGCGAGCCGGTGGCCGAACGCCCGCGCCTCACCACCGTCTGGCACCTCGCGGCCGTCGAAGGCCCGCACGCCGCACCGGAGTTCTTCACCGAGGACGACATCCGTGACTTCTACGCCGCCGAGTGGAAGGTGCACTTCAACTCGGCGCGCACCGGGGTCCGGCTGGTGGGGCCCAAGCCGCGCTGGGCGCGCACCGACGGCGGAGAGGCGGGCCTGCACCCGTCCAACATCCATGACACCCCGTACTCGGTCGGCGCCGTCGACTACACCGGCGACATGCCGGTCCTGCTCGGCCCCGACGGTCCCTCGCTGGGCGGTTTCGTGTGCCCGGCGACCGTCCTGAGCGGCGAACGCTGGAAGCTCGGCCAGCTCCGCCCCGGCGACACGGTCCGCTTCACCCCGGTCGACGTGACGGGAGCGCCCCGCCCCGAGATCGTCGACGGCGGTGTGCTGGCCCGCGACGGGGACGTCACCTACCGGCGCAGCGGCGACGACAACCTGCTGGTCGAGTTCGGCCCGATGCAGCTGGACCTGGCGCTCCGCATGCGCGTCCACGCGCTGATGGAGGCGGTGACGGCGGCGGCCCTGCCCGGGGTCACGGACCTCACCCCCGGTATCCGCTCGCTCCAGATCCGGACGGACCCGGCCGTCCTGCCCCAGTCCGGACTCCTGCCCGTCATCCGGGAGATCGTCTCGGGCCTGCCGCCCACCGCCGAACTGGTGGTCCCCTCCCGCACGGTCCACCTCCCGCTCTCCTGGGACGACCCGGCGACCCGGGAGGCGATCGCCCGCTACATGGCGGGGGTCCGCGACGACGCGCCCTGGTGCCCGTGGAACATCGAGTTCATCCGCCGGATCAACGGCCTGGACTCGGTCGAGGACGTGTACCGCACGGTCTTCGACGCGGAGTACCTCGTGCTGGGCCTCGGCGACGTGTACCTGGGCGCCCCGGTCGCCACCCCGCTCGACCCGCGCCACCGCCTGGTCACCACGAAGTACAACCCGGCCCGCACCTGGACCGCCGAGAACTCGGTCGGCATCGGCGGCGCCTATCTCTGCGTCTACGGCATGGAGGGCCCGGGCGGCTACCAGTTCGTGGGCCGCACCACCCAGGTCTGGTCGGGGTGGCAGCAGCGGGGCGCGTTCGAGCCGGGCTCGCCGTGGCTGCTGCGGTTCTTCGACCGGATCAGGTGGTATCCGGTGACCGCGGAGGAACTCCTCGACCTGCGGGCCGACATCACCTCCGGCAGGTTCGTGCCGCGCGTCGAGGAGGGGACCTTCTCCCTGGCGTCATACCAGGGCTTCCTCGCGGAACACGCCGACGCGATCGCGGAGTTCAGGTCACGTCAGCAGAAGGCGTTCACCGGGGAACGCGATGCCTGGGAGGCGGCGGGCGAGTTCGCACGGGCGGCCGCGGCCACGGCCCCCGCCGCCGCGCCGACGGAGGTGTCCGTACCGCCGGGCGGCCGGCTGATAGAGGCCGAGTTCGCCGCCTCCGTATGGCAGTTGAACGTCCGGCCGGGCGACGAGGTGACCTCCGGTCAGCCGCTGCTCGCCCTGGAGGCGATGAAGATGGAGTCCAGGGTGCACGCGCCGATGGCCGGTGTGGTGACGGAGATCCTGGCCCGGCCCGGCGACCAGGTGGAGGCCGGCACGGCGCTGCTCGTCCTCGCCCCGGCCGCGAACTGACCCCGAGGAGCGAACAACATGTCCAGCACCCTCTCCCGTGTCCGGGCCGCCTACGCGCGCGTCGAAGCGGTCGGCCGCCCCGAGATCTGGATCGACCTGCGCCCGCGGGAGGAGACCGAGGCGGAGGCCCGCGCGATCGACGAACGGGTGGCCGCCGGGGAGCGGCTCCCCCTGGCGGGGCGCCTGTTCGCCGCCAAGGGCAACATCGACGTCCGTGGGCTGCCCACGACGGCGGGCTGTCCGGCGTACGCGTACGAGCCGGCGGCCGACGCCCCCGTGGTGGCCCGGTTGCGAGCGGCGGGCGCGCTGGTGCTCGGCACCACCAACCTCGACCAGTTCGCGACCGGCCTGGTGGGCACCCGCTCCCCGTACGGCGCCGTGCGCAACGCGATCGACCCGTCGAGGATCAGCGGCGGTTCCAGTTCGGGTTCGGCGGTGGCGGTCGCCCTGGGGATCGTCGACTTCGCCCTGGGCACGGACACGGCGGGCTCGGGCCGGATCCCGGCCGCTTTCAACGGCATCGTCGGCCTCAAGCCCACCCGGGGCCTGGTGCCGACGGCGGGGGTGGTGCCGGCCTGCGCCTCGATCGACTGCGTGACGGTGTTCGCCCGCACCCTGGCGGAGGCCGAGCAGGCGCTGAGCCATGCCGCGGCCGGGCCGGAGCATGCGCTCCCGCCGCTCCCCCGGCGCCGTCCAGGCCCCTGGCGCGTCGCCGTCCCGCCGATCGGACAGCTCGGTGAGCTCGACGAGGGCTGGGTGGCGGCCTACGAGGCGGCGGTGGCCCGCCTGACCGCCGCGGGCGCCTCGGTCCGCACCCTCGATCTCACCCCCTTCACGGAGGCGGCGGCGATGCTCTACGAGGGCGCGTTCGTCGCGGAGCGCTACACGGCAGTGGGTCCCTTTGTCGACAAGTTGATCTCATCGGGCGGGGAGGGTCTGGATCCCACCGTGGCCGGCATCATCACCCGGGCCCGTGACATCCCGGCGCACCGGCTCTTCGCCGACCAGGAGCGCCTCGCGGACCTGCGCGCCCGTGCCCTGGCCGAGCTGTCCGACGCGGACGCCCTTCTTCTCCCCACCGCCCCCGGCCACCCGACCCTGGCGGAGGTGGCGGCCGACCCGCTGGGCGCCAACGCCCGCCTGGGCCGCTTCACCAACTCGACCAACCTCTTCGACCTGGCGGCGGTGGCGGTTCCGGCCGGCGAGGTGAACGGTCTCCCGTTCGGCGTGATGCTGATCGGCCCGGCGTTCACGGACGAGCGCCTGGCCGCGATCGCCCGCTCCCTGGAGCCGCGGGTGCGGCTGGCGGTCCTGGGCGCCCATCTGACGGGCCAGCCCCTCAACTCCCAGCTGCTGGCGCAGGGCGCGGTACTGGACGGCACCACGACCACGGCCCCGGCGTACCGCTTCCACGCCCTGCGGACCGACCCGCCCAAGCCCGGCCTGGTGCACGTGGGCGGGGGCGGCGCGGCGATCGAGACGGAGGTGTGGACCCTCCCGGCGGAGGGCCTGGGCCGCCTGCTGGCGAGTCTCCCCCGCCCGATGACCCTGGGCACGGTGGAACTGGCGGACGGCACCACCGCCGCCGGCTTCCTGTGCGAACCGGACGCGCTGACGGACGCCGAGGACATCACCCGGTACGGAGGCTGGCGCGCCTTCTTGGCAGGAGCCGAGGACAGCGCCCCGTCAGGGGTGCGGGGAACCGCGCGATCAGCCCCCACGCACCCGCACGCACCGCTCGGCGATCACCCCACCGACGAGTAGGCCACAACCCCCCGCAGCACCAGATCGACGGCCTTGCGCGCCGTCTTCCCCACCGTCGACCCCTCACCCGCCGGCGCCGCCGCGGACAACTGCCCCAGCACGTCGATGACCTGCTTGCACCACCGCACGAAGTCCCCCGCGGGCATCTCGGCCTCGCGCAGCACCTCGTCCAGTCCCGTGCCGGAGGCCCACATGTACACGGCCCAGGCGAAGCCCAGGTCGGGCTCGCGCTGCCCGACGCCCTCGGTCTGGTTGATGCGGAACTCCTCCTCCAGGGCGTCGAGGCGCCCCCAGATCCGCACCATCTCGCCGAGCGCGGCCTTGGCCTTGCCGGACGGCACCTTCGGGGCCATCGCGTCGTCCCCGGCGCGCGCTTCGTACACCAACGCGGAGACACACGCGGCGAGTTCGGCGGGGCCGAGCCCCTCCCACACACCCGCCCGCAGGCATTCGCTGGCGAGCAGGTCCAGTTCGCCGTAGAGCCGGGCGAGCCGCTTGCCGTGTTCGGTGACCTCGTCCCCGCGCAGGTAGTCCAGCTCGGTCAGCAGGGCCACGATCCGGTCGAAGGTCCGGGCGATGGTGTTGGTCCGCCCCTCGATGCGCCGCTCCAGCTGTGAGGTGTCCCGCATCAGCCGGTGGTAGCGCTCCGCCCAACGGGCGTGGTCCTCGCGGTCGTTGCACCCGTGGCAGGGGTGGGCGCGGATCGCCGTGCGCAGTCGGGCGATCTCGCGGTCGTCGGCCGCCTGCGACCGCTTCTTGCGGGCCCGCTCCGGCGGGATGTGCCCGGCCTTGGTGCGCAGTGCGGAGGCGAGGTCCCGACGGGACTGCGGGGAACGGGGGTTGAAGGACTTGGGGATCCGCATCCGCTCCAGCGCCTCGACGGGCACCGGGAAGTCCATCGACGCCAGCCGCTTGACCTGCCGTTCGGCGGTCAGCACCAGCGGGCGCGGCCCGTCGTGCTGTTCGAAGCCGCGGTGGCCGTTGGACCGGCCGGCGGGCAGCCCGGGGTCGAGGACCAGCGCGAGCCCGGCGTACTTGCCCGTCGGCACGTGGATGACATCGCCCGGCTTGAGCTTCTCCAGGGCCACGGCCGCCTCGGCGCGCCGCTGGGCCGCGCCCTGCCGGGACAGTTCGGTCTCCCGGTCCTTCAGCTCGCGCCGCAGGCGCGCGTACTCCTCGAAGTCGCCGAGGTGGCAGGTCATGGACTCCTTGTAGCCGCTGAGCCCTTCCTCGTTGCGCTGCACCTGCCGGGAGATCCCGACGACCGACTTGTCGGCCTGGAACTGCGCGAACGAGGTCTCCAGCAGTTCCCGGGAGCGGTGCCGCCCGAACTGCTCGACCAGGTTGACCGCCATGTTGTACGAGGGCTTGAAGCTGGACCGCAGCGGATAGGTGCGGGTGCCCGCGAGTCCGGCGAGGTGCTCGGGGCTCATCCCGCGCTGCCACAGCACCACCGCATGGCCCTCGACGTCGATGCCCCGCCGGCCCGCACGGCCCGTCAGCTGCGTGTACTCACCGGGGGTGATGTCGGCGTGCTGCTCGCCGTTCCACTTGACGAGCTTCTCCAACACCACCGAACGGGCGGGCATGTTGATGCCGAGCGCGAGGGTCTCGGTGGCGAACACGGCCTTGACCAGGCCGCGTACGAAGAGTTCCTCGACGACCTCCTTGAAGGTGGGGAGCATGCCTGCGTGGTGGGCGGCGATGCCCCGCTCCAGGCCCTCGAGCCATTCGTAGTAGCCGAGGACGTGCAGGTCCTCGGGCGGGATGGACGAGGTGCGCTCCTCGACGAGTTCCCGCACCCTCTCCCGTGCCTCGTCGTCGTTGAGCCTGAGCCCCGCGTACAGGCACTGCTGGACGGCGGCCTCACAGGCGGCACGGCTGAAGATGAAGGTGATGGCGGGCAGCAGGCCCTCGTTGTCGAGCCGTTCGATGACTTCGGGGCGGCCCGGGGTCCACACCCGGGAGCGCTGCCGGCGTTCCCGCTCCCGGTCGGCCTCGCGCATGGACCGGCCACGTCTGCGGTCCTGGTACGACGGACGCTGTGCCTCCATCCGGGCCAGCCGGGCGAGGTCGGGGTTGACGGCCTTCTTGTGCCCCTCGCCCTCCTCGAACAGGTCGTACATCCGGCGTCCGGCGAGGACGTGCTGGAACAGCGGGACGGGGCGGTGCTCGGAGACGATGACCTCGGTGTCACCGCGGACGGTGTCGAGCCAGTCGCCGAACTCCTCGGCGTTGGAGACGGTCGCCGACAGCGACACCAGCGTCACGGACTCCGGGAGGTGGATGATCACTTCTTCCCAGACGGCGCCGCGGAAACGGTCGGAGAGGTAGTGGACCTCGTCCATGACCACGTAGCCGAGGCCGATGAGCGTCCCGGAGCCCGCGTACAGCATGTTCCGCAGGACCTCGGTGGTCATGACGACCACGGCGGCGTCCGGGTTGATGCTGTTGTCGCCGGTGAGCAGGCCGACCATGCCGTCTCCGTAGCGGCGGCAGAGGTCTGCGTACTTCTGGTTGGACAGCGCCTTGATGGGTGTCGTGTAGAAGCACTTCTTGCCCTGCATGAGGGCGAGGTGGACGGCGAACTCGCCCACGATCGTCTTGCCGGAGCCGGTGGGGGCGGCCACCAGGACGCCCTTTCCGGCTTCCAGGGCCTGGCAGGCCTCGATCTGGAAGGGGTCGAGGCCGAAGTCGTACATCTCGCGGAACGACGCGAGCGCGGTGGCCTGCTCGGCGGCCCGCCTGCGGGCCGCCGCATACCGCTCGGCCGGTGAGAGATCCTCTGTCATCGTGCTTTCGAGCGTACCGGTCCCCACTGACAACAGGACGATCATTATCCGGAACATGGGACAGCGGACGACGAAGAGGTGCCCGCGTCCTGGGACGCGGGCACCTCCTGGTGCTGGTGACGGTGTCCGTCAGGTCACGTCGTCATAGCCGTTGACCCGGTCCGGTCCGGCCTCGGGGAGGGCGCGGCTCGCGGTGACGGTCTCGATCTCGCCGACGTCCTCGGGTGTGAGGTCGAGGTCGGAGGCCTCGTCGTCGTCGAGTCCGTCCTCGTCGCGACGGCGCTTGCGCCGGTCGTTGAGGAGGGAGAAGGCGACCGCGCCGAAGTACAGCACCCAGATCGGCCCGGCGAGCGCCAGCATGGAGAGCGGGTCGGTGCTCGGGGTGGCGACGGCGGCGAAGACGGTGATGCCGAGGATCATCGCGCGCCACCAGCCGAGCATCCGCTTGCCGGTGATGATGCCGGTGAGGTTGAGCATCACCAGGAGCAGCGGCAGCTCGAAGGAGAGACCGAAGACGATCACCATGCGGGTGACCAGTTGCAGCAGGTCGTCGAGCGGCAGCAGGTTGCTGACCCCGTGCGGGGTGAAGCCGATGAGCACCTTCGCGGTGGTCGGCAGGACCTTGTACGCGAAGAAGGCGCCGGCGAAGAAGAGCGGGACGCCGGTGCCGACGAACGCGTAGGCGTACTTCTTCTCGTGCCGGTGCAGGCCGGGGGCGACGAAGGCCCACAGCTGGTACAGCCAGACCGGGGAGGCGAAGACCACGCCGGCCATCAGGGAGACCTGGAGGGCGAGCGTGAAGGGCGCGAGCAGACCGTTGATGGTGATCTGGGCGCACTGCTCGTCACCGGTGGTCTTGTTCATCTCCGAGAAGGTGTGCGCGCAACCGACGGATTCGAGGATCGGCTTGGTGAGGAAGTCGATGATGTTGTTGTAGAAGAAGGCGGCGACCACCGTGATGACGATGATGGCCAGCATGGCCTTCGCGAGCCGGTTGCGGAGCTCGCGAAGGTGATCCGCGAGAGGCATCCGCCCCTCGGGATCCTTCTCCTGTTTGCGGGCAGACTTGGGCAACCCACGTCCTCATCTCATGCGGCAGGCCGGGGGTTACCGGCCTTGCGTCAGCGCTGGGTGGTGTCCGACGGCTCGTTGACCGGGCGGGAGCTGGTCACGTCACCGGGGGACGCCTGGATGGTGCGCTGGGCCGGGGGCTGCTCGCCGGAGGCGGGCGCCTGGGAAGTGGTGCTGCCGTCTTCCTTCATCGCCTTGGCCTCGCTCTTGAGGATGCGCGCGGACTTGCCGAGCGAGCGGGCCATGTCCGGAAGCTTCTTCGCGCCGAACAGCAGGATGACGACGACAAGGATGAGAATGATCTCGGGGGCTCCGAGCCTTCCGAACATAAGTCTTTACCTTCTCACCGAGGCGGCTGGGTGGGGTGCTGTCCGATCGGTCGGACATACGTCCGAGTGATCGTGCTCTCAGCGATCGTAACGCTCAGGGGTAAACGTGAGGCAATCCCCGTGCGTACTCCCGGTCCGCGGAACGGGCCTCGTTCTCCGTGCCGCGAGCAGCAGCGTACCCGTCGGGGTGCTCGGCATGACAGGGCGAAGTGACGCAAACCGCTTCAGGCCCACTACTCACATCGCCTTCACAGGGGGCGTCACAGTGCGTCGACAGTCCGGGCGGCGCTCTCGGCCGCCCGCTCCAGGTCCTCCGCGGCCCGGTTGATGCGCCGCGCCGACTCCGTGACCTGCGCTCCCAGCCGCCGTGCCTCCAGGAAGACCCGCACGGCCAGGACGCCGAGCACGGCGAGACCCACGAACCCCACGGCTACCGCGATCATCGCCCAGAACATGCCCCGAGCCTAGACCGTGGGGTGCAGCCGCAGGGTTTTGACCCCGCCGCCGGTGAGCAGCTCGACGATCCGCTCGCCGGCGGGCTTGCGGACGGCGGCCCCGCAGTCGGGGCACGTGAAGGAGTAGAACGTCGTCTTGCTGGTGGCTCCGATGGCCAGGCGCAGGGCGCTCGCGGCGAGCTCGAAGCTGCCCCGGCAGTCCGGGCAGCCGGCCCGGAACACCACGGGGACCACTCTTCTCATCCCGGCGAATGCGGCCGCGACCGTGATCTCCCCCGCGCCGGAACCCGAAGACTCGCTCAAATCCCTCGCCCCTCCATGTTGGTCGTTCGCCTCCGGGGCGCCCTCGCCCTGCGGCTCACTCACGCCCTTGCTGATCGGCGACCACGCCACGGTCGTACGCCGCCAGTGCCTCGCGGGCCGCCCGGCTGGCGCTCTCGGCCAGCTCGGGCGGTGCCACGATCCGGCCGTCGCCGCCGAGCCTGAGCGCCAGCCGGCGCAGGGAGGCCGGATCGGGGGTGCGCAGAGTAATACGCAGTCCGCCGTCGGGAAGCTCATCCGCGCTGTCGTGCGGGTAGTACTCGGCGACCCAGCGGCCGCCCGGGCCGACCTCCACGACCACCTCGGGGTCCTCGGCGGCCGGCTGCACCAGCGCCTCGGACAGGTCGCGCAGCTCGATCTCCGGGGGCGCGGACGGCTCGTCCAGGATCTTGATCTCCGCCACCCGGTCGAGCCGGAAGGTGCGGCGGGCCTCGGAGCGCCGGCACCAGGCCTCCACATAGGTGTGGCCGACGCTGACCAGGCGGATGGGGTCGATCTCGCGTTCGGTGACCTCGTCACGGGCCGGCGAGTAGTAGCGGATCCACAGCCGGCGGCGCTCGGAGATCGCCCGGTCGACGTCGGCGAAGACGCCGCCCTCGGACTCGAAGGTCACCGACAGCCGGGCGCTGGCGTCGCCCGCCTCGCCGGCCGCGGTCTCCACCTTGGCGGTGGCCCGCAGCAGCGCCTGCCGGTCGCCCTCGCGCAGTCCGGGCAGGGTGGCCACGGCGCGGGCGGCGACCAGGAGCGCGGTCGCCTCGTCGGCGGCGAGCCGGAGCGGTTCGGCGGCCTCCTCGCCGAGCGCGGCGGCGTTGTGCCACCAGATCCGCTCGCCGTCGGTGTCGATGTCCAGCAGGTCACCGCCCCGGAAGCTGGTGCCGCACATGGGCAGCACGTCGAGGTCGGAGACCAGCTCGTCCTCCGTGATGCCGAACGCCCGGGCGACGTCCGCGATCCGGGCGCCGGGGCGCTCGCGCAGATAGGTCACCAGGGACAGCATCCGCCGGGTCTGGTCGATGGCGCTGACGGGCCTGACCGGTTTGCCTGCCACTGTCTTGCTCCGCTCCCCCTCAGCCCTTGGCCACGGCACGCAGCCGGTCCACCACGTCCGCACGCAGCTCGGCCGGCTCCAGGACCATCACGTCCGCCGCGAACTCGACCAGCCAGGCGTCCAGACCGTGCCCGTACGGAATCTCCAACTCGTCCCACCCGTCACCGAGTTCCCGCACCGCCGTGGCCTTCGCCCGAAGGGGGTAGCCGGCGCCGGACCGCAGCCGGATCAGGGCGGAGCGGTCGGCGATCTCCCCGGCCCAGCTCGCGACGGTCTCGCGCACGGTGACGACGTCCGGGACCGGCACGGTGAAGCCGGTGCCCCGGGAACGGACCCGTCCGGTGATCCGCGACAGCCGGAACACCCGCTCGGCGCCGCGGTCCCGGTCCCAGCCCGCCAGGTACCAGTGGCCGCGCCAGCACTCCAGGGCCCAGGGCTCCACATGCCGGGGCTCGGGGTGGGCGGCGGTGGCCTTGCGGTAGTCGAAGACGACCGGGCGGCGGTCGCGGCAGGCCAGCATCAGCGGTTCGAAGGCGGCCTCGTGCACGGGGATGCGCGGTTCCAGGGCGCCGTGCGCCTCGTACGGGTCGACGTCCTCGGGGATCCCCGCCGCCCGCAGCTTCTGTAGTGCGCCGCTGGCCGCGCCGGCCAGCCGGGCCTGCTGCCAGACCTTGGCGGCCAGCCCGAGGGCGGCGGCCTCCTCGGCGTCCAGGGTGATGGGGGGCAGCCGGTTGCTGTCGCGGCGCGCGAGGTAGCCGACCTCGCCGTCCAGGTTCTCGACGGTCTCGATCACCAGGCCGAGTTCACGGAGATCGTCCTTGTCCCGCTCGAACATCCGGTTGAAGGAGTCGTCCGATCCCGCTTCGAGGTAGGCCTCGATGGATTCCCGCAGCTCACGCTTGCTGAGCGGTCGCCGCGTCCCCAGCAGGCACAGCGCCAGGTTCATCAGCCGCTCGGCCTTGGCAATGGCCATCGACGCCCTTCGCCTTCCCTATGGTGCTCCTGACCGATGACCGTACCGCTCCGGAGCGTCACGGCAAAAGCCAGTCCGAACATCCAGGACCGAAACGGACAGGACATGACAGAAACGAGGGCCCGCGCGGACGGCGCGAGCCCTCGACCGGCCGGTGTCCGGCCGGAAACGGTCCGCGCCCGAGGGCGCCGACCAGGGAAGATCAGACCCCGAGCAGATCCACGACGAAGATCAGCGTCTCGCCGGGCTGGATCGCCGGCGTCGGGCTCTGGTTGCCGTAGGCGAGGTGGGCCGGGATGGTCAGCTGGCGGCGGCCGCCGACCTTCATGCCCTGCACGCCCTGGTCCCAGCCCTTGATGACCCGGCCACCGCCCAGCGGGAAGCGGAACGGCGTGCCACGGTTCCAGCTGGCGTCGAACTCCTCGCCGGTGCTGAACGCGACACCCACGTAGTGCACGGTGACGGTCTGGCCCGCCTGGGCCACCTCGCCCTCGCCTTCCCAGATGTCCTTGATCTCCAGGTCGGCCGGGGGCTCGCCGCCAGGGAAGTCGATCTCGGGCTTGTCGATGCTCACGTCTCTAGCTCCTGCTTGTGTACGACACGGAACCCGGACAGTCTTTCATCCCCGCCGCCCCGGTGCCCGCCCGACTACATCGCCGCCAGGATGTCCACCGAGAACACCAGCGTGGACCCCTTCTTCACGACACCACCGCTCGGCGGGTTGTTCCCGTAGGCCAGGTCCGGCGGTACGACGACCAGCACCCGGCTGCCCACCTTCTTCCCGGTGATCCCCTGGGCCAGCCCCTTGACGACCTCCTGCATCTGGGCCACCGAGAACTGGCTCAGCCGCCCGCTGTCGTACGTCTGCTCGAAGGTCTTGCCGCCGTCCCAGACCACGCCCTTGAACTGGCACAGGATCGTCTGCGAGGCCTGCACCTGCGGCCCGTCGCCCTCCAGGACGTAGGCCGACACCAGCTTCTTCGGCGGGTCGGCCTTGGGGATCTCGATCGACGGGGCCTTGCCGTCCGTGTTCGTGCCCACCTTCGGCAGCGCGGCGTCGCTCTGCGCGACCTCCTTGCCCGTGCTGGAGCTCCGGGAGTTGAACGAGGCCAGCACGTCCACCACGAACACGAGCGTGTCCGTGCCCTTGATGCCCGCCTGGGAGTTGCCCGAGGTGCCGTATCCCCACTTGGGCGGCACCGCCATCAGGACCCGGCTGCCCACCTTCTTCCCGGCCAGCGCGTACCGCCAGCCGTCGATGATGCTGCCCTGCGCCAGCTGCATCACCAGCGGCGTACGGTCGTAGGACTGGTCGAAGACCTTCGCCGTGGACCAGATCTGCCCGAGGTAGTTGGCCTGGATGAAGTCGTTCTCCGCGACGGCCTTGCCGCCCCCCGCGATCACGGTCTTCACCGCCAGGTTCTCCGACGGATCACCGCTGCCCTTGGACACCGTCGGCTTCTCGTCGAACTTCGTGCCCGCCGTGATCGCCGGCAGCGGGCCGTCCACGATCTTCGGTGGCGGCACCGAGGAGGCGGAGGCCGACGGCGACGCAGTGGCCTTGCTGGAGGAGGACGAGTCGTCACCGCACCCGGCGAGTGTGACCAGTCCTGCGGGAACGGCGGCAAGGAGAAGAGAGCGTCGGCGCACGGAAGAGCCTCGTAATCGGTCGATCTTGCGGATGGCGTGCGCGCAACTCTACGACGCGACACGGGCGCCGTACGGGAAACGTACGGCGCCCGTGTGGCGTTCCACGGCTTCCGATCACATACCGGCGATGAGTTTCTCCACCCGGTCGTCCACGGAACGGAACGGGTCCTTGCACAACACGGTGCGCTGCGCCTGGTCGTTGAGCTTCAGATGCACCCAGTCGACCGTGAAGTCCCGCCGCTGTTCCTGGGCCCGCCGGATGAAGTCCCCGCGCAGCCGCGCCCGAGTCGTCTGCGGCGGCACCGACTTACCCTCGAAGATCTTCAAGTCATTGCAGATCCGCGCGGCTTGTCCCTTCTTCTCCAGGAGGTAATACAGACCCCGACGACGGTGGATGTCGTGATAAGCGAGGTCTATCTGCGCCACCCGCGGATGGGACATGGTCATGTTGTGCTTGGCCCGGTACCGCTCGATGAGCTTGTACTTCATCACCCAGTCGATCTCGGTGCCGATCCGGTCCAGATCCTCCGCCTCGATCGCGTCCAGGGTGCGGCCCCACAGCTCCAGCACCTGCTCGACGGTGCCGGTGCGGATACCGCGCCGCTCGCAGAAGTCCACGGCCTTCTCGTAGTACTCCCGCTGCACCTCCAGCGCCGAGGCCTCCCGGCCGCTGGCGAGACGCACCTTGCGCCGGCCCGTGATGTCATGGCTGACCTCGCGGATCGCCCGGATCGGGTTCTCCAGGGTCAGGTCACGCATCACCGTGCCCGCCTCGATCATGCGCAGCACCAGGTCGGTGGCGCCGACCTTCAGCAGCATCGTCGTCTCGGACATGTTCGAGTCGCCCACGATGACGTGCAGCCGGCGGTACCGCTCGGCGTCCGCGTGCGGTTCGTCCCGCGTGTTGATGATCGGCCGGGAACGTGTCGTCGCCGACGACACGCCCTCCCAGATGTGCTCCGCCCGCTGGCTCACGCAGTACACCGCACCGCGCGGGGTCTGCAACACCTTCCCCGCGCCGCACAGCAGCTGCCGGGTCACCAGGAACGGGATGAGGATGTCCGCGAGGCGGGAGAACTCCCCGTGCCGCGCCACCAGATAGTTCTCGTGGCAACCATAGGAGTTGCCCGCCGAGTCCGTGTTGTTCTTGAAGAGGTAGACGTCGCCCGCGATTCCCTCCTCGTGCAGGCGTCGTTCGGCGTCCACCAACAGCCCTTCGAGAATGCGCTCGCCGGCCTTGTCGTGAGTGACCAGTTCGGTCACGTTGTCACATTCGGGTGTCGCGTATTCCGGATGTGAGCCCACGTCGAGATACAGCCGGGCGCCGTTCCGCAGAAAGACATTGCTGCTACGGCCCCATGACACGACACGGCGGAAGAGGTACCGCGCCACCTCGTCAGGCGACAGGCGGCGCTGTCCCCTGAACGTGCACGTGACGCCGTACTCGTTCTCCAGCCCGAAAATGCGGCGGTCCATGACTGAACATTACGCCCGATCCCCCGAGCTGAAACGGGGTTCGGCAGCACGATTTGGATCATTTTCCGAACCGGCGGCAACCACCGCGCCCCCACCGGGAGCTGCGAGGACCCGCCCCGTGACCACCAGGACCAGCAACGACACACCCCCCGCCACCGCCGGCAGCGCGAACCCCCAGAGCGCCCCGCCCGCCTCGACGACCGGCCCCGCGAGGCCCGTTCCCACCGACGAACCCACGGTGAACGTCGTCACGAGCCAGGAGAACGCCTCGGTGACCGTGCCGCTCGGCGCGTGCCGGTCCACCAGCACGAACGCGCACGCGATGGCCGGGGCCAGGAACACGCCCGCGAGCACCGTGAGCGCCACCATGGCCACCGCGCCGGGCATCAGCATCAGCGGCAGGTAACACACCGCCAGAAGCGCCACCAGGACCCGCAGTCGCCGGGCCGGCTCGCCCGGCCACTGCCGCGCCCCGTACACCGCGCCCCCGAGCAGCGCGCCGAGCCCCAGGGCGGCCATCAGCCAGCCGTAGACCGCGGCACCGCCGTGGTCGTCGGCGTACGGCACCGACGCCACCGTGATGGAGCCCAGCGCCATGCCCACGAAGAAGAACGCGGCCAGCAGCGCCAGCAGCCCCCGGGAGCGCAGCGCCCCCAGCCAGTGCGCCTCGCGCGGCGCCGAACGCCACGTCCGCGAAGGCGCGGAGACCACCACGGACAGCGCCCCCAGCACCCCCACCGCGTTCACCACCAGCAGCGCCGCCTGCGCCGACCACAGCGACACGCACAACGTCACCAGCAACGGCCCGGCCGTGAACATGACTTCCTGGGCCACCGCGTCCATCGCGTACGCCGTGTGCACGCGCTCCTCGCCGCCGAGCACCTGGGGCCACAGGGCCCGGAGGCCGCCCTCCAGGGGCGGGGTGAACAGCCCGGCCGTCGCGACGGCCGCGTAGGCGAGCGGCAGCGTCCCGGTGCCCGCGAAGGCGAACCCGGCCATCGCGAGCGCCGACGCGAGGGCGGCGGGCAACTGGACGCGCGGCTGCCCGTACAGGTCCACCAGCCGTCCGAGCACCGGCTGCCCCACCGCGTTCGCCACGCCGTACACCGCCGCCAGCGCCCCGGCGAGGCTGTACGTGCCGCCCTGCGCCCGCACGAACAGCACGATCGCGAGGGCCGCGGTCGCGTTCGGCAACCGCCCCACCAGCGTCCCCGTCAGCAGCCGGGCCGCGTGCCTCGCCCTGAGGATCTCCAGGTACCCCGCGGCCATGACCCGCCTCCAAGTTTTACGTATAACCTCTTCGCCCATACGTACCATGTGCGCTGTTCACACGTCCAGACGAAGGAGCGCACCCCCGGTGGCACGCAGCAGTACGCGCCCCACGAGCCGCGACGTCGCCCAGGCCGCCGGCGTCTCCCAGGCCGCCGTCTCCCTGGTGCTCGGCGACAAGTGGCGCGGCCGCGTCTCCGAGACCACCGCCGAACGGGTCCGCGAGGCCGCCCGCGACCTCGGCTACCGCCCCAACCTGGCCGCTCGCAACCTCCGCCTCGGCCACACCCGCACGGTGCTCCTCGTCGTCCCCGCGCTCACCACCGAGTTCTTCGCGGGCGTCTACACCGGCGCCGCCAGGGTGGCCGCCGAGCACGGCTTCGGAGTCGTCCTCTACCCCTCCCCCGAGGGCATCGGCCCGGCCCGCGACCCCTTCGCCTCCGCCCAGGCCGCCCTCGACGGCGTCATCGCCTCCTCGATGGCCGCCGACGCCCTCACCGCGATCCGCGGCGACCAGCTCCCGCTGGTCATGCTCGACAGCGATCCGGCGGGCAGCCTCGGCGCCGCCACGGTGAACCTGGACATCGCCGACGGCGTGCGCCAGGTCGCCGAGCACCTGCTGGGCCTCGGCCACCGGCGCTTCCTGCACCTCGCCGCGGACGTCGCCTCCTGGACCTTCGAGGTGCGCGCCCGGGAACTGGCGGCGCACACGGCCCGGGTCCCGGGCGCCACCGTACGGACCGTCCGCGCCCCCATCTCCATCGAAGGGGCGCTGGCCGCCACCGAGGCCGCCCTCGCCGCTCCCGGCCTCCATCCCACCGCCCTCGTCTGCGACGACGACAAGCTGGCCGCCGGCGCCTACAAGGCCCTGCGCCGCCTCGGCCTGCGCGTCCCCGACGACATCTCCGTCACCGGCCTCGACGACCTCGCCCTCGCCACCGCCATCGACCCCGAGCTCACCACCGTGCGGCTCGACGCGGAACGCTTCGGCGAACACGGCATGCGGGCCCTCCTGGCCGTCCTGGAAGGCCGTGACCCCGAGGCCGGGGACATCCCCGTGGAACTCGTCGTACGAGGCTCCACAGCGCCCCCACGAGCCTCCTGACACACGCCCGCGCCCCGCCCGGGGACTCCCCGGACGGGGCGCGGAGCGCGAAACGGTTCGGAGGGCTACTCGACGTCCCCGCCGGACTCCTCCGCCTCGGCGGCCGTCGCCGGGCCCGCGGCCTCCAGCAGCCGGGACAGCTGCGGGCCGACGATCCGCCTGAACTTGCGCTGCTGCGGACGCGTACGGTCCAGGACCGCCACCTCCAGACGCTCGGCGGGGATCTCCCGCTGCGTGCCGTTCGACTCGCGCGACAGCGCCGTCACGGCCAGCTTCAGGGCCTCGGCGAGGGTCATGCCCTCCCGGTGCTCACGGTCCAGGTAGCTGCTGATCTGCTCCGCGTTGCCACCGACGGCCACCGAACCGTGTTCGTCCACGATGGAACCGTCGTGCGGCAGCCGGTAGATCTGGTCGCCCTCCGGGGTCTCCCCGACCTCGGCCACGACCAGTTCCACCTCGTACGGCTTCTCCGCCGCCGACGAGAAGATCGTGCCCAGCGTCTGCGCGTACACGTTGGCGAGGCCACGCGCCGTCACGTCGTCACGGTCATAGGTGTAACCACGCAGATCCGCGTACCGCACGCCGCCGATCCGCAGGTTCTCGTACTCGTTGTACTTGCCGGCGGCCGCGAAGCCGATCCGGTCGTAGATCTCGCTGAACTTGTGCAGCGCGCGGGACGGGTTCTCACCGACGAACACGATGCCGTCGGCGAACTGGAGCACCACCAGGCTGCGACCGCGCGCGATGCCCTTGCGGGCGTACTCGGCACGGTCCGCCATGGCCTGCTGAGGTGAGACATAGAACGGCGTCGACACCGGTATCCGTCCCCTTCCTTAGGGTTCCGTCGAAGTCACTGGGATCACCTTCACAACAAGCGCCGAGCGCCTCAGAGCAGCGCCGCGCGCGGGCCGTCCGGCTCCTCCAGACGGCGCGCCAGCACGGCACGGGACAGCTCGGAGGCCTCGTCCTCGGTGAGCCGGCGGAAGCCGTCCTCGGTGATCACGGTGATGATCGGGTAGATCCGGCGGGCGACATCGGGACCACCCGTCGCCGAGTCGTCGTCAGCCGCGTCGTACAGGGCCTGTACGACCAGTGTGGTCGCCTGCTCCTCGGACAGGTCGTCGCGGAACAGCTTCTTCATCGCACCGCGCGCGAAGATCGAGCCGGAGCCCGTCGCCGCGAAGTTGTGCTCCTCGGAACGGCCGCCCGTCACGTCGTACGAGAAGATCCGGCCCTTGGCCCGGTCCACGTCGAACCCGGCGAACAGCGGGACGACGGCCAGTCCCTGCATGGCCATGCCGAGGTTGGAGCGGATCATCGTCGACAGGCGGTTCGCCTTGCCCTCGAGGGACAGCTGGGCGCCCTCGACCTTCTCGAAGTGCTCCAGCTCCAGCTGGAAGAGCTTCACCATCTCCACGGCGAGACCGGCGGTGCCGGCGATGCCGACGGCCGAGTACTCGTCGGCCGGGAAAACCTTCTCGATGTCGCGCTGGGCGATCACGTTGCCCATGGTGGCCCGGCGGTCACCGGCCAGGACGACGCCCCCGGGGAAGGTGACCGCGACGATCGTCGTCCCGTGCGGCGCCTCGATCACGCCCTGGGTGGGCGGCAACTGCCGCTTGCCGGGCAGCAGCTCCGGCTGGTGCTCGCCGAGAAAGTCCATGAACGAGGAGGACCCAGGCGTCAGGAAGGCAGCTGGCAGACGCCCGGTGCTACGAGTGTTGGCTTCCACAAGTTTCCTTCCGGATAGGCAGCGGCCCGGCGAGCGGCGTCGGGCGTGTCCCTCAGTGTGCCGATGGCCGAATTGCGGTTGGAGCACAGTACGTCTCGGACCCTACCCGCCCGGTGGCGGTGATCCACATGAACGGGCGAGGCATCGAAGCGGATCGCGCCGGGTCCGCACACGGCCCCCGGCGAGTGCGCCTTCCCCGGCTTCCCGGCCGGGCCGCACCTGTGACCACGAAGGCTGCGCGCGGCTCTGCTCCCCGCACCGCGCGCAGCGCTTCGCACCCGTCTTCCCCCGACACCCCGGTTCCTCGCTCGCCCCTCGAATCGAAGGGGAAGGGGCTTACTGACCACCCTTTTGAACGAAGGACCGCACGAAGTCCTCCGCGTTCTCCTCGAGCACGTCGTCGATCTCGTCGAGCACCGAGTCGACGTCGTCGCTCAGCTTCTCGTGCCGCTCCTTGAGGTCCTCGGAAGCCTGCGCCTCCGGCGCCTGCTCCTCGACCTCCTCGGTGGAGTGCGTCGCCTTCTGCTGCCCGCCGCCGGTGTCCTTGGTTGCCATAACCCTCACCCCGCTCAGTTCGCCCGACATGGTCGACAGGTCGGCTTTCCTGCCGATCGGTGATGATCAGACCCTACAAGCCGGATCCGACATCGGCCCCGCAGTTTCTCCAACGTACGGGGGCCATCTCGATGATTCCCGGGCGGCGGGATTTTGACCCGTCCGCCCGGTACGGCCCGTGGGCCCGCTCAGCCGCCGGAGAGGACCCTGACCAGGTCTTCTGCGGTGCGACAGCGGTCCAGGAGCTCCTTGACGTGATTTCGCGTTCCGCGTAGCGGTTCCAGGGTTGGAACGCGCTGGAGGGAGTCGCGGCCGGGGAGGTCGAAGATGACCGAGTCCCAGCTGGCCGCGGCGACGTCGTCGGCGTACTGCTCGAGGCAGCGGCCCCGGAAGTAGGCCCTGGTGTCCTCGGGCGGGTTCGTACGGGCCCGCTCGACGTCGGTCTCCGTCAGGAGACGCTTGATGCGGCCCCGGGCCACGAGGCGGTTGTAGAGGCCCTTCTCGGCGCGCACGTCGGCGTACTGGAGGTCGAGGAGGTGGAGCTTGGCGGCGTCCCAGTCCAGGTCGTCGCGGCGTCGGTAGCCCTCCATGAGCTCCTTCTTGGCCACCCAGTCGAGTTCCCCGGCGAGGCTCATGGGGTCGTTCTCCAGGCGGTTCAGGGTGTCCTCCCAGCGGGCGAGGACGTCCTTGGTCTGCTCGTCCGCGTCGGCGCCGTAACGCTCCTCCACGTACTTGCGCGAGAGCTCGTAGTACTCCATCTGGAGCTGGACGGCGGTGAGCGTGCGCCCGCTGCGGAGGGTGACGAGACGCTTGAGCGTCGGGTCGTGGGAGACCTGGTGCAGCGTCCGTACCGGCTGGTCGACCGCCAGGTCCACCGCGATGAAGCCGTCCTCGATCATGGAGAGGACCAGGGCCGTGGTGCCGAGCTTGAGGTAGGTCGAGATCTCCGACAGGTTCGCGTCGCCGATGATCACGTGCAGCCGGCGGTACTTCTCCGCGTCCGCGTGCGGCTCGTCGCGGGTGTTGATGATCGGGCGCTTGAGCGTGGTCTCCAGGCCCACTTCGACCTCGAAGTAGTCCGCGCGCTGGCTGAGCTGGAACCCGTGCTCGTGGCCGTCCTGGCCGATGCCGACGCGGCCGGCGCCGGTGACGACCTGCCGGGAGACGAAGAAGGGCGTGAGGTGGCGCACGATGTCCGAGAACGGGGTCTCCCGCTTCATCAGGTAGTTCTCGTGCGTGCCGTAGCTGGCGCCCTTGTTGTCGGTGTTGTTCTTGTAGAGGTGGATGGGCTGGGCACCGGGGAGCTGGGCGGCCCGCTCGGCGGCCTCGGCCATGATGCGTTCGCCGGCCTTGTCCCAGAGGACGGCGTCGCGGGGGTTGGTGACCTCGGGGGCGCTGTATTCCGGGTGCGCGTGGTCGACGTAGAGGCGGGCGCCGTTGGTGAGGATGACGTTGGCGAGGCCGATGTCCTCGTCGGTGAGCTGGCTGGCGTCGGCGGCCTCGCGGGCGAGGTCGAAGCCTCGGGCGTCCCGCAGCGGGTTCTCCTCCTCGAAGTCCCAGCGGGCTCGTCGGGCCCGGTGCATCGCCGCCGCGTAGGCGTTGACGATCTGGGATGAGGTGAGCATGGCATTGGCGTTGGGGTGGCCGGGCACGGAGATGCCGTACTCCGTCTCGATGCCCATTACTCGCCGTACGGTCATGCGGCCCTCCTTGCCCGGCGGAGCCCTCGGTCGTGGGCTGCGCTCGCGTACCGCTGGCGCTCCGGTGCGTGTGCGGTGCCCGTCCCCGCACTGCGCGATTCGGCGGTAGGAAAGAGCCTAGAACGCCTTTGCGCTGGTGGGGAGATCATTTGCGTCATTGCCTTGCTCGCCTCGGTTCCGGTTTTGGCCGGAAAAACAGTGGGCTGCGGGTACCCGGTGAGGGCACCCGCAGCCGCCCTGTGTTTTACAGGTACTGCCCGGTGTTCGCCACCGTGTCGATGGAGCGCCCCGTGTCGGCACCCTGCTTTCCGGTGATGAGGGTACGGATGTAGACGATCCGTTCGCCCTTCTTTCCGGAGATCCGGGCCCAGTCGTCGGGGTTCGTGGTGTTGGGCAGGTCCTCGTTCTCCTTGAACTCGTCCACGCAGGCCTGGAGGAGGTGGGAGACGCGGAGACCCTTCTGGTTGTGGTCGAGGAAGTCCTTGATCGCCATCTTCTTGGCACGGCCGACGATGTTCTCGATCATCGCGCCCGAGTTGAAGTCCTTGAAGTAGAGGACTTCCTTGTCGCCGTTGGCGTAGGTGACTTCCAGGAAGCGGTTCTCCTCGGATTCGGCGTACATGTGTTCCACGGCCGTCTGGATCATGCTCTCGACGGTGGTGGCCTTGCTGCCGCCGTGCTCTCCGAGGTCGTCGGAGTGCAGTGGGAGGCGCTCGGTGAGGTACTTGCCGAAGATGTCCTTGGCGGCCTCGGCGTCGGGACGCTCGATCTTGATCTTCACGTCGAGCCGGCCGGGGCGCAGGATCGCGGGGTCGATCATGTCCTCGCGGTTGGAGGCACCGATGACGACCACGTTCTGAAGGCCCTCGACACCGTCGATCTCGGCGAGCAGCTGGGGGACGATCGTGTTCTCGACGTCCGAGCTGACCCCGGAGCCACGGGTGCGGAAGAGGGACTCCATCTCGTCGAAGAAGACGATGACGGGGGTGCCCTCGCTGGCCTTCTCCCGGGCACGCTGGAAGACGAGGCGGATCTGCCGCTCGGTCTCGCCGACGTACTTGTTCAGGAGCTCGGGGCCCTTGATGTTGAGGAAGAAGCTCTTGCCCGCGGCCTGGCCGGTGACCTCGGCGACCTTCTTGGCCAGCGAGTTGGCGACGGCCTTGGCGATGAGCGTCTTGCCGCATCCGGGCGGCCCATAGAGCAGGACGCCCTTGGGCGGACGCAGTTCGTGCTCCTTGAACAGGTCCGGGTAGAGGTAGGGGAGCTCGACGGCGTCGCGGATGGCCTCGATCTGGCCGCCGAGGCCGCCGATCTGCTCGTAACCGATGTCGGGTACTTCTTCGAGGACGAGTTCCTCGACCTCGCTCTTGGGCACGATCTCGTAGACGTAGCCGGAGCGCGGCTCCAGGAGCAGGGCGTCGCCGGGGCGGATGTTCACGTCCAGCAGCGGCTCGGCGAGCCGCACCACCCGCTCCTCGTCGGTGTGGCCCAGCACCAGGGCCCGCTCGCCGTCCTCCAGGATCTCCTTGAGGGTGACGATGTCACCGGCGCGCTCGAACTCCATGGCCTCGACCACGTTGAGCGCTTCGTTGAGCATGACTTCCTGGCCGCGCCTGAGGTCGTCCAGGTCGACGCTTGGGCTGACGTTCACCCGCAGTTTGCGGCCGCCGGTGAAGATGTCGGCGGTGCCGTCCTCATTGGCTTGCAGGAAGACACCGAAGCCGGCCGGCGGCTGTGCGAGTCGGTCGACCTCCTCCTTGAGGGCCACGATCTGGTCGCGGGCCTCGCGGAGGGTGTTCGCGAGTCGCTCGTTCTGGGCGGACACGCCGGCCAGGTTTGTCTGTAGCTCGACGATCCGCTCTTCGAGAATCCTCGTGTGTCGCGGAGAGTCGGCGAGCTTGCGTCGCAGGACGGCGATCTCCTGCTCAAGGTAGGCGATCTGCCCGGACGGGTCGTCGGACCCTCGTCCCGGGCGGATGCCGCGGTTCATGTCGTCGTCGTGGGCTGCCACGGTCCTCACCTCCTCCAAGGGGAGCTGGACGCTTCCAGACCCTACCTGGGTGGGTGTCGATTGAAACCCCTAGATCACAAAGACTGTCAAGGTGTGTCGTCGGTCACCCGTTGCGTTCTTGCTCGTGCCGGGTGGATACCCACTCAACGCGATTCAGAAGCGGCGTGTTCCGGGTCTGGAGCGGTCAAAACCCTTCGTGACTGACCGGAGTTGTCCGCTCAGGTGCCGGTTCAGGTGTTGTGCCCCGGTGAGGCCTTCCTTACACAGAGCAACCGGACAGGTGGTGCGGGTGATCGCGCGCGGTGGCCGTGGGTTGGCTCAAGTCGATCGGTCCGGTGGCCGAGCGCCGCCGTCCCGCGTGGCGGCACGCGCCGTGTGCGCGGGCGCGGGGGTGTGCGGGGTGCGCCTGGGGAGGAGCGCGGGGCAGGGGTGGGGGTCCCGGGCGCGGAGGTAGGGTCGAGGGCGTTCAACATCCGCCGGGGCGGGTCCGGGTGGTCCCGGGGCCGGTGGTCCGGCGCTTTCGACGGCAGGAGAGATGACCGTGCAGCAGGAGGCCTTGGCCGACGGTGAGGCGCTGGAGGTCTGGATCGACCAGGATCTGTGTACGGGCGACGGGATCTGCGCCCAGTACGCCCCGGAGGTGTTCGAGCTGGACATCGACGGCCTGGCCTATGTGAAGGGCCCGGACGAGGAACTGCTCCAGGCGAAGGGGGCGACGGTCCCGGTGCCGCTGCCGCTGCTCACCGACGTGGTGGACTCGGCGAAGGAGTGTCCGGGCGAGTGCATCCACGTGCGCCGGGTCGCGGACCGGGTCGAGGTGTTCGGGCCGGACGCGGAGTGACTTTCCGGCCACCCCGCGTGCGGCGGGCCCGCGCCGGGGCGGCCGTCAGACGTCGCCGGTGGCCGCCGGGGTGGAGCGGACGAACGCGTGGCCGTTCCAGTGCCAGCCGGCCCGGGTCTTCACGTCCGGGCAGCAACTGGGCACGTCGTCCGAGGAGTAGCCGAGCAGCGTCGCGGTGACCGTCCCCGCGGCCAGGGCGAAGTCGGTCACCGTGTACCGGTCCTTGGGATCGACGAGGGTGGCGACGACGCGCGGCGCGGTGGCGCCGGCGGCCTGGGTGAGGACGTAGACGCCGTCGGGCGGGGTGCCCATGGCCGAGTCGCAGTGGACCACCGCCACGGTTTCCGGTCTGCCGTCGCCGTCGAGGTCGCCGGTGGCCTTCTTGACGACCAGCTCCTTCACCGGGCCGCAGTCGAGGGGGAAGTCCACGCCGGTGGTACTGGGCGGCGCGGCGGCCGCGGGGGCGGGTTTCGTCCCGGTCCCGGCCTCGGGCTGGGCGGCTTTGGCCGAGCCCGGCTGGAAGAGGGACGACAGGGCCACCACGCCGGCCACCGCGGCGGCGGTGGCGAGCCAGTGCATGGGGCGGGTGTCGGTGTGAGCGAGCTCCGGGACCACGGATTGCTGCACTAGGAGTGTCTCCTGTGAGGCCTGTGCCGGTGGGGAATGGCTCGCATGGTGCCACACGTCACAGTGGGTGGGAACGGCGGGGTGTGCTTCTTCCTCGGGCGGCCGCAACGCGTGAGCGCCGCCG
>NZ_LBMU02000160.1 GCF_001005085.2 Streptomyces humi
TTGTTCCAGGCCCTGCTCAACTACGACTTCGTGGAGAGCGACGAGTCCCGCGCGGCGGTCGGACAGACGGTCGACCGCAGCGGCAGCGCCGCCGACGTCGTAGCCAAGTACGACCTGCGGCTGGTGCTCAGCGACGACGGACACGGCCTGGACGCCGAGTTCGAGTACAGCCGTGCGCTCTTCGACGCCACGACCGTCGAGCGGATGGCGGAGCACCTCGTCACCCTGCTGAGCGCCGTGGCCACGGACGCGGACCGCGCCCTGTCACGGCTGCCCGTGCTGCCCGCCCACGAACTGCGCAGGCTGCTCAGCGAATGGAACGACGCGGAGATCCCCGTGCCCCCGGCGGGCGGCGTCCACGAACTGATCGCCGCGCACGCCGCGACGGCCGCGGACACGGTGGCGGTGGTCTCCGGCGACCGCACCCTCACCTACGGTGCCCTCGTCGCCCGCGCCCACCGGCTGGCCCACTACCTGGGGGCCGTCGGCGTCGATGCCGAGTCGGTCGTGGCGGTGTGCCTGCCCCGCGGCGCCGACATGATCGTGACCGTCCTCGCCGTCTGGCAGGCCGGCGGCGCCTACCTGCCGCTCGACCCGGAGTACCCGGCCGAACGCCTCGGCTTCATGCTCACCGACAGCGGTGCCGAAGTGGTGATCGGCACCGAGGACCTCGTCGACGAACTCCCGGTCGGCCGACGGCGCACCGTGGTCCTCGACGACCCCTCGGTGCGCGCCGTCCTGGAGACGCAGCCCACCGAGGCCCCCGACGTGCCCGTCCTCCCCGGCCAACTCGCCTACGTCATCTACACCTCCGGCTCCACCGGCCGGCCGAAGGGTGTGCAGGTCACGCACGGCGGCGCGGTGAACTACGTGGTCTCCGTGGTGGACCGGGCCGGCTGGGGCACCGGGGAACGCTTCGGACTGCTCCAGCCCGCCGTCACCGACCTCGGGAACACCGTGGTCTTCGGCTGTCTCGCGTCCGGTGGTGTGCTGCACATCCTCGACGAGGACGCCGCGCTCGACGGGCGGGCCGTGGCCGGCTACCTGGCCGGCTGGGCGGTGGACTGGGTCAAGGTGGTGCCGTCCCACCTGGCCGCCCTGGCCGCCGACGCGGGCGTCGAGGGACTGATCCCCGGCCGGGGCCTCATGCTGGGCGGAGAGAGCGCCTCACCGGTCTGGCTGCGGGGCCTGCTGGAGGCCGCCGGAGAACGGGCCGTCGTCAACCACTACGGCCCGACCGAGGCCACGATCGGCGTGGTGGCCGGACGGCTCGACACCGCCGTGCCGGCGGACGGTGCGGTGCCGCTCGGGACCCCGCTGGCGAACACCTCCGCCTACGTCCTCGACGGCACGCTGCGCCCGGTACCCATCGGGATGGTGGGCGAGCTGTACGTCGCCGGCCCGCAGGTGGCCCGCGGCTACCGGGGACGCGCCGCGCTGACGGCGGAACGCTTCGTACCCGACTCCTTCGCCGGCGACGGGACCCGCATGTACCGCACCGGCGACCGCGTACGGTGGCGGGCGGACGGCCGCCTGGAGTTCGTGGGCCGCGTCGACGCCCAGCTCAAGGTCCGCGGATACCGCGTCGAGCCCGGTGAGGTGGAGACGGTCCTCGCCTCCCACGCCCTCGTGCGCTCGGCCGTCGTGACCGCCGTGGGCGAGGGCCGGGAACGCCGCCTGGTGGCCTACCTGGTGCCCGCCGACCACGGCGAGGGACTGCCGCCGGTCGCGGAACTGCGCGCCTACGCCGGAGCACGCCTGCCCGAGCACATGGTGCCGTCGGTCCACGTCGAGCTCGGCGAGTTCCCCCGCACCGCCAACGGCAAGCTCGACCGCGCGGCCCTGCCCGAACCCGACGCCGAACGCGCCGACACCGCGACGTACACCCCGTCGGGCACCGCCACCGAGGAACTCCTCACCGGCATCTGGTCCGACGTCCTGGGCCTCGGCCGGGTCGGAACCGTGGACGACTTCTTCGACCTGGGCGGACACTCTCTGCTCGCCATCCAGGTGATCTCCCGCGTCCGTGAGGTGTTCGGCACCGAGGTGCCGTTGTCGGCCCTGTTCGACGCACCCACGGTGCGCGCGTTCGCCGCCGTGGTCGACAGCTCGGCGACCGGCGTCGCCGTACCCCCCGTCACCGCGGTGGACCGCGACCGGACGCTGCCGCTGTCGTTCGGCCAGCAACGTCTCTGGTTCCTGGAACAGTTGGGCACCGGCTCGCCCGAGTACAACCTGACGGCGGGTATCCGGCTCGACGGCGACCTGGACCCGACGGCGCTCCAGGCCGCACTGAGCCGGATCACGGCCCGGCACGAAGTGCTGCGCACCCGCCTGGTGGCGGACGCGGACGGAGTGGCGACGCAGGTGATCGACCCGCCGAGCACGTTTCCCCTGCCGGTCGTCGACGTGTCCGACACGCCGCGGCCGGAAGCGGCCGCACACGCCGTCGCCGCCGCGGACGCCGCACTGCCCTTCGACCTGTCGGCCGGCCCGCTGATCCGCGGCGTCCTGGTCACCTTCGCCCCCGACCGGCACCTGCTGGCCCTGGTCATGCACCACGCCGTGTCCGACGAATGGTCCGGCCGGCTCCTGCGCGGCGAACTGACAGCCCTGTACGAGGCGTACCGTGCCGGCCGTCCGGACCCGCTGCCGCCGCTGGCGGTGCAGTACGCCGACTTCGCGGTCTGGCAGCGCCGGTGGCTGGACGGGGACGTCCTGCGGAGCCAACTCGCCTACTGGAGCGAACGGCTGGCCGGCGCACCCGTCCTGGACCTGCCCACGGACCGGCCCCGCCCCGCGGTGCGGTCCAACGAGGGCGGAGTCCTCGCCTTCCACGTTCCCCTGGACACGACCCGCCGGCTGCGCGAGCTGACCCGCGGCAACGGCGCCACGATGTCCATGACGCTGCTGGCCGCCTTCACCGTGCTGCTGGGGAGGTACACCGGCGCGGAGGACGTGGTCGTCGGCACACCCGTGGCCAACCGGAACCGGGCCGAGACCGAGGACCTGATCGGGTTCTTCGTCAACACCCTGGTCATGCGGACGGACCTGTCCGGCGAGCCGACGTTCCGCGAACTCCTCGCCCGGGTGCGGGAGACGGCCCTCGGTGCCTACGCCCACCAGGACCTGCCGTTCGAGCAGCTCGTGGAGGAGCTCGCCGTCGAACGGGACCGCTCCCGCAGCCCCCTGTTCCAGGTCCTGTTCAACTACGACACCGCCGGCACGGAGAAGCCCGACGCGGCACCGGGCGGCCCGCTCACCGTGAGCTTCGACCTGGCGGTACGGCTCGGCGACGGCGACGACGGACTGACCGGGGAATTCCAGTACAGCACCGCCCTGTTCGACGCGGCCACGATCGAACGGATGGCCGGCCACCTGGTCGAACTGCTGACCGCCGCCGCCGCGGACCCGGACCGTCAGGTCGACGAACTCCCCCTGCTCACGGCCCCGGAGCGGGACACGCTGGTCAGGGAGCGCCACGGAGCCCCGGCCGCGCTGCCACCGGTGACCGGCGTGCACGAACTCATCACACGCCGGGCGGCGCAGTCCCCGGACGCCGTCGCGGCGGTCTCCGGTGACCGGGTGCTGACGTACGGCGGACTGCTGGCCCGGGCGAACCGGCTGGCGCACCACCTGCGCGGCCGGGGCGTGGGCCCGGAGTCGGTCGTGGGACTGTGCCTGCCGCGCGGCGTCGACATGGCCGTGGCCGTCCTGGGCGTGTGGCTGGCGGGCGCGGCCTACCTGCCACTGGACCCCGAATACCCGGACGAGCGACGCGACTTCATGGTGGCCGACAGCGGCGCCCGGGTGGTGCTCCGCGAGAACGACCTGACGCTCGGCGACCCCCTGCCGCCGAACGCGCCCGAGGTGACGGTACGACCCGATCAGCTGGCCTACGTCATCTACACCTCCGGCTCGACGGGCCGGCCGAAGGGCGTCCAGGTCGCGCACGGCGGCCTGGTGAACCTGGCGGAGACGTTCCGCCGGGAACTCGGCGTGGACCCGGGCACCCGGGTCCTACAGTTCGCCTCCTTCGGCTTCGACGCCGCGGTCCTCGACCTGGCGACGACCCTGACGTCGGGCGGCGCACTCGTCGTGGCCTCGTCCGCCGAACGCACCGACCCGACGGCGCTGGCCGACGTCGTCCGGGCGCAGGGCGTGGGCGTGGCGAGCGTGTCCCCGTCCCTGCTGGGGGCCCTCGACCCCGCCGCACTGGCCGGGGTACGCGCGATGCTGGTGGGCTCCGAACGGGTCGGCGAACAGGTGGCCCGGGTCTGGGCGCCGGGCCGACGCATGCTGAACGGCTACGGACCCACCGAGACCACGGTGATCGCGTCCGCCGGGCTGGTGGACGCCGAGGAGACGGGGGCACCCCCGATCGGCCTGCCGCTGCCGAACACCCGGGCCTACGTGCTCGACCAGCGACTCGAACCCGTACCGGTGGGCGTGACCGGCGAGCTGTACCTCGCCGGCCCGCAACTCGCCCGCGGCTACGGCGGACAGCCCGGCCTGACGGCCGAGCGGTTCGTACCCGACGTGTTCGCCGCCGACGGGTCACGGATGTACCGGTCCGGCGACCGCGTGCGCCTGCTGGCGGACGGACGGCTGAGCTTCGTCGGCCGGGCCGACGGCCAGATGAAGGTACGCGGGTTCCGGATCGAACCGGGCGAGGTGGAGGCCGCCCTGGCGGCCCACCCGGGCGTGCGCGCGGCGGTCGTGACGGCCTTCGGTGAGGGCGGCGAACGCCGCCTGGCCGCCTACGTCGTGCCCGCCGATCCCGCCGCGGGCCTCCCGGGGGTCACGGAGCTGCGCGAGTTCACGAGCCGGCGGCTGCCGGCGTTCATGGTGCCGTCGGTGTTCGTGGAACTCGCGGGCCTCCCGCTGACCGCCAACGGCAAACTGGACCGCGCCGCCCTCCCGGAACCCGACGGCACGACCCACGGCGCACAGGCCTACGCGCCTCCCGCCGGAGCCACCGAGGAACTCCTCGCGGGTATCTGGGCGCAGCTCCTCGGCGCGCGACGGGTGGGCGCCGAGGACGACTTCTTCGCACTCGGCGGGCACTCGCTGCTGGCCACCCAGGTGATGTCGCGCATCCGTGAGGTGTTCGGCGCCGACGTGTCCGTGGCGACCCTGTTCGACCACCCGACCGTACGGGCGCTCGCGGCGGCGGTCGACGGAGCCGCCCGTCGCGCGGTCCTGCCACCGGTCGACGCCGCCGGACGGGACCGTGTGCTGCCGCTGTCCTTCGGGCAGCAGCGGCTGTGGTTCCTGGACCAACTGGAGCCCGGCTCCACCGACTACAACCTGCCGCTGCCCCTCCGCCTGGAAGGCCCCCTGGACGTGGCGGCCCTGAGCGCCGCCCTGGACGCGGTGACGGCACGTCATGAGGTGCTGCGAACCCGCCTGGTGACGGGTCCGGACGGAGTGGCCCACCAGGTCCTCGACCCGGCTACGACGCCCCGCCCCCTGCCCCTGGTCGACGTGTCGGGCCTCGCCGACCCGGTCGCGGCGGCCCAAGAACTCGTCGCGCGGGACGCGTCGGCCCCGTTCGACCTCGCGGCCGGCCCGCTGACGCGTGCCGTCCTGATCCGGCTGGCCCCGGACGAGCACGTCCTGGCCCTCTCGATGCACCACGTCGTCTTCGACGAGTGGTCCGGCCGCGTCCTGTGGCGTGAGCTGACGGCCCTCTACGAGGCGTTCCGGCAGGGCCGCCCCGATCCGCTGCCGCCGCTCGACGTCCAGTACGCGGACTACGCCGTCTGGCAACGGCAGTCCCTGGCCGGGCAGGTGCTCGATGGACAACTCGACTACTGGAAGGACAAGTTGGCCGATCTGCCGGTGCTGGAGCTGCCCACCGACCGGCCCCGGCCCCCCATGCGCTCCGCCGCGGGCGCCACCACCCGCTTCTCCGTGCCGGCGGACACCGCGCAGGCCCTGCGAGCACTGTCCCGGCAGAGCGGCGCCACCATGTTCATGACGCTGCTGACCGCCTTCGACGTCCTGCTCGGACGCTACGCGGGTACCGAGGACATCGCCGTGGGCACACCGGTGGCCAACCGCAACCGTGCCGAGACGGAGGACCTGATCGGGTTCTTCGTCAACACGCTCGTCCTGCGGACCGACCTGTCCGGCGACCCCACCTTCGCCGAACTCCTCGCCCGTGTCCGACGCACCGCCCTGGACGCCTACGCCCACCAGGACCTGCCCTTCGAGCAGTTGGTGGACGCGCTGGTCGCGGAGCGTGACCGGTCGCGCACGCCGTTGTTCCAGGTTTTCTTCACCTACGTCATGGCGGACGCCCAGGACGGCGCCCGTCTGCTCGAACAACCCGCGGGTCTGCCGCACACCACCTTGTTCGACCTCACCCTGCGACTCGCCGACTCCCACGACGGCGGTCTGACGGGCGAGTTCGAGTACAGCACCGCCCTGTTCGACGCCGCGACGACCGAACGGATGGCCCGCCACCTGGTCACACTCCTGAACGCCGTGGCCGTCGACGCTGGTCGGCTGGTGGGGGATGTGTCGTTGGTGTCGGTGGGTGAGGTTGAGGGGTTGGTGCGGGGGTGGGCTGGTGTGCCGTTGGTGTTGCCGTCGGTGGGTGGGGTGCATGAGTTGATCGTCGGGTGGGCTGGTGTTGTGCCGGATGCGGTGGCGGTGGTGTCGGGTGAGCGGGTGTTGACGTACGGCGGGTTGGTGGCGCGGGCGAGTCGGTTGGCGCATGAGTTGCGGGGTCGGGGGGTGGGTGCGGAGTCGGTGGTGGGTCTGTGTCTGTCGCGGGGCGTGGATCTGGTGGTGGCGGTGTTGGGGGTGTGGTTGGCGGGTGGTGCGTATCTGCCGTTGGATCCCGATTATCCGGTGGAGCGGCTGGAGTTCATGCTCGCCGACAGCGGCGTGCGCGTGCTCGTCGGGGAGTCGGGGCTGATCGGGAACCTCGCTGTGGAGCAGACGCTGTGCCTGGACGATCCGGCGGTGGCGGATGCTGTGCAGGGCCGGCCGTCGACGGCACCCGAGGTGTCCGTCACGGGTGACGGGCTGGCGGCGGTGATTTATACGTCGGGGTCGAC
>NZ_LBMU02000161.1 GCF_001005085.2 Streptomyces humi
CCTCTAGGAGCCGCGATGCGTGTCGCCCTGTTCCTGACCTGCGTCAACGACACGCTCTATCCGGACACCGGCCGTGCCGTGGTGAAACTCCTGACCAGACTGGGCGTCGACGTCGACTTCCCGATGGGCCAGACCTGCTGCGGACAAGCCCACTACAACACCGGCTACCGCCACGAAGCCGAACCCCTGGCCCGGCATTTCTCCGATGTCTTCCAGGACTACGAAGCGATCGTGACACCGTCCGGATCATGCGGAGCAATGGTCCGCGAGCTGTACCCACGCATGGGAGAGCGAGCCCGAGCCGAAGGACGCGGTAACGACCTCGCCACCACCCTGGCACCCGTCGTCCCCAAAACCTACGAACTCACCGAGTTCCTGGTCGACGTCCTCGAAGTCACCGACGTCGGCGCCTACTACCCCCACAAGGTCACCTACCACCCCACCTGCCACGGCCTGCGCAGCCTGGGACTGGGTGACCGCCCCCGCCGCCTCCTCGAGGCCGTCAAGGGCCTGGACCTGGTCGAACTGCCCGGCGCGGAGGAGTGCTGCGGGTTCGGCGGCACCTTCGCGGTCAAGAACGCGGACGTCTCCGCGGCCATGGGCACCGACAAAGTACGCAACGCCGCCTCGACCGGCGCCGAGGTCCTGTGCGCCGCCGACAACTCCTGCCTCATGCACATCGGCGGCACCATGACCCGCCTGGAAACCGCCATGCGCCCCGTGCACATCGCGGAGATCCTGGCCAGCACCGAGGAGGAACCGGCCGCATGAACGGAACATTCGTCGGCATGCCCGCCTTCCCCAAAGCCGCGCACGAGGCCGTCAACAACCCCACCCTGCGCGGCAACCTGCGCCACGCCACCCACACCATCCGCGCCAAACGCGCCACAGCCGTCACCGAGCTGCCCGACTGGGCACAACTGCGCGAGGCCGGCAAACAGATCAAGGACCACACCCTCCGCCACCTCGACCGCTACCTGCTCCAGCTGGAGGCATCGGTGACGGCCGCGGGCGGCACCGTCCACTGGGCCACCGACGCCGAGGAAGCCAACCGGATCGTCACCGACCTGGTCAAAGCCACCGGCGAGACGGAAGTCGTCAAGGTCAAGTCCATGGCCACCCAGGAGACCGGACTGAACGAAGCCCTGGAAGCCGAAGGCATCCGCGCCTACGAGACCGACCTCGCCGAACTCATCGTGCAGCTCGGCAACGACCGGCCCTCACACATCCTCGTCCCCGCCATCCACCGCAACCGCACCGAGATCCGCGACATCTTCCACCGCGAGATGCACGCCTGGGGACGCCCCGCCCCCGACGGCCTCACCGACACACCCGCCGAACTCGCCGAAGCCGCCCGCCTCCACCTCCGCGAGAAGTTCCTGCGCGCCAAAGTCGGCATCTCCGGCGCCAACTTCATGGTCGCCGACACCGGCACCCTCGTCGTCGTCGAGTCCGAGGGCAACGGACGCATGTGCCTGACCCTCCCCGACACCCTCATCTCCGTCGTCGGCATCGAGAAGACCATCCCCACCTGGCACGACCTCGAAGTCTTCCTCCAGACCCTGCCCCGCTCCTCCACCGCCGAACGCATGAACCCCTACACCTCCACCTGGACCGGCACCACCGACACCGACGGCCCCCACACCTTCCACCTCGTCCTCCTCGACAACGGCCGCACCGACACCCTCGCCGACCAGGTCGGCCGCCAGGCCCTGCGCTGCATCCGCTGCTCCGCCTGCCTCAACGTCTGCCCCGTCTACGAACGCGCCGGCGGCCACGCCTACGGCTCCGTCTACCCCGGCCCCATCGGCGCCATCCTCAGCCCCCAACTCCGCGGCACCACAAGCGACATCGACACCTCCCTCCCCTACGCCTCCTCACTCTGCGGCGCCTGCTACGACGTCTGCCCCGTCGCCATCGACATCCCCGAGGTACTGGTGCACCTGCGGGAACGAGTGGTCGAGGGCGGCGAGGCGGTCCGGGACGGCAACAAGGTGGTGCTCAAGCCGGCCAAGGGGCACGCGGCGGAGCGGGCGGCGATGCGCGCGGCCCGCTGGGCGTTCTCCCGTCCGGCCGCCCTGCGCACCGGCCAGCGGCTCGTCTCCCGCAGCCGCCGTCTGCATCCCCGTACCCTGCCGGGTCCCGGCAAGGCCTGGAGCGGGACCCGGGACCTGCCCGCCGTACCGGCGGAACCCTTCCGCGACTGGTGGCAACGGACCGGCGGCGGAAAGGGTGACGTCAAGTGAGCAGCAGGGAACGGATCCTCGGCCGGGTGCGGCGCGCCCTGGCCGACGTGCACGGCGAGGACGGACCGGTCGAGCGGACGTACCTGCGTGAGCACGGGGAGCGGAGTGCCGAGGAGACGGTGGAACTGCTCGCCGAGAACCTCGCCGACTACCGGGCGCTCGTGCACCGCTGC
>NZ_LBMU02000162.1 GCF_001005085.2 Streptomyces humi
GCCGACAAACACTTTTCGGCCAACCCGCGAGGTGGGGAGGTCCAGGCGCCGCACGGGGGGGCGAGGTCCAGGCGCCGGGCGGGGGCGAGGTCCAGGCGCCGGGCGGGGGCGAGGTCCAGGCGCCGGACGCCGGGCGCCGGACGCCGGACGCCCGGCGGGGGATGTTCAGGAGCTCGCGAGCCGGAAGCACATCCGTCCGAAGCCGACCTGGTCGCCCTCGCGGACGACGGCGGCGCCGGTCACCCGGCGGCCGTTGACGGTCGTGCCGTTGGTGGAGCCGAGGTCCCTGAGGATCCACAGGCCGCCCTGGCGGCGGAGCTCGGCGTGCACCCGGGAGACCGTCTCGTGGTTGAGCCGCAGCCCGCTGGCGGGGTCGCGGCCGATGCGCAGTGGATAGTTGCTGTCCGGGTGCGGCAGCAGCAGCTTGGGCAGCCGCTCGGCCTGCCAGGCCCGGCGCAGCCGCACGGTGAAGCCGGAGACGGCCTCCACGGCGCCGAAGAGCACGCGCGCGAAGCGATTCTCCTGCGGCAGGTCGGCGGTGAGCGCGGCGAGCTCGTCGGCGCGGCGGGCGGCGAGCGCCAGCTCCATGCGGCGCACGAAGGTGTCGTGCGACAGCCGTCCCATGGCGACGCCGTCACGCAGCACGCTCAGCGCCTTGTCGCGCTCCGCGTCGGACAGCCGCGCGGGGTACGTGTTGAACTCGAAGGACGACGTCACGCTGCTGATTCTGGGTCAGTGAACTCCGGGTGTCCAGAAAACAGGGAAACGGCCGTCACGCGCGCGTACGTACGACGACACCCGCCGGGAAAGGGCTGATTCAAAAGCGGACTGATCCCTTTCGCGGCACGATGGAAGGACTACCTCACGATGAGCCAGACGAAGGGGACCGTCCGTGCAGTTCGAGGTGTGGGCACCACAGGCAGACTCGGTGACGCTCCATTGTGACGGCGCCACGCGCGCGCTGGAGCGCGATCCGCGGCGGGCGGGCTGGTGGGCCGGGGAGGCGGCCGCGGAGGACGGCACCCGGTACGGGTTCGCGGTGGACGACGGTCCCGTGCTGCCCGACCCGCGCTCGCGCCGCCAGCCGGACGGCCCGGACGGGCTCAGCGCGGTCGTCGACCACGGCAGGTACGCGTGGCGGGCCGCATGGCCGGGCCGGGCGCTGCCGGGCGCGGTGCTCTACGAGCTGCACGTCGGCACCTACACCGCCGAGGGCACCCTGGACGCGGCCGCCGAGCGCCTGGGTCACTTGGCTGAACTGGGCGTCACGCACGTGGAGTTGATGCCGCTCTGCCCGTTCCCCGGCCGACACGGCTGGGGCTACGAGGGGGTCTCGCTCTGGGCGGTGCACGAGCCGTACGGCGGCCCCGAGTCGCTGAAACGGTTCGTCGACCGGGCGCACGAACTCGGACTGGGCGTCGTCCTGGACGTCGTCCACAACCACCTCGGCCCGTCCGGGAACTACCTGCCCGCGTTCGGGCCGTACTTCACGGAGACCCACCACACGCCCTGGGGCTCGGCGGTCAACCTGGACGCGCCCGGCTCGGACGAGGTGCGCGCGTACCTGCTGGGCAGCGCGCTGGCGTGGCTGCGCGACTACCGCGTCGACGGGCTGCGCCTGGACGCGGTGCACGCGCTGTGCGACACGCGCGCGTGCCACTTCCTGGAGGAGCTGTCGGCGGCGGTGGCGGACCTGGCGGCCGAGTCGGGCCGCCCGCTGTTCCTGGTCGGCGAGTCCGACCTGAACGACCCACGGGTCATCACCGCCCGCACGGAACACGGGCTGGGCCTGGACGCGCAGTGGAACGACGACTTCCACCACGCCCTGCACACCGCGCTCACCGGCGAGTCCCAGGGCTACTACGCCGACTTCGCGCGCGACCCGTTCGCCGCCCTCGCCAAGACGCTCACCGGCGGTTTCTTCCACGACGGCACGTACTCCGGTTTCCGGGGCCGCCACCACGGCCGTCCGCTGGACCGTGCGCGGGTGGCGGGGCACCGGCTGCTCGGCTACACCCAGACCCACGACCAGGTCGGCAACCGCGCCCAGGGCGACCGGCTCTCGGCCACCCTCTCCCCCGGGCTGCTGGCCTGCGCGGCCACGCTGACGCTCACGGCGCCGTTCACGCCGATGCTGTTCATGGGCGAGGAGTGGGCGGCCGGCACCCCCTGGCAGTTCTTCACCGACCACACGGACCCCGACCTGGCGGAGGCGGTACGACGCGGCAGGCGCCGGGAGTTCGCGGCGCACGGCTGGGCCGAGGAGGACGTACCCGATCCACAGGACCCGGCGACCCGGCGGCGGTCCTGCCTGGACTGGTCGGAACCGGAACGCGAGCCGCACGCGCGCGTGCTGGCCTGGTACCGCAGGCTGATCGCCCTGCGCCGGGAACAGCCGGACCTCACCGACCCCGACCTCGCCGACACCAAGGTGGCGTACGACACGGCGGCCCGCTGGCTGGCGTTCCGCCGCGGGGACGTGCGGGTGGCGGTGAACCTGGGCGAGGAGCCGGCCTCGATCCCGCTCGGCACCGGACGGGTGGAGGTCCTGGCCGCGTGGGACACGGTGACGGCCCCGGACGCGGACGGCGTGCTCCGGGTACCGGCCGAGTCGTGCGTGGTCCTGACCCAGCCGTAGGCACACACCCGCGCGCGTACGGGCGCCCGGCCCACGACTCCTCCGACGGCTCGGACGGCCGCCCGGTTTCCCCTTACGGCGCCTCGTCCGTGTCGTCCTCGCGGAGGTCCGAGACGCGTTCCAGCAGGATCGTCTCCCAGGCGCGCCGGAGGCGGGCGCGCAGCAGCGTGAGGGGGCTGTCGTCGCGGCCCTCGATGCGGTCGGTGAGGCGGATGACGGTGTCGCAGCGGGCCAGCCACAGACCGCGCAGGCAGGGCCGGGCGCCGTAGCCGGCCAGGGTGGCCGCGCGGACGCCCGCCCCGGAGCCGACCGCGAGGGCGAGCCCGGCGATGTCCTCGGCGGGGTCGCCGACCGCCGTGTCGGTCCAGTCGAGGACGCCGCGCACCCTGCCGTCGGCGCTGACCACCAGGTGCTCGCCCTTGAGGTCGTGGTGGGCCAGCACGGCCGTACCGGGCTGTGCGGCGAGCTGGGCCGCGCCCGGCGGGGTGAGCTGGTGCAGCCGGGCGGGGTCGAACTCGTCGGCGGCCGCGAGCCGTTCGGCGGCGGCCACGGCCATCCGGCGCAGCGCCTCCAGGGAGCGCGGCGCGGTGCGCGGCACGCCGAGCGTCTCCGCCTGCCGCACGGGCACCTCGCGCAGCCCGGTGAGCAGCCCGGCCAGGTCGGCCTCGCCGACCGCGGAGACGTCGTGCTCCTCGGCCGTGCCTCCGGGGATCACGGTGTCCAGGGTGTAGCTGAGCCCAGGCGACCACTCGCCGTGGGCGACGCTGGTCGGGACGGCGACGGACAGGTGCGGGCGGACCAGGTCGCGCAGGCGCAGCTCGCGGCGCTGGCGCACGGCGGCCTCGCGGTCCGGGGCGAGGCGCAGCACATGGCGGGTGCCGACCCACCAGGTGGAGTGCTCGCCGCCCTCCGCGACGGGCCGGACTTCGGGTCCCGGGGTGCCGTTCGCGCCCTCCTTGAGCAGCGAACGGACCAGTCGGCGGACGGTGTCCGCGGTGGGAGTCGGTGCCTGGGTCATGGATCGCGCCGTTGCCGTCGGGGGTGGGTTGGGGCGGGCTGGTGCTGCCGGGGCCGGGTCGGTCAGCCCACGACGACCATCTCGCGGGTGGTGTTGTTGAAACGACGTCCGCCGTCCTCGGTCACCGTGACGATGTCCTCGATCCGCACCCCGAAGCGGCCGGGCAGATAGATGCCTGGCTCCACGGAGAAGCACATCCCGGGCACGAGAGGCTGTTCCTCGCCCTCGATCATGTACGGCGGCTCGTGGGTGGTGACGCCGATGCCGTGGCCGGTGCGGTGGATGAAGAACTCGCCGTACCCGGCGTCGCTGATGACCGCGCGGGCGGCCCGGTCGACCTCCTGGCAGGCGGCCCCGGCGCGGACGGCCCGGAAGCCGGCCTCCTGCGCGGCCCGCACGATGTCGTGGACCTCGCGCTCCTCGGCGGTCGGCGGGCCCACGTGCACGGTGCGGGTGGTGTCGGAGCCGTAGCCGTCCTTGAGGCCGCCGAAGTCGAGGACGACCATGTCGCCGTCCTGGATGACCCGGTCGCCGACCTCGTGGTGCGGGTTGGCGCCGTTGGGGCCGGAGCCGACGATGGTGAAGTCGACCTGCTCGTGGCCGAAGCGGCGGAGCAGGCCGGCGAGGTCCTGACCGACGTCGGACTCACGACGGCCGCCGAAGGGAACGTTGCGGATCTCCTCGAACGTCGCGTCGGCAGCCGCGCCGGCGGCCGCGAGCAGTTCGAGTTCGGCCGCGTCCTTCACGGCGCGGAGCATGGGCAGCGCGTCGGTGAGGGAGGCGTACGAGGTGTCGGGGAGTGTCCTCTGGAGGCCCAGCAGGTGCATGGCCCAGGCGTTGTCGCTGACACCGAAGCGGCCTGTGGTGCCGAGCAGGTCGGCGGTGAGGGCGTAGGGGTCCTTGCCGTCCGTCCAGTCCCGCAGTGTGAGGACGGCCGTGGCGTCGGCCTTCGCGGCGTCGGGCGCCTCCAGGGTCGGGACGACCAGGACGGGGTCCCGGTCGGGGGTGAGGACGAGGAGGGTGAGCCGTTCGGTGACGGCGGTGGGCGTGTAGCCGGTGAGCCACACCATGTCGGGTCCGGGGGCGATCAGGAGACCGGCGAGCCCGGCGTCCGCCGCGGTGCGCGCCGCGCGCGTCATACGGGCCCGGTAGTCGTCGGCGGTGAAGGGCGCGGGTTTGCTGCCGGTCATCCAGGGCCTCCTTGCGCGGGTGAGGTGGCTTTACGGGCCTCGGCATGCATCCTGCCCGCAGAGGAGGGGGCGCGCGAGCCGGTTCGCGTGGAAAAACCGTGGCGAGTCGCGGTCGCGGGGGCGGGCGCACGCCGTCACGTGACGATCCCCGGCACCACGGTCAGCTGCTGGTACCCCCCGCTCTCGTGCCGCACGGTGAGCTTGACCTCCTTGCCCGGCCTCGCCCCGGTCACCGCGCGGGCCAGGTCGGCTGCGCTGTCGATCCGCGCGCCGCCGAGCTGGAGCAGTACGTCGCCCCGCACCAGGCCCGCCGTGTAGCCCGGGCCGGGCACGTGGACGCCCACCACCACGGCTCCCACCTTCTCGGCGTCGACGACCTCCACGCCCAGCGTCGCGGCGACCGTCCAGGACGGGCTCGGGGTGGCGGACGGGGCGGCGCCCGGGGCGGGCGGCGGGGTCTGGTGCCGCAGTTCCGCGAGCCTGCTCGCGGAGATCACGGTCGCGCCGACCGTGCCCAGTCCGACCCCGGACAGCAGCAGGACGGTGCCGACGCACGCGCCGAACAGCAGGGTCCGGATCCGGTTGCCGCGGCGGCGCGCGGCGTGCGGCCGCCGGACGGCCTCGGGTGGGGGTTCGTCCCCGCGTTCCTGGCCGGGAATCGGCTTGGGACGCAAAACGGTCTGTTCCATGGTTCGCCTCCAGCCCCAGCCCTACCCGGCGCACGCGGGCGCGACGAGACACGAACGAGTGAGACTGCCGTTCCCCGGCTGCCGTCGGGGTGACGGGGCGGCGGCCGGCGAACCTGCCGCGCGACCGGGCCGAACGGAATGAATTCCGGCGCCGCGATTGCACCACGATTTCGCTAATTCAGGGAGGATTGATTTCCGCCATTCCCCTGACGCCCTGACCGAAAATATCCCCTGGCAATCCGCGGAAACGCCATGAATAGTTAGCGCCCGCACAAGGGATCAGCGAAGGTAAATCGTTTCTCCACGAGAGGTAAAGAATGCGCAGAACAGTGGCGACAGTCGCGGCGACGGGTTTCCTGCTCGCACTCGGAACGGGTGTCAGCGGCGCGGCGACGCAGACCGGTTCCCCTGCTCATGAGCAGGTTGTGAGCCCCAGGGCCAGCTACAGCTTCGCCTGCACGCTGCCGCAGGGTTCCTACGCCAATTACTCGTTCAGCGACGGGCTCACGTCGACCAGGATCTACTACAACAACCACTGTTCCAGCGGTATATACGTAAGGGTCCACGTCGGCACGAACAGCTCGTGCTGGCTCACCCCGACCGGAAAGTCAAGTGCGGTCTTCGAGGCCGGCGTGACGGGCATCACCGAAGGATGCTGACAGCCCTCTCCGGCTGATATGGCGGCGGGTGCGGGTCGGTCGCGTCGAGGCCGTCCCGCACCGCGAGGCGGCCATCGCACCACCCCGTGTCAGTGCCGGCTGTTACGTTCTGTGACATGAGCGATGACTGCCTGCGGCTGCTCCGGCAGCACCGCCGCCTGGCCGAACTGGCGGCGTTCCCTTTCGACTTCGACCTCGACCGGGCCGCCGACGGCCATGGCGAGCCGGTCCGGCTCGCCTCCGGCGGTTCCCTGGAGGCGGTGGCCGGCTCCGACACCGGCGGCACGTACTTCGTGTGCGCGGACGGCTCGTTGCTGTACGCGGACTCGGAGGGCTCGGCCGGGATCATCGGGACGTCCGTCGACGCGGCGCTCGAGGTCCTGATCGGCCTGCCCGGCTGGCGCGACCTGGTGGACCTGAGTCCGGCCGACGGCGAGCAGGCGATCCTCGCGCGCGTGACCGAGACCGAGGACGAGATACGGGAGTACCACGGCGTCGACGCCGAGCGCGCCGAACTCCGCGCCGCCCTGGGTCTGCCGGACCGCTCCCCGGTCGACCTGGTCGGCATGCTGCACACGGCCCTGCTCCGCACCGAACCCGACTTCCTGCTCCTCAACGCGGACGAGGGCTGCGCCTACGACCTGCTCGACCCGCACCCCCGGCCACCCCTGTGGGAGTCGGTACGGCACGGGGTGCCCGGCGACCCCGCGGAGGAGCCGCTCGCCACCTGGACGCGGCTGGCCGTCGACCAGGGCCTGACCGAACATGCCAGGGCGGCCCTGATCCGGCGGCTCGACGACATCACGATGGACCAGAGCCGGCTGCTCCGACCCGGCGGCACCAGAGAGCTCGACCTGTCCCCGCTGCGGTGGCTGGCCGGAGAGTTCGAGCGGCTGGGCGACCTGCCACAGGCGGCGCGCGCCCAGCGCCTGCACACCGCCCTCCTCCGGTAGGCCGGGGACCGGCGACGGCCCGTCAGCCGACGCCCAGCCGCGGGTCGAGCGGCGGGCGGTCCGGGAGGAAGCCGTGCGCGCGCCGGGCGAGGTGGTCCGGCTTGTAACGGTCGACGTGCCGGTGCCAGTTGAGGATTCCGGCCATCCAGTTCCGCAGGTCGTCCACATACGCCCCCATGGCCGCGCGGGCCTCGGCCGGCAGCTCGAAGTCGTCGTACAGGACCGGGAGTTCGCTCGCGACGACGTGCTCGAACTGCCGCATCCGCTGGGTCATCAGATCGTTCACGACCCGGAGTGCGGTGGGGTAGTCCACGCCGAAGAAGTTCTGGACGACGAGGATCGCGTTGTGGAGCTCGCCCTCGTACTGGATCTCCTTCTGGTACGAGAAGACGTCGTTGACGAGCATGCCGTAGTCGATGGCGGCGTTCTCCAGGGAGCGGACCGGGCCGCTGCGGGAGACCTCGGGGGGGATCGCGGGGGCGTGGCCGCGGCGGGCCAGGCTCAGGGTGAGTTCGGATCCGAAGGTGGCCCGGCGCATCTCCAGGTAGTCGACCGGGTCGGGGATGCGGTGCTGGAGATGGTTGGACATCTCCCAGAGCCAGCTCTCGGTCATCTCGTCGACGTTCCGTTTGAGGGCGAGCCGGTCCTCGGGGCCCATCGCGGCGGTGGTGCGGGCCCACAGGTCGGCCAGGCCCCGTTCCATGCCGGTGACCGGCACCGGGGCGGGCTCGTCTGCGACGGGCATGCAGGCGGAGAGCCGGGCCGTGGCGAGCCTGGCGCCGGCCAGGTCACCGCGGGTGCCGAAGACGAGGGGGTAGTAGTCGTCGGCGTAGGTCCCCCAGGCCAGCCACCGGGCGCTGAGGTCGAGTTCGGCGGGGGTGGCGTCCGGATCGAGGCCGGCGGCACAGAGCACGAGGTCGGACGCGGCGAGCTTGTCCTCGTCCCAGACACCCTCGGCGAGCATGCCGGTGGTGTGCATCCAGGCGGCGAGCCGGGGGCGGGCGGCGTCGAGGTGCGGGCTGAGCGCCACCTCGTACGGCATGTGGAAGTCGGGCAGGAGGGAGGGGCCGACCTGCTGGAAGGGCACGTGGGAGTAGGCGCGCAGACGCTCCGCGGCCGCCGTCGCGAGTAAGGCGCCGACGTCCGCGGCGGAGGTGCCGGGCCCGGTCAGGCTCTGCCAGGAGGGGGCGGTCGAGGTGGCGCCCTGGTTCATGTAGCGGCTGGAGCGCAGATGCCATTCGTGGCCGCCGGACTGCCAGTCCTGTAGGCCCTTGGTGTAGGCGGCGATCGCGGCGGCCTGGTCGGGGGTGAGTCCCTTCTCCGCGGCCAGGGCCGGTACCTCGGTGAGCGCGGTGTGCTCGAACTGGTGGAGGCGGGAGGTCAGGATGTCGTTGACCGTGTCGGCGGCCTCCTGGGTGGAGCAGTCGAAGAAGGTCTCCAGAACCAGCACGCCGTTGCTGTTCTCGCCCTCGTCCTCCACCTCGCGCTGGTAGGAGAACAGGTCGTTGCGGAGATGGACGGCGTCGGCGAAGGTCTCCATCAGCACCCGCAGCGGCCGCGAGCCGGAGACGGCCGCCGGCACCTCGGCCGTCGCGTACTCGACGAGACCGGCCGACCAGGGGGCGCCGCCGACCTTGCGGCGCATCTCGATGTATTCGACGGGGTTGGCGATCCGCCCCTCGTTGATGTTGGCCAGTTCCCACATCGACTCGTTCAGCAGGTGCTCGGTGGCGACCGAGAAGCGCCGTCGCCAGTCGACCGACATGGACGGCACGGTGCGCGCCCAGAGGTCGGCGAGGCCCGCCTCGACCGGGTTCCGCGGTTCCGGCACGGGCGTGGCCGGGTCGAGCGGCATGAACAGCGGGAGCCGGTCGAGATGGGCCTTGCCGGCGGCGCGGTCCTGGGTGCGCTTGTACATGTCGAGGAAGTGGTCGTCGAAGAAGAACACCCACACGTACCAGTCGGTGATCAGCGAGAGCGCGGGGCCGTCGCAGTCGGGGTGGGTGTAACCGCAGAGCAGGCCGTAGTCGTGTGCATCCAGATCCGCCTGGGTCCAGATCCCGGAGCCCTCCAGCATGCCCATCTCGCGGGCCCACTCGGTGGAATGGGCCCGCGCCTCCTCCAGGTGCGGGTTGAGCCGCGCGGGATACGGCATGTAGAAGTGCGGGAGTTCGAACGGCTGCGTCATGGCCGGGGCACTACCCGCGCGCTTCGACGGCCATCCACTCCGGGGCACATGATCACACCATCGCGTGAACCGGGGCGGATTCCGGGAACTTCGACGGGTCAGGTGTTCAACCGTGCGCGGCGCCGAACCACCCGGGCAGTCTGCTGCCGTCGACGACATGGCCGACCCGGTCGGTCCGGCGCCGGCCACGATCACGTCGACCGTCGAATCCCCAATCGTGTTCCGCCACTTGGCAGGAAGCGCGCGACCACCGTGTGGATCACCGGTCCGCGGGTGGTGGGCCTCGGCCGCAGATTCCGCGACGTCAACAGGGCCTTGCCGCAGGGCCCCCGGTGCGCTGTGCGTCGAGAGCGGCGAGGAGAGCGTGGACTCCTTGCCTTTGTTTTTCGCCGGAGCCACCGTGGTGCCATGACCCTCACCGCCGGCGACGGCGCCGTCCCGCCCGTGCCCGACGTCTTCGATCCGCGACGCTACGCCGTGGCCGTGCCGTACGCCGACTACCGGGTCCTGCGCGACCACCATCCGGTGTCCTGGCAGCGGGAGGCGGAGGTGCTGGGCTGGCCGGCCGGACCGGGTTTCTGGGCGGTGGCCCGGCACGCGGACGTGGTGCGGGTGCTCAGGGAGCCGGGGACGTACTCGTCGTGGCTCGGCGCCACCCAGATCCGGGACCCTGACCCGCGGGACCTGCCCTTCATCCGGGGCATGATGCTCAACCAGGATCCGCCGGACCACCGTCGGCTTCGGCGGACGGTGAGCCGGGCCTTCACTCCGGGCCGCGTCGAGCGGTTCGAGGCGGTGGTACGAGGGCGGGCGCGGGCGCTGTTCGCCGGGGCGCTGGAGACGGCCCGGGACGGGGACGGCACGGTGGACCTCGTCACGGCCGTCACCGACGAGTACGCGTTGCTGAACCTGGCCGACCTGCTGGGCGTCCCGGACAGCGACCGCGGACTGCTGCTGCACTGGACCCGGCGCGTGATCGGCTACCAGGACCCTGACGAGTCCGGCCCGCAGACCCGCGACGCACAGGGCCGGCCGGTCGATCCGCGGTCGCCCGCGATGCTGCGGGACATGTTCGAGTACGCCCACGGGCTCGCCGCGTACAAACGCCGGCACCCGGCCGACGACGTCATGACGGCACTCGCCGTCGACCCCGGTCTGGGTGAAGGCGAGTTGGAGATGTTCTTCTTCCTGCTCACCGTCGCCGGCAACGACACGGTGCGCTCGGCCGCCCCGGGCGGACTGCTGGCGCTGGCCGAACATCCGGACGCACACGCTCTGTTGCGGGACGGACAGGTGCGGACCGACACCGCTGTGGACGAGCTGCTGCGCTGGCATCCGCCGGTGCTGACCTTCCGCCGGACGGCCGCGCGGGACACCGAGCTGGGCGGCCGGCGCATCGGGAAGGGGGACAAGGTGGTCGTCCTGCACGCCTCGGCCAACCGCGACGAGCGGGCCTTCACCGAGCCCGGCCGGCTGGACCTCGGCCGCACCCCGAACCCGCACATGTCCTTCGGGGACGGCCCGCACATCTGCCTCGGCGCCCACTTCGCACGGCTCCAGTTGCGCGCGCTCTACACGCAGGCGCCCGCCCTCGAGCCCGCCGGGCCCGCCGTGCGGCTCGTCTCGAACTTCATCAACGGCCTCAAGTCACTTCCGGTGTCCGTGCGTTGACCTGGATCAGGGCGTGGGTGCCGGCCGTGCGCCAGCGCTGCCCCTCGGCCGCGTCCAGGGCCGCCACGGTGTCCGCGGCCAGGCCGGTGATCACATCGGACTTCAGGGTGCGCAACGCGGCCACCGGTCCGGGAAACCAGTCGGTCACGTCGGCGAAGGGTGTGGTCGGCGACCACAGCCGATCACCCACCAGGCGACGGTAGTTGAGGTCGCCCTTGAAGACGGTCAGCGTCGCGGAGGCGAACTCGGCACGCAGGTCGCCGGGCATCTCGGCGTACGGCAGCGGGGCGCAGGAGAAGGGGTGGGCGCGCACGGTGAGGCGGCCGTCGGCCATCGCGGACCAGAGGGTACGGCCGTATCCGGCGGCGGCGCCCGGTGCCCCGGTGAGCCTGCGCAGGGCGTCGAGCACATCGGCGGTGGTGGCGTCGGAGACGTAGTAGGGGTACGGCTTGACGTGCAGGACCGCGTGGCCGACGGCTCCGGTGTCCAGGAGGTGGGCGATCAGCAGCAGGTCGGGGACGAGCTCGCGGCCCGCGTTGTCGGCGACCAGGCACAGGGTGCCGCCGCTCAGCAACGGCCGGAGGGCGGCGCTGTCGTCGGCGACCAGGGCGGAGACGGCCTCTGCCGACTCGGCGGAAAGCCGGAAGCCGAGGTCCGCGCGGTTGCCCCAGAGCGAGCCGTGCAGCAGGGCGAGGCCGGGGTCGTCGCCGAGGTCGTCGAGGGCGGCCAGTTCCTCGTCGGTCTCCTTGGCGTCGAGTTCGGCGAGCTTGAACGGGCGGAACGGGTCGATGCCCTGCCAGGGCCCGGGGCCGAAGTAGCCGACGGCGTCGAGGAGCCGGCGGTAGAACCAGCTCTCGGACCACAGCCAGGGCACGTCGAACCAGGACTGTCCGGCGTAGGTGTCCAGTCCCCACGCACGCCATCCGTCCGGGCCGCCCGGCGGCGGTTCGATGGCGCCCTCGGTGCAGTTGTGCAGCAGTTCGTCGAGAGCGCGGGTCTGTTCGGGGCCGTACGGGAAGGCGTCCCGCACCTGGCGGATGATCGCGGGGTGCCGTTCGGCCAGCACGCTGTGCGGGAACGGGCCGGTGGTGCCGAGGATCACGGGTGCGGCGGCGGAGTCGGGCATGTGCGCCACGCTATCGCGCGGTCTGCCCGGCTCCGCCGAACCGGAGGTGCCTGTCACGCCGTTCTGATCTCGCGCTCCAAGTGGGTGACGAGGGTCATGTAGCGGGCCCGCCGGTGCACCGGGACCAGACCGCGGATCATCAGGTACCACATCTCCGCGACCCGGCGCGGCAGCCGGGCCACCGGTTCCAGGTTGCGGCCGGCCACCCGGGTGCCGACGAAGAAGCAGACCAGCGAGTGCGCGACCGCGCCCACGTCTATGTCCGGGTGCACGTCGGACTCCTTGACGGCGCCCATGAGTTTGCGCGTCGCGAACTCCAGCCACTCCGTGAAGGGGTGTCTGAGCGGTGGCTTCACCGTGACGTCCGCGGTGGCGAGCCGCAGTCCGGCGCGCGGGATCGGACCGTCCACGGAGAGCCTGGCGATCGCGAACGTGGTGCGCATCAGGGCTTCCAGCGAGGAGTAGCCGCGGCTGTCCATCTCCCGCACCAACTGGCTGGAGGTACGGGACTGGAGCTCCATGATGGCGTGCGCCAGGTCCTCCTTGGCGGCGAAGTGGAAGTAGAGGGCGCCCTTGGTGACCCGCGCGTGCTCGACGATCTCGCTGAGACTGGTGGATTCATAGCCGTGCCGGTCGAACAGGTCGGCGGCGGCCGTGATGATCGTGGCGCGGGTCTGCTCCGCGCGTAACTGCCTCGCCATCGACTCAACGCTCCTTCACGGCTTGCGGCTTGTGACTCTGCGGCTTCCAAACCGACGGGGCATGCGGTTTGTTTTCACCCCGTGCACACGATAGCTCACCGTGCGGCAGCGGGAGGCAACTGCGCGGACCCGGTGACGGACACGTGCACGTCGCCGCACCCGGCCGTCCGACCGGCGTCCACACTGCACGAACGGACGAGTTCAGAACACGCCCCTCCCTCGCGTTCGCGCCGGTCTCCCTCGGTGGTGCGGACGGCTCGGCACACAGTGGTGATCGCCACGATACGAGCCGGACGGTTGGTTCTCAATGGCGCCCGGGAGCACGGGGAGGCCCACAAAAAGGGATGAGCCGGTCGGCGGCCACCACATCACCCGCACCTGTGACCAGCCGCACTGAACGGCGCGCCGCCGATTCCCGTACTCACTCGGCACACCTCGTACCCGCGCCCCGCCGAGGAGACGTTCCCGATGACTCGGACGACCACCCAGTTGAGAGTCGTGGGAGCCGCCGTCGCGGCTCCGCTGCTGCTCCTGTCGTGGGCGGCCGGGTCCGCCCGCGCGCACGGCGCGCCCACCGATCCCGTCAGTCGCGTCTACGCCTGCTCGCCGAGCGGCGGCAGCGCCACGACGGCCGCCTGCAAGGCGGCGATCGCGGCGAGTGGGCAGAACTTCGTCACCTGGGACGACCTGCGGGTGGCGGGCGTGAACGGCCGGGACCGGCAGGTGATTCCGGACGGGAAGCTGTGCAGCGGCAACCTGCCGGCGTACCGGGGGCTCGACCTGGCGCGCGCGGACTGGCCCGCGACCCGGCTGACCCCGGGCGCCCGGATGACGATGACGTACGCCTCGACGATCGCGCACGCCGGCACGTTCAAGCTGTATCTGACGGAGCCGGGCTACGACCCGGCGAAGCCGCTGAAGTGGTCCGATCTGCCCGCGCAGCCCTTCGCCGAGTTCAAGGACCCGCCGCTGACGAACGGGGCCTACCACTTCAGCGCGAAGCTCCCGGCCGACCGGACGGGGCGTCAGTTGCTGTACACGGTCTGGCAGAACAGCAGCACGCCGGACACCTACTACTCGTGTTCCGACGTGGTGTTCACGGCGAAGAAGGCCTCGGGTCCGGCATCCGGCACCGCGGCAGCGGGCGCAACGGCGGCCGCGGACACCGAGGCGCCGTCGAGAGCGGGCGCGACGGCGCGCCCCTCGAAGAGTGCCGAGCCCTCCGCGGCGCGGACGGCGACGGCGACCCCGGTCGCCCCAACGACCGGAGACACCACCGCCGCCGACAGCACTCCGGTGGCCTCCGACACCGACCCCGGTTCGGGCCCGTCGGCGCCACTGGTGGCGGGCGGCGCCGCCGCGGTGCTGGTGCTCACCGGGGGCGCCGCCCTGGCGTTGCGTCTGCGTCGACGCTGACGCCTCTCAGGAGCGGGTCAGTTGACGAAGACGGCGGCGCCGTTGTCGGTGACCGGGGCGTACTTCGCGGTGAAGTAGCCGGCGGAGGGGCAGAGGATCGAGCCGGAGCTCTTCGTGAACGCCTGGTTGCTGAAGTTCACGCTGTTGTCGCTGTTGTCGGTCGTGCCGGTCAGGCTGGCGGCCTGGTAGACACAGGTGATGCTGCCCAGCAGGGTGGTGAGCTTGACCGTGGTCTGGATGGTCGAGCCGCTCGCCGGGGTGACCGAGAGCGCACCGCCCGAGGCCACCGCGTTGGCGTACGGCAGGTTGTCGACCGTGATGCTGGAGACGCCGGTCACGCCGGTCACGTTGCTGGTGCAGCTGCTGAAGGTCTGTCCGGTCACCGACTCGGTGGCGGTACCGGAGGCGGCCGGGTTGTCCGAGACCGTCGCGGTGAAGGTGGAGGCCGAGCAGGTGATGCCGCTCGTGCTGGTGGCGCTGGAGTAGAGGGTGGCGGTGGTGCCGCTGGCCAGCGACGCGCTGAGGGTGTCGCCGACGGCGACGGCGGTGCCGCCGGCGCTGCCCGTGGTGAGCACCGCGCCGTCGGCGGAGGCCGGGACGGTGGCGGCGACGGAGAGGGCGACGACGGTACCGGCGAGGGCCAGGAGGGATCGCGTACGCATGCGGGTTTGCCTCTTTCTTAGGGGGGACTTGCGTGAGGGTGGGGGGTTCGGGGGCGCCTGAGTGCGCCAGCCGTTGCCGGCCCGTGACGCCTTCTCCGTACGTGACGGACCGACAACGGCAGCAGAGCCGGACCGGCCGAAAGCCTGGGGGGGTTAGGCCTCCGGCCGGGCCGGTGGAGGGCGTTCGGGCACGGCCCCTGGGGGGAAGCGACCGTGCCGACGCCGCTGAGCGGAGCGGAGATCGAGGAGGCCGGGAAGCGGTCGATGCCGCTCGGCGGATCCGGCGCCACGGATCCGAAGGAAACCAGGGAGAGTTGTAGACCTGATCAGCCGTCAACGTCAAGGCCGATCAAGGGAGTTGAGAAACCGATCAAGGGATTCCAAGGTCGGAACACAACTGACGCATATTCAACACCCTTTTTTCACAACTACCTTGACCCTGAAAAGTAACCGCCGGTAACTTGCGGCATGGCTACTGCTGCGTAACGAGAAAGCCCTTGCGCCCGCCGGGAGTTGCGAGGAGGCGTGCGCGGCAGCCGCTGTCCGCGCCAGGACAACGTGCCACTGAAGCCCAACCCGCGTGACTAATGCATGGGAGCAGACATGGCCTCGTCCCCGGACATCCCGTCCGCCGACAACACGCCGGAGAACCCGGGAAGCGGTTCTCTTTCCGAGACATCAGAGACCACCGGGACCACCGGGGGGCAGCAGAGACGGGGACGCGTCCGGGCACGCCGGGCCGCCGTCATGGCCGTACCGGCCACGCTGGGCCTGGCCGGCCTCGCGATCCTGACCGCCCAGGGAGCGCTGGGGGTGTCGTTCTCCATCTCCGGCATGCCCTTCACGGTCACCGCCAAGTCGCTGGACGGCACCGGCTTCGAGCAGTTCGGCGCGCTCGACTCCATGGCCGACAACAGCCCGAACGCCGGTGACACCGGCGGTCAGGTGCTGGTCGTCACCTCCGCGATCAAGAACGCGACCCTGGACAGCCTGTGCCAGAGCGTCGACCTCGGCGGCACCAACCTGCTGATCAAGGCGGGCAGCGGCGCGACGAAGGTGCAGGCGACCGACCTGACCACCGACTCGACCGACCTGTCGGGCGACGCGTCCTTCAACAACATCGAGATCGGCAACGACGCGAGCACCCTCACCAAGGCCGGGGTCAAGGGACCCCTGGGCGTCTTCAGCCAGCAGGCCGACACCGTGCACATCGACAACCTGCGGCAGACCAACTACGCGACCACCGCCGGGGTCTTCAAGCTTCCCGGCCTGAAACTCAGCTTCAGCAGCTCGGGTTGCTGATGTCCGGCACAGATACCCCCCGTGAGGGGTGGCGGCCCGCCTTCCGCGGTTGGCGGGCCCGTCGGCCGTTCGTGGGCGGGCTCCTGCTGACCCTGGGCGGCATGTGGATCCTGCTCACGGAGAAGGCCTCGCTGAAGGTCGTCATCCATATCGGTATGCAGGGTCTGGTGGGCTATCTGCTGCCGGTGGTCATGGTGCTGTGCGGCCTGCTGACTCTCTTCAGCCCTTCGCAGCGCCTCTTCTACTCCATCCTCGGCGTGCTGTGCTCCCTGGGCAGCTGGGTCACCTCCAACCTGGGCGGCTTCATGGTCGGCCTGCTCCTCGGAGTGGTCGGCAGCTGCCTGGCGTTCGGCTGGCTGCCGGACCAGGAGCCGCGCGTGAGCCGCCGCAAGCGACGCAAGGCCGCGCGGGCGACCACGCAGGGGTTCGGAGACGGTGCGGGAGAGCCGGCCTGAACCCACGAGAAGAGGCGGACCGGTGTTCCCGGTCCGCCTCTTCTCCATGTACGGGGGCGGGTTCGTTCCTCCGAACAGGTGACTTGGGAACTTCTTTGCCCTTCCCGCCAGTTCATCTGGCAGCCGGGCCGCGTGTGGCCGGTCCGGGTGTGAGTGACGAGTGCGGCGAAGGAGCGGCGGCTTCATGGTGTTCAAACGGCTGCTGGGGGCGATCGGTGCCGGCGGGCCCTCGGTGGACACGGTGCTGGACGGCGGCGCGGTGCTGCCCGGCGGGATGTTGACGGGGCGGGTGTGGCTGAAGGGCGGTTCGGCGGCGGCGGAGGTCGAGCACATCGGGCTGGAGCTGCTCGCCCGCGTGGAGGCGGAGCACGAGGAGGGGGAGAGCGAGGGCGAGGTCGTCTTCGAGCGGTTCACCGTGGGCGGCGGCTTCCGGCTCGGACCCGAGGAGGAGCGGGAGGTGCCGTTCGCCGTACCGCTGCCGTGGGAGACACCGGTCACCGAGCTGTACGGCCAGCCCCTGGGCATCGTGCTCGGGGTGCGCACGGAGATCGGTCTGGCCGGCGCCCGGGACAAGGGCGACCTGGACCCGCTCGCCGTGCGGCCGCAGGCCGTCCAGGAGGCGGTCCTGGAGGCCCTCGGGCAGCTCGGCTTCGGCTTCCGCTCGGCGGATCTGGAGTACGGCCGGATCGGCGGCACCGGCCAGCGGCTGCCGTTCTACCAGGAGATCGAGCTGACCCCGGCGCCGCGGTACGCGCACGCGGTGAACGAGATCGAGCTGACCTTCCTCGCCTCCCCCGCGGGCCTGGAGGTGGTACTGGAGGCGGACAGACGCGGTGGCGCGTTCTCCGGCGGGCACGACACGCTGACCCGGTTCACGGTGCGCCACGAGGACGCCCACACCCTGGACTGGAACAGCGAGGTCGACGGGTGGATCAGCCGGCTGATCGCCCACCGCGAGGCCTACGGCGCCCATGCGGCGTACGGCCACGGCGGGTACGACGGCCACGGCGGGTACGACGCACACGAAGACGGCCACCACCGTTCCGGACCCGGCCTGGGCACGGCGGTCGCCGCGGGTGCGGCGGGCCTCGCGCTGGGCGTGGTCGGCGGAATGGTGGCGGCCGAGGTGGTCGACGAGATCGGCGACTTCTTCGAAGGGGACGAGGACTAGCGGGTCAGCCCGTGGTGACGGTGGGCCCGCCGGCCGGCTCGGGCTCCGGCTGAGCGGGCGCCTTGACCGGCTCCGCCGCCATCCGCACCGACGCCGGCTCCACCGGGGCCGACGCCTCGTCCGACTTCATCGCCTTCGCCTCGCTCTTGAGGATGCGCATCGACTTGCCCAGGGCCCGGGCGGTGTCGGGCAGCTTCCGGGAACCGAAGAGCACGATGAAGACGATCGCGACGATCAGCAGGTGCCAGGGTTCCAGGCCGTTGCGGAGCATGACCGCCCCCTCCCATTCTCACATTGGTCCGTGCCGACGGAGGGTGCCTTCTGCGCCCCGGCCGGGCATCGATGGTTGCTACATTGCGCAACTGTACAACCCGAGTGGGAAACGGACCCCCAAGCCGGCCCCATGAGTGTCAGAACCGACGTCGGTCAGGGCCGACGCCTGTCAGGGCCGACGTCGGTCGTGGCGGGCTCGCACCGCCCGCAGCGCCAGGGCGTACAGGCCGAGGACGACGGCCAGCAACAGGAGGCAGGCGGGCGGCAGCCCGGTCATGCCCAGGACCGCGCCCAGCGGGCTGGGCGGGAGCAGCACACCGACGGCGGCGAGGGCGGCGGCTGCCCTGCCGATGGGCCCGCGGCGGCGGCCGCCGCCGCGCAGCAGGAACATCACCAGCGCCTGGGTGAGCAGGTTCTCCGTGAACCAGGCCGAGTGGAAGACGGCCTCGTCGTCGAGGGCGTCGGGACCGCGCAGGGCGATCGCGAGGACGCCGAAGGTGGCGAGGTCGGCGATCGCGTTCAGCACCCCGAAGCCGGTGATGAACCGCAGGAAGGCACGGGGCCGCAGCACGGTCGGGCGGCGCAGTGCGGTGGCCCCCGGGCGGTCGTGGGCGAAGGCGAGCTGGGCGGCGTCGAAGCACAGGTTCTGGGCGAGCACCTGGGCCGGGAGCATCGGCAGGAAGGGCAGCAGCAGGCCGGCGGAGAGCATCGCGATGACGTTGCCGAGGTTGGAGGAGAGGGTGACCCGGAGATAGGTGGCGATGTTGGCGCTGCTGTGCCGCCCCGCCGTGACGGCGTGTCCGATCGCGCCGAGGTCCTTCTCGGCGAGCACGACGTCGGCGGTCTCGCGGGCGAGGTCCACGGCGGTACGGGGGGCGATGCCGACGTCGGCGGCGCGCAGGGCGGGGATGTCGTTGATGCCGTCGCCGAGGAACCCGACGGTGTGCCCGGCGGCCCGCAGCCCGGCGACGATCCGGGCCTTGTCCTCGGGGGTGCAGCGGGCGACGACGGTGGCGCCGAGGTCGTTGAGATCACCGGCCACGGCCACCCGCCCCGGACCCCGCCCCCCACCCGCGTCCCGGCCCACACCCGAACCGGGCCCCGCACCCACACCACCACCGGCACCCCCACCCCCACCCCCACCGGCACCGGCACCCGTACCTGAACCCGCATCCCCACCCGCACCCCCACCC
>NZ_LBMU02000163.1 GCF_001005085.2 Streptomyces humi
CCGCTCCGTACTCGCGGCCGACGCCGCTGGCCTTGAAGCCGCCGAAGGGACCGTCGAAGGCGACGGAGGCGCCGTTGACCGTGATGGTGCCGGTGCGGATGCGGCGGGCGACGGCCAGGGCGTGTTCCTCGTCGGCGGACCAGACGCCGCCCGAGAGGCCGTACTCGGAGTCGTTGGCGATGCGTACGGCGTCGTCCTCGTCGTCGTACGCGATGACGACCAGGACCGGGCCGAAGATCTCCTCCTGGGCGATCCGCATGGAGTTGTCGACGTCGGCGAAGACGGTGGGCGTGACGTAGTTGCCCTTCTCCAGTCCCTCGGGGATCTGCGGCCCGCCGGTGACCAGGCGGGCGCCCTCGTCGATGCCGAGCTGGACGTAGTCGCGCACGCGCTGCTGCTGGTCGGGGCGGATCATCGGGCCGATGAAGGTGTCGGGGTCGTTCGGGTCGCCCACCTTCAGCGACTCGACCAGTTCCTTCAGTGCCGCCACGACCTCCTCGTACCGCTCGCGCGGAGCCAGGATGCGGGTCTGCGCGATGCACGACTCGCCGTTGTTGAGCAGGGAGCCGAACTTCAGGCCCGCGACCGCCTTCTCGATGTCGGCGTCCGGCAGGATGACCGCGGCGGACTTGCCGCCCAGTTCCAGACTGACCCGCTTCAGCTGCTCGCCCGCGATGGCGGCGATCCGGCGGCCGGCCCGCGTCGACCCGGTGAAGGCGATCTTGTCGACGTCCGGGTGCGAGATCAGGTGTTCACTGGTCTCCCGGTCGGCGGGCAGCACGCTGATCACTCCCTCGGGCAGGCCGACCCGCTCCAGCAGTTCGGCCAGGAAGCCCATGCTCAGCGAGTTCTCCGGGGACACCTTGAGGACCACGGAGTTGCCCGCGACCAGGGCGGGGATGATCTTCGAGGTGGCCGAGGAGAACGGCGAGTTCCACGGGATCACCGCGGCCACGACGCCGACCGCCTCCCGGCGCACCACGCTGCGCAGCGGGGACGCCGGGTCGGAGGGGACCAGGGTCTCCTCCCAGCCGAACTCCTCCGCCGCCTTCAGGTAGGCGTTGGCCTGCCGGGTCAGGCCGGGCTGTCCGGCGCGGGTGAACCAGCCGGCCGAGCCGTTCTCCAGGGAGATCAGGTGGGCGATCTTCTCGGCGTTCTCCTCACGGAGCGCGTTGAACCTCCGCAGGGCCGCGATCCGCTGCGCGGGCGGGGTGAGACGCCACTCACCCCTGTCGAACGAGGCCCGTGCCGCGGCCACCGCGCGGTCGATGTCCGCGGGCCGGGCCTGGGCGACGCGGCCGATCACCGACCTGTCGTGCGGCGAGTCGATGTCGAGCAGCTCCGGGGCGCTCGGCTCGACCCAGGAACCTCCGATGAAAAGCCGGTCGTAGGTGATCATCTGCGTTCTTCTTTCCGTCCAACGGAGTTCAAGTGACACTTCAATGTAGCACTTCCAGAAGTTAGATGCACATAAGCGTCGCGGTACAGCGAGCATCGACCTCAGTGGAGCTACCCTTTGGGCATGAGAGTCGACGCGGCACGCAACCTGGCAACCGTCCTGACGACCGGCGCGCGCATGCTCGCCGCGGATCCGGGCGCGAGCGTCGCGAGCATCGCCGCCGAGGCCGGTGTGGACCGGCGCACCGTGTACCGGCGCTTCGCCTCCCGTGAGGACCTTCTCGCGGCCATCTACGAGTCCCGGGTCACGGCCGTCGAGCGGGCCATCGCGGACGCGCGGCTGCGGGAGGCACCGGTGGCCGTCGCGTTGCACCGCTACGTCGAGAACGTGGTCGCCGTCAACCGCAGCTGGCCGGTCGACCTGGCCCGCATGCTCGCCGACGACGCCATCCGACGGCGGCGGGACGCGTGCGTCGCCGAGGTGG
>NZ_LBMU02000164.1 GCF_001005085.2 Streptomyces humi
GGCCGGGGTGGGGGGTTTGGATGCTCGGTGTGCCATGGAAGCGTTGGTCGGGGTGGTGGCGCGGACGGGGGGTGCCGCCGGTGTGCAGGGCGGGCTGGGCCGGCTGTCGCGTGGTCCGCTCGGGGGGCCGGACGCGCCGGTCGTCCGGACGGTGCTCGCCGCCGTGGCGCACCACGCCGACGAGGCGGACGCGGAGCTGGGGCGATCGCGCACGGCCGACGACCGGCTACGGGCCGCCCGTGCCTTCGGTCTGCGCGGCTGGTCGGTCGTACCGCACGTGGACACCCTGCTCGCCGTCGGCCGGTTCACCGAGGCCGGGGCCGTCGTCGCGGACGCCCTCGCCGAGGCCGCCGTCCTGCGGCTGCCGGGCCTGACGGCCGACCTGGAGGCCCAGGCCCTGACCCTGTGGGCGCTGCGTGGCACCCCGCTGCCGCAGCCCCGGCTCACCCCGTCGGTCTGGCGTGAGGTCTGCCTGGCGGAGAACCGGGCCACCCACGCCCGGCTGCTGCGCGCCCGCGGACTCGTCGCGCTCCTGCGCGGGGACATGGAGGACGGCTGGCGGCAGCTGCGCGGCCTGTTCGCCGCCGACGGCCCGCCCCTGCACCCCCACCTGTCCGCGCGCGCCGTCGCCGAACTCGCCGTCACCGCCCAGCGCACCGGCCGCCCCGCCGAGGCCCTGCCGATCCTGGAGCGGGTCGCGGCGGACCAGGGGGACCGCCCGAGCACCAGGATGACCCTGCTGTTGCACCACGCCGGCGCCCTCGTCGGGCCGGAGCACGAGGCCGAGCAGCACTACCAGCTGGCGCTCGTCAACCACGGCGCCGCCCGCTGGCCCTGGGAGTGCGCGCACGTCCGCCTCAACTACGCGATCTGGCTGCGCCGCTGCCGCCGCACCCGGGAGGCACGCCGGCAGCTGACCACGGTCCTGGAGACCGCCGAACACCTCGGCGCGGGCACCCTCGCGGCCGCCGCCCACCGCGAACTCCGCGCCAGCGGCGCCGCGCCCGCGCCCGCGGGTACCGGCCCGCTGGAGCAGCTCACGGCACAGCAGCGGCAGATCGTCCAGCTCGTCGCGGACGGCCTGTCGAACCGGGAGATCGGTGAGCGGCTCTTCCTCTCACCGCGTACCGTGGGCTCGCACCTGTACAAGGTGTATCCCAAACTCGGCATCAGCAGCCGCCACCAGCTCCGCGACCTGGTGCAGGACCGGTGAGCGGGCCGACGGACCGCGACCGGAGGACAGCCCGTGACACCGGCGCACCGGTCGCAGGAGAACTCATGACGTGCGCACACCGACCGCTGGAGCGCCCATGACAGCCGGACAGTCCGGCACGGCCGTCGTTCTCGACCCGGCCGTGCAGCGTCTGGTCAGCGCCGCCACCGTGCCGCCCGTCCTCGACGACCTCGGCCCGGACACGGCCCGGCAGGCGCTGCGGGAGAGCCAGGCGGACCGGTTCGAGGACTTCGCCGTGGACGCGGTCTTCCGTACGGCTCCCGTCGGCCCGTCCCGGCTGCTCGGCTTCTGGACGGTCCGCCCGGCGGGGGTGTCAGGACCGCTCCCGGTCCTGCTGTACCTGCACGGCGGCCGGTGGACACTCGGCGACGCCCAGACCCACGCCCGTCTCATCAGCGAACTCGTCACCGGCGCGGGCGTGTGCGCGGTCGTACCCGAGTACAGCCGCACCCCCGAGGCCCGTTACCCGGTGGCCGTCGAGGAGTGCTACGCCCTGCTGACCTGGGCGGTTTCCCAGGCCGGCGAACTCGACCTGGACCCCGGCCGGCTGGCGGTGGCCGGGGACTGCGCCGGAGCCACCCTCGCCACCGCCGTCACCATGCTGGCCAAGTTTCGCGAGGGCCCGCCGATCGCCGCGCAGCTCCTCTACTACCCGCTCACCGACGCCCGCTGCGACAGCCCCTCGCAACAGCAGTTCGCCACCGGCTACCTGCTCACCCGCCGGGCGCTGCGCGCCTACTGGGCACGGTACGTCGGCGACCCGGCGCGCCGGACCGAGCCCACCGCGGCACCGCTGCGGGCGCGTCCGCAGGAACTGGCCGGGCTGCCGCCCGCCCTGGTCATCACCGCCGAGGCGGACGTGGCCCGGGACGAGGGCGAGCAGTACGCGCGGCTGCTGACCGAGGCGGGCGTCGAGGCGCTGTCCGTACGGTTCCTCGGCACCGTCCACGACTTCGTGGCGCTGCACGCCCTGGCCGACAGCGACCCCACCAGGGCGGCGATCCGCACCGGCAGCGCCTTCCTGCGCACCCGCCTGGACCGCACCCACCCACCCGCGCCGACTGACCCCGCGCCGACGCACCCCGCGCCGGCTGCCTCCGCGCCGGCTGACCCCGCGTCGGCCGACCCCGCGCCGGCTGACCCCGCGCCGACGCACCCCGCGTCGGCTGATGCCGCGCCGACGCACCCCGCGCCGGCTGACCCCGTGCCGGCTGACCACGTGACTGCCGAGGACCAGTCGGGCGACTGATGCGCCGGCGCCGGTCGCCGGGCGAAGCTGGCAGCATGCCAACCGTCATCGACTCCCACGACGAGAGAGCCCGGGCCCGGGTGCTGACCACGCGCTCGGTACCGCCGCGCGAGAGCCTGGACTACTGGCACGACGCTGTGCTCGACACCCTGGTGGGGATGGACATCGCCACCGAGGGCCGCACCTACGACGCCACCCTGCGCACCGACCGCCTCGGCGACCTCCAGATCACCACCGTGGAGGCCGACCCCGGCACGGTCCACCGGGCGCCCCGCTTCATCGCCCGCGGCGACGGACGGCAGGTCTTCGTCGCCCTCCAGAGCACCGGCCGGGCCCGGGTCGAACAGGACGGCCGCCGCACCGAGCTGCGCACCGGCGACATCGGGTTCTTCGAGACCGTACGGCCCTACCGCACCGCCTTCCCGGAACGCTTCCGGATGAAGATCTTCGCGGTACCGCGCCGGCTCCTCGACCTCCCGGAGACCGACCTGGGGCGGCTCACCGGACGTGCGATACACCCCAGCGGCGGGGTGGCCGCCCTGCTCGCGCCGTTCCTGGAACGACTGGCGGACACCTCCGAGTCGTACGCGGCACCGACGGCCGAGCGGCTGGCGGCTCACGTGGTCGACCTGGTGGCGGCCACCGCGGCGGAGCAGCTGGCGCGGGACCCCGCCGAACTGCCGGGCGCCGACGGGGCGCTGCTGCTGCGCGTCAAGACGTACATCCGCTGGCAGCTGTCCGACCCCGCGCTGACCCCGGCCGTCATCGCCCGGGTGCACGGCATCTCGGTCCGCTACCTGCACCGGCTGTTCCAGGACGAGCAGACCACCGTGTGCCGGTGGATCCGCGAACTGCGGCTGCGGGAGTGCCGCCGGGAACTCGCCGCCCAGCCGCCCGGTTCCGTCAGCCTGGGCCCGGTCGCCCGGCGCTGGGGCTTCAGCGGCCCGGCCGGCCTCGGCAAGGCCTTCCGCACCGTCTACGGGCTGTCCCCGACCGACTGGCTGGACCGGGTGCGCGCGGGCGAGGCGCCATGCTGACCGCCGTCACCTGCGCCACCCGGGACCTGGCACCCGGCGACCGTCTCGCCGCCTGGCAGCGCGCCGTCTCGCGGACCTTCGTGGACGTCGAGGTCGCCGTGGACCACGACCGGCCGTGGACCGGCACCCTCACCGCCGAACGGCTGAGCGGCTTCCAGATCGCCACCGAGGAGTTCGGCCCCGGCGCGTTCCTGCGCAGCGCCCGCACCGTCGCCGCCGACCCGCGCACCCACATCCTGGTCCGCCGGCAGCTGGACGGCACCGCGCTGCTGCTCCAGGACGGCCGCACCGCCGAACTCACCCCCGGCCGGCTGGCGTTCCACGACGCCCGGCGTCCGTTCCGCATCGTGCTGCCCACCCGGCAGCGGGCCCGTGTGCTCATGGTGCCGCGTGCCCTGCTGCGCCTGGAGGAACGGCAACTGCGCGCCCTGACGGCCACCGTGGTGGACGGCGCCGACGGGGGAGCGGCGGCGCTGCTGCTGCCGCTGCTGGACGGCCTCGTCGACGAGGTGGCCCGGGCCGGCGCGTCCCGGCGCGAGCAGCTCGCCCGTACCGTCCCGGAGATCCTGGCCACCCTCGCCCTGGAACGGATCGGCGGCCGGCCCGAGTCGGCCCTGTGGGAGCGGATCACCGCGTCGGTGGAGGCCCGGCTCGGCGAACCCGGCCTCGCCCCGCGGGACATCGCCGACCAGCACGCCATCTCGCTGCGCTACCTGCACCGGCTGTTCCAGCGGCACGGCACCACCATGGGCGCCTGGGTGCGCGCCCGCCGGCTGGCCGCGGCCCGCGCGGAACTCGCCGGGCCCGGCGCCGCCCGCCGGCCGATCGGCGCGGTGGCCGCCCGCTGGGGTTTCGGCAGCGCCTCGCACTTCAGCCGGGCCTTCCGCGAGACCTACGGCACGTCCCCCGCCGAGTGGCGGCGGGCGGCGGCCGACGGGGAGTGAACGCGGACCTCCGTGCCCGGTTGTGTTCCGGGAGCGCACAGATTCGCGATCGGCGGGCGGGACGGTGCCGGTCGTGCCGATACTTGGGGCCAGTGGGGTGGGGCTGCCCCCTCGGAACGATGGAGCGGACATGACCGACGAGGCGATGGGTGACGACGTCTACCAGCCGGACGGTTCGGAGGTGCAGGACGACGCGGGGCTGCTGGACGCCGCCGACACCCTGGACTACCGGGCCGGCGAGGAGGCGCTGGACGAGGGCTACTCGCCGCCGGAGCGGCCCTGGGGCGTCGAGCACACGGGGGTGACGGCGGCGGAGGGGCACCGGGGCGAGACCCTGGACGAGCGCCTCGCCGAGGAGGTGCCGGACCTGGCGGTCCTGGAGGGCGACGGCCTCGGCGACGTCTGGGACACGGACGGCGAACTCCTCGACGACGAGGTCGGCGACGACCGCGCCGGCCGGCTCCTCGCCCCCGACGAGGGCACGCACGAGGTCGTCGACTCCGACCTGTTCGCCTCCGACCGTGGTCTGGACGGCGCCGGCGCCTCCGCGGAGGAGGCCGCGATGCACGTGATCCCGGAGCCCGACACCTTCTGACCGGCCCGG
>NZ_LBMU02000165.1 GCF_001005085.2 Streptomyces humi
CGCCGTCAACAAGATGGACCTGGTCGGCTACGAGCGGTCCGGGTTCGAGCGGATCGTCGCCGACTTCACCGCGCGGACCGCCGAGCTGGGGCTCCCGGAGGTCACCGCGATCCCGGTCTCCGCGCTGGCCGGCGACAACGTGGTCGACCGTTCCGCGCACATGGACTGGTACGGCGGCCCGGCCCTGCTGGAGCTCCTGGAGAACGTCCCGGTCGCGGCGGACGCGGCCGACGCCCCGGCCCGTTTCCCGGTCCAGTACGTCATCCGGCACGGTGACGTCCGGCACTACGCGGGCCAGCTGGTCTCCGGTGCGCTCCGGGTCGGCGACCGGGTCACCGTGCACCCGTCCGGGGAGACCTCCGAGATCACGGCGATCGACGTGCTCGGCACCGCGGTCGAGGCGGCCCACGCCCCGCAGTCCATCGGGGTGCGCCTGGCCGACCAGCGGGACGTCTCACGCGGCGACATGATCACCGCGGGGGCACGGGGGCCCGTGCTCACCCAGGACGTCACGGCGGCCGTGTGCCATCTGGCCGACCGGCCGCTGCGGGTCGGTGACCGGGTGCTGCTCAAGCACGCCACCCGGACCGTCAAGGCGATCGTCCGGGACCTGGCGGGCGCCGGTGAGCTGACCGCGAACGACCTGGGGCGGATCACCCTGCGCAGCGCGGAGCCGCTGCCGCTGGACGCCTACGCGGTCTCCCGCCGCACCGGCGCGTTCATCCTGATCGACCCGGCGGACGGCGCGACGCTGACGGCGGGGATGGTCGATCTCGGCTGACCTTCCCGCGTGTGAGGTGCCCCCGGCGATCGCCGGGGGCACCTTCGTTTTCGCACCCGCGCGCGTCACAAGGTCACGGCACGTCAATAACGCGGTAACAGAGCAGGGGGACGTGCGAGAGGGGCGCCCGGCCGGGGTAAGCCCCCTGTTACCGGGACGAAGGTCCCGTACGGGGGGCACCGACGGTCTCCGGGACGGGACCCGTACCATTCCTACAGTTGAAAGCAGGACAAGCAGTGATCGCCTGCGCCATGAACGGACCAGCCGTGTACGAACCGCCTTCCCCCTCCGCCGCCTCCTGGCGCATCGCGCTGCCGCACACCGTCGCGGCCGTGCCGGTCGCCCGTGCCCTGGTGCGTTCGGCGATGGAGGAGGCGGAGCACGCGGCGGACGCCGACACCGCCGAGCTGCTGACGGCGGAACTGGTCGCCAACGCGGTGGAGCACACCGCGGGCAGGGGGCCGATAGAGCTGGTCGTGGAGCTGCTGCCGGGGGGCTGCAAGGTCGAGGTGCACGACCCGGACCCGGCGCCGCCCGGTCATCTCACCCGTCCGGTGATCGAGGAGCCCGACCCCATGCAGGAGGGCGGCCGTGGCCTGCTGCTGATCCGCGCGCTGAGCTCGTCCTGCGGGCACCGCCCCACCGAGTCCGGCAAGGCGGTGTGGTTCAGGCTTCCTGTAGTACCGCGTCAGTGGCGTCCGGCGTGACGGCCCCCGCCGTGGCCAGCGTGGACTTCCGGCGCCCGTAGCCGAGGTAGACCAGCAGGCCCACGACCAGGAAGACGGCGAACTGGATCCAGGTCGTCCACCCGGTCTCGTACATCAGATACAGGCAGAAGCCGACGCCCAGCAGGGGCACGACCGGGTAGAGCGGCACCCGGAACGTACGGGCCAGCGCCGGTTCGCGGCGGCGCAGGGCGAGCACCGCGATGTTCACCACGGCCATGATCGCGAGAGTGCCGATGGTGCACAGGTTCATCACCGCGTCCAGCGAGGCGAAGGCCGCCGGCAGCGCGAAGACGGCCGCGACGATCAGGGTGCCGGCCACCGGGGTGGCGGTCCGCGGGGAGACCTTCTCGAAGACGCGCGGGATCAGGCCGTCCCGTGACATGGACATCAGGATGCGGGTCTGGCCGTACATCACGGCGAGGACCACGGAGGCGATGGCGACGACCGCGCCGAAGGCGATCACCCCGCCGCCGATCGTGGACCCGGTGACCTCGTTGACGACGTAGGAGAGGGCGGCGGGGCGGCCGGCGACCTGCTCGCCGCCGATGGCGCCGATCGCGGCGAGCGCGACCGCGCAGTAGAGCAGGGTGACCACGCCCATGCAGACGAGGATCGCGACCGGGATGTCCCGGCGCGGGTTCTTGGCCTCCTCACCGGCGGTGGTGATCGCGTCGAAGCCGATGTACGAGAAGAACGCGGCGGTGGTGCCCGCGCCGATGCCGCCGAGACCGGCCGGCGAGAACGGGACGAGGTTGCCGTCCTTGAAGGCGCTGAAGCCGATCACGCAGAAGGCGAGCAGGACGGCGAGTTTCACGGCGGCCATCGCGGCGGTGGCCCGGGCGCTCTCCCGCACCCCCCGCACCAGCAGGACGGCGGCCATCGCGATCACGATCACCGCGGGGAGGTTCACGATCCCGCCGTCGCCGGGGCCCGCGGCCAGCGCGTGCGGGAGCTGGAGCCCGGTGAGGCTGTGCAGCAGTTCGTCGACGTACTGGCTCCAGCCGACGGCGACGGCCGAGATCGAGATGCCGTACTCCAGGAGCAGGCACCAGCCGACCAGGAAGGCGGTGGTCTCGCCGAGACCCGCGTAGGCGAAGGAGTACGACGACCCGGAGACCGGGATCGCGCCGCCCAGCTCGGCGAAGGAGAGGGCGGTGAAGACGCAGGTGACGGCGGCGAGGACGAAGGAGACGACGACGGCGGGGCCCGCCTGGGCGACCGAGTCGGAGAGGCCGACGAAGATGCCGGTGCCGACGATCGCGCCGATGCCGAAGCAGATCAGCTGGAAGAGGCCCATGGTGCGGCGGAGGCCGTGGCCCGCGCGGTCGGCGCCGGATTCGGCGACCAGCAGGTGCGGAGACTTGATGCGGGGCATGCGGGTGGTGCTCTCTCTGGTGGTGCGGGTGTCCCTCTTGGGGACACGGTGGCGGTCTCGGCAGGGGTGGCGCCGGACCGCCGGAAAGAATAGGGCCTTTTCGCTACGGGGTCAGGTTCGGTGCCGGGTCAGGTTCGGTCCCGGGCCAGGTTCGGTCCCGGGTCAGGCGAGCGTTGCGACCAGGACGGCCTTGATGGTGTGCATCCGGTTCTCGGCCTCGTCGAAGACGACCGAGTACTCGGACTCGAACACCTCGTCGGTGACCTCCAGCTCGGTCAGGCCGTGCCGCTCGTGGATCTCGCGGCCGACGTCGGTGCCGAGGTCGTGGAAGGCCGGCAGGCAGTGCAGGAACCTGACGTCCGGGTTGCCGGTGGCG
>NZ_LBMU02000166.1 GCF_001005085.2 Streptomyces humi
GCGCTCTTCGGGTGTGCGCTGCTCGACCTGGTGGTGCGTGGCCTCTCGCCGCGCTGACACGGGGGGCCGGACCAGGTCGTCGAGCCGTGCCAGGGATGTCTGGACGACCGTGGGCACCGGCCCCTGGTCGGGGGCGTCAGCCGGTGATGACGCCCACCGCGATGCCGAGCGTCGCCGTGTTGTAGATGAACGCCAGGATGCTGTGCGACAGGATGCGGGAGCGGATCCTGGACGTCTGCGTCTCCACGTCCGAGACGGAGAAGGTGGTGCCCAGGGTGAAGGAGAAGTACGCGAAGTCCACGAAGTTCGGGCGCTTGGCGTTCGGGAAGACGAGGACCTCCTCCGGCAGCGCGCTGTAGTACTCCTGGGCGTAGCGCTCGGCGTAACCGAACTGGAGGATCACCCAGGCCAGGATGACGGCCGGGACCCCGACGAGCTTGGACAGGGCCTCAGCGCCGTCGTTGCCCTTGTTGACGACGATCAGCACGCCGGCGGTGATGCCGATGATCGCGGTCAGCACCGTGAAGAGGTACCCGGTGCGCCGGCCCTGGATGCTCCTGAGCCACTCGGTGTCCTCGCCGTCGACGTGGTTCTTCCGGCTCCTGAGCCGGGACACCCGTGTGGACAGGTAGACCAGGGCGAGGAGGTCCCACAGCCCTATGTAGAGCATCATGTGCTTCTCCAGCACGGCGATGGCGATCCCGAGCAGGATCAGCACGGCCTCGATGGCCCGGGACATGATGAGCGTAACTCTGTTGAACACATTGCCTCTTAGGGGTTCCGCGGATCGCGGCAGGGGAGGGGGACGTCATCCGGCACGGCCGGGCAGCAGAAACCTTAGCCGACTTCCAGCCATGTGCTCGCACATACGTGTGCTGAGTGAACCCGGCTGCCGGACGT
>NZ_LBMU02000167.1 GCF_001005085.2 Streptomyces humi
GCTTTCCTCCGGGCTTCCCTTCGGTGTTTCCAACCTTACCAGATCCGTTTTCCGTTCCGTTTCCGGTCGGAATTCATTTCCGGTGGCCGTTGGGGGCCTTCGCCTTTTCGGTCGCCTTCCGGCTTCCTTTTGGCTGATCCGACTTTATCAGAAGTTCTCGGCCGGTCTGACCGGCCACTCATTTCTGAGTAAATCGGGGGTGGCTTCAATGTCTCGGAGAGAACTCTCCGTTGTGAAGCAGATCGATTCTAACGATCGGCCCTGAACCTGTCCAGTTCTAGGCAACTGTTTGAATCTACCTCCCCACCCAACCCGTGTCAACAGGTCTTCCGGGGCGAAGAGGAGACTAGCAGCTCACGGGAGCTCTCCGCACATCAGGCGGCCGTCGGCACGAGCGCGCTGCGCTCGGTCTCCCCGAGATCACCCGTCTGCCCCGCGCGGGCGGCACGGCCGCCGAGGACGAAGACATAGGCCAGGAAGGCCAGCTCGGCGACTACTCCGATGCCGATGCGGGCCCAGGTAGGCAGGCCGGACGGGGTGACGAAGCCTTCGATGGCCCCCGAGACGAACAGGACCAGGGCCAGCCCGATCGCCATGCCCACGGCAGCGCGGCCCTCTTCGGCCAGCGCGGTACGACGACTGCGCGGGCCAGGGTCTATGAGCGTCCAGCCGAGGCGGAGACCAGTGCCGGCGGCCACGAACACCGCGGTCAGTTCGAGCAGCCCGTGCGGGAGGACCAGTCCCAGGAAGGTGTCGAGGCGACCGGCCGAGGACATCAGGCCGAACCCGACGGCCAGGTTGAGCATGTTCTCCAGGAGGATCCAGAGCACCGGCAGGCCGAGGAAGACGCCCAGGACCAGGCACATCGCGGCGGCCTGCGCGTTGTTCGTCCACACCTGCGCGGCGAAGGAGGCCGCGGGATGGCTGGAGTAGTAGGTCTCGTACTCGCCGCCGGGGCGGGTCAGCTCGCGGAGCTGGCTGGGGGCGGCGATGGTCGACTGCACGTCCGGGTGGGTCCCGATCCACCAGCCCAGCAGGATCGCGACGGCCGTGGATATGAGCGCGGTGGGGACCCACCAGTGGCGGGAGCGGTAGACGGCCGCCGGGAATCCCTGCCCGAGGAAGTGGACGACATCCCGCCAAGAGGCCCGGCGCGTTCCCGTCACGGCGCTGCGTGCGCGGGCCACGAGTTGGCTGAGCCGGCCGGTGAGCTGTGGATCCGGGGCGCTGGACTGGATGAGGGAGAGATGGGTGGCGGTGCGCTGGTACAGGGCGACCAGTTCGTCGGCCTCTGCTCCGCTGAGGCGCCGCTGACGGCGCAGGAGCGCGTCGAGACGGTCCCATTCGGCTCGGTGTGCGGAGACGAAGACGTCGAGATCCATCGGGTCTGCCTGCTCCTCGGCTGGTCGTCGACTGCCTGTCGTAGCTGTCAGCTTGTCGTACTGGGGCGCGATGTGCGCTCAGCTTGGCAGACTTGCGCTGTACGGGGCAGACCAGGGGAAGGCGGCGGGCGTGAGTGAGCTGGTGACCGGCGAGGCGGTGGCGCTCGAACTGCGTCCCGCGAGGCTGCCCAGCAGGGCGCTGGCGGTGCTGCTCGACCTGATCGTGGCCATGGCGGTGTTCGTCGGGGCGTCGATCGCTCTGGTGGCGGCCACGGCCTCGCTGGACGAGGCCGCGCAGACGGCACTGTCGATCGCGACCTTTCTGTTGCTGCTGGTGGGAGCGCCGATCGCGGTCGAGACGCTGAGTCACGGGCGGTCGCTCGGCAAGCTGGCGTGCGGGCTGCGTGTCGTACGCGACGACGGTGGGCCCATCCGGTTCCGGCACGCCCTGGTGCGTGGCGCGCTCGGCGTGGTCGAGATCCTGCTGACGTTCGGGGTCGTCGCCTGTATCGCCTCGCTGGTGTCGGCGCGCGGCCGGCGGCTGGGGGACGTCTTCGCCGGGACCCTGGTGGTCCGGGAGCGGGTGCCCGCGGGGCGGACCCTGTTCGTTCCGCCGCCTCCGCCCTGGCTGGCGGGGCGGTTCGCCGAACTGGACCTGTCGGCCGTACCGGACGGGTTGTGGCTTGCCGTCCGGCAGTACCTGACCCGGATGCAGCAGCTGGATCCGCAGGTCTCCTGGGCGATGGCCCAGCAGCTCGCGGCGGATCTGGCGAACCGGACGGGGGCTCCGGCGCCCGCGGACGTGCCACCGGCCGCGTATCTCGCGGCGGTGGTGCAGGAGCGGCAGGCCCGCGAGGCCCGGCGGGCCTTCGCCGGCTACGCACCTCCGGCACCGCCGATCCCCACGTTCCCGTCGCCGTACCAGCCCGGGGCGGGGGTACCGGCCCACTTCCCGCCGCCGGTCGACCAGCCCCCGGTGTCCGCGCCCGTGGCCGCTCCCCCGCCGACGGCGACCGAGCGGCCTTCCACCGGGTTCGTGCCACCGGCCTAGCCGAAGCCGCTCCCTGCCCGGCCGTCAGTCGTCGAAGGCGGACGGCGGTGACTGGAGGTCCTCCAGCTCGATTCCGGGGGCCGCCAGGACCACGTCCCCGGTGATGTGCACGGTGTGCTGTTCGCCCGTGTCCAGGGCTGTGACCTGGTACTCGTCCACGGTCAGAGGCCCGTTGTCAGTGGCGTGTGTTTCTCTTCTCAGCAAGGCCCAGGACTGGTCCACGGTGCGGGGGGCGAGGACCGGATCCGTGAAGGCCACCAGGCGTACCCGGGTCGCGGCGGAGGAAGGGGTGAGGCGCAACAGGCGGGCGGTGGCGACCAGGAACGCGGGGGACGTGCCGGTGAAGGCGTGGGCGCGCACATTGCCTTCGGTGGCCTGAGTGCCGGTGGGGTCCGTGCGGACCCAGGTGACGCCTTCGAGGGCGGCGCCGCGCACCTGCCAGCTCCCGGCGTGCAGTTCGAGGCGGAGGGGGCGGCCGAGTGCGTCGAGGGCGAGATCGACCGAGCCGCGGTGGTCGCCGGAGGGGGTGGTCACCTGGGAGACGTAACGCCAGCCGGAGGGTCCGGGGGCGCACTGGAAGTGTTCTTCACCGAGGGGGGTGTGATCGTGCGGATCGTGGAGCGAATAGCGGCCGCGGGGCATGGGGGTCCTGGGTCTTGACGGGCTGAGGCCGCGGCGGTTCGCCAAAGGGGCAGGCCCCCGGCACGGGGGTGCGGGGGCCTGCCTCGGTGAGCTCAGCGGCGGTGGCTCAGTAGCGGTAGTGGTCCGACTTGTACGGACCCTCGACCTGCACGCCGATGTAGGCGGCCTGCTCCGGGCGCAGCGTCGTGAGCTTCACGCCGAGCGAGTCCAGGTGCAGGCGGGCGACCTTCTCGTCGAGGTGCTTGGGCAGCGTGTAGACGCCGACCGGGTACTCGTCGGGCTTGGTGAACAGCTCGATCTGGGCCAGGGTCTGGTCCGCGAACGAGTTGGACATCACGAAGGACGGGTGGCCGGTGGCGTTGCCCAGGTTCAGCAGGCGGCCCTCGGAGAGGACGATGATCACCTTGCCGTCGGCGAAGGTCCAGGTGTGGACCTGCGGCTTGACCTCGTCCTTGACGATGCCGGGGATCTTGGCGAGGCCGGCCATGTCGATCTCGTTGTCGAAGTGGCCGATGTTGCCGACGATGGCCTGGTGCTTCATCTTGGCCATGTCCGAGGCCATGATGATGTCCTTGTTGCCCGTCGTGGTGACGAAGATGTCGGCCTTGTCGATGACCTCGTCGAGGGTCGTGACCTGGTAGCCGTCCATCGCGGCCTGGAGGGCGCAGATCGGGTCGATCTCGGTGATGATCACGCGGGCGCCCTGTCCGCGCAGGGACTCCGCGCAGCCCTTGCCCACGTCGCCGTAACCGCAGACGACCGCGGTCTTGCCGCCGATCAGGACGTCGGTGGCGCGGTTGATGCCGTCGATCAGGGAGTGGCGGCAGCCGTACTTGTTGTCGAACTTCGACTTGGTGACGGCGTCGTTGACGTTGATCGCCGGGAACAGGAGCTGCCCGTCGCGCTGCATCTCGTACAGGCGGTGGACGCCGGTGGTGGTCTCCTCGGTCACGCCGCGGATCTCGGAGGCCAGCTGGGTCCACTTCTGCGAACCGTCCGTGATGGTGCGGTGCAGGAGTTCGAGGATGACGCGGTGCTCGTCGGACTCGGCGGTGTCGACGGACGGGACCTTGCCGTCCTTCTCGTACTCGACGCCCTTGTGGACGAGGAGGGTGGCGTCACCACCGTCGTCGAGGATCATGTTGGGGCCGCCGGTGGGGCTGTCCGGCCAGGTCAGCGCCTGCTCGGTGCACCACCAGTACTCCTCCAGGGTCTCGCCCTTCCAGGCGAAGACCGGGACGCCCTGCGGGTTGTCGGGCGTGCCGTTCGGGCCGACGGCGATGGCGGCGGCCGCGTGGTCCTGGGTGGAGAAGATGTTGCAGGAGGCCCAGCGGACCTGTGCGCCCAGGGCGACCAGGGTCTCGATCAGGACGGCGGTCTGCACGGTCATGTGCAGGGAGCCGGTGACGCGGGCGCCGGCCAGCGGCTGGGCGTCGGCGTACTCCTTGCGGATCGACATCAGGCCGGGCATCTCGTGCTCGGCGAGGGTGATCTCCTTGCGGCCGAAGTCGGCCAGGGAGAGGTCGGCGACCTTGAAGTCCTGTCGGTTGTCGACAGTCGTCATTGCGAACTGCTCCTCGGGTTCGGGTCGAGGGTGGGTACGGCTGTTCTGCGCGGCGGCGGACACAGGGGTGCCCGAAAGGAGGACACAGGCATGCCCGCGTACGCGCAGCGCAGTCCGTCGGAGGCCCTCTCTCCCTCGGCCGGCCCGCGTGCGGACCGCCCGACCGCCATCAGCAGCGACGTCTGGCTCCGTCCCAAGCTACACCGGTCGAGCGGGCCACCCCCAGTCCACCTTCGAACAGATCACGCCGTTCGAGGAGGGGCGGGCGTGGCCGGCGGGGTGTGGGGG
>NZ_LBMU02000168.1 GCF_001005085.2 Streptomyces humi
CCGCCGAGCCCCCACACCTTGACGATCCGCCCGGCACCGGCGCTGTCCCGGCGCTGCTCGGCGCCCCGGTCGAAGACGGCGACCCCGGTGACCCGCCCCTTCGCCCGGACACCGGTGCCACCGCCCTCTTCCCGCGCCCCGGCGCCGGAGTCGGGGCCGGGGCCGGGGCCGGTGTCCGTCCCGAACGGGATCCGGTCCCGCACCCGGAGGGTGCCGGAGAAGATCCGCGCGTAGGCGATCTGCTCGCCCGCCGGGCCCCGCTCCACCTTGAAGACCGTGCCGGAGACCGGGCCCGCCGGGTCCCCGCCGGCCGCCGGCAGCAGCCGTTCGATGCCGGCGATCAGGCCGGGCACACCGGCGCCCGTCACCGCCGAGCCGAAGTACACCGGATGGACCAGGCACCGCCGGGTCTGGCCGGCGAGGGCCGCCCACAGCCGGGCGTCGGGGACACCGCCGTCGAGGTACGCGGCGAGCAGCGCGTCGTCGTGGTCGGCGAGCACCTCCGGCACGGCCGGCCCGAGGCCGGGCACGAACCGGGCGGCGGGGGTACCGAGCGCGGCGGCGCGGCCCATGGGGACGAGCGGGACGGCCAGCCTGCGGGCCAGCTGGGCGAGCACGGCCTCGTCCCGGGCGCCCCGCCGGTCGATCTTGTTCACGAAGATCAGCGTGGGGATGCCCAGCCTGCGCAGGGTCCGCATCAGGACCCGGGTCTGCGCCTGGACGCCCTCCACGGCCGAGACCACCAAGACCGCGCCGTCGAGGACGCCGAGGACCCGTTCCACCTCGGCGATGAAGTCCGGGTGGCCGGGGGTGTCGATGAGGTTGACGGTCACCCCGTCCAGCGGGAACGACACGACCGCCGACCTGATGGTGATGCCGCGCCGCCGTTCCAGCGCGAGGGTGTCGGTCCGGGTGCTGCCGGCGTCGACACTGCCGAGTTCGTCGATGACCCCGGCCGTGTGCAGCAGCCGTTCGGTCAGACTGGTCTTACCTGCGTCGACGTGCGCGAGAATTCCGAGATTGAGCATGTGCACCGTGCGTGACGTCCTTCGGCATGGATGGGATTCCTTCCTGGGTGGACATGCACGCAGTGCGCATCGGTGGTCCTCTCCTGGTGACGTCGGGTCGGGAGCAGTGCAGCAGGGCCGGCCGTCCGGCCGCAACGGATTAACACCCGCCGAGAGCCCCCTCGCGCCTGCCGTCGGGAGCGCTCGCCGCCTCGAAGGCGCGGTCCTAGAGTGATCTGCACGGTCCGGAGGGCACGTGGCCCGCGGCTACCCGCGTCCAGGTGAACGGCGACCGTCACGGCCGTGCCGTACGGTCCGACGGCCGCGGCCTGGCCGGCTCCGCCGAGGTGCCGCGCGGGTCGACGAACCGGCGGGGACGGCCGGCGGGAACGGCACGGAGAGGAGCCGAGGGTGCGTGAGATCCTGCCGGCGCTGGCCGACTGGCACGCGGCCGGGATCCCGTTCGGCCTGGCGACGGTGGTCGAGGTCAGCCGCAGTGCGCCGCGCGGGCCCGGCGCGGCCATGGCGGTGGGCCCGGACGACGAGGTCGTGGGCAGCGTCTCCGGGGGCTGCGTGGAGGGCGCCGTTTTCGAGCTGGCGCAGGAGGTGGTGGCGAGCGGCGAACCGCGGCTGCGGACCTTCGGCTACAGCGACGAGGACGCGTTCGCGGTGGGGCTGACCTGCGGCGGCGAGATCACCCTGCTGGTTCGGCCGGTGACCGCCGGCTCCGACCCGGCGTTCGGCGCGGTCGCCGCGTCGGTGGCCGCGGGCGAGCCGGTGACGGTGGCCACGGTGGTGGACGGGCCCGCGCCGCGCGGAGCGGCCCTCGCGGTGTGGCCGCACCGGGTGACGGGCACGCTCGGCGCGAGCGGCCTCGATGTCGCGGTCACCGCCGACGCGCGTGGCGAACTCGCCCTCGGCGCCTCGCTCCTGCGGCACTACGGCCCGCACGGCGAGCGCCGCGAGGACGCGGTCACGGTGTTCCTCCAGTCCTTCGCTCCACCTCCGCGCATGCTGGTGTTCGGCGCGATCGACTACGCGGCGGCGGTGGCCCGCGTCGGTGACTTCCTCGGCTATCGGGTCACGGTGTGCGACGCCCGCCCGGTCTTCGCCACGCCGAAGCGGTTCCCGGCCGCCGTGGAGGTGGTCGTCGACTGGCCGCACCGGTACCTGAGCGGCACGGACACCGACGACCGCACGGTGGTGTGCGTCCTCACCCACGACCCGAAGTTCGACGTGCCGCTGCTGGAGGAGGCGCTGCGCCGGCCGGCCGCCTACATCGGGGCGATGGGCAGCCGCAGGACCCACGAGGAACGCCGGGCACGGCTCGTCGAGGCCGGTCTCACCGAGGCCGAGCTGTCCCGGCTGCGCTCGCCGCTCGGCCTCGACCTCGGCGCCCGTACCCCCGAGGAGGTCGCCGTCTCCGTGGCCGCCGAGATCGTCGCGCTGCGCTGGGGCGGCAGCGGCGCGCCCCTGACGAAGACCAGCGGCGCCATCCACGCACCCACGGCCGACTGAACAACAGACTGAACACCAGACCGAACAACAGAAGGAACAAACACCCGCAACCACCACACGATCCAGCATGGACACCAACTCCCCCGCCGCACGAAACCGCCCCGGCCTACGCCACCGACGGCTCCCCGGACGCCCGGCGCCGTGCCGGTCCGCGGGGGCATCGGCCTGGCAGGGGCGCGGGGAACCGCGCGAGCGGCCGCCGACCAGCCGCACTCGCCTCCGCACAGCCCCCGGCAGACGCCTTAGGCGGCGTCCCGCCACCCACCCGGCAGCAGCACAAGCACGAGGGTCGCGGCCACCACGTACAGCCCCGCGGATCCCCACGCCACCGCGTGCAACCCCCGCACGAACCGCTCCGGCACCCCCGGCCGCCCGGCCATCGCCCCCGCCACCGCGATCCCGATCGCCCCGCCGGTCTGCCGGGCGGTGTTGTTCACGGCCGAGGCCAGCCCCCCGCGCTCGGCCGGCACCGCCCCGATCGCCGCCGCCACGACCGCGGGGGTGAGCAGCCCGCACCCGGCGCCCCACAGCAGGAACGCCGGCAACAGCACCGCGAGACCGGACGCCACCCCCGCCCGGGTGAGCAACACGAGCCCGGCCGCGGCGACGAGGAGACCGGCCGCGGCGGGTACCCGCGCGCCGATCCGGCTGGTGATCCGCCCGCCGAGCGGCGCGAACACCGCCAGCGGCAGGAACAGCGGCAGCACGGCGAGCCCCGCGTCCAGCGCCGACCGGTGCTGCACGGACTGTAGGAACAGGGTCAGCACGAACAGCGTGCCCAGAGTGCCGAGGTTCATGATCAGGGCGGTGGCGTTCGCCGCGCCGAACGCCGGGCGGCGCAGCAGCGCGGGCGGCAGCATCGCGGTGTCACCCCGTCGCACCTCGGCCACGGCCAGCGCCACCAGGGCCAGGACGGCGACCAGCGCGGCGCTCCCCACGGCGACGGGACGGCCGTGTTCGATGAACGCGTAGGTCACCGCCAGCAGCGCGAGCCCCCCGAGCACCATGCCGGGCAGGTCGAGCCGGGGCGCGCGCTCGTCGACGCTCTCCTGTGTGACGGCCGCCGACCAGACCAGGGCGACCAGCACGATCGGTACGTTGACCAGGAAGACGGACCGCCAGCCGAGCGCCTGCGTCAGCGCGCCGCCGAGCAGCGGCCCGGCGGGCAGCGCGAGGCTTCCGATGCCCGCCCACACCCCGATCGCCCGCGCCCGCGCGGCGGGGTCGGGATGAGCCCGGCCGATGATCGCCAGGGTGCCCGGCAGCAGCAGCGCGGCGCCCACGCCCTGCACCACCCGAGCCGCGACCAGTACCGCGGTGTTCGGCGCCAGCCCGCAGGCCAGCGAGCCGGCGCCGAACACGGCGAGCCCGGTGAGGACCACCCGACGGTGTCCGTACCGGTCCCCCGCGGTCCCGCTGGTGAGCATCAGCGAGGCCAGCGCCAGCGCGTAGCCGTCGACCACCCACTGGAGGCCGCCGACCCCGGTGCCGAGACCGGAGCCGATGGCGGGCAGCGCAACGTTGACGATGGTGACGTCGAGCAGCACGAGGAAGTAGCCGACGCACATGACGACGAGGACGGTACGCGGGGACCCGGTGTGCCGGGCGGGATTCATCGCGCGGCGGAACAGCGTTGCCGGGGTGTCAGCCATACCCGCCGGGTTACCACGCCGGACCGGGCCATCCCCGTCGGCGTGGCGGCAGCCGGTGCAGGGTGACCTCGGTGAGCGTGCCGTCCGCGGCGGTCGCGGTCAGGTAGGTGCAGTACGGCTGGCGGCGGCGGTCAGTGGGTGAGCCGGGGTTGAGCAGGCGCAGGCCGCCCGGGGCGGTGGTGTCCCAGGGGATGTGGCTGTGCCCGAAGACGAGGACGTCCAGGTCGGGGAAGCGGGCGGCGCAACGGGCTTCACGGCCCTGCGCGGCACCGGTCTCGTGGACCACCCCGAAGCGCAGGCCGCCGAGGTCGGCGCGGGCCACCTCCGGGAGGCGGGCGCGCAGGCCGGGGCCGTCGTTGTTGCCGTACACGCCGATGAGGCGGCGGCTGCGGCTCTCCAGCAGATCGAGGGTGGCCTCGTCGACCCAGTCACCGGCGTGGATCACGACGTCCGCGCGCGGAAGTTCGTCGAGCACCCGGTCCGGAAGCCGCTTGGCCCGCAACGGGAGGTGCGTATCGGAGGTGATGAACAACCGCACCCCACCACCCTAGCCACCACCCCACGCCCCACCACCCGACGCCCCACCGATCGCCGCCCCACCGCGCCAC
>NZ_LBMU02000169.1 GCF_001005085.2 Streptomyces humi
CCCACCCCACCCACACCCGACACCACACCCGACGCCACCACACCCGACGCCAACCCACCCAAACCCCGCAACAACTCACCACGATCACCAGCCACCACCACAGCCCGGTGATCGAACACCGACCGCGCCGACACCAACGCCGAACCCACAGCGGCCAGATCCACGTCCGGACGCTCGGCCACGAACGCGCGCAACACCTCCGCCTGCGCCCGCAACGCCTCCTCCGTCCTGCCCGACACCACCCACTGGATCCCGCCGAGCGACTCGGTGTCCTCGGACTGCAAGTCACCGGGCTCCAGCACCGGAGGTTGCTCGATCACGACATGCGCGTTGGTCCCGCCCACGCCGAAGGCGGAGACGGCGGCCCGCCGGGGCCGCTCCAGCTCCGGCCACACCCGCTGCTCGGTCAGCAACTCCACCGCACCCGCCGACCAGTCCACATGCGACGACGGCGCATCCACATGCAGGGTCTTGGGGAGCACACCATGCCGCAGAGCCATCACCATCTTGATGACCCCACCCACACCGGCAGCCGCCTGCGCATGCCCGATGTTCGACTTCAACGAACCCAGGAACAAAGGCAGTTCGCCGGCGCGCTCCTGACCGTATGTCGCGATCAGTGCCTGCGCCTCGATCGGGTCACCCAGCCGCGTACCCGTCCCGTGCGCCTCCACCACATCCACATCAGCCGCACCCAACCGAGCGTCCGCCAGCGCCTGCCGGATCACCCGCTGCTGCGACGGACCGTTCGGCGCCGTCAGACCATTACTCGCACCATCCTGATTGACCGCACTCCCCCGCACCACCGCCAACACCGGATGCCCCAGCCGCAACGCGTCCGACAGACGCTCCACCACCAGCACACCCACACCCTCAGCCCACCCCGTACCATCCGCACCCTCCGCGAACGCCTTGCACCGACCATCCACCGACAACCCACGCTGCCGACTGAACTCGATGAAGGGGCCGGGAGTCGGCATGACCGTCACGCCGCCGGCCAGCGCGAGTGAGCACTCGCCGCTCCGCAGCGCCCGTATCGCCAGGTGCAGCGTCACCAGGGAGGAGGAGCATCCCGTGTCGACGGTCACCGCCGGGCCCTCCAGACCGAAGGTGTACGACAGCCGGCCCGAGACCACACTGCCCGTGGTGCCGGTCAGGATGTGGCCTTCCGTCTCGGCCGTGCCCTGGTGCAGTCGGTGGCCGTAGTCCTGGACCATGGCGCCGACGTACACGCCGGTGCGGCTGCCGCGCAGGGACACCGGATCAATGCCCGCCCGCTCCATCGCCTCCCACGACGTCTCCAACAACAACCGCTGCTGCGGATCCATCGCCAACGCCTCACGCGGCGAAATCCCGAAGAACTCCGCATCGAACTCCGCCGCGTCATACAGGAACCCACCCGACCGGGCGTACGACTTCCCCACCGCGTCCGGATCCGGATCGAACAGTGCCTCCAGGTCCCAGCCACGGTCCTCCGGGAACCCCGACACGGCATCCGTCTCGGACATCACGAGCCGCCACAGGTCCTCCGGCGACCTCACGCCACCGGGGAACCGGCAACCGATCCCGACGATCGCGACCGGCTCGGCAGCCGTCTCACCGTCGGCGACCGTCGGCGAAGGCTCCGCCGCCACCGCGGCGGAGTCGGGCTCCCCGAGCAACTGCGCCCGCATGAACCGGGCCAGGTCGCCGGCGGTCGGATGGTCGAACACGACCGTGCTCGGCAACCGCAGCCCCGTCACACCGTTCAGCCGGTTCCGCAGCTCCACCGCCATCATCGAGTCGAAGCCCAGCTCACGAAAGGCCCGATCCGGGGCGACGGGATCCGGCGTGCTGTGGCCGAGCGCCGCCGCGGCCTGTGTACGGACCAGGTCCAGCACGGCCAGGTGCTGCTCCGCCTCCGTCAGGCCGTCCAGCAGCGCCGACGGGGCGGTGCCGGCGGCCGCTTGCTGCGCGGTGCCGACCGGCTCGTCCAGCACCTCCCGCACCTCGGGGATGTCCGACAGCAGCGGAGCGCGACGAACGGCCGTGAACTGGGGAGCGAAGACCTCCCAGTCGATGTCGGCGACGATCCGCGTCGTCTCGGTGGCCGCCGTGACGCGGGCCAGCGCCGCGACCGCCAGGTCCGGGTTCATGACCCGTACGCCGCGGCTGAGGATCCTGTCCCCCACCTCGCCGTCCGCCATGCCGCCGCCTCCCCAGAGACCCCACGCCACCGACAGCGCGGTCCGTCCCCGTGCACGCCGCTGCTGGGCAAGCGCGTCGAGGTGGGCGTTGGCCGCGGCGTACGCGCCCTGTCCGCCTCCGCCCCAGATGCCGGCGCCGGAGGAGAAGAGGATGAACGCGTCCAGGTCGGTGTCCCGGAACACCTCGTCGAGGTGGTGTGCGCCGCGCACCTTGGCGGCGGTGAGCCGGGCCAGCAGGTCCAGGTCCGTCTCCGCCAGCGGCGCCGAGTCGGTCGTACCGGCCGCGTGGAGGACCGCACGGATCGGCTCACCCTCCGCAGCGGTCCTGGCGACGAGGTCGGCCAGTGCGTCCCGGTCCGCGACGTCGCACGCCGCGACGGTGACGCGTACGCCGAGGGCCGTCAGTTCGGCCTCCAGGTCTCCCGCGCCCGGCGCGGAGCGGCCCTGCCGGCTGGTGAGCACGAGGTGCTCCGCGCCGTTGGCCGCGAGCCACCGTGCGAACCGGGCGCCGACGGCGCCGGTGCCACCGGTGATGAGGACCGTGCCACGCGGCTGCCACTGCGAACGGTCGTGCAGGGACTTGCGCGCCACGCGCCCCAGACGGCGGGCGAAGACTCCGGACGGGCGGAGTGCGAGCTGGTCCTCTCCCTGCTTACCGGCGAGTGCGCCCGACAGTCTCCGCAGTACTTGCGGGTCGAGGCTTTCGGGCAGGTCGATCAGGCCGCCCCACCGGTCGGAGTGCTCCAGTCCGGCCACCAGGCCGAGCCCCCAGACCTGCGCCTGCTCCGGACGGATCGCCGTCTCCGCGCCGGGAACCTGTACGGCTCCGCGCGTGGCGCACCACAGGGGAGCGCGTACGGCGGTGTCGCCGAGCGCCTGGATGAGGAGCAGCGTCCCGGCCGGTCCGGCCTTCAGCATCGGGTCGTCCTGGCGATCTGCCTCCTCCAGGGCGAGCAAGGACAGCACCCCGGCCGGCACCGCGCCGTCGAGCGTCTCCAGCGCCTCGGCGATGCGTCGGGCCAGCGTGTCCCGATCGCAGTCCGCTCCCACGGTCAGACGTGTCACCTGAGCACCGGCGACCGACAGGGCGTCCGCCACCGGTTCCGCCCACGGGCGGACCGTGTCGCCGTCCGGTACGACGAGCATCCAGGCACCGCTCAGCGACACCGACTGAGCGTCGGACACCGGCTTCCAGTCGACGCGGTAGTGCCAGGCGTCCGCCTCGGAACGCTCACGGCTGTCGCGGCGCCACGGGCCCAGCAGCCCGAGGACGTCCTCCATCCGGGACGCGTCGTCCACACCGAGCAGTTCGGCGAGTTCGTCGCGGTCGGCACCGTCGACGGCCGCCCAGAACCGGCTCTCCTCCGGATCAGCGGCGTCCTCGGAAACCGTGGCGGTCGCACCGTCCAGCCAGTAACGCCGGTGCTGGAAGGCGTAGGTGGGCAGGTCCAGGAGGTCGGTGGCCGAACCGGTCGTGGGCCAGTGGACGGGGAGTCCGGCCGTGAAGGCCTCGCCGAGGGAGAGCAGCATGCGCCGCTGTTCGTCTTCGTTACGGCGCAGGGTCCCCAGCACCACCGCGTCCGCGTCCATCTCCTCGACCGTCTCCTCGACAGCCGCGGTCAGCACCGGATGCGCACTGGCCTCGACAAAAGCGTCGAAGCCGTCCGCAAGCAACGCCCTCGTCGCACCACGGAAATCGACGGTCTGCCGCAGATTCCTGAACCAGTACTCCGCGTCCAGCTCCGAACCCTCCACCACGGTGCCGGTCACCGCCGAATAGAACGGCACCCCACCAGAGCGAGGACGCACCGGCTCCAGCAACCCCAGCAACTCACCCCGGATCTCCTCCACATGCGCCGAATGCGACGCATAGTCCACCGGAATCCGCCGCGCCCGCACCCCCTCCGCCTCACAAGCCGCAAGCAACTCCTCCAACGCCCCCACATCACCCGACACCACCGTCGACAACGGCCCGTTCACCGCCGCCACCGACAACCCCTCACCAAGCCGCCCAACCACCTCATCCACCGGCAACGCGACCGACACCATCCCCCCACGCCCCGCC
>NZ_LBMU02000017.1 GCF_001005085.2 Streptomyces humi
GCGAGGGCGACCGCACGGGCGTGGGTGAGGGGGCGCGGGGCGAGGACGCGGGGCGTGGGCGACCACCCGGGCGGGGGTTGGGGGCGTGGGCGACCGTGCGGGAGAGGGTGAGGGCGACCGCGAGGGGCGTGGGTGAACGCACGGGCGTAGGTGAGGGGGTTGGGGCCGACGGGGGTGCTCCGGGGAACCAAGGTGCTGACTGGGCTCGGCAGAGCCCCGCAGGGGCGTGGGGAACTGCGCGAACCGTGGTGCTTGCCTGGGCTTGGCAGCGCCCCGTAGGGGCGCGGGGAACTGCGCGAGCAACCCCCACCGGCCCGCAGGGGAAGGGTTTCCGGTCCTGCGGGGCAGAGTCCGCGGCGATCACGGGGCCGCCCCTCGCCGCACCCCTAGATTCGCGCGCCGGGGAACATCACACGCGGAGACGGGCAGGCAGACATGGGGCACACCGCAGAACAGCCGGAGACACCGGAGGAACCGGCCGTCTGGGAACGGCCACTGCCATGGCTCCAGGAACCCGCCCCGGAACCCGGCCCGAAACCGGCAACGGAGCCGGAGCGGGAGCCGGCAACGGAGCCGGAGCGGGAGCCTGAGCACGCCTCCGAGTCCGAGAAGCCCGAGGCCGGACCCGCGCCCACGCCTACCACTGCCCCCGCCCCCGTTCCAACGGCGGCCCCAGCCCCCGTGCCTACGGCGGCCCCAGACCCCGTGCCTACGGCTGCCTCCGCCCCCGCGCTCGCACCGGCCCCCGAACCCGCGCCCTCGCTCACGTCGGCACCCGTGGCCTCAGCCGGTGCGGCCGGGGGGCTGTTCCGGTCGGCGGGCGGGACGGCGGGGCAGGTCGGTGCACAGGATGACGGGGGTACAGGGGAGGCCCGGCCGGAGCGTGGCGCGCGGGTCGTCGGAGCCGTGGTCGCCGCCTGTGTCCTGCTGGTCCTCGGCCTCGGCAGCGCGGCGTTCGTGGCGCTGCCCAAGCACGACGACGCCACGCCGCACGCCGCCGCCGTCGCTGACGGCGCCGTCCCCCAGCTCACCGAGGGCGCCTCGGCCTGGCCCACCGGCTCCGCGTCCGCGTCGGCGTCCGGCAGCCACCGTCCGGCGCACGACCCGAAGGGCTCGAAGCCCGGCAAGGACAAGGGCGCGCACACCACCGGGGGTTCGCCCGCGGAGACGGACCCCGCCGACCCGGACAAGGCGTCCGGCGCCAAGTCCACCCACGCCACCGGCACCAGCGGCAGCAACGGCGACGGCGGTACGAAGTCGAGCACGTCGACGTCCCGGCCGGCCGCCACCCACGTCGCCTCCTCGGCCACCGTGCCCGGCGACGCGATCGCCGGCTACGCCTCCTCGAAGTGCATCGAGGTGAGCGCCCACGCCGGCGTGGACGGCTCCCCGCTACGGCTGTGGGGGTGCGACGGCGACGCCTGGCAGAAGTGGGTCTTCAAGTCCGACGGCAGCGTGCGCTCCATGGGCCTCTGCCTGGACATCGCCAACGCCTCCCAGGACAACGGCGCGACCGTCCAGCTGGCGACCTGCAACGGCGGCTGGGCCCAGAAGTTCAACCTCAACAGCTCGCACGACCTGGTCAACTCCGTGATCGGCAAGTGCGTGGACGCCAAGGACTCGGGCACCGCCAACGGCACCCGGCTCCAGCTGTGGGACTGCTCCGGAACGTCCAACCAGAAGTGGCACCTTGCCTGATCCCGGCCGTCGTCCGGTCAGCTCCGAGGGACCGTGTCCCGCGCGGCGGCCCGGACCGCGGCCACCAGGTGCGGGGAACCCCACTGCCGGGCCACGTCCTCGGCGAGCGCGAACTGCCGTGCCGCTTCGGTCCGATCACCCAGCAGCCGGTACAACTCGCCCAGCGAGTGCGCGAACGGCCGGGTGGTGAAGGAGACACTGGCGGCCCCGGCGAGCTGGGAGCGCAGCGGCAGCAACAGCGGGACCAGCTCCAGCGCGGCGGTCATGTCGCCCAGCAGGAACGCCAGTTCGGCACGGAGCGACAGGGCGATGCCGTACAGGTGGTCGGGTACGAGCGGTACGGCGGCCTCGGTGTGCCGGCCGAGCGCGTGCGCCTGCTCGTGCTCGCCCAGCCGGGCCAGGACCACGCCGAGGGCGAGCTCGGCGGTGGGTTCGGGTTCCGGTCCGGTGAGCAGGGCCCGCAGCAGCGGTTCGGCCTCCCGCGGGCGGCCCTGCCCGAGCCGTACGGTCGTCAGCCCCAGGCCGTACACCAGTTCGCCGTACGGCGATCCGCGGGAACGCAGCCGTTCGCGGACCTCCGCGTAGCCGGCCTCGGACTCGGCGAAGCGGCCCTCGACGCGGGCCAGCATGGCGAGGGTGGTCAGGTTCATGGCCTCCGCCTCCGCCAGCCGGTGCCGCCGGGCGACGGTCCGGCCCTCCTCGGAGTGCCGGCGGACCTGGGCCACGTCGTTGCGGGCACCGGCGGCCATGGCCCCGATGTGCTCCCGCACCCAGCTGTTGGCGGGCAGGTCGTGGGCGTACCCGAGCAGTCGCAGTTCGGTCGCCAGCGCCGCGCGGCGGTCCGGGAACGTGCCGGGCGTGACGACGGACGCGACGGTCAGCGCGGAGGAGAGCAGCAACGGATCCCCGACCGCCCGCGCGACAGCCAGCCCCCGAGCCACCCCCTCCCCAAACCCCCACCCACCACCGGCACCAGCCCGACCACCAACCCCGGCCCCACCGGGGCCCGCGCCACCACCGGCATCCGCCCCGGCCCCACCGCGGCCAGCGCCGCCATCGGCACCAGCCCGACCACCAACCCCAGCCCCACCGGGGCCCGCGCCACCACCGACCCCCGCCCCACCGCGGCCCGCGCCACCACTGGCATCCGCCCGACCACGGGCATCCACTCGACCACCGGCATCCACTCGACCACCGGCATCCGCCCAGCCACCGGCATCCGCCCAGCCACCGGTCCCCGCCCAGCCACCGGTCCCCGTCCCGGCACCGGAATTCGCCCCGGCACCGGAACCCGCCCCGGTACCGGCCCTCACCCCGCTCGGGTATCCGCCGCCGTCCCCACTGTCGTCGGTCTCTCCGTCGTACCCCGCACCGGTGGCCGGGGGCGGCAGGGCGGTGAGGACGGCCGGGTCCAGGTCGGCGCGGGCCAGGAGACGGTCCACGAAGGTGTCGAGAGCCGCCGGTCCGACCAGCCCCCACGGCCCGCTGAGGGCCCCGCCCGGCAACCGCTCGGGTCCCATGGACGCGCCGAGGGCCGCGGCCGCCAGTTCGTCCTTTCCGACCCCCTCGGCCGCCGCCAGGGCACGCTGCCGGGTGTACCGCGCCGCCATGATGGCCCCGGCCCGTATCTCGGCCCGCAACAGCCGCCCGAGCAGGGCGACCAGCCGGCCGTCCCGGCCACCGCCGACAGCGTCGACGGCGTCGACGGCGTCGACGCCGTCGACGTCCACGGTGCCGGCGGGTATCAGGGCGAAGGACTCGATCGCCTGCGTCAGCAGTCCGACCGCCGTGTCGTGGGCGTACCGCCGCTCGGCCAGGTCGGCCGCCCCCAGCGAGTACTCGACGGCGAGGGCGGCCGTCCGCCCGTTCGCCGCGCGCGCGAAGTGGTGTGCGAGGGCCGTCAGGTCGTCCGGGCGGCGCCGGCGCAGGACCTCCGCCAGCCGGGCGTGCAGCCGTGCGCGCCGTACGCCGACCAGGTCGGTGTAGAGGGTGTCGCGGACCAGTGCGTGCGCGAACCTGACCACCCCCGGCGCCGGTTCGGTCAGCAGCCCGGCCACGACGGCGGCCTCGACGGCGTCGAGCACCTCGTGCTCGCCGTGCTGCGCCGGGTCCGCGGCCTCGACGAGCACCCCGACCTCGGTCTCCCGGCCCACCACCGAGGCGAGCTGGAGGACGGCCGGTGCCCCCTCGGGCAGCTGCCGCAACCGGCGTCGCAGCACGTCCCGTACGCCCTGCGGCACCTCCGAGACCGCCACCAGGGCGCCCTCGCCGGCGAGCAGCCGGGCGCTCTCGCGGACGTAGAAGGGGTTGCCGCCGGTGCGCTCGGCGAGCGCGGTCACGATGGCCGAGTCGACCGGCTCCCCGCACACCGCCCCGACCAGCGTGGCCACGTCCGGCAGCGGCAGCCCGCCGAGCGCCAGCCGGTACGGCGAGCGGTGGGCGAGTTCGGCGAGGGTCTTGGTCAGCCGGTCCGCCGCGTCGGCCGGCCGGTACGCGGCGATCACCAGCACCGGGGAGCCGACCAGCTCGGCGGCGCGTTCCAGCAGGGCCAGCGTCTCGCCGTCCGCACGGTGCAGGTCGTCGACGACGACCGCCAGCGGGGCGTCCGCGGCGGCCTCCCGCAGCCACGCGCCGAACGCCCGGTGCAGCCGGAACCGTCCCGCCGACGCCCTGCCGCCGTCCGGACCCGGGACCGCACCGTCCTCGCTCCCGGCGTCCCGGTGGGCGTAGCCGGCCTCCTGGAGCAGGGCGCCGAGTGCGGCGGGGTCGGTGGGCGGCACGCGGCGGGCGAGCTCGCCGAGCGCCTCCACCCAGGCCCAGGCGGAGGGAGCGCCGTCGAACTCGGGGCAGCGGCCGACCACCACGGTCCAGCCCCGCTCCCGCAACCGTCGGCGGTACTGGCCGAGCAGCGCCGACTTGCCCGCCCCGGCCTCCCCGGTCACCAGGACGACGCCCCCGCCCCGCCGGGCGTCGCGCGCGACCTCGTCCAGCTTCCGCAGTTCCCCGTCCCGCCCCACGAACAACTCCTCGCCCGCCGGAACCCCGCCGGCCGCGACCGCGGATTCCGCGAACGACCTCGGCGTACCGGCCGGCACCGCCCCGGGCCGGTCGGGCGTGACGTCGGCGGCCGCCCCGGAGCCCGCGGCCGACGACCCCGCCGTGATGTCCTCGGCGCCCGCCGGCCCTGACGTGGCGTCCTCCGCGTCCGACGGCCCCGGCGCGCTGTCCGGGACCGGTCCTGACCGCTCCGGCGCGGCCCGGGGCACCCCGCTCTGGCCGTCCGCCCCGATGGCCGAACTCTGCCAGGGCGTCCCACCCTGGCCGTCCGCCCCGATGGCCGAACTCTGCCAGGGCGTCCCACCCTGGCCGTCCGCCCCGATGGCCGAACCCTGCCCGGTGCGGGCGAACGGTATGTGCGGGACGACCGGGGCGCGGGCCCTGGCGTGGGGGAACGGTACGGACCGGACGGCCGGAAGCGGCGCCGGAGCCGACGGCACCGACGCGCGCAGGACCTCGGTCCGCCCCGTCAGCAGCGCGTTCTCCAGTTCGGTCAGGGCGTCGCCCAGTCCCAGACCCAGTTCGTCGGCCATGACGGCGGCGGCGCGCCGCAACTCGGCCAGCGCGTCGGCGCGGCGCCCGACGGCCCACAGCCCGAGGGCCAGCAGCCGCCGGCCCTCCTCCCGCAGCGGGTGCTCCCGCACGAGCGCCTCGGCCGCCGGCACCGCCTCCGCCGGAGCCCCGGACGCGAGGGTCGCCCCGATCGCCAGCTCCCGTGCCGCGAGATGCAGTTCGTTGAGCCGGGCGGCCTCGGTGACCGCCCACTCCTCGTCGGCCCACTCGCCGTACGCCGCCCCGTGCCACCACCCGATGGCCTCCTCCAGCAGGCGCCGGGCCTCGGCCGGAGGCGCCGTACGGGCCCGCCGCACCGCCGCCTCGAACCGCCAGGCGTCGACCGCGTCCTCGGACAACCGCACCGCGTACCCGGGGGCGGCGCTGACCAGGACACCGGCGGGGGTACGGGGTGCCCGGCCCGGTTCCAGCACCCGGCGCAGGTTGGACACGTAGACATGCAGGGAGGCCGCCGCCTTCTCCGGGGGCCGGCCCCGCCACAGCCGGTCGATGAGCCGGTCGACGGACACCACCCGGCCGCGGTTCGCCAGCAGCAGGGCGAGGACCGCACGCTGCCGGGGACTTCCCAGGCGGACCGGTGCGCCGTCGATGTCGGCACCGATCGGTCCCAGGACCTGAACACAGAGCATGGACCGGCAATTTACAGCGCTGCCGCGCCCCCTCGGAGGCGCTCCGTGGCGTGTCCGAGGTGCGTGTGCAGGTGCCCGTGAAAGCGCGCGCGGCGCCACGAGGCAGGCCCATTTATGGAGTATCGACCTACCAGTGGTGACGCCTTGGTGAACAATAATCATCCTTGAGGGCAGGTGCGAAAGCCGCCGTCGTCCGGATGGGGTGAAGGCCATGCAGGAGCCGGGACTCGGGGTCGCCGTGGTGACCATGGGAAACCGCCCCGACGAAGTCGACGCCCTGCTCAGGTCGGTCGCCAAACAGGATCTCGCCCCCACCAGGATCGTGATCGTCGGCAACGGCTGCCGGCTTCCCGAGTTCGCCCGCCGTCTCGACCTGCCGGGCGAGGTCACCACCGTCGAGGTCGAGGAGAACCTCGGCTGTCCTGGCGGCCGCAACGTCGCCCTCGCCCGGCTGCGCGCGTTCGGTGACGTGGACGTGGTCGTCGAACTGGACGACGACGGGCTGCTCGTGGACGTCGAGGTGTTCCGGCAGGTCCGCGACCTGTACGCGGCCGACCCCCGCCTCGGCATCGTCGGTTTCCGGATCGCCGACGAGCACGGCGCCACCCAGCGGCGGCACGTGCCGCGGGTCGGCGACGCCGACCCGATGCGCGGCGGTTACGTCACCGGCTTCCTCGGCGGCGCCCATGCCCTGCGCATGGACATGCTCGCCGACATCGGCGACTGGCCCGCCGAGTTCTTCTTCGCACACGAGGAGACCGACCTCGCCTGGCGGGCCGCCGACGCCGGCTGGCGCATCCTCTACGCCCCAGAGCTGCTTCTCCGGCACCCCCGCACCTCGCCCGCGCGGCATGCCGTCTACTTCCGGGTCACCGCCCGCAACCGGGTCTGGCTGACCCGCCGCCGGCTGCCCTTGCCGCTGATCCCGGTCCACCTGGGTGTCTGGATACTCATCACCCTGCTGCGCGCCCGTTCCGCGGGCGGGCTGCGGGCCTGGTTCGCGGGCTTCGTCGAGGGCCTGCGGGAGCCCGCCGGCGAGCGGCGGCCCATGCGCTGGCGCACGGTCTGGCAGCTCACCCGCCTCGGGCGCCCGCCGATCATCTGAGAAACAGCCCTGCGGCAAACGGCCTGGCGGCACACGGCCCGTCGGCAGACGGCCCGTCGGCAGGCGGCCTGGCGGCAGGCGGCCTGGCGGGAACGGTGCTGGAAACGGGACGAGGGTTCCGGTCGTTCACCTCCGCCGACCGGAACCCTCTCGCGTCCCCGGATCAAGGCCTGCGGCGACACTCCCCCGAGTCAGCGCGACATACGCGCGCGCCGTCGGACCCGATCCGATGCGAAGATCACATCAAGGCTCGCCAACGGATCGCTAACATGTGGCCAGCGTTTCTCCCGGAGGTCGCCGACCGGTTGGCGAGAAGCGGTCGTACGACTCCTGAAACACACCGGAAACCCGGGGTTCTCCGGCTCCGACCGTACGCAGAAGATGGCGGGAATCCGACCCCGATGTGATGGGATTCCGCCACGATCCACGGGCAGGATCCAGGGACCGGCGGACACTCCCGCCGTGCGACGCGGGCTGTCATGACCGCGGGAAGGCGATGGGCGGAGCGATGCGGCGGTACGAGCTGCGGTTCGGACTGCTGGGCCCTCCTGTACTCGTCGACACCGACGACGTACGGCCCATCGGCAGCCCCAAGGTGCGGGTACTGCTCGCCACACTGCTGCTCGCCGCCGGGCGGGTCGTCTCCGTGGAGTCGCTCAAGGAGGCGCTGTGGGGCGGGGTGCCCCCGGTGTCCGCGCAGGCCTCGCTGCACAACCACGTCACCCGGCTGCGCCGGCTCCTCGACGACCCCGAGCGGCTGCGGGCCGTTGCTCCCGGGTACCTGCTGCGGATCGACGACGGTGAGCTGGACGCCGACGTGTTCGACGCCCTGGTCGCGCAGGCGCGGGCCGCGCACGGACGGCAGGAATGGCCGGTGGTGCTGCGTGCCTGCGACGACGCGCTCGCGCTCTGGCGGGGCGCCCCGCTCAGCGGGCTTCCCGCCGACTTCGGCGGCTACTCCTTCGTCCAGCGGCTGGAGGCCGCCCGGCTGCTCCTGCTGGAATGGCGCTACGACGCGGAGCTCGCCCTCGGCGACGACCGACCGGGCGGCCTGGTACCGGAGTTGGCGGCGCTCGTCGCCGAGTATCCGTTCCGGGAGGCCTACCACCGTCAGCTGATGCTCGCCCTGCACCGCACGGGCCGGCAGGCGGAGGCTCTCGCCGTCCACCGTGACCTGCGCAACCGCCTGAGAGAAGAACTGGGCATCGAACCGGGACCGGCGATCCGCGCGGCCCACGTGGAGGTGCTGCGGGGGAGTGGCAGGTCGGAAGAGACGACACCGCCCGAAGCCGAGCCGCCCGAAGCCACGCCGCCCGAAGCCACGCCACTCAAAGCCACGCCGTCCGAAGGAGCGGCGTCCGGTGGAGTGGCGTCCGGAGTGGTGGGTGGCGGGGACGAGGCCGGTGCGACGCCGTCGTGGCCGGTCGCGCAGTTCCCCGCGCCCCTGGGGGGCGCGTCGGTGAGCCGTCAGCAGGAAGGCGACGGCGCCCGTGAACCCAAGGAGTCCAGCCCACCCGCCGAATCGCCCGCCCGTGCCGGCGAACCCAAGGAGTTCAGCCCGTCCGCCGAGTCGCCCGCCCGTGCCCGCGAACCCGGGGGCTCCAGCCCGTCCGCCGAGTCGCCCGCCCGTGCCCGCGAACCCGGGGAGTCCGGTCCGTCCGCTGAATCGCCCGTTCGTGCCGGTGGGCCCACGGAGTCCGGGCCGGCCGTCGTATCAGCTGTCGGTGGTGGGTCTACGCGCGCCGACTCCCCGCCGCGGCCTGCTCAACTGCCCCCGGCGCCCGCTCACTTCATCGGACGGGCCGCTGTCCGTGCGGAGCTGCGCGGTGCCTTCGCCTCGGCGCCCGCCCCCGCCCTCGCCGTCGTCAGCGGTATGGCCGGGGTCGGGAAGAGCGCGCTCGCCCTGTACGTCGCCCACCAGGTGCGGGAACGTTTCCCTGACGGTCAGCTCCACCTCAACCTGCACGGCGCCACCCCGGGCGTGCCCCCGCTCGCACCCGGCCAGGCACTCGCCGCGCTGCTGCGGGACCTCGGCGCCGACCCCCGGCACATCCCCGGACACCCGGACGCGGCCGCCGCGCTGCTGCGCTCCCTGCTGGCGCCCACCCGCACCCTGCTGGTGCTCGACGACGCCGCGAGCGCCGCGCAGGTACGGCCGCTGCTCCCGGGCGGCCCCGGCTGTGCGGTGATCGTCACCAGCCGGTCGCCGCTCACCACGCTGGACGGCGCGCGCCGTTTTCCGCTCGGACCGCTGACCGGCGAGGACAGCGCGGCGCTGCTGCGCGCGGTCAGCGGGCGGGAGGAGATCGGCGCCGGTCACCCGCTCGTCGGACTCACCGGCCGGCTGCCCCTCGCGCTGCGCGTGGTCGCCGCCCGGCTGGCGGCCCGCCGGGCCCTCACCCCCGATGTGCTGGCCGGTCAACTGGCCGCCACCGAAGGCAGGCTGCGCCACCTCGAATACGACGACCTGAGCGTCCGCCGGTCCCTCGCCGTCGCCCATGACGCCCTCGCCGCCGCCGACCGCGCCCCCGACCGCGACGCGGCCGACGCCCTGCGCCACATCGGCGCCCTCGACCTGCCCACCTACGGCGCCCCGCTGATCGCCCGGCTCACCGGAACCGACGAGCACCGCGCCGAGGCCGCCCTGGACCGGCTGGTCGACGTGGCCCTGCTCGAGGAGACCGCGTACGGCCGCTATACCCCGCACGACCTGGTACGCGACTTCGCCCGTGAGCTCACGGAGGACGCCGACCGCACCGAACCCGCGCTCACCGCCCTGCGCTGGTTCGCGGCCGTCGCCGAACACGTCCTCGTCGCGATCCTCGAACCCGGCCCGGACCAGGGCGACCGCCGCCGCCCCACCACCGCCCAGCCGCCCGGACACCAGGCGTACACCGCCGCCGTGCCCCCTTTCGAATGCGCCGAGCACGCCTTCGCCTGGGGCGATCTGGAGCTGGAGAACATCGTCGCCCTGGTGGCCCGGCACGCCGACACGGCGGACGCGCGGATCAGCGCGCACCTCTCGGTGCTGGTCCGGCTGCTCTTCCCGTACGTGCTGCGCCGTGGCCGGGTCGCCGAGATGGAGGTGCTCGGCACGGCCGCCCTGGCCGCCGCCCGCCGCCTCGGCGACGAACCCGCCGAGGCCTACGCCCTGGGCGACCTCGCCGGGCTGCGCTTCCTGACCGGCCGCCAGCGGGAGGCCCTCGACCTCACCGACCGGGCGCTCGCCATCTGGCGGCGGCTGGAGACGGCGTCCTGGATCCGGCGCTGCCTGAACAACCGCGGCCTGCTCCTGGAAGGGCTCGGCAGATACGAGGAGTCGGGCGAGGCGCTGCGGCTGAGCCTGGAGTACTCCCGGCGGCTGAACGACCCCTACGGCGAGGCCGTCACCCGCAGCCACCTCGGCAACCTCTACGAGCACACCGACCCCCGGGCCGCCATCGGGCAGCACCGGCGCTCACTGGCGATCGGGGACGCGATCGGCGCCGTCATCGTGCGTCACTCGGCGCACTGCAACATCGGTTTCGCCCATCTCACCCTCGGCGAACCGGCCGCGGCCGCCACGCACTTCGAGGAGAGCCTGCGCATCCTCGGCCGGCACGGTGACTGGCACGGCGAGTCCCAGACCCGGCTCGGCCTGGTCCGCGCGCTGCGCGGGCTCGGCCGCACCGACCGCGCCCATGAGGAGTGCGCCGAACTCCTGCGGCGCGCCGACGCCCGCGCCGACCGCTACAGCGGAGGTCTCGCGCGCCACCAACTGGGTCTGCTCCTGCGGGAGCGGGGCCGTACGAGCGAGGCGCACCAGGTCTGGCGCGAGGCCCTGACGGCCCTGGACGGCACGGACGAGACCGAGGTCATCGCCGAGCTGGGGGACCTGCTGGCCCGGCGGAACTGATCACTTGGCGTCGGCATAGCACTCCACCACCGCCGTGGTGAACGGGAACCGGACCGGCGTCTCCCCGAACGTCAGCCGCCCCGCGAGCTCCGCCGCCTCCCGGATCGCCGCCACGACGGTCTCGGCCTCCTCGGCCGGGCAGTGCACGATCACCTCGTCGTGCTGGAAGAAGACCAGCTCGGCCGCCATGTCCGCACAGGACCTGCGCAGCGCCGCGAGCATCAGCAGCGCCCAGTCGGCGGCACTGCCCTGGACGACGAAGTTGCGCGCGAAGCGGCCCCGGGCACGGGAGTCGGTGGACGCGTAGCCCGGCACCCAGCCGTCGGCCGAGCGTTCCTCCGCCTCCTCCTGGGGCATGCCGCCCTCCTCGGTGCCGTCGCCCGCACCGGCCGCCGGCGGGCAGGTCCGGCCCAGCCAGGTGCGCACCAGCCGGCCCTCCTCGCCGGCCCGCGCCGCGTCGTCGACGTAGGCCACCGCTCTGGGGAAGCGGCGCCTGAGCGCGGCCAGGTTCTTCAGGCCGTCGCCCGAGGTCTGGCCGTAGACCGCCCCGAGAACGGCGAGCTTGGCCTGCGCGCGGTCGCCGGAGAACGCGCGGTCGGAGACGGACTGGTAGAGGTCGGTCTCCCGGCCCGCGACCTCCATCAGACCGGGGTCGCGGGAGATCGCCGCCAGCACCCGCGGCTCCATCTGGTCGGCGTCGGCGACGACCAGCCGCCAGCCGGGGTCGGCGACCGCGGCCCGCCGGATCACCTTCGGGATTTGCAGCGCGCCCCCGCCGTTGGTCACCCAGCGCCCGGTGACCGTGCCGCCCGCGTGGAACTCGGGCCGGAACCGGCCGTCGCGCACCCAGTCCTGAAGCCAGGTCCACCCGTGCGCCACCCAGATCCGGTACAGCTTCTTGTACTCCAGGAGCGGTTTCACGGCCGGGTGGTCGACGGCCGAGATCTCCCAACGACGGGTCGACCTCACCTTGATCCCGGCCTGCGCGAAGGCCTTGATCACATCGGCCGGCAGGTCGGGGCGGACCCGCCTGCCGAACGCGGCCGACACCTCGTCCGCCAGCTCGGCCAGCCGCCGCGGCTCGCCGCCGCCCGCGTACCGCTCGCCGAGCAGTTCGCGCAGCATCTCGCGGTGGACCCCGGCGCTCCAGGGCACGCCCGCGCGGTTCATCTCCGCGGCGACCAGCATCCCCGCGGACTCGGCGGCGGTCAGCAGCCGCATCCGCTCCGGGTGTTCGGCCCGGTCGTGCCGGCGCTGCTGCTCGGCGTAGACGGCGAGGAGTTCGTCGAGTGTCAGGGAGGACGTGCCGCCGTGCGGTTCGAACAGCGGGGACTGGGCGCCCGGTTCGGCCGCGCGCTGCGGTGGATCGGGCGGTACGGGGCCGCCGCGGAGGCGGGCCAGGGCGGCGGCGGCCGAGTGCGGCTCACCGGACCGTCCCTCGTGGCCCAGCAGAAGTGTCTCGGCGTCCTCGATGTCGTAGCACCGCTCCACTCGCACCCCCGTGGCGAGCAGGCGCGGGTAGACCTCGGCGGTCGACCGCCACACCCAGCGTGTGACCTCCGGGCGGCCCCCGACCGCCGCGGCGGGATCGGGCTCCCGCCGCACCGGCCCGGCGGGCAGCCCGTCCGGGCCGAGGGGGGCGACGTCCACGCCACCGTCCTCGGCCGGAGCGAGAGCCCACCGGTCGGTCATGCCGAGAGTGTTGCAGGCGGCACTGACAATCGCTCTGACCTGCGGATTCACTGGCTCCGAGAACGTGTCGGCCGACCGCTCACGCCTCCGGCCCCGCCGGGTCGCCCGCCGCGGCCTCCGCGGCGCCCGCCGCCTCCGCCGCCGCGTTCTTCTGTTCCAGCAGCAGCCCCAGCACCTTGGTGACGTACTCCTCGGTCGCGGGTTTGGTGATGCCCAGACCGCTGAGGACGCCGTCGCCGTTCTCGTGCTCCAGGAGGGCCAGCAGCAGGTGTTCGGTGCCGATGTAGTTGTGGCCGAGGCGCAGGGCCTCACGGAAGGTGAGTTCGAGGGCCTTCTTGGCCTCCGGGCCGTACGGGACGAGGTCGGGGACCTCGTCCGCGGCCGGCGGGAGCGCGGCCGTCGCCGTCTGGCGCACGGTGTCGAGCAGGACGCCCTGCGCGAGGATCGCCTTCGCGGCGACGCCCTCCGGTTCGGCCAGCAGGCCGAGGACCAGGTGCTCGGGCCGGCCTTCCGGGTTGCGGGCCGCCAGCGCCTCGTTGTGGGCCGCCATGACCACGTTGCGGGCGCGTGGGGTGTAGCGGTTGAACCCCTGGCTGGGGTCGAGGTCGGCCGACTCCTTCGGCACGAAGCGCTTCTGTGCCGCCTGCCGGGTCACGCCCATGCTCCGGCCGATGTCGGTCCAGGAGGCGCCCGAGCGCCGGGCCTGGTCCACGAAGTGGCCGATCAGGTGGTCGGCCACGTCGCCCAGGTGATCGGCGGCGATCACCGCGTCCTCGAGCTGGTCGAGGGGTTCCGGATGGACCTTCTTGATCGCCGCGATGAGGTCGTCGAGGCGTACGGATGCCGTGATGTTCGGGTTGGTCGCCATGTGTCAACCATAGGTTGACACCCCTTCACTGTCAACCCGAAGTTGACACCCGAAGAGGGTGCTCCGGGTGTTGTCCACAGGGTGTGGACGGCCGCCGCGCCCGGTCCGCACGGCATGGCACGATCGACAGGTGACCAGCACCGAGCCCAGCACCGTCGACCGAGCCTTCCAGGCCGCCCTCTACGACGGCACCGACTCCGGCCTCGACACGGGCGCGTCCCTCCTCGCGGCCGACTCCGGCGCGGACGCGGAACTCGAACGCCGGGGCCGGGAGTTCGTCGCGGCGGCCTGGCGGCGCGGCTGGCAGCCCGCCGACGTGGTACGGCTGGTACGGCGCGAGCTGGACGAACCGCACCTGCGGCTCGCCGCCGGTCTGATCAGGGCGCAGGTGCCGGACGACCGGCCGCGCGGCCCCCGCTGGCGGTCCCAGCTCGACACGCTGCCGGACGGGCACGCGCGCGTGGGTGACCGTTTCTCGCACGCCACCGCCGTCCTGGAGCTGTACCGGCTGCTGTTGCGGCTGCCCGCCCTGGAGCCTCTCGACGAACCCGGGCACCGCGCGGACGCGCACCGGCCGGAGTCCCGCATGCTGACCCGGATCCGGGCACTGCTCGCCAAGGCCGAGGCGACCGGCTTCCCGGAGGAGGCGGAGGCGCTCAGCGCCAAGGCGCAGGAGCTGATGGCCCGGCACAGCGTCGACGAGGCGCTGCTCGCCGCAGGGGCGCCCGCCCCGGACACGCCCGGCGCCTGCCGGATAGGCGTCGAACCGCCGTACGAACAGGCCAAGGCCGTGCTGCTGGACGCGGTGGCCACCGCCAACCACTGCCGCGCGGTGTGGAACGAGCCGCTGGCCTTCTCCACGGTCGTCGGTTTCGAGCCGGACCTGGAGGCGGTCGAACTCCTCTACACCTCGCTGCTGGTGCAGGCCACGCACGCGATGACGAAGGCGGAGGCGGCTCAGCGGGCCGGCGGCCGGAGGCGGACGAAGACCTTCCGGCAGTCCTTCCTGGCGGCCTACGCCCACCGTGTCGGAGACCGCCTGGCCGCCGCCGCCGAGGCGGCGGTGTCCGGGACCGTGGCGCCGGCCGACCTGCTCCCGGTCCTGGCGAGCAGGGCGGTGGCCGTCACCGGCCGCATGGAGCGGATGTTCCCGGAGACGACCACGACCCGGCTGCGCGGGGTGACCGACGAGGCGGGCTGGACGGAGGGCACGCGGGCGGCGGACCGGGCACAGGTCCGTTCCCGCGCACAGCTCCGACCGTCATGACGCACCCGCGACGGCCTTCGTGAGGCGCCCGCGACCGCGGTCCTGAGGTGCCCCGCGACGGGCGGTCAGTCCCCCGCCTGCTGGAACGTGCTCACCGTCGCGTCCACCTTGTCCGCCGAACCCTTGCCGGCGACCGCGCCGTACTTCCACGGGAAGCTCTGCGTCGCGTCGCTGCCCGGCAGGGACACCGTCATCGAGGTGGCCGCGAGGCTCGCCTTGTCGCCGTCCTTGCCGCGCACGTAGCTGACCGAGAACGTCGCGGAGTCGCCCTTGGCGAGCTTGAGCTTGCCGGTCTTCGCGCCGGACTGCGCGGCGACGGTCACGGAGGTGCCGCCCGCCTTCAGCGTGACCCCGGGGAAACCCTCCAGGGTGCACGGCGCGCTCTGGTTGGTGATGCTCACCGGCACCTCACCGGTGTCCCCCGTGGCCGGTGCCACGCTCGCGGAGCCGACCTGGACGGAGACCGTGCCGATCTCGCAGGCCGAGCCGTTCTTGCTGTTGGTGCCCGAGCCGTCGTTGCCGCAGGCGGTCAGGGCGAGGGCGGCGGCGAGGGCGGTGACGGTGAGCGGAATGGCGCGCATGAGCAGATCCCCATCGAGGTCGTGACGTGTCCCAGCATCATCACGCCCACGGTCCGGTCCCGCTCACCCGGCCCTACTGTCCGAGGCTCGCCGTGGGCAGCCCGGACGGCAGCTTGCCGCCCTCGGCCTTGGTGTAGGTTTCCTCGCCGGATTTACCTGACCAGGTGACTTTCATGCTGTCCTTGCTGACCGTGTCGACCATTCCGGTGACCCGGTTCTTGCTGCCGTCCGTGCAGGCGAGGTGGATCATCCGCATCCCGGCCTCCTCGCCCGCGGTCCCGGAGCACACCGCTCCGCCGGTCTCGAAGAGCCCGGCCTGCTTCCCGGTGACCACCAGGGCGACGATCTTGCCGCCGCTCGTGGTGATCCAGCTGCCCTGCAACGCGTCCGACGAGGCGGTGGCGCTGCCCGATCCTGCGGAGGCGGTCGCGGCCGCGGACGACGTCCCGGAGGGGGTGGCGGAGGAGCCGCCGCCGGAGTCACCGCCGCTGCACGCGGTCAGCGTGAGCGCGCCCACCAGCCCGGCGGCGGCCGCCGCGAGCCGTACGGCCGACCGCGCGGCCACCGTCTCCGTACGCGGCGCAGCCGTACGCGTCATGGACGTACTCGCCGTAGCCGTAGCCGTAGTCACCGCAACGCTCCCGGGTTCTAGGGGGTCGGCCGCCCGGCTGCCCGGGCGACAGCGGCAAGCTACCAGCACGCACCCACGGGACTTGTGTATGCCAGGTAGGGATCCGCTGTGGCCGATCCTGTGTGTCTCGCTCACCGGACCATCACACGGACACTGGAACACCCCGGCCGCGGTACGCGTCTGTTCCTAGTACACGATGGTTTCGATCCGGACGATCCCGCCGCGGACGGCGCGCGTGATCATGGACGGGGGCCGGTGACCGCATGTCCTCGCAGCTCTGGGGCAGACGCAGGAACGGGCAGGGTAAAGCGGACGTCAAAGCTGTAACCGCAGGAACACCCCGCGTGCACGTGCATCTGCTCATGCATCTGCACATGAACAGGGTTATGATCCGGGTCAGTTGACCACAGCACCAATGGTCACATCAGCCAGTTAGTGCACCACCGGGGAGCGACCTGTGGACCTCGACGTTGACGGCGTGTACGAGGGGTTTGACGTGTACAACGGCATGGCTGCGACGCAGCTGGACGGAGTCGCCTGGCAGAAGAGCAGGCACAGCAACTCGCAGGGGTCCTGCGTCGAGTTCGCCCGGCTGCCGGGCGGTGACGTCGCGGTCCGCAACTCGCGCTTCCCGGACGGCCCGGCCCTCGTCTACACGCGGGCGGAGATAGAAGCGATGCTCCTCGGCGTCAAGGACGGCGAGTTCGACCACCTGATCGTCAGTTGACGGCGGTCCCGGCCGGGTGCAACCCGGTGCATAGGCGGCACAACGCTCGGTGACGCGCGTAGAAACCCGGCGTCGGAAGACGCCGGGTCCGCTACTCGGCCGACGGGAGCCGGAACAGCGCCCAGACGACCTTGCCGCTCAGGGTGCCGGCCAGCGGGTGCCAGCCCCAGCTGTCGCTGAACGAATCGACCAGGAACAGCCCGCGGCCCGACTCCGCCGAGAAGTCGTCGGAGTCGCGGGGGGTCGGGGTCGCGTGACTGGGATCGCGCACCGCGCACACCAGCCGCTCGGTCCACCTCAGCAGATGCAGGCGCACGGCCGGTGCCTGCGGCGCGTCCGCACACTCGCTCTCGCCGGGCACCGCGTGCCGCAGCGCGTTGGTGACCAGCTCCGACACGACGAGACAGACGTCGTCGAAGCGGTCGCCGACATCCCACTGGCCGAGCGTTCTGCGGGTGAACAGGCGGGCCTCGCGCACGGCTTCGTAACGGGCGGGCAGAGCGCACGAGGCGGCGTTGGACACGGCCGCGGGATCAAGCGGCGGAAGGCCCTGCCGTAATGGCTTGAGCATGGTCGATCCATTCGTCCCCATGCGAGGCACTCCCGGGAATTCGCGGTCGTTGCGATGCAGCGGTGGCGCGGGACCATGGTTTCGGATGCGTACAGCAGATGCAAGGGCAGATGCACGTGCACGCGACCGAATTGGACCCTCCCGTACCGCTTGTTGGCCATTTTTTCCGCCAACTTCGTGCCAGTGGCTCACTACCTGCTTGCCAGTTCCTGTGCTTAAACTTTGGCCGCTTTCCGTTTCCGTAACCGGACGAGTACTGCTCGAAGTGTTTTAGTGGCAGACTGCGGGCCCTGAAGACGGTTGGGGAGGCTGGCGAACGTGAGCGCGGGAGAGCCCGGATCGGTGGTGCGGCGAATGCTGCTCGGCTCGCAACTCAGGCGGCTGCGCGAGGCGCGGGGGATCACCCGCGAGGCCGCGGGGTACTCGATCCGTGCCTCCGAGTCGAAGATCAGCCGCATGGAGCTGGGCCGGGTGAGCTTCAAGACCAGGGACGTGGAAGACCTGCTGACGCTGTACGGCATCACCGACGAGGCCGAGCGCGAGCAGCTCGTCTCCCTCGCCCGGGAGGCCAACGTGGCGGGCTGGTGGCACAGTTACTCCGACGTCCTGCCGACCTGGTTCCCCACCTATGTCGGCCTGGAGGGTGCGGCGCACCTCATCCGGGCGTACGAGGTGCAGTTCGTCCACGGTCTGCTTCAGACGGAGGACTACGCGCGCGCGGTGGTGCGGCGCGGTATGAAGGGGGCCGGTGAGGCGGACGTCGAACGCCGGGTCACCCTGCGCCTGGAGCGGCAGAAGTACCTGGTGGCCGAGAACGCCCCCGACTTCCACATCGTTCTCGACGAGGCCGCCCTGCGCCGGCCCTACGGTGGCCGTGAGGTGATGCGCGGGCAGCTCCAGCACCTCGTCGAGATCTCCGAACGCCCCAACGTACGGCTCCAGATCATGCCGTTCAGTTACGGCGGTCACTCCGGGGAGGGCGGCTCCTTCACGATCCTGAGCTTCCCGGAGTCGGACCTGTCGGACGTGGTCTACCTGGAGCAGCTCACGAGCGCCCTCTACCTCGACAAGCGCGAGGACGTCGCCCAGTACGAGCAGGCCCTGAAGGAGCTCCAGCAGGACAGCCCGGGGCCGGACGAGAGCCGGGACCTGCTGCGCGGACTCCTCCAGCTCTCCTAGGGCTGCCCGCTGTCCCGCGGCTCTCCCGGAGCCTTCCCGTAGCTCTCCCCAGAAGTTCGCTCTCCGTCCCCAACTGCCGTGTGACGCAAGTAGGATGACGCGTGATCAGACCGTGATGTCGATCATGTGTCTGCTACTGATTTGGGGTGCACATGTCGTCGTACTTCACTGAACTGGCCCAGCAGTACATCGACGGTGAGTGGCGCCCGGGGACCGGTTCCTGGGACATCATCGACTTCAACCCCTACGACGGGGAGAAGCTCGCGTCGATCACGATAGCCGCGGTCGAGGAGATAGATCAGGCCTACCAGGCCGCCCAGCGGGCCCAGAAGCAGTGGGCCGCCACCAACCCCTACGCCCGCCGCGCCGTCTTCGAGAAGGCCCTGCGCCTCGTCGAGGAGCGCGAGGACGAGATCACCGAGGCGATCATCGCCGAACTCGGCGGCACGCACCTCAAGGCCGGCTTCGAACTCCACCTCGCCAAGGAGTTCCTGCGCGAGTCCGTGCACCTGGCGCTGCGCCCCGAGGGCAAGATCCTGCCCTCCCCGGTGGACGGCAAGGAGAACCGCCTCTACCGCGAACCGGTCGGTGTCGTGGGCGTGATCAGCCCCTTCAACTTCCCCTTCCTGCTGTCCGTCAAGTCGGTCGCGCCGGCCCTCGCGCTCGGCAACGGCGTGGTGCTCAAGCCGCACCAGAACACCCCGATCGTCGGCGGCACGCTGGTCGCGAAGATCTTCGAGGACGCCGGTCTGCCGGGCGGCCTGCTCAACGTCGTCGTCACCGACATCGCGGAGATCGGCGACGCCTTCATCGAGCACCCGGTCCCGAAGGTCATCTCCTTCACCGGTTCCGACAAGGTCGGCCGCCACGTGGCCACCGTGTGCGCCTCGCTCTTCAAGCGCTCGGTGCTCGAACTGGGCGGCAACAGCGCCATCGTGGTCCTCGACGACGCCGACCTCGACTACGCGGTGGACGCGGCGGTCTTCAGCCGGTACGTCCACCAGGGCCAGGTCTGCATGGCCGCCAACCGCGTGCTGGTGGACCGCTCGATCGCGGACACGTTCACCGAGAAGTTCGTCGCCAAGGTGCGGACCCTCAAGACCGGCGACCCGCGCGACCCCGGGACGATCATCGGCCCGGTGATCAACTCCCAGCAGGCGGAGTCGATTTCGGCCACCGTCGAGCAGGCCCTCGCGGAGGGCGCCACCGCCCTCGTGCACGGCACCACCACCGACAACCTGGTGGAGCCCTCGGTCCTCACCGGCGTGCCCGCCGACTCCGCGCTGCTCCGCCAGGAGGTCTTCGGCCCGGTCGCCTTCCTCGTCCCCTTCGACGGCGAGGAGGAGGCCGTACGCATCGTCAACGACACCCCCTACGGCCTCAGCGGTGCCGTGCACACCGGGGACGTCGAGCGCGGCGTGGCCTTCGCCAAGCGGATCGACACCGGGATGTTCCACGTCAACGACGGCACCGTGCACGACGAGCCGCTGGTCCCCTTCGGCGGCGAGAAGCACTCCGGCATCGGCCGCCTGAACGGCGAGACCACCCTGGAGGCCTTCACCACCCTGAAGTGGATCTCGGTGCAGCACGGCCGGAGCGGCTTCCCCTTCTAGCCCGCGCGGCCGCCCAGCCGGCGAATCCGCGTGCCCGGGCCCTTTAGGACGCGATCTGTCCTAGAGGGCCCGTAGCTTCGGTCGGGACAGGGAAACACGACCCGAGGAAAGGCGGCCGGCCATGGTCACCCACGTTCCCGCGGAAGCACAGGGCGACGAGCGCGGAGCACTGCTCTCCTTCATCGAGGAGCAGCGCGGCGGCATCCGCCGGGCGCTGCTGGGCCTGACCGACGAGCAGGCGTCGAGCAAACCCAGCGCGAGCGAACTGTCCCTGGCGGGCGTGCTCAAGCACTGCGCCGAGGTCGAGCAGAGCTGGATCGCCCGCGCCAGGCAGGAGCCCCCGGCGATCAGCCGCGACCAGTCCAACTGGCACGAGACCTTCCAGCTGGTCGGCGACGAGACGGTCGCCTCCCAGCTCGCCCACTGGGAGCAGGTCGCCGCCGAGACCGAGAAGTTCATCCGCTCGGTCCCCAGCCTCGACGACACCTTCCCGCTCCCCGAGGCCCCCTGGTTCCCGAAGGGCAGCGTCTCCATGCGCTGGGTCTGCCTCCACCTGATCCGCGAGACCGCCCGCCACGCCGGCCACGCGGACATCATCCGCCAGTCCCTGGACGGGAAGACGGCCTTCGAACTGGTGGCCCTGGAACAGGGCTCGTGAACCCCTAGTGGTGGAAGCTGGTGGCCGCTTCCTTGTCCCTGACCAGCGGATGCGGCTGCCGGCGCAGTTCCGGCAGCAGCCGGGCCAGGTCCTCGATGAACAGGTCCGCCAGGTCCTTCGAGAAGCCGTTGCGGCACACCACCCGCAGTACCGACAGGTCCTCCCGGTTCGCCGGGAAGGTGTAGGCCGGCACCAGCCAGCCGCCCTCGCGCATCCGCCGGGACACGTCGAAGACGTCGTACGCCGTCACGTGGTCGGCCGTGGTGAACGCGAACACGGGCAGTTCGTCGCCCCGGGTGAGGAGCCGGAAGTCGCCGAGCGCCTCGATGCGTTCGGCGAGCCCGGTCGCCACGTCCCGGGACGCCTGCTGCACCGCCCGGTAGCCGTCCCGGCCCAGACGCAGGAACGTGTAGTACTGCGCGACCACCTGGGCGCCCGGCCGGGAGAAGTTGAGGGCGAAGGTCGGCATGTCGCCACCGAGGTAGTTCACCCGGAAGACCAGTTCCTCGGGCAGCGACTCCTTGTCCCGCCACAGCGCCCAGCCGACGCCCGGGTAGACCAGGCCGAACTTGTGCCCCGAGGTGTTGATCGACGCCACCCGGGGGAGCCGGAAGTCCCACACCAGGTCCTCGTCGAGGAAGGGCGCGATCATCGCCCCGGAGGCGCCGTCCACGTGCACCGGGACGTCGTACCCGGTGCGCTCCTGGAGGGCGTCCAGGGCGGCGCAGAGGTCGGCGACCGGCTCGTACGACCCGTCGAAGGTGGAGCCGAGGACGGCGACCACCCCGATGGTGTTCTCGTCGCAGAGGTCGGCGGCGGCCTGCGGATCCAGGTGGTAGCGGTCGCCGTCCATGGGCACGAACCGGGGTTCCACCTCCCAGAAGTTGCAGAACTTCTCCCAGCAGACCTGGACGTTGATGCCCATGATCAGGTTCGGCCGGGCACCGCCCGGGTAGCGGTCGGCGTTGCGCTGCGTCCAGCGGCGCTTGAGCGCCATCCCGGCCAGCATGCAGGCCTCGCTGGAACCGGTCGTCGAACAGCCGACCGCGGTCGACGGGTCCGGCGCGTTCCAGAGGTCGGCGAGCATCGCCACGCAGCGCCGCTCCAGTTCGGCGGTGCGCGGGTACTCGTCCTTGTCGATCATGTTCTTGTCCCGGCACTCCTGCATCAGGACGCCGGCCTGGGGTTCCATCCAGGTGGTGACGAAAGTGGCCAGATTCAGCCGGGCGTTGCCGTCCAGCATCAGCTCGTCGTGGACCAGCTGGTACGCGGTGTTCGGCGGCAGCGGGGTGTCCGGCAGCCGGTGCGTGGGCGGGGCCTCGGTCATGCCGCCGACCGGATTCGCCTCCCCGAAGAACGGGTTGACGGACATCGGTCGCTCTTGGTGCTTCTCGGGGCCTTTGTGGAGCGGCATGAGGGGTGCCTCCTGGGAGAGTTCACATGGTTCGCTTCGAGGGGATCAGCGCAGCGCGGTACCGTCCGTCCGCAACTGCATTCTCGGCCGCCCGGTCACCAGCAGCCACGCGGGCAGCGACGCCACGCACAGCAGGACGATGACGGTCGGAGAGGCCACCAGCACCGCGGCGGTGAACAGGCTCACCCAGCCCTGCCGGGTGATCGCCAACAGCATGCCCAGGACACCCGCCGCCACGCCCACCGACGGCTGGACGGCGGGCACCAGGGCGTGGGCGCACAGCCCGAAGGCCGAGCCGATGAACACCGACGGAAAGATCCGGCCACCGCGGAAGCCGCAGGAGGCGGCCACCGTCAGCGCGGCCAGCTTGACGACCGTCATGACGGCGAACTGCCCCGCCGACCAGCCCTCCGGGTCCTTCGCCAGCACCGCGACCTGGTCCAGCCCCTTGAAGAGCGTCAGCGGGCCGCCCAGCGCCCCCAGCAGGCCCAGCACGAGCCCGCCGACCGGAAGCGCCACCATGGGGTGCCCGAGGCGCCGGAAGGCGCCGTGGAGGTACGGGAAGGCGCGGACGGCGCACATGCCGAGCAGCGCGGCCGCGGGCGCGATCACCAGGGCGGCCAGCAGATCGGGCCAGCGCGTCCCGTCGAGCGCGGGCAGTCCGAGGTCCAGGGTCGGACGGGCCAGCAGGTCGGTCGTCATCGCGCCCGCCGCCGCGGCCGTCAGCGGCCCGAAGAGGTTGTCCCACAGCGCCCCCTTCAGCGGTTTTCCGGCCAGCGCCTCGGAGATCACCAGGGCCGCCGCCACCGGCGTCCCGAACAGCGCGCCGAGTGTCGCCGCGTCGGCCAGCGCGGGCCACAGCGAACCCGGCAGCCGGGGCATCGCGAGCCGCCCGAGCCACAGCGCCAGCCCGACGTTGACGGCGATGAGCGGATTCTCCGGACCGAGGCTCGGCCCGCCCGCCAGCATCAGGGCGGTCGCCAGCACCAGCCCCGGCAGCACGGCCGGCGGCAGCGCCACCGCCTCCAGGCCCATGGTGGCCGGATCGGGTCCCGCGTGCCCGGGCACCTTCCACACCACCAGCCCCACCGCGATCCCGGTGGCGGTCAGCATCACCAGCATCCACAGCACCGAGTACCGTCCGATGCCCAGCGCGTCCGGCAGGTTGTTCCACAGCACGTGCTGTAGCCGTTCGGCCAGCGAGCTCACCAGCAGGAACAGCAGGCTGCTCCCGACACCGACGGCGAGGGAGGGCAGGATCAGCGGCAGCAGGGCACGCGCGGGGGCCGAGGGCGGGGTGGGGAGCGCGTGCTGCGCGGTGTCCTGGACCACGGGCCCACCATAAGCGGGCAAAAGCGGCACAACATCCGGAGCGTGACCGGGCTTGCACCTCACGTGGCGTGAGGGCCCAGGCTGGAGCGCGGAAAGGAGCGGAAGTGAGCTACTCCGTAGGACAGGTCGCCGGCTTCGCCGGGGTCACCGTGCGCACCCTGCACCACTACGACGAGATCGGCCTGCTGGTCCCGGGCGAGCGCAGCGCCGCCGGGCACCGGCGCTACGGCGACGCCGACCTCGACCGGCTCCAGCGGATCCTGTTCTACCGGGAGCTCGGCTTCCCGCTCGACGAGGTCGCGGCCCTGCTGGACGACCCGGAGGCGGACCCCCGCGCGCACCTGCGCCGGCAGCACGACCTGCTGACCGCCCGGATCGAGCAGCTGCGGAAGATGGCCGAGGCCGTGGAACACGCCATGGAGGCACGCAGGATGGGCATCAACCTCACCCCCGAGGAACGCTTCGAGGTCTTCGGCGACAAGGACCCGGAACAGTACGCGGAGGAGGCCGAGCAGCGCTGGGGCGGCACCGAGGCCTACGCCGAGTCGCAGCGCCGCGCGGCCCGCTACACCAAGGCCGACTGGCGGCGCATGAAGGCCGAGGTCGACGACTGGGGCGCGCGTTACGCCGCCCTGGTGACCGCGGCCGAGCCGCCGGACGGCGAACGGGCCATGGACATGGCCGAGGAACACCGCCGGCACATCTGCGTCTGGTTCTACGACTGCCCGTACGAGATGCACCGCTGTCTCGGCGGGACGTACGTCGCCGACGAGCGTTTCAAGGCGTTCTACGACGCGATGGCCCCGGGCCTCGCCGAACACCTCAGGGAGGCGATCGAGGCGAACGCGGACCGGCACGCGGGATGAGCTAGCCGTCCCTGTCGATGATCACGGCGGTCCCGTAGGCGCAGACCTCGGTCCCGACGTCCGCCGCCTCGGTCACGTCGAACCGGAAGGCCAGCACCGCGTTGGCGCCCCGCGCGCGTGCCTGCTCCACCAGCCGGTCCATGGCCTGGTTGCGGGTCTGCACGAGGGTCTTCGTCAGACCCTTCAGCTCACCGCCGATCATCGACTTCAGACCCGCGCCGATCTGACTGCCCAGGTGCCGGGAGCGCACGGTCAGTCCGAAGACCTCGCCCACGACCTCGCGCACGCGGTACCCGGGAACGTCGTTCGTGGTGACGACCAGCACGTCCGGCTGGGGCCCCTGGCCGCCGCCGTATTCTTCGATACCCATGTCCACAGGTGTTCCCCAGGGCGGGCACAGTGCATCCAGGTTCCACCGGTGGAACCTGGGGTGGACACATTACGTTGATAGGTTTGTGCGCCCGCACGAGGACCTCGACGTGCCTTCACCCCTCAGGAGCCCGGAACCGTGACGACCGGAACCGCGATGACGCTCGCACTCGGCCCGAGCTGGCTGGATCCGAACAACCTGCTCGACTCGTTCGGCATCTGGGGCCTGCTCCTGGTCGTCTTCGCCGAGTCCGGGCTGCTGATCGGCTTCTTCCTGCCGGGCGACTCCCTGCTGTTCACCTGCGGCCTGCTGATCACCTCGCACCAGCTGGACTTCCCGCTGTGGGGCGCCGTCGCCCTGATCTGCCTCGCCGCGGTCCTCGGTGACCAGGCGGGCTACATGTTCGGCAAGAAGGTCGGCCCGTCGCTCTTCAACCGCCCGGACTCCCGCCTCTTCAAGCAGGAGAACGTCGCCAAGGCGCACGAGTTCTTCGAGAAGCACGGCCCGAAGTCCCTGATCCTGGCCCGCTTCGTGCCGGTGATCCGCACCTTCACGCCGATCATCGCCGGCGTCAGCGGCATGGCCTACCGCTCGTTCCTGACGTTCAACGTCATCGGCGGTGTCCTCTGGGGCGCCGGCGTCACCCTGCTCGGCTCCTGGCTCGGAAAGATCGACTTCGTCAAGAACAACATCGAGGCGATCCTGATCCTGATCGTCCTGGTCTCGGTGGTCCCGATCGCCATCGAGTTCCTGCGGGCCCGCTCGAAGGCGAAGAAGGAGGCCGCGGCCGCCCCGCCGGAGCAGCAGTTCCAGCCCTTCCAGCAGTACCCGCCGGCCCCGGTGATGGACGACGCCACGACCCGGCTCCGCAGGATCGAGCCGACGTACGAACAGCAGCAGCCGCAGCAGTACGCCCAGCCCCAGCCGCAGCAGTACGCCCAGCCCCAGCCCCAGCAGTACGCCCAGCCCCAGCAGCAGTACTACGACCAGAACGGCTACTACGACCAGCAGCAGTACCCCTACAACGAGGAACAGCAGTACCGAGCCCCGTGAGCTGAAGCGTTCCGAAAGGGGCGCGGGGAACTGCGCGACCGGCCACGACGCACCCGCACCCGCCGACGCACCTCACCTGCCCCCACGGACGCTGCTCAGAACCCCCTGGTCCGCTTGGCAGCCCGCCGCTTCCCGGCGGACCCCACCCGCAGCCCCAACCGCGAGATCTCCGACCCCAGGTTGACCCCGATCGCGATGGCCATGGCGAGCGACGCCGCCTTGGCCAGCGACACCAGCCCCTTGTCGACCTCGTTCTGGGCCATCGACAGCAGCCCGAAATACGTCGCGGAACCCGGCAGCAGCGGCCCGATCGCCGCCGTCGTGTACGGCAGCGCGGACGCGAACCGGTACCGGGACAGCAACTGCCCGAACAGTCCCACGAGACCCGCCGCGACGGCCGTGGAAGCCACCGGCGAGATCTTCCCGGCGTCGTGCATGGCGCCGTACACCGACCACGCCACGCCGCCGTTGAGGGTCACCGCCAGCACGGTGGACCGCTCCTGCTGGAGCAGTACCGCGAAGGTCAGCGACAGCACCATCGACGCGGCGATCTGTAGGTACGGCCGGTCGGAGCCGATCAGCGCCGCGTCCGGGTTGAGCCGGCCGCCCAGCTTCACGCCGAAGTACAGGACCGTCAGCACCCCGATGACGATGCCGACGAAGAAGTACATGACCTCCAGCAGCCGCGCGGAGGCGGTGATGTAGAAGCCGGTCAGCCCGTCCTGGACGCCCGCGACCAGCGCCCGCCCGGGCAGCAGCGCGAACAGCCCACCGGTGACCACGGCGGACGCCGCCACGTCCACGTGGGCGAGCGAGAACGCGATCCCGATCGCGGCCGGCGGCATCGCGGCGATCATGAACTGGTAGAACTCGGGCAGCCCCCGCCCCGCGCACAGCCATGCCAGCCGGTCGCCGAGCATCGCGCCGATCGCGGCGGCCACGAACACCAGGAGATCACCGCCGACCAGCACGGAGGCGGCTCCGGCGAGCAGCCCGCTCGCACCGGTCAGTGCCCAGCCGGGATACGGGTGCCGGTTGCGGCGGATCTCCGCGAGCCGCCGGTAGGCCTCCTCCAGCGAGACACCGGTCTCCGGGTCGGTGAGGTCGTCCACGAGCCGGAAGACGGCCGCGAGGCGCGTGTAGTCGGTCCCGCGCCGCCGTACCGTCCGGGACGCGGTCACCGGGTCCTCGACGAGCGAGGGCTGGTAGGAGATCGCCAGCAGCGTGAACGTGACGTTCGGCTCGCACCGGTCGAGGCCGTAGGAACGGCAGACCGCGAACATCGCGGCCTCCACGTCCTCCGCGCCCTCCCCGCCCGCCAGCAGCAGCTCCCCGATGCGCAGCGTCAGGTCGAGCACGCGCGGGACGGCGGGACCGCCCTCCTCGGCCCTCTGCACCGGCTCCGGCGCCGGCCGCTCCGCCACCGGCATACGCAGCATCGTGCGCATCCGGTCCTGCCAGGGAGCGTCCTTCACCAGACTGACGGCGGGAAACCCGGAGGCGGGCGTGAAGGCGGCCGGGGCGTCATGGGCGCTGTAGGTACGCGGCACGCTGAACGCCGAGCCCTCCGGCTCCGCACTCACCGGCTCCCGCGCCTGGAACCCGTCCGGCACCGCGAACTCGGACGTGGTCTCCGGCTCGGTCCCGGCCTCGGGGACCGCGACGCCCGCCGGAACGGCGAACTCCGACGTGATCTCCGGGTCGTACCTCGCCTCGTCCGACTTGGGTTTGCGGTCCTCCGCCTCCGTCACTGCCGTAACGCTCCCTGAACGACATCCTCACGTAAGCCTCAGTATGCGCACTGCCCCACAGCAGGCACGAAAAACGGGCCGCACACGCGCGTGCGGCCCGCCTTCCGAGGACGTTCGGGGGTGTCAGTGACCGCCCTGCTCCTTGAAGCGCTTGTACGACCGCTCGATCTCGACCTCGGCGTCCGTGCGGCCCACCCAGTTGGCGCCCTCGACGGACTTGCCGGGCTCCAGGTCCTTGTAGACCTCGAAGAAGTGCTGGATCTCCAGGCGGTCGAACTCCGACACGTGGTGGATGTCGCGCAGGTGCTCCACGCGCGGGTCCGTGGCCGGGACGCACAGCAGCTTGTCGTCGCCGCCGGCCTCGTCCGTCATCCGGAACATGCCGATCGCGCGGCACTTGATGAGGCAGCCCGGGAAGGTGGGCTCGTCCAGGATGACCAGCGCGTCCAGCGGGTCGCCGTCCTCGCCGAGGGTGTTCTCGACGAATCCGTAGTCGGTCGGGTAGGCGGTCGAGGTGAAGAGACGACGGTCCAGGCGGATCCGACCGGTCTCGTGGTCCACCTCGTACTTGTTCCGCGAACCCTTCGGGATCTCGATCGTGACGTCGAACTCCACCGGTGGCTCCTCCATGATCAACACATAGTTCTGGTGGTTAAGTGTCCCTCACGCAGGTGTGTGATCGCGAAAGGGGCTGGTGGTCGTGCCAGAGCTGAGGCCTTGGCAGGCCGCGAAACCGCGGGTGCGGAAGATCGCGGGCGCCGTGCGACCGCGTCTGGCACGCCTGGCGACCGCCACGAAACCGCAGGTCACGCGGTTTCGGCAGGCAGTAGGACCGCAGCTTGCCCGCTTCACGCGCGCGAGCGGACCCCGGCTGGCCACCCTGGTCCGCCTCCCCCGTGCTTCTCGTCCTCGGGGCCCCCAGGACCCTCGAGGGTCCCGGACCCTCAGGACCTGGCAGTACACCGCCGGCGCCGCCACGGCCGGACTCGCGCTGGCCGCCGGAGTGGCGACCGCCGCGGGCCCCTGGGACGCCGACGGTCAGCGTACGGCCGAGCGGGACCGGGCGGCCGCCCTGGAGCGGCCGGGTGGCGCAGATCACGGCACCGGCTCCGGCACCGCCGCCCAGGACCCCGCGGCCGCCCCGAGCGCCGGCCCCGTCCTCACGGGCCTCGGAGGCGCCACGGACACCGTGAAGTCGGCCCCGACCGCGAACGCCACCGGAACCACCGGGGACGACGCCGGGGCCTCCCCGGCGGCCCTCACGGACCTCCTGGGGCCCCTTCTGGACGCCCCGGAGCTCGGCCGGACCCGTACCGCCGTCGTCCTCGACGTGGCCACCGGCAAGCGGCTCTACGCCGAGGGCGCCGACACGGCCCTCACCCCCGCCTCCACCACCAAGATCGCCACCGCCGTCGCCGCCCTCTCCGCCCTCGGCCCCGACCACCGCCTCACCACCCGTGCCGTCCTCGAACCCGGCACCCGGCAGGTCGTCCTGGTCGGCGGCGGCGACCCGACCCTCACCGCCCGCCAGGACCCCGGCGGCTGGGCCAGCCTGCGCACCCTCGCCACCGAGACGGCCAGATCACTGACCGAGCGCGGCATCCGGCAGATCACGCTCTCCTACGACACCTCGCTCTACACCGGCCCCGACCTGCACCCCATCGGCGTCAACGACAACCTCGCGCGCGTGAGCCCCCTCATGGCCGACGAGGGCCGCACCGACGACTCCGTCAGCGGCCCGGCGGCCCGGGTGAGCGACCCGGCGGCCGACGCGGCACGGAAGTTCGCGGCCTTCCTGACCGACGCCGGCATCAAGACCTCGGCCCCCGGCACCGCCAAGGCCGGCAGGCGGGCCGGCACCCTCGCCACCGTCTCCTCGCCCCCGCTGTCCTCCGTCGTCGAACGCATGCTCACCAACAGCGACAACGACATCGCCGAGGCTCTGGCCCGGCAGACCGCGCTGGCGACCGGGGGACCGGCCGGCTTCGACGGGGGAGCGGCCGCCATCGACGCCCGGCTGACCAAGCTGGGCCTGCCGACGACCGGCGCCTCCTTCCACGACGGCAGCGGCCTCGACCGCGACGACCGGCTGACCGCGAACCTCCTCACCGCCCTGCTCGCCAAGGCCGCCGACGCGGACCTGCCGGGCCTGCGCCCGGTCCTCACCGGCCTGCCCGTCGCCCACTTCACGGGCACCCTGACCAGCCGTTACACGGACGGCGCGGCCGGCGTCGTACGCGCGAAGACCGGCACCCTGACCGGCGTCAACACCCTGGCGGGCACCCTCGTCGACCGGGACGGCCGCCTGCTGGCCTTCGCGTTCCTGACGTCGGACACCACGAACCCGCAGGAGGCCCAGGAGGCACTGGACCGGACGGCCACGGCCCTGGCGGGGCTGTAACCGCCGCCGGCCGCGCCGGAGACCGACAAGTCACGCCAACCTCACCAACCTCCACGGCCTGCCCCAAGCGGTAGCGCTAACGTACGGTTGACGCATGACGAGCATCGGTGGCGCTGCTTCTTCTGGGATGGTCGACTGGAATCTCGCGGTCGCGACCGCGACCCGGCTCGTGCGGCCGGGCCCCGAGGTGAGCCGCGACGAGGCCCGGGCCATCGTCGCGGAACTGCGACGACACGCGAAAGCCTCGGAGGAACACGTCCGGGGCTTCACTCGTATGGGGACCGACGACGTCCACGACACCCCCGTTCTGGTGGTCGACCGCCCCGGCTGGGTGAAGGCGAACGTCGCCGGGTTCCGCGAACTGCTCAGGCCACTCCTGGAGAAGATGCAGGAGCGGCGCTCCGGCACTCCGGGCGGCGCGGTCCTCGGCGCCGTCGGCGGCAAGGTCACCGGCGTGGAACTCGGCATGCTGCTCTCGTTCCTGTCCTCCCGCGTCCTCGGCCAGTACGAGACCTTCGCCCCGGCCTCCGGGGACCTCCCGGCGGACGAGCGCGGCGGCGGCCGGCTGCTGCTCGTCGCCCCGAACATCGTCCACGTGGAGCGCGAACTCGACGTGCAGCCCCACGACTTCCGCCTCTGGGTGTGCCTGCACGAGGAGACGCACCGCACCCAGTTCACGGCGGTGCCCTGGCTGCGCGCCCATCTGGAGGGCGAGATCCAGGCGTTCCTGTCGGAGACCGACGTCGACCCGATGACCGTCCTCGAACGCGTCCGTGACGCCGCACAGTCGCTCGCCGGCGGCCGCCCCGAGACCGAGGAGGACGACGGCGGACGGTCGTTCGTCGAACTGGTGCAGACCCCGGCCCAGCGCGAGATCCTCGGCCGGCTCACCGCCGTCATGTCCCTCCTGGAGGGCCACGCCGACTTCGTCATGGACGGCGTCGGTCCGGCCGTCGTACCGACCGTCGCGGAGATCCGCGAGAAGTTCCAGCAGCGCCGTGCCAAGGGCGCCTCCCGGCTGGACATGACCCTGCGCAAACTGCTCGGCCTGGACGCCAAACTCCGCCAGTACCGGGACGGCGAGCGCTTCGTACGGGCCGTCGTCGACCAGGTCGGCATGGACGGCTTCAACCGGGTGTGGACCTCCCCGAACACCCTGCCGACCAAGGCGGAGATCGCCAAACCGGCGGACTGGGTCGCGCGGGTGCACCGCAGGGCCGAGTCGTGAACCGGTCGGGACGGGGTGAACCGGATCCGGCACGCGGCAGACGAACGCCCCTTCAATCACCCGTCCGAGGGACCGTGAGCGATGGGTAGGCGTGCGATGCTCGGGGAACGGCCCGTTTCTGTCACCATCTACACACTCTGAGTGACCGATCTCGGGCTCACCCCCCGAAAACTTCATGAAGGGAACCGGACATGGGTCCCCATCCTGCGGTCGCGGCGATACGCCTGGCGGTCCGCCGCGTCCTCCACGACATCCTCACCGACCAGAGCCGTCACAGCCGCACCACCGGCGACCGCACCGGAGGGCGCATCACCGCGCGCTTCGCACGCCCCGTCGGGGACATCCCGGAGCAGACCCCGAGCGAGCAGGCCTCAAGCGAGCAGGCCCCGAACGAGCGGACCCCCTCCCCGCTCGTCCTCGTGGCGTGCTCCGGCGGCGCCGACTCCATGGCACTCGCCTCGGCCCTCGCCTTCGAAGCCCCCAAGCTCGGCATCCGCGCGGGCGGCATCACCGTCGACCACGGCCTCCAGCCGGGCTCCGACCTGCGCGCCGAGGAAGTCGTCCTGCGACTGCGCGAACTCGGCCTCGACCCGGTGGAGTCCATCACCGTGACCGTCGGCCGCGACGGCGGCCCCGAGGCCGCCGCCCGCGACGCCCGCTACGCCGCCCTGGACGCCGCCCTGGAACGGCACGGCGGCACCGCGATCCTGCTCGGCCACACCAGGGACGACCAGGCGGAGACCGTCCTGCTCGGACTCGCCCGCGGCTCCGGCATCCGCTCCCTGTCCGGAATGGCCGCGGTCTCGGGGGCCGACGGCCGTTACCGGCGTCCCTTCCTCCAGCTGGACCGGCAGACCGCCCGCAAGGCCTGTCTGGTCCAGGCCCTGCCCGTCTGGGACGATCCTCACAACGCGGACCCGGCGTACACCCGCTCCCGGCTCCGCCACGAAGGGCTTCCCGCCCTGGAGAAGGCGCTCGGCAAGGGCGTCGTCGAGGCCCTCGCCCGCACCGCCCAGCTCTCCCGCGACGACGCCGACGCCCTCGACACCTGGGCCAGCCAGGCGGAGGCCTCCGTACGCGACGCCACGGGCCTGCTGGAGTGCGCCAAGCTCTACGCCCTGCCGCCCGCCGTGCGCCGCCGGATCCTGCGCCGTGCCGCCATCCAGGCGGGCGCACCGGCCGGCTCCCTGTTCGCCCGGCACATCGAGGAAGTCGACCGCCTGATCACCGGCTGGCGCGGCCAGGGGGCCATCAATCTCCCCGGCAAAGTCGTCGCCCAGCGGCAGGGTGGCAGACTGGTGATTCGGCAAGGCTGAATCCCGGCCTCCCGGAGGACTCCTCCGAAGGGCTGGGTAGGCCGGTGGGACGACCGACCGAAAGTGATGCGGGTGGACGCGAAAGACATGGGTGCCGACCTCCAGCAGGTGCTCATCACCAAAGAAGAGATCGACGCGAAGCTGGCCGAGCTGGCCGCGAAGATCGACGCGGAGTACGCGGGCAAGGACCTGCTCATCGTCGGCGTCCTCAAGGGCGCGGTGATGGTCATGGCGGACCTCGCCCGGGCGCTGTCCACCCCCGTCACCATGGACTGGATGGCCGTGTCCTCCTACGGCGCGGGCACCCAGTCCTCCGGCGTGGTGCGGATCCTCAAGGACCTCGACACCGACATCAAGGGCAAGCACGTCCTGATCGTCGAGGACATCATCGACTCCGGGCTGACCCTGTCCTGGCTGATCAACAACCTCGGCTCCCGCGAGCCCGAGACCCTGAAGATCTGCACCCTGCTGCGCAAGCCCGACGCGGCCAAGGTGGCCATCGACGTCGAGTGGGTCGGCTTCGACATCCCCAACGAGTTCGTCGTGGGCTACGGCCTCGACTACGCCGAGAAGTACCGCAACCTCCCGTTCGTCGGTACGCTCGCGCCCCACGTCTACGGCGGCTGAACCCCGGCTGATACGCCGGAGGGTCCACTTACGTAAGACGATCGGGAACCCCAGCGGGTTTCGCGCCGTTGGAGCATGCAGAGACGGGTTTACCAGCCGTCCGAGCAGCTTCGTGCGGCTTCGGGCGACAATGCTGGGGTACCGTCAGAAGAACTGTCTTATCAAACTCACTATGGCAGGAGGGACGGGGCGACACCGCTCCGTATGGATGGACGTGAAGCGATACTTCCGTGGGCCGGTCATGTGGATCGTGCTGGCCGTCCTTGCCGTGGTCGTGTTGATGCAGGTCGTCGGCTCGTCCGGCGGCTACAAGACGGTGGACACCGGCCAGGTCGTGGCGGCGATCAACGACAACAAGGTGGAATCGGCGAAGCTGACCACCGGTGACGAGCAGACCATCAAGGTCACGCTCAAGAACGGCGAGAAGGTCGACGGCAGCTCGAAGATCCAGGCGAGCTACATCGGCGACCAGGGCGTCACCATCGCCAACACGCTACAGACCAAGTACCAGGACAAGCAGATCCCCGACGGTTACACCGTCTCGCCGACCAAGCAGAACGCCTTCGTCGGTGTGCTGCTCTCCCTGCTCCCCTTCGTCCTCATCGTGGTCGTCTTCCTGTTCCTGATGAATCAGATGCAGGGCGGCGGCTCCCGGGTCATGAACTTCGGCAAGTCCAAGGCGAAGCTCATCACCAAGGACACCCCGAAGACGACCTTCGCGGACGTCGCGGGCTGCGACGAGGCCGTCGAGGAGCTCCACGAGATCAAGGAGTTCCTCCAGGAGCCGGCCAAGTTCCAGGCCGTCGGCGCCAAGATCCCCAAGGGCGTGCTCCTCTACGGCCGCCCCGGTACCGGCAAGACGCTCCTCGCGCGTGCCGTCGCCGGCGAGGCCGGGGTGCCCTTCTACTCGATCTCCGGTTCCGACTTCGTCGAGATGTTCGTCGGTGTCGGTGCCTCCCGGGTGCGTGACCTCTTCGAGCAGGCCAAGGCGAACGCCCCGGCGATCGTCTTCGTCGACGAGATCGACGCGGTCGGCCGCCACCGCGGCGCCGGCCTCGGCGGCGGTCACGACGAGCGCGAGCAGACCCTGAACCAGCTGCTCGTCGAGATGGACGGCTTCGACGTCAAGGGCGGCGTGATCCTCATCGCCGCGACGAACCGGCCCGACATCCTCGACCCGGCGCTGCTGCGCCCCGGCCGCTTCGACCGCCAGATCGCGGTCGACCCGCCGGACCTTCAGGGCCGTCTGGAGATCCTCAAGGTCCACCAGAAGGGCAAGCCGGTCGCGCCCGACGTCGACCTCGCGGCGGTCGCCCGCCGCACGCCGGGCTTCACCGGCGCCGACCTGTCGAACGTGCTGAACGAGGCGGCCCTGCTCACGGCCCGCAGCGACCGCAAGCTCATCGACAACCAGATGCTCGACGAGGCGATCGACCGTGTGGTCGCGGGCCCGCAGAAGCGGACCCGGATCATGTCGGACAAGGAGAAGAAGATCACCGCGTACCACGAGGGCGGACACGCCCTGGTCGCGGCGGCCTCCCCGAACTCCGACCCCGTCCACAAGATCACCATCCTGTCCCGCGGGCGCGCCCTCGGCTACACGATGGTCCTGCCGGACGAGGACAAGTACTCGACCACCCGCAACGAGATGCTCGACCAGCTGGCCTACATGCTGGGCGGCCGCGCGGCCGAGGAACTGGTCTTCCACGACCCGACCACGGGCGCCGCGAACGACATCGAGAAGGCCACCTCCACGGCGCGCGCCATGGTCACGCAGTACGGCATGACCGAGCGACTCGGCGCGATCAAGTTCGGTGGCGACAACACCGAGCCCTTCCTCGGCCGTGAGATGTCCCACCAGCGCGACTACTCGGAAGAGGTCGCCGCCCTGGTGGACGAGGAAGTGAAGAAGCTCATCGAGAACGCGCACAACGAGGCCTGGGAGATCCTGGTCGAGAACCGCGACGTCCTCGACAACCTCGTTCTCCAGCTCCTGGAGAAGGAGACCCTGGGCAAGGAGGAGATCGCCGAGATCTTCTCCGCCATCGTCAAGCGCCCGGCCCGGCCCGCCTGGACCGGTTCCTCCCGCCGTACGCCGTCCACCCGCCCGCCGGTGCTCTCCCCCAAGGAGCTCGCACTGACGAACGGGGCGAACGGCTCGACGCCGGCGATCAGCACGGTGAAGTCCACGGCGGCCGAGTCCGCCCCGGCGGCCGAGCCGGCCCCGGAGGACCGCCCCGAGAGCTGACCCCACCGGCCCCACCCGGCCCGGAATGGATGCCGCGCCCCCCAGGACCTAGCCTGGGGGGCGCGGCATTTCGGTAATGGCCGCACATGAGGCGCGTGATCCACACGTGTACAGGTTGAGGAACGAGGCACACATGACCGACCCCGTGACCCTGGACGGCGAGGGAACCATCGGCGAGTTCGACGAGAAACGCGCCGAGAACGCCGTACGCGAACTCCTGCTGGCCATCGGCGAGGATCCGGACCGAGAGGGCCTGCGGGAAACTCCGGCACGGGTGGCACGGGCGTACAAGGAGATCTTCGCGGGGCTGTGGCAGAAGCCTGAGGACGTTCTGACCACCACGTTCGACATCGGCCACGACGAGATGGTGCTGGTGAAGGACATCGAGGTCTACAGCACTTGTGAACATCATCTGGTCCCGTTCCGGGGCGTCGCTCACGTGGGTTACATCCCGTCCGAGAGCGGGAAGATCACGGGGCTGTCCAAGCTGGCCCGGCTGGTCGATGTCTACGCGCGCCGTCCGCAGGTGCAGGAACGACTCACCACGCAGATCGCCGACTCCCTCATGCAGATCCTGGAGCCGCGGGGCGTGATCGTGGTCGTCGAGTGCGAGCACATGTGCATGTCGATGCGGGGGATCCGCAAGCCCGGCGCGAAGACCATAACGTCGGCGGTGCGCGGCCAGCTGCGGGACGCGGCCACGCGGAACGAGGCGATGAGCCTCATCATGGCCCGCTGATCCCCGCTGATCCCCGCTGATCCCTATCGATCCCTGCGGATCCGGCCTGATCCCTGGCGGGGGTCAGGCCACCGGCTCGGCTCCGCTGTGGTTGTTGTCGTCGTCCTCCGGGAGTTTGCAGACGCGTTCCAGGAAGATGGCCGCCGCTATGACGGCGATGCCGGCCACGACCGAGAAGGCCGCGTAGAGGGCCTGGTCGCGGCGGGCGGGGATGTCGAGGAGTTCCAGGAGGAAGAGGCCCGTACCGCCGTACATGCCGGCGACCAGGGCCGCGACCAGGGCGCTGGCCTGGCCGAAGACCACCGCGCGGGCGGCCATCAGCGGGTCGACGCCCTTGGCGCCCGGGCGGCGCTCGCGCTGGGCCCGGAAGCGGGCGCGCAGCGAGAGCGCCGTGGAGACCAGGACCACCGCGATCAGCGCCAGGACGATCGGGGCGGCCACCGGCACGCTGGGCAGGGTCCCCACCGAGTTCCACAGGCGGGCGGCCGCCCAGGACAGCACCGCCGCCACGACGAAGACGCCCGCCAGCACCCTGATCCGCAGCTCTTTCACTGTCTTCCTTCAGCTCCCCCGCAGCGATGTGGTCGTCTCGACCTTAACGACTACTCGGGCAGTCGGAGTTCCAGGTCCCCGCGTACTTCCACACCGTGCCGCGTGACGGCCGTCAGCAGCTCGGCCACCGGGCCGCGGCCGGGCAGCAGGGCCTCGGGGTCCACGTCGTACCAGGGTGCGAGCACGAACGCGCGTTCGTGGGCGCGCGGGTGGGGGAGGGTGAGCCGCGGGTCGTCGGAGACGACGTCGGCGTACGCGACGATGTCGACGTCGAGGGTGCGCGGGCCCCAGTGCTCGTCCCGTACCCGGTTGAAGGCCTCCTCGATCGCGTGCGCCCGCTCCAGCAGGGAGGACGGCGGGAGGGTGGTCTTCAGCACGACGACCGCGTTGTAGTACGTGGGCTGGCTGCCGGGGTCGACGCCCCACGGCTCCGTCTCGTACACGGGGGAGACGGCCTTGATGCGGACGCCGGGGGTGTCCTCCAGCGCGTCGACGGCGCCCTGGAGGGTCTCCAGGCGGTTGCCGAGGTTGGAGCCGAGGGCGACCACGGCGCGTTTGGGGTTGGACAGGGTGGTGTCGGCGGCGTCGACCTGCTCGACGACGGAGGCGGGCACCGGCTGTACGGTCGGGTCGCTGGGCCCGCGCAGGGAGGATGCGGTCATACTCGGCTCCGGGTGATGGTGACGGTGACGTCGTCGAAGGGAACGGTGATGGGTGCGTCGGGCTTGTGGACGCAGACCTCGACCTCTCTTACCCCCTCGTGTTTCAGGCAGGCCTGGGCGATCCGCTCGGCGAGCGTCTCGATCAGGTTCACCGGCTCCCCCTCGACCACGGCGACGACCTCCTCGGCCACGATGCCGTAGTGCACGGTCTTCGCCAGGTCGTCGTCGGCCGCCGCGGGCCGGGTGTCCAGGCCGAGGACGAGGTCCACGAGGAAGGTCTGGCCCTCCTCGCGCTCCTTCGGGAAGACACCGTGGTGCCCGCGGGCCCTCAGGCCGCGCAGCGCGACACGATCCACGCGAATCACTCCTGCAATCGTCGGTGACGGCGGTCGCGTCGTGTGCGGACGACGGACCGGCCACTGACGAATCTACCTGCGGGCACCGACAGTGCCGGGGGTACAGGGCGGTGGCGTGTGCCGGGCGGGCCAGGGTTCATCGCGGGTTTCCCGGAGAGAACCCGGTGGCTCACGGGCCGGTGGCCGGGGCTACCGGTGAGTTCGTGATTCCAGCCACTTCTGCGGCGGGTGCGGACCGTGGGGGCCGTTCGGAGCACCCGGGCCGCCCCGGGAGGGGGTGTCCTCGCCCTCAGGAAGGGGTGTCCTCGTTCCTCAGGAGGGGGTGTCCTCCTCCTCGTCCTCGTCGGCCTCGGACAGCACCGGGGAGGCGTGGTGGGACCAGAGCTTCCAGCCGTCGTCGGTGCGCCGGAAGACGTTCGTGGCGACGACCAGCTGCCCGACCAGCGGACCTAGCTCATGGCTGCCCTCGGGGGCCGGGCCCCCGCTGAGGATGTTCTCGGTGCAGGTCACCAGGGCGGTGTCGCCGGTGACGGAGACGTGCACGTCGGTGAGGAAGAACTGGATGTAGTCGGTGTTCGCCATGATCAGCGCGTACGACCTCAGGACCTCGCCGCGGCCGGTCAGCACCGGCCAGCCCGGGTGCACGCAGGAGATCACGCCGGTGTCGGCCGGGTCGTGGTACTCCTCGTCGACGCCCAGGTCGGCGGGGGCGAGCCAGAGACCCGAGACGGCTTCGAAGTCCCCGCGTTCCAGCGCCTCGTAGAAGGCGGTGTTGGCGGCCTCGACGTGCTCGACGTCGGTGTGGGGGGCGCTCACCGGGCTCCCTCTGCGTGCTGCGCGCCGGGCGTGGCGGGCGCGCCGGGCGTGGCGGTCGCCGTGCGCGCCTCTTCCACGGCGCGCGAGACGCGTACCGCGTCCGCCGTGGCGCGTACCTCGTGCACGCGCACCGCCCACGCGCCGGCGTGCGCCGCGAGCGCGGAGACGGCGGCCGTAGCCGCGTCCCGCTCCCGGGCCGGCGGGGGCGCCCCCTCGGGTCCGGCCAGTACCCGGCCGAGGAACCGCTTGCGGGAGGCGGCGACGAGCAGCGGGTGGCCCAGGGCGTGCAGCCGGTCGAGGTGGGCGAGCAGGATCAGGTCGTGCTCGGAGTTCTTGGAGAAGCCGAGCCCCGGGTCGACGACGATCCGGTCCGGGGAGATGCCGCCGGCCAGCACGGCCTCCACGCGCGCGTGCAGTTCGTCGAGGACCTCGGTGACGACGTCGTCGTACACCCCCTTGACGTTGCCGCCCGCCAGGAAGCCGCGCCAGTGCATGACGACGAAGGGGGCGCCGGAGTCGGCCACGACCGGGATCATGTCGGGGTCGGCGAGACCGCCGCTGACGTCGTTGACGAGTGCGGCGCCGGCCGCGAGAGCCTGCCGGGCGACCGACGCGCGCATGGTGTCGACGGAGACCACGACGCCTTCGGAGGCGAGGCCGCGGACGACGGGCACGACCCGGCGCAGTTCCTCGGCCTCGTCGACGCGGGTGGCACCGGGGCGGGTGGACTCGCCGCCGACGTCGACCAGGTCGGCGCCCTCGTCGACGAGGGCGAGGCCGTGCTTGACGGCGGCCGTCGTGTCGAACCAGCGGCCGCCGTCGGAGAAGGAGTCGGGGGTCACGTTCACGACACCCATGACGGCGCACCGGTCCCATGCCGGAAGCCCTGTCACCTGGCCACGCCCGCTGTGGTTGCTCATACGTTCAGCGTAGGCCCAGGCCGGGGCCGGGAGCCCGGGTGGCCCGAGCGGAGCCCCCCGGGCCGGAGGGGGAGGGGTGTCCGCTCGGGCCGGTCATCGGGTCAGGCCGCGCGGATGTCGCGTTCGGCGGCGTGGTGCGGGCAGGGACGGGCCGGGGCGCTGCCGCGGCGCAGGAAGCGCGGCAGCGGCAGGGCGAGGCTCACGAAGCCCTCGGCCTGCATGGCGGCGAGCCCGATGCGCGGGAGGTCGCCGGAGGCCCGGTAGACCACGAAGCGCGGCTCCCAGCGCGGCTGGAACTTGGCGTTGAACTTGTACAGCGACTCGATCTGGAACCAGCGGGAGAGGAAGACCAGCAGTCCGCGCCAGGCGCGCAGTACCGGTCCCGCGCCGATCTTCTCGCCGCGGGCGAGTGCCGAGCGGAACATCGCGAAGTTGAGCGAGATCCGGGTGACGCCCAGTTTCGGGGCGGCCTGGAGGGCGGCCACGATGAGCAGTTCGTTCATGCCGGGGTCGGCCGTGCGGTCGCGGCGCATCAGGTCGAGGGAGACGCCGTCGGTGCCCCAGGGCACGAAGTGCAGGATCGCCTTGAGGTCGCCGTAGGGGCCGGGTGTCTCGTCGGCCTTGTGGGCGGTGGCGATCAGGCAGTCGCCGTCGGTGGGGTCGCCGATCCGGCCGAGCGCCATCGAGAAGCCGCGTTCGGTGTCGGTGCCGCGCCAGTCCTCCGCGGCGCGGCGGATGCGCTCCAGTTCGGCGTCGCCGAGGTCACGGATACGCCGTACCCGGGTTTCGTAGCCGGCCCGCTCGATGCGCTTGACCATCTGGCGCACGTTGCGCATCGCGCGTCCGGCGAGCGAGAAATCCGCCACGTCCACCACCGCCTCGTCGCCCAGTTCGAGCGCGTCCAGGCCGGTTTCGCGGGTCCACACCTCGCCGCCGGTCTCGGAGCAGCCCATGACGGCGGGGGTCCAGGAGTGGGCCTTGGCCTCGTCCATGAAGCGTTCGATGGCACCGGGCCAGGCCTCGACGTCGCCGATCGGGTCGCCGCTGGCCAGCATCACGCCGGAGACCACGCGGTAGGTGACCGCCGCCTTGCCGCTGGGCGAGAAGACGACCGCCTTGTCGCGGCGGAGCGCGAAGTGGCCGAGGGAGTCGCGGGCGCCGTGCTTCTCGAGGAGGGCGCGCAGCTGGGCCTCGTCCTCCTCGGTGAGGCGGGCGGCGGGGTGTTCGGGGCGGAACGCCAGGTAGATGGTGGTGACGGCGGTGATCAGGCCGAGCGCGCCGAGCGAGAAGGCGACCGTCCAGGACGTGGAGCCCTCGTAGTCCACGGGGCCCTCGAAGCCGAACAGGCCGTACAGGACGTGCGTGAGGCGGTCGGCCAGGCTCGGGTCGCCGATCGTGCGCTTCGGGTGGGCGCTCACGACGACCAGGCCGAGCGCGAGTGAACCGGCGCTCATCAGCACGAAGTTGGCGAGCGCCCGCCATCGGCTGCGGGGATCGGGCAGTGCTTTGAACTCGTCCCGGTGGATCACGAGCGGCACGAACAGCGCCAGTGAGATGAGCGCGCCGATGACCGAGTGCCGGTACACGAACTGCGAGACCGCGCCGGCCGGCAGCAGTGCCACGGCGGCCCGCCACGCCCGGCGCTTGCGCCGCTTGAGCCCGTGCGCGAGCAGCAGCAACAGCACGCCGGCGCTGAGCGACAGCGCGGCGGCGAACGGCCCGAGCGACCCCGGCAGCACCTCGGCCATGGCGTGCATGCGGCTGTGCCGGAAGCGCGGGAACACGCCCGCCGCGATGTCCAGGACGCCGACGACGGCACACGCCCTGCCGACCAGGGCGGGGACGGCCTCGGGGCGCGGACCACGGACTATGCGCCGCGCCCGGCCTGATCGGCTCGGAACCTCGCCCGACATTTCCCCATCTATCCTGACAGACATCGCATCCCGTAGTTCCGCGAGAGACCTTGATTCCGGTGCCGATTCGGGCATCCGGCGACATTGCGCCCTCTAGGACGGTGTCTCGGGGGGAGAGGTTCACTCCTCACCGGAAAGCCAGTTCAAAGGCCAGGGAAAGCCCGGGGCAAGCCTCGCTGAAAGCAGCGGGCGGCACGGGGGAAAGCGCAGGCAGGAAGCACCTCATGGGTCTCACGAGCAATAAAATGCTGGCATTGACGATCTTGTGCGCCGTTCTGCTGTTCGCAGGCACGGTGTGGCTGTGGCCCCGGCTCGCCCGGCGCAACTGGCGGGCCGTCAGCGGTCGCGTCGGACTTTTGCTGGCAACCCAGCTGGCGCTCTTCGCGTGCGTGGGGATAGCGGTCAACCAGGCTTTCGGTTTCTACGCGAGCTGGGCGGACCTGATGGGCACCGAAACCGACCAGGGGGTCGTCGTCGACCACACCCCGGGCGGCTCGGCGGCCGGCCCGGTCCGGCTGGTGGCGACGTCCGAGGTGCACGGCATGGGCGGTTCGCTGCCCCGGACGGCAGGTCAGATCCAGCAGGTCGACATAGTCGGCCGTACGACCCACATCGCCACGCCCGCGTACGTGTACCTGCCGGCGGAGTACTTCCAGCCGCAGTACCGCACGCGTACGTTCCCGGTGCTGGTCGTCCTCAGCGGCTACCCCGGAACCGCGCGGGCGCTGGTGGACAAACTGCACTACCCGCGCACGGCGCAGCACCTGGTGCAGGCCGGCCGGATGCGGCCGACGATCCTGGTGATGCTGCGGCCCACGGTCGCCCCGCCCCGGGACACCGAGTGCGTCGACGTGCCGCACGGGCCGGGGACCGAGACCTTCTTCGCCAAGGACCTGCCCGACGCCGTACGCGCGCACTACCGGGTCGACGGGAAACCGGGCGGCTGGGGGATCGTCGGCGACTCGACGGGCGGCTACTGCGCGCTCAAGCTCGCGATGCACCACCCCGGTGTGTACGGGGCCGGTGCCGGACTCTCCCCCTCGTACAAGGCACCCAAGGACCCCACGACCGGCGACCTCTTCCAGGGCGACCAGGGACTGAAGAACCGCGCGAACCTGTGGTGGTACCTCGCCCACGAACCGGCTCCGGACACCTCCCTGCTGGTCACCAGCAGCAAGATCGGGGAATCCAACTACAAGGACACGCTGAAATTCATCGCGCGCGTGCAGGCCACGAACCGGACCCGGATCTCGTCGATCATCCTCGACAGCGGAGGCCACAACTTCAATACCTGGCGCCGCGAGATCCCCGCGACACTGGAGTGGATCAGCGGGCGATTGGCCGAGCGCTGAACGCGGGCGCCGGCGAAGTCGTGTGAAGACTTCGTTGTCGCTGTGTTTTTACGGCCGGTGGCACCATCATTCGCCTACGCGCGGTAAGTTTCTGGCCATGCCACGTGGACGCCACCGTCATTCACCGCCCTTGCACAGGCTGTTGCCTCCTTCGGCGATCGCCGGTGTCTCCCTCGTCTGCGCCCTGGGCCCCTGGTTGTTCTCGGATCGGACGGCGCTGCGCACCCTGGCCGCGATAGCCGCGGCCACCGCCGCGGTCGGCGCCGCCGTCATGCGCCGCTGGGACAGCGAGGCGGGCAAGCAGGTGGCCGACATGTCCCGCGCGCGGGCCAGCGACGAGTGGCGCCACGAGGAGCGGATCGCCGAGCTGGAGACCGACCTCGAGGAGTCGCGGGAGCTGCGTACCAAGCTGGAGCAGCGGCTGCGCGCGAAGCGGACCGAGCTGGCGGGCCTGCGCAACGAGCACGCGTCCCTGCTGCGCCGTTACGCCACCGCCGAGACCGAGCGGGCCAGCGCGCTGGAGGGCCGCCGCCTGCTGGAGATCGAAGCCGCCGAACCGACGAACGCGCTGCCGGCCGCCCGGAGCGGGGACGAGCCCGCGGAGCCGACGGACGAGGCGCTGACGGACGGGGCGCCGACGGCCGAGGACGCGGTCGCGGAGACCGCTTCGGAGGAGACCGCCTCAGAGGAGACCGCTCCCGAGGTTCCCGCGGTGTTCTCGCCGGAGGGTTCCAAGCTGTTCCTGCGGGCCAAGGTGGCACTGGCCCGGTTCGACGAGGGCGACGCCCCGGCGGTGGCGGCCGCCGCCGACGCGGACACCGGGGGCGCGCCGGAGCAGGCAGCCGAGCGCGTGGCGCCGAAGGCCGCGGCCGCGCCGGAGGACCCGGAGGACGAGGCACAGGGGAAGCCCGAGGCGGCCGACGGGCACACGCGCGCGGCCGCCGACACCCCGGCCGCGCCGGAGCCCACCGCACCGGCGGCGGAGGCCGGGGAAGACGTCCGCGGCGCCGAGGACGACGTCCGCGGCGCTGACGAGGATGTCCGCGTCAGCGCCACGCCGTCCGTCAACTCCGTGCAGCCCTCCGGGCACTTCACGGTGCCGACCGCGGTGGCCGTGCTGCCGGCCGCGCCCATCCCGCGCCCGTTGGTCACCGGCGGCTTCGACTTCTTCGGCACGCAGAAGGGCGATTCGTCGGGCGGCCTCGAGTCCATGCACAACGAGGACCTCGCGGACGTCGTCGGCCAGGAGGCGCTCGCGCTCCACAAGGCCGAGTCGGAGGCGGACTTCAAGCCCGTGGACCCGGAGTCCCGGGGCGTCGGCCAGGTCATCGACCTGACCGCGCACGACGAGACGGAGCAGATCAACCTCGGGGGCCTGCGCAGCGCCGCCTCCTGAACACTCGACGCTTCCCGAGCCGGGACACCCACCGGTGCCCCGGCTCACCCCGTCAAAAGACCCCGACCACCGAGGAGCGCCCCCGAGGAGCACGGCGACTCCTCGGACACGGCCACGACAGCGCCCCGTCAGGGGCGCGGGGAACTGCGCGGCCGGCCACGACGGCGCCGCACCCGACCGACGCCCCTCCCGTTCGTTCAAGGCTTCCGGTCGCAGAGAGCGCCCCCGAAGGGGCGCGGCGACTCCTCGGACACGGCCACGACAGCGCCCTGTCAGGGGCGCGGGGAACTGCGCGGCCGGCCACGACGGCGCCGCACCCGACCGACGCCCCTCCCGTTCGTTCAAGGCTTCCGGTCGCAGAGAGCGCCCCCGAAGGGGCACGGCGACTCCTCGGACACGGCCACGACAGCGCCCCGTCAGGGGCGCGGGGAACTGCGCGCCCGGCCACGACGGCGCCGCGCTCGGTCGACGACCTGTCGGCCCCCGAACCGCGGTAGTCAGGCCATCCAGCGGTCCGGGCGGGCCGAACGGCGCCCCGTTCGTGAGCGTTCGGCCTGCTCGCGCAGCAGCGCCGCGGCCTCCTGGACGTCCCGCAGGCGCGCCGTGACGGTCTTGTTGGCTCCCGTGTCCACATGGACGTCCGCGAGCCGCCACAGCCGCCCCCAGGGCCCCTGCGTCACCCGTACGCTCTGGACCTTGGCGTGCGGCACGAGCGACAGCTTCCGGCGCAGCAGTCCGTGCCGCGCGGCGAACACCGCGTCCGTGACCGCCAGCCCGTGGCCGCGCCACCACAGCGGGACGCACCAGCGGGCCCGTCGCGGCGGCCGCGACAGCTCGCCGGGCACGGTCACCCCGGCCAGCACACGCGCGACGACCGACTCGGCCACCGCCCGCGGAGCGACCGGCACCAGCACGGAGTTCTCCGACCCGGCCACGTCCAGCTCCACCCGCACCCAGCGCAGCGGCCGCCACAGCAGCGGCGCCACGATCCGCACGGTCTGCACCCGCCCCGGCGGCACCGTCTCGTGGGTGCGGTCCAGCAGCCCGTGGTCGATGCGCAGCCCGTCCGGGGACTCGGCGAGCGTCCAGTCGTACTCCGAGACGAACCGCCCCACGCTGGCCGTGGCCGCCGCGCCGAGCAGCGGCAGGGCGGTGGCGAGGACCGTCCACACACTGTGCGTCGCCAGCCACAGGAAGGGCGGTACGACGAGCGCGGCGGCCAGCGAACCCCACGTGGCACCCGTCAGCACGAGCGCGAGCGCCAGCTTGGCCGGCGGCACCCGCATCAGCTCGTGCGCCGGTGCCTCGCCGACCTCGTGCGCCGTCTCGGGCGCGAAACCGGCGGCGCGCGCGAGCAGCTCCGCGCGCAGTCTCCGCGCCTCGCCCTGTCCCAGGAAGGCGAGTTCGTCCTTCTTGTCGGTGCCTACGACGTCTATGCGCAGCTTGGCGACGCCCGCCACGCGCGCGAGGAGCGGCTGGGTGACGTCGACGGCCTGGATCCGCTCCAGCCGGATGTGCGCGGTGCGCCGGAACAACAGGCCGGTGCGTATGCGCAGTTCGCTCTCGGTCACCGCGAAGTAGGTGAACCACCAGGTGAGGAAGCCGTACAGGGAGCCCGCGGCGACCAGGACGGCGAGCCCGCCGAGCAGCATGGTCGTGGTCAGCCTGGTCAGCTGTTCCTGCGCCTGGTTCGGGTCGTGCACGGCCCAGCCGGTGATCACCGCGACCGGCGCCCAGGCCCGCCGGAACGGTGTCACGGGGTGCAGCCGGCGCTCGGCGACGATCCCGTCCGGGCGTATGGCGTCGTCGACGCCGGACGTGCTCACAGGCCCGCCGATCGGGCCTCGCCGAGCTCGGTGAGCCGGTCGCGCAGCCGTTCCGCCTCGGCCGGTTCGAGGCCGGGGATGGTCGCGTCGGTGGCCGCGGCGGCGGTGTGCAGCTGCACGCTGGCCAGCCCGAAGTGCCGTTCGACGGGCCCCGAGGTCACCTCCACCAGCTGCATCCGCCCGTACGGCACCACGGTCTCCTCGTGCCACAGCACACCGCGGCTGATCAGCAGGTCGTCGGCCCGCTCCGCGTACCGCCAGGACCGCCAGTTGCGGCCCAGCAGCACCCAGCCCCATGCCAGCACGGCCAGCGGCAGCAGCGCGAACGCCGCCCACGCCGGGCCCGCGAGCAGGCCCAGCAGCAGTCCCACGGCCAGGGCGGTCAGTCCCAGCCACACCACCAGCAGCAGCCGGCGCATCCGGAGCAGGCCGGGCGGCAGCCCCGTCCACACCGGCTCGGTCCCCGTGGTCTCGGCGCCGGCGGCGCTCCCCGTCTCCATGCGCCCAGCGTACGTAGGGGAGACTGGGTCCATGACTCCTACGACGGAGACCACGGTCGGGATCGGCGGCGCCGCGGAGAGCACCGACATGGTGCTCAACATCGGCCCCCAGCACCCCTCCACGCACGGCGTGCTGCGGTTGCGGCTGGTGCTGGACGGCGAGCGGATCGTCTCCGCGGAACCGGTGATCGGCTACATGCACCGGGGCGCCGAGAAACTCTTCGAGGCGCGTGACTACCGGCAGATCATCATGCTCGCCAACCGTCACGACTGGCTGTCGGCCTTCTCGAACGAACTGGGCGTGGTCCTCGCCGTCGAGCGCATGCTCGGCATGGAGGTGCCGGTCCGCGCGGTGTGGACGCGCACCCTGCTCGCCGAGCTGAACCGGGTGCTCAACCACCTGATGTTCCTCGGCTCCTATCCGCTGGAGCTGGGCGGGATCACGCCGGTCTTCTACGCGTTCCGCGAGCGCGAGGTGCTCCAGAACGTCATGGAGGAGGTCTCCGGCGGGCGGATGCACTACATGTTCAACCGCGTGGGCGGCCTCAAGGAGGACCTGCCGGCCGGCTGGACCGCACGCGCGCGTGCCGCCGTCTCCGCCGTGCGCTCCCGGATGGACGTCTTCGACGACCTGGTGCTCGGCAACGAGATCTTCCGGGGGCGGACGCGGGGCGTGGGTGTCCTCGCGCCGGAGGCCGTGCACGCGTACGGCGTGAGCGGTCCCATCGCGCGGGCCTCGGGCGTCGACTTCGACCTGCGCCGCGACGAGCCCTACCTGGCGTACGGCGAGCTCCAGGACACCCTCCGGGTGGTCACCCGGTCCGAGGGCGACTGCCTGGCCCGCTTCGAGTGCCTCCTGGAGCAGACGCACAACGCCCTGGACCTGGCCGACGCCTGCCTGGACCGGGCCGCCGAGCTGCCGCCGGGTCCGATCAACCAGCGGCTCCCCAAGGTCCTCAAGGCGCCCGAGGGCCACACCTACGCCTGGACCGAGAACCCCCTCGGCATCAACGGCTACTACCTGGTCAGCAAGGGTGAGAAGACCCCGTACCGGCTGAAGCTGCGCTCCGCCTCGTACAACAACATCCAGGCCCTGACCGAACTGCTGCCGGGGACCCTGGTGGCGGACATGGTGGCGATCCTGGGGTCGATGTTCTTCGTCGTCGGGGACATCGACAAGTAGGCGGCGCCAGGCCGGCTGCTACAGCAGTGCGTCCTTGATCCCGACCGGCTGGACCAGCCAGCCGAAGTCGCCGAGGCCGCCGGGGGCGGTGAGTTCGGCGGCCTCGCCGCTGACGGCGAGCGCGCGTACGTAGGCGGCGGGGTGTGTGGAGGCGAGCGTGAGCGGCGGGCGGGCGCCGACCACGCCCAGGGCGCGCAGGGCGTCGCGTTGGGTGCAGAGCAGCGCCTCGGGCAGCCTGAGCGCCGGGTCGAGCGCCGCGCACGCGTCCAGCGCGACGTGCGCCGTGATGTCGCACGCCCCGTCCGGCACGGGCACCGTCCCACGCCCCTTGCGGAAGCCGGTGAGCGTCCCGAAGGGCGGACGGGCGGCCACGGTGTGCGCGTAGTCCACGGCCACCGCGAGCCCCCGCTGGAGGCTGGTGACCGCGGACGCCCACGCCTGGTCCCGGGACAGGCCGATCTCCGCGCGCTGCCCCGGCTCGGTGCCCAGCGGCCACCACCGCGCCAGCCACTCCGCGTCCGCGCCCGACACGGGCCCGCCCGGCAGCTCGGTGCCGTCGCGCCGGACGAGCACCAGCCGGGTCACCCCGGCGGGGTCCACCTCGGCGACGTCGACCGGGACGTTGTCCAGCCACTCGTTGGCGAACAGCAGGCCGGTGACCGTGCGCGGCAGCTCGGACAGCCAGGTGACCCGCTCGGGGAGGCGGGCCGGGCGGTCGGCGATCTCGACGGCGTACGCGCGCGTGCGGGCCGACACCTCGGCGGGCAGCGCCGCGAGCACACCGGTGACCAGTTCGCCGCGGCCGGCGCCCATGTCGACGAAGTCGAGCTCCTCGGGACGGCCCAGCGCCTCGTCGACCCTGCACAGCAGCTCGGCCACCGCCTCGGCGAACAGCCGCGAGGCGTGCACCGACGTACGGAAGTGCCCGGCCGGCCCCTCCGGGCGGCGGTAGAAGCCGCCGGGGCCGTACAGGGCCGCCTCGGTGGCCGCGCGCCAGCCCCGGGCGTCGTCAGCCGTCTCTCGCGTCGCCTCATCCGTCACCGGGCCAGACTAGGCGCACAGGTGATCACCTTCTCCACCTTGCGGAGTACACGTGCGGAGCAGGGATCGGCCCTCCGGTTGACCCCTGCACCTATCACGCTTCCCTACTCTGGGTTACGTGCAGCGCCTCTATGACTTCCTCCGCAGGCACCCGACATGGGTCGACACCTTCTGGGCCGTCGTCCTGTTCGGGCTCTCCGGCGCGAGCGCCTGGAGGCTCGACCAGAGTCGGGACCACCACGGCTCGACCGCCGGCATGGTCGCCGTGTCGGTCGTGATGGCCGTCGTCGTCGCGCTGCGCCGCCGGGTCCCGGAGCGGATGCTGCTGCTGGCCGCGGCCACCGGCCTGGCCCAGCTGATGCTGGACGTGGAGACGACCGTCGCCAACTTCGCCATGCTGGTGATCGTCTGCACGAACGCCGCGGTCGGCGCCCGCTGGGCGTCCCGGTTCGGCCTGTACGGCGGGTTGTGCGCGGCGCCCCTGGCGGAGATCCGCTGGCCGCAGCACGACGCGAGTCTCCCCGGCCATGTCGCGATCGTGCTCTTCCAGACGGTGCCGTTCGTGCTCGCCTGGGTGCTCGGTGACTCCATGCGCACCCGTCGCGCGTACTTCGCGCAGCTGGAGGAGCGGGCCGCCCGGCTGGAGAAGGAGCGCGAGGCGCAGTCCAAGGTCGCGGTCGCCGCCGAACGCGCCCGGATCGCGCGTGAGCTGCACGACGTGGTGGCGCACAACGTGTCGGTGATGGTGGTCCAGGCCGACGGCGCCGCCTACGTCCTCGACGCCGCCCCGGACCAGGCGAAGAAGGCCCTGGAGACGATCTCCTCCACCGGCCGGCAGGCCCTCGCCGAGATGCGCCGCCTGCTGGGCGTGCTGCGTACCGGCGAGCACAAGGAGGTCGGCGAGTACGTCCCGCAGCCGGACGTCGAGCAGATCGACGAGCTGGTCGAGCAGTGCCGCACCTCCGGACTGCCCGTCGACTTCAAGGTCGAGGGCACCCCGCGCCCGCTGCCCAGCGGCGTCGAGCTCACGGCGTACCGGATCGTGCAGGAGGCGCTGACCAACACCCGCAAGCACGGCGGGCCCAACGCGGGCGCGAGCGTGCGGCTGGTGTACTTCGACGACGGACTCGGCCTGCTGGTGGAGGACGACGGTACGGGCGCCCCGCACGAGATGTACGAGGAGGGCGGTGCCGACGGCCAGGGCCACGGCCTGATCGGCATGCGCGAGCGGGTCGGCATGGTGGGGGGCACCCTCGACGCCGGCCCCCGCCCTGGCGGAGGATTCCGCATTAGTGCCCTGCTGCCGCTCAAACCGGCGCACTGACACTGACGCACGCCCCCGGTTGACACCTGTCACGCCCCGGAGAATCCGGGCGTAAGCAGACGAACGGAAACGGAAGAGGAGCCGATGACGATCCGCGTGATGCTCGTCGACGACCAGGTGCTGCTGCGCACCGGGTTCCGGATGGTGCTCGCCGCCCAGCCGGACATGGAGGTCGTCGCGGAGGCGGGCGACGGCGTCGAGGCCCTTCAGGTGCTGCGGTCCAGTGAGGTGGACGTGGTGCTGATGGACGTGCGCATGCCCAAGCTGGACGGCGTGGAGACCACCCGCCGCATCTGCGTCGAGCCCGATCCGCCCAAGGTGCTCATCCTGACCACCTTCGACCTCGACGAGTACGCCTTCTCCGGGCTGAAGGCGGGCGCCTCCGGCTTCATGCTCAAGGACGTGCCCCCGGGCGAACTGCTGGCCGCGATCCGGTCCGTGCACAGCGGTGACGCCGTCGTCGCGCCCTCCACCACCCGGCGGCTGCTCGACCGGTTCGCGCCGATGCTGCCCTCGGCAGGCAAGGAGCCCCGGCACCAGGAACTGGAGCGCCTCACCGACCGTGAGCGCGAGGTCATGGTGCTGGTCGCGCAGGGCCTGTCGAACGGCGAGATCGCGGGCCGGCTGGTGCTGTCCGAGGCGACCGTGAAGACCCATGTGGGCCGCATCCTGACCAAGCTCGGGCTGCGCGACCGGGTCCAGGTCGTCGTGCTGGCCTACGAGACCGGACTGGTCCGGGCGGGCGGCGGACGCGGCTAGGGCGCAACACGCCCTAGCGGAGTATGCCCTCCAGGAAGTCGCTGCCCAGGCGGGCGACGACCGTGACGTCGAGCTGGTGCAGCACGTACCGCCCGCGGCGGCGCGTCGTGACCAGGCCCGCCTTCTTGAGCACACCCAGATGCCGGGACACCTCCGGTGCCGAGAGACCGTGCGCCTGCGCCAGCTCGCTGGTGGTGTACGCGCTGCGTGCCAGGTACCGGCACAGCCGCATCCGCACGGGGTGGGAGAGCGCGGCCATCCGTAGCGTCAGCTGCTCCACCGACGCCGGAGAGGCCAGCTCCGGCGAGCCGGCCGGATAGTGCAGCACCGGCTGCCAGCCGAAGCGGTGCAGCACCATCAGGTGCGGCCAGCCGAGGCTCGTGGGCACCAGCAGCAGCCCGTCGGCGTCCGTCACCGCGTGCCCGTCGGTCAGCTTGTCCACGATGATGCGCGAGCCCGTCCCGTCCAGCGTCACGGAGGGCGAGACCGCCGTCAGCGCTTCGGCCAGCCCCTTGCGCCGCAGCAGCTCGGTCTTGTGCCGGGCGTCGGCCGCCAGCTGGTGCCGCAGCCGCGACCAGGCCTCGTCGAAGAAAGCGGTCGCGCAGTCCTCCAGGAACCGGCGCAGCCAGGCGCGCACGCTCGGCGGGTCGTCGAGCAGGCGCTGGGCGAAACGGACCTGCCGGGGGCCGCGCGAGGCCGCCACCTCCAGCGCCCGCCGACGCACCACGGGGTCCGCCAGGATGTCCGGGGCCCGGGTGTCGTACGACCACACACAGGTGAACTCCAGGGCGGCGTCCACGAACTGGGCGTCCGTCAGCTTGTCCAGCTGGTCCAGTTCCTCCGCGAGCGTGCCGCCCGGGACCGCGCCCGGCAGGCCCGCACAGGGCAGGAACAGGTCCGAGAACGTGGACCGCCACAGGAAGTCCGCCTCGGACATCCGGTCCGCCAGGTCCGGTTCCAGGCGCGCGGTCACGCCCGTCACCCAGCCCTGGAGGCCGGGGTGGTGTCCCGGCTCGGACAGCGCGTGCAGGGCCATGCCGAGCTCGGCCAGCGGCGAGGGCACGACAGCGACCCGCTCGGGCCGCAGCCCCGCGATGTCGATGCGTACGCTCATGTCCCCATCGTGCACCCGGCCACTGACAACGCCCCGCCGGCCGACCACGTACGGCCGCCCCGCGAAGAACGCTCCCCGGCGCTCCCCCGGGCCGCCCTCAGGCGCTCCCGCGGCCGGCTTCAGGCGCTTCCACAGCCCACTTCGGGCGCTCCCGCGGCGGGCTTCAGGAGGACGGCGCTTCGGGCAGGCGGCCCGCGAAGTCCGCGACCGCCGCCCGCACCTCCCGCGGCGTCCAGTCCAGGCCCGCCGCCGCCACCGTCACCTCGGTCATCGAGATGCCCGGACCCTTCGCGTTCCAGAAGCCGGCGAACAGGTAGGTGCCGGTCTCCTCGGCCTGCCGGAGCGCCGCCTCCGTGAGCACCTCCGCCTCGTACGGCAGCCAGACCTGGAACTGGTGGGTGTGAGGTTCCCCGGGGTGCACCCGGGACCAGGGGACGCCGGTCTCCCGAAGGCCCTCGCGCACGGCCGCGGCGACCACGCGCGCGTGCCGTACGTACTCCGGCAGGCGCGGCAGTTCGCGGTCCAGCCCGATCAGCGCCGCGAGGGCGGTCGGAAACTGCTGGAAGACCATCCCGCCGTACCGGTGGCGCCAGGTCTTCGCCTCGTCGACCAGGCTCCCGGGGCCGGCCAGCGCGGCCCCGCCGATACCGCCCAGGGACTTGTAGAACGACACGTAGACGCTGTCCGCGAGGTCCGCGATCTCGGGCAGTGGCCGCCCGAAGTGGACGGTGGTCTCCCACAGGCGCGCGCCGTCGAAGTGCACCACCGCGTCGCGCTCCCGGGCCGCCTCCACGACCTCGGTGAGCTCCTCCCAGGAGGGCAGCACGAAACCGGCGTCCCGCAGCGGCAGCTCCAGCATCAGAGTGCCGAACGGCTCCTCGAAGTCGCGTATCTCCTGGGCGGTGGGGAGCCGGGGCTCACCGGTGACTCGCACCGTGCGCAGGCCGGCCACCTCGCGGAAGGCGTCGCGTTCGTGCACCTCGGGATGGGCGAGGGCGTGCAGGGCGACCGTGGGGCTGCCGGTGCGGGCCGCCCAGCAGCGCAGGGCGACCTGCTGGGCCATCGTGCCGGTCGGGAAGAACGCGGCGGCCTCCGTGCCGAGCAGGTCCGCGACCCGCTTCTCCAGGGCCTCGACGACACCGTTGCCGTAGATGTCCACGGACTCGTCCAGGTCGTAGGCCCCGGGGGCGGCTTCCTGGAGCAGCGCGAGCTGTTCCCGGAGGGTGGCGCGCAGGTTCACGCGCGCGAGGACGCGTTCCGCCTCCCGGTAGGCGGTCGCGCGCCGCTCCTTCAGCCGTTGTTCGGCCGACAGGGGTGCCTCCGGTCGCACGGTGTCGCGGATCTCGTCCCCGGGGGTCTCGCCCGGGCCGGTTCCGTCCTGGGGGGTGGGCTGGTCGCTCATGCCCTGGATGATGCCGTGGCGCGGGCCCGTGCGGCCCGGGATTTTCCGCCCGGTGGCATCCGGCGCCCCGTCCCGGCGGCATCCGCTCCGGTGTGACGGGTCACCCACAGCCTGTGGACGGCCAACTGGGCCCGGACCCGATAGCGTTAACATGACGAGAAATCGTCCGGTACCCAGAGCGGACTGGAACGGGAAGGCCACTGCCGCGTGAGTACAGTCCAACAGCCAGATCCCAGCGACCGCCCCGCACGGCTCACCGTGGGCGTCGTCGGCGCCGGCCGCGTGGGCCCCGCGCTCGCCGCGTCCCTGCGGCTCGCGGGCCACCGTCCGGTGGCCGTCTCCGGTGTCTCCGACACCTCCCGGCGGCGCGCCGAGGCGATGCTGCCCGACGTCCCGCTGGTACCGCCCGCCGAGGTGCTCCAGCGCGCCGACCTGGTGCTCCTGACCGTCCCCGACGACGCACTGCCCGGCCTGGTCACCGGCCTCGCCGAGACCGGCGCGGTGCGCCCGGGCCAGCTGCTCGTGCACACCTCAGGACGCTACGGCGCGAAGGTCCTGGACCCCGCCCTGCGCGCGGGCGCGCTGCCGCTGGCCCTGCACCCCGCGATGACCTTCACGGGGACACCGGTGGACGTGCAGCGGCTGGCCGGCTGCTCGTTCGGCGTCACCGCGCCCGAGGAACTGCGGATGGCGGCGCAGGCCCTGGTCATCGAGATGGGCGGCGAACCGGAGTGGATCTCCGAGGAGAACCGCCCGCTCTACCACGCGGCCCTCGCCCTCGGCGCCAACCACCTGGTCACCCTGGTCTCCCAGTCCATGGAGCTGCTGCGCACCGCCGGCGTCGAGGCCCCCGACCGGATGCTCGGCCCGCTGCTGGGCGCCGCCCTGGACAACGCCCTGCGCTCCGGGGACGCGGCGCTGACCGGGCCGGTCGCGCGCGGGGACGCGGGCACCGTCGCCGCGCACGTCACGGAGTTGCGCAGGCACGCCCCGCAAGCCGTCGACGGCTACCTGGCGATGGCCCGCGCGACGGCCGACCGGGCCCTCGCGCACGGCCTGCTGAAGCCGGAACTCGCCGAGGACCTCCTCGGCGTCCTCGCGAACCGTCCCGGTGAAGCGAACGGCACCGACGGCACCGAAGGCACCGAAGGCCCCGAGGGGAACGCCCGATGACCACCGTCCTGCTGAGCACCGCCGACGAACTGCAAGCGCGCGTACGCCGCGGCCGCCGCGCCGTCGTGATGACCATGGGCGCCCTGCACGAGGGCCACGCCACGCTGATCCGCACCGCGCGGGAGACCGCGGGCCCGGACGGCGAGGTCGTCGTCACGGTCTTCGTCAACCCGCTCCAGTTCGGGGCCGGCGAGGACCTCGACCGCTACCCGCGCACGCTGGAAGCCGACCTGAAGATCGCCGAGCAGGCGGGCGCGGACGCCGTCTTCGCCCCCTCGGTCGACGAGGTCTACCCGGGCGGGCAGCCCCAGGTCCGGGTCACCGCGGGCCCGATGGGCACCCTCCTGGAGGGCGCCTCGCGCCCCGGTCACTTCGACGGCGTGCTCACCGTCGTCGCCAAGCTGCTGCACCTCACCCGCCCCGACGTGGCGCTGTTCGGGCAGAAGGACGCCCAGCAGCTGGCCGTGATCCGGCGCATGGTGCGCGATCTGAACTTCGGCATCGAGATCGTCGGCGTGCCGACCGTGCGCGAGGGCGACGGACTCGCGCTGTCCAGCCGCAACCGCTACCTGTCGGCCGACGAGCGGCGCACGGCGCTCACACTCTCCCGCGCGCTGTTCGCCGGCCGCGACCGGCACGCGGCGCAGGAGGCACTGCGCGCGCGGGCCCTCGAAGTGCCCTCCACGCGCGCGCGTGCCGAGGCCCTCAGCGCCATAGGGGAGTCCCGCGCCGCCGCCGACGCGCACGCCGTCGCCAAGGCCGTGCCGAACGCCGCCGCGGCCGTCCGCGCGGCCGCCCGCGCGGTCCTGGACGAGGGCGTGCACTTCGACCCGCCGCTCCAACTGGACTACCTCGTCCTGGTCGACCCCGCCGACTTCACCGACATCGACGACGACTTCACGGGAGAGGCCGTCCTCGCCGTCGCCGCCCGGGTCGGCAGCACCCGGCTGATCGACAACATCCCCCTCACCTTCGCCGCCCCGGGAGCCGCCTCGTGACCAGCACCGGCATACGACTGCACGCGCCCGCCCCCGGCTGGTCCATCGACGCGGACGTGGTGGTCGTCGGGTCAGGCGTGGCCGGCCTGACCGCCGCCCTGCGCTGCGAGGCCGCGGGACTGACCACGGTCGTCGTCACCAAGGCGCTCCTCGACGACGGCTCCACACGCTGGGCGCAGGGCGGCGTCGCGGCCGCCCTGGGCGAGGGCGACACCCCCGAGCAGCACCTGGACGACACCCTGGTCGCGGGCGTCGGCCTGTGCGACGAGGACGCCGTACGGATCCTCGTCACCGAGGGCCCCGACGCGGTACGACGGCTGATCTCGACCGGCGCCCACTTCGACACCGACGCGGACGGCGACATCGAGCTCACCCGTGAGGGCGGCCACCACCGGCGCCGGATCGCCCATGCGGGCGGCGACGCCACCGGCGCGGAGATCTCCCGCGCGCTGGTGGAGGCGGCCCGCGCGCGGGGCGTGCGGATGATCGAGAACGCGCTGGTACTGGACCTGCTGACCGACGCCGAAGGGCGCACGGCGGGCGTGACCCTGCACGTGATGGGTGAGGGCCAGCACGACGGCGTGGGCGCCGTGCACGCCCCCGCGGTGGTCCTCGCCACCGGCGGCATGGGCCAGGTCTTCGCCGCGACCACCAACCCCTCGGTGTCCACGGGGGACGGCGTGGCGCTGGCGCTGCGCGCGGGCGCGGAGGTCAGCGACCTCGAGTTCGTGCAGTTCCACCCCACCGTGCTGTTCCTCGGCGCCGACGCGGAGGGACAGCAGCCGCTGGTCTCCGAGGCGGTGCGCGGCGAGGGCGCGCACCTGGTCGACGCGGCCGGCGTGCGCTTCATGGTGGGGCAGCACGAGCTGGCCGAGCTGGCGCCCCGGGACATCGTCGCCAAGGGCATCATGCGGCGCATGCAGGAGCAGGACGCCGAGCACATGTTCCTGGACGCCCGGCACTTCGGCGCGGACATGTGGGAGCACCGTTTCCCGACCATCCTGGCCGCCTGCCGGGCGCACGGCATCGACCCGGTGACCGAGCCCATCCCGATAGCGCCGGCCGCGCACTACGCCTCCGGTGGCGTGCGCACCGACGCGCGCGGGCGCACGACCGTCCCCGGGCTCTACGCCTGCGGAGAGGTCGCCTGCACCGGCGTGCACGGCGCGAACCGGCTCGCCTCGAACTCCCTCCTGGAAGGGCTGGTCTACGCCGAGCGCATCGTCGCCGACATCACCGAGCGGCACGCGGCGGACCGCCTCCACGCGCGCGTGCCCGTGCCGGTACCGCACCCGGACCGGCCCGCGCACCCGCTACAGGTCCCCGAGGCCCGTTTCGCGATCCAGCGGATCATGACGGAGGGCGCCGGGGTGCTGCGCTCCGACGACTCCCTGACCAGGGCCGCCGAGCAGCTCCAGCGGCTGCACACCGAGGCCCGCGACGCCCTCGCCGAGAACGGCAAGACCGCCGAGCCCGGCGTGGACACCTGGGAGGCCACCAACCTCCTGTGCGTCGCGCGCGTGCTGGTCGAGGCGGCCCTCCGCCGCGAGGAGACCCGCGGCTGCCACTGGCGCGAGGACCACGCCGACCGCGACGACGCACACTGGCGGCGCCACATCGTCGTACGGCTCAATCCGGACCGTTCGCTGGCCGTACGCACCACCGACACCGCAGACTTCCCCCCTACCCGGCCGCATCAGCCATCCCAGGAGCAGTGACAGACGTGAGCACCAACGACCTTCCCCTCGCCGACGGCGGCGGCTGCGGCGACGGCTGTGCCTGTGGCGCCGAGGGCGACGAGGAGTACCTGGAGTGCGGGCTCGACCCCGCGCTCGCCGAACTCCTCGCCGCCGCCGGACTCGACCCCCTGGAGGTCGAGGACACCGCCAACGTGGCCATCCAGGAGGACCTCGACAACGGCGTGGACGTGACGACCGTCGCGACGATCCCCGAGGAGGCCGTGGCGACCGCCGACTTCGTCGCGCGCGAGGCGGGCGTGGTCGCGGGCCTCCGGGTCGCCGAGGCCGTGGTCTCCGTGGTCTGCACCGACGAGTTCGAGGTCGAGCGGCACGTCGAGGACGGCGACCGGGTCGAGGCCGGGCAGCCGCTGCTGTCCGTCACCACGCGCACCCGCGACCTGCTCACCGCCGAGCGCAGCGCGCTCAACATCCTGAACCGCCTCTCCGGCATCGCGACCGCCACGCGCGCGTGGGCGGACGCCCTGGAGGGCACGGACACGCGCGTGCGCGACACCCGCAAGACCACCCCGGGGCTCCGCTCCCTGGAGAAGTTCGCCGTGCGCTGCGGGGGCGGCGTCAACCACCGCATGTCGCTCTCCGACGCGGCCCTCGTCAAGGACAACCACGTGCTGGCCGCCGGTGGCGTCGCCCAGGCCTTCAAGGCCGTCCGCGAGGCCTTCCCCGACCTGGCCATCGAGGTCGAGGTCGACACGCTGCACCAGCTGCGCGAGGTCGTCGACGCGGGCGCCGACCTGATCCTGCTGGACAACTTCACGCCCGGGGAGTGCGAGGAGGCCGTCGCGATCGTGCACGGGCGCGCGCTCCTGGAGGCGTCCGGGCGGCTCACCCTGGACAACGCGCGCGCGTACGCCGACACCGGCGTGGACTTCCTGGCCGTCGGCGCCCTGACCCACTCCTCGCCGATCCTGGACATCGGCCTGGACCTGCGCGCGGCGGAGTGACGTCATGCTCCTCACGATCGACGTCGGCAACACGCACACCGTCCTCGGCCTCTTCGACGGCGAGGACATCGTCGAGCACTGGCGCATCTCCACGGACGCGCGCCGTACCGCCGACGAGCTGGCGGTGCTCCTCCAGGGCCTGATGGGCATGCACCCGCTGCTCGGCGACGAGCTGGGCGACGGCATCGACGGGATCGCGATCTGCGCGACCGTGCCGTCCGTCCTGCACGAGCTGCGCGAGGTCACCCGGCGGTACTACGGCGACGTGCCGGCGGTTCTGGTGGAGCCGGGGGTGAAGACCGGTGTGCCGGTCCTGACCGACAACCCCAAGGAGGTCGGCGCGGACCGGATCATCAACGCCGTCGCGGCCGTCGAGCTCTTCGGGGGACCGGCGATCGTCGTCGACTTCGGCACGGCGACCACGTTCGACGCGGTGTCCGCGCGCGGGGAGTACGTCGGAGGCGTGATCGCGCCCGGTATCGAGATCTCCGTGGAGGCGCTGGGCGTCAAGGGCGCGCAGCTGCGCAAGATCGAGGTGGCCCGGCCGCGGAGCGTGATCGGGAAGAACACGGTGGAGGCCATGCAGGCGGGCATCGTGTACGGGTTCGCCGGGCAGGTCGACGGGGTGGTCGGCCGGATGGCGCGCGAACTGGCGGACGACCCGGACGACGTGACGGTGATCGCGACCGGTGGGCTGGCGCCGATGGTGCTGGGCGAGTCCTCGGTGATCGACGAGCACGAGCCCTGGCTGACCCTGGTCGGACTGCGGCTGGTGTACGAGCGGAACGTGTCGCGGATGTGAGACGCGGGCGGGGTGGCGGTGAGCGCCGTCCAGGTGGGTGGCCCTCCCGCGCCACACCCGCACCGTATGTCGAGTTTGTCTGATTTACGCGTATCTTCGGTCCATGCCCACGCCATATGGATCCCGCGGCGGCATGGCGTTCGGTGCGGAGGAGCTGCGTGTGCTCCGCCGTGCTCTCGCCCTCGCCCTTCACCCCGGCCCCGCCTCCGCCGACGACATCAAGCACTGTCATCGGCTCGCCGAGTCGCTCGACGAGGCGACGCGTGAGGCGGCCCGGCTGCGTGCCTTCCTGGTGGCCGATCTCGCCCGGTACCGGGCGGCCCTGCCGGGGACCGTCACCGGCTACCTGGCCCTCCTGGAGGAGGCGCTCGGTGCCGGACACCGGCCCATTCCGGACGATCTCGCCGCGCTGCGGGCGCTGCGCGGGAACCCCGGCGCCGGGGCGCTGCTGGCCCGGTGCCAGGACCTCGCCGAGCGCGATGTGCGGGCCCGGCTCGCGCAGGGCGCCCGCAGGGTACCGGCGCCCGCCGTTCCGGCCTCCAGGGCCCGTCTGACGGCCCTGCCGGGCGGTGTGGCCGAGGAGCCGGAGCGCAAGCCGAAGGAGAAGCCCGCCGAGCGGCCCGCCCCACGGCCCGCGGCCCCCGACCCGGCCACACCGAAGCGCCCCATCCCCACCCCGGGCGAGGTGTTCCCCCGCCGCCGCCCCACCCCACCACCGGCCGGCCCCCCGCAGCAGCTCGCGGCAGGCTGAGTCGCCGGACGAGAGACCGCGAGCGGGCCCCGGGCGGGGCGAGACCGAGGCGGGGAGTCGAGGCGGGGCTAGGCGGGGACCGTGCGCGCGCAGGGCGGAGGCGAGAACCGAGCACCGGCTCGACGAAGGCCGAACGTCAGCGTGGTGGCCGGTGCGGCGGAGGCTGGGCGTCAGCGCGGCGGAGGCTGGGCGTGTGGGGCGGGCGCGGACCGGATCGGGTACGGCGTCGGCTTCGTCCGCGGAGCCACTGGCGGCAGATCGCCCCGTGCGGCGCCTGCGCGGACCGGATCGGTTGCGGCGTCGGCTTCGTTCACGAGAGCCACGGGTAGCGGGCCGCCCGCGGGACGGCCGAGGCCGAGGCTGAGCGCGCGCAGGGCGAAGGGGCTGCTCGGGGGTGTCGGGGAGTGGTTTGCGCACCCCGCCCCTTTCGCCCGGTGTCCCGTGGCTACTCTGGACCCATGGAATACGCCGCCGCGCTGCTGCCTCCGGTCGTCATGGCCATCTTCTTCATCGGCCTGGTCCGGGTGATCGTGAAGACCCAGGGAGGCGCCGCCAAGGCCAAGGAGGACGCCGCCGTCGACGCCGCCTTCGCCCATGCGGAGGGCGTCCGCCGGGCCGCCGCGCCGAAGAGCGAGGCCTGAGCCTCCGGCTGACGCCGGCCCGTACCGCCCCCGGCCCGCCCACCTGGGTTTCCGTGCCGCTCTGCGCCCTTTTTGCCCGTGTTTGTCGGCGGAAGGGCACGTCCGGCACGCCATTGGCGGGATCTCCCACTATTGTCTGAGCTGTGCCTCGCCCATTGGGAGAACTCGAAGACGCGGTCATGACGCGGGTGTGGAAGTGGAACCGCCCGGTGACCGTTCGGGAAGTCCTGGAAGACCTTCAGCAGGAACGGTCCATCGCGTACACCACCGTGATGACCGTTTTGGACAATCTCCATCAGAAGGGCTGGGTCCGCCGGGAGGCCGAAGGCCGTGCCTATCGATATGAGGCCGTCTCCACCCGGGCCGCCTACGCCGCCGCTCTGATGAACGACGCCTGGTCGCAGAGCGACAACCCGGCCGCCGCTCTCGTCGCCTTCTTCGGGATGATGAGCGACGAACAGCGCCAGGCTCTGCGCGACGCCGTGCGGATCGTGCAGGGACCGGATAGGCCGGAACAGCCCGAAGAACGCCAAGACCGGCCGGTCCGCCAAGAGGAGAACCCCGGCTCGGTGGTGGACCACGGCGGGCGATAGCGTCCGCTCATGTCAGCGATGCGCCCCGAAGTCACCGCAAAAGCCATCACCGTCAGGCGGGCCAGGACCAGCGATGTCCAGGCGGTGCGCCGCCTCCTTGACGTGTACGTCCGCGACCGCATCCTGCTCGACAAAGCCACGGTGACGCTTTACGAGGACATCCAGGAGTTCTGGGTCGCGGAACGCGACGACAACGCCGAGGTCGTCGGCTGCGGCGCACTGCACGTGATGTGGGAAGACCTCGCCGAAGTCCGCACTCTCGCGGTGAAGCCGGGCCTCAAGGGTGCCGGTGTCGGTCATCAGTTGCTGGAGAAGTTGGTGGAGACCGCGCGTTGGCTCGGTGTTCGCCGCGTTTTCTGTCTGACCTTCGAAGTCGAGTTCTTCGGGAAGCACGGCTTCGTGGAGATCGGCGAGACGCCCGTGGACACCGATGTCTACGCGGAGCTGTTGCGTTCCTATGACGAGGGCGTCGCGGAGTTCCTCGGACTCGAACGAGTGAAACCGAACACCTTGGGCAACAGCCGGATGCTTCTGCATCTGTGATCGCCGAGAGGGCGGGAGATCGATCCGCTATTCCGGGCCTCCCGCCTTCCCCCGGTGCCCTATGTCCGAAACGCGCATGTTTCCGGGTGGGAGCGGGCCCCTCGGTCTCTCCCAGGGGTTTGTGTTTTCTCCGCAAAAGCGGTTTGCTTTCCGACGTACTAGTACTGCATATAACAGGGGGCGGCGTAACGGCGGGCGCCGCGGACCCCCGGCCCTCAAGTTTTCGATGAAAGGAAATCCGGTGGCACAGAAGGTTCAGGTCCTTCTTGTCGACGACCTCGACGGCGGCGAGGCGGACGAGACCGTGACGTTCGCGCTGGACGGCAAGACTTACGAGATCGACCTCACGACCGCCAATGCGGACAAGCTGCGCGGTCTTCTCGACCCCTATGTCAAGGGCGGCCGGCGTACCGGTGGCCGTGCCTCGGGCGGACGCGGAAAGGCCCGTGCGGCTTCCGGCGGCAGCCAGGACACCGCGCAGATTCGCGCCTGGGCCAAGGAGAACGGCTACGAGGTCAACGACCGCGGCCGTGTTCCCGCGACCATTCGGCAGGCCTACGAGGACGCCAACGCCTGACGGTTCCCCGGCCCGCGGCCCGCGCCCGCGCGCCGCAGCCGGATGCGGTGGCACTCGGTGGCCACCGTGTCCACCAGTCGTACGAGATCGGGGGCGCCCCCACCGCCCCCCACGGCCGACAGCGTCGGCAGCGAGGCCTCGACCTCGCGCCCCGGCTCGGGGGGCCGCAACCAGACGGCGGCCCCCTGCGCGGGTTGCGCCTCCCCCCGCGAGGTCCCCTCGGCCCGTCCCGGCCGCGCCGGAGCCTCCGTCCGGCCCCCGGCGCCCAGCGCCCGAAGGTCGAGGTCCGGCACGCGCCACTCCAGCCAGTCCAGCAGCCCTGGCAGCTCCTCCGCGCTGCCCGCGGCCACCAGCAGCCGCATCCGGTCGCCCCTGAGTGCCACCGGAGAGCCCGGCAGCAGGTGCCTGAGCGCCTTCGCGCCCGCCTCGGCCGGCATGTCCAGCACGTCGAAACGCACGCCCGTGACCAGCCTCAGCGGCTCGCCGGGCGGTGCGGGCACTGTCGCCCACCCCAGATCGTTCTCGTACCAGTGCCGTACGGGATCGAGAGGACGACGGGGGTGAGGGACCGTGGAAGCAGCCAGGGGAACCGTGCCAGCCATGCCCCTGCAACCGCCGGAAACCCGCTCGGGTTACGCTGAGTGCGCGTACGACCGCGCAGAGTCCCGGAGAACGCGGCCTGCGGGGGTCCGGAGGGACGCAAGGTTGTTCGCCCGTAGCGGAGGGACCAGGGGCTCACGGCATGGACTGTCAGTCGCAGCGGGTAAGACATCCCTAGTGGGAGGGGGCGACACGCATGCGAGGCCGTCTCACGTTCGCCACGGGCGTACTGGCGGAAGGGGTAACTGCCTGGCCTGCGGGAACATCGTCTCGCACCATCGGGTTGGAGCAGATGTCGGCGTTCGGGGTCAGGAGGCCATCGACGGTGTCGGCAGTTGGAATGAGCGGTCCCCGCTTGCGGGACTAAGCTGCGGAAGGACAGGGAGGGGAAGTTCCCCCCACTGCCTGACCGCTCTGAGGAGCGATTAACGATGTTCGAGAGGTTCACCGACCGCGCGCGGCGGGTTGTCGTCCTGGCTCAGGAAGAAGCCCGGATGCTCAACCACAACTACATCGGCACCGAGCACATCCTCCTGGGCCTGATCCACGAGGGTGAGGGTGTCGCCGCCAAGGCCCTTGAGAGCCTCGGGATTTCGCTCGAGGCGGTCCGCCAGCAGGTGGAGGAGATCATCGGCCAGGGCCAGCAGGCCCCGTCCGGGCACATCCCCTTCACCCCCCGTGCCAAGAAGGTCCTGGAGCTGTCGCTCCGCGAGGCCCTTCAGCTGGGCCACAACTACATCGGCACGGAGCACATCCTGCTCGGCCTGATCCGTGAGGGCGAGGGCGTCGCCGCCCAGGTCCTGGTCAAGCTGGGCGCTGATCTCAACCGGGTGCGGCAGCAGGTCATCCAGCTGCTCTCCGGTTACCAGGGCAAGGAGACCGCCACCGCCGGCGGCCCTGCCGAGGGCACCCCCTCGACGTCCCTGGTCCTCGACCAGTTCGGCCGGAACCTCACCCAGGCCGCTCGTGAGTCCAAGCTCGACCCGGTCATCGGGCGCGAGAAGGAGATCGAGCGGGTCATGCAGGTGCTGTCCCGCCGTACCAAGAACAACCCGGTCCTGATCGGTGAGCCCGGCGTCGGCAAGACCGCCGTCGTCGAGGGCCTCGCCCAGGCCATCGTCAAGGGCGAGGTGCCCGAGACCCTCAAGGACAAGCACCTCTACACCCTGGACCTCGGCGCCCTGGTCGCCGGCTCCCGCTACCGCGGTGACTTCGAGGAGCGCCTGAAGAAGGTGCTCAAGGAGATCCGCACCCGCGGCGACATCATCCTGTTCATCGACGAGCTCCACACGCTGGTCGGTGCGGGTGCCGCCGAGGGCGCCATCGACGCGGCCTCCATCCTGAAGCCGATGCTGGCCCGCGGTGAGCTTCAGACCATCGGTGCCACCACCCTGGACGAGTACCGCAAGCACCTGGAGAAGGACGCGGCCCTGGAGCGCCGCTTCCAGCCCATCCAGGTCGCCGAGCCGTCCCTGCCGCACACGATCGAGATCCTCAAGGGTCTGCGTGACCGGTACGAGGCCCACCACCGGGTCTCCATCACGGACGAGGCGCTGGTCCAGGCGGCCACCCTGGCCGACCGCTACATCTCGGACCGCTTCCTGCCGGACAAGGCGATCGACCTGATCGACGAGGCCGGTTCCCGGATGCGTATCCGCCGGATGACCGCGCCGCCGGACCTGCGCGAGTTCGACGAGAAGATCGCCGCCGTCCGCCGGGACAAGGAGTCCGCGATCGACTCGCAGGACTTCGAGAAGGCCGCCTCCCTCCGCGACAAGGAGAAGCAGCTCCTGGCCGCCAAGGCCAAGCGGGAGAAGGAGTGGAAGGCCGGCGACATGGACGTCGTCGCCGAGGTCGACGGCGAGCTGATCGCCGAGGTCCTCGCCACGGCCACCGGCATCCCGGTCTTCAAGCTCACGGAGGAGGAGTCGTCCCGCCTGCTGCGCATGGAGGACGAGCTCCACAAGCGGGTCATCGGCCAGATCGACGCCGTCAAGGCGCTGTCGAAGGCGATCCGCCGTACGCGTGCCGGTCTGAAGGACCCGAAGCGCCCCGGTGGCTCGTTCATCTTCGCCGGCCCGTCCGGTGTCGGTAAGACCGAGCTGTCCAAGGCCCTCGCCGAGTTCCTCTTCGGTGACGAGGACGCGCTGATCTCCCTCGACATGTCGGAGTTCAGCGAGAAGCACACGGTGTCGCGTCTCTTCGGTTCGCCCCCCGGCTACGTGGGCTACGAAGAGGGCGGCCAGCTGACCGAGAAGGTCCGCCGCAAGCCGTTCTCCGTCGTCCTCTTCGACGAGGTCGAGAAGGCCCACCCGGACATCTTCAACAGCCTGCTTCAGATCCTGGAGGACGGTCGCCTGACCGACTCCCAGGGCCGGGTCGTGGACTTCAAGAACACGGTCATCATCATGACGACCAACCTCGGCACCCGGGACATCTCCAAGGGCTTCAACCTGGGCTTCGCGGCCTCGGGTGACACGAAGACCAACTACGAGCGCATGAAGAACAAGGTCCAGGACGAGCTCAAGCAGCACTTCCGGCCCGAGTTCCTCAACCGCGTCGACGACGTGGTCGTCTTCCCGCAGCTGACGCAGGAGGACATCCTGCGGATCGTCGACCTGATGATCAGCAAGGTGGACGAGCGCCTGAAGGACCGGGACATGGGCATCGAGCTCTCCCAGTCCGCCAAGGAGCTGCTGTCCAAGAAGGGCTACGACCCGGTGCTGGGCGCGCGTCCGCTGCGTCGCACGATCCAGCGCGAGGTCGAGGACACGCTCTCGGAGAAGATCCTCTTCGGCGAGCTGCGTCCCGGCCACATCGTGGTCGTCGACACGGAGGGCGAGGGCGACAGCGCGACCTTCACCTTCCGCGGCGAGGAGAAGTCGGCACTCCCCGACGTCCCGCCGATCGAGCAGGCGGCCGGCGGAGCCGGCCCGAACCTGAGCAAGGAGGCGTAGCCCTTCGGGGGTTCGCCGAGCGAGGGGCCGGTGCTTTTCGGAGCACCGGCCCTTTTCGCGTTCTCAGATCTGGTACATGGTGATGGCGGCGTTCGGGAAGACGGGTGTGTAGCGGTCGGCTGGGAGGTTCTTGTGGGCAAGGCCGTGGAGGATCACCCGTTGAAGACCCGGTAGCCGGGAAGCCAACGTGGAGAGGTCCTCGTGTCCGTTCAGGGGGGTGATGGAGAGAACCCTGATTCCCGGCAACTCGGGCATGGACTCGATGAAGTCCGGCGAGTCCCTGATCAGCCTCGCGTTGAAGGTCATACCGGCCAGCAGGGGGAGCTCGGCGACGGCCCGCCAGTCGGCGGCTGTCAGTGCCGAGGTGAGCGGGGAGAGGCTGAGCTGCCTGAGACTCGTCCAGTGCTGTAGCCCGCGCAGGCCGGTGCGATTCGTGCTGGTGCCGCCCAGGAGCAGGGATTGCAGCGGGGCGTCGAGTGGCAGCACGTCGGTGAGGCTGTCGCCGGGGAGTTCCTGGTTGTGCAGGAAGAGAGATTCAAGGGTGCGCAGCGATCCGAGACCGGTGAGATCCGCGATCTCCCCGCAGTCGAGATAGGTGAGAGGAAGTTCCGCGAGGCCGGCCAGACCGTGTGCGGCCGGGCACTCGAAGAACGTGAGGGCGTCGAGGGAACCGAACGGCAGGAGGACACTCAGGTCGGAGAGCAGAGGGTTGTCCCTCAGTTTGAGCGCGGTCACCGCCTCAGGTGCCGGGACCACGGCCCCGATCTCCTCGCCCCGGTGCTCACCACGGAATTCCAGGCGCTGCCAGGGCCGCATCCCGGCAAGTGCCCTCAGTTGTCCGGCCGACTCGCAGGTGAGGGAGAGATCCTCGCGATTCAGGTGGTCCAGCACCTCTCTCGCGTACTCCTCGGTCTCGAACCGCCCCCAGGTGCCTACGAGTTGGCGTCGCACGTCCAGGTTCAGGTGGTCCCGGAACCGCCGCAGCACCCCCACCGCTCCCGCCGGTTCCTCCGCCCCCAGGACCGACGCCGTGACCGTGACTCCCCGGGCCTCCTCGTCGCTCAGCCCCTCCGGCCCCGGCAGCAGTTCCAGCACGAGGGGCCCGGCCTCCGCGAGGAGCTTCGCGTCGTCCGTCGTGCGCGGCGGAATCAGCGCCGCCGCCCGCTGTTCCACCTCCGCCCTTACCCCCGGGTCCAGCGCCGTCACGTGCTCCAGGCAGGCCAGCGCCAGCAGGGTCAGCCGAGGGGTGCCGTGGCTCAGCAACCGCCGGAGCAGCGCGGCGCGTTCGCGGGGCCGGGCGTGGGCCACCGCCATGCGGATCACGTCCTCCCACTGGGTGTCGGCCGCATGGCTCGCGAGGACGTCCAGGTGGCCCTCCTCCACCGCGTACCGCGCGCCCAGATAGTCCTGGAAGGTGCGGTGCACGAAGTCCAGGACGCCGTCGGCCGGCTGGCGGACCAGTCCGCTGCGCAGCAACAGGGTGCGGACGACGGTCGACGCGTCCGAGCCGAGTGCCAGCGACGGCAGGCAGCGCTCCACGATGCCCTCGGCCGTCTCCAGGTCCATCTCGGTACGGCCGCTCAACACCAGCGCGTAGGAGAGGCGTTGCAGCAGCTCCAGCTGCACCTCCTCGCTCAGCTCCACCTCGTCCACCGCTCCCATGCCCCGCTCCCGGTCGCGGCGGGCCAGCAGCATCGCGAGGGCGGCGTCGTACAGCTCCTTGCGGCCGGTGGGGAGGAAACCGCGACGCTCCCGGTGCAGGGCGCAGATCAGGCCGCACATCAGGGGATTGGTGGCGAGGCGGGCCAGGTCGCGTTTGGTGCGCAGGGAGTCGAGGAGGGGGCCCAGGAACTGTGGGGCCTGGGCTGCCGTGTGCCAGCGCTCCACGAAGGTCGCGACGTCCGGGCGGCGCATGGGGGCCAGCGTGAGCTCGCGGAAGCCCTCGGCGGCGAGCCAGTCGGGGCGCACGGCGGTGGGGCGTGAGGTCAGCATCCAGCGGTTGCCCGGGAACGCGCGGATCAGGGCGAGCAGCCAGTCGCGGGTGCGGTGGCGGTCGGCCGCCGGGATCTCGTCGAGGCCGTCGACCAGGACCAGGCCCCGGCCGGCTGCCAGGACGCGTTCCGTCCAGCCCTCGGGGGGCGTGAGCGGGCAGCTGACGGCGGTCAGGAAGGCGCCCGGAGCGGGGAGCGCGCCCGCGCGTATCAGGGTGCGCAGGGGGAGGACGTACGGGATGCGCCCGCCGGTGCGCGCGGTGGTCACCGCGAGCCACTGGACCAGCGTGGTCTTGCCGGAACCCGCGTCACCGCGCAGCAGCACCCGGTCATGGCCGTGCATGGCGTCCTCGGCGGGCAGTTGGAGGGTGACGGGTGTGTGGTGTCCGGCCTCCGGCGGGTCGGCTGGTTTCTCGGCGGCCGTCGCCTCCAGGCTCAGATAGGCCACTTCCAGGGGCCAGCGGTCGGGGCAGTCGCGCAGGTCGATGCCGTAGATGGTGATGTGGTTGTGGTGTTCGGAGACGTACGGGAGATAGCGGCGCTCGAAGGCCGCGTCACGGGCGTCGGGCCGGGGGACGCGGGTGATCAGCTCGTCGATCCTGGCGATCAGTTCGGCCTGGGAGCGGCTCTGTTCGACCAGCGTGCGCGCCACGAAGGTGGACCGCCGGGTGAAGAACTCCAGGATCTGGAGGCAGGCCCATTCGGTCGCGGAGTCGAGGAAGAGGACGGCGTCGGAGGAGAGGCCGTCGGGCGCGGGTGCCGCGTGCTCCAGTTTCGCGGCCAGTTCGCGGTGGCCCAGCTGTACGGCCTGGACGTCGTCCATGTCCAGGTTTCCGAGGGCGAGCAGTCTGCGGGCCAGCGCGTCGGCGACCGCGATCTGCTCCCCGGCCCGGAAGGGCGGCTCACCGGGCGAGTCGACCGCCTGCCGGATCAGGTGCTCGGCGAGCTTGTGCACGTCCTTCTCGACCAGTGCGCGCTTCTCGCCCTTGAAGGACACCAGGTTCTTCAGCCGCACCGGCTTGTCGACCAGCCCCGCGCCCGGTCCGTCCGCCACGAACAGCTTCTTCAGCAGCGGGCCCATCAGGCTCGACGCCAGCTTGCCGCCCAGTACCGCCGGCTCCATCCGCCACCCCCGTGCGTCTTCGCGAACGGATGGAGCCTAGCGGCGGACTAGGACAGCTGGCCGTCGTAGTCCGGCAGTTTGAAGGTCTGGTCGGCGTGGCCGCCCGACAGGTCGGTGGCGCTGTTGCCGATGTTGGCGATGATGTCGTAGCCCTTGTTCTCGATGTCCACGCGCTGGGCGGTCTTGTAGGCGGCGACGTCCTTGAAGAGGTCGAAAAGACCGCGGACGTAGAGGCCGGAGACGTCGTAGCCGTCGTGTTCGAGGTTGTACTCGGTGGGCAGGTAGAGGATCCCCGGGCGGGCCGTCACGAAGAACAGGGAGACGCCGTGCTCCTGGGCGTACTCGGCCACGTCCAGGACCGGCTTGTTGGCAGGCTGGGGCCAGCTGAAGCCGAAGTCGGTCTCCAGCGTGGTGTTGTCGATGTCGAAGACGATCGCCTGCTTCTCGCCCGGCTTCGCGGCGGCGATACGGCTCTTCAGGTACGGCAGGGCCTGGTCCATCACGGACTGGCAGTCCTGCTGCCAGGTCGCGTAGTCGACCGTGGTGGAGGCGCTCTCCGTCGCGGCCTCGGCCGGCGCGGCCAGCCCGGCGAGCGCGGCCACGGCGACGGCGGTGACGGATATGCGGCGGGTCCAGGTGCCTGTGGTCATCGGTGGGGGTGTCCTCTCACGTCCACGACTGTCAGGGGCATGATGTGCGGGGCAGGTGGCGCGAGGGGAACCGTAGGGTTACCGGTGGGTAGGTGGCTAGAGGTGTGCGCCGATGAGGCGCCGCCGGCTTTCCGGCCGCCTTCACGCGGTCCGCGAACGGCGCTGGTCGGGCGGGAGTAGTGCCCGTCACATTTCCGCGGGTGCGGATCCCGGCGGTCGGTGACATAGCGCACGGGCGAAATGTCGGGTACTAGCGGAGATAGTGGGACCTATAGGGCGGGTAAAGGGGATTCTTCGCCCGGCAGTCCGGCAGGGGCGGCGACGTGGGGGCCCGGTTTCCCGGCCCGGCCGGTCTGTCAAGAAACGGTCAATTCCGGCGCCGGATACTAGGAGGAGTCGTAGCCGGGACGTTTGAGCGCGCACCGGTCTCCGGGTTACCAAGGGATGCCCCACCCGGAGCGCGACCGGCCAGAGCGCCGGTGCGCCGGTGGGACCCCCGTCGTCTACCCCACGAGGTTCCGATGTCCCTGCGCGCCACTCTCCGTGCCCCCCGTATGTCCTCGCTCCGCAAGCGTGCCGCCGTGCTGGCCGCCGGTGTCGGAGTGACGGCAGTCGTGGGGTCGGGGGTCGCGTCGGCGGCCACCTCCAGCGCCGCCGCCTGGGTCGACCCGGTGAAGAAGTACACCCTCTCCGCCAGCTTCGCCCAGTCCGGCAGCCTGTGGAGCGCCAAGCACAGCGGCCAGGACTTCGCCGTGCCGACCGGTACCGAGGTCGTCGCCGCGCACGGCGGCACCGTCGTCAAGACCGGCGGCAACGGCGCCGGTGACGGTCCCGCGTACGGCAACGCCGTCGTCATCAAGCACGCCAACGGCCAGTACTCGCAGTACGCGCACCTGTCGCGGGTCGACGTCCGGGTCGGGCAGGTCGTGAAGACCGGTCAGCACATAGCCCTGTCCGGCAGCACCGGCAACTCCACCGGCCCGCACCTGCACTTCGAGATCCGCACCACCCCGAACTACGGCTCCGCCGTCGACCCGGTCGCCTTCCTGCGCGCCAAGGGCGTGACCGTCTAAGCGGGCCGGTCCGACCCCTGGTGGGCCTGGGTCACCAGGTCGAGGGCGACTTCCAGAACGGCTTCCTGCTTCTTCTGGAGGTCGCCTTCGATGTCCTGCATCACGAACATGCCGGCGTGCAGCGTGAACATCGCGCTCACGCAGCGGACCTGGTCGGTCAGCGGTGCGTCCGGGTCCATGAGGATGTCGCGCAGCCCGCGCATGCGGTCCTTGAAGGTGTCGCCGATGCGCAGTTCGCGAACGGTCGCCTGGTTCTCCTGCATGAACCGGAACAGCGGCTCCGCGTCGGTGAGCGCCTTGCTGTAGCGCCGGAGGATCTCCTGCTTCGTCTCCAGCGTGTGCGGCTGGCCCTTGCCCCACTCGATCAGGTCGCCGATCGGCTGCGTCAGGTCCTCGAAGACGCTGACCAGGATCTCTTCCTTGGTCTTGAAGTGGTAGTACAGGGCCGCCTTGGTCACGTCGAGGCGCTCGGCGATCTCCCGCAGGGAGGTCTTCTCGTAGCCCTGTTCGGCGAAGAGTTCGAGGGCCACGTCCTGGATGCGCTGGCGGGTGTTGCCGCGCCGCTGCTGCTTGGTGCCGTCCATGGTGACGCCCATCCTCTTACTCCTCGCACTCCCGCGAAAATCGCCGCGTCGGACGCCGTCGTCCGGCTGACCGCCCCCCCGGGAAACTTACTTGACGCCCGGCTAGTGACAGGTCTACCTTCCCAGTGTAGTGAACTAGCCGGGCGGCAAGTAAGTACCTGTCGCCAGGGGGAGTGGGAGAGATGGCGGACACCCAGGCGGCCGACACCGGCCAGGAGACTCCGGGGGCACCGGAAACGGCGGAGCAGCCGGAGAAACAGCCGAAGAGCGTACGGGTCGTACTGCTCGCGCTCATGATCGCGATGATGCTCGCGATGCTCGACAACATGATCGTGGGCACCGCGATGCCGACGATCGTGGGCGAGCTGGGCGGTCTCGAGCACCTGTCGTGGGTGGTGACCGGGTACACCCTGGCGACCGCCGCGTCGACCCCGATCTGGGGCAAGCTCGGCGACATGTACGGGCGCAAGGGCGCCTTCATGACCTCCATAGTCATCTTCCTGATCGGCTCCGCGCTCAGCGGCATGGCCCAGAACATGGGCGAGCTGATCGGGTTCCGGGCCGTTCAGGGGCTCGGCGCCGGTGGTCTGATGGTCGGCGTCATGGCGATCATCGGTGACCTGATCCCGCCCCGCGAGCGCGGCAAGTACCAGGGCATGATGGCCGGCGTCATGGCGCTCGCCATGATCGGCGGCCCGCTGGTCGGCGGCACCATCACCGACAACTGGGGCTGGCGCTGGGCCTTCTACATCAACCTGCCGCTCGGCGTCGTCGCGCTGGTCGCCATCAGCGCCGTGCTGCACCTGCCCAGGAAGCGGACCAAGGCCCGCATCGACTACCTCGGGGCCGGCCTGCTGACCCTCGGCATCACCTCGATCGTCCTGGTCACCACCTGGGGCGGCTCGGAGTACGCCTGGACGTCCGCGCGCATCATGGAACTCATCGCCATCGGTGTCGCCGCGCTGGTCGGGTTCGTCTTCTGGCAGACCAAGGCCGCGGAGCCGGTGCTGCCGCTGCACATCTTCCGCAGCCGCAACTTCACGCTGATGTCGATCATCGGTTTCATCGTGGGCTTCGTGATGTTCGGCGCCACGCTCTTCCTGCCGCTGTACCAGCAGTCCGTGCAGGGCGCGTCCGCGACCAACTCCGGGCTGCTGCTGCTCCCGATGCTCGGCGCGATGCTGGTGACCTCGATGGTCGCAGGGCGGGTCACCACCAACACCGGCCGCTACAAGATCTTCCCCCTCGTGGGCGGTGTGCTGCTGGCCGTCGGCATGTACCTGCTGTCCACCATGGACACGGACACCACCCGTTTCACCTCCGGTCTGTACATGGCCGTCGTCGGCCTCGGCATGGGCTGCCTGATGCAGATCACCATGCTGGTCGCGCAGAACAGCGTGCAGATGAAGGACATGGGCGTCGCGTCCTCCTCCACCACCCTGTTCCGTACGCTCGGCTCCTCCTTCGGTGTCGCCGTCATGGGCGCGCTCTTCAACGACCGGGTCAAGCACGTCATGGCCGAGCGGGGCGGTGCGATGGCGGCCAAGGTCACCGAGAAGTCCGCCTCGCTGGACGCGGCGAGCCTGGCGAAGCTGCCGGCCCCGGTGCGCGACGCGTACCAGCACGCCGTGTCGGCCGGCACGCACTCGGCGTTCCTGCTGGGTGCCGTGATCGCGGTGGCGGTGCTGGTGGCGGCGGTGTTCGTCAAGGAGGTGCCGCTCAAGGGCGGGCCGCAGAAGGCCGGCGACTCCGGCGAGGCCGGCGAGGCGGCGCCGATGCCGGTGGTCGAAGCGGTCTGACGAGGTGGCTCAGAGGTAGCTCGGAGGTGGCTCGGCACACGCCGGATGGCTGGTTTCCCCAGCCCTCCGGCGTTGTCAGTGCCGCGTGCCACCATCGGCCTCATGGACAGACTGCGTCAGCTGCGGCGTGCCAAGGACGCCATGGACCGGGACTGGGCCGACCCGGAGCTGGACCTCGACGCGGTCGCCGCACACGCCGGGTACTCGCGGTACCACTTCGTCCGCGCCTTCAGGGAGGCGTACGGCGAGACGCCCGGCCGGTACCTGACGCACCGCAGGATCGAGCGGGCCGAGGAGCTGCTGCGCGCCGCCGACCTCACCGTCACCGAGATCTGCCACCTGGTCGGCTACGGCAGCCTCGGCAGCTTCTCGGCGACGTTCAAGGCCCGTACCGGGCTCAGCCCCACCGACTACCGGATCGCACACGTCGGCCGTGGCGCCTCCCTCATCCCCGGCTGCTACGCCCTGCTCTGGGCCGGCGGGTTCCCGGGCAGGAGCGCAATTCCCGAGAAGCGCGCCGACCGGACCGCTGCCTACCGTGACGGACAGGAACAGCAGCCGTCCGGCGGCAGAGGCCGGGGAAGCGGGAGAGCACAGCCATGATCCAGGGCCTGGCCATCAGCACCGTGTGGACCTTCGACCAGCAGCGCACCAAGGCCTTTTTCACCGAGAAGCTCGGCTTCGAGATCCGCGCCGACCTCGCGATCGGCGACCTGCGCTGGATCACCGTCGGCGCCAAGGACCAGCCCGGCGTCGAACTCGCCCTGATGAGCGTGGACGGCCCGGGCCTCGACGCCGAGTCCGCCGAGGCGCTGCGCAGGCTGGTCGCCAAGGGGGCCATCGGCGCGGGCGCCTTCCGCACCGACGACTGCCGGGGCGACTACGAGACGTTCCGGGCCCGGGGCGTCGAGTTCGTCCAGGAGCCCAAGGAACGGCCGTACGGCATCGAGGCGATCTTCCGCGACGACAACGGCAACTGGTACTCGCTGACCCAGCGCAGCGAAGAGCTCGACTTCTCCAAGGAGTTCTGAGCATGCCCAGTGAGCCGCCCACGGAGCCGGTCGTGGAGCCGCCCACGGAGCCGGTCGTGGAGCAGGCCGTGGAGCCGCCGATGGAGCCGGTCGTGGAGGCCGGACCCGATCACACCGCCGTCCGGACCGCCCTGTGGCGGGCGCTGCACCTGCATGCCGACGCACCGCCGCACGTCATCGAGGACGAGGTGGGGCTACGGCTGTCCGGTGCCGGTGACGACTGGCGGGCGCGCCCGGACATGGACGTCGCGGCCACCCGGCGGACCCGGGCGTCCATCGTGGCCCGGGCCCGGTTCGTGGAGGACCTGGTGCTGACGGAGGCCGCGCGCGGGGTGGACCAGTACGTCGTCCTCGGCGCCGGGCTCGACACGTTCGCGCAGCGCCGGGCGGCCGACGCGGAGGCCGCGGGCCTGCGGGTCTTCGAGGCCGACCGTGCCGGCGCGGTGGAGTGGAAGCGGGAGCGGCTGGCGGAGCTGGCGTACGGCGTGCCCGGCTGGCTGCGGCTGGTGCCGGTGGACTTCGAGGGGGACTGGTGGGGACAGCTGGTGGCCGCCGGATTCGATCCCGGGCGGCCGGCCGTGGTCGCGTCCGCCGGGGTCACCATGTACCTCACCGAGGACGCCCTCGCCGCCACCCTCCGGCGCGTCGCGCGGCTCGCGCCGGGGTCGACGCTGGTCACGACGTTCCTGCGGCCGATCGAGGACGTCGAGCTGGACCAGCGGGAGCAGCTGCGGGTGGCCGAGCGGGGCGCACGGGCCGCCGGCACGCCCTTCCTCAGCTTCTACGCGCCGGAGCGGATCGCCGAGCTGGCCCGCGCGGCCGGCTTCCGCCGGACCCGGCACGTCCCGGCGGAGGAACTGACGGCCCGCTGGTTCGCCGACCGCGCCGACGGCCTACGCCCGTCCCGAGGCGAGGAAATCCTGGTGGCCCACACCTGAAACACCTGGTCCGTGGAGCGCCCCGTAAGGGGCGCGGGGAACTGCGCGACCAGCCCCCACGGCCCCGCGGCAGCCCCCATGGACCCGCGGCCAGCCCCCATGGACCCGCGACCAGCCCCCACGGCCCCGCGACCAGCCCCCACGGCCCCGCGACCAGCCCCCACGGCCCCGCGCGCCAGGTATTCCTCACGGCCACGCACCAGTCGGCCTTCGCGGCTCACCGGCCCCCCGCCTGGGCGGGGCCCGGCAGCATCGGGTAGCTGCCCGTCGCCGTCGGGGCGTGTTCGGGGAGCCACAGAACGGCCACCGCGCCCTCCGCGGGAACGTGCGCGGGGGAGCCCGCAGGCCGGATGTTGCGGAAGGTCAGGCGGGCGCCCAGCACCCGTGCCTGCCCGGCCGCGATGGTCAGGCCCAGCCCGTGCCCCTGCCCCGCACGGTCCTCGCTGCCGGTGCGGAAGCGGCTCGGCCCCTCCGCGAGGAGCTTCTCGGGGAAGCCGGGGCCGTGGTCGCGGACCCGGATGACCCGGCCCTCGACGGTCACCTCGATCGGCGGCTTGCCGTGCCGGGCCGCGTTGGCGAGCAGGTTGAACAGCACCCGCTCCAGCCGCCGCGGGTCGGTGGTGACCTCCGACTCGTGCACCACCCGCACCTCGATCGCGGGGTCCTTCGCCGTCACCCGCCGCGCCACGAACTCGCCCAGCATGATGTCCTGGAGCTCGGCCCGCTCGGAGGCGCTGTCGAGCCGCGCCACCTCCAGCACGTCCTCGACGAGGGTGCGCATCGCCTTCGCCCGGTCCAGGACCAGCTCCGTCGGGCGGCCCGGCGGAAGGAGCTCGGCGGCCGTGAGCAGGCCCGTCACCGGCGTCCGCAGCTCGTGCGCGATGTCGGCGGTCACCCGCCGCTCGGCCTCCAGCCGCTGCTGCAACGCGTCCGCCATCGCGTCCACCGCGCGCGCCAGGTCGTCGGTCTCGTCCCGGACGACCCCGCCGATCGCCTCCCGCACCCGCACGTCCGGCTCGCCCTGGGCGACCTGGTTGGCCGCGGCCGCCGCCTTGCGCAGCCGGCGCGAGAGCTGCCCGCCGATCAGCACGCCGAGGGCGCTGCCGCCGAGGACGACCGCGATGGAGCCGATGACCAGGGCCTGGTCGAGGTCTTTCAGCACGTTGCTGCTGCGGTTCGGGAAGGTGCCGTGCAGGGACAGCACCCGCCCGTCCTTGGCCTGCACCGCCGCCCAGATGTCCGGCGCGCCGCTGCCGTGGTCGATGACGTCGGTCGCCCGGCGGCCCGCGTCGACCTTGTCGCGCAGGGCGTCCGGCAGCAGCGGGTCGTTGACCTTGACGTCGGGGAAGTTCGCCCGGCCGAACAGCTCGTAGTTGCGCTGCGCGATCTGGAGCCGCTCGTTGGCCAGGTCACGGGCGTTGTCCAGCATCGAGACCCGGGCGGCGTTGTGCACCACCAGGCTCAGCGCGATCGCGACCAGCGCGCCGACCAGTGCGATGGCCGCGCTCAGCTTCCACCGGAGCCCGGTGCGCAGTCCCGGGCCGCTGTGCCGGATGTGTCTGGTGATCCCCCGCATGGCCGCCCCGCTCAGGCCTTCAACTTGTAGCCGAAACCACGGACCGTCTCGATCCGGTCCTGGCCGATCTTCGTGCGCAGCCGCTGCACATGGACGTCGACGACCCGGGTGTCCCCGCCCCAGCCGTAGTCCCAGACGCGTTCCAGCAGCTTGTCGCGGGAGAGGACGGTCCCGGGTGCCGAGGAGAACTCCAGGAGCAGCCGCATCTCGGTCGGGGTGAGCGCGACCGGCTGCCCGGCCCGGCGCACCTCCATGCCCTCCGTGTCGATCTCCAGGTCGCCGAAGGTGAGCAGCCCGCCGGTGACCGGCGTCGCGTCCTCGTGCGGCTTCTCGCCGCCGCTCGCGTGTCCGAAGCGGCGCAGTACGGCCCGGATGCGGGCGACCAGCACGGCGCCGTCGAACGGCTTGGTGACGTAGTCGTCGGCGCCCGCCTCCAGGCCCAGCACCACGTCGATGGAGTCGGCCCGTGCCGACAGCATGATCACCGGGACGGTCGACTCGTCCCGGATCCGGCGGCACAGGCTCACCCCGTCGAGGCCCGGGACCATCACGTCCAGCAGCGCGATGTCGGGCCGGTCGGCCCGGAACGCCTCCAGGCCCGACAGCCCGTCGGGCATGGCGGTGACCGCGAAGCCGTCCCGCTCCAGGGCGAGCTGGGTGGCCTCGCGGATGACGTCGTCGTCCTCGACGAACAGGACGTGGGTCTGGTCTGCCATCCGGCTCTCTCGTGTCGTCGTTGGGGCGGGGGCGGGGCGGGGGTGGGGGTGGGGTCGGGTTCAGCCGGCGGCGGAGGGCGCCTCGGTGGGGTCGCCGCCGGCCGCGTTGCCGTAGTCGGTGTGGTGGAAGTCCTCCTGGACGAACCGCCCCGACGTCCAGCGATAGGTGATCACGTTCTCGCCCGAGGGACTCGACACCGGGTCCCCCTTCTCGTACACCTGCTTGGTCACGCTCAGGTCGCCCTTGTCGATCTCCGCGTAGACCGGGGACTCCTCGGCCTTGAACACATTCTTGTACGAGCCGCTGTCGCTGCGGTACACGTACGCCCCCACTCCCACGGCGTCCCCGCAGGTCAGCACGTTGACGACGACGTCGTCGACCTGGCCGCCGGTGAGGTCGCCGTAGGTCACGTCGACCGGGTAGTCGTCCCCGGCGCACGGCTTCAGGTCCCGTTTCACCGTGGCCGAGACCGCCGGGTCGGCCTTCACCAGGGCGACCGCGTCGACCTTCGCGTAGGTCTGGGACGGATTGGGCGCGGGAACCTTGGCGGCCGGGGCCTGCCCGACCGAGTCGGAGTGTGCCGGGCCCTCGTCACGGGCGCCGGTGCCGCCGGTGCCGCAGGCCGCGGCGAAAAGGGCGACGGCGGCGACCACGGCCGACGCCGTGATCACCGCCTGTGCGCCTGCCGGGCCCCTGTCGGGCCCCGCGTCGGTCAGGCCGCGCAACGCTCCCGCTCCTCACGCTCCAGCGCGCGTGCGTCGAGGTCGCGGGACTCCAGCTCCTCGCGGAGCCGGGCGAGCGCCCGGTGCAGCGTGCTCTTGACCGTTCCGGCCGACATGCCGAGGGCGGCGGCCGTCTCCTCCGTGGACATCTGCTCCCAGTGTCGCAGCACCACGACACTGCGCTGCTTCGGAGCGAGCACCTTCATGATGTCCATGAGCAGAGCGCGGTCCGCGTGCTGCTCGGTGGAGTCCGCCACCGAGGCGTCGGGCAGCTGCTCGGTGGGAACTTCCTCCAGCTTGCGGGCCCGCCACCACTCGGTCCGCGTGTTGATCATGACCCGGCGCAGGTAGGCGTCGGCGAGTTTCTTGTCGGCGATGCCTTCCCAGCGTCCGTACGTCCGTACCAGCGCGGTCTGGAGCAGGTCCTGGGCATCGGTCGGGTCCGGGACCAGCCGGCGGGCGCTGCGCAGCAGCGCGTCCTGCCGGGTGCGGACGTACTCCTCGAATTCGAGCACCTCGCCCTGCGCCATGATCAACCGCCTCCCGATCCCCGTTTTCCCCGGCCCTCGGCCTTGAGTTCCTGCTGTGGTCCCTGCCGTCCCGCCGGTCGTGGCGGGCACAGAAACGAAGCTACGGACTCGTTGTCACGGCGCTGTGCGGAGCAGCCTGCGGGTAGCAATCGGCTGTCCGTCGGTTGTGTAACGGAAGTAGGTTCGGGGTAAGCGGACGGGTTGATATGCCCGGTTATCAGGCTGTTTTTCTGGCACTCGGGGCCGTAACACGGCCCGTTGTCCTGTGATGTGGCTGTACGTCAGCCCTGCGGGAGCCGGTAGAGACCGCCCGCGAGCGGCTCCACCAGACCGTCCGAGACCAGCCCGTCCAGGGCGCGCGCCCGCTGCACCGGCTCGTGCCACACCCGGTCGAGCGCCGCCTGCGCGACGGGGGCGTGCGCCTCGCGCAGTACGGCGAGCAGCTTGCCGCGCACCTGCCGGTCGGTACCGGCGTACGTCTGCCCGCGCCGCGGCGGTCCCTCGTGCTCCGGCTTGCCGGCCAGCCGCCAGGCGCACTCGGCGGCGATGGGGCACCGCAGGCACGTCTCGTTCTTCGCCGTGCACACCAGCGCGCCCAGCTCCATGGAGGCGGCGGCCCAGCGGGCGGCGGTCCGCTCGTCGGCCGGCAGCAGCTCACGGGCGAGCTTGCGTTCGGCGGCGGTGGTGGCGTTCGGCGGGTACTGCACCCCGGTGACGGCCCGCGCGAGGACCCGCCGCACGTTCGTGTCCAACACGGCGTGCCGCTGCCCGTACGCGAACGACGCGACCGCCGCGGCCGTGTACTCGCCGATCCCGGGCAGCGCCAGCAGCTGCGCGTGATCGGTGGGCACGTCCCCGTCGTGCCGTTCCGTTATGGCGACCGCCGCGCCGTGCAGCCTGAGGGCGCGGCGCGGGTAGCCGAGCCGGCCCCAGGCGCGGACCGCCTCGCCGGGTGCCTCCGCGGCGAGGTCGGCGGGGCGCGGCCAGCGGGCCAGCCACTGCTCGTACACCGGCAGCACGCGGCTGACCGGCGTCTGCTGCAACATGAACTCGCTGACCATCACACCCCACGGGCCCGCCTCCGGGCGGCGCCAGGGGAGGTCACGGGCGTGGGCGTCGAACCAGGCGATCACAGGGGTGTGCAGCTTCTCAGTCATGGCCCTACCGATCCTGCCACGTCCGGCGACGGCTGGGGCGGACGTGGTGGGCGACGAGGCCGGGGCCGACGGCGCCGTCGACGAAGAGCAGCCATGCCGACGGGAGTTGCCGAAATGATGATCCGGAAAAGTTGAGGTTCGGGCGGCGGGTGGGGCGAGGAAGTGCACGGATCTCTCGTACAGTTTGCGCCGTGGGATCTCTGCGCAATCCGGTCGGGCCGCTTCCCTCCTCCATCTACTGGCGACGGAGGGTCATCATGCTGTCCGCGGTCGTCGTCCTGGCGCTGGTGATCGCGTGGATCGTCACTTCGGGCGGCGGGGGCGGGAGGAAGGGCGCCGACGGGTCGAACGGCAAGAATCCCGTCTCCACGATCACGCCGGGGCCGTCCGGCAGCGGGCCCGCGATCAGCCAGGCGCCGGGCGGCCGGGACGAGTCCGGCGGGAGCGGATCCGGCACGGGGTCCGGGTCCGGGTCCAGTGCCGGCGCGAGTTCCGGTGCCGGTGACGGGAGTTCGGACGGTTCGGGTGACGGCTCGTCCTCCGGTGCGGCCGGTTCCGGCGGTTCCTCGGCCGGCTCGGGCACCGACGTGACCTCCGGCTCCGGCGGTACGGCCGCCTCGCTGCCGGGGTCCTCCACGCTCCCCGACTGCACCGCCGGCGCGGTGTCGTTGACCTTGAAGAGCCTGCACAACTCGTACTCGCCGGAGCAGACGCCGACCTTCGAACTCACCGCGAAGAACACGTCGTCCAGCGACTGCAAGATCGATCTCGGCCCGAAGAACGCGGTGTTGACGATCACCGCGGCGTCCGCGGACGACAGCTACTGGTCCTCGGCCGACTGCCCGAAGGCGGCGGCGAGCCGCTGGTACCGGGTGCCGTCGGGCAGCAGCATCACGTACACCCTGAAGTGGGACCGCAAGCCGAGCGCGGCCCAGTGCGCGACACCCCCGGCGGGCTCGGCCGGCGCGGGCACGTACCTGCTGCAAGCGGCGGCCCCGGGCTACGCGAAGGCCCAGGCGTCCTTCGTACTGTCGGCGGACTGAGGCCCGGTCGAAGCGCCCCGTCAGGGGCGCGAGGAACTGCGCGATCAGCCCCCGTGGGCCCGTCGTCGCCGTACATCGCGACCGCCCGAGCCGGCAGGCGACATCAGACGTACCGCTCGAGAATCGAAGACTCCGCCAGCCGGGACAGACCCTCGCGCACACTGCGCGCCCGCGCCTCGCCGACGCCGTCCACCGTCTGGAGGTCGTCGACGCTCGCGGCGAGCAGCTTCTGTAGGCCCCCGAAGTGCTCCACCAGCCGGTCGATGATCGCGCCGGGCAGCCGCGGCACCTTCGCCAGCAGCCGGAAACCGCGCGGCGACACCGCCGAGTCCAGCGTCTCCGGCGACCCCGTGTACCCCAACGCCCGCGCCACCGTCGACAGTTCCAGCAGCTCCGCATGGCTCAGGGCGTCCAGCTCGGACAGCGCCTCGTCGACCGTGCGGGACCGCTTCGCCGTCGGCTCGGGCACGTAGTCCCGGACCACCAGCTCCCGCTCCGGCTCGACCCCGGCGATCAACTCGTCCAGCTGGAGTGCGAGGAGGCGCCCGTCGGTGCCCAGTTCGACCACGTACTCGGCGATCTCCGTGGCGATCCGGCGGACCATCTCCAGGCGCTGGGCGACGGCGGACACGTCCCGGACCGTCACCAGGTCCTCGATCTCCAGCGCCGACAGCGTGCCGGCCACCTCGTCCAGCCGGAGCTTGTACCGCTCCAGGGTCGCGAGCGCCTGGTTCGCCCGGGACAGGATCGCCGCCGAGTCCTCCAGGACCCGGCGCTGCCCGTCGACGTAGAGGGCGATCAGCCGCATCGACTGCGAGACCGAGACCACCGGGAAGCCGACCTGCTTGGAGATCCGGTCCGCCGTACGGTGCCGGGTGCCCGTCTCCTCCGTCGGGATCGTGGCGTCCGGTACGAACTGGACACCCGCCCGCAGGATCTTCGACAGGTCGGAGGAGATCACGATGCCGCCGTCGAGCTTGCACAGCTCGCGCAGCCGGGTCGCCGTGAACTCGACGTCGAGCACGAAACCGCCCGTGCACATCGTCTCGACGGACTTGTCGAAGCCGAGGACGATGAGACCGCCGGTGTTGCCACGGAGGACCCGCTCCAGGCCGTCCCGCAGGGACGTGCCCGGAGCCACGGCGCTCAGCGAGGCGCGCATCAGGCCATCGGAACCGGCGCTCCCGCCGGACTTTCCGGGAGCCGCTGCCCGGTCGTTGGCTGCCACTGCACTCCTCCGGTCGCAGGTTCTGAGGCGCCGCCGCACCCGCACTCGGTTCGTACGGACGGGCGAGACCAGGGCAAAGTCTACCGGCGCTCCTCCGCCTCCCGTGGGGCCTCCCGGCGACGGGAGCGCGGCAGCACCCGCAGCGCGTCCCCCATGTCGGCGACCTCCAGGACCTTCATGCCCGGCGGGACCTTGCCGGGATCGCCCGGTACGAGCGCGTGCGTGAAGCCGAGCCGGTGCGCTTCGGAGAGCCTGCGCTGGACGCCGGTGACCCGTCTGACCTCGCCCGCGAGACCGACCTCGCCGATGGCGACCAGGTTCTTGGGGAGCGGGGTGTCGCTCGCGGCCGACGCCAGCGCCAGCGCGATCGCGAGATCCGCCGCCGGCTCGGAGAGCTTCACGCCGCCCACCGTCGCGGAGTAGATGTCCCGCTTGCCCAGCGCGCTGATCCGGCCGCGCTGCTCCAGCACCGCCAGCATCATCGAGACCCGGGAGGTCTCCAGACCGGAGGTGGTCCGGCGGGGGGAGGGGATCTGCGAGTCCACGGTGAGCGCCTGGACCTCGGCGACCAGCGGGCGGCGGCCCTCCAGGGTGACGGTCAGGCAGGTGCCGGGGACCGGTTCGGCACGCCTTGTCAGGAAAAGTCCGCTCGGGTCGGCGAGGCCCGTGATGCCCTCGTCGTGCAGTTCGAAGCAGCCGACCTCGTCGGTGGCGCCGTACCGGTTCTTGACGCCGCGCACGAGCCGCAGGCGCGCGTGCCGGTCGCCCTCGAAGTGCAGGACGACGTCGACCAGGTGTTCCAGCAGGCGCGGTCCCGCGATCGCGCCGTCCTTGGTGACGTGGCCCACGAGGAGCGTCGACATGCCCCGCTCCTTGGAGGCGCGGATGAGGGCTCCGGCCACCTCCCGCACCTGGGCCATGCCGCCGGGCGCGCCGTCGATCTCGGGGGAGGCGACCGTCTGCACCGAGTCGAGGATCAGCAGCGACGGCTTCACCGCGTCCAAGTGGCCGAGAACGGCGGACAGGTCGGTCTCGGCGGCCAGATAGAGGTGGTCGTCGATGGCGCCGATGCGGTCCGCGCGCAGGCGGACCTGACTCGCGGACTCCTCGCCTGTGACGTAGAGCGTGCGGTGCTCGTCGCTCGCCGACTTGGCCGCCACGTCGAGCAGGAGGGTGGACTTGCCGACGCCGGGCTCGCCGGCCAGGAGCACGACCGCGCCGGGGACCAGACCCCCGCCGAGGACCCGGTCCAGCTCGGGCACGCCGGTGGTGCGGGCGGTGGCCTGACGGCCGTCGACCTGGCCGATGGGCACCGCGGAGGTGGTGACCCGGCCGGGTGCCGTCGTACGGACCGCGGGCGCGCCGTACTCCTCGATCGTGCCCCAGGCCTGGCACTCGGCGCAGCGGCCGAGCCACTTGGCCGTCTGCCAGCCGCACTCGGTGCAGCGGTACGACGGTCGGTCCTTCGCGGTCTTGGTACGGGTGGCCATGCGGAAACCGTAGCCCCCGCCACTGACAGCGGGGCCGGAGCGGCCCCCGTGACAGGTGTGGGTGGACCGGTCCCGGCCGTGCCGGGCCGGGAACGAGCCACGGAATCACGGCGTGCTGTCCCCTATTGAGGGATCGTTTCACCCGTACGGATTAAAAGTGCTCAAGCCGCAAGAAGGGACGTTACGCCGCCGCCTACGGTCGCACGGGTGACGAGCAGCACACCGGAGACCTCGACCCGCACGATCGGTGCACACCGGGCGCACCGGGAGGCGCGCGCGGCGCGTGACCGTACGGCGGCGCGCGCGCTGGCGCAGCGACCGCCGGCGCGCTACGAGCCGTACCTGGACGGGCTGTTCACCTACTGCCTCTCGGTGCTGTGCGACCACGACACGGCCACCGCCGCCCTCGGGGACGTCCTCGCCGTCGCCGAGCGGCGCGGCCAGCGTGTCCCGGCGGCCGCCGCGGACCGCAGGGCGTGGCTGTACGCACTGGCCCGCTGGGCCTGCCTGCGCGGGCTCGCCCAGGCCAAGCAGAAACGTCAGGCCACCCACGCGGCGGGCCGCCACAACGCGCCCGAACCGCAGGCGGCCACCGCCGACCAGGAGCAGCGGAGCCGTGAACTCGCCCTGCTCGCCTGGCCCGAGGCGGCCGGCACCACCCCCGAGCAGCGTGAGGCACTCGAACTCGCCGTACGCCACCACCTCACCGCCGACGAGGTCGCCGCGGTCCTCGGCATGGACCTGGCGGGCGCCCGCGAACTGCTCGCCTCCGCCGCCTGCGAGGTCGAACGCACCCGCGCGGCCCTCGCGGTGGTCGAGACCGGCGGCTGCCCGAGCGTCTCCCACCTCACCGGGGACAGCCAACTGGTGCTCAGCAGTGCCCTGCGCCGCGAACTCGTCCGCCATGTCGACGACTGTCCGCGCTGCCGCCGCACCGCCGAACGCGCGGCCCCCGGCCGGTGGCCCGGCGCGATGACCACCCCCGCCGAGCTGCCCGTCCTGGAGGCGCCCCGCGCGGCCCTGCACATGGCGATGGCGCACCAGCCGCGCGCGCGGGGTGCGGCGGCCCCGCGCTTCGACCGGCGCGGCTTCCCGATGGACCCGAAGGACCACGCCGCCCGTCGCGACCGGCTCCGCGCGCGTGCCGTCACGACGACCGTCGTCGCGACGGTGGTGGCGGCGCCGGTGCTCGCCCTGTGGGCCGCCTACCGGGGCTCGCCGGCGGGGGACGGGCACGACGGGCCGTCCGCGACCGCGCGCGAGGCCGCCGGTCCGGGCGTGCTGGGCGGTGACGACGCGGGCGGCTACGAGAACGCCGGCAACGCCACCACCAGACCCGGGCCGCGCGTCGGCAGTGGCGGCAAGGCCGACGTGTCGGTGGAGGTGATCAGCGTCGTCGGGGCCGACCGGAAGCAGGCCGGTGCGGGGCACCTCAGGGTGACGGCCGAGAACGACGGCGACACGACGCTGGTCACGCTGGCGGCGGCCGGGGACGCGCCGGTGCGCTGGTCGGTGTCCACTCCGGCGGGCTGGCTGTACTTCACGCGGTCCTCGGGGACGCTGCGGCCGGGCGAGTCGTTCACGGTCAAGGTGTACGTCGATCATCTGCGGGAGCCGTCGGGGCACTGGAGCGCGCGGGTGGCGGTGGCGCCGGCGGGGGCGGTGGTGTCGATCACCGGATACGGGACGGCTCCCCCGTCGCGCCGGGGACCGAAACCGACCCCTCCGGGGAGGCCGACGCCGACGATGCCCGCCTCGCCCCAGCCATCGCCACCGGCCAGCGAGCCCCCGACGCCGCCCGAGCCGACCCCGACACCGACGGAGTCGGAGACCGGCACCCCGACAGGTTCGGCCACGCCGACACCCCCCGAGACCGCCCCACCCCCACCGACACCGTGACGCGAGCCCCAGCCATGGGCGCCGTTGTGCTTGCTGTGCGTAGGGGGGGGTGCGGGCGCCGTGGTGGTTGCTCGCGCAGTTCCCCGCGCCCCTTCGGGCGCGGTGCTGCCTTCCCGCCGGTTTCTTCTTGCTGCCGCGATGGTGCTCGGTCACGACGGTGGAGGTCGGCGGTGCCAGCCGGGCAGGGCCGCGGGCGCCGTGGTGGTTGCTCGCGCAGTTCCCCGCGCCCCTGACGGGGTGCTGTTGTGGGTGTCAGTCGGTGGGGTCTGCTGGGTGGGGGGCCAGTAGGGGGAGCTGGGAGGCGAGGCGCTGTTCGCAGAGTTCCACCAGGCGGTCGTAGCCCGCCTTGCCCATCAGCTCGGTCAGTTCCGGGCGGTACGAGACGTACACCGGGTCGCCCGCGCCGTGCGCCGACGTCGCCGACGTGCACCACCAGTGGAGGTCGTGGCCACCCGGGCCCCAGCCCCTGCGGTCGTACTCGCCGATGGAGATCTGGAGGACGCGTGTGTCGTCGGGGCGGTCGATCCAGTCGTACGTCCGGCGGACGGGGAGCTGCCAGCAGACGTCCGGCTTGGTCTCCAGCGGCTCGCGGCCCTCCTTCAGCGCCAGGATGTGCAGCGAGCAGCCCGCGCCGCCTGCGAACCCCGGGCGGTTCTGGAAGATGCACGAGCCGTTGAACGGACGGGTCTGACGGGAGCCGTCCTCGTCCTCCGAGATCCAGCCGCCCCGGGTGCCCTCGTCATGGTGCTGCCAGATCTCCGGCGTGAGCCGCGTCACGTGCTCGGCGACCCGCTTCTCGTCGTCCTCGTCGGAGAAGTGCGCGCCCAACGTGCAGCAGCCGTCGTCCGCGCGGCCCGCCTGGATGCCCTGGCAGCCGCTGCCGAAGATGCAGTTCCAGCGGGAGGTCAGCCAGGTCAGATCGCAACGGAACACCTGCTCGTCGTCCGCCGGATCGGGGAACTCCACCCACGCGCGCGCGAAGTCGAGGCCCTTCTCGTCCTCGGCCAGGGCCTTCCTCGACAGCTTCGGCGTCTTCGACGGCCGCGGTGGCGTCACCCGCGAAGAACCGTCGGCTGATTTGGCGCCCTTGTGGTCCTTCGTCTTTTTCGTCTTTGGCACCCGTCCAGGGTAAGACGCCGGAGGTCCGCGCGGGGACTGCTCGACACCCGCTCCCAGCAGTGTTCCGTACAGTTCCGTACATGAGACTCGGTGTCCTCGACGTGGGATCTAACACGGTGCATCTGCTGGTGGTGGACGCCCACCCCGGCGCGCGTCCGCTCCCGGCGCACTCGCACAAGGCGGAGCTCCGCCTCGCCCAACTCCTCGACGGCAACGGGGCCATCGGCCCCGACGGGGTCGAGAAACTGGTCGGTGTCGTCAAGGACGCGTTGCAGGCCGCGGAGGACAAGGGCGTCGAGGACCTGCTGCCGTTCGCGACCTCCGCGGTGCGCGAGGCCAGCAACGCCGACGACGTGCTCGCGCGCGTGCAGGCCGAGACCGGTGTCGAGCTCCAGGTCCTCACCGGCGCCGAGGAGGCCCGGCTGACCTTCCTCGCCGCCCGCCGCTGGTTCGGCTGGTCCGCCGGAAAGCTGCTGGTCCTGGACATCGGCGGCGGCTCCCTCGAGGTCGGCTACGGCATCGACGAGGAGCCCGACGCGGCCGTCTCCCTCCCGCTCGGCGCCGGGCGGCTCACCGCCGGCTGGCTGCCCGGCGACCCGCCGTCCGCCGACGACATACGGGCGCTACGTCGCCATGTACGCGCCGAGATCGCCCGTACGGTCGGCGAGTTCAGCCGCTTCGGCGCGCCCGACCACGTGGTCGCCACGTCCAAGACGTTCAAGCAGCTGGCCCGTATCGCCGGCGCGGCCCGCTCCGCCGACGGCCTCTACGTGCAGCGCGAACTCAAGCGGAACTCCCTGGAGACCTGGGTCCCGCGGCTGGCGGCCATGAGCACGGCGCAGCGCTCCGCACTGCCGGGGGTGTCCGAGGGCCGGGCGAACCAGCTGGTGGCGGGCGCACTGGTGGCGGAGGCCGCGATGGACCTCTTCGAGGTGGAGAGCGTGGAGGTCTGCCCGTGGGCCCTGCGGGAGGGCGTCATCCTGAGGCGCCTCGACCACATGGGTTCGGCGTAGCGGAGCGCGAGAGCCGCGCATGACGGTGGTCACAACGGCGAGTAGGCGCCCCCTGCCCACTCGTCCCCACCCCGTAACCTGTCCCTCGTGGCAATTCCAAGGCACGTCGTCCGCATCCCGGATGCGAAGGTCGCGCTCTCCACGGCCTCCGTCTATCCGGAGTCGACGGCGACGGCCTTCGAGATCGCCGCACGCCTCGGCTACGACGGCGTCGAGGTCATGGTGTGGACCGACCCGGTCAGCCAGGACATCGAGGCCCTGCGCAGGCTCAGCGACTACCACCGCATCCCCATCCTCGCCGTTCACGCCCCCTGTCTGCTGATCACCCAGCGGGTCTGGTCCACCGACCCCTGGGTCAAGCTCCAGCGGGCCCGGTCCGCCGCCGAGAAGCTGGGCGCGAGCACGGTCGTCGTGCACCCCCCGTTCCGCTGGCAGCGCCAGTACGCCCGCGACTTCGTCGAGGGGATCTGGCGGATGGCGAACGAGACGGATGTGCGGTTCGCGGTGGAGAACATGTACCCGTGGCGCTACCGCGACCGCGAGATGCTGGCGTACGCCCCCGACTGGGACGTCACCAAGGACGACTACCGGCACTTCACGATCGACCTCAGCCATGCCTCGACGTCCCGGGTGGACGCCCTCGCCATGCTCGACCGGATGAGCGACCGGCTCGGCCACGTCCACCTCGCCGACGGCCGCGGTTCCGCCAAGGACGAGCACCTGGTGCCCGGCCGCGGCACCCAGCCCTGCGCCGAACTGCTGGAGCGCCTCGCGCTCACCGGTTTCGACGGGCACGTCGTCATCGAGGTCAACACCCGGCGCGCGATGTCCGGCGCGGAGCGCGAGGCCGATCTCGCGGAGGCCCTGGCCTTCACCCGCCTGCACCTGGCCTCGGCGGTGAAGGTGCCCCGCCGATGACCGACGCCGACCACGGCTCCGGCGCCCGCCGCCGTGGCCGCCCACCGCGTACCGAGTCGGCCGGCACCCGGGACCGCATCCTCGTCGCCGCCCGCGAGGAGTTCTCCGAACGCGGCTACGAGAAGACGTCCGTGCGCGGTATCGCCAAGGCCGCCGGCGTCGACTCCGCCCTGGTCCACCATTACTTCGGCACCAAGGAACAGGTCTTCGAGGCCGCCATCTCGGTGGCCTTCGCCCCCGCGCTGAACGCGCCCGCCGCGATCGCCGACGGCCCGCTGGACGGGGTCGGCGAGCGCCTGACCCGGTTCATCTTCGGTGTCTGGGAGAACCCCACCACCCGGACGCCCCTGCTGGCGATCATCCGCTCCGCCGTCAACAACGAGGCCGCGGCCGCCGTCTTCCGCCGTCTGATCGCCGCCCAGCTGCTGCGCAGGATCGCCGGACAGCTGGACCTGCCGGACGCGGAGCTGCGCGCCGAACTGGCGGCGGCCCAGCTGGTGGGCTGCGCGATGCTGCGCTACGTGATCAAGGTGGAGCCGCTGGCCTCGGTGGACCTGGAGCAGATCGTGCGGCGGGTCGCCCCGGTGGTGCAGGGACATCTGACCGGGCCGTGACCTGCGCCGCTGAGACATGTGTCCCGCATTCCGGACACCTCGTCCCGAGGCCTGAACAACGGGCGTACGCTCAATAGCAGCCCTATCTGTCTGAAGGAGCGAGCGCGATGCCCGAGCTGAGGTCCCGCACAGTCACCCACGGCCGCAACATGGCGGGCGCCCGCGCCCTTATGCGCGCCTCCGGTGTACCCGGCGCGGACATCGGCCGTAAGCCGATCATCGCCGTGGCCAACTCCTTCACCGAGTTCGTGCCGGGCCACACCCACCTCCAGCCGGTCGGCCGGATCGTCTCCGAGGCGATCAAGGAGGCGGGCGGCATCCCGCGCGAGTTCAACACCATCGCCGTGGACGACGGCATCGCGATGGGCCACGGCGGCATGCTGTACTCCCTGCCCTCCCGTGACCTGATCGCGGACTCGGTCGAGTACATGGTCGAGGCGCACTGCGCCGACGCCCTGGTCTGCATCTCCAACTGCGACAAGATCACCCCGGGCATGCTGATGGCCGCCCTGCGCCTGAACATCCCGACGGTCTTCGTCTCCGGCGGCCCCATGGAGGCCGGCCGCGCGACCCTCGTCGACGGCACGGTCCGCACCCTCGACCTCGTCGACGCGATCTCCGACGCCGTGAACGACAAGATCTCGGACGAGGACATCCTCCGTATCGAGGAGAACGCCTGTCCGACCTGCGGCTCCTGTTCCGGCATGTTCACCGCCAACTCGATGAACTGCCTGACCGAGGCGATCGGCCTCTCGCTGCCGGGCAACGGCTCGGTCCTCGCCACCCACACGGCCCGCAAGCGGCTGTACGTCGACGCGGCCACCACGGTCATGGACATCACCCGCCGCTACTACGAGCAGGACGACGACACGGTCCTGCCCCGGAACATCGCGACCTTCGCCGCGTTCGAGAACGCCATGGCCCTCGACATCGCGATGGGCGGCTCCACGAACACGATCCTGCACCTGCTGGCCGCCGCCCAGGAGGCGGGCGTCCCCTTCGGCCTGGAGCAGATCAACGAGGTGTCCCGCAGGGTCCCCTGCCTGGCCAAGGTCGCCCCGAACGTCGCCAAGACCCGCACCTACTACATGGAGGATGTGCACCGCGCCGGCGGCATCCCCGCCCTCCTCGGCGAACTGCACCGCGGCGGCCTCCTCAACGAGGACGTCCACGCGGTCCACAGCCCCTCCCTGGCCGACTGGCTGAAGACCTGGGACGTGCGCGGCGGTTCCCCGTCCCCCGACGCCGTCGAGCTGTGGCACGCGGCCCCCGGCTGCGTCCGCTCCGCCGAGGCCTTCTCCCAGTCCGAGCGCTGGGAGGCGCTGGACGAGGACGCGGCGGAGGGCTGCATCCGCAGCGTCGAGCACGCGTACTCCAAGGACGGCGGCCTCGCGGTCCTCAAGGGCAACCTCGCCGTCGACGGCTGCGTGGTGAAGACAGCCGGCGTCGACGAGTCCATCTGGACCTTCGAGGGCCCCGCGGTCGTCTGCGAGTCGCAGGAAGAGGCCGTCGAGAAGATCCTCAACAAGCAGGTGACGGACGGCGACGTCGTGGTCATCCGCTACGAGGGCCCCAAGGGCGGCCCCGGTATGCAGGAGATGCTCTACCCGACGTCCTTCCTCAAGGGCCGCGGCCTCGGCAAGACCTGCGCGCTGATCACCGACGGCCGCTTCTCCGGCGGCACCTCGGGCCTGTCCATCGGCCACGCCTCCCCCGAGGCGGCCTCCGGCGGCACCATCGCCCTCGTCGAGGACGGCGACCGGATCCGCATCGACATCCCGAACCGCACGATCGAGCTCCTCGTCGACGAGGCCGAGCTGTCCCGCCGCGAGCAGGCCCTGAACGGCGTGTACGCCCCGAAGAACCGCGAGCGCAAGGTCTCGGCGGCGCTCCGCGCCTACGCGGCGATGGCCACCAGCGCCGACAAGGGCGCCGTCCGCGACGTCTCCAAACTGGGCTGACCCACAACACCCGACAAGGGGCCGCCTCCCACACGGGGGCGGCCCCTTCTCGGTGTGGGGCCGGGCTCGTGTCCGGGGTTCTGGTTCTGGGGCCGCGTCCGGGTGGTGACCGGGCTCTGGGTTCGGCTTCCGGTCCGGGTCCCGGGGCCGCTACGCCGTCACCAGCCCCCAGGAGCCTCGGCATCGACGGCGAAGACGGAGCCGTCGGGGGCGGTGGCGTAGACGTGGGTGCCGAGGACGAGCGGAGCCGACAGAGACGCGGTCACCTCGCTGGCGTTCGCACCCAGGCGCGCCGGGGTCTGGCCGACGAGGGTTCCCTTCCGGGCGTCCGCGGCGAGCAGACGTCCGTCGGCCGCCGTGACGTAGACGTACCGGCCGTCGGCGGCGGGCGCCGAGCCCCGGGTCACCGAGGTCTGGAGCTCCCAGAGCTGCCGGCCGCTCCCGACGTCGACGGCCTCCAGCGAGCCACCGGCGGCCAGCAGGTAGACGACGTCGCCGCGCACCGTGGCGGCCGGTGCCACCCGGGGCACGGGCAGCGCCACCCGGCGCGTCGCCCCGGTGCCGGGCGTGTAGCGCACGACCGCGTCCGTCTCCCCGGCGGACGTGTCCAGGGACAACAGGAACAGGGACCCGCCCGCACTGCCGACCGGCCGCAGGTCCCCCGCCGGCCGGCTCTGCCAGCGCTGGGCACCCGTGACCGGGTCCAGCGCGGTGACCAGGGTGTGCGCCCCCGTGTCCGACGTGCTGGTCACGTACACCAGCGGATCTCCGGCGAACGAGCTCAGGGACGGCGTACCGCTCCCGGACAGGGACCGGCTCCACTTCGCGCGGCCGGACGTGCTGTCCATGCCGGTGACCTTCCCGTCGGCGCCGACCGCCAGCAGCATGCTCCGGGTGATCTCCATGCCCTGGAACGCCGAGAGGTCCCGTTCCCAGCGCGGCGAACCGGTGGCGGGATCCAGGGCGGTCACCTGCCGGCGCCCGTCCGTCGGCAGCAGCAGAAGCCCGCCCGACAGGGACGGCGAGTCGCTCGACCGCTCGTCCGCGACCCTGTGCCGCCACAGCAGACGACCGTCCGCCGGGTCGAGGCCGAACGCCAGCCCCGACCGGACGCACAGCAACTTCCCGGCACCGGCCACGCATCGGGGCATCCCCGAGCCGTCCTTGGCCGCCGCGTCGGCGTGCCAGGCCGTGAACGCGGGGGCCGAGCCCTGCCCCGTGGCGCCCGCGGGCGTCGGGTCGCCGCCCCCGAGCCACAGCACCGAGCCGACCAGACCGCCCAGCACCAGCACGCTCGACCCGGCGGCGACGGCCATCCGTCGCCGGGTGGCCTTCCACGGCCCGCGCGGCTTCGGCTCCGGCGCGGCGGCCGACGGCTGCTCGCCCGGCGTCGCGCTGTCGCCGTCCTCCTCCCTGATCCGCTGCGCCGGTATGAACGCCTGTGTGTCGTACGACGCCGACAACGACCTGAGCTCCCGCATCAGCTCGTCGGGCGTCGGCCGGTCCTCGGGCTCCTTGGCGAGGCAGCGCAGCACCAGCGGCGCCAGCTCCTCCGGCACCCCGGCGATGTCCGGCTCGTCGTGCACGACCTGGTAGGCGACGACATAAGGGCTGTCGGAGTCGAACGGACCCCGCCCGGTCGACGCGTGCACCAGCACCGACCCGAGCGCGAAGATGTCCGCGGCGGGCCCCACCTCACGCGGCCGCCGGAACTGCTCGGGCGCCATGAACGGCGGCGTACCGATCAACTTGCCCGTCTCGGTCCGCAGTTCGCTGTCTTTCGGCCGGGAGATCCCGAAGTCGATGACCTTGGGACCGTCCTCGGCGAGCAGCACGTTGCTCGGCTTCAGGTCCCGGTGGACCACGCCGACCCGGTGGATGTCGCGCAGCGCCTCCGCCAGTCCGGCCATCAGCCGGCGCAACTGCGCAGGGGGCATCGGCCCGTTCCGCTTCACATGCTCGGAGAGAGTCGGGCCGGGGATGTAGAGGGTGGCCATCCAGGGCCGGTCGGCCTCGGGATCGGCGTCCACGACGGGGGCGGTGAAGGCACCGCTGACCTTCCGCGCGGCGGCCACCTCCTGCCGGAAACGGCCCCTGAACTCACGGTCCTTGGCGAACTCGGCATGCACGACCTTCACCGCGAGCTTCAGCCCCGAGGTGCTGCGGGCCAGATGCACCACGCCCATGCCGCCCGAGCCCAGGCAGGACTCCAGACGGTAGTGCCCGGCGTACTCGGGAAGTTCCGCTTCCGCGCCCGCTCCGGTGTTGCGCTGTGGCGTCAAGGGACCACCCCCGTGCTGATTCCGCGGAGCGCGACGCACGGAGCCTAGTCGATGACGCGTGCGACACAGAGGCGGCTTGCTAGCGTCCGCTATCGAGTTACGAACATGTGTTTCGTGGCTCGATTCAGGGGAATCAACGGGACTCCATGACACTCATGGGTCCAATGGGGGGAGCACCACATGTCTGTCGAACAGGCTCAGGAAGCGGTGGGCGGCGGCGAGGACGAGGCCGTCACGACGCTGGCGGCGGCGTCCGTCAAGACGTACGCGGTCGCCCCGGGCGTCCGCCTCAACGTCCGCAGCGGCCCCGGCACCAGCTACAGCATCACGCGCACCCTGGCCGAGGGCACCCGCGTGCCCATCTTCTGCCAGACGCCCGGTACGACGGTGTCCGGTTACTACGGCACGTCGAACATCTGGGACAACATCGACAACGGCGAGTACGTCTCGGACACCTACGTCCACACCGGCAGCGACGGCTACGTGGCCGACCGCTGCGCCTGATCCGGTCTTCGTCTCCAGGGGATTCGCATGACATCGCTCAGACGCAGAACCACCCTGCTGGCAGCGGTCACCGGCAGTGCCTTCCTCATGCTTCTCGGCTCCGCCGCCACGGCGAACGCGGCCGCCAGTGTCCGCTACTACGACACCGCCCCGGGCATCCGCCTGAACGTCCGCAGCGGCCCCGGCACCAGCTACTCCATCACCCGCGTCCTCACCGAGGGCGCCAAGGTGCCGATCTACTGCCAGACCCCGGGCTCGACGGTGTCCGGTTACTACGGCACGTCGAACATCTGGGACAACATCAGCAACGGCGAATTCGTCTCGGACACCTACGTCCACACCGGCAGTGACGGCTACGTGGCCGACCGCTGCGCCTGAGTCCGTAGCGACCCCGACCCGGAGCCCGTGGAGGAGCCGGAGCCATAATCGTCCCGTGAGCGACGAACCAGGCACCCCGGACACCTCCGCGGGCTCCACCGGCGGACCCCGCCCCGAGCCCCTCCGCTTCTTCGGCACGTCCTGGGTCAACCACGACGACGGCTACACTGCCCGCCGTATCGGCGTCGCCGCCGGCTCGCTCGCCGCCGCCGTCGTCTCCTGCCTGGTCCTGCGCCTCGCCTACGAGGGCGTACAGCTCGCCGACACCGGCGCCTTCGTCACCGTCCTCGTCGTCGCGATGTTCGCCATCTGTAGCGCCCTGGCCTTCCGCAACACCTGGGAGTCCTTCGGCAAGCGCCCCGACCCCGAACGCCAGGCCTCCCTGCGCGGCCTCCTCGCCATCGGCTTCGTCGGCTTGCTGCTCGCCTACTTCTTCCGCTCCCTCGTCGAGGCGCCCGGCGAGAAACTGCACCGCGCCGAGTACGACACCGCCGTCCAGGACCACGAACGCCGCACCACCCGCCGCACGGGCAACCCGTCGAAGAAGAAGCGGAAGCGCTGAGCCCGCCCGTGCGGCAGTGACGCGGGACCCCTGCCGGCCCCAGGACCCGAGACGCTCTGTCGCGCTCGTCCCGGCCCCGCGACCATGGCCGCATGACCACACGCCAGCCGGACCCCCGCACCCCCTTCCCCTCCTCCCACGCCGCCCGCGCCCACTCCTTCAACGCCGCCGCGGCCCAGTACGCCGCGAACCGCCCCTCCTACCCGGCCGCCCTGCTGGACGCCGTCGAGGAGGAGGCCGGCCGCGTGCTCGCGGGGGCCAGGGCGGTCGACGTCGGCGCGGGCACCGGCATCGCGACCGCCCTGCTGCACGCCCGCGGCGCCGACGTGGTCGCGGTGGAGCCGGGGGAGGGCATGGCGGCGCAGTTCCGGGCCGCCCTCCCCGGCGTCCCCGTCGTCCGTGGCAACGGCAACGCCCTTCCCCTCGCCGACGCCACCGCCGACTTCGTCACCTACGCCCAGGCCTGGCACTGGACCGACCCCGCGCAGTCCGTGCCGGAGGCCCTGCGCGTGCTGCGCCCCGGCGGTGCGCTGGCACTGTGGTGGAACACCAACGCCGCCGACGTCGACTGGATCGCCGGACAGGGCGACCGGCTGGCCCGCTTCTTCGGCATCGACGTCGCCGCCGAGAAGCGCGCGAGGGCCGACCACACGGAGCTCGCCGACCCCACCGGGCGGCTCCGCTTCAGCCGCCGTGAGGTCCGCTGGAGCCGGCGTGTCCCCGTCGACACCCATCTCGCCAACATCGGCAGCCACTCGGCGTTCCTGGTCATCCCGGAGGACCACCGCACCGCCTTCCTCGCCGAGGAACGGTCCCACCTGCTCACGGCCTTCCCGGAGGGGGTGGTGGAGGAGACGTACGACGTCCTCCTGCTCGTCGCCCGCAACGACTGAGCGAGGGGTTCGAGGACTGGGCACGGCCGGGTCGGGGGTCGGGTGCGGGTGGTGACTACCCGGGCACGGCCGGGTTGGGGGTCGGGTGCGGGTGGTGACTACCCGGGGTGTCCGGGTCGGGTGCGGGTGGGTGGGGGCTGGGCGCGCAGTTCCCCGCGCCCCTGGCGGGGCGTTGGCGCGGGGGGTGTGACGGGGGCCCCGCTTCTCTTCTGACGGGACCGGTGTCCCTGGGGTTGTGACGGGGGCGCCCCTTCTGCCCCTGACGGGGCGTTGGCCCTGGGCCTGTGGCGAGGCCGCCTTCGTGTCCCTGGCGGAGCCGCCCCGTGTCCCTGGCTGGGCGGTAGCCCTGGGCGCTTGACGGGGTCTGGGGTCCGGCGCATTATTCATCGCATGGTGAATTACTCGCCGGAGCCCGCCGAGGCCCCCGGCAGCACAGCCCTGCCCCCAGCCGTCGAAGCCCGCGGGGTCGAGGTGACCCGCGGTTCCCGCACCGTCCTGCGCGGGCTCGACTTCACCGTCCCCCGCGGTCAGATCACCGGCCTGCTCGGCCCCTCCGGCTGCGGCAAATCGACCCTGATGCGTTCCGTCGTCGGCACCCAGGCCAAGGTCACCGGCACCCTGAACGTCCTCGGCCGACCGGCCGGCCACCCCACCCTGCGCACCCGCATCGGCTACGTCACCCAAGCCCCCTCCGTCTACAGCGACCTGACCATCCGCCAGAACCTCGACTACTTCGGCTCCGTCCTCGACCCCACCCGCGCCTCCGCCGACCGCCGCGCCGACACCGAACGCGTCCTCGGCGAAGTCGACCTCACCAGCCACGCCGATGCCCTCGCCGGCAACCTCTCCGGCGGCCAGCGCAGCCGCGTCTCCCTCGCCGTCGCCCTGCTCGGCACCCCCGAACTCCTCGTCCTCGACGAACCCACCGTCGGCCTCGACCCCGTCCTGCGCCGAGACCTCTGGCACCTCTTCCACTCCCTCGCCGCCGACCGCGGCGCCACCCTCCTCATCTCCTCCCACGTGATGGACGAGGCCGAGCGCTGCCACCGTCTCCTCCTCATGCGCGACGGCCGGATCCTCGCCGACGACAGCCCCGAGGCCCTCCGCACCCGCACCGGCTCCGAAACCGTCGAAGCCGCCTTCCTCCACCTGGTCGACGAAGCGGCCGCCCACGCCCGCGCGAAGGAAACAGCACGATGACCTCTCAGACGGAGACCACCGCGACAGCCACAACCGCCCCCGTCAGCGCCCTCAGCCTCGCCCGCACCACCGCCACCGCCGCCCGCGTCCTGCGCCAGCTCCGCCACGACCCCCGCACGATCGCGCTGCTCCTCCTCATCCCCTGCCTGATGCTGGTCCTGCTCCGCTACGTCTTCGACGCCAGTCCGCGCACCTTCGACAACATCGGCGCCTCCCTCCTCGGGATCTTCCCGCTCATCACGATGTTCCTGGTGACCTCCATCGCCACCCTCCGCGAACGCACCTCCGGCACCCTCGAACGCCTCCTCGCCATGCCCCTCGGCAAGGCCGACCTCATCGCCGGCTACGCCCTCGCCTTCGGCACACTCGCCATCGTCCAGTCGGCCCTCGCCACCGGCCTCGCCGTCTGGTTCCTGGGCCTCGACGTCACCGGCTCACCCTGGCTGCTGCTCCTGGTCGCCCTGCTCGACGCCCTGCTCGGTACGGCCCTCGGTCTCTTCGTCTCGGCCTTCGCGGCCTCGGAATTCCAGGCGGTCCAGTTCATGCCGGCGGTGATCTTCCCCCAACTCCTCCTCTGCGGCCTCTTCACACCCCGCTCCGACATGCACCCTGCCCTCGAGGCCGTCTCCGACGTACTGCCCATGTCCTACGCCGTCGACGGCATGAACGAGGTCCTGCACCACACCGACATGACCACCACCTTCGTCAGGGACGTCCTGATCGTCGCCGGCTGCGCCGTGCTCGTCCTGGCACTGGGAGCGGCGACCCTGAGGCGACGCACCGCATAACGGCCCGGGACGGCGTCCGGCCAGCGGACGGCCACCCCCGCCGCCTCCACCCCGGTGCCAGACTGAACCGCATGAGCCAGAAAGTCGCAGTCCTCGGCACCGGCAAGATCGGCGAAGCCCTGCTCAGCGGAATGATCCGCGCCGGCTGGGCACCCGCCGACCTCCTGGTCACCGCCCGCCGCCCCGAACGCGCCGAAGAACTCCGCACCCGCCACGGAGTCACTCCGGTCACCAACGCCGAGGCCGCGAAGACCGCCGACACCTTGATCCTCACGGTCAAGCCCCAGGACATGGGCGCGCTCCTCGACGAACTCGCCCCGCACCTGCCCGCCGACCGCCTCGTCATCAGCGGCGCCGCCGGTATCCCCACCTCCTTCTTCGAGGAGCGCCTCGCCTCCGGCACCCCGGTCGTCCGTGTCATGACCAACACCCCCGCCCTCGTGGACGAGGCGATGTCCGTCATCTCCGCCGGCAGCCACGCCACCGCCGGCCACCTCGCCCACGCCGAGGAGATCTTCGGCGCGGTCGGCAAGACGCTGCGCGTCCCCGAGTCCCAGCAGGACGCCTGCACCGCGCTCTCCGGCTCGGGTCCGGCGTACTTCTTCTACCTGGTCGAGGCCATGACCGACGCCGGCATCCTGCTCGGCCTGCCGCGCGACAAGGCCCACGACCTGATCGTCCAGTCCGCGATCGGCGCCGCCGTGATGCTCCGCGACAGCGGCGAACACCCCGTCAAGCTCCGCGAGAACGTCACCTCCCCCGCGGGCACCACCATCAACGCCATCCGCGAACTGGAGAACCACGGCGTACGGGCCGCCCTCATCGCCGCCCTCGAAGCCGCCCGCGACCGCAGCCGCGAACTCGCCACCGGCAAGAAGGACTAGCCACCGGCAAGAAGGACCGGCCACCGGCAAGAAGGACCGGCCGCGCCCGGCCCGGTGACGCTCACCGGGCCCCGGCGCCTACCGCGCCGCGTTCAACGCGGGCCCGGACGCGGCCGTCTCCGCGAAGGCACCCGGCGGCAACAGCCCGATCGCCCGGTAAGCCGTATCGACGATCGGCCGGGCGATCGCCCGAGCCTTCTCCGCCCCATGCCGCAGCACCTCCTCCACATGTCCCGGATCGGCACACAACTCCTTGTGCCTGGCCTGCACGGGCCTCAGCACCTCCACCACCGCCTCCGCGGTGGCCTGCTTCAGAGCGCCGTACGAATCGTGAACGGTCGCCAGTGACTCAGGGTTCCCGCCCGTGCACGCAGCGAGAATCTCCAGCAGATTCGCGACCCCCGGCCGCTCCTCCCGGTCGTAGACGACCTCCCGCCCACTGTCGGTCACGGCCCGCATGACCTTTTTGCGGATCACGTCCGGTTCGTCGAGGAGATAGACGATTCCGGGGCCCGAGTCGTCGCTCTTGCCCATCTTGGACGTCGGGTCCTGGAGGTTCATGACCCGCGCGGCCACGGCCGGCACGGTGGCCTTCGGCACCACGAACGTGTGCCCGTACCGCTGGTTGAACCGCACCGCCAGGTCCCGGGTCAGCTCGACGTGCTGCGACTGGTCGTCCCCGACCGGCACCTCGTCCGCCCCGTAAGCCAGGATGTCCGCCGCCATCAGCGCCGGATAGGTCAGCAGGGACAGCCGCACCCCGCGACCCCGGCCACCCTCGCTCGCGACCTTCTCCTTGTACTGGATCATCCGCCGCATCTCACCGTCGGTCGCCACGCACTCCATGACGTACGACAGTCGGGTGTGCTCGTCGACGTGACTCTGCACGAACACGGTGCACAGCTCAGGATCCAGCCCCGCCGCCAGCAGCAGCGTCGCCGCCTGCCGGGTGAGCCTGCGCAACCGCGCCGGATCGTGGTCCACGGTCATCCCGTGCAGGTCGACGACGCAGAACAGGGCGTCCGCCTGGTGCTGGTCCACGGCAGCCCACTGGCGCATGGCTCCCAGGTAGTTCCCCAGGGTCAGGTGCCCGGTCGGCTTGATCCCGCTGAAGACCCGTGTCATTCCTTCTCCACCTCCTGGTCGCGGCCGCCGTCCCGGGCGGCCGGCCCTCAGGAGCTCCGGAGGGGGAAAAACGAACGGCCGCCGAGGCGGCGGCCGTTGAACGCGTACGTGAGCGCGGCCGCCGTCAGGCGGCCCACCACTGCTGGGTGCACGTACGCGTAGTCATGCGGCCCACCATACGCCGCCGGGGTGTCGTTCCGCCCGCGAGTTGACACGCCCAGACCGGATACGTAGTGTTCTCCGAGTTGTCCGACGTGAGCGCCGACTCCGGTCGGTCCCCGGACAGCCATTCCGCAAGTACCTACCAGCAATCGGCGCCATGGTGTCGTGTTGCTTCGGTGTGCGTATTTGCGAAATGAGGAATCCACGTTCGAAAGGACGCGGCCCCCGATTAGCTCGGAGGCTGGGAATCCGCTAAAGTCTCACTCGTCGGAACGGCCCAACGGCCGGGAAGACAACTCCCGCTGACTGGGAATCAGACGCCGAAAGGATCTGATAGAGTCGGAACCGCCGGAAAGGGAAACGCGAGAGCGGAAACCTGGAAAGCGCCGAGGAAATCGGATCGAGAAAAGATCTGATAGAGTCGGAAACGCAAGACCGAAGGGAAGCCCGGAGGAAAGCCCGAGAGGGTGAGTACAAAGGAAGCGACCGTTCCTTGAGAACTCAACAGCGTGCCAAAAGTCAACGCCAGATATGTTGATACCCCGTCTCCGGCCGAACATCGGCTGGGGCGAGGTTCCTTTGAA
>NZ_LBMU02000170.1 GCF_001005085.2 Streptomyces humi
ACACCTCGACCGGGGTCGCCACATGCACCTCCAGGTACGGTGTCCCGCTCTTCCCGTGCCGGGTGCGCACCGCCTCGCGGCTGTCGGCGTAGGGGGCGATGACCGGGACCACGGAGAGCACGCCGTTGCGCGCCAGCACCTCGGAGACGAGGCCGATGCGCTGCACGTTGGTGTTGCGGTCGGCGCGGCTGAAGCCGAGGCCCGCCGAGAGGAAGCGGCGGATCTCGTCGCCGTCGAGGACCTCCACGCGATGTCCCTCGGCCCTGAGCCGGTCCCCGAGGAGGCGGGCGATCGTCGTCTTCCCCGCACTCGGCAGCCCCGTCAGCCAGACCGTGGCCCCCTGGGCCCTTGGCGTGGTGGTCATGCGCAACAGACCTCTTCCTTACCTTCGTCCAACCCGCGTACGACCCGTCGAAGGGTAGGTAAGAAGTCTGAGAGGAACGGTTAAGGAAGCTGAGGTTTGACTGAGTGACTCCTGGTACGCAAGAGGTCACACGGTCCTGCAATGAACATTTCACAAAGGTGCCGGTGTTCACCCGGCGCGCGGTTCACAGACCGGCGAACACGCCTCCCGCGTCCCGCAGCCGCGCGTGCAGCGCCCGGAAGACGGCGGCCGAACGGGTGCCCGGCCAGTCGGCGGGCAGCAGGCCGGTCGGCAGCCCGGGGTCGATGTACGGCAGGTGGCGCCAGGAGTCGAGGGCGAGGAGGTAGTCCCGGTAGGCGTCCTCGGGCGGGGTGTCCGCGCGGTGCTCCCAGCCGCGCAGCACCGGCTCGTGCGCGTCCAGGAACTCCTCGTGCGCCTTGGCGATGGCCGTCAGGTCCCACCAGCGGGCGACCGCCTCGGTGGTGGGCGCGAACCCGAGGTGGTCACCCCGGAAGAAGTCCACGTACGGGTCGAGAGCGAGACGGCGCAGCGTGTGCCGGGTCTCCTCGAACAGCCGGGCCGGGGCGATCCACACCCCGGGGGCGGCGGTGCCGAAGCCGAGCCCGGCCAGCCGGGAGCGCAGGACGTGCCGCTTCTGCCGCTCCGACTCGGGCACCGAGAACACCGCGAGCACCCAGCCCTCGTCCTCGGGGGGAGCCTCGGCGTACACCCGGCGGTCACCGTCGTCGAGCAGCTGCTGCGCCTCGGCGGAGAGCTCGTATCCGGCGGTGCCCTGCGCGGTCCTCGCGGGAGCCAGCAGACCGCGCCGTTTCAGCCGGGACACCGAGGAGCGTACGGAGGGTGCGTCCACACCGGCGGCGGCCAGCAGCCGGATCAGCTCGGCGACGGGTACCGGACCGGGCAGGAAGCGGCCGTACGCGCCGTAGAGCGTGACGATGAGGGACCTCGGGGCGTGTTGCTCGGGCACGTTGATCATTTTAGGACCCCGGCATCACTGCTGGTCACCTCTGGTGCCCGGCTGAATGTGAGTCAGGATCGCGGGGTCCGCCCCGAGGCGGCCACCAGGCCCTTCGGGAGGCGGGCGGAGCCGGGTCAGGCGGCGACGGCGAGCCGTTCGGCGGGGCAGCGGCGCGGCGGGACCACACTGCCGTCGGCGCGCAGCTCACCCGTGTCGTCGAAGACGATCGCCCCGTCGCACAGCAGGGTCCAGCCCTGTTCGGGGTGGGCGGCGACGACGTGCGCCGGGCCGAGGTCGGCCGTCGCGCTCGGGAACTGGTGGGAACACATGGCGCACCTCCACGGGTCTGCCTCCGGCACGAGCGCCGACCGGCATGACCAGACCATGCTCCCGTCGTGAACGCAGCGGAACCGCCCGCCGCGACCTGTGACAACACGCGGACAACCTTCGGACGCCGTCACGACGGTCGCCGCGCCGCCGGGACACGGAACCCCCACGGGACGCGCCACCGAAGGAGTGACGATCACGCTCCCGGGCCCGACGGGCGGGTATCCAGGGCGTGCCCCCACCCCCATGTTCCGGGAGGAAACCATGCCCGTACGCCCCGTCCTCGCCGCGGCCCTCGGCTCGGCCGCCCTGCTGTGCGTCGCCACCGCCCCCGCGTCCGCGTCCGCGCCCGCGCCCGCCGACCCCACCGAATCCGTCTCCGTCGCGGCGACCGGCAAGCTCGCCGACGACGGCACGGTCACCCTCTCCGGCACCTACACCTGCACCGATGCCACGGGACCGGTGTTCATCAGCTCCTCGATCAGCCAGGACTCGCCGACCTTCCGGCACGGCATCGGCGGTACCCAGGCGGTCTGCGACGGAGCCGTGCACGACTGGCAGAACACCGGCAAGGTCAGCTCGGAGAAGCTGGCCCCCGGCGCGGCGAACGTGGAGGCCACCGTCCTGGAACTGCGTCCCTCGGGCGGCCTGCCCCTGCCGTACTTCCACGCCACCCGCAAGCAGGACATCACCCTCGCCAAGGCCTGACCCGCCCGATCCCGGTCCCGGCACCCTCGGATGCCGGGACCCGGCGGGGACGGCTAGCCGGCGAGTTCCTTCCTGATGCGGTCCAGCATGAACGCCGAGGACTCGCGGGCCCGCTCCTCCCACGCGAAGACGCAGGCGGTGGCGACACCGTCGAAGCCCAGTTCGCGCAGGGTGCCGAAGAACGCGTCCCAGTCGACCTCGCCCTGTCCGATGTCCAGGTGCTGGTGGATCCGGGCCGCCGTGCCGGGCGGGTTGAGGATGTAGCGCAGCCCGCTGGAGCCCTTGTGGTTGAAGGAGTCCGCGATGTGCACGTGCTGGAGTCTGTCACCGGCGTAGCGCATCATCGCCGCGATGTCGGCGGTGGGATCGGCGCCCGACAGGTGGAAGGAGTGCGGGGCGCAGTACAGGTAGTTCACCCAGGGCTTGTTGATCGCGCGGACCAGGTCGACCGCGGGGGTGTTCTCCTCGCAGAAGTCGTCCGGGTGCGCCTCCAGGTTGAGGGCGATGCCCTCGCGCTCGAAGAGGGGGAGAAGCTCCTCCAGCGAGCGCCAGAAGGCCGCCTCGCTCTCCGCCGCGCGCTCCGGCCGGCCGTTGAACTCGCTGTTCATCAGCGGGCATTCGAGGTCGGCCGTGATCTCGATCATCCGCTTCCAGTAGCGGACGGCGGCCTGCCGCTCGGTCTCGTCAGGGGACGACCACTTGTAGAGCGGCAGTACGGACGACAGCTTCACCCCGTGCGTGCGCAGGGCGTTCTTCAGCTCCGCGATCCGCCCGTCGTCCGCACGCGGGTGCAGGAAGAACGGCATGAAGTCGTCGCGCGGCGACAACTCGATGTATTCGTAGCCGAGTTCGGCCACCGTGCGCACCATGTCGTCGATCGGCAGGGCGCGGAACATGTACGGGTCGAGGGCGATCTTCACGCGTTGCCTCCGTAGAGGGCCGGACGGGGCTTGAGGTCGGTGGCGACGACCGTGCCGGACTCCAGGGCCTCGACGGTCGCGTTGGTGATGACGGTGGCGGCGTAGCCGTCCCAGGAG
>NZ_LBMU02000171.1 GCF_001005085.2 Streptomyces humi
GGAGTCTCAATGACGAAGTCAAGCCGACTGCGGGGATGGCGGGGCGGAGACGAAGAGCCTGTTGTCTCGCAGGAGCGCCCACAGAACGCTGGCCCGTCGCCGTGCCAGCGCGATGACGGCCTGGACGTGCTTGAGTCCTTCGCCGCGCTTCTTCAGGTAGAAGTCCCGGTTCGGCCCCTCGCGCATCATGCTGGTCTGCGCGGACATGTAGAACACCCTGCGCAGGCGGCGGCTGTAGCGCTTGGGCCGGTGCAGGTTCCCGGTCCGCCGGCCGGAATCGCGGGGGACGGGCACGAGCCCCGCCGCGGAAGCGAGGTGGCCGGCGTTCGCGTAGGCCGACAGGTCACCCGCCGCGACGACGAACTCGGCGCCGAGTATCGGCCCCATACCTGGCAGGGACTCGATGATCTCCGCCTGCGGGTGGGCGCGGAAGGTCTCACGGATCTGCCTGTCGATCCGTTTGAGCCGGTCGTCCAGGGCGAGGATCTGCGCGGCCAGCTCGGCCACGATCTGCGCGGCGACGTCCTCGCCGGGCAGCGCGGTCATCTGGGCCCGGGCAGCTGCGAGGGCGGTGGCCGCGACATCGTCGGCGCCCCGGACTGCGCGGTTGGCCAGCCATGCCGTGAGCCGGGCCCTGCCGCGGCGGCGGAGGGCAGCCGGAGTCTGGTAACCGGTCAGCAGCACCAGCGCGCCCTTGTGCGAGCTGTAGTCGAAGGCCCGCTCCAGTGCCGGGAAGATGCCGGTCAGGACGTCCCGGAGCCGGTTGATCATCCGTACCCGGTCGGCCACCATGTCTGCGCGGTGAGCGGTCAGCAGCGCAAGGTCGGCGGCGAGCTGCGCAGGCACGTTGATGGTGGCGAAGTCGCCTCGGTGGCGGGCGGTCTCTGCGATGACGTAAGCGTCGCGGGCGTCGGTCTTCGCCTCGCCCCGGTAGGCGCCGGACATACGGTTGACCGTACGGCCGGGCACGTAGACGGCCTGCTGACCGTGGGCCGCAAGGAGAGCCAGCAGCAGAGCGGAGGCCGTTCCGCAGATGTCCACCGCCCAGTGGACCTGGTCCGCCAGATCGAGGATCTCGCCCAGGGCGGCCAGGATCGCCGTCTCGTCGTTGTCGATCTTCTTCGACCACAGTGTGGCACCGGTCCCGTCGACCACCGCCGCCCAGTGATGGCCCTTGCCGGCATCGATGCCGACCCAGACCCGGCCCTGCCGTTCGCTCACGCGCCCCTCCTCGTCTCACACAGCATGCCGTCGGCCCGAGGAACACCCCGCTGTCATCTCCGTAAACAGCGACCGCACAAGGCGCGCACATCTCAATCAGCAGCCAGGGCGCCCCGGAGAGCCGGACGGCCACTCCCGCGAAGCCACGGTCGGCAAGGAAGCATCAGCCACATCCGGCCCTCCCGGGCCACCCAACAACTTACGGAG
>NZ_LBMU02000172.1 GCF_001005085.2 Streptomyces humi
GCCGGTCCGGCGGCGACGCCGACTCCACCGAAGCCCCGCGACTCTGACCCGTCTCCGTCGGCCCCGCTCCACCCACAGCCGCGCGCCGCTCGACAGACACCGCCGGCACCGTCTCTGCCGAGGCCCCGCCGCTCTGAGCGGCGGTGGTGGTGGCGGTGGCGGTGCTTCTGGTTCGGAGAGGGACGGGCTGAGGGGAGCGGGGGGCCTGGGGAGCCGCGGCGGATCGCTGTACGGAGACGGGCAGGCGGGAGGCCGGGGTGGTGGAAGGGACGGCGGGGGCACCGGTCAGGAAGGGCGGTACCGGTGCGGGCTGGTGGAGGCCGCCTGGTGGCATCGAGGGCATCGGCGATATCGGGGGCATCGGCTTCGGAGTGAACGTCTGGCTGTCGGAGCGGTCCGGCGACGCGGTGGCCGACGTCTGCCGCTGCACGGACGGCACAGGTGCCACAGGCGGCAGGGGCGGCAGGGATGGCAGGGATGGCAGAGGTGACGTCGTGGGCACCTTGCGGTCGGCGGGTGCGGGGGTTCCGGTCGTGGCGGGGCCCAGGACGGGGGCG
>NZ_LBMU02000173.1 GCF_001005085.2 Streptomyces humi
GATTGGGTAGCCAGTGCTTCTGAAAACCTTCGGCTGGTCGTTCGCGATCACCGCGCTCGGCCTGGTCGCCGCGGTCTTCTACGGGGGCTGGGAGGCCTTCGGCATCGTGGCGATCCTCGCCGTCCTCGAGATCTCCCTCTCGTTCGACAACGCGGTCGTCAACGCCGGGATCCTGAAGAAGATGAACGCCTTCTGGCAGAAGATCTTCCTCACGGTCGGTGTCCTCATCGCGGTCTTCGGCATGCGGCTGGTGTTCCCCGTCGTCATCGTCGCGGTCACCGCCAAGATGGGGCCCGTCGAGGCCGTCGACCTCGCGCTCAACAACAAGGACCGCTACCAGGAACTGGTCACCGACGCCCACCCGGCGATCGCCGCCTTCGGCGGGATGTTCCTGCTCATGATCTTCCTGGACTTCATCTTCGAGGACCGGGACATCCAGTGGCTGCGCTGGATCGAGCGCCCGCTGGCCAAGCTCGGCAAGGTCGACATGCTGGCGGTGTGCATCGCCCTGATCGTCCTGCTGATCACCTCCTTCACCTTCGCCACCCACGCCCACCAGCACGGCGGCGGTCACACCGACAAGGCGCAGACGGTCCTGATCGCCGGCATCGCGGGCCTGATCACGTACATGATCGTCGGCGGTCTCTCCGGCTTCTTCGAGGACCGCCTCGAAGCCGAGGAGGAGCGCGAGCACGAGGAGGAAGAGGAGGCCGAGCGCAGCGGCAGGAAGAAGTCGGCGGTACTGCTGGCCGGGCAGGCCGCGTTCTTCATGTTCCTCTACCTGGAGGTCCTGGACGCCTCCTTCTCCTTCGACGGCGTGATCGGCGCGTTCGCCATCACCAACGACATCGTGCTGATGGCCCTGGGCCTCGGTATCGGCGCGATGTACGTCCGTTCGCTCACCGTCTACCTGGTCCGCCAGGGCACCCTGGACGACTACGTCTACCTGGAGCACGGCGCCCACTACGCGATCGGCGCGCTGGCGGTCATCCTGATGGTCACCATCCGGTACGAGATCAACGAGGTCATCACCGGTCTCGTCGGCGTCGTCCTGATCGCCTGGTCGTTCTGGTCCTCGG
>NZ_LBMU02000174.1 GCF_001005085.2 Streptomyces humi
TTCCCTTCGGTGTTTCCGACTCTATCAGATCCTTTCGGCGTCCGATTCCCGGTCGGCGGGATTGTCTTGGGCTTTCCGGGTCTCGCCCGTCGGCCTTTCGACATTCACTACGTTAGCCGATTCCCATCGAGACTCATAATCGAGTTCCGCGAGTTCGAATTCGGGCATGCGGGCATGCAGAATTCGACCCCGTCAGGGGAAGTCGTAGGTAGTGGGTGGCCGCTTCCGGCTGCTGGCGATTGCCGTACCCGGTTCAAGCGGCTCGGGCTACATTACGCACCTTCCAGGGACGCGTCAACTTGAGCGGCGGCGGGGCACATGGGCCCGATAGGGGCTCACCGTCGGATCGTTGGCGATCCAGAACCGCCAAGGGTGGACGTCCCCGTTCCCTCCTTCACCGGCGACTCCGGTCCGCGGACCGTTCCGTACCTGGTCGGAGCGGACGGGGGTACCGGTCAGCATTCGCAGCGGCGCCTCGCCGGCGGCACACGCGTCGGCTCCGTCCAGGGCGCGGGTGACATCCAGGGCGGTGGCCAGGCGGGCCGGGCCTTTGGCCAGTTCGCGGTCGTATCGGGCCGAAAGTCGACGTTTGCGCGCGAGCTCGGCCCCCTCCAGGACCTCGCCGGCCCGGAGCAGGACGGCGCTCGCCCTGCTCTCCGGTCCGCACACCAGGTTCATGCAGAACCACATGCCGTAGGTGAAGTAGACGTACACGTGTCCGGGCGGACCGAACATCACCTCGTTACGGGGGGTGCGGCCACGGTAGGCGTGCGATCCCGGGTCGTTCGGGCCGTCGTACGCCTCCACCTCTGTGAGGCGCACCGCGATCGGCCCCTCCGGGGTGGTGCGGACAAGGGTGCGGCCGAGGAGATCGGGGGCGACCTCCAGTACAGGGCGGTCGAAGAAGCTCCTGGGGAGTGGCGTACGGTCCGGGGGCACGATCATGGCGTCCGAGCCTAGTCCAGGCCGCGGAACCCAAGGGCTGGTCAAGGAATCGTCCGCTTGCCAGGGTGTGGGCCGGAACCGGTCGTGACCGGATCGCGTTTGTAGGGGTCAAAGGTCCGTACGCAAAGGGAGAGTCATGGGCTTCAAGAAGCTGCTCGCGAGCCTGGGTGCCGGTGGGGCGTCCGTCGAGACGGTGCTCACCGAGAGCAACGTCGTACCGGGCGGCGTCGTCCAGGGCGAGGTGCGGATCCAGGGCGGGTCGGTGAACCAGGAGATCCAGGGGCTGTCCGTGGGACTCCAGGCCCGGGTCGAGGTGGAGCACGGCGACGAGGAGTACAAGCAGAACATCGACTTCGGCAAGGTGCGGCTCGGTGGTGCCTTCGAGCTCCAGGCGGGGGCGGTGCACGCGGTGCCGTTCGGGCTGGAGATCCCGTGGGAGACGCCCGTCACGATGATCGACGGGCAGGCGCTGCGCGGGATGCACATCGGGGTGACGACCGAACTGGAGATCGCGCGGGCGGTCGACTCGGGTGACCTCGACCCGATCAACGTGCATCCGCTGCCGGCGCAGAAGGCGATCCTGGACGCCTTCATCCGGCTCGGCTTCCGCTTCAAGAACGCGGACCTGGAGAAGGGGCACATCAGGGGTACCCGGCAGACGCTCCCCTTCTACCAGGAGGTGGAGTTCCACCCGCCGTCCCAGTACCGGGGTCTGAACCAGGTGGAGCTCAGCTTCGTCGCGGACGGGCACGCCATGGACGTCATCCTCGAAATGGACAAGAAGCCCGGCCTGTTCAGCGAGGGCAGCGACACCTTCCGGTCCTTCCAGGTGGGTCTGCACGACTTCCAGGGGACCGACTGGGCGGCGTATCTCAACCAGTGGCTGTCCGAGGTCGGCAGCAAGCGCAACTGGTTCTAGGCTCGGGAACCACGGATTCCGCAATCGATCCGCATCGACCCTATGGATCAGGAGGTACCGAGGTGACCGAGCTCAAGCGGCGGCCTCTCCCCCATGACTTCCACCCGCCCGTGCCGTCGTTCACGGTGACGAGTGACGACGTTGAGGAAGGGGCGACGCTCAAGGACGCTCAGGTCTACGCGAAGGGCAACACCTCGCCGCAGCTGCGGTGGGAGGGCTTCCCGGCCGGGACCAAGAGCTTTGCCGTGACCTGCTACGACCCGGACGCGCCGACGGGCAGTGGGTTCTGGCACTGGTCCGTGTTCGACATCCCGGCCTCGGTGACCGAGCTGCCGACGGGCGCGGGCAGCGGCAAGTTCGAGGGGTTGCCCGAGGGCGCGGTACAGGTGCGCAACGACTACGGGTCGAAGGACTTCGGTGGTGCCGCGCCGCCGCCCGGGGACGGACCGCACCGGTACGTCTTCACGGTGTACGCGGTGGACCAGGAGAAGCTCGGTCCGGATGCCGACGTGTCGCCGGCCGTGGTCGGGTTCAACCTGCGGTTCCACGCGCTCGCGCGTGCGCACCTGATCGGCGAGTACGAGGCTCCCGCGGAGGGCTGACCCGGCTCGCGAAAATCAGTCGAGCGTTCATTGAACGTTTGCCCGCCTCTGGTCTTGGAAGTGATCAGAGGCGGGCAGTTTTTATTGCGTTGTCCATCTCGGCGCGCCCGTCCAGAGTTGATCCAAGCCCGCCGGGGGTGGGCACGGTGCACATGGGAGGTGGGCTGGATGCGTGACACGCTGGTTCTGAACGCGAGTTTCGAGCCGCTGTCCACGGTGACGTTGAACCGCGCCGTTGTCCTGGTGTTGCAGGACAAGGCCGTCGTCGAGCAGGCCCACCCCGAACTGCGCATGCGCGGTGCGGACGTGGACATACCTGCGCCGCGGGTGATCAGGCTGTGCCGGTACGTACGGGTGCCGTTCCGGAGACAGGCGCCCTGGTCGCGGCGGGGGGTGCTGGTCAGGGACCGGCACAGATGCGCCTACTGCGGCCGGCGGGCGACGACCGTGGACCATGTAGTGCCCCGGGCACAGGGTGGGGGCGACTCGTGGCTGAACACGGTGGCTTCGTGCGCGGAGGACAATCACCGGAAGGCCGACCGGACACCGGAGCAGGCGGGGATGCCGTTGCTTCGGAAGCCGTTCGAGCCTTCGCCGCAGGACGCGATGCTGCTCGCGTTGGGGGCCGAGGACTACGCGGCGCTTCCCGGGTGGCTGGCGGGGGATGTGGCCGCCTAGGCAGTTTCGTTTGGATCAGTCGGTCGT
>NZ_LBMU02000175.1 GCF_001005085.2 Streptomyces humi
CTAGGCAGTTTCGTTTGGATCAGTCGGTCGTTGGTCCGGGTGTGCCGTTAACAGATGCGCAGTGGGCGCGGATCGAGCCGTTGCTCCCGGACCGGACGCCGCAGCGGGGTGGTCGCTGGCGGGATCACCGGGAGGTGATCGACGCCATCGCGTTCAAGTTCCAGACCGGAACGCAGTGGGTCCACCTGCCGGAGAAATACGGCAACTGGCGTGGCGTCTACAACCGGCTGCGGATGTGGGCCCTCGACGGCACCTGGGAGCGCGTCTTCACCGCGCTGATGGCCCAGGCCGACGCCGATGAGGACCTGGCTTGGGCCGTGTCGGTGGACTCCACGATCGTGCGGGCTCATCAGCACGCGGCCGGAGCCCGTAAAAAGGGGCCCCGGCCGGCGAACCGGCCGACCACGCCATCGGCCGGTCCCGGGGCGGGCTGACCACGAAGATCCACCTCGCAGCCGACGGCCGCTGCCGGCCCCTCGCGTTCGTCCTCACTGCCGGACAGGCCGGTGATGCCCCCGCCTTCACCGACGTCATGGCCCGCCTGCGCGTTCCCCGACGACACGGTCGTCCGCGCACCCGACCGGACGTGGTCCTGGCGGACAAGGCCTATTCGTCCCGCGCGATCCGCGACCACCTGCGC
>NZ_LBMU02000176.1 GCF_001005085.2 Streptomyces humi
CAGTACAGCAGCGCGTTGTTCGATGCGGTGACGGTGGAGCGGTTGGCCGGTCATCTGGTGACGGTGTTGGAGGCGGTGGGGGAGGACGCGGGCCGGCGTGTGGGTGAGTTGCCGGTGTTGTCGTCGGGTGAGTGGGATGAGGTGGTGGCGGGCTGGAACGCCACGGCGGCTGTGGTGCCGTCGGTCGGCGGGGTGGGGGAGCTGGTCGCCAGGCGGGTGGCGGAGGCTGCGGATGTGGTGGCGGTCGTGTCGGGTGATGTGGTGGTGACGTATGGCGGGTTGATGGCGCGGGCCAACCGTCTCGCCCATTACTTGCGGTCGGTGGGTGTGGGTGCGGAGTCGGTGGTGGGGCTGTGTGTGGAGCGCGGTGTGGACATGGTGGTGGCGGTGTTGGCGGTGTGGCAGGCCGGTGGTGCGTATCTGCCGTTGGATCCGGAGTTTCCTGCGGATCGGTTGGAGTTCATGCTGGCGGACAGTGGTTGCTCGGTGTTGGTGGGGCATCGGTCGGTGGCTGGTCGTCTGCCTGTGCGGACGGCAGTGTGGCTGGACGACGCCGCTGTCAAGGCAGCTGTCTCGGTTGCGCCCTCCACCTCGCCGCAGGCGGGTGTGCCTGCTGATGGGTTGGCGTATGTGTTGTACACGTCCGGTTCGACGGGTCGGCCGAAGGGGGTGCTGGTCGGGCAGCGGAGCCTTCTGGGTTTCTTGACCGCGATGGCTCAGAGGCCGGGCCTGAGCGCCGAAGACGTTCTGCTGGCGGTGACGACCCTTGGCTTCGACATCTCCGGGCTGGAGTTGTGGTTGCCGCTGGTGCAGGGGGCTCGGGTTGTTGTCGCGTCGCGCGACGCAGTGGCTGATCCTGGTCTGCTGGCGGGTGAGTTGGTGCGGACGGGTGCTTCGGTGGTGCAGGGGACTCCGTCGTTGTGGCAGATGCTGTTGGCCGACGGCTGGCCGGGTGTCGAAGGGCTGCGGGTGCTGTCGGGTGGTGAGGCGCTGCCGGCCCGACTGGCGGAGGCGCTGCTGAGCAGCGGTGCCGAGGTGTGGAACATGTACGGCCCGACGGAGACGACGATCTGGTCCACCTGTGACCGGGTGACGGATGGTCCGCTGTCGATCGGTTCGCCGATCGCCAACACGCGGGTGTATGTCCTGGACGAGCGGCTGCACCCGGTGCCGGTGGGCGTGGCGGGTGAGTTGTTCATCGGTGGCATGGGCGTGACCCGTGGCTACCTGGGCCGTGCGTCGTTGACCGCCGAGCGCTACATTCCCGACCACTTCTGCGGTGACGGCTCCCGGCTGTATCGCACCGGTGACCGTGTGCGCTGGCTGTCCGAGGGCCGTCTGGAGTATCTGGGGCGGGCTGACGACCAGCTCAAGGTGCGTGGCTTCCGTATCGAGCCCGGCGAGATCGAGACGGTTCTGACCGCGCATCCGGCGATCCACGCCACCGTGGTGACCGCTCGGGGCG
>NZ_LBMU02000177.1 GCF_001005085.2 Streptomyces humi
CAGGCGCTTGCCCGCGATGTAGTGCAGGACGTCGAAGGCGTCCTTCGACGCGCTCTGGTCGTTCTCGTCGTCGGAGACCAGTCCCCGGCAGAAGTCGGAGGAGAGCACCTCGGTCGGCTTGAAGTGGCGGCGCGCGAAGGTGGACTTGCCGGATCCGGAGGCGCCGACGAGGACGACCAGGGAGAGGTCGGTGACGGGCAGGACCCGTCCGTTCGTCTGCTCGGTCATGCTGCCTTCGCCTCCTTCGCGACGAGTGTGAACTCGGCCATCTGGGTGGGCGGCCCGACCTCGGGGTCGTCCGGCCCGACGGGTGTGAACCCGACCTCGTACCCGTGGAGTCCGGCGATCCGGTGGGCCCACGTCCGGAACTCCTCGCGGGTCCACTCGAAGCGGTGGTCGCCGTGCCTGCGGTGTCCGGCGGGCAGGGTCTCCCAGCGGACGTTGTACTCGACGTTCGGGGTGGTCACGAGGACCGTGCGGGGACGGGCGGCGCCGAACACCGCGTATTCCAGGGCGGGCAGCCTGGGCAGGTCGAGGTGCTCGATCACCTCGCTCAGCACGGCGGCGTCGTACCCCTTGAGCCGGTTGTCGGTGTAGGCCAGCGAGCCGTGCAGAAGCCTGACCCGGGAGGCCTGCCGCTCCCCCATGCGGTCCAGCTTCAGCCGCCGGGAGGCGATGGTGAGCGCCCGCATCGACACGTCGACGCCGACGATCTCGGTGAACGACGGGTCCTTCAGCAGTGCCTGCGTCAACTGGCCCTGGCCGCAGCCGAGGTCGAGGACGCGGGCGGCACCGGAGCGCTTCAGCGCGTCCAGGATCGCCTCGCGCCGTCGCACGGCGAGCGGGGTCGGCCGCTCCTCGGTCTCCGTCTCCTCCTCGACCGCGTTGTCGATCTCCTCGACCTCGCTGTCGTCGGTCTCGGCGAGCCGCACCAGTTCCAGCCGTTCCATCGCCTGCCGGGTCAGCGCCCAGCGGCGGGACAGGTAGCGGGTGGTGATGAGCTGCTGCTCCGGGTGGCCGGGCAGCCAGCCCTCACCGGCCCGCAGCAGCTTGTCGACCTCCTCGGAGGTCACCCAGTAGTGCTTGGCGTCGTCGAGGACCGGGAGCAGGACGTAGAGGTGGCGCAGCGCCTGCGCGAGCGTGAGCGCGTCGGACTCCAGGACCAGCGCCACGTACCGCGAGTCGCCCCACTCCGGGAACGCGCTGTCCAGGGCGACCGGTTCGGCGGTGACCGTCCAGCCGAGCGGTTCGAAGAGGCGTCGTACCAGGCCGGGGCCGCCGCGGGCGGGCAGCGCGGGGACCTCCACGCGCAACGGCCGCGGCCGGGCCGGGGCTTCGGGAAGGGCGCGGCACACGCCGCGCACCGCGCTGGAGAAGACGTTGCCGATCGCCACCGCGAGCAGCGAGGAGGCCGCGTACGGGCGGTCGTTGACGTACTGCGCGAGCGCCGCGTCAGGTGCGCCACCACGGCCCTTGCCCTTGCCGCGCCGGACCAGCGCGACCGCGTCGACCTCCAGGAGCAGCGCCGCCGTGCAGCGCCGGGCGTCCGCCTCCGGGTAGAAGACGTGCGCGGTGCCGTAGGAGGTCGAGAACTGCTGCGCGCTGTCGGGGTGCTTGTGGAGCAGGTACCCGAGGTCGGTCGCGGGGCGGTCGGGGGTGCCGGTGGTGGTGATCGTCAGGAACACGGTGGGTCGCCTCGAAAAGGGTCAGAAATGAGCGTGAAAGCGCTGGTGGTGCGCTTGTCAGCGGTTCCAACGTACCTATGTTCGCGGTGCGGGACGCGGGATTTTCCCGTGCTACCGGCCGGCCCGTTTCCAGGCGCCGACGCCGAGCCGTCCCGTGGTGCCGAGGTCCAGACCCGGGGCGACCGTCACGGGCGCGGCGCCCGGCTCGGCCAGGACGCGGACGTAGGGCACGTTCACCGCGGTGCCGGCCAGTGTCGTGTTGCGCCAGATCAGGGCGGAGAGGGCGGTCTGGCCGGGTTTCAGGGTGAGCGGGGCGGGCGGGTCGTCGAAGCCGGTTCCGGAGGCGATGGCGGTGCCGCCGTGCAGGACGCGGATGCCGTGGACGGGCTCGCGGTCCTCGTCCAGCAGGGTCAGCCGCGGATAGCCGTCGAGGGTGCGGTCCTGTTTCCCGCAGTTCTCCAGGTGGAGTCCGACGATCCGCAGGCCCATCGCGGCATCGCCGTCGTCGGCCCACAGCCGCAGGCCGGACGCGGGACAGGCGCCCGTCCGGGCCGGCGCCTCGGCGGTGGGGACCTTGCTGACCTTCTCGATCCGCACCCGGGTCACCGGGGAGGCGCCGGGGGCGAGTGCGCCCAGGTCGACCGTCCCGCTCCTGCCGCGGCCGGGACCGACCCCGCTCACGGTCACCTCCTTGTGGTCCATGACCGCGCCGGTGTCCGTGGTGAAGGCGAAGAGCACGGTGTAGGTCATGGCCTCGGCGCCGTCGTTGCTGACCCGGTAGGCCGCGGAGATCCCGGAGCCGCCGGGCAGCCGGTCCGCGTGCACCCCGCCCGGGGTGGCCGACGGGGCCGGGGAGGCGGACGGGAGGGTGACCGAGGTGATTTGCACACCGTCCACCGGGGGGTCGGTGACGGTGGCGCGGGGTGCCGGAACGGCCGCTCCGGCACTGCCGTCCTGGTCCGCGCGGACCGCGCCGCACGCGGTGGCCAGCAGGAGCAGGACGGCACCGGGGACGAGGAGACGGGGGCGGGGCCTGCGCATCCGGCCACCTCATCAGGGCGGGCGCCGGGCGACTGTGGCGGAAGCCATAGTTCCGGTCACAGCTCTGTCACGACCGGCCGGACGCGCGGGCCCCGGCCGGTTACGACAGCTGGGACTGGACCTGGGCGGAGATCAGTTCCAGGTGGTCCAGGTCGGACAGGTCGAGGATCTGGAGGTAGATGCGTTCGGAGCCGATCTCGGCGTAACGGCCGATCTTCTCGACGACCTCGGCGGGGGTGCCGGCCAGACCGTTCGTCTTCAGCTCGTCGACCTCACGGCCGATCACGGCCGCCCGGCGGGCCACCTCCTGGTCGTCCTTGCCGACGCAGACCACGAGGGCGTTGGAGTAGGTCAGGTCGTCACCCTTGCGGCCGGCGGTCTCGACGGCGGTGCGGACCCGGCCGAACTGCGCCTTGCTGTCCTGCACCGACGCGAACGGCATGTTGAACTCGTCGGCGTAACGGGCGGTCAGCCGGGGGGTGCGGGTGGCACCGTGGCCGCCGATCAGCACCGGGATCCGCGCCTGGGCGGGCTTGGGCAGCGCGGGCGAGCCGGTCAGGTCGTAGTGGGTGCCGTGGAAGTCGAAGGTCTCACCGAGCTCGGTCTCCCAGAGTCCGGTGACGATCGCCAGCTGCTCCTCCAGGCGGCCGAACTTCTCCTTCGGGAAGGGGATGCCGTACGCCTTGTGCTCCTCCTCGAACCAGCCCGCGCCGAGGCCCAGTTCGACCCGGCCGCCGGACATCTGGTCGACCTGGGCGACCTGGATGGCGAGCACGCCGGGCAGCCGGAAGGTGGCCGCGGTCATGAGCGTGCCGAGCCGGATCCGCTTGGTCTCGCGGGCGAGCCCGGCGAGGGTGATCCAGGCGTCGGTGGGGCCGGGCAGCCCGTCGACGTCGCCCATCTTCAGATAGTGGTCGGACCGGAAGAAGGCGTCGAAGCCGAGGTCCTCGGTGGCCTTGGCCACGGCGAGGAGGGTGTCGTAGCTCGCGCCCTGTTGGGGCTCGGTGAAGATGCGAAGGTCCATGAGTCCATCCTGCACGGCCCCGGCACCGACGACCGCACCGGCACCACCCGTCGCGCACGTCCCTCTCGGGTGGGCCGTCGCGCACGTCCCTCTCGGTTGGG
>NZ_LBMU02000178.1 GCF_001005085.2 Streptomyces humi
CCCTCGCTCCACCCGCGCCCGCGTCCTTGCCCTCCCCCCACCCGCGCCCGCGTCCTCGCGAGGCCGGCCCTTGCCACCCCCGTGACCATCGCGTCCCCCGTCCGGCCCAACGCCGCTCAGCCAGAAGAGGCGAGCGGGCGTGACCGGTGTGACCTTGGTGGAAGGTATGGGCGCGCGCACGGATCGAGGAGGCTGCATGGCCGAGGGACTGGTCGACGGCAGAGCGCCCCGCACTGCCCCGGTGGACGGTTCCACCCACCCCCTGCCCACCTTCGAACGCATGGCCGCGGTCGCCGACGCCGTCCTCTACGAGGGCTACCTCCTCTACCCCTACCGGCGGTCCTCGCCGAAGAACCGCGCCCGCTGGCAGTTCGGGGTCCTCTTCCCCCGCCCCTGGGTGGAGGCGGACGGTCCGGTCAACCCGGGCGTGTCGGGTTCGGCGGACTCCTGGTACCAGCAGACGGAGTGCCTGGTGCGGGTGCGGCGGCCGGACGCTGTCGTACGGCTGCGCGTGCGGTACCTCCAGACGCAGCACAAGCAGGTCGAGAACGCCGACGGCCGACCGGTCGAGTCTCTGACCTGCGACGACGGGACCGTGCAGCTCACGTTCGAGGAGGCGGTGCCGCGCGAGGCCGACCTCATGACGGCGCTGGCGGAGGGCGAGCACACGTTCGCGGTGGGCGCCCCGGCCGGTACCGACACGCAGGACCTGCCCTCCGGTGCCGGGCGGGTCGTACGCGACCGGGCCGAGGTGCGGGCGAATACCACGCTGGTGGTGGAGCGGCTGGGCGAGGACGTCCTGCGCCTGAGGGTGCGCACCGTCAACGAGGGACGTACGGCGGATCCGCGTGGCCCCCGGGACCGGGCCCTGCGCAACGCCCTTGTCGCGACCCACACCCTGCTGAGCGTCGAGGGCGCGGAGTTCGTCTCCCTGATCGACCCGGGCCCGGCCCTTCAGGAGGCCGCCCGGAGCTGCCGCAACGACTTCACCTTCCCGGTGCTCGGCGGCGCACCGCCGGCCGTCGCCCCCGTGGACGGCGCGGTCTCGCCCCTGCTGCTCTCCTCGCCGATCATCCTGCCCGACCATCCGCAGGTGGCGCCGGAGAGCCCGGGAGACCTGCACGACGCCGGTGAGATCGACGAGATCCTCACCCTGCGCACGATGCTGCTGACGGACGAGGAGAAGCGGGAGGCGCGGGCCACCGACGCGCGGGCCGCCGAGATCCTGGACCGGGTCGACACCATGCCGCCGGAGGTGTTCGGACGGCTGCACGGCGCGATCCGCTCACTGAGCCCGGCCGCCGCCCCGCCCGCCGCCGCCCCGCCCGCCGCCGCCCCGCCGGCCGCCGGCCGGCGCGCCGCCTGGTGGCAGGAGGGCGGCGACGACGGGCTGTCCCCGACCACCGACACGGTCCTCGTCGACGGCGTGCGCGTGGGCGGCGGCTCCGCGGTGCGGCTGTGCCCGCGCGGCAAGGGCGCCGACGCCCAGGACATGTTCCTGGTCGGCCGGAGCGCGACCGTGGCCGCCGTCTTCCACGACGTGGACGGCAGCACCCGGCTCGCGGTCACCGTCGACGACGACCCGGCGGCCGAACTGCACGGCTGGTACGGACGATTCCACTACTTCCGGCCCGACGAAGTCGTGCCGCTCGGGGGCACCGACGTCCCGGATCCAGCGACGGCGACCACGCCGTCCCCGGGGCCCACTCCATCGGAGGCCTAGCGCATGAGCATCAAGAACGGCACCACCGCCGTGGGCGGCGAACCCGGCGAGACCCGGGAACACCAGGGGTTCGACGAGATCACCATCCTGTGGATCTCCGAGGGCATGAGCTGCGACGGCGACACCGTCTCCGTGACGGCGGCCGACCAGCCCTCCATCGAGGACCTGGTCCTCGGCCTGATCCCGGGGATGCCGAAGGTCAACCTGGTCAACAAGGTGCTCTCGCCGAGCCTGGGCGGCGAGGACTTCCTCGCCCCCTACCGGGCGGCGGCACGGGGCGAACTGGAGCCGTTCATCCTCGTCATCGAGGGGTCGATCCCGAACCAGAACATCATCGAGGGCGACGGCTACTGGACCTCGTTCGGCAACGACCCGGAGACCGGCCAGCCGCAGACCATCAACACCTGGATCGACCAACTGGCGCCCAAGGCCTGGGCGGTGGTGGCCATCGGCACCTGCGCGACCTTCGGCGGCATCCACGCGATGGCCGGCAACCCGACCGGTTCCATGGGTCTCGCGGACTACCTGGGCTGGGACTACCGGTCCCAGGGCGGACTGCCCGTGGTGAACGTGCCGGGCTGCCCGGTCCAGCCGGAGAACTTCATGGAGACCCTGGTCTGGGTGCTCTACCACGCCGCGGGCACCGCTCCGCCGCCCCCGCTGGACCACATGCTGCGCCCGCAGTGGCTGTTCGGCCGCACGGTGCACGAGGGCTGCGACCGCGCCGCCTACTACGAGCAGGCGACCTTCGCGGCGGACTACAACTCGCCCAAGTGCCTGGTCAAGACAGGCTGCTGGGGACCGGTCGTGAACTGCAACGTGCCCAAGCGGGGCTGGATGGCGGGGATCGGCGGCTGCCCGAACGTCGGCGGCATCTGCATCGGCTGCACCATGCCGGGCTTCCCGGACGCCTTCATGCCGTTCATGGACGAGCCGCCCGGCGGCACCCTCTCCTCGCTGGCCATCAAGCCGTACGGCGCGGTCATCCGCCGCCTGCGCGGCTTCACCAACGAGCTGGTCAACCACGAGCCCAGGTGGCGCCACAACAAGCGCAAGCTCACCAGCGGATACGCCCCGCGCTGGCGGCCCTGAACCAGAGCACCGACCCGACTCCCCCCACACACAGCAAAGGTCAGCGAGCCGATGACAACAGAGGCCCGGCGCACAGGGCGCAAGCCCGCGCAGATCGTGGACATGTCCTGGGATCCGATCACCCGGATCATCGGAAACCTGGGCATCTACACGAAGATCGACTTCGCCAACCGGGAGGTGGTGGAGTGCCACAGCACCTCCTCCCTCTTCCGCGGCTACTCCGTCTTCATGAAGGGGAAGGACCCGCGCGACGCGGGCTTCATCACCTCCCGCATCTGCGGCATCTGCGGCGACAACCACACCACCTGCTCCGACTACGCCCAGCAGATGGCGTACGGCGTGAAGCCGCCGCCGCTGGCCGAGCACATCGTGAACCTCGGCGAGGCGGCCGAGTACATGTTCGACCACACGATCTTCCAGGACAACCTGGTCTTCGTGGACTTCTGCGAGCAGATGGTCAAGGCCACCAACCCCGGCGTCCTGGCCCGCGCCCAGAAGACCACCGCGCCGCGCGGTGACATCCACGGCTACCGGACCATCGCCGACATCATGAAGGCCTTCAACCCCTTCGAGGGCGAGGTCTACAAGGAGGCGCTGAAGGTCTCCCGGACCACCCGTGAGATGTTCTGCCTGATGGAGGGCCGCCATGTGCACCCCTCCACGCTCTATCCGGGCGGTGTGGGCACCATGCCGTCGCCGACCGCGTTCACCGACTACCTCAGCCGGCTGATGCACGTCATCGACTTCGTGAAGAAGGCCGTCGCCATGAACGACGACGTCTTCGACTTCTTCTACGAGGCCCTGCCCGGCTACGAGGAGGTCGGCAGGCGCCGCATCCTGCTCGGCTGCTGGGGCGCCTGGCAGGACCCGAAGGTGGTCGACTACAAGTACGAGAACATGAACCGCTGGGGCAAGGCGATGTACGTCACCCCGGGCATCGTGGTCGACGGCGAGCTGGTCACCAACAACCTGGTCGACATCAACCTGGGCCTCAGGATCATGCTGGGCTCCTCGTTCTACGAGGACTGGGTCAACGAGGACCCGTTCGTCACCCACGACCCGCTCGGCAACCCCGTCGACATGCGGCACCCGTGGAACCAGACGACCCTCCCGGTGCCGCAGAAAAGGGACTTCGAGGGCAACTACAGCTGGGTGATGAGCCCGCGCTGGTACGACCAGCGCACCGGCGACCACCTCGCCCTCGACACCGGCGGCGGCCCGCTGGCCCGGCTCTGGTCGACCGCGCTGAGCGGCCTCGTCGACACCCCGTACATCAAGGCCACCGGACACAGCGTGCGCATCTCGCTGCCCAAGGGCGAGACGCTGCCGGAGACCACGCTGGAGTGGAAGATCCCGAAGTGGTCCAACACCCTCGAACGGGACCGCGCCCGGCCGTACTTCGTCGCCTACGCGGCGGCCATGGCCCTTCAGTTCCTGGACGAGGCGATGGGCCTGGTGCGGTCCGGCGACACCAAGGTGTTCGAGGACTTCGAGGTGCCGGACGAGGCGATCGGCTGCGGCTTCCACGAGGCCGTGCGCGGGGTCCTCTCCCACCACCTGGTGATCAAGGACAAGAAGATCGCCAACTACCACCCGTACCCGCCGACCCCGTGGAACGCCATCCCCCGCGACAAGTTCGGCACCCCGGGCCCGTACGAGGACGCCGTGATGAACCAGCCGATCTTCGAGGAGAACGGCCCGGACGACTTCAAGGGCGTCGACATCATGCGCACGGTCCGCAGCTTCGACCCCTGTCTGCCGTGCGGTGTCCACATGTACACGGGCAAGGGCAAGACCCTCACCGTCACGCACTCGCCTACCTACGGCGCGAACCATGGCTGACGGACGGCTCGACGGACCGGCGGTCGAGGCCCGGCTGGCCCGGCTCGACACCCTCCTCGAAGGTCTGGAGACCGCCCAGGGCCCGGCCGGGCGGTCGGCCGCCGAGGCGGTGCGCCTGCTCACCGAGGTCTACGGCGAGGCCCTCGCCCGGGTTCTCGACCGCGCGGACGCGCCGCTGGCCGGGGCGCTCGCCGACGACGAACTCCTCGACCACCTCCTGGTCCTGCACGACATCCACCCCGACCCGCCCGAGCGCCGGGCCGCCCGCGCGGTCGAGCGGCTGCGCCCGGCGGTGCGGGAGCGCGGGGGCGACGTCGAGTGGGCCGGCATGGACGACGAGGTGGGCCGGGTGCGGCTGACCTCGGGCGGCGGTTGCGGCTCCGGGTGCGGCGGAGGTACCACGGAGGTGACCGACGCGGTCCGGGAGGCGGTGCTCGCCGCGGCTCCCGAGCTGGCGGACGTGCGGCCGGTGGCCGAGGCCCCGGCGCCCGCCTTCGTCCCCCTGGACTCGCTGCGCCGGCCGCAGGAGGCACGGTGACCACCGACGGTGCCCTGGCCCGTCTCATCCGCTCCGCCGCCGACCACCGGCCGGCGACGGAGACGGAGGTGTGCGACCTGTGCGCCGCCCCGGTGGCCACGGACCACCCGCACCTCTACGACACCGGACAGGACCAGGTGCGCTGCGCCTGCCGGCCGTGCTCGGTGCTGTTCGCCGACGGCCGGCAGGGCACCGGCGACGGCCAGTTCCGGCTGATCCCGACCCGCCGGGTCCGCCTCCCGAAGGTGGACACGGCGGCCCTCGGGGTCCCGGTCGGCCTGGTCTTCTTCGTACCGCGCGCCGACGGCTCGGTGACCGCCCAGGGGCCGAGCCCGGCGGGTGCCATGCGCTGGCAGGTGGACGCGGCGGCCTGGCAGCGCGCGGTCACCGGCTGTCCGCCCCTGGCCGGCCTGGCCCCCGACGTCGAGGCACTGCTGGTCAACACCGTGCACGGCCTCGACCACCACTGGATCGCACCGGTCGACGACTGCTTCCGCATGCTCGCCGTGGTGCGCCGGGAATGGCGCGGCCTGTCCGGCGGAGGCCGGATGTGGCCTGCCGTGGAACGTTTCTTCGAGGAACTCACCGAACGGTCCTGAGGCCGAGCGGTCCTGAGGCCGA
>NZ_LBMU02000179.1 GCF_001005085.2 Streptomyces humi
CGGTCGTCACGGCGGTCATCGCGCCGGTCGTCGCGTCGGAACGCGGGGCGGTCACCGCGGTCGTCACGGCGCGGGCCACGGTCACGGTCGTCCCGCCGGCCGTAACCGCCGCGGTCATCACGTCGGTCCCCGCGGCTGTCGTCACGCTGGAACCCCGGACGCGAGCCACGGTTGTCATCACGACGGCCGTAACCACCGCCACCACCACGGTTGTCATCGCGACGGAACGCCGGACGGTCACCCCGATCGTCGCGGCGGTCGTCACGCCGGTCGTCACGGCGACCGGAGCCGCCGCTGCCTCGGTTGTCGTCACGACGGCCGTACCCACCACCGCGATTGTCGTCGCGACGGCCGTAACCGCCGCGATCCCCACGGTCGTTGCGGTCGCCTCCGCGGTAGCCGCCACGGTCGTTACGGTCGTTGCGGTCACCACTGTCCCGTCGGCGCTGGTCGCGGTCCGGTCGGTCGTCGGGAGAGTTGGTGGACATGGTGACTCCTGTCTTAGGTACCGCAAGCATTGTAAAAACAAAAGGACCCCTGGTCCCAGCTGAACGCTGGGACCAGGGGTCCTTCCAAAGATTGTTCGGCGGCGTCCTACTCTCCCACAGGGTCCCCCCTGCAGTACCATCGGCGCTGTGAGGCTTAGCTTCCGGGTTCGGAATGTAACCGGGCGTTTCCCTCACGCTATGACCACCGAAACCCTGATGGTTTCGAGCGAACAAGCACACTCTTTAATTGTGTGTTCAGCTCTAGCCGGCAACAGTCGTTGCCTCAGAACTAACACAGTGGACGCGAGCAACTGAGGACAAG
>NZ_LBMU02000018.1 GCF_001005085.2 Streptomyces humi
GGTCAGGGGGGTGGTTGGGGGGTGGTCAGGGGGACCCGCCATTCCAGTGTCGTGCCGCCGGTCGCGGGGCTGGCCCAGTGCACTCGGCCGCCTAGTTCCGCCGCCCGCTCGGCCATGTTGCGCAGGCCGCCGCGGCGGCCTCCGGCGGGTATGCCCACGCCGTTGTCGGTCACCGTCAGCCGGAGTTCCCGGCCGTCGGTGGCGAGGGTCACGTCGGCCCGGTCGGCGTGCGCGTGCCGGGCGATGTTGGTGAGGGACTCGGCGAGCACGGCGACGACGTGGTCGGCGGCCTCCCTGGGCACGTCGGTGTCGAGCAGGCCCTCCATCCGCAGGCTGGGCGCGAAGCCCAGCACCGGCGCCGCCTCCCCCGCGACCCGGACCGCGCGGGCCCGCAGGCCGCTGCCGGCGCCACCCTCACGGGTACGCAGGCCGAAGATCGTCGACCGGATGATCTTGATGGTCTCGTCCAGGTCGTCCACCGCCCGCAGCACCCGTTCGGACGCCTCGGTGTGCTCGATGAAACGGCCGGCGCTCTGGAGGGTCATGCCGGTGGCGAAGAGCCGCTGGATGGCGAGGTCGTGCAGGTCGCGGGCGATGCGGTCGCGGTCCTGGAGCACGGCGATCTCCTGCGCGTCCCGGCGGCGCTCGGCCAGCTCCAGCGCGATGGAGGCCTGGGCGGCGAAACCCTGAAGGGTCTCCGTCTCCCGGCCGGTGAAGACCCTGCCGCCGATCTCCCGGGCCAGCAGCAGCACGCCCCGCACCCCCGTGTCCCCGGTGCCGATGGGGATGGCGACGGCGGGGCCCAGGCCCTGGAAGCGCGGCGGCTCGGGAGAGACCCGGTCGTCGTGGCCGACGTTCTCGCTGGACACCGGGGCACCGGCCGAGAAGGCCAGGCCCATCAGGGTCTTCTCCAGCGGCAGCACCAGGCCCCGGTGGTCGTCCGCGTCCATGCCGACGGCGATGTCCACGCTGAGCGAGGCGGCCTCCTCCATCGGGACCGCGACGGCGACCAGGGCCGCGCCCGTGATGGACCGGGCCTGCTCGGCGATCAGGGCCAGTGCCTCGGCGGGGTCGCCGCCGGACATCAGGCTGTGGGTGATCTCCACGTTGGCCCGCAGCCACCGCTCGCGCAGCCGTGACTCCTCGTACAGCCGGGCGTTGTCGATGGCCACACCGGCCGCCACCGCGAGCGTGGACGTCACCGACACGTCCTCCTCGTCGAACTGCGCGCCGCCCCGCTTCTCGGTCAGGTACAGGTTGCCGAAGACCCGGTCACCGACCCGGATCGGAACACCGAGGAAGGTGTTCATCGGCGGGTGGTTCGGCGGGAAGCCGTACGACGCCGGGTGCTCGGAGAGCTTCACCAGACGGAGCGGTGCGGGGTGCCGGATCAGTTCACCGAGGATGCCGTGGCCCTCCGGGAAGGGGCCGATCCGGGCGATCTCCTCGTCGCTGACGCCGACCGTGTGGAAGGCCGACAGCCGCCTGCCGTCGGGGCCGATCACGCCGAGCGCCGCGTACTCGGCGTCCACCAGCACCGCCGCCGCCTCCACGATGCGGCGCAGCGCCTGCTCCAGATCGAGTTCCCGGCCGACCGACAGCACCGCCTCCAGCAGGCTGCGCACCCGGTCGCGGGTGCCACGGGCGGCGTCCAGACGGGCCTGCAACTCGTCCAGGAGTTCGTCCAGCCTGAGTTGCGGCAGCCGTACCCGGGCCGACTCGGGGTCTTCCACCGTGATCCTCCAGATCCTGTCGAGTCGGACGCACCGGCAGGTCCGGTCAGGAGTCACGTTAGTGCCGGGGGGCGGGAGAGGACACCGGGAACCGGACAGCGCGGCTCAGGTTCGCAGGTCGGCTGCGTTCCGGGTGCGTCCGCCGGTCAGGGCCCGTCCGGTGACCAGGTCCGGCTCGATGCGCACGAAGACCTCGCGAGCCGCCGGGACCCATGAGCGGGGCCCCTCACGGACCAGCCGCGCGTGCTCGGCCGGATCGTGCACGACGGTCGCGGCGCCGGTGACGACCACGCTCCAGCCGGACCGGCTGTCCGCGTCCACCTCGTCGGCCTCGAAGGCCACCACGGACCCGTCGACGGCACGGGCCAGCTCGGAGGCGGCGGAGGTCCGCAGCAGCACGGCGCCGTCGCCGTCGAGACCGAAATTGACGGGCAGCACGGCGGGCAGCGCGTGCCGGGTGTGCACGATCCGGCCCACGGGCACCCCGGCGAGCAGACGCAGGCACTCGCCACGGTCCAGTTCACGGAATCCGTCATTGGCGTACATCGGCCGCCTCGTCTCTGGTCGTGCGGCGCCGCCGCCCCGGGGCACCACGTCCCTCCAGCTTCCGCCGCCGCTCGGAGCCGGGGCCAGGGGCCAACAGTCCCGGCCGCCCCGGAAAAGGACCTGGGGATGTGGCGCACGGGCACCGGTGCGGCGGCCCGGCGAGGACCGGGGCGGACCTCTGCACCCGCGGGCAGGCCCCGGGAAATAGGCAGGCCGCGAAGAGGGAGGCGGGTGGCGGCGGGAAAGGGGCGGCCCCCCGGAAGAGAGGCAGGCCACGTAGGGAGGGCGGGCCCCGGGAAATAGGCAGGCCGCGGAGAGGGGGACGGGTGGCGGGAAAGGGGCGCCCCCCAGGAAAGAGGCGGTCCACGGAGAGAGGGGGGACGCGGGAAAGGGGCGGGACGTGGGAAAGGGGCGGGGCACGGAGGTAGGGACCTTTGGCCCCTTGTGTTTCGGGTCCGGGGCCGAACGGCCCTTCCGTACCGTCCGCCGGATGGGCTTGCCTGGAGCCATGGGCGAGAACCACACCAGGTCCGGGCCGTACCACACGACCCGTACCGACGGCGGCGCCACCGTGGTGACCCTGCACGGCGACCTCGATCTCCTGGCGGTCCCGCTGCTGTCCGCGGCCCTGGACGAGGTGACGTCCGGCGCGGAGCCCGACGTGGTGTTCGACCTGAGCCCGGTGTCGTTCGTCGACTGTTCCGGCCTCGGCCTGCTGTGCCGGGCGCGCAACCGGGTCCGGGCGCGGATCGGCCGGCTGCGCCTGGTCACGCCGGACGGCGGCTTCCCCCGGCTGCTCCGCCGCACCGGCCTGGACGACGCCTTCGAGTTGTATCCCGACGTCCCCGGTGCGCTGGCCGACCGGGGCTGAGCGGGCCGCGGGAGCGGGAGGTCACCCGGTCCAGGTCCAGTTCGCGACCTCGGGCAGGTCGGTGCCGTGCTCGCGGATCCAGGCCTCGTGGCGGGTACGGGCGTCCGCCATCTGCTGGCGTACGGCGGCGGCGCGGACGGCGAGGCCGGGGACCCGGTCGATGACGTCCATGACGAGGCGGTAGCGGTCCAGGTCGTTGCGGACGACCATGTCGAACGGGGTGGTCGTGGTGCCGGACTCCTTGTAGCCGCGCACGTGCAGGTTCCGGTGGCCGGTGCGGCGGTAGGCGAGGCGGTGGATCAGCCAGGGGTAGCCGTGGTAGGCGAAGATCACCGGCTTGTCGGTGGTGAACAGGCCGTCGTACTCGAAGTCGGCCATCCCGTGCGGGTGTTCGTCCTTCGGGAGCAGCCGGGTCATGTCGACGACGTTGACCACGCGCACGGCCAGCTGCGGCAGATGCCGGCGCAGCAACTGGGCGGCGGCCAGCACCTCCTGGGTGGGCACGTCGCCGGCGCAGGCGAGGACGACGTCGGGTTCGCCGCCGTTCTCCGTACCGGCCCACTCCCAGATCCCGGCGCCGCGGGCGCAGTGCACGCGGGCCTGGTCCAGGGAGAGCCAGTCGAAGCAGGGCTGCTTGCCGGCCACGACGACGTTGACGTAGTCCCGGCTGCGCAGGACGTGGTCCGCCACCGACAGGAGGGTGTTGGCGTCCGGCGGCAGGTAGACGCGGACGACGTCCGGGCTCTTGTTGAGGACGTGGTCGACGAACCCGGGGTCCTGGTGCGAGAAGCCGTTGTGGTCCTGGCGCCAGACGTGCGAGGTGAGCAGGTAGTTGAGGGAGGCGATGGGAGCCCGCCAAGGCAACTGCCTGGACGTCTTGAGCCACTTGATGTGCTGGTTGACCATCGAGTCGACGATGTGCACGAACGCCTCGTAGCAGGAGAACAGTCCGTGCCGTCCGGTGAGGAGGTAGCCCTCCAGCCAGCCCTGGCAGAGGTGTTCGGAGAGGATCTCCATCACCCGGCCGTCGTGTTCGAGGTGTTCGTCGACCGGCAGCCGCTCGGCCTGCCAGGCCTTGCCGGTCACGTCGAAGACGGCCTGGAGCCGGTTGGAGGCGGTCTCGTCCGGGCCGACCAGCCGGAAGTCCCGCCGCGCGCCGGTGTCCTCCATGACCCGGGCGAGGAGGTCGCCCAGGACCCGGGTGGGTTCGTGCAGGGTGGTGCCCGGCTTCTCGACGGGGACGGCGAACTCGTCAAGGCCGGGGAGCGGCAGATCGCGGACGAGCAGGCCGCCGTTGGCGTACGGCGACGCGCCGAGGCGCTTCGCCCCGTCCGGGACGCAGGCCAGCACGTCGGCGACCGGCCGGCCGTCGGGGCCGAACAGTTCCTCCGGCCGGTAGGAGCGCAGCCAGGTCTCCAACTGCCTGAGATGCTCCGGGTTCTCCCGGACGCCGGCGAGCGGCACCTGGTGAGCGCGCCAGGTGCCCTCCACGGGCACGCCGTCGACCTCGGCGGGGCCGGTCCAGCCCTTGGGCGTGCGCAGCACGATCACCGGCCAGTGCACGCGCTCGGTGACGCCGTCCTCGCGGGCCGAGCGCTGCATGGCGGCGATGCGGTCCAGGGCGTCGTCCATCGCCGCGGCCATGGCCCGGTGCACCTGGTGCGGGTCGTCTCCCGTGACGTGGATCGGGTCGTGGCCGTAGCCGCGCAGCAGGGCGTCGAGTTCGGCCTCGGGCAGGCGGGACAGGACGGTCGGGTTGGCGATCTTGTAGCCGTTGAGATGGAGGATCGGCAGGACGGCGCCGTCGTGTGCCGGGTCGAGGAACTTGTTGGAGTGCCAGGAGGCGGCCAGCGGCCCGGTCTCCGCCTCGCCGTCACCGATCACACAGGCGACCAGCAGGCCGGGGTGGTCGAGGGCGGCGCCGTAGGCGTGGGCCAGGGAGTAGCCCAGCTCGCCGCCCTCGTGGATGGACCCGGGCGTCTCCGGGGCCACGTGACTGGGCACGCCGCCGGGGAAGGAGAACTGCCTGAACAGCCGTGCCATCCCCGCCGCGTCCCGCGGTACGTCGGGATAGGTGTCGCTGTAGCTGCCCTCCAGCCAGGAGTTCGCCAGCACGGACGGGCCGCCGTGGCCCGGTCCCCACACGCACAGCGCGTCGAGGCCGCGTGCCCTGATCACCCGGTTGAGGTGGGTGTACACCAGGTTCAGGCCGGGCGAGGTGCCCCAGTGGCCGAGCAGCCGCGGCTTGATGTGCTCCGGACGCAGCGGCTCGTCCAGCAACGGGTTGGCCATCAGGTAGATCTGCCCGGCGGCCAGGTAGTTGGCGGCCCGCCAGTGCGCGTCCAGCGTGCGCAGTTCCGTGTCGGACAGTACCGTGGCGTCCTGGTGTTCGACCTTGGACATGAGATGACTCCCGTGGTTGGGTCGTCGGGCGGTGGAGGCGGCATGGCCGGCAAGCAGGCGGCGGAGCTGCCGCGCAAGGCGTACGAGAAGGAACTGTTCCGGCTTCAAACGGAGTTGGTGAAGCTCCAGGAGTGGGTGCGGGCGACCGGGGCCCGGCTGGTGGTGGTCTTCGAGGGACGGGACGCGGCCGGCAAGGGCGGCACGATCAAGCGGGTGACCGAGCACCTCAACCCGCGCGTCGCCCGGATCGCGGCGCTGCCGAAGCCGACCGAGCGCGAGCGCACCCAGTGGTACTTCCAGCGGTACGTCGAGCAGCTGCCGGCCGCCGGGGAGATCGTGCTGTTCGACCGGTCCTGGTACAACCGGGCCGGAGTCGAGCACGTGATGGGCTTCTGCACCAAGGAGGAGTACCAGCTCTTCCTGCGGCACTGCCCGATCTTCGAGCGCATGCTGGTCGAGTCCGGGATCCTGCTGCGCAAGTACTGGTTCTCGGTGAGCGACACCGAGCAGCAGGACCGGTTCCGCAAGCGGCTGGAGGACCCGGTGCGGCGCTGGAAGCTCTCCCCGATGGACCTGGAGTCGATCACCCGCTGGGAGGCGTACTCCCGGGCCAAGGACGAGATGCTGGTGCACACCGACGTCTCCGACGCGCCCTGGTACATCGTGGAGAGCGACGACAAGCGGGCCGCCCGGCTGAACATGATCGCCCACCTGCTCTCGACGGTGCCGTACCACGACGTGCCGCCGCCGGTGCTGGAGCTGCCGGAGCGGCCCGCGTCGACCGGCTACGAGCGCCCGCCGCGCGATCTCCAGACCTACGTGCCGGACCACGCCGCCGGCCTGTGAGGCGGCCGAACCGCCGTCGGGCGAGCGGTAGGGCCCGGCGGTGCCGGTGCGCGGCATGGTCTTCACCTCCTGCTGAGGGGGCGGGGGCTTCGGGCGGCCGCCGGATCCGCGGGGATGCTGGTCCAGCCTCCTGTCCCGGCGTGCTCCGGCACAGGGGCCGGTGGTCCCGCCCCCGGGCCTTCCGGCCCATGCCGCCCGCGGACGGGCCGGCCGCGTACCCGGCAGGGGACCGTGCACGCGGCCGAACGGATCCGGCGGCAGGGCGTGTTGGCGGGGCACCGCGCGTCTGTCACGTGGCGAGCCCGCTCCGGTGGATGCTGGGAGATCACACGGCGGAAGGCGGCGCATGGCCCAGGGCGGGGACGGACGGCGGGGATGGCGCAGGCTCACACCCGGGCTCGCCACGCTGCTCGGTTACCGGCGTGGCTGGCTGAAGGGCGACCTGCTGGCCGGCATGACCGTGGCCGCGTACCTGGTGCCGCAGGTCATGGCGTACGGCGAGGTGGCCGGGCTGCAACCGGTCGCCGGGCTGTGGGCGATCCTGCCGGCGCTGCTCCTGTACCCGGTGTTCGGCTCCTCGCGGCTGCTGTCGGTCGGCCCGGAGTCCACCACCGCCCTGATGACGGCCACCGTGGTCGGCCCGCTCGCCGGCGGTGCCGCGGACCGGTACGCCGTACTGGCCGCGACGCTCGCCGCCACGGTCGGCCTGCTCTGCCTGGCCGCCCGGGCGGTACGCCTCGGATTCCTCGCCGACCTGCTGTCCCGTCCGGTCCTCATCGGTTACCTGACCGGCGTGGCCCTGATCATGATGGCGGACCAGCTGACCAAGGTCACCGGGGTCCCGACGACCGGAACCGAGTTCTTCCCGCAACTGTGGTCCTTCCTGACGCACCTGGCGGACGCGCATCCGCCCACCGTCGTCCTCGCCGCGCTGGCCCTGACCGTCCTCCTGCTCGTGGCCCGGTACTTCCGGGCCCTTCCCGGCCCGCTGCTGGTGGTCGCCCTGGGCACGGCGGCGGTGGTCGCGTTCGGTCTCGACGACCGCTACGGCATCAAGGTCATCGGAACCGTCCCCTCGGGCCTGCCCGGTCTCTCCGCACCGGACCTCGGCGAGATCCCCCGCCTGGTGCTGCCCGCGCTGGGCGTCCTCCTGGTCGCCTACACGGACTTCATCCTCACCGCGCGCGCCTTCACCGGGGCGGGCCCGGACGAGGAGGGCCCCGGCCTGGACGCCGACCAGGAGTTCCTGGCCCTGGGCGCGGCCAATCTCGGCGCGAGCGCCGTGCACGGGTTCCCGGTGAGCAGCAGCGCCAGCCGCACCGCCCTCGCCACCTCGGCGGGCGCCCGCAGCCAGCTGTACTCGCTGGTCGCCGGGGCGTTCGTGCTCGCGGTCCTGCTGCTGCTCAGCCCGCTGCTGACGCGCACGCCGTCCGCGGTCCTCGGCGCCCTCGTCGTCTACGCGGCGCTGCGCATGATCGACCTGGCCGGCTTCCGCCGGCTGGCCGCCTTCCGCCGCCGCGAACTGCTGCTGGCGCTCGGCTGCCTGGCCGGGGTCCTCGCCCTGGACATCCTCTACGGGGTGCTGGTCGCCGTCGGCCTCTCCGTCGCGGAGCTCCTCACCCGGGTGGCCCGCCCGCACGACGCGGTCGAGGGGCTGGTCCCCGGCCTGGCCGGCATGCACGACATCGACGACTACCCCACCGCCCGCACCGTCCCCGGCCTCCTCGTCTACCGCTACGACTCGCCCCTGTTCTTCGCCAACGCGGAGAACTTCCGGCGCCGGGCACTGGCCGCCGTCGACGACCAGACCGAGCCCGTCCGCTGGTTCGTGCTCAACACCGAGGCCAATGTGGAGGTCGACATCACCGCCCTCGACGCGGTCGACGAGCTCCGCCGTGCACTGGCCGACCGGGGCGTGGTGTTCGCCCTGGCCCGGGTCAAACAGGACCTCCTCGACGACCTGCGGGCCTACGGCCTCACCGACACGGTGGGCCCCGACCGCGTGTTCCCCACCCTGCCGACGGCGGTGGCCGCCTACCACGAGTGGGTGGCGGGGCGGAACTGACCGGCCACGGCGTCCGGAGGGGGTCACTGCTTCTCGGAGCGGACGATCACCACGGGGCAGTCGGCGTGCTGCGTCACGTGCGTGCTCACGGAACCCAGCAGGGCGCGGGCGAACCCGCCGCGGCCCCGGCTGCCGACGACCAGCACCTCGGCTCCCTCGGCGGCCCGCAACAGCACGTCCGCGGCGTTGCCGTGCACCAGATGCGTGGTGACGGACTCGGCTCCCTGGGCGCCGAGCACCTCCGTCAGCTCCTGCCGCATCCGGTCCCGGGCCTCCTCCTGGTCGACGTCCATGTCCACCGCGGGCCCCGACCAGCCGTACAGCCCCGGGAGCTCCCACACGGTCACCGCCTCGACCGCGCCGCCGACCAGGCCGGCGTAGCGCACCGCCCAGCGCAGCGCCCCGTACGAGGACGCCGACCCGTCGACACCGACCACGACCCTCGGCGCGGCGACTTCCCTGTCCATCGGACCCACCTCTCCCACGGCGCGCGCGCCGCCCGGCCAGCCCCCTCACTCCCACGCTGAGCGATACGGCGGCGCGCCGCCAGAGATACGCCCCCGGCAGGGTCAGCGGACGATGCGGTGGTGCCGTCCGCCGTGGCGCAGGCGCAGCACGCCGTAGACCAGGTCGGCGACCAGGACGACGGCGCCGATGACGAACAGGTAGAACAGTCCGTGGGCGGTGAAGCCGACGATGCCCAGGATCAGGGCCACGAGGATCAGGAGCAGGAAGAGGGACATCGGATCTCCTGTCGCATCGGTCCGGTCAGCGCCGGGCGAGTCGCCGCTCGCCGCCGGCGCCGGGGGTGTAGTCGAGCTCGTAGTGCGCGAAGACCGACGGTTCCCGGACCGCCGGGAGCTCGCCGTCCGTGTCGATCGCGGGGGCCTTCTTGACCACTCCCCGGTCGTAGGCGACCTTCAGGTAGCCGGGACCCACGGTGGCCTTCACCAGGGGGACGAACGCCAGCCGGCGGCGGGTGGGCAGCCCGACGGTGACGGTGGCGTAGAGGGGTTCGTCGGTCGCGGTGTCGACGTAGACCGCCTCGAGGACGCCGATCTTGTGACCGGCGGGGTCCACGACGTCGTGGCCGCGCCATTCCCGGATGTCTCCTGCTTCGAACATCGCCCACCTCCGGTGGTGCGGGTACCCCCGGAGCAGGCAGGTAGACGCGCCGTGCGGACCCGGGTCAGGGCACCACGCGGATGCCGACGATGCAGGTGTCGTCGTCGGTGTCGGACCTGCTGTGGGTCAGCAGGCGGTCCAGCCGTTGTTCGAGGGTCCGGGGAATGGTGCGAGCGGCGGTGAGCAGCTGTGCCAGGGACTCCTCCACGGACCTGTCACGGCGTTCGATCAGGCCGTCCGTGTACATCAGCAGGGTGTCGTCGACGGCGAGCTGCACCTCGTGCTCCTGGTAGGCGGCCTCGGGCACGGCGCCCAGCAGCAGGCCCTGGACGAGCGGCAGCGGTTCCGCCTCGGCGCCGCGGACCAGGACGGGCGGCAGATGGCCGGCCCGGGCCCAGCGCAGGGTGTGGCGGTCGGGGTCGTACAGACCGCATACGGCGGTGGCGGTGACGGAGCCGGTCAGGTGGTGCGTCACCATGTTCAGCCAGGACAGCAGCTGTGCCGGGCCCGCGCCGGTCACGGCGAGGCCGCGCAGGGCGTTGCGCAGGACGACCATGCTGGTGGCGGCCTCGATGCCGTGTCCGGCGACGTCGCCGACGCACAGCAGCACCATCCGGGACGGCAGCACGACCGCGTCGTACCAGTCGCCGCCGACCAGGTTCTGGGTCTCCGCGGGCCGGTAGCGCACCGCCAGGTCCAGGCCGGGGACCGCCAGCGGGGCCTGCGCGGGCGGCATGATGGCGTGCTGGAGCTGGAGGGTGAGCCGGTTGCGTTCGCTGGCCTGCTGCTCGGTGTGGGCCAGCTGGTCGCGGGTGGCGGCCAGGGCCACCTCGGTCCAGTGGTGGGCGGAGATGTCCTGGTAGGCGCCGCGTACGACGTACGGCTCGCCGCCGGAGTCGAGGACCGGTTCGGCGACCACCCGGATGTGGCGGGTGACCCCGTCGGGCCGCTGGAGGCGGAACGAGGTGGACGCGGGGCGGCGGCTGTGCAGCAGGGTGCGCAGGAACCGGCCGATGGCGACGGCGTCGTCGGGGTGGGCGTGGGCGGTCAGGTCCTCCAGCGGCACGGGGGCGGCGGAGGAGGGCCGGCCGTAGAGGTCGAAGAGCTGGCCGTTCCAGGTGATCTCGCCGGTGAGCAGGTTCTCCTCGAAGCCGCCGATCCGGCCCAGCCGCTGGGCGTGCTTGAGCAGACTGGCCAGCCGGGCGGTCTCGTCCTCGATGCGCCAGATGAGCAGGACGCTGCCGCCGTGCCGGCTGATGTTGAAGTCGGCGACCGCGGACAGCGGGACGTCGTCGACCAGGGCGGTGAGGCGCATGCGGTGGGCGCGGTAGGGCTCGCCGGTGGCGAAGACCCGCTCGATCCGGTCGAAGAGCTCGCTGTGGCCGGCGACCATCGGGTAGGCCTCCAGGAGCAGGGCGTCGTTGATGACGCTCCGGGGCCGGCCGGCGGGGTCCAGGAAACGGCTGTTCACGTGGTGGATCCGGAAGTCGACGAGGTTGCCGTCGGCGTCCAGGTGCGGCACCAGCACCAGGGCCGGGTCGTGCAGTCCCTCGGCGAGGTCCATCAGTTCGGTGACGTCCGGCGTCGCGCGCGGACCGGCGTCGCCGTCGAGGTGGCCCGGGGCGGACGTCTCCAGGGTGTGTCCGCACAGGTCGGCCAGCGCCTCGACCTGCCGGACGATCGGCGGGGCGGGGGTGTGCAGCGGGGCCGGCCAGGCGATCTCCAGCACGCCGTGGATACGACCGCCGGTCCCGGCCGGTACGGCGGCCCGGCCGCCGTCGGGGTTCTGGTGCTGGCCGATGGAGGGCAGCCCGGTCTCGGCCAGGCTGTGGATCCAGTGGCCCTCGCGCTCGGTCAGGCCCCGGCGGGCCACGGTCGCCACGCCGGGCGGGACGTGCCGCCAGCGGCCGGCCTCGGCGGCGGAGAACCCGGCGTGGCCCGCCAGGGTGAGCGAGCCGTCGGTGCCCAGGGCCCAGATCGCGACGGCCTCGGCGCCCAGCGGGGCCAGGGCGTGTTCCAGCAGGGCGTCGGCCACGGCCTGGGTGTCGTGGGCGGCCAGCGCGCCGCTCTCGGCGGCCCGCAGCCGTACGCTCGCCGCGCCGGAGGTCTCGGTGGGGGCCGCGGTGACCGTGAGGAAGTCGGCGGCGACCTCCGAGAGCCGGTCCCGTGCGGCCTGGTTGATGACGTCGACGGCGAACTCCAGGGGGGTCACCCCGGCCTGCCCGGCGAGTTCGGCCAGCTGCCGGGCGGCCTGCGCCGGGCCGCACCCGAGCCGTTCCACGAGGATGCCCTTGGCCATCTCGATCAGCGCACGGCCGTCCGCCTCGACGTGCGCGGCCCGCACCTCACGCCGCAGCCGCTCCACGGTCGCCGCAAGCCGGCCGACGGGCGACCGCTCCCCGCCCCCGTCCGGTCCGGCGACCCGGACCTCGCCGGCACCGCCGACGGCGACGGACGGCTCATCGTCCGCCGGGGCGAGAACGTCCGCCGAGGCCGGACCCGCAGCCGGAGCGAGACCGTCCGGCGAGCCCGGACCCCCGGCCGACGCGGGGTCCTCCCCGTTCGCCGGTACCAGGCCGGTCCTCGGGCCGGCCGGGTCCGCGGAGGGGTGAGCGTCCGCCGGGGCGGGGGCTCCCGTCGTGGGACGGTCGCCCGCCGGGGTGCCGGGGTTCCGGGGTTCGGGCGGTTGACGGAGATCGCTCACGGTGTGTCTGTTCCTCCGCTGGTGCGTACGTCACGCGGGCTGCTGGTGGACGCGGTGGCTCGGGGCTCCGCTCACACGGACAGCCATCGTCGGACCCGGGCGATGAGATCGCCGGTGTCGACGGGTTTGGTGACGTAGTCGTTGGCGCCGGACGCGAGGCTCTTCTCCTGGTCGCCCGGCATCGCCTTCGCGGTGACGGCGATGATGGGCAGCTCCGCGTACTGGTCCATGGTCCGGATCTCCGCGGTGGCGGCGTAGCCGTCCATCTCCGGCATCATCACGTCCATCAGGACCAGGCAGATGTCGGGGTGGGCGAGCAGCATCTCGATGCCCTTGCGGCCGTTGTCGGCGTGCAGGACCTGGAAGCCGTGCAGTTCCAGCACCCCGCTGAGGGCGAAGAGGTTGCGCGCGTCATCGTCGACCACCAGGACCGTCCGGCCGAGGAAGGCGTCGTCCACGATCTGCGCGGCCGGCCGGTGCGGCTCCTCCGCGCGGACCAGGGACAGCACGTCGCCGGGCTGTTCGGCGGACAGGTGCAGGGTGATGCGCTCACGCAGTTCGTCGAGGCTGGACAGGAAGTCCAGCTGCCGGCCCCCGGCGAGGGCGCGCAGCGCCTGCTCCTGCGCCAGTTCCATCCGGTGCCCGGTGTGGATCAGGACGGGCACGCTGGCCAGCGCGGAGTCGCCGCGCATGGCCTCCAGGAAGTCCGCGCCCTCCTTGCCGGGCATGCCCAGTTCCAGCACCACGCAGTGGCAGGGCTCGGCGGCGAGCGTGCTCGCGGCCTCCTGGGCGCCGACGGCGGTGATGAGGTCGATCGCTCCGTGCGGGTCACCGGGTTCCTGCGCGAGGTCTCCGACCGCCCGCTCGGCGACCAGGGTGAGCAGGCCGCGCGGCCGCTCCTCGATCACCAGCAGCCGTCGCCTGCGGTGCTCGGACGCCGGTGCGGGGGCGGGGGCGGGCAGTTCGAGGGGTTCCGGGGCGTCGCCGGAGGTGAGGGCCGTCTGCGGCTGCTCCGCCGGCCGGGCGCCGTTCTCCAGCAGTTCCTCGAAGTCCGCGCGTGCGACGGGCAGGTACAGCGTGAAGGTGCTGCCCTGTCCGGGGGTGCTGTCGACGGTCACGGCGCCGCCGAGCAGATGGGCGATCTCCCGCGTGATGGACAGGCCCAGGCCGGTGCCCCCGTACTTGCGGCTGGTGGTGCCGTCGGCCTGCTGGAACGCGCCGAAGATCGTCTCCAGCTGCTGGTGCGGGATGCCGATGCCGGTGTCGACGACCCGGAAGGCCACCACCGGTCCGCCGCGCAGGACCCCCGGCGGGACCTCCCGGTCGGCGGCCGGTTCGATCAGCAGCTGGACACCGCCCTCCTCGGTGAACTTGACCGCGTTGGAGAGCAGGTTGCGCAGGATCTGGCGCAGCCGGGAGTCGTCGGTGAGCAGGTCGGCCGGCGTGCCCGCGGCGGTGGCCACCCTGAACTCCAGGCTCTTCTGGGTGGTCATCGGCCGGAACGTGGCCTCGACGTACTCCAGCAGCTGGCGCAGCGGGACCCGTTCGGGCGCGACGTCCATCTTGCCCGCCTCGACCTTGGACAGGTCGAGGATGTCGTTGATCAGCTGGAGCAGGTCCGAGCCCGCCGAGTGGATGATGCCCGCGTACTCGACCTGCTTCGGGGTGAGGTTTCGCGAGGGGTTCTGCGCGAGCAACTGGGCCAGGATCAGCAGGCTGTTGAGCGGCGTGCGCAGCTCGTGGCTCATGTTGGCCAGGAACTCCGACTTGTACTTGGAGGCCAGCGCCAACTGCTGTGCGCGGGTCTCCAGTTCCTGCCTGGCCTGCTCGATCTGGAGGTTCTTCGCCTCGATGTCGCGGTTCTGCGAGGCCAGCAGTGAGGCCTTCTCCTCCAGCTCCGCGTTTGAGCGTTGCAGTTCGTCCTGCTGTACCTGCAACTCCTCGGACCTGGCCTGGAGTTCGGAGGTCAGCCGCTGGGACTCCTCGAGGAGTTCGTCGGTGCGGGCGTTGGCCACGATGGTGTTGAGGTTGACGCCGATGGTCGGCATCAGCTGGCTCAGGAAGTCCTGGTGGATCTGGGTGAAGCCGGTCAGCGAAGCCAGTTCGATGACGCCGAGCACCTGCTCCTCGACCACGATGGGCAGCACCACCAGGGCCCTGGGCACGGCCTGTCCGAGGCCGGAGGAGACGGTCACGTACCCGTCGGGCAGGTCCTCCACGGTGATGGGCCGCCGGTTGCGCGCGACCTGCCCGACGAGGGAGCGTCCGACCGGGATCCGGGAGGGCCGGTCCGCGTCGTCCGGGTAGCCGTACGACCCGACCAGCCGCAGTTCGTGACCGCGCGCGGTGTCCTCCGCGAGGTAGAACGCGCCGTACTGGGCCGCCGCCAGCGGGGTGAGCTCGTCCATGATCAGCTCGGCCACGACGGGCAGGTCGCGGTGGCCCTGCATCAGGCCGGAGATACGGGCGAGGTTGGTCTTGAGCCAGTCCTGTTCCTGGTTGGCCCGGGTGGTCTCGCGCAGCGACCCCACCATGGAGTTGATGTTGTCCTTCAGCTCGGCGACCTCGCCGGAGGCCTCCACGGTGATCGAGCGGGTCAGGTCGCCCTCGGCGACGGCGCTGGCCACCTCGGCGATCGCACGGACCTGCCGGGTGAGGTTCCCGGCGAGCTCGTTGACGTTCTCCGTCAGCCGCTTCCAGGTGCCGTCGACGCCCTCCACCTCGGCCTGCCCGCCGAGCCGGCCCTCGCTGCCCACCTCACGGGCGACCCGGGTGACCTCGGCGGCGAACCAGGACAGCTGGTCGACCATCGTGTTGATGGTGGTCTTGAGCTCAAGGATCTCGCCGCGGGCGTCGACGTCGATCTTCTTCGACAGGTCGCCGTTGGCCACCGCGGTCGTCACCAGGGCGATGTTGCGGACCTGCCCGGTGAGGTTGTTGGCCATGGAGTTGACGTTGTCCGTCAGGTCCTTCCAGGTCCCCGCCACGTTCGGCACGTGTGCCTGGCCGCCGAGGCGTCCTTCGGTGCCGACCTCGCGGGCGACCCGGGTGACCTCGTCGGCGAACGCGGACAGGGTGTCGACCATGGTGTTGATGACGTCCGCGAGCGCGGCGACCTCGCCCTTGGCCTCGACCGTGATCTTCTGCGACAGGTCGCCGCGGGCGACGGCCGTGGCGACCTGGGCGATGGAGCGGACCTGACCGGTCAGGTTGGACGCCATCACGTTGACGTTGTCCGTGAGGTCCTTCCAGGTTCCCGACACGCCCCGGGCGATGGCCTGGCCGCCGAGGTTGCCCTCGGTGCCGACCTCGCGGGCGACGCGGGTGACCTCGTCGGCGAACGCCGACAACTGGTCCACCATCGTGTTGATGGTGTTCTTCAGCTCCAGGATCTCGCCCCGCGCGTCCACCGTGATCTTCTGCGACAGGTCGCCCTGCGCCACCGCGGTCGCCACCTGGGCGACGTTGCGGACCTGCGCGGTGAGGTTGCCCGCCATGAAGTTGACGGAGTCGGTGAGGTCGCGCCAGGTGCCCTTGACGCCCTTGACGTCGGCCTGGCCCCCGAGGCGCCCCTCGGTGCCGACCTCGCGGGCGACGCGGGTGACCTCGTCGGCGAACGCCGACAACTGGTCCACCATCGTGTTGATGGTGTTCTTCAGCTCCAGGATCTCGCCCCGCGCGTCCACCGTGATCTTCTGCGACAGGTCGCCCTGCGCCACGGCGGTCGTCACCTGGGCCACGTTGCGGACCTGGGAGGTGAGGTTTCCCGCCATGAAATTGACCGAATCGGTCAGGTCGCGCCAGACCCCGCCGACGCCGGGCACCTGTGCCTGGCCGCCGAGCCGTCCCTCGCTGCCCACCTCGCGGGCGACCCGGGTGACCTCGTCGGCGAACGCGGACAGCTGGTCGACCATCGTGTTGACGGTCTCCTTCAGCTGAAGGATCTCGCCGCGGGCCGGCACGTCGATCTTCTGCGAGAGATCGCCCCTGGCCACCGCGGTCGCGACCTGGGCGATGTCGCGGACCTGGGTGGTCAGGTTGCCCGCCATGGCGTTGACCGAGTCGGTCAGATCGGCCCAGGTGCCGGAGACCCCGGGCACCTCCGCCTGGCCGCCCAGCGTGCCCTCGGTGCCCACCTCGCGGGCCACCCGGGTCACTTCCGACGTGAAGACGGACAGCTGGTCGACCATGCCGTTGAAGACCGTGGCGATGTCACCCAGCAGCCCCTGGCCGTCGGCCGGCAGGCGGGTGCCGAAGTCACCGTCGCGTACGGCCGTCAGCCCGGCCAACAGCTGCCGCAGCTCCTGCTCGCCAGGACCCTGTTCCTGGGCGCCCGCCTTCGTGCCGCTCATGCACACCCTCGTTCCACTCCCCAGGAGTCCCCACCCCGAGGACTCGGAACCACACCAGGGCCGCAAGCCCCACCCCACCAGCGGAGATTCCGTGTTCGACGGCTCCGGCCGATGGGAAAGCGGTCGCAGATTAACGCAAGGAACAGTCCGCGGCCAAAGCCCGCGGGAGCATCACGACCGGCCGGAAAAAGAGGGTGAGCAAGTCGGCATGGGGGCACCGGAGCGGGGTACCCGGACCGATTTCCCGGACGCGCTCGTCACGCCGTGACGGCGTCCTCGACGGTCGGGTGACAGCTGACGAGGGCGTCGAGTCCCACCATCTGCACGATGCGCAGCGCGGGGCCCCGGGCCCCGGCGATGCGCAGCCAGCCCTCGGCGGCCCGGGTCGTCTGGTAGGCGGTGACCAGGGTGTTGATCCCGCTGGAGTCCATGAACGTGACGCTGCTCAGATCGATGACGATCCGCACCCCGGCGCTGGGGTCGGCCGGGGGCATCGCCCCGGCCAGGGCGCCCGCGCTCTCGTAGTCGACCTCACCGCTGAGGGTGAGCACGGTGATGCCGTCGGTGTCGGCGCGGGTCACGGACAGCCGGCCCCGACTCGTTGCTTCCTGGTTGTCTGTCACCTGCGACCTGCACATCCTCGGTCCGGCTGGGTTTCTCCGTAGCCAACGCTGCCCCGCGAAGCCGAATGTGATGCGCGAGACGGCCCGGTTTTCTCGCCGACCGGGAGTAGTGCCGCGCATCACCGGGTAAACGCGCGCCCATGAACGGGGTATTGCAGAACGCCGGCAGGGAGCCTGTCCTGTTCGAGGAGTGTTCCCGGATGCCGCAAGCCACACCTGACGATGTCACCTTCGCGCTGGACGGAGCGGACGGCTGCATCGCCGGCGCCCGCCACCGGACGTCCGAGTTCCTGGCGCAGGCCCGGTCCGCGCACGGAGTGCCGGTGCCGGCCCGCGCCGTGGACCTGGCGCAACTGGTGGTCAGCGAGCTGGTCACCAACGCCCTCAAGTACGCGCCCGGTCCGGTGCTGCTGCGGCTGGGCATCGCCGACGGCGCGCTGGAGATCGAGGTGTGGGACAGCGATCCGACGCTGCCGCTGGCCCGTGCCGCCGACACCGGACGGGTCGGCCAGCACGGTCTGGAGATCGTGCTGGCGGTGGTGCGGGGCTTCGAGGCGCGCCGGGAGCCGGTCGGCAAGCGCATCACCGCCCGGCTCGACCTCTTCGACGAGGTGCTGCCCGGCCTCGGCCGCCCGGACGGCCGGCCGGGGCTCCGTTCCCAGGGGGAGTGAACGGCAGGCGCCGGGGCACACGGGGCGGTGTACGACCCACGTGACACGTGATGACGCAGGAGGCTTGCGATGCTCATGGCCCACCCCGCCGTGCTGATGAACCTGATCGAGCAGTACGAGACGCTGCGGGTCCTGAACGCCGACGACGGGTCCGAAGAGGTCCGCAACCGGATGGCCGACATCGCCTACACGCTGTGCGTGGCCACCGGCACCAGTGACATCGACGCGGCTCTCGTCGCAGCCCGGCACCGGCTGCCCGGTGCCCGCACGGAGGACGAATCCCTGCTCTCGGCCTGACCGGACGGCGGCGTGCTCACTCCGCGTCGGCGACGACCGAGCCCACGCGTTCGGCGAGGTGCGGGTCACGGCGGACGAGGAGCGTGGCGTAGCCGACGGCGGCGAGCAGGGCGGCCAGGGCCGCGTACGGGAACCAGCTGTACGGGGCCGGCTGGCCGGGTTTGGCGAGGTAGTAGAGGGGGACGAGGATGGCCAGGGCGCCGGTCGCCGGGAGGACGAGGTGGCGCAGGGGGCGGAACTCCTGCGGGCGGTAGCGGCGGTAGTACAGCGGCAGGGCGATGTTGGAGGCCAGGTAGACCAGCAGGATCAGGATGGCGCCCAGGCTGGAGGACTCGGTGAAGAAGACCACGGGGTCCATCGGGCCGCCGCCCAGGACGTGGCCGAGTCCCCAGCCGCCGATGATCAGCAGTGCGGTGACCGTGAAGGTGACGATCGCGTTGTCGGGCGTCCGACGCGTGGGGTGGACGTAGCCGAAGAAGGACGGCAGGAGCCCTTCCCGGCCCGCGTTGAAGATCAGCCGGGCCTGGGAGTTGATGCCCGCGATCAGTACGCCGAGGGTCGAGGTGAGGCCGCCGACGTAGGCGAGGGCGGCCAGTGCGCCGAGGGTGTCCTGGGCGACGTCGATGAACGGGATGGGCGAGCCGCCGAGCCGCCGCACGTCGTAGCCGAAGCCGGTCACGGTGGCGTAGGCGAACAGGATGTAGCTGACGGTCATGATGGCGATGGAGGAGAACACCGCGCGGCCCACGTTGCGGCGCGGGTTCTCCGTCTCCTCGGCGAGCGCGGCGGAGTTCTCCCAGCCGACGAAGAGGAACACGGCGATCGGGAAGCCCGCCGCGAGGCCGTCGAGGCCGTGGGTGATGTGGCCGGGCAGGAACGGGGCGGCGGACAGCGATCCGTGGTGTCCGGCGATCGCCGCGACCGAGACGACGACCAGGACCAGCATCTCCACGGCGAAGAAGTATCCGGCCCACTTGGTGGAGACCTCGATCCCGCGCAGCATGAGCAGCATCGCGAGCCCGGTCAGCAGCAGGGTCCAGATGATCCAGGGGATCTCGAGGCCGGTGTAGTGGTGCAGGGTGATCTGCACGAACCCGCCGGAGATCGCGATGACGGACGCCATCGCGACGATGTAGCCGAGGCCCGCCAGCAGGGCCGTGGTCACGGCGCTGACCGGCCCGAAGGTCCGGCCGACGAAGGTGATGAAGCTGCCGGCCGAGGGGTGGGCCCGGGAGAACTCGGCCAGGGTGTTGCCGAGCAGGGCCACGGCGACGCCGGCGGCGACGATGGTCAGCGGCGAGGCGACGCCCGCGGTCGTGGCCAGGAAGGCGAAGCCGAAGAAGAAGCTCATGGCCGGGCCGACGTTGGCCATGGTGGCGGCGGCGATGTCGGCCATGCCGAGGACTCCGCCGCGCAGTCGCTGGGGGGTGGCGCGGCCCGGTGGGCCCGATGCCGGCGGGGGGCCGACGGCGGATGCGGGATCGGGCATGGCGCCAGCTCCTTCGGGGACGGTGTGCGAGCGGTTGCGGTTGCGGTTGCGGTTGCGGGGCCGGGCGGGGACCGGCGGGGGTCAGACGGCGCCGGGCCCGGCGTGCCGGTGTGCCTTCACCGCGGCCACCGCCAGGGCCATGTCGCCGCGGACGAGTTCCTTGAGGAGATCGGCGTGGTGGCGGTTGCGCGCGCGGACCACCTCGGGTTCCGGGGCCGGCAGCAGCAGGCACTGCCGGCCGAGCAGGTCGGCGGCGAACTCCCGGATCCCGGGCCCGCCGAGCGTCCGCGCCAGTTCGAGGTGGAAGCGGGCCTCCAGTTCCGGCAGCCGGTCCGGTGCGTCGGCGCGGTCCATGTCGTCGACGAGCGTGCGCAGCCCGTCCAGGACGCCGTCCGGGATCTCGCCGGCCGCGTGGGAGACCAGGCCGCACTCCAGGAGCAGGTGGAAGGAGTCCAGCGCGGCCGCCTCCGCGGGATCGTGCAGCACGGCGAGGACCGCGTCCCACTCGCGCGCCACGAAGGTGCCCCCCGAGCGGCCCCTGCGGCGGTCCAGGAGGCCGTCCTGGCACATGCCCTCCAGGGCGCGGCGCACGGTGATCTCACCGATGCCGAGTTCCTCGGCCAGGACCCCGGCGTCCGGCAGCCGGTCCCCCGGCGCCTCGGACTTCAGGCGCACCCGCAGGGCGATCCGGGAGCGGACGAGCTCCGCTCCGGGCCGTACCGGGCCCGGCCCGCTGTAGGGGCCGAACTTGCCCCCTGTATTCACCACGACGCCACCCTAACGGCGCCCCTGCCGACACGGCCCGACGCTGAAGCGAAAAATAGAGCAGGGTGAACATTTAAACAAGACTGTTTTTTTGGATCGTACTGAACTAATTTTCGTGCCGCTCGTCCCCTCCGTCCCCTCCCCCCCTGGATGTCGAGATGACCACAACGCTCCCCGAAAGCCCGCCGACCGAGCCCGGCCTCAAGGCCGGGCTCAAGAGCCGGCACCTGTCGATGATCGCCATCGGCGGTGTGATCGGCGCCGGCCTGTTCGTCGGCTCGGGCTCCGGCATCGCCGCCGCAGGCCCGGGCATCCTCGTCTCGTACGCGCTGGTCGGTGTGCTCGTCGTCCTGGTGATGCGGATGCTGGGCGAGATGGCCGCGGCCAACCCCACCTCCGGCTCGTTCTCCGCCTACGCCGACCGCGCGCTGGGCCGCTGGGCCGGCTTCACGATCGGCTGGCTGTACTGGTTCTTCTGGGTCGTGGTGCTCGCCGTCGAGGCGACCGCCGGGGCCAAGATCCTCGCCGGGTGGATACCGGCCGTCCCGCAGTGGGGCTGGGCGCTGATCGTGATGCTGGTGCTGACCGCCAGCAACCTCGCCTCGGTCAGCTCGTACGGCGAGTTCGAGTTCTGGTTCGCCGGCATCAAGGTCGTCGCCATCGCCGCGTTCATCGTCGTCGGCGGTCTGGCCCTGTTCGGGCTGCTGCCCGGCTCCGACCACCCGGCCTCGGGCTTCTCGAACCTGACCGCGCACGGCGGCTTCCTGCCGCACGGACCCGGCGCGATCCTCACCGGCGTCCTGATGGTGGTCTTCTCGTTCATGGGCAGTGAGATCGTCACCCTCGCGGCCGGCGAGTCGGCGGACCCGCGCGGGGCCGTCACCAAGGCCACCAACAGCGTGATCTGGCGGATCGCCGTCTTCTACCTCGGCTCGATCCTGATCGTGGTGTCGCTGCTGCGCTGGGACGACCCGGCGATCCTCAAGGACGGCTCGTACGTCGCCGCGCTCAGCTCGATCGGCATCCCGCACGCCGCGCAGATCATGAACGCCATCGTGCTGACCTCGGTGCTGTCCTGTCTCAACTCCGGTCTGTACACGGCCTCCCGCATGGCCTTCTCGCTCGGCGGACGCAACGACGCCCCGGCGTCCTTCGCCCGCACCACGAACCGCGGGGTGCCGCGCAGCGCGATCCTGGCCTCGGTGGTCTTCGGCTTCGTGGCCGTCGCCTTCAACTACCTCTGGCCGGACACGGTCTTCCAGTTCCTGCTGAACTCCTCCGGTGCGATCGCCCTGTTCGTGTGGCTGGTCATCTGCTTCTCCCAGCTCCGCATGCGGAAGATCATCCAGGCCGAGTCGCCGGAGAAGCTCGTGGTGCGGATGTGGCTCTACCCGTACCTGACCTGGGCCACCATCGCCCTGATCACCTTCGTGCTGGGCTACATGCTCACCGACACCAGTGACGGCGGCGGCCGCGACCAGGTGATCCTGTCCACCCTGGTGGCCCTGGGCGTGGTCGTCCTCGCCGTGGTCCGCCAGCGGGTCACCGCCCGCAGGCAGTGAGGCGGACGGCTCACCGTCACGCGTCCCCGTAGGCCTCCCCGCCCAGTTCCAGGCTCGCCGTGCCCGCCGTGGCGTCGGCGAGCCAGGCGCGGAAGATGTCCACGTCGGCGTCGGGGAGGCCGATCTCGATGGTGACGGCCTCCCCGTAGCGCACGTCGCGGACCTCGCGGCCGGTGGCCCGCAGGTCGTTCTGGACCTTGCCGGCCCGCTGGTGGTCGACGGTCACGGTGGCCAGCCGGAAGCGGCGGCGGGTGACCGTGCCGAGAGTGTCCAGGGCCTCGCCGACCGCACCGCCGTAAGCCCGGATCAGTCCGCCCGCGCCGAGCTTGACGCCGCCGTAGTAGCGGGTGACGACGGCGACGACGTAGCGCATCTCGCGGCGCAGCAGCATCTGGAGCATGGGCACCCCGGCGGTGCCGCCCGGTTCGCCGTCGTCACTGGCCTTCTGGACGGAGGCGTCGGCGCCGACGACGTACGCCCAGCAGTTGTGGGTGGCGTCGGCGTGCTCCTTGCGGATCGCCGCGACGAAGTCCTGGGCCTCCCGCTCGGTGGCCGCCGGGGCGAGGGCGCACAGGAAGCGGGAACGGTTGACCTCGGTCTCGTGCGTGCCCGCGCGGGCGACGGTGCGGTACTCGTCCTGCATCCGCCCACCCTATGCGGCCGTCCCGAGGCCGTCCGGCACGGTCACCCCGGGCCCTCCGGCACGGTCGGTCCGGCTACCCCTCGCGGCCCCGGGCCACCGTCACCTCGGTCAGCAGGGCGGTGCGCGGCCCCAGTGCCGTCCACTCCGTGCCGTGCCAGGCGAGGACCGCGATCGCCGCGGTCGGGAACTTCACGCGGACCTGCTCCAGGGTGTCGTCCAGGCCGTCCCCGGCGAGTTCCAGGACCAGCTCCTCCAGCCCCGGGTTGTGCCCCACCAGCAGGAGCGTCTCCACCTCCGCCGGGACCCCGCGCACGACCTCCATCAGCTCGGGGACGCCGGCCGCGTACACCCTGCTGTCGTAGCGGACCGGCGGCGGGGTGCCCCACTGGCCGGCGGCCAGCTCCCAGGTCTGCCGGGTGCGCACCGCGGTGGAGCAGACGGCGAGGTCGGGCAGGCAGCCGGACGCGGCGAGGGCCCGGCCGGCCGCGGGGGCGTCACGGCGGCCGCGCGCGGCCAGCGGACGCAGTTCGTCGGGGACGCCCTCGGGCCAGGCCGACTTGGCGTGCCGCAGGACGACCAGCCGACGCGGCGGCCCCGCGCCGGCCCCGCCGCTCACGCCGGCCCGCCGAGGTCGCGGGTGAGGTCGAGGGCGAGCAGCCGGTCGGCGTAGGCGCAGGTCTCGAAGCGGGCGCCGTCCGGGATCTCGGGCTGGTCCTCCATCCAGCGCAGCACACCGAGGACACCGGGCACGTCGAGGTCGTCCTCCCAGGCGTCCCGCAGCCGCCCCCGCACCTTCTCGGGCACCGGCCGCGAGGGGCTGCGCGCCCATCCGGCCACCGACTGGCGCAGCCGCCCGAGCCGCCGCCCGGCCGCGTCGAGGGCCCCGGCCGCGAGACGGACGGCCGTGCCGCGCGGGGCGTCGAGGAGGGCGAGCCGGAGCGCGGCCGGGTCCGCGAGCCCGTTCAGGACCTGCGCGTCCGGTCCGCCGGCGGGGGCCACGGCGACGGTCACCCCGGTGCCGGGCACGGCCGCGTCCCGCGCCGTCACGTGCACGACCTGGGCCTCGCCGAGTCCGGCGGCGAGATCACGGCCGTCCTCGAAGGGACGGATGCCGAGGGCGGTGGCGGCGGCGTGCAGTTCGGCCTGGTGGCGGTCGGCGGTGAGCAGCGGCAGGACCGGGGTGCCGCCGAGCTCCAGGGCGCGCAGCAGGAGGTCGGTGGTGAGCAGGACCCGCAGCCCCGTCAGGTCGTGACCGGAGACATGGGCCTCGACCCGGGTCAGGGCACGGCGGGCGGGGACGGCGGGGACGGTCTCCCCGGTCTTGGCGTCGAGAATGCGCAGCACGGGCTGAGCGTAGGCGTGCGGAGGGCCGCACGCAGGCACCTTGCGCCGATTCCGGTCCCCGTGGCGGGACATACGGGACATGCGACACCTCGGGCCCCTCCGGACCGGGGAATCAGGCCCCGACGGCGGCGGTTGGCCACGGCAGATGTTCCCCCAGCCGAGGAGGCCGATGGTGTACGGCGACGCAGAGACGGTCCGCAGGATCCTGACCGGGACGGGTGACACCTGGGCGGTGGTCGGCCTGTCGTCCAACCGGGAACGGGCGGCGTACGGGGTGGCGCAGGTGCTGCAACGGTTCGGCAAGCGGATCGTGCCGGTCCATCCGAAGGCGGAGACGGTGCACGGCGAGCAGGGCTACGCGTCGCTCGCGGACATCCCCTTCGACGTCGACGTGGTGGACGTCTTCGTCAACAGCGAGCAGGCCGGCCAGGTCGCGGACGAGGCGGTGGCGAAGGGCGCGAAGGCGGTCTGGTTCCAGCTCGGGGTGGTCGACGAGGCGGCGTACGAGCGGACGCGGGCCGCGGGCCTGGAGATGGTCATGGACCGCTGCCCGGCCATCGAAATACCGCGCCTGGGCCAGGATCCACGCGGGATTTGAGCTCGATCTGAGCTTCCTGTCTTACCTTCTTCTCACATTTAGGAACTGAATACGGACATTCTGTGACCCTCGCTCACCTGCGCAAAAGCTTTGGCCAAGACAGGCAAGATCGAGGGTCAAATCTTTGGCAAGGCTCTTCTGCCCTTCCGGAACTCACCCTTAAGTTGTGCCCTCTTGCTCGTTAAATCTGCGTTGAGAAAATGAGAGGCCACTTGACATGGTGAGTGTCGAGAAACCCGCCGTGGAGGACGCTCGTCCTTCCGGCGGTCTGAGGCGGGACGTCGGCCTGATCGGCCTGATGTGGGCCTCGGTGGGCTCGATCATCGGGTCCGGCTGGCTCTACGGCGCTCAGAAGGCCGTCGTGGAGGCAGGCCCCGCGGCGATCATCTCGTGGGTGATCGGCGCGATCGCGATCGTGCTGCTGGCTCTGGTGCACGCGGAGCTCGGCGGCATGTTCCCGGTGGCGGGCGGTACGGCCCGTTACCCGCACTACGCCTTCGGCGGCCTGGCCGGCATGTCCTTCGGCTGGTTCTCCTGGCTACAGGCGGCGACCGTGGCGCCGATCGAGGTCGAGGCCATGATCGGTTACGCCGGTCACTGGAAGTGGGCCCAGCACCTCCAGCACACCAACGGGACCCTGACCCACAGCGGTCTGGCGGTGGCGGTCGTGCTGATGGCCCTGTTCGTGGGGGTCAACTTCTTCGGCGTACGGGTGCTCGCGCACACCAACAGCGCCGCGACCTGGTGGAAGATCGCCGTACCGCTGGCCGCGATCTTCATCATCGCGATCGGCAACTTCCACCCGTCCAACTTCCACTCCGAGGGCTTCGCCCCGTTCGGCGCCAAGGGCGTCCTGGCCGCGATCAGCACCAGCGGCATCATCTTCGCGCTGCTCGGCTTCGAGCAGGCCATCCAGCTGGCCGGCGAGAGCCGCAACCCGAAGAAGGACCTGCCGCGCGCCACGCTCGGCTCGGTCGCGATCGGCGCCGTCATCTACGTCCTGCTCCAGGTCGTGTTCATCGCCGCGCTGCCGCACAGCAGCTTCGCGCACGGCTGGTCCCACCTGTTCTACACGGGCATCAGCGGACCATGGGCCGGACTCGCCAGCCTGGTGGGCCTCGGCTGGCTCGCCTGGATCCTGTATCTCGACGCGATCATCTCCCCCGGCGGCACCGGCCTGATCTACACCACCGCCACCTCGCGCGTCTCCTACGGCCTGGCGAAGAACGGCTACGCGCCGAAGGTCTTCGCCAGGACCGACACCCGGGGCGTGCCGTGGTTCGGTCTGATCATGTCCTTCGTCACGGGCGTGATCTGCTTCCTGCCGTTCCCGAGCTGGCAGCAGCTGGTCGGCTTCATCACCTCCGCGAGCGTGCTGATGTACGCCGGTGCGCCGCTGGCGTACGGCGTCTTCACCGACCGGCTGCCGCATCTCGAGCGCCCGTACCGGCTGCCCTTCGGCAAGGTGATCTCCCCGCTGTCGTTCGTGGTCGCCAACCTGATCATCTACTGGTCCGGCTGGGACATCCTGTGGCGGCTCGGACTCGCGATCGTGCTGGGCTACCTGCTGCTCGGCGGGTACGCCTACTACGCCGTCAGCAAGAACCTGCCGGACGCGCCCCGGCTCGACTTCAGGGCCGCGCAGTGGCTCCCCGTCTACCTGCTCGGCATGGGCCTGATCTCCTGGCAGGGCAGCTTCGGCGGCCAGGGACACATCGCCCTGTGGTGGGACATCCTCGTCATCGCCGCGTTCTCCGTCGTCATCTACTACTGGGCCAAGGCGACCGCCTCCACCGCCCAGGACATCGAGCGCAGCATCGACGAGGTCGTGGTGACCGACGCCCCGGCGCACTGACCCGTCCGCACCCCCTGCGTCCCGTCAGCCACGGTGGCACTGCCGTGGCTGACGGGACACCGTCATAATGTGGGGGTGAATCCCAACTCCCCGTCAGAAGAACGCCGTACGGTCGTCGTCGTGGGCGCCGGGCCCGCCGGACTGACCGTCGGGAACATCCTGCGGGCCGCCGCCGTCGACTGTGTGGTGCTGGAGACCGAGAGCAGGCAGTTCATCGAGACGCGGCCCAGGGCCGGCGTCGTCGAGGAACGGGTGGTGCACGGCCTCCGCGAGCGCGGCCTGGCCGACGCCCTGTCGGCCCGCGCCCAGGTGCACGGCGCGTGCGAGTTCCGCTTCGCCGACGAGCGCTTCCGCTTCGACTACGCCGAGCTGACGGGCCTTCACCACTACGTCTATCCGCAGCCGTTGCTCGTCACCGACCTGGTACGGGAGTACGCGGACGTGCGCGGCGGGGACATCAGGTTCGAGGTGCGGGACGTCGAACTGCACGACCTGGAGACGGACCTGCCGGCCGTGTCGTACACCGACCCCGGGACCGGTCGACGGCACGTCCTGCGCTGCGAGTTCGTGGCGGGCTGCGACGGCGCCCGCGGGGTGAGCCGGGACGCGATACCGGACGGCCGGGTGCGGACGGCGCGGCAGGACCACGGCGTCGGGTGGCTGGCGCTGCTCGCCGAGGCGCCGCCGTCCTCGGACTGCGTGGTGTTCGGCGTCCATCCGAACGGTTTCGCCGGGCACATGGCCCGCAGCCCCGAGGTCACCCGCTACTACCTCCAGTGCCCGCCGGGCGACGACCCGGAGAACTGGTCCCACGACCGGATCTGGGACGAGCTGCGCGAGCGGCTCGGCGCGGCCGGCGCACCGCCGCTCCACGAGGGGCCGCTGATCGAAAAGCGTGTGCTCGACATGCACAACTACGTGGTCGAACCCCTGAGGTTCGGCCGGCTCTTCCTGGCGGGCGACGCCGGGCACCTGACCGCGCCGATCGCCGCCAAGGGCATGAACCTCGCCCTGCACGACGCCTTCCTGCTGGGCGACGGCCTCGTCGCGCACGTCACCAAGGGCGACGACACCGGACTGGACGGCTACTCCCACGCCTGTCTGCGCCGGGTCTGGGACTACCAGGAGTTCTCCGCGTTCCTGGCCGGGATCTACCACGGCACCGCCTCCGGAGACCCCTTCACGGCCGGCACCAGCCTGGCCCGGTTGCGGCGGCTGTTCACCTCCCGCGCGGCGGCGACGGCCTTCGCCGAGCAGTACCTCGGCTCGGCCGCGGCCTACTGACCTCCCCTCAGACGGCCGCGGCCCTGGTCGTCGCCGCCGATCGTCGCCGCCGGCCTGCGGGACCACCCCGGCACCACGGTCACCGAGATCGCCGGACGCACGGGGCCGGCCCGGAGTCAGGTCTCCAACTGCGTGGCCCGGTTGCGCGGCGCGGGGGCGGCCGTGGCCGAACCCGACCCGCGCGACGGCCGCCGTACGCTGCTGAGTCCGGCAGCCGAGCCGTCCGACCGCATGCGGGCGGTACGGGAGACACCGCTGGGCCCGGCGCTCGCGGCGGCCACCAGCGATCCCGACGAGGCCCTCGCCCGGCTGGAAAGGCTCAGCTCCCTGCTTCGCCAGGCGGCTCCGCGGCGGTCTCGGTGAGACGGTGGTCCGCCACCTTCAGCGCCTCCTCGACCAGCCGCCGCAGGTGACCGTGGCGCAGCGAGTACACCACCCGGCGCCCCTCCTTGCGCGTGCCCACCAGACCGGCCAGCCGCAGCCGGGCCAGGTGCTGGCTGACGGCGGGCCGGGCCGCTCCGCACACCTCCGTCAGCGTGGAGACGTCGGCCTCGCCCGTCGTCAGGGCGTGCAGCAGGGTGAGCCGGGTGCGGTCGCCGAGCAGCGCCAGGAGTTCGGCGGCGAGCGCGAACTGTTCCTCGCCGGGGCTGCGCGGATGCGCATGATGCGCAAGTGACAGGTGCATGCGTGCGCTCATACGCACATAATGGCTGTCGTGGGCACCGCCTGTCCACGCACCGCGCACCGGAGAGGGGGAGCCGTATGAGCGCCCGGCACCACCACGACCACGCACACGACCACGCAGACCCGGACGACCAGCACCAGCACCAGCACCCGCACCCGCACCCGCACCCGCACCCGCACCCGCACCCGCAGGACCACGGCCACGGCCACGGCACCGCCCACACCCACCAGCACGACCCCGCCCAGATCGCCACCCATGACCCCACCCATGGCCATGACCACACCCATGGCCACCCGCACGGCCACGGCCCGGGGCATGGGCACTCCCACCGCTCCCCCGTCGGGCTGCGGCAGCGGCTCGGGCGTCTTCTGACGCCGCACTCGCACAAGACCGCCGACAAGCTCGACCCCGCGCTGGAGTCCTCGGCGCGGGGCATGCGGGCGCTCTGGGTGTCGCTGGCCGTGCTCGGCGTGACGGCGCTCGCGCAGGCGGTCGTCGTGGCCGTGTCCGGCTCGGTGGCCCTGCTCGGGGACACGGTGCACAACGCGGCCGACGCGTTGACCGCCGTACCGCTGGGCATCGCCTTCGTGCTCGGGCGGCGCACGGCCAACCGTCGCTTCACCTACGGCTACGGACGGGCGGAGGACCTCGCCGGCATCGCGATCGTGCTGACGATCACCGCGTCGGCCGCCTTCGCCGCGTGGACGGCGGTCGAACGGCTGCTGGATCCCCGCCCCGTCGCCCAGCTGCCGGCGGTCGCGGTGGCCGCGCTGGCCGGGTTCGCCGGGAACGAGTGGGTGGCCCGGTACCGGATTCGGGTGGGCCGGGACATCGGCTCGGCCGCGCTGGTCGCCGACGGGCTGCACGCGCGCACCGACGGGTTCACCTCCCTGGCCGTGCTGCTGGGCGCCGCCGGTTCCGCGCTGGGCTGGCAGCTCGCGGACCCGCTGGTCGGGCTGGCGATCACCGCCGCGATCGTGCTGGTGCTGCGGGACGCGGCCCGCGAGGTGTTCCGGCGGGTGATGGACGCCGTGGACCCGGAGCTGGTGGACCGGGCCGAGCGGGCGCTGCGCGAGGTGCCGGGGGTGCGGTCGGTGGGTGAGCTGCGGCTGCGCTGGATCGGGCACCGGCTGCGCGCCGAGGTCGCGGTGGTGGTCGACGGCGAGGCGACCGTACGGCAGGCGCACGCGGTCGCCGTCGCGGCCGAGCACGCGCTGCTGCACGCCGTACCGAGGCTGACGGCGGCCCTGGTGCACGCGGATCCGGCGCCCGCGCCGGGCGAGACGGACCCGCACCTGGCGCTGGCGCACCACCACGCGGTGCCTCAGGTCTGATCCGGCCGCGCCGGCACGCACAGCCACGCGAGGGCCGCGGCGGTCAGGTAGGCGAGCGCGCCGACGGCCATGCTGACGCGCAGCCCGGTACCGTAGTCGGCGGCGGAGGCGAGCAGGCTGCCGCCGAGCGCCACGCCGGTGGCGCTGCCGATCTGGCGGGTCGTGTTGAACAGGGCGGAGGCGGCGCCCGAGTACTCCGCGGGCGCGGCACCCATCACGGTGGCGGTGGAACCGGTGAGGGCGAAGGAGGTGCCGAAGCCCGCGGCCATCATCGGGGCGACCAGCAGCGGGTAGGCGGGGTCGGTTCCGGCCGCGGCCCACCCGGTCAGCCCCAGGCCGGCCAGGAGCATCCCGGAGACCACCAGCGGCCGGTCCCCGGTGCGGCGGGCCAGCCGGCCGGACAGGACGGAGGCGAACATGGTCATCGCCACCGCCGGGAACAGCGCCAGCCCGGTGCCGAGGGCGCTGAAGCCGCGCTGCCGCTGGAACTCCAGGCTGGCCGTGAACACCATGCCGTAGAAGCCGAAGTTGAACAGCAGGCCGACCGCGGCTCCCCCGCTCATCGCCCGGGAGCGCAGCAGGCTCGGTGGGAGGACCGGCGAGCGGGCCAGCCGCTCGCGCACCGCGAACGCCACGGCGGCCAGCGCGGCCAGGCCCACCCCGGCGAGCACCGCCGGATCCGACCAGCCCCGCCGCCCGGCCTCGTTGAGCGCCGCGGTCAGCAGCGCCACCGCCGCCACCACCGCGCACTGCGCGGGCCAGTCCAGCGCCCGGCTGGGATGGCGGGGCGAGCGGCTCACGTGCCGCAGGGTGAGCAGCAGGCAGGCCACGCCGACGGGCAGGTTGACGAGGAACACCCAGCGCCAGCCCAGTGTGGAGACGAGCAGCCCGCCCAGCAGCGGGCCGGCGGCGGCCGCGACGCCCGCCATCGAACCCCACAGTCCGAACGCCCGCGAACGGGCGGCCGACGCCGGGTAGGACTGCTGGAGCAGGGCCAGTGAGCCAGGCACGATCAGCGCCGCGCCGAGCCCTTCCACCAGCCGGGCCGCGACCAGGAACGGGGTGTCGACGGCGAGCGCGCAGGCGGCCGAGGACAGCGTGAACACCGCCACGCCCCAGCAGAAGACCCGCCGGTTGCCCAGCCGGTCGCCCAGCGCGCCGCCGGTCAGCAGGAACCCGGCGAAGACCAGCGTGTACCCGTCGGTGATCCACTGGATGCCGGTGAGCGAGGCCGTCAGTTCCCGGCCGATCACCGGGACGGCGACGTTGAGGGCCGTGACGTCCAGGATCACCATGAAGTACCCGGCGCACACCGCCAGCAGGGGCGCCCAGGACCGTCGCCCGCCCACCGGGGCCGACTCCGCGAACGCCATGGCCCCCACTCCGTCCCCTCCGCCGAGCCCCGTCACCGAAGGTCACCATAAGGGACATCTGATCAGATATGGGTCATCCGGTGGCGGGGCGTGGCTGACGGCGGCCGGACATCCGGCCTAGGCGCCGAGCCCGTCCAGGACCACCGCGTTCGGCAGTTGTGCGAACGCCTTGCCCGGGACCAGGAGTTTGCCGCGGCGGCGGCCGCTGCCGACCAGCACCCAGGGCAGGTCGACGACGGCCGGGTCCACCAACAGGGCCCAGTCACGCGGGAGTCCGATCGGGGTGATGCCGCCGTACTCCATGCCGGTCTCGCCGGTCGCGGTGTCCATCGAGGCGAACGACGCCTTGCGGGAGCCCAGTTGACGCCGGACGACCCCGTTGACGTCGACCCTGGTCGTGGACAGGACCAGACAGGCCGCCAGGGTGGTCTCGCCGCCGCGCCTGCCCGCCACCACCACGCAGTTGGCGGACCGGTCCAGCAGTTCGCGTCCGTAGCGCTCGACGAAGACGGCGGTGTCCGCCCACTGCGGGTCGGTCTCGACGTAGAGGATCTGGTCGGCGGGGACGGCACCGGACCAGGCACGTACGGCGTTAGCCACCGGGGCGGTCAGTTCGTCGAGGCAGTCCGGGGCGGGGGTGGCCGTGTCGAAGTCTCCGATGGGTGCGCGCATGTCCGCACGCTAACAGCAGGCCGGCGGCGGGCTCAGGGCACGGGCGGCACGGAGACCGTCATGACCATCCGCGTCGGGACGTCCCCGGTGTTGCCGTACACATGGGCCTTGTTCGCCTCGAAGGAGGCGCTGGCGCCGGTCGGCACCCGGTAGTCGACCCCGTCGACGGTGAGGGTCAGCTCACCTTCGGTGACATGGACGATCTCCACGGTGCCGGTCGGGTGGGGTTCGGACGGGCTGCTCTCGCCCGGCATCAGGTACCAGTCCCACATCTCCAGCGGGCCGGGCGCCTCGGTGCCGGCGAGCAGGCGGTTGAAGCTGCCGGCCTCGGTGTGCCACAGCCGTACCGCCTTCTCGGCCGGGATGATCCGGACCTTCGGGCCCTGCTCGTAGTCGAGCAGGGTGGTGATGCTGACGCCGAGCGCGTCACCGATCTTGACGACGGTGCCGATGCTCGGATTGGTGCGGGCCTGCTCGATCTGGATCAGCATGCCGCGGCTGACCCCGGCCCGGGCCGCGAGCACGTCCAGGGTGAAGCCGCGCACCGCACGCCAGTGCTTGACGTTGCGGGCCAGGGACTGGGTCAGCAGGTCGAGATCCGACACGTTCCGTCCAACGTCGAGAGCATCACGGTCCAATATCCTGAATGACAGAATCCGGCCGAATGCACTACCGCGAGGTGTACCCGACCGTTCACCGAACTGTACTGCGGGGCGGTACCGATCCGGGCATCGGTCCCACGCCCCGGCGGCTCAGCCCTCGGGCTCCAGTTCGGCCAGCCGGGCCACGTCCTCCGCGTCCAGTTCCGCCAGGGCGCGAAGCTGCTCCGGGGTCGTGCCCGCCGGGATCGGCACCGGCGCGGGGGTGCGCAGCGGGGGCTGCCAGCCGGCCTCGGCGGTCCAGCGTCGTACGACCCGGGCCGGCGCGCCCGCCACCACGGCGTGGTCGGGCACCGTGCCCCGGACCACCGCGCCGGCGGCCACCACCACGTTCCGGCCGATCCGGGCGCCCGGCAGGACGACCGCGCCGGTGCCGATCCAGCAGCCCGGGCCGATCTCCACGGGCTCCATGCGGGGCCACTGCTTGCCGATGGGCTCGTGCGGATCGTCGTAGGAGTGGTTGGTGGAGGTGACGTACACGTACGGGCCGAAGTAGCAGTCGCTGCCGATGGTGACCGTGGTGTCGGCGATCACGTGACTGCCGCGGCCCAGGACCACGCCGTCGCCGATGCGCAGGATCGGGTCGGGGCCCAGGTCGAGGTCGGGCATCAGGCCCGCCGTGAGGGTGACCTGTTCGCCGACGATGCAGTGCGAGCCGAGGTGGATCCACGGTTCACCGAAGACCGTGCCGAGCGGGAAGGCCAGGCGGGTGGCTTCGCCGAGGGCGCCGAAACGGAACCGGCCGGGGTGGTCGGCGGTGACGGATCCCGTGCGCTGCGCCCAGGCCCAGACGGCGTGCACTGCGCGTTGGGCGAGGCGGCGGCGCCAGGACGAGAACGTGTTCTTGGGCTTCGGCACGGGGTCACGGTACTCAGCGTGGCGCGCCCTTATGAGGGCGGGCCGCTGTGATCTTCGCCCCAGGCGGTGGCGTAGGTTTCGGGGACATCGGAGACGACGGGAGACCGTGATGACGCACAGGGCACTGATCGTGGGGATCGGCGGGCGCGAGCCGGAGATCGAGGACGAGGTGTTCGTGGCGCCGACGGCCTCGGTGATCGGCGACGTGACGCTGCGGGCCGGGGCCAGTGTCTGGTACGGGGCGGTGATCCGCGGGGACGTCGAGAAGATCACGGTGGGCGCTCAGGCGAACGTCCAGGACAACGCCACGCTGCACGCGGATCCCGGGTTCCCGGTGAGCGTCGGGGAGCGGGTGTCGATCGGGCACAACGCCGTGGTGCACGGGGCGACCGTGGAGGACGACTGCCTCATCGGGATGGGGGCGACCGTGCTCAACGGGGCGGTGATCGGGGCGGGGTCGCTGGTGGCCGCGCAGGCGTTGGTGCCGCAGGGGATGGTGGTGCCGGCGGGGTCGCTGGTGGCGGGGGTGCCGGCCAAGGTGCGGCGCGAGCTGACCGAGGAGGAAAGGCAGGGGGTCACCCTCAACGGGACCCTGTACGCCGAGCTTGGTCAGGCGCATCGCGGGGTGCATGAGTAGGGCGCATCGCGGGGTGCATGAGTAGGGCGCATCGCGGGGTGCATGAGTAGGGCGTATGGCGGGTGCGGCGCGGTGGGGGCTGGTCGCGCAGTTCCTCGCGCCCCTCAGGTGGGACTACTCACCGGCGCCTACAGGTTCGGCTTCCTTTTCGGGGGCCTGGATCTTCTTCGCCTTGCGACGGACGATCAGCATCGAGGCCAGGCCGAAGAGCACCGCCGCCGCCAGGCCCACGTACGAGAAGCGCTTCAGCCAGTCCTCCGCGACGATGCCGACGTAGTAGACGACCGCCGTCGTGCCGCCCGCCCAGCAGATGCCGCCGAGCAGGTTGGCGATCAGGAACTTCCAGTACGGCATGTGGAGGACGCCCGCCAGGGGGCCCGCGAAGATGCGCAGCAGGGCGATGAAGCGGCCGAAGAAGACCGCCCACATGCCCCACTTCTCGAAGGAGCGTTCGGCGGTGGCGACATGGCCCTCACTGAAGTGTCTGGGGAACTTGTTCCCCAGCCAGGCCAGCAGGGGCCGGCCGCCCTTGCGTCCGATCGCGTAGCCGATCGAGTCGCCGATCACCGCGCCCGCGGTGGCGCACACGCCGAGCACGACCGGGTTGACGCCCGAGTGCTGGGAGGACAGCAGCGCGGCGGAGACCAGGACGATCTCGCCCGGCAGCGGGATGCCCAGGCTCTCCAGACCGATCACCAGCGCCACCATGGCGTAGACGGCGATCGCCGGTACCGAGTCGAGCCATTCCTGGACGTGCACCGCCGGTTCCTCCCCTGTCGCATGCTCGTTCCCCAGGAAGGCTACCGGGTCGGCGGGGCACCGCGGCGCCCGCGGCACCGGCCCGCCCTCCGGCCTTCGGTTTTCGGACATCCGGGTGTCATTCAGGGCGGGAAGGCTCCCCCGCGGTCCCACCAGCCCGTGGCTCCCCACCCCGGGCCCGCTGTGGAAGGACAACGTCCCCGTGTCCTCACTGTCGTCCCTGCCCTCGTCCCTGCCCTCCTCCCTGCCGTCGTCCGGCTCCGACGCACCCCCCGTGCGTCCGCTGCCGACGCCCTCGGCGGCGGGCCGGCCGCTCCGGCTCGCCGTGTGCCTGTCCTCTCTGCTCGTCGCCGCGGTCTGGGGCCTGGCCAACCAGTCGCTGCTGTACGAGGGCGTCACCCGGCTCACCCACGCCGAACCCGGCTGGCTGCTGGCCGGTGCCGGTTTCACCTGCCTGACCTGGGTGCTGGCCGCCTGCATGCGGCAGGGCGCGGTGCCCGACCGGCTGCCGCCCGGTCTGCTGCTGGCCTCGCAGTTCGCCGCCGGGGCCGCCAACCACGCGCTGCCCGCCGGGCTCGGCGCGCACGCCGTCACGGTGCGCTTCCTGCGTACCCGGGGTGTCCCGCTGGAGCGGGCCACGGCCTCGATCGCGCTGTACTCGGTGGCCAAGTCCGGCGCGAAGACCGTCGTGCTGGTGGTCTTCGTGCTGTCCTCGTCGGCGTGGCGGCGGCTGGGCGAGCTGGTCCCGGACGGCACGGTGCTGGTCCCGGTGGCCGTCGTCGTGACCCTGGCGGGCGTGGCGACGGCCGTCGTACGACCGCTGCGGCGGCCGGTGACCGGGCTGGTGCGGTGTGCCCTGACCGATGCCCGCGCGGTGCACACCCGACCGTGCCGGGTGCTGGCCCTGTGGGGCGGGGCGACCGCGATACCACTGGTGCAGGCGAGTGTCCTCGCCTGCACCGGGGAGGCGCTGGGGCTCGGGCTGTCGTGGGCTGACGTCTTCCTCGCGTACCTCGCCGCGGGCACGGCCGGCGGAGCCGTACCGGTGCCCGGCGGGGTCGCGGTGGACGCGGCGCTGGTGTTCGCCCTGGCCGCGTTCGGCTCCCCGTTGGCGGTGGCGACCGCGACCGTGATCGGCTACCGCGTGCTGACCGACTGGCTGCCGCTGCTGCCGGGTGCCCTGGTGCTGTCGGCGATGATCCGCGCGAAGGCGCTGTGAGACGCCCTGTCGAAGGCGCTGTGAGACGCGCTGTCGAAGGCGCGGTGAGCGGTCGCCCGGCCGTCAGTCGCGGCGGGCGACGACACGGTAGGCGTTGGACAGGCGGAGGCGGTGCGAGAGGGGCCGTACGGCGAAGCGGTCCAGGAGGGTGCCGGCGATCAGGGCCGGGATGCCCGCGATGAGCAGGGCGGCACGGAGCGTCCTGCGGAGGGCGCCGGGCGGTTCGGGCAGCCAGGGGGCGTCGTCGTGCGGGGCGGTGTGGTCGAGGGCGAGCCAGACGGCGGCCAGCAGGTCGACCGGGTCGTGGGCCTCGGCGTGCTCTTCGGCGACCACCGTGAAGCCCAGTTCGGTGAGGCGTTCGCGGAGGTTGGCGACCGGGACGAAGTGCAGGTGCTGCGGCTGGAGCCAGGGCAGCCACCAGCGGCCGAGCAGGCGGGCGTAGCGGCTCTCCGGGTCGGGGACCTCGATGAGGAGGTGGCCGCCGGGGCGTACCGTCTCGTGGGCGGCGCGCAGTTCGCGGTCGGGGTCGGTGCTGTGTTCCAGGTAGTGGAACATGCTGACCACGTCGTAGCGGGCGGCGAGTTCGGGGGCCAGGTCGGGGAAGGCACCGCGGTAGGCGTGCTCGACGCGGCCCTCGCGGGCGGCGAGGTGGACGCCGTCGGTGAAGTCGAGGCCGTCGAAGGCGGTGCCGGGCAGCACCTCGCGGGCGGCCTCGCAGAAGTGGCCGTGGCCGGTGCCGACGTCGAGCCAGTTCTTGGGCGTCGGATCGTGCGGGATCATGGACTCGGCGCGGCCCCGGTACATCTTGGTCCGGCCGCCGAAGGTGCCGCTCATCTTCTGTTCGCCGAGGCCGTCGTAGAAGTCGCGGTAGTAGAACTCCAGCCCGCTCTCGCTCAGTCGGGGGTTCTGGAAGGTGTGCGCGCAGTCCTGGCAGCGGTCGAGGACGAAGGCACCCGGCTTGTGCTGGAGCAGGTCGGTGGTGCGCAGCCGGGTGGCCAGCCGGTCCGAACCGCACCAGGGGCAGGTGGTGCGCGGCGGTTCGAAGAACCGGTCGGTGCCCTCGGCCAGGTCCCGCCGGTAGGCGGGGCGCAGCGCCTCGATCTCGTTCGGCTTGCTCATCGGCTCTCCTCGGTTGCCAGTGTCTCCAGGTGGGTCGCCGCGGCCGGCGCCCCGCCCGCGGCCCGGAACGCGGTGCGGATCCTGGCCGCCGCCGCGCGGTGGGCGGGTTCGTGCAGGACGGTGTCGAGGGCCGCGCCCAGCTTCGGGGCGGTGACCCGGCCGAACCGCACGCGGATGCCCGCGCCCGCGTCGACGACCTGTCCGGCGATCACGGGCTGGTCGTCGCGGATGGGGGCGACGACCAGCGGGACGCCGTGCCACAGCGCCTCGCAGACGGTGTTGTGCCCGGCGTGGCAGACGACCGCGTCGACCCGTTCCAGGAGCGGGAGCTGGGGCAGGACGGGCAGGATCAGGACGTCCTTGTCGTCGGCGGCCGCGGGCAGGGTGCCGCCGGGGTCGGCGACCAGTGCCTGGACCCGGTCGGCCCGTTCGCGCAGGGCGCTGAGGCACTCGGCGAGGAACCGCCCGCCCACGTCCGCGTTGGCGGTGCCGAGGGAGACCAGGACCCGGTCCCGGCTGGGGTCCAGCCACTGCCAGGGGAAGCCGTCGGCGGCCGGTCGCGCGGAGATCGACGGGCCGACGTGGCGGACCGCCGGCCGGCCGGTGGGGCCCGCGAGCTCGGGGGTGGTGAAGGCCAGCGTCAGGTGGGGCGAGAAGCGCGGGTCGGCGGTTCCGGCCGGGTCCCCGATGCGCTCGCGCAGTTCGGCGAGGCGGTCCCGGAGCCAGGCGGCGACCTTGGGAATGCCGTCGTAGGCACCGCCGAACTCGGCGGAGGTGGTCGCGGAGGTCGCCCAGGGCAGCCCGAGCCGCTCGGCGGCCAGGGCACCGGCGAAGGCCTGCTGGTCGGCGACGACCACGTCCGGGCGGAAGTCCGCGGCGGCCGCCCGGACCCCGGGGGCCATCGCGTCCGCCAGCGGCACCAGGAACCACTCCCACAGGAAGCGCAGCGCCTCCGCACCCCGCAGGTCGGGGGGCCGCTCCCCCTCGGTGACGCCCGCGCACGGGTACACGGTGGCGTCCGGTCCCGCCAGCCGCCGCACCAGCCCGGTGTCCGGGCAGACCCAGGCCACCCGGTGACCGCGGGCGCCGAGTTCGGCCGCGACGCCGACGGCCGGGTTGATGTGTCCGACCAGCGGCGGTACGACGAACAGGAAGCCGCTCACCGGGCCCCGGCCGTCCGCTCCGCGCCGACCGAGTGGATCAGCTCCAGGATGTGCCCGCCGACCTGTCCGGCCGCCTCGACCAGCACGGAGTGCTCGTGCCCCGGCAGCACCACCGCCCGGTAGTCCGCCAGCAGCGACTCCTTCAGCGGGACCACGTCCACCAGGTCCGAGTCTCCCCCGTACACCCCGAGGACGGGGCAGCGTACGGCGCTGATCTGGTCCTCGGTGAGGACCCGGCTGGCCGGGATGTCCCGGCCGAGGCTGGTCTCGCGGGCGAGCCGGGCCGCGCCCTTGGCCAGCCGGGCGGTGTTGTGACCGCGGTTGGCGGTGATCCAGGCGATCGCGTCCGGTTCGTTGTGGGCGAGTTCGGTGACGACCCGGTGCAGGATGCCGCCGAGTTTCTCCGCCCAGGCGGGGGTGGCGGGTTCGGACTCGATGAGGGTGAGGCTGGCGGCGCGTTCCGGGTGGCGGGCCGCCCAGCCGAAGGCGATGGTGCCGCCGTAGGAGTTGCCGACCAGGTGCACAGGACCGGTGACCGACAGCCGGTCGAGCAGGGCCTCCAGGTCGTCGATGTTGTCGTCCAGGGTGTAGCCGCCGGACGGGCGTTCGCTGCGGCCGTGGCCGCGCAGGTCGTACATGACCACGTCCAGGCCGGAGGCGGCGAAGGCGGGGGCCACCGTGAAGTAGTAGCTGGCCAGGCTGTCGGTGAGCAGCCCGTGGACGAGGACCACGGTGGCGAGCGGGGTACGGCCCTGCGCCGGGCCCATTCGCTGTACGTGCAGCCGGACGTCTCCGGTCTCGACCATCGCCATGTTCAGCCCGCCTCCGTGGCCTTCAGACTCCACACCACGTACTCCACGAGCCGGCCGACGGTCAGCCCGATGATCTCGTCGAACTCCATCCCGGCCAGGAACTCGGCGAAGTTGACCCGCTTGCCGTACCGCTCCTCCAGGAGCCCGGCGAGGGTGACCAGGTCGATGGACTCCAGTTCCAGGTCGCGGTTGAAGGTGGTGTCCATGCCGATCTCGGCGTCGTCGTCGCCGTACTCCTCAAGGAGGGTCCGGAGCATCCGCGTGAGGTCGGCGAGCACCGCCTCCTCGTCGGCGCGGACTTCGGGCTCGGTGGGGTTCATCGCGGGTCCTCCTGTGGGTCTGCGGCTGCCGGTCCGGTCGTCCAGGCCACGACGTACTCGCGGTCCGGCAGTGCGGGGGGATTGCGGACCGGCGCGCAGTGCACCGGGTAGGCGCGTTCCAGCCGGCCCGAGACCAGCAGCCGGCTGCCGTCCGGGGCCGCCTCCAGCACCGTGAAGTCCCGTGGCCGGCCGCCGAATCCGGTGCCCTCCGCCTTGGCGACGGCCTCCTTGGCGGCCCAGAACCGGGTGAACCACAGTGCCGGGGAGTCGCTTGCGGAGAGCGAGCTCAGCAGCCGGAGTTCGGCCGGGCCGAGGGCGGCCTCCAGGGCGGCCGGATCGCGTTCGGTGACCTCTTCCAGGTCGATGCCCGGGCCGGGCTCCGGCCGGTGCGGGCGTACGATCGCCACCGCCGCCTCGGCCCGGTGGGCCAGCGAGACGTCCAGCGCGGGCAGGGTGCGGCCGTGCCTGCCGGTCACGTACGGCCGCCCCGACTCGTCGTTGTCGACCCGGAGTTCACCGGGGAAGACCGGTCCCTCACCGTGCTGCCACAGCCAGTGCCGTACCGCGTCCTTGGCGGCGATCCGGCCGAGCAGCCACTGCCGGCGGCCGCGTGGCGCGTGCTCCGCGTACCGCGAACGCTCCTCCCCCGCCAGTGAGTTGCGCATGATCAGCTCGCGGGAGGCCAGGTCCGGCCAGCGTTCGTGGACCAGGGCCCAGCCGCCCGGCCGGGCCTCGGAGAGCGTGTGGCGCTCGGGGAAGCGCTCGACGGGGCGGGTCTGCGGGTCGTTGTCGAAACGCCGGTCCTGCCAGCCGTCGATCCGCGCCCACACCCGCGTGCCGACGGTGAGTTCCACGTCCGCCTCGAGGACGGTGTCGGTGAGCGAGGTGATCCGTACCAGGCAGCCGACCCGGGTGCCGGGGGCGGGCTCGGGTCCGTGGAAACGCATCCGCCGCATCTGGACCGGGAAGACGACGGTCCGTTCGGTGCGGGTGGCCATGATCCAGTAGCCGAGGATCTGGCCGACGTTGTCGAGCAGGGCGCCCGGGGCGGCGGGTGCGGTGATCACCCCGCGGACGTGCCGGTCGCCGATCGCGGTGAGTTCGGTGACGCCCTGGAACGCCGGGCCGTGGAACATCCAGCGTTCGGCGTAGAGCTGGGCGGCGGTGTGGTCGGGCGTGCGTTCGGGGGCCGGGGGGCGGG
>NZ_LBMU02000180.1 GCF_001005085.2 Streptomyces humi
CACCCGCTCCCACCAGCTCCCCGCACCGACCGCCCGGCCCTTCCGGCTCCCGCTTCCGGCCGTCCGGGCTCACCGGCTCCCCGCCCCGACCACCCGGCCCCGGCGGCTGCCGGGTTCGGTCGTTCGGGCTTGTCGGGTTGTGGGGGTGGCGTCGTGAGTCTTGCGCCTCGGGCCGTGCTGGTCCACCGGACCACGGAGTACGAGGAGTTGGTCGCCCGGCACGGTACGCACGGGCAGGCCGCCTTCTTCCTGGCCTCCCGGGGCCGGGACATCGCGGAGGTCTCCGAGCGCCACCGCCGGGCCCACCGGGCCCTGGCCGAGGTGACCTCCGCCATCCCGCTGGCCTGGCGCCGGACCCAGGTCGAACGGTCCGATCTGGACCGCTTCCTGTTCGCCCCGGAGGACGTGGTCGTGGTGGTCGGCCAGGACGGGCTGGTCGCGAACGTGGCCAAGTACCTGGACGGCCAGCCGGTGGTCGGCATCGACGCCGACCCCGGCCGCAACCCGGGGGTGCTGGTACGGCACCGCGCGGAGCAGGCGCCGGTACTGCTGGCCTCCGTCGGAAGCACCGGCGCCGACGAGCTGACGATGGTCGAGGCGGTCGCCGACGACACCCAGCGGCTCGTGGCGCTCAACGAGATCTACCTCGGTACCGCCGGTCATCAGACCGCCCGATACCGCCTGGGCCTCGAGGACGACGGGGGTGCCGTCGAGGCCCAGGCCTCCTCCGGGGTGCTGGTGGGCACCGGCACCGGGGCCACCGGCTGGCTGCGCTCCCTGTGGCAGGAGCGCGGCGCCCGGCTGGCGCTGCCCGCGCCCACCGAGGACCGCCTGCTGTGGTTCGTCCGGGAGGCCTGGCCGTCGCCGGCGACCGGGACCTCCCTGGTCGCCGGCGAGCTGACCGCCGCCGCGGCCCTGACCCTCACCGTCGAGTCGGACCGCCTGATCGCCTTCGGCGACGGCATCGAGACCGACGCCCTGGAGCTGACCTGGGGCCAGACGGTCCGCGTCGGCACCTGCGCCCGCCGCCTCCGGCTGGTCGGCTGACCCCCCTCACAGCCGGGGGTCGACCGGCTCCGACTCCAGGGCGAGCACCCCGAACACCGCCTCGTGCACCCGCCACAGCGGCTCGCCGTCCGCGAGGCGGTCCAGGGCCTCCAGGCCCAGGGCGTACTCGCGGATCGCCAGCGACCGCTTGTGGTTGAGGAACCGCTTGCGCAGCCGGGTGAGGTTCTCCCGGCGGGTGTACTCGGGGCCGTAGACGATCCGCAGGTACTCACGGCCCCGGCACTTGATGCCGGGCTGGACCAGCCGCCCGTCCGGGCCCCGTACGACCGCCCCGACCGGTTTGACGACCATGCCCTCGCCGCCCCGCCCGGTCATCTCCAGCCACCAGTCGACGCCGGCCCGCACCGACTCCGGGTCGCCGGTGTCGACGTGGAGCCGGCGGGTGGTCTGCAACAGGCCGCTCGGGTCGTGCTCGACCAGCCGGTCCAGGAGGGTCAATTGCTCGTCGTGCGGGAGCGCGGCGAGGCTGCGGCCCTGCACCGCGAGGAGCTGGAAGGGGGCCAGGCGCACCCCGTCCAGTCCTTCGGTGGGCCAGCAGTAACGGCGGTACGCGTCGGTGAACGCGCTTGCCGCCATGGCGCGTTCACGCTGCCGGGCGCGCAGGCCGGTCACGTCGACGCCACGCTCCACCGTGCGCTCCAGGGCGGCCAGGGCGCTCGGGAACGCCGCTCCGGAGGCGGCGCCCACGGCCGCGTACTGGGTGCGCAGCAGCCCGCCGGCCTTCACCGACCAGGGCAGCAGCTCGGCGTCGAGCAGCAGCCAGTCGGTGGCGAGTTCGTCCCAGAGGCCGGCCGCGTCGACCGCCGCGCGAATCCGCCCGAGAACCTCCTCGGTCACCGTCTCGTCGTCGAAGAACGGGCGTCCGGTGCGGGTGTAGAGGGAACCGGTGGGGCCGTGGGGGACACCGAAGCGCCTGTGCGCGGCCTCGGCGTCCCGGCAGACCAGCGCCACCGCCCGCGAGCCCATGTGCTTCTCCTCGCACACCACCCGGGCGACGCCGTCCCGCGCGTACTGCGCGAACGCCTCCGCCGGGTGCTCCAGGTAGCCGCCGAGGTGGCTGGTGGCCGTCGGCGCCATGGTCGGCGGCAGGTAGGGCAGCAGACGCGGGTCGACAGCGAAGCGGCTCATCACCTCCAGGGCGGCCGCCGCGTTCTCCTCGCGGATCGCGATCCGGCCCAGGTGCCGGGTCTCGACCGTGCGCCGGCCCCGCACGTCCGCGAGGTCCAGCGGCCGGCCGTCCTGGCCGCCGGGTGCCTCGGGGCGCAGCGGCCGGGCCGGCTCGTACCAGACCCGCTCGGCCGGTACGTCGACCAGCTCCCGCTCCGGCCAGCGCAGCGCGGTCAGCTTGCCGCCGAAGACCGCCCCGGTGTCCAGGCAGATGGTGTTGTTGAGCCAGGTGGCCTCCGGGACCGGGGTGTGGCCGTAGACGACGGCGGCGCGGCCCCGGTAGTCCTCGGCCCACGGGTAGCGCACCGGCAGCCCGTACTCGTCGGTCTCGCCGGTGGTGTCGCCGTACAGCGCGTGCGAGCGGACCCGGCCGGAGGTGCGGCCGTGGTACTTCTCGGGCAGCCCGGCGTGGCAGACGACCAGCCGGCCGCCGTCGAGGACGTAGTGGCTGACGAGCCCGTCGATGAACTCCCGTACCTGCTGCGTGAACTCCTCGCTCTCGCCTGCCATCTGCTCGACGGTCTCGGCGAGTCCGTGGGTGTGCTGGACCTGGCGGCCCTTGAGGTACCGCCCGAACTTGTTCTCGTGGTTGCCGGGCACGCACAGGGCGTGGCCCGACCCGACCATGGACATCACCCGGCGCAGCACGCCCGGGCTGTCCGGGCCGCGGTCGACCAGGTCGCCGACGAAGACCGCGGTACGGCCCTCGGGGTGCACCCCGTCCTGATAGCCCAACTTGGCCAGCAGGGCCTCCAGTTCGAGGGCACAGCCGTGGATGTCGCCGACGATGTCGAAGGGTCCGGTCAGGTGGGTCAGGTCGTTGTACCGCTTCTCGGTGACGACGGCCGCCGACTCGATCTCCTCGACACCGCGCAGGACGTGCACCTTGCGGAAGCCCTCGCGCTCCAGGTGCCGTAGCGAGCGCCGGAGTTCGCGGATGTGGCGCTGGACGACCCGGCGCGGCAGGTCGGCCCGGTCGCGGCGGGCCGCGTTGCGCTCGACGCACACCTCCTCGGGCACGTCGAGGACGATGGCGACCGGCAGCACGTCGTACTGCCTGGCCAGGTCGATCAGCTGCCTGCGGGAGTCCTGCTGCACGCTGGTGGCGTCCACGACCGTGCGGCGGCCGGCGGCCAGGCGCTTGCCCGCGATGTAGTGCAGGACG
>NZ_LBMU02000181.1 GCF_001005085.2 Streptomyces humi
CCCAGGAGAACACCACGAACTGCGGGGGCTTCTCACCGGGCTTGAGCTTCTCCGGCCGGGGCAGATGCGGCTGCGCCCCGGTGTAGGCGGTGGAACCGTCCCCGATCAGACGGACCACGTTCTGGGGCGCCGGTGCTCCCTTCTGCGGACCGGACGCCCCTTTCTCGGAGTTGGTGCCGCTCGCGCAACCGGCCAGCGACGCGGCACAGGCCGCGGCGGCCACGGCGCCGGCGGCGATCCTCTGGGTGGTGGCCAATTCCGCCCACCTTCTTCCTTCTCTCGGCGAACGCCCATGACGGCGTTTTATGGCGGTGTGCCGGGTATGTGCCGACAGCGCGGTCAAGGTCGCATAGGACCGAGAGAGGGATTAATACGACAAGCCGATGAAATGCTCACTTCACCCAAGAGGGGGAATGAGTGCACCATTTGCGCAGAAAATCCATGCCTGACCTTTACTCTGCATTACGATTCGTTTACCGATTGTTGATCCATCCCGCCGCTGTACGCCGTGACCCACGGCCGCGACCGAGCCCCCGCCGCCGGGCGAGGGGACCCACCTGTTCCGCGACCGCGCCGCCCGGAGGAGACGGGAAACATGTCATCAGCCTGCGTACCCACCCACCCCGAGCCCCCGGGACCGGCCCGCGCCGAAGCCACAACTCCCCGCCGCGGGACCCGTGCTGACCGTTCACGGCCCCCGGCCACGTCCCCGGCCACTCCC
>NZ_LBMU02000182.1 GCF_001005085.2 Streptomyces humi
AGCCGGTTGGAGATGGGCTCGCTGTCCACGAGAACGCCGTCATTGTCGAAGATGACCAGGTCGTAGCGCATGGGGTCGAGCATAAACGCGAAAAGGCCCACGCCATATGGCGTGGGCCTTTCCTAAAATTTGTTCGGCGGCGTCCTACTCTCCCACAGGGTCCCCCCTGCAGTACCATCGGCGCTGTGAGGCTTAGCTTCCGGGTTCGGAATGTAACCGGGCGTTTCCCTCACGCTATGACCACCGAAACACTATGAAACTGTCCAGCCGCACCACGCTCTGTGAAACGTGGGGCTGTTCGTGGTTTCAGAACCAACACAGTGGACGCGAGCAACTGAGGACAAG
>NZ_LBMU02000183.1 GCF_001005085.2 Streptomyces humi
CATACGCCAACTGATCCGGACGGACGATGACCTGGGGTGCGGTGACCGGTTGGCTGTCCAGGGCGCGCCTGACGTCGGGGTCGTCCAGCCACACGGTGGTGTCGGCCGGTAGGTCGCCGGCCAGGGACCGCTGTCCCACGAGCACCGACGCGCCGCTGTCGGTGAGCATGAACCGCAGGCGGTCGGCCGGGTACTCGGGGTCGAGGGGCAGAAACGCGCCCCCGGCCTGCCACACCGCCAGCACGGCCACCACCATGTCCACACCACGCGGCAGGCACAGGCCGACGACCGACTCGGCTCCGACGCCGAGCGTGCGCAGGTGGTGGGCCAGTTGATTGGCCCGTGCCAGCAACTCGCCATAGGTCAGCGATTCCTCACCGCACACGACGGCCGTCGCCCGCGGAGCCTCGACCGCACGGGCGGCGATCAGCTCGTGCACCCCGCCCACCTCGGGCAGCGGCCGGGAGGTGTCGTTCCAGCCGTTGAGGGCGTCCTCGCGTTCGGGGGCGGTCAGCACGGGCAGGTCGCCGATGCGCCGGTCGGCGTCGGTGGCGACGGCGTCCAGCAGGACGATCAGGTGGCCGGCCATCCGCTCGATCGTCTCGGCGTCGAACAGGGCGGTGCTGTACTGGAGTTCTCCCGCGAGGGTGCCGTCGGCCTCCCCGAGCGTGACCACGAGGTCGAACCGGACCGGTAGTGCCGAGGCCTGCTGGTCGGGTTGGTCCGGTGTGCCGGCGCTGCGGGACTGTCCGTTGTCGTAGTCGAATAGGACCTGGAAGAGGGGGCTGCGGGAGCGGTCGCGCTCGACGGACAACGCGTCGACGACCTGCTCGAAGGGCAGGTCCTGGTGGGCGTACGCGCCGAGTGCCGTCTCCCGTACGCGGCCCAGCAGTTCCCGGAACGACGGGTCGCCGGACAGGTCCGTCCGCATCACCAGGGTGTTCACGAAGAACCCGATCAGGTTCTCGGTCTCCGCCCGGTTGCGGTTGGCCACGGGGGTGCCCAGGACCACGTCGTCCGTGCCGGCGTACCGGCCGAGCAGGACGTTCACCGCGGCGAGCAGTGTCATCGACAGGGTGGTGCCGCTCTCGCGGGTCAGGTGGCGCAGCCGTTGTGCCGTACCGGCGGGTATCCGGAAGTCCACCGTGCCGCCGTCGCTGGAGCGTACGGGCGGGCGGGGGCGGTCGGTGGGCAGGTCCAGGGTCGGGGCGCCTGCCAGCGTGGTGCGCCAGTAGGAGAGCTGTTCGTCGAGGACGTCGCCGGTGAGCCACTGGCGTTGCCAGAGGGCGAAGTCGGCGTACTGCACCGGAAGCGGCGGCAGCGGGTCGGGGTCGCCCGCACGGAACGCGTCGTACAGGGTGGTGATCTCGTCCCGCAGGATGCGGCCGGACCAGTCGTCGGACACGACGTGGTGGAGTGCGAGCGCCAGCACGTGGTCGTCGTCGGCGACCTTGACGAGGGTGCCGCGGATCAGGGGTCCGGCGGACAGGTCGAAGGGGCGGCGTGCGTCCGCCTCGACGAACGCCCGGGCGGCTGCCAGTGGGTCGGGATCGGCGGACAGGTCGACCAGGGGCAGGGGGAAGGGCGTCGGTTCGTCGATCACCTGGTGCGCCACCCCGTCCGGGCCTGCCACCAGCCTGGTCCGCAGCACCTCGTGCCGGGCCACCAGCGTGGTCAGGGCGTGGTGCAGGGCCGGGAGGTCGAGGGTGCCGGGCCGGCGCAGGGTGGTGGACAGGTTGTACTCGGTGGAGTCGGGTTCCAACTCGGCTAGGAACCAGAGGCGTTGCTGGGCGAAAGACAGGGGCAGCGGCTGGTCGCGGTCGACGGCGACGACCGGCGGGGCGGCCGTGCCGGTGGCGGAGCCGTCCACGGCGGAGGCGAGCTCGCGTACGGTCGGCCGGTCGAACAGTGCCGACAGGGGGACCTCGGCCCCGAACACCTCGCGGATGCGGGAGATCACCTGGGTGGCGAGCAGCGAGTGCCCGCCCAGGTCGAAGAAGTTGTCCTCGGCGCCGACCCGTTCCACGCCGAGGACCTGGGCCCACACCTCGGCGAGGACCCGTTCGGTCTCGGTGCGCGCTGCCACCAGGCCGGTGGGGTCTCGTCGTACGCTGCCGGGCGCGGGAAGGGCGGCCCGGTCGAGCTTGCCGTTCGCCGTGAGGGGGAACTCGGCCAGTTCCACGACGACCGACGGCATCATGTACTCGGGCAGCCGCGCGGTGACGTAGGGGCGCAGTTCGGCAGCCGCGGGGGCGCCCTCGTCACGGTCCGCCGGTACGAGGTAGGCCACCAGGCGGCGTTCGCTGCCCTCTCCGTCGGCCGCCACCACCGCGGACCTGACGGCCGGGTGGGCGGCGACAACCGCCTCGACCTCGCCGGGTTCGATACGGAAGCCGCGTACCTTGAGCTGCTGGTCGGTGCGGCCGAGGAACTCGACGCGGCCGTCGGGCAGTCGGCGCACGCGGTCGCCGGTGCGGTACATCCGCGTCCCGGCGGCGGCGAACGGGTCGGGCAGGAACCGTTCGGCGGTGAGGGCCGGGCGACCGCGGTAGCCGCGCGCGACCTGCGCACCGGAGACGAACAACTCGCCCGGGACGCCCACGGGTACGGGCCGCAGCGCCGCGTCCAGGACGTGGACCCGGGTGTTGGCCAGTGGCCTGCCCAGCGGCACCACTCCCGTGTCGAGGACGTCGGCCGTCAGAGGGTCGGTGAGGACGCCGATCGTGGACTCGGTCGGTCCGTAGTGGTTGACGACGGCTCGGTCCCCGGCGGCCTCGATCAGTGTGGCCAGCCAGTCCGGTGCGGCGCTTTCCCCGCCGAGCATGACTCCACGGGCGGGGAGCACCTGGGCCAGGCCGGCGTCGGCGGCCAGCGCCGCGAGGTGCGAGGGCACGACCTTGATCCAGTCGACGGCCCAGGTGGTGAGGTGGGCGGCGACCGCGCGTCCGTCGACCGCCGCGGCGGCGTCCAGGACGTGCAGGGTTCCGCCGGACGCCAGGCAGCCGAAGACGACGGTGTTGCCGAGGTCGGTGACCACGGGCTGGAGCAGGCCGAACCGGCCGCCGTCGGTCCACCCGGCGCGGTCCACGACGGAGGTGACGTAGTTGACGACGCCCGCGTGGGTGACCTGCACACCCTTTGGGCGGCCCGTCGAACCGGAGGTGTAGATCACGTACGCCAGTTGGTCCGGGAGCACGGCGGCGCCGGGCGAGCCGGCCGGCATGGCGGTCACCGCGGCCCGTACGGCCGGGTCGTCCAGGACGACGGTCCGCAGCCGGCCGACGGGCAGTTCGTCGACCAGGTCCTCGGTGCCCACGAGCACCGTGGCGCCGCTGTCGGCGAGCATGAACGCCAGTCGTTCGACGGGGTATTCGGGGTCCAGTGGCAGGTAGGCGCCGCCGGCCTGCCAGACGGCGAGGACGGCCACGATGGTGTCGGCGCCGCGGGGCAGGCAGACGGCGACCACCGACTCGGTGCCCACGCCGATGCCGCGCAGGTAGTGCGCGAGCCGGTTGGCCCGGGCCGTCAGGCCGCCGTAGGTGAGGGTCTCGGCGCCCGCGACGACCGCCACGGTGTCCGGTGCGGCCGCGGCCCGCGCGGCGATCAGTTCGTGCGGTCCGGCCGCCGACGGCACGGGCGCGTCGGTGTCGTTCCAGTCCCGGAGCACCTGGCGCCGCTCGTCGGCGGTGAGGACCGGCAGCCGGGACAGCGTCGTCCCGGCGTCCTGGGCCACGGCGGTCAGCAGGGTGACGAGGTGGCCCGACATCCGCTCGATCGTCGCGGCGTCGAAGAGCGCGGTGCTGTACTCGAACTCCCCGGCCAGGCCGCGTCCGCCGTCGCTGAGGACCAGCCGCAGGTCGAACTTCGCGACGACACCGCCGTCGGCCGCGTCGGCGGCGGTGAGGTCGGTGTCGCCGTCCGGGGTCTCCGCGAAGTCGTAGTTGAGCAGGGCCTGGAACAA
>NZ_LBMU02000184.1 GCF_001005085.2 Streptomyces humi
CCTGCGTGAGGTGTCGCGTGAGTGCGGTGTGTCGATGTTCATGACGTTGTTGGCCGCGTACGCGGTGTTGTTGGGGCGGTATGCGGGGTCGGAGGACGTGGTGGTGGGCACGCCGGTGGCGAACCGGAACCGTGCCGAGACGGAGGACTTGATCGGGTTCTTCGTGAACACGTTGGTGATGCGGGCGGATCTGTCGGGTGATCCGTCGTTCCGTGAGGTGCTGGGGCGGGTGCGGGAGACGGCTCTGGGTGCGTACGCGCATCAGGATGTGCCGTTCGAGCAGGTCGTGGACGCGTTGGTGGCCGACCGGGACCGTTCGCGCACGCCGTTGTTCCAGGCCCTGCTCAACTACGACTTCG
>NZ_LBMU02000185.1 GCF_001005085.2 Streptomyces humi
ACGGGACCGCACCGTCGCGGAGCCGGACGGGGCCGCACCGTCGCGGCGTCCCGGCGTCGGTGTCGGTCGTACCGGCGTCGGGCGTCGGTGTCGGTCGTACCGGTGCCAGGCCCTCCGCGGGGCCCGAGACCCCCCGCGGCCTCCGCGCGCACGTGACGCGCGGGCCGGGTTCCGGTTCGCGCGTCACGGGATACGGCCGGCGTCCGCCGGGGCGGCCCGTGGGCACCGGTTCCCGAACCCTTGTTCCAGAACTCGGTCCCTGTGGTCCCTGCGCCACCCCGGCGGTGTCCAGGCGGCCGGCCTCGGGGCACCGTTCGGCGGTT
>NZ_LBMU02000186.1 GCF_001005085.2 Streptomyces humi
TCGTGAAAGGTTTCAACTGGATTGCCGGGACCGTAGGCACCACGGGCATGTCACGTCAATGGGTCCGTGTCGAAAAAATTTCGATAGCCTTAGGTCACGGCGGAGTCACGGAAAACAGGGTGAGTCGGAGTGCTTGACACCCCTGCGTGGGCCTCATACTTTGCCGTTCTGAATCGTTTCATCATTCATACCCCCCAGGAGCTCCGAAGTGACCGACTCCGCTGCGGTGAAGGCCGCGCTGAAGACCCAGGCCGTCGAGACGCCGTCGTGGGCGTACGGGAACTCGGGGACCCGTTTCAAGGTGTTCGCGCAGCAGGGCGTGCCGCGCTCGCCGCAGGAGAAGCTGGACGACGCGGCGCAGGTCCACGCGGTGACGGGGGTCGCTCCGACGGTGGCGCTGCACATCCCGTGGGACAAGATGGACGGCCCCGACGGATACGCGGACCTGGCCAAGCACGCCGAGGAGCGGGGGGTGAAGCTGGGCGCGATCAACTCCAACACCTTCCAGGACGACGACTACAAGCTGGGCAGCATCTGCCACCCGGAAGCGGCGGTGCGCCGCAAGGCCGTCGGCCATCTGCTGGAGTGCGTCGACATCATGGACGCGACGGGGTCGCGCGACCTGAAGCTCTGGTTCGCGGACGGCACGAACTATCCCGGTCAGGACGACATCCGTGGCCGGCAGGACCGGCTGGCGGAGGGGCTGGCCGAGGTGTACGAGCGGCTCGGTGACGACCAGCGGCTCCTGCTGGAGTACAAGCTGTTCGAGCCCGCCTTCTACACGACCGACGTCCCGGACTGGGGCACGGCCTACGCCCACTGCCTCAAGCTGGGACCCAAGGCACAGGTCGTCGTCGACACCGGCCACCACGCGCCGGGTACGAACATCGAGTTCATCGTCGCCACCCTGCTGCGGGAGGGCAAGCTCGGCGCGTTCGACTTCAACTCGCGGTTCTACGCCGACGACGACCTCATGGTCGGGGCCGCCGATCCGTTCCAGCTGTTCCGGATCATGTACGAGGTGGTGCGTGGCGGCGGGTTCACGTCCGACGTGGCCTTCATGCTCGACCAGTGCCACAACATCGAGGCGAAGATCCCCGCCGTCATCCGCTCCGTCATGAACGTCCAGGAGGCCACCGCCAAGGCCCTTCTCGTCGACCGCGACGCCCTGACCGCGGCACAGCGGACCGGGGACGTGCTGGAGGCGAACGCGGTACTGATGGACGCGTACAACACGGATGTGCGGCCGCTGCTGCGGGAGGTGCGTGAGGAACTGGGCATCGACCCGGACCCGATCGCGGCGTACCGGCGGTCGGGGTGGGCGGAGAAGATCGTCGCGGAGCGGGTGGGCGGGGAGCAGGCCGGGTGGGGTGCGTAAGCGTCTGCCCTCCTGAGCTGGTTCGTCGCGGGCTGCCGGCCGGTTGTCGCTGGCCGCGCCCCTGACGGGCGCACCGGTGTACCCCCTCCTTCGAAAGAATTAGGAACTTTTATGACTACGCATCCCGAAGCTGCTGCTCTGCTCGCTCGGTC
>NZ_LBMU02000187.1 GCF_001005085.2 Streptomyces humi
CTTCAACAACAAGCACACCATCAAGGTCGCCTCCGTCAGCCCGGCCGTCACCAAGGCGGCGGCCGCGACCAAGGCGCTCACGGCGGCCAAGGCCCTCGACGCCACCAAGGCCACCACCGACAGCGCCCGCAAGGTGATCTGGGCCGGCACCGGCACCCCGAAACTCGCCTGGGAGACCGTGGTCGGCGGGTTCCAGGACGACGGCACGCCGAGCCAGCTGCACGTCATCACGGACGCGACGACCGGCAAGGAGCTGTACCGCTACCAGGCGGTCAAGTCCGGTACCGGCAACACCCAGTACAGCGGCACGGTGTCCCTGTCGACCACACTGTCCGGTTCGACGTACCAGCTGTACGACACCACGCGCG
>NZ_LBMU02000188.1 GCF_001005085.2 Streptomyces humi
GGTGGTGTCAGGCTGGGGGTCCGGGCGTGGGAGGGACACCAGCGGATGGCCTCTGACATCGCCGGCCCGGTCGTCTCCCGGGCGGAGTTCGACCGGCTGTTCGCCTCGCTCCGTACCTGGGGGCGCTGGCAGCGGGCCGACCGCGGCGCCTTCAACCGGGTCACCGCCGCGCACGCCCGCCGGGCCGCCGCCCTGGTGCGGTCCGGGACGGTCGTGCCGACGGCGCTGCCCTGGAACACCCGCTCCGGACCGGACAACCCCAAGCCCGCCCTGCACCACATGACCGACCTCGGCGACGTGGAGAGCCCGGAGCCGGCCACCCACAAGGACTTCGTCGCGGCCGACTACCACGGCAAGGGCATCTCCCACCTCGACGCCCTCAGCCACGTCGCCTACCGCGGGGAGCTGTACGACGGCCGCCCCGCCCGCGACCACGTCGACGCCGGCGGTGCCCGCTTCGGCGCGGTGTCGGCGCTCGGGCCGCTCGTCACCACGGGCGTGCTGCTCGACGTGCCCGCCGTCCTCGGCGTCGACTGGCTGGAGCCGGGCCGGGCGGTACGCGCGGCGGACGTCCTGGCGGTGGAGCGGGCGCTGGGCGTGACCATCGGCGACGGCGACGCCGTACTGCTGCGCTCCGGCCATGCCAGGCGCCGCCGGGAACTGGGCGCCTGGGACTCGGCGGCGTCGAGCGCGGGCCTGCACGTGGACGCCCTGCCGCTGCTGGCCGAGCGGGGCATCGCGCTGCTCGGCGGCGACGGCGACAGCGACGTACGGCCCTCACCGGTGCCCGGGGTGCACTCGCCGGTGCATGCCCTGGCCGTGGCCGGGCTGGGGGTGCCGCTGCTCGACAACCTCGATCTGGAGGGGCTGTCCGGTGCGGCCGCCGAGGCGGGCCGGTACGCGTTCATGCTGGTCGTGGCGCCGCTGAACATCCCGGGCGGGACGGGGTCGCCGGTCAATCCGGTGGCGGTGCTCTGACGGGCGGCCCCGGCCCGGTCGCCGGGGGGAGAAGAGGCCGGCAGCCGATGACTCTCGCCACCAATGTCTGTATTCTCGGTTATATCGATTTCTTTACGGAAAGATGGTTATTGCGACGGTGAGCGAGGAGGGGCGTGATGGGTTCCGGTGAGCGAGGAGGGGCGTGATGGGGTTCGGTGAGCGAGGCGGGGCGTGATGGGATCCGGCGGGCAACCAGTGGTTGCGAGGAAGCCGGTGGGCGACTCGGGGCCCGCCCGTTTCCGCGAGCGGTTCCTCCAGGGCGAGCCGGTCGACAGCGGAGTACGGCCGCCGATCCACGACTCCTGGCTGCGCTGCCAGTCCCTGGGTCTCTCGCCCGACCGGGCCGACCTGCCCTTCCACACCGACTTCGATCCCGGCGGGCGGATCGTGCGGGCCGCGGTCCCCGTGCTGGACCGGCTCCAGGCCCGGTTCTCGGGCAGCCAGATCAACATCTCCCTCGCCGACGCGAACGGCATCGTGCTGCTGCGCCGCTTCGGTGACCCGGCGATGCCCCGCGCCCTGCCCGCGATCCAGGTGGAGCCGGGCTTCGTGTTCGCCGAACGGTTCGCCGGCACCAACGGCATCGGACTCGCCCTCGCCGAACGGGCCCTCGTCCGGGTCTTCGGCGCCGAGCACTTCGCGGAACGCGCCCAGGGCAACGCCTGTATCGCCTCGCCGGTCCGGGACCCGCTCAGCGGGCGCATGGAGGGCGTGCTCTGCTTCGGCTACCACCGCAGCGTCGAGGACCCGGCCCTGGCCGACATCATCCGCCGGGCCGTCCGGGCCGTGGAAGGCCGGCTGCTGCGGCAGAGTTCCGCCCGCGAACGCGTCCTGTTCAGGGCGTACGAGTCCGCCGTCGGCGTCGGCCGCGGGCTCTCCGTGGAAGAACCGGCCCTGGACCTGCGCCCCGACGACCGGGTCATCCTCATCGAGAAGGCCGCCGAACTCATCTCCCGAGGCCGGTACGCCGCCACGGGCGTGTCCCTGTCCGACGGACGCCGGGTGACGCTCGTCAGCCGCCTGGTGACCAGCGCCTCGGGCGTCCGGGGCCTCGCCGTCGAGATGCTGCTGCCCGGCCTGGCGGCGGGCACGTCCCTGGACGTCTCGCGCCACCAGGTGCGGCTGGACAGGCTGGACGCGGTCCTCGCCCCGGCGGGGCTCGCCGGGCCGGACCGGTCCCCCGGTGGGCGGACCCCCGGCCTCGTCGTCGGGTGCGGTCCGGTACCGCCCGGTTCCCCCGCCGGAACGGCCGTCGCCGCCACGCCACGGCCGGTCCTACGCGCCACGACCCCGCCGCGCCGCCCCGGGGCGGGCGCCGCAGGAGAACCCCGCGGCGACACCGCCTCCGGCAAGCCCGCGCAGCCCCGCACCGGTCGCCACCCCGAGCCCGACCCGCCGTACTCCACTCCCACCACCACGTCGAACCCCTCGTCCGCCACCGCGTCCGTCCGCCCACCCACCACCGCGCCCGTCCGCCCGCCCACCCCCGCGCC
>NZ_LBMU02000189.1 GCF_001005085.2 Streptomyces humi
CCACACCCGACACCACACCCGCCGACACCACACCCGACGCCAACCCACCCAAACCCCGCAACAACTCACCACGATCACCAGCCACCACCACAGCCCGGTGATCGAAGACGGCACGGCCCGAAACGAGAGAGGACGCCGCATCAGCCAGACCCAGGTCCGGACGCTCGGCGACAAAGGCATGCAGTCGTCCGGCCTGCGCCCGCAACGCCTCCTCCGTCCTGCCCGACACCACCCACGGAACCAGGCCGGACGGTTCGTTGTCGGAGCGGTTCTCGCCTTCCGATGGGTGTTCCGGGTCAGGGCTCTGCTCGACGATCACATGGGCGTTCGTGCCACTGGCGCCGAAGGCGGAGACGGCGGCCCGCCGCGGCCGCTCCAGCTCCGGCCACACCCGCTGCTCCCTCAGCAACTCCACCGCACCCGACGACCAGTCCACATGCGACGACGGCGCATCCACATGCAGGGTCTCGGGGAGCACACCATGCCGCAGCGCCATCACCATCTTGATGACCCCACCCACACCGGCAGCCGCCTGCGCATGCCCGATGTTCGACTTCAACGAACCCAAGAACAACGGGAGTTCACCGACGCGCTCCTGACCGTAGGTCGCGATCAGCGCCTGCGCCTCGATCGGGTCACCCAGCCGCGTACCCGTCCCGTGCGCCTCCACCACATCCACGTCAGCCGCACCCAGCCGAGCGTCCGCCAGCGCCTGCCGGATCACCCGCTGCTGCGACGGACCGTTCGGCGCCGTCAGACCATTACTCGCACCATCCTGATTGACCGCACTCCCCCGCACCACCGCCAACACCGGATGCCCCAGCCGCAACGCGTCCGACAGACGCTCCA
>NZ_LBMU02000019.1 GCF_001005085.2 Streptomyces humi
GACCGACGCCCGGGTCCGTGGTTCGGCCGACACTCCGGGCCGTGGTTCTGCCGACGCCCCGGTCCGTGGTTCTGCCGACGCTCCGGTCCGTGGTCCGGCCGATGCTCCGGGCCGTGGTTCGACCGGCGGCTCGTGCGGTGTGGGAGAGGCGGGGGAGGCGGGGGAGGCGGGGGAGGAGGCGGGCTGGGGAACGGCGGCGGGCATCGGTTCTCCGGTACGGCGATCAGGGCACGCCTACCGTAGACCGCGAGAGAGCGATGGGCGCCCCGTCCTCACGCCCGGCTCACCCGCACCCGGTACGCCCCGTCCCCGTCCACACCCAGCACCCGGATCTCGATTCCGTGGCCCGGGTCCTTCAGGGTCTCGCCCGGGCCGAACGGGGCGTCGGAGAGTTCCGCCTGGACGTTGGGGCTGCGGGTGCAGCCGCCGCTGTCGCGGTGGGCGTCGTAGACCTTGATCGGGCCGCGCCCGGTGTCGACGTTCGCGTCGACCTTGTAGACGAGGACGCCGGGGCGGCAGACCTCCTCGTCGTTGCCGCCCTTGGTGCGCACCTCGAGGGCGTAGCCGGTGCGGCCGTCGACGGGGACGAAGACCAGTTTGCGGCCGCCCGCCCGGGAGAGCGGCGTGAGGGTGAGGTCGGTGGTGCCGCGCTTCGCCGCACAGCTGACCTGGTCGGCGTCCAGCCATCCCAGCTTCCACTTGTGCCAGGCGAGCAGGTCGTTGTCGGCCCCCCAGTCCTCGCTCATGATGTCCCAGTGCCCCACCGCGCCCCCGCCCTCCTGGGTGTAGAGATCGGGCAGGCCGAAGACGTGGCCGTTCTCGTGCGGGAGGACCCGGTAGCCGGTGCGGGCGTAGGAGCCGGAACCGTCGTCCTGGCGGGAGTAGACGAAGGAGGCGTTGGCGACCGGTACGCCGTCGGCGACCGGGGCGTCGGCGTTGCCCGCGAAGGTCACCGACAGGACCGTGTCCAGGGCGGACGGGCCGGCGTTCGGGGTGACCAGCACGTTCAGGAGGTCGTACGACCGGAAGTCCACGTCCGGGTCGGCGGCGGCCACGATGTCCTGGACCAGCTGCCGGTAGCCGGGGTCGAAGGGGGCGCCGCGCTCTATGCCGTACGCGGCGAACGGCTTGGGCATCCGCAGCCAGTGGTCGATCGGGGCGGCCGGCTGGTAGTCGAGCTTGCCGTAGGAGGCGGTCCGGAACCATTCCTGGGTCTGCGGGAAGAACTCGCGGTAGCGGTCGAGCGCGTTGCCCTGGCCGGGCGCGTCGGAGAAGTCGACCATCAGGGTCAGGGCGTGCACGGTGCCGGTGGATCGGGAGTAGCCGCCCGGTGTGGGTATGCCCTCGGTCATCTGGACGTGGTGGCCGCCGCTGATCAGGCAGGGGCCGTACGCGGCCGAGCGGGCCAGCGCGATCGGGCCGGCGCCGGCCGGGGTGGGTGCCGCCGTGAGGTGCCCGGAACCCGCCGACGTGCCGACCGCGAGGATCAGCGCGGTGACGGCGGCGAGGCAGACCGCACGGCGGGGGCGTATACGGCCCCCCGCGGCCCCCAGGGCCCCCATGGTCCCCGTGCCCCCCGCGGCGCCCATGGTCCCCGTGCCCCCCGCTGTTCCCCCTCCCCCCGTTGTCCCCGCGGATATCCGGCGGCCCGACGGAACCCGGCGGTGGGCGGGGCCGCGCCGGTGCGCGGAGGTGCGGCGGCTCACGGGTGTACGGCGACCGGGGTGCGGCTGCATGCATGGACCTTTCGCGCCACGGCAGCCGCCGGTGTCAGGCTGCACCCTTTCGATCACCCTGTGTCGAGGGGGCGGAGGACGCGCGCTGAAGAGGCCGATCGTGGGATTTCCCGGGCATGCGAGTGTGATTCAGGTCACACAAAATTGGGGGAGGGTGGGGAAATAACCGGGGACCCTCTCCCCGTTTAGACCTGTGTCAGAGCGAAACGGGGACCCAGTCCCCGGATCACGAAGACACGACCATGAAGCGCGATCACGAAGACGCGATCACCAAGACACCGGATCACCAAGACCGACCAGACCAGGAGTGCGCCGTGCAGACCGCGACCGCCACCCCCGCCGTGCGCAAGGCACCCAGGCCCCGTGCCGACGCCCTGCGCAACCGGGAGCGGATCGTCACCGCCGCCCGCGAGATGTTCACCGAGTTCGGCCCGGATGTGCCGCTCGACGAGATCGCCCGCCGGGCCGGGGTCGGCAACGCCACTCTCTACCGCAACTTCCCCGACCGCGACGCGCTCGTCCGTGAGGTCGTCTGCTCCGTGATGGACCGGACGTCGGAGGCGGCCGAGCTGGCGCTCGCGGAGACCGGGGACGCCTTCGAGGCGCTGGAGCGGTTCGTGCACACCTCCGCCGACGAGCGGGTCAGCGCGCTGTGCCCGATGGTCTCCAGCACCTTCGACAAGAACCACCCGGACCTGAAAGCGGCGCGCGAGCGGTGTGAGCGGCTCATCGCGCAGATCATGGACCGCGCCAAGGCGGCCGGACAGCTCCGTCCGGACGTGGGCGTCGGTGACGTGATGATCGCGGTGGCCCAGCTCAGCCGGCCCCCGGCCGGCACGGGCTGCCTGACCAACGACCGCTTCGTCCACCGTTATCTGCAACTGTTCCTGGACGGACTGCGGGCCCCGGCCCGCTCCGCCCTGCCGGGCACGGCCGTGACCATGGAGGACCTGCGCCAGTCCTGACCCTCCCGCGAACCACCGGCCAGCTCACGGATCCACCGACCGACCGGCCCACCGGCCGACCGACCGATCAACTGGGCGATCCGCTCACCGACCAACCGGGCGATCGGCCCACCGGTCAACCGGGCGATCCGTCCACCGATGAGTCCGGAGCCGTCGACCGGTCCCGTATCTCACACGTCTGACACGTCTGACACCTCTCGCACGCCGTCTCGCACCACGACTCGCACACCGGTTCATCCTGCCGAATTCCGTCACGAACTCCCGACTTTCCGTCACGAAGTCACGAAGTGGGTACCCCCATGTCTGCAACAGCCGCCAAGGCTCCCGGCGCACCGGCATCGTCCGGTGACGCCAACCGCTGGAAAGCGCTCGTCTTCATCGCGCTCGCCCAGCTGATGGTCGTCCTCGACGCCACCATCGTGAACATCGCGCTGCCCTCCGCCCAGACCGACCTGGGCATCTCCGACGGCAACCGGCAGTGGGTCGTCACGGCCTACGCCCTCGCCTTCGGCGGTCTGCTCCTCTTCGGCGGCCGGATCGCCGACCTGTGGGGTCGCAAGCGGGCCTTCGTCATAGGCCTGACCGGCTTCGCCGCCGCCTCCGCCCTCGGTGGCGCCGCGACCTCCGGTGCCATGATGTTCGGCGCCCGCGCCCTCCAGGGCGTCTTCGGCGCCATGCTCGCCCCGGCCGCGCTCTCCCTGCTCGCCGTGATGTTCACGGACGCCAAGGAGCGTGCCAAGGCGTTCGGCATCTACGGCGCGATCGCCGGTGGCGGCGGCGCCGTCGGCTTCATCCTCGGCGGTGTGCTCACCGAGTACCTGGACTGGCGCTGGACGTTCTTCGTGAACATCCCGTTCGCCATCGTCGCCGCGCTCGGCGCGTACTTCGTCATCCGGGAGCCGGAGGGCGGCCGCAACCGCAACCCGCTGGACATCCCCGGCGTACTGCTCTCCACCCTCGGCCTGGTCTCCCTGGTCTACGGCTTCACCCGCGCCGAGTCCGACGGCTGGGGCGACGCCACCACCGTGGGCCTGTTCGTCGCCTCCGCGGTGCTGCTGATCGCGTTCGTGGTCACCGAGGCCCGGGTCAAGGCCCCGCTGCTGCCGCTGCGCGTCGTCCTCGACCGCAACCGCGGCGGTATCTACCTCTCGCTCGGTATCGCGATCATCGCGATGTTCGGCACCTTCCTCTTCCTGACCTACTACCTCCAGGTCATCAAGGGCTTCTCGCCGATCAAGACCGGCTTCGCCTTCCTGCCCATGATCGCGGGCATGATGATCGGCTCCACCCAGATCGGCACCCGGCTGATGACCCGGGTCCCGGCCCGGGCGCTGATGGGTCCCGGCTTCCTGGTCGCCGCGGCCGGCATGCTGGTCATGACGCAGATGGAGATCGGCTCCTCGTACGCCTCGACCATCCTTCCGGCGATGCTGCTGCTCGGTCTCGGCATGGGTACGGCGTTCATGCCGGCCATGTCCCTGGCCACGCTCGGTGTCGAGCCCCGCGACGCCGGTGTCGCCTCCGCGATGGTCAACACCTCGCAGCAGGTGGGCGGCGCCATCGGCACGGCCCTGCTGAACACCATCGCCGCCTCCGCGACGACGTCGTACATCAAGGACCACATCGCCACCGCGACCTCCAAGTCGCAGCAGCAGCTGGTCCAGATGGAGGGTGCGGTGCACGGCTACGCCAACGCGATCTGGGTCGCCGTGGGCATGCTGGTGCTGGCCGCGGTGGTCGTGGTGACCTTCGTCAACGCCGGCAAGCCCGAGACGACCGCGGTCACCTCCGGCGAGGGCGCGGAGGACGAGCTGGCGGTTCCGGTGGTCGCCCACTGAGCCGCTGAGCGACCCACCGCGGGGTACCCGTACGCGGACCTGTTCCGGCTCACCGGGCCTGTTCCGGCTCACCGGGCCTGTTCCGGCTCACCGGGCCTGTTCCGGCTCACCGGGCCTGTTCCGGCTCACCGGACCTGTTCCGGCTCTCACCGGACCTGTTCCGGCTCAGCGGAGCCAGGGCAGGTCCGCGCCCGCATCGCTCGGCTGTAGGCCTTCGGCGACGATCTGCATGATCTCGCCGAAGGCCTGCTGCTGTTCCGGGGTCAGCCGCTCGAACAGCGCCTGCCGTACGGCGGCCACATGGCCGGGCGCGGTGCGCCGCAGCACCTCGACGCCCTCGTCGGTGAGGACGGCGAACTGGCCGCGCTTGTCGGAGGGGCAGTCCTCCCGTCGTACCCAGCCGTTCTTCTCCAGGCGGGCGACGGCGTGCGAGAGCCGGGAGCGGGTGATCTTCGCGTTCATCGCCAGCTCGGTCATCCGCAGTCGCCGGCCGGGCGCCTCGGCGAGCCCGACGAGCAGTCCGTAGTAGATGTGCGGCATCCCCGCGTCCCGCTGGAGCTGACGGTCCAGATGGTCCTCCAGCAAGGTCGAGGCGTGCAGGTACGCGCGCCAGACGCGCTGTTCGTCGGTGGTGAGCCAGCGCTGCTGGCGGGTGGTGGCGGATGCGGATGCCGTATTCATGCATCCCACTGTACGAGGCCTCTCCTTGAAGATTAAACAAGTCCGGCGTAAGGTGTCGGACGGAAAGCTTGAGAGTTAAAACATCAAGTTGTATCAGCCATCGGTCACATTGGGTTACATCGGGTCGAGGAACGGCCCGGAGGGAGCCGCCGTCATGTCCGCCGCCGCCCCGGAGCGATCCGCCGCTTCCCGTGAGCGCATGCCCGCCCTCTATCTGAGCCACGGCGCGCCGCCGCTCGCCGACGACCCCGTCTGGCCGGGCGAACTGGCCGCCTGGAGCGCCGGCCTGCCCCGCCCGAAGGCGATCCTGATGGTCTCCGCGCACTGGGAGGAGGCCCCGCTCGCCCTCGGCGCCGTACGGACCGTCCCGCTCGTCTACGACTTCTGGGGCTTCCCCGAGCACTACTACCAGGTGCGGTACGAGGCCCCCGGCGCGCCGGAGCTGGCCGAGAGCGTGCGCAAGCTGCTGCGCGCCCCCGGCACCCCCGTGCAGGACATCCCGGACCGCGGCCTGGACCACGGCGCCTACGTACCCCTGGTGGAGATGTTCCCGGCCGCCGACATTCCCGTCCTCCAGATCTCCATGCCCACCCTCGACCCGGTGCGGCTGATGGAGATCGGCCGCCGGCTCGCCCCGCTGCGCGACGAGGGCGTGCTGATCGTCGGCTCCGGCTTCTTCACCCACAACCTCGCCGCCCTGCGCCACACCGGCGGCGGTGTGCCGACCTGGTCCTCCGAGTTCGACGACTGGGGTCACCGGGCCCTGGAGAACCGCGACTGGGACGCCCTGCTCGACTTCCTCGACAAGGCCCCCGCCGGCCGCTACGCCCACCCGCGCACCGAGCACTTCGCCCCGCTCTTCGTCACCATGGGCGCGGCGGAGGCGGGCGGCGAACTGGATGCGCAGAAGTCGGTGATCGACGGGTTCTGGCTGGGAATGGCGAAGAGGTCCGTGCAGTTCGGGTGAGCGGGGCGGGAGCGCCCGGTCAGAGATCCTTCTCGTACCAGGCCACGTCCCAGTAGCGGCCGAACTTGCGGCCCACCTCGCGGTACGTGCCGACGTACCGGAAGCCGAAGCGCTCGTGCAGCCGGGTGGACGCCTCGTTCGGCTGCGCGACGCCCGCGTAGGCGCGGTGCAGGTCCTCGCCCGCGAGCGCCTCGAAGAGGGCCGTGTAGAGGAGCGTGCCGATACCGCGCCGGCCGGCCTCGGGGGCCAGGTACACCGTCGTCTCCACCGAGGTCCCGTAGGCCGGTTTCGCGCGGTAGGGGCTGGATGTGGCGTACCCGAGAATCTCCTGTGAGTCCGCCGCCACGGCAACCATCAGGCGGTACGGGCCGTCTTCCGGGTGGGAGAGCAGCCACGGACGACGCTCTTCCGGAGTGAAGACCACCGTGTCGAATGTGATGGGCGTCTCATGGACGTAGTGGTTGTAGATCTCGGTGAGGGCTTCGAGGTCCCCCTCGTTCCCCGGCCTGACCTGCACCTCTGTACGTTCCGACGACATCCCGACTCCTCACGTGGTCGCGCAGGATACTGCATGATCAGAAAAATCGGGGGGCGGCGTGGGAATTCTGTCCGGATTCCAGTCGTTGTTTCCATCAGATGCAGGGCACTCGGCGAGAGTCCGAGGAGTTCCAGGAGTGGAGTTCCCCAGGGCGTCGAGTCGAGGACCCGGCAGCTGAAGGACCGACAGGACCACCCCGCCCGCCCACCATCGCAAGGGAGCACGCATGGCAACCCGTGCCGTCGCCCGTCGTAAGACCGCCACTGGCGAGGCGGCCGACTCGGCAAGCAGTGTTCGCGCCCGTGGCGTCCGCAGCCACACCGGCGAGATCGCCGACCGTGACCTGGTCGGCATGTACCTCGACGAGATCGCGCGCACACCGCTGCTCGACGCGGCCAAGGAGGTCGAGCTGTCCCAGGCCGTGGAAGCGGGAGTGTTCGCGCGGCAGGTCCTCGACGGCGAGGAGGAGTCCGCGTCGGACGCCACCCGCGAGGAGCTGGAGGCGCTCGTCGCCGAAGGTGAGCGTGCGAAGGACATCTTCATCCGCTCCAACCTCCGCCTGGTCGTGGCTGTCGCCCGACGCTACCCGCGCAGCGGTCTGCCCCTGCTCGACCTGATCCAGGAGGGCAACGCCGGCCTGGTGCGCGCCGTCGAGAAGTTCGACTACCGCAAGGGCTTCAAGTTCTCCACGTACGCCACCTGGTGGATCCGTCAGGCGATCACCCGTTCCATCGCGGACCAGTCCCGGACCATCCGGCTCCCCGTCCACCTGGTGGAGGAGCTCGGCCGGATCCGCCGTGTCCAGCGCGAGTTCAACCGGGAGAACGGGCGCGACCCGGAGCCCGCCGAGATCGCCGCCGAGCTCGGCTCCACGCCGGAGCGCGTCACCGACGTCCTCGACTGGGCCCGTGACCCGGTCTCGCTGAACATGTCGGTGGACGACGAGGGCGACACCCAGTTCGGTGACCTCCTGGAGGACACGTCGGCGGTCAGCCCCGAGCAGTCCGTCCTGACCCTGCTGCGCAGTGAGGAGCTGGACGACCTGATCGGCCGTCTGGACCAGCGCACGGCGTCGATCATCAAGATGCGGTACGGCATCGAGGACGGCCGGGAGCGCACGCTGACGGAGGTCGGCAAGGAGCACGGGCTGACCCGTGAGCGGATCCGCCAGATCGAGAAGCACGCCCTGCTGGAGCTGAAGAAGCTGGCCCGTTCCACCGGGTTCGAACCGGCGGCGTAAGGAAGTGCGGCGGTGAGGGGGAGACGAGGGGAATGCGTGGACGTGGGGCTCGCGCGCCTGGGGGCGCGCGACGTTCCACTCACCCTCGCCGCGTGCGCCGGGTGGCGAAAGACGGCGCAAACATGGCGCGGTACCGCCGCTTCAGGACCCGTGCGCAGGGAACAACCATTCTGCACCGGGGCGAATCGTTCCGGCAGACCGCGTCACTGCCCGACCGCCTCTCCAACCACCTCTTCGACGGCCCTCGACGACCTCTGAAGAACCCCATTGAGCCACGTCCCGACGCAACATCCCCCCCCCGGCGCCGGGACTTTCCCAGAGCCGGGCTCTGGCGCCCATCCCCCCCGGGCGCCGGAGCCCGGTTCCATGTGTTCCGCGGGTCCGCCGGGCGTGGATTCTCCCCGGCATGACGGAACGGTGGCCCACCCCGTACCTGAACCACGGGGTGAACCACCGGATGGCAGATTCTGCCACAGCGGCATAGCCTGCCGAGGTGAGCACCCCCCGCACCACCGGCACCACCGGCACCACTGGCAACGCCCCTGAGCAGTACCCTCCCGCCGCCTCCCTGACGGAGCGGCGCAAGGCCGAGACCCGGATGGAGATCGCCCGGGCCGCCGCGGGCCTCTTCGTAAGGCACGGTCTGCGGGCCACCCGCGCCGAGGACATCGCGCAGGCCGCGGGCATCGCCCCGCGCACGTTCTACCGTTACTTCGCGACCAAGGAGGAGGCCGTCGCCCCGCTCTACGCGGCGGGCGCCCGGCGCTGGGCGGAGGCGGTGCGGTCCGCGCCGGCGGCCCTCTCCGTACCCGAGGCCCTCGAACACGCCGTGCACCACACGCTCACCCCGGGCGCCGGTGTCTCGGCGGCCTCCTGGGAGTGGGTCCGCACCCTGATCCACCTGGCCGAGACCAGCCCGGCGCTGCGGAAGGTGTGGGCGGAGGTGTGCCAGTCCGCGGAGGACCTGCTGGCCGCGATCCTGGCGGAGCGCACCTCGAACGCGAAGGACGACGTCGCTCCGACCCCCCGGCTCCGCTTCACGGCGGCGGTGGCCGGCGCGGCGGTACGGGTGGCGGTGCAGTCCTGGGCGGCGGGCACGGCACCGCCGTCGGGGGAGCGGGGCCCCGGCGCGCTCGCGCTGCGCAACCTGGAGGCGCTGCGACGGTTCGACTGGGAGGACGGCAAGGACTGACGACGCCTCACCCCACGTCCGGCCCACCACCCCACCCCCGTTCCCGGCACCGCCCCCGGGGCGCCACCCCGGCGCAACCACCCCCGCCGGGGCGCCACCCTCTGCGCAACCACCCCCGCCGGGGCGCCACCCTCTGCGCAACCACCCCTCCCCAGGGCGCACCCGCCCCCGGCTCACGCCTCCTCGCCGGCCTGGGTCACGTCCCCTCGCCGGCCTGGCTCACGCCCCTCGCCGGCCCGGCTCAGTCGGCCTCCCAACTCCCGCACGCACGAGACCAGTTCCGGTGGCTCCCGTACCGTGAACTCGCACCGCGCCATCACCAGCCGCACCGCCAGCCACTCCACCGGATCCCCGGTGGCCCCCCGGACGACACACCGGCCGCCGTCCCCTTCGCTCACCGGCGTCCCCAGCCACGCCGGCAGCCGGGCCGACACCTCCTCCACCGACCCCGCGAAGGCGACCACGAACTCGTACGTCTCCTGCTGCCGTTGGATCGACCGCCGCAGGAACTCCGCCGCGCTCCCGGTCGGCAGCTCGCGCGGGGTGAACCGCGCCCCGGTCGCGAACGGCTCGCTCACCCGGTCGACCCGGAACGTCCGCCAGTCGGCGCGGTCCAGGTCGTACGCCACGAGGTACCAGCGCCGTCCGGTCGACACCAGCCGGTACGGCTCGGCCTGCCGCCGGGTCTCGCTGCCGTCCGCCGCCCGGTAGCCGAACCGCAGCCGCTCCCGCCCCGCGACCGCCGAGGCCATCACGGTCAGCGTCTCCGGCGCGATGCTCGCCCCGTCACCGATGGTCAGCGGGGTGGTCGCGGCCTGGAGCGTGGACACCCGGTGCCGCAGCCGGGCCGGCAGCACCTGCTCCAGCTTCGCCAGCGCCCGCACCGACGCCTCGTCCACCCCGGCCACGGCGTGCCCGGCACCGGCCCGCAGCCCGACCGCGATGGCCACCGCCTCCTCGTCGTCGAGGAGCAGCGGCGGCATCGCCTTGCCGGCCACCAGCCGGTACCCGCCGTCGGACCCCATGCTGGCCTCCACGGGATACCCCAGCTCCCGGAGCCGGTCGATGTCGCGCCGCACGGTACGCCGGGACACCCCGAGCCGGTCGGCCAGCTCACCGCCGGGCCATTCACGGGGCGTCTGGAGCAGGGACAGCAACTGGAGGAGCCGGGCCGGAGTGTCCGTCGTCATGCGGACGAGGATGCCGTACCAGTAGGACAGGATCTGGCCTAATGCACGACTACGGTGCTGACATGACTTCCACGGACACCAGCGCCCCGCAGGGGCGTGGGGAACTGCGCGACCAGCCACACGCGACCGGCACCCGACGGCACGCACCCGCCCCCACGGCGCTCCCCGAACCCCCGCCGGACCGGACCCGCTGGCTGGCCCTGGCCATCGTCATGACCGCCGCCTTCATGGACCTCGTCGACGTCACGATCGTCAACATCGCGATCCCCTCCATCCAGCGGGACGCCGGTGCCTCCTTCAGCCAGATCCAGTGGATAACCGCCGGTTACGCCCTCGCCTTCGCGGCCGGCCTGATCACCGGCGGTCGTCTCGGAGACATTCACGGCCGTAAACGACTGTTCCTCGTCGGCGTCGCGGGCTTCACCCTCGCCTCGGCCCTGTGCGGCTTCGCCGCCGACCCCGGGATGCTGGTCGCCGCCCGCATCTTGCAGGGCGCCATGGCGGCGATGATGGTCCCGCAGGTCCTGTCGATCGTGCACGCCACCTTCCCCGCCCACGAACGCGGCAAGGTGTTCGGCCTGTTCGGTGCGATCGTCGGGCTGGGCGCGGTCTCCGGCCCGCTGCTCGGCGCCCTGCTCACCGAGTGGAACCTGTTCGGACTCGAATGGCGCCCGATCTTCCTGATCAACCTCCCGGTGGGCATCGCGGCGCTGCTCCTGGGCCGCCGTTACATCGGCGAATCCAGGGCTCCGCGCGCCCTGAAACTGGACCTCGTCGGCGTCGCCCTGGTCACCCTCGGCCTGCTGATGCTGCTCTACCCGCTGACCCGCGGCCGCGAGCTGGGCTGGCCGCTGTGGGGGTACGCGTCGATGGCCGGCGCGCTCGTCGTCTTCGGCGTCCTGGTCGCGTACGAACGCCGGAAGGCCGCCGCCGACGGCTCCCCGCTCATCGAGACGTCCCTGTTCACCGTGAAGAGCTTCGCCGCGGGCATCGCCGTCCAGACCGTCTTCGGTGTCGCGCTCGGTGTCTTCTTCCTGGTCTGGACGCTGTACATGCAGATCGGCCTCGGCTGGACCCCGCTGCACGCCGGGCTCACGGGAGTGCCGTTCTCCATCGCGGTGTCGGTGGCCGCCGGTATGTCCGTGCAGAAGCTGGTCCCGCGGTTCGGCCGCGGGGTGCTCCAGGCCGGCGCCCTGCTGATGGCCCTCGGGGTGCTGGTCTACATCTGGGAGTCGCACCGCTACGGCCTCGCCATCACCTCCTGGCAGATGGCGCTGCCCCTGGTCGTGATGGGGGTGGGCATGGGCCTGATCGTCGCCCCGCTGACCGACGCGGTGCTGTCGGAGGTGCCGCGCGAGCACGCCGGTTCCGCCTCCGGCCTGATCAACACCGTGCAGCAGATGGGCAACGCGCTCGGGCTCGGCCTGGTCTCGGTCGTCTTCTTCGGTGTCATCGGCGACCGGCTGACCCCGGCCCAGGTCGGCCCGGCCTTCGCGCACGCCTTCCAGCACGCGCTGCTCTGGGTGGCCGCCGTGCTGGCCGTGATCTTCCTGCTGATGTTCGCCCTGCCGAAGCGCCCGGCGCGGCACCTGGAGGCGGGCGCGGTGGACGAACCGGAGCCGTCGCCGGAGTCGGAGGCCGCACTCGTCCACTGACCATCCGTCCGACCTCCGACGAGGGGCCCCGCACCGCGAGGTGCCGGGCCCCTCGTCGCACGCGTCCTGAGCCGGCCGTGCGCGGGTCCGTAAACGACTGGAAGTCCGATCGTGCCCGTTTGAGGTCCGAACCTGTTTACTTTCCGGAAATCCCGGCGTAGCCTCCGAGTGAAACCACAAGTTCGGGCATGGATCGGACACAGTCGGACCCGGCCGGACATCGAGTGGACGTCGTATCGAGTGGACGACGTATCGAGTGGACGTCGTATCGAGTGGACGCATCGCTGGAGCGGAGGCGCAGGGGCATGTACGCACCGGAGCGGCAGCAGGAGATCCTCCGGCTCGCCCGTGACGGCGGCCGGGTGGACGTCGTGTCGCTCGCCGAGGAGTTCCAGGTCACGCAGGAGACGATCCGCCGCGACCTGAAAGCCCTCGACCGCGCCGGCCTGGTCCGCCGGGTGCACGGCGGTGCCATACCGGCCGGGCGCCTCGACTTCGAGCCCGACCTCGCCGAACGCGAGTCCACCTCGGCCGACGAGAAGGACCGCATCGCCAAGGCCGCCGTCCCGGAGCTGCCCACCGAGGGCACCCTGATCCTGGACGCCGGCACGACGGTCGCCCGGCTCGCCGCGGCCATCCCACTGGAGGCGAACCTCACGGTCGTCACCCACAGCCTGCCGATCGCGGCCCGCCTCGCCGACCACCCGGGCATCCAGCTCCACCTCGTCGGAGGGCGCGTACGGCACCGTACGCGCGCCGCCGTGGACGCCTGGGCGCTGCGCGCGTACGGCGAGATCCGCGCCGACGTCCTCTTCGTCGCCGCCAACGGCTTCTCCGCCGAGCAGGGCCTGACCACCCCCGACCTCGCCGAGGCCGCGGTCAAGCGGGCCGCCGTTGCGGCCGCCCGCCGGGTGGTCCTGCTCGCCGACTCCGCCAAGCACGGCCAGGAACACTTCGCCCGCTTCGGCGCCCTGGGCGACGTGGACCTGCTGATCACGGACACCGGACTGACCCCCGAGGACGCCGCCGCCATCGAGCGCGGCGGCACGGAAGTAGTACGAGCATGAGCACCACGAACAGCACGAGCGGTACGGGCATGATCCTCACCGTCACCCCCAACCCCTCCCTCGACCGCACCTACGAGGTCCCCGCCCTGGAGCGCGGCGAGGTCAACCGCGCCACCGGCGAACGCATGGACCCCGGCGGCAAGGGCGTGAACGTCTCCCGTGCCGTCGCCGCGGCCGGACGGCGCACGGTCGCCGTGCTGCCGCTGGGGGGTGCGCCGGGGGCGCTGGTCGCCGATCTGCTCGACGCGCAGGGCATCGAGGTCGCGCCGGTCCCGGTCGCCGGGGCCACCCGCTCCAACATCGCCCTCGCGGAGTCCGACGGGGTGCTCACCAAGATCAACGCGCCCGGTCCGGAACTCTCAGCCGAGGAGCAGGAACTCCTCCTCGACACCGTGCGCGAGCAGTCCCGCGACGCCGACTGGATCGCCTGCTGCGGCAGCCTGCCCCGCGGGCTCGCGCCCTCCTGGTACGCCGATGTCGTCGCCCGGGCGCACGCCGGGGGAGCGCGGATCGCGCTGGACACCTCGGGGCGCGCGCTGCTCGAGGCGCTGCGTGAGTGCCCGGACGTGGTGAAGCCGAACGCCGAGGAACTCGCGGAAGCCGTCGGCCGCCCCCTGGCGACCGTAGGCGACGCCCTGAAGGCGGCCGAGGAACTGCGGGGCATGGGCGCCCGCGCCGTGCTCGCCAGCCTGGGCGCCGACGGCCAGCTCCTCGTGGAGGACACCGGCGCCTGGTTCGCGAGCGCCCGCGTGGACGCCGTCCGCAGCAACGTGGGCGCCGGCGACTCCTCCCTCGCCGGCTTCCTCATCGCCGGCGGCAGCGGCCCGAAGGCCCTCGCCTCCGCCGTCGCCCACGGCGCTGCCGCCGTCCAGCTGCCCGGCAGCGTGATGCCCACCCCGGCCGACCTGGACCCCTCGGCGGTGACCGTCACCGACCGCGTCCCCGTCGACCGCGAACTGACGGAGCCGGTGTCATGAACGCATATACGGCCGCTACGACCGCTACAGCCGCTACGACCGCTACAGCCGTTACGACCGCTACGGCCGTTACGACCGCTACGGCCGTTACGACCGCTACGGCCGTTACGACCGCTACGGCCGTTACGGCCGCTCGTACCGTCGCGCTCCGCCCCGCAGCCGCCCGCCGACGACCCGTCCAGGAGCGGCGAGGTCCCTCGTTACTCGCCGCGCCCACGGGCCGTCGGGGCACCCTGAGCCGCCCCGCCGTCCCCGGGAGGCGGGGCTTCCCCGGTCCCGTCTCCCACCCAGCCCCCCACGGCACCCCCGTCCCCACCCCCGCCCACCCCACACTCCGGGCGATACGCGTGCATAGGAGCCCGCGATGAGCGACATGATCACCGCGGACCTGGTCGATCTCGACCTGTCCGCCGACACCAAGGAAGCGGCGGCGCGCGCCCTCGCCGAGCGCATGGTGAGCCTGGGCCGGGTGACCGACCTGGAGGGCTTCCTCGCCGACGTGGCCGCCCGCGAGGCCCAGATGCCGACCGGGCTCGACGGTGGCATCGGCATCCCGCACTGCCGCAGCGCCCACGTCACCGAGCCGACGCTCGCCTTCGGGCGCAGCGCCGCCGGCATCGACTTCGGCGCCCCCGACGGCCCCGCCGACCTGGTCTTCCTGATCGCGGCCCCGGCCGGAGCCGACGACGCCCACCTCACGATCCTCTCGTCGCTGGCTCGCCGGCTGATGAACAGCGAGTTCACGGACGCGCTGCGGTCCGCGGACGCCGCGGAGACGGCGGCGGCGCTGATCCGGGGCGACGAGGCGACCGCACCCGCGACGGACGCCGAGGCGGCCGAGAGCCCCGCCGCGAGCGCGGCCGCCACCGCGAGTGGCGCGGGCGCCCCCCAGGACACCGCTGCGGCGCCGGTGGCGGCCTCCGCCGGCACCGCAGCGGCCGACACCGACACCGGCACAGGCACCGGCACCAGCACGGGCACGGGCACCGACACCGGCACCGACACGGGTACCGGCGCCGGCTCTCCCGGCTCCGCCGAGCGTCCCTTCCGTATCGTCGCCGTCACCTCCTGCCCCACCGGTATCGCCCACACCTACATGGCCGCCGAGTCCCTGGAGAGCGCGGGCCGCGACGCGGGCGTGGAGCTCGTCGTCGAGACGCAGGGCTCCGCCGGCTTCACCCGGCTCGACCCCGAGGTCATCGCGGCGGCGGACGGCGTGATCTTCGCGCACGACGTCCCCGTCCGGGAGAAGGAGCGCTTCGCGGGCAAGGCGACCGTCGACGTCGGTGTGAAGGCGGGCATCAACCGCCCCGCCGAACTCATCGGCGAGGTCCGCGCGAAGGCGGCCCGCGGCGAGGTCACCTCCGGTTCCGCGCCGGGCACGCCGGTCGAGCGTGCCGGTGAGGCCGGTGAGGGTTACGGCACCAAGCTGCGCAAGTGGCTGATGTCCGGCGTGAGTTACATGGTCCCGTTCGTCGCGGCCGGCGGTCTGCTGATCGCCCTCGGCTTCGCGATCGGCGGCTACGAGATCAAGTCGGCGCCGTCCGTGATGACCCACTTCGTGTGGACCCAGACGGACAGCTGGGCCGCCCTGATGTTCCAGATCGGCGCCGTCGCCTTCGGCTTCCTGGTCCCGGTCCTGGCCGGCTACATCGCCTACGGCATGGCGGACCGGCCGGGTCTGGTCCCCGGTTTCGTGGGCGGCATGATCGCCTCCACCATCAACGCGGGCTTCCTCGGCGGCCTGGTCGCCGGTCTGCTCGCCGGTGGTGTGGTGATGGGCATCCAGAAGATCAACATCCCGGCGGTGCTGCGCGGCATCATGCCGGTGGTGGTGATCCCGCTGATCTCCTCGGCGATCGTCGGCTTCCTGATGTTCGTCGTGGTCGGCAAGCCCATCGCCTCCGCGCAGAAGGGCATGACCGACTGGCTGAACGGCCTCTCGGGCTCCAACGCCATCCTGCTCGGTGCCCTGCTCGGCCTGATGATGTGCTTCGACCTCGGCGGCCCGGTCAACAAGGTCGCCTACACCTTCGCCACCGCCGGTATCGCCGTCTCCAACCCCAGTGACTCCGCGATGAAGATCATGGCGGCGGTCATGGCGGCCGGTATGGTCCCGCCGCTGGCGATGGCCCTCGCGACCACCGTGCGCGGCAAGCTCTTCACCGAGACCGAGCGGGAGAACGGCAAGGCCGCCTGGGTCCTGGGTGCCTCGTTCATCTCCGAGGGCGCCATCCCGTTCGCGGCGGCCGACCCGCTGCGCGTGATCCCGTCCTCGATGGTCGGCGGCGCGATCACCGGCGCCCTGTCGATGGCCTTCGCGGCCACCCTGCGCGCCCCGCACGGCGGCATCTTCGTGGTCCCGCTGATCGGCAACCCGTTCCTCTACCTGATCGCCATCGCCGTCGGCGTCTGTGTCACCACGGCCCTGGTCGTCGTCCTGAAGGGCATGCGCAAGCCGGCCGGGCAGGCCTCGGCGGCCGGCTCGGCGTCCGGTGCGGCGGCCGCCGCGAAGGAGGACAGGCAGCCGGTCGCGGCCTGAGCGCCCGCGCGGCCCGCGCCCCTCTTGTCCCTTTGATTCGCTGTGAGTTGTTCACGGCACCTGCGAGATACGTCACGGTCCGGGGCCAAAGTCCCGGACCGTGGTGTGTACTGGGGGCTATGCCTGAGCACGTCTCGACCTACCAGCTGATCGGCATGGCCGCGCTCACCCTGGCGGCCGTCGCCTGGGCGGTCGTCGTGTCGCGTCTGCTGCGCCGCAACCGCCGCGAGGCCATCGCCCGGCGTGCCGCGAGCGCCTTCCCCGGCTTCCCGCACCCGCTCAGGCCCAGCCCCTCCCGTGAGGTCGTGGAACTGACCCCCGCGGAACAGGACGCCTTCGCGGGCCTGGTCCGCCGCCTCGGCGGCCGCTGAGGGCCCGAGGTCCCGGGGCGCGCCGCGGAACGCGCCCTAGCCCCGGTGGGTCGCCCGTCGTTCCATCGCGTCCCTGGCCGCGTCCTCCGTCGGGTACACCTCGCACATGTGCCGGCCGTCCGGCGTCGCCGTGTGCTCGACCTCCCACAGCGACAGCTCCTGGCCGTCCCGCAGCAGGAACGCGTGCTCGTAGAGCGAGAAACTCAGGCCCGTCCGGCCGATCCGCCCCGGCCGCCCGAACGCCTGGGTGATCTGGTGCGCGAACGCCGTCGTCAGTACCCGGGCCGTCTCCGTGCCCGGCCGGTCCGCGTTCTCCGCACGGCGCAGCAGCCGGCGGGCGTGGTCCGCCGACTCGTCCGGCAGGTACACGTGCCGGGGCTCCGGGACCGGCGCCAGCGTCATCAGCACCGGCAGCTCGAAGTCCGGGGTGTCCGGCGGTAACGGCAGCCGCAGGGTCGCGGCCCGCAGCTCCTCCTCGTCGACGTACACCTCGTGCTGCGGGTCGCCGCCCGGCACGGTGTTGTGCACGAGCTCCCACAGGGTGACCGCCGAACCGTCGGCGAGCAGCCAGGTGTGCCGGTACGTCTCCCGGTGCAGGCCCGCGCTGTGGTGCGCGGAGTGCAGTGAACTGTCGTGCGCCAGCGCGCAGTCCAGCTGCCTTATGGCCTCGTCCGGCAGCTCGAAGGAGTTCAGGGCACGACCGAGGAGTCGCGCGAGGTGCTCCTCCGGAGACTCGGGCGACTCGGCTGGTTCGTACGCTGCCGTCTCGTACGGAACGCTCAAGGTTTCTCCCGGCGTTGCTGCATGTCACCTTGTGGGTGCATACCGTAGCCCCTCGGTCGGACATCATGTCCGGGAACCGAGAAAACGTACGCCGGGAAAACGCGCGGGCCGCGCGAAAAGTTCCCGCGCGGCCCGACGATCCGTCAAAACCGGCCGGTCAGGCGGCACTTCCGGCGGTCCACTCGCTCCACGACAGGTTCCATCCGTTGAGCCCGTTGTCGGGCTGCACGGTCTTGTCGGGTGAGTTCTTCACGATCACGACGTCCCCGATCAGCGAGTTGTCGTAGAACCACTTGGCCGTCGTGTCGCCCTGCGCGCCCTGCACGTCCGCCATGCCCACGCAGCCGTGGCTGGTGCCCGTGTGCCCGAACGGCGGGTTGCTCCTGCTGTACCAGTAGTTGCCGTGGATGAACGTCCCCGACGTCGTCAGCCGCATGGCGTGCGGGACGTCCGGGATGTCGTACTCCCCGCCGAGACCCACGGTCTGGCTGTTCATCCGGGTCTGGGTGAACTTCTCGGAGATCACCATCTGCCCGTTGTACGTCGTGTGCTCGGGGCTGCCCGTGGACACCGGTACCGACTTGAGGAGCTTGCCGTCCCGCATCACGGTCATGGTCTGCGTGTTCGCGTCCACCGTGGAGACCTGCGAACGTCCGACGGTGAAGGTCACCGTCTTCTTCTGCACGCCGTAGACGCCGTTCGCGCCCTCGACCCCGTCCAGGTCGATCTTCATCGTGACCTTGGAGCCGGCCTTCCAGTAGTCCTGCGGCCGGAAGTCCAGCCGCTGCGCCCCGAACCAGTGCCCCACCACCTGCTGGCCGCTGCTGGAGGTGACCGTGATGTGCGACTGCACGGCCTTCTTGTCGGTGATGACCTTGTCGAAGTCGAACGACACCGGCATCCCCACGCCGACCGTCGTCCCGTTGTCCGGCGTGTACGTGCCGATGTAGCTGTTCGCCGAATTGACCGTGGTGAAGATGGAGTTGGCCGCCGCCGTGAGCCCCTTGGAGTCCTTGGCGGTCGCCGATATCTCGTACTTGGTGCCGCGCTCCAGCTGATCCGTCGGCTTCCAGGTGCTGCCGTCCGCCGAGAGGCTGCCGGCCACGGTCTGCCCCGACCCCGCCACGGTCATCCTCACGGTGGTCAGCCTGCCGCCGCTGACCCGCACGCCCGTGGTGTTGATGGACGCGCCGGTCGAACCGTCCTTCGCCGAGATCGCGATCTTCGCGGCCGAGGTCCTGGCGGCGCTGTCCTGACCGCCCCCGCTCCTGCCGCCGCTCTTGTCGTCGGCGTTGGCGTCGCCACCGCAGGCGGTGAGGGTGAGGGCGCCGACCATCAGGGCGGCACAGGCCCCCAGTACGCGCCGCGCTGCAATGTCCGGCCTCGTCACGGGCTGCTCCAGGTTCGTGTGATGTGCGTGATCCGCTCCAGTGCGTGGAGAAAGAGGGCCGCGGGGCCGGTCGGGGTTCCCCCGAACGGCCGCGGACACCATCACGTGACAGAACCAGGACAATCGACAGGAACCCGCAAGGTTCCGGGCCCGCCCCGCACCTCGAAGTCAGCGCGCCCCGTACGGCTCCCCGTACAACTCGCCGTACGAGGGCCACGTCCCGCCCGGTCCGTCGGCCGGCACGGCGGCCCGGACGGCCCGCACGATCGCTCGGGTCACCAGGTCCGCGCCGGCCGCGAGGATCTCGTTGAGGGCGAGCGGGTGCTCGTCGAGCGGACGCGCGCCCGTCGCCAGCGCGAAGACGGTGTCCCCGTCGTTGAGCAGGTGCACCGGCCGGACGGCCCGCGCGATCCCGTCGTGCGCCGTCCCGGCCAGCTTCTGCGCCTGTGCCTTGGAGAGTCCGGCGTCGGTCGCGACCACCGCGAGCGTGGTGTTGAGCAGCGGGGGCGCGTTCCTGGCGGCGGCCTCCGCGAGGCGGCGGCGCGCGGCCTCGTGCACGCTCCGCGCGGGATACTCCACCCGCCCCTGGAACAACTCCCCGTACAGCGCACCGGTCTCCGGCTGCACCACCGCTCCGGCCGGGTTGGCGACCACGAGCGCGCCCACGGTGATCCCGGAGTCCAGTACGACGCTCGCGCTGCCGACCCCGCCCTTCAAACCCCCGGCCACGGCGCCGGTACCGGCCCCCACGCACCCCTCGGGGACCGGGGCCCCCGGTGTGCTCGCCCCGGCCGCCTCGGCCGCCGCACGCCCCAGCTCCGCGCCCGGCCGGGCCCCGAAGTTCCCGCCCCGCCCCAGGTCGAAGACACAGGCGGCGGGCACCACCGGCACCACGTGCGCCGGGTCCGGCCCCACCCGCACCCCGCGGCCCCGCTCCGCCAGCCAGGCCATCACCCCGGACGCCGCGTCGAGTCCGTACGCGCTGCCGCCCGTGAGCACGATCGCCTCCGCCCGCTGCACCACGTTGCGCGGGTCCAGCGCGTCCGTCTCCTTGGTGCCCGGCCCACCGCCGCGCACGTCCACTGAGGCGACCGCGCCGCCCTCCGGAGCGAGCACGACCGTGGTGCCGGTGAGCCAGCCTTCGCCGCTGCGGGTGGCGTGTCCCACCCGCAGTCCGGCCACGTCCGTCAATGCGTCAACTGTCATGACGGCCAGTCTGGCCCAGCCCGGCACCCCGGCGGAGGGGTCAGGAGGCGCCCGTGACGGCGCCCGCCCGGCGCTCGCGGCCGGCCGTGCGCGCCGTCAGAGCGGTGCCCGTGGCCACCGCGGCCGCCGACACGAGGCCCGCCGCGGGCACCGCCCAAGCGCCCAGGAAGGTGCAGCAGAGCACCAGCAGTGCCGTCACCGGCAGCACCAGCTGCTGGGCGAGACCGACCTTGAAGTACCGCGAGTGCAGCGCCCACACCGTCAGCAGGTACAGCGCGGTGGGCAGGGTCACCGCCGCCGACGCGGCCTGTGCCGAGAGGTGCGCCTTGCCGACCGCCTCCTCCACGGCCACCTCCAGGCCCGCGCCGATCGAGGCCGCCGACGCGAAGATCAGGTAGTGGCCGTAACCCCACAGGAACGACTGTCTGTTGGAACGCAGATGGCCGTGGATCGGCACCACGAAGTAGATCCACCACGCGGAGAAGACGATCAGCAGACCGCCCGCCGCGATCGGCAGCAGCTCGGTCAGGGCGTCGTGCTCGGCCACCGCCGACTTCACGGCGACCGTCGCCGCCGCGATCGTCTCGCCGAGCACGATGATCGTGAACAGTCCGAAGCGCTCGGCGATGTGGTGCGGGTGCCAGGAGGTGTTGTGGTCCTTCTCGGCGTACACGGGCACGCACAGCTCGGCGATCGCCATCACCAGGAACACCCAGGGCCGGGCGTGCTGTGGCAGCACCACGAGCCCGGCCCAGCCGACCTGGCACAGCAGCACCCCGCCGGCGTACCGCAGCGCCATGGTCCGCTCCGGCCCCTCGGCCTCCCGCGCGGCCCGCAGCCACTGCGAGGCCAGCGCCAGCCGCATGATCACGTAGCCGAGCCAGACCGCCATGAAGTCGTGGTCCGCGTAGGCCTGCGAGACACCCGCCGCCAGCACCAGTACGCCGGCGATCTGGACCAGGGTGACGACCCGGTAGAGCACGTCGTCGTTGTCGTACGCCGAGGCGAACCAGGTGAAGTTCATCCAGGCCCACCAGATGGCGAAGAACAGCATCGCGTAGTTCAGGACGCCCTCGCCCGCGTGTCCCGACACGACCGCGTGCACCAGCTCCGCGCCCGCCTGGGCGATGGCCACCACGAAACACAGGTCGAAGAAGAGTTCGAGCGGCGAGGAGACGCGGTGCGACTCCTCGCGCCCGCGGGCGGTGAGACGGCGCAACGGCCGTCGGGGCTGGGGCGCGCCCGGGGAGGCGGGCGCCGGGGCGGAACTGGACGTCATGCCCCCTAGCACAGCAGAAATCGTCACCGGCCTCGCGCGCGGGGGCGGGCGCGGCCGGGCCCGCCCGCCCTGCCGGGCCGTACCCTTGACGCATGAGCAGCGCCCCCCAGCCCGAGTCCGGGCGCGAGTCCGAGCCCGAATCCGAACCGCGTGACCCGAAGGCCGCGCTGGTCTTCGACGACCCGCTGGACCGGCAGTCCTCGGACGACACGGACCGCGGCTGGGGCGAGCGCCCGGCGGGCGACTCCGCGGCCGACCTCAGGCGCTTCCTCGACGAGAAGCCGCCCCACCACCTCTGAGCCGGCCCCGGCGAGACCCCGGTCAGCGGTCCTGTCGGCCCATGCCCCGCTGCGCGACCAGCTCGTCGCGGATCTGCTTGAGCACCTCCAGCTCGGTCACCTCGATCACCTCGTGCGTGCCCTCGCGCGCCTTCCTGCGGGCCTCCACCCGGGCCAGGTACTTGGCCATGGGCAGGACCATCAGGAAGTACACGACCGCCGCGGTGATCACGAAGGACAGCGTGGCGCCCAGCACCGAGCCCCACATGATCTGGATGCCGCTCTTCACCGTGCCGTCCGCGTTCAGCGTGCACGGGTGCTTCAGGCACGAGCTGTAGCTGTCCAGGTTCTTCGTGCCGATCGCGCCCACCACGGGGTTGATGAGCCCCTTCACCACCGAGTTGACGATGTTCGTGAAGGCGGCGCCGATGACCACCGCGACTGCCAGATCGACGACGTTGCCGCGCATCAGGAAGGCCTTGAAGCCCTGCCAGACACTCGGTTCCTTCTTCGCGCTCACCTCGGGGACTCTCCTTGCGTGCACAGGCTGTGGACCAAAACTTTCCGCAACCTACGACACCATGCCGCCATTCCGCCCTGTCCGATCGCTCGAATGAGCGACTTGACAGGATTCGGCCCATAAATCTCCCCAGGTTGTTCAGCACAACGTCACCGCCAGCCGTGCCGTGGTGCTCGCGCCGACCAGGCGGGGCGCGGTGCCGCGCGGGACCGAGAGCACGACCAGCGCCCCGCTTTCCGTGGCCCCCGCGGCCGGCTCCGGCAGCCCGGTCACCCGGACCCCGCGCGCGATCACCGCGGCGCCCCGGCCGGTCGCGGGATCCCCGGCGGCGATGACGTCCACCCGGTCGCCGGGGCGCAGCAGCCGGACGGTGGCCGCGTCGGCGATCCGCACCGGCGCCGTCACCATGTCCACCGGCGGGGCGTGGCGTCGTACGGGCCGGGCGGCCGGATGACCGCGGGTCCGCTCGGCGTGCGGGGTGTCCGGGGCGTCCTGGGCGTCCTGGGCGGCGCCGGGGCCGGCCGCGACGAGCGCCGCCGCCGTGAGCGCGAGGCAGGCCGCCGCGAGTGCCCCGCCGCGGTGCCGCAGCGCCCGCGTCAGCCGGTACCGGCCGCCGCCCACCCGCACCGGTTCGAAATCCGGGACCTCGCAGGTGGCGGGGGCGTCCGTGCCCAGTGGCCGCGGCACCCGAAGGGCCGGCGGGACGGTGGGGGAGAGGGAAGGCGGGACGGCGGGGAAGAAGGAAGGAGGGACGGTCATGGCGGCACCACCTGCGACGAGGGATCGGCTTGCAGTGCCACGATGGAGCCTCGTGCCGACAGGCGTCGGAGCCGGTGGGCTACCGGCCGGTTGTGGACAACTCGCCCACCCGAACGTGCCGTTCCGTCACGGCAGGCGGGACCGCGCCGTCACGCCAGCCGGAACGGGACCGTCACAGCTGCCGGGAGCGCACCCTCACGGCAGTCGGAACCGCGCCGTCACGCCAGCCGGAACCGCGCCGTCACGGCAGGCGGAAGCCTGGGTCCATTCCGCCGAGCGCGTTCGTGCACAGGCAGTCCCGTGCCGTGTTCTCCGGCAGGGCGGCCACCGCGTCGAACAGCACGCCCCGCAGCCGGTCCACGTTGGCCGCGAACACCCGCAACACCTCGTCGTGCGAGACGCCCTCGCCGGTCTCCGCACCCGCGTCCAGGTCGGTGACCAGCGTCAACGACGTGTAGCAGAGCTCCAGTTCACGGGCGAGCGCCGCCTCGGGGTGGCCGGTCATGCCCACCACGGCCCAGCCCTGCGCCTGGTGCCACAGCGACTCGGCGCGGGTCGAGAAGCGCGGTCCCTCGATCACGACCAGCGTGCCGCCGTCCACCGGCTCCCAGTCCCGGCCCCGGGCCGCCTTCAGCGCGGCCGCCCGGCCGGCCGGGCAGTAGGGGTCGGCCAGGGACACGTGCACCACGTTCGGCACCCCGCCGTCGGGCAGCGGCAGCCCGTCGAAGTACGACTGGTCCCGTGACTTCGTACGGTCCACCAGCTGGTCCGGCACGAGCAGCGTGCCCGGACCGTACTCGGGGCGCAGCCCGCCCACCGCGCACGGGCCGAGCACCTGGCGCACCCCGACGGAGCGCAGCGCCCACAGGTTCGCGCGGTAGTTGATGCGGTGCGGCGGCAGATGGTGGCCGCGGCCGTGCCGGGGCAGGAAGGCGACCCGGCGTCCGGCGATCTCGCCGAGGAAGAGGGAGTCGCTGGGCGGCCCGTAGGGGGTGTCGACCCGGATCTCGGTCACGTCGTCGAGGAACGAGTAGAAGCCGGAACCGCCGATCACGCCGATCTCTGCGTTCACCATGCCCAGCACCCTAACCGCCCACGGGAACGCCGAGGACCCCGCCCACGGGAACGCCGAGGACCCCGCCGTCGGTCGACGGCGGGGTCCGCGAGGAGCTGTCTCAGGCCGCGGAGGTGCTCGCGGAACCGGAGGAGGACGCCGAGGACGACGACGACTTCGACTCGGACGAGCCGGAGCCCGTCGAGGACGACGACTTCGACTCGGACGGCGCGGAGGACCCGGCGCCGGACGACTTCGCCGCGGGGCTGCTGCTCGACGAGGAGCCGCGGCTGTCGTTGCGGTAGAAGCCGGAGCCCTTGAAGACGATGCCGACGGCGGAGAACACCTTCTTCAGGCGGCCACCGCAGTTGGGGCACTCGGTCAGGGCGTCGTCGGTGAACTTCTGCACCGCCTCGAGGCCCTCGCCGCACTCGGTGCACTGGTACTGGTAGGTCGGCACTGTCTTCCTCCTGGCACTCTCACTCGATGAGTGCTAACGACGGTCCATAGTGACGTATTCCTGAGGATCAGTCCACCGTCATCGGCACGCGGTGACCGACGCCACGTGCGACGGTACGGTTCCGGGGCGGGGCGACCAGCCGTGAGCGCAGCCCCAGCAGGGTCGCCAGGGCGAGCAGGGTGCCGGCCATCGGCACCAGGAATCCGGCGCCGCCCCACAGCCGGTCCTCCAGCTGTCCGGCGACCGTGACGGCGGCCGCCTGCCCGAGCGCCACCGCGCCGGTCAGCCAGGTGAACGCCTCGGTGCGGGCGCCGGCCGGGACCAGACCGTCGACCAGCGTGTAGCCGGTGATCAGGGCGGGCGCGATGCACACGCCGACCAGCAGTCCGAGACCGGCCAGTACGAGCACCGAGTGGGAGGTCCACAGGGCCGAGGCGGTCAGCGCGAGCGCCGCGTAGCCGACGACCAGCCGCCGGTGCGGTGCGGCCTTCCAGGCGATCGCGCCGCAGACGATGCCCGACAGCATGTTGCCCGCGGCGAAGGTGCCGTACAGGACGCCGTTCAGGCCGGGCTCGCCGATCGACTCGGTGAACGCCGCCAGGGAGACCTGCATGCCGCCGAAGACGGAGCCGATGCCGAGGAAGGTCACGACCAGCACGCGCACGCCGGGGACGCCCAGCGCGGAGACGTGCCGCACGCGCGCGTGGCCGCCGCCGGTCACCTGGGGCTGGGTGCCCTTCCGGGCGGCGAACAGCAGACCGCCGACCAGTGTCAGCGCGGCCTCGGTGACCAGGCCGGCGGCCGGGGCCACGGTGGTGCACAGGGCGGTCGCGAGCAGCGGGCCGAACACGAAGGTGAGCTCGTCGGTGACCGACTCGAAGGCCGCCGCGGTGGACATCAGGGGCGAGTCCTGGAGCTTGACGCCCCAGCGGGCCCGCACCATGGGGCCGACCTGCGGCACCGAGGCGCCGGTCGGCACGGCCGCCGCGAACAGCGCCCACAGGGGCGCGTGTGCCAGCGCGAGCGCTGTCAGGGCGAGGCCCGACAGGGTGTGCACGAGGACGCCGGGGAGCAGGACCGCGCGCTGCCCGTAGCGGTCGGCCAGCCGGCCGCTGTAGGGGGCGAACAGCGCCATGGAGACGCCCGTGACCGCGGCCGCGGCGCCGGCGGCGCCGTAGGAGCCGGTGGTGTGCTGCACGAGCAGCACGATGGAGATGGTGAGCATGGCGAACGGCTGGCGCGCCGCGAAACCGGGGAGCAGGAACGTCCAGGCGCCGCGGGTGCGCAGGAGCTGTCCGTAACCCGGGCGGGACGGCGCCGCCGAGGTGTCCGACGGCTCGGTGGTGACCGTGGATGCCACGGCCCGTGCCTTTCTGCCACCTGGTAGCGCGGCCCCTCCGGAACGGGGGGCGTCGCCGAGAGCTGTCCTCTTGCGCGGAACTGCGGTAGATACCGGCGCGCGCTGCGAAGAGCGATCCCGGCCGCCATACGGTCGCGCCAGCTCTGCGTCAGGCAGAGTTGGTTCGATCAGGGTGCTTGCATCCTACAGGGGAGGGGCGCCGTCCACCTGTGAAAACGAGCACCACACCGTGCGTTCGCCTGGCATTGGCGGGGGTGTGAACGTACCGAAACACGCCCTTAACGCACGTCCGTGCCCAGCCAGCCGGCCAGCTTGCCGCCGTGCCCGACCGCGCGCAGTCGGCGCTCCGCGGCGTCCCGCACCGGGTCGGTGGCGACCACGAGGAGTTCGTCGCCGCGTCGCAGCACCGTCGTGGGCAGCGGGACAAACGATTTTCCTTCGCGGACGACCAGGGTGACGGCGGCCCCGGCGGGCAGCCGCAGCTCGTTGACCTCGACGCCGTGCATCAGGGAGCCCTCGGGGATCGAGACGGACAGCAGATGCCCGCTCAGCCTCTCCAGGGGCGCGGACTCGATGCCGAGGTCGGCGGCTTCCGGGCCCTCGCCGAGCCGCAGCTTGCGGGCCAGCCAGGGCAGGGTCGGCCCCTGGACGAGCGTGTAGACGACGACCAGGACGAAGACGATGTTGAAGATGCGGTGGCTGGTGTCGACGCCGTTCACCATGGGGATCGTCGCCAGGATGATGGGGACGGCGCCGCGCAGGCCCGCCCAGGACATCAGCGTCTGCTCGCCCCAGGGCACGCGGAACGGCGCGAGGCTGACGACGACGCTCAGCGGCCGCGCCACCATGGTGAGCACCAGTCCGATGACCAGGGCGGGCAGGAAGTCGTCGCCGAGTTCGTGCGGCGTGACCAGCAGGCCGAGCAGGACGAACATGCCGATCTGGGCGATCCAGCCGAGCCCCTCGGCGAACCCGCGGGTGGCGGGCCAGTGCGGCAGTCTCGCGTTGCCGAGCACCATGGAGGCCAGGTAGACGGCGAGGAAGCCGCTGCCGTGCGCCAGGGCGCCGGCGGCGTACGCGGTGACCGCGATGGCCATCACGGCGATCGGGTAGAGGCCGGAGGCGGGCAGCGCGACGTGCCGCAGGCCCCAGGAGCCCAGCCAGCCGACCGCGAGGCCGAGGGCCGCGCCGATGGCCAGTTCGGTGGCTATCTCGCCCAGCAGGACGTACCAGTGCTCGACCGGTCCCGCGGTGGAGAAGGCGACGACCAGGATGACCACCGGGGCGTCGTTGAAGCCGGACTCGGCCTCCAGGGTGCCCGTCACGCGCGCGGGCAGCGGGATGCGCCGGAGTACCGAGAACACCGCCGCCGCGTCGGTCGAGGACACCACCGCCCCGATGATGAGCGCCTGCCGCCACTCCAGCCCGACCAGGTAGTGCGCGCCCGCGGCGGTGACGCCGACGCTCACCCCGACCCCGACCAGGGCCAGCATGGTGGCGGACGCCAGGACGGGTTCGACCTCCTTCCACTTCGTGCCGAGGCCGCCCTCGGCGAGGATCACGACCAGGGCCGCGTACCCGATGACCTGGGTGAGCTCGGCGTTGCTGAAGTGGATGTTCCCGATGCCGTCCTGGCCCATGAGGACGCCGATCCCCAGGTACACGAGCAGGCTGGGGAGCCCGCTGCGCGAGGAGATCCGCACGGCCGCGACGGCGACCAGCAGGACCAGGGAGCAGACGAGCAGGAGCTGGTTGAGGTGGTGGACGGTCAGCGGCGGTTCCCTTCCTTGGCTCACGCGCGGGCGACGCGGAGCGCACGTGCACAGGACCGAGGCTGCGGTACTCCGCACCCAAGTACTTCGTTACCTTACCTAACTCTTGACGCTTTCTTGACGCTTACCGAGGCAAGATCGAACGCCCGTGCGCGCCGGTACCCGACTCCGCGTCAAGTGGCTCGGGGCCCTGCGCCTATGGTTGCTCCAGCGCTCAGTCAAATGCACAAGCCCGCCTGCCGCTCGCGTTAGGACAGCAAGGACAGCGATGCCCCCCAACACCACCGCCACATCGGGTGACAAGCCCGGCAAGTCCGGCCGGAAGAAGGGGCGCAAAGCCCGCCTGATCGTGCTGGTGCTCGTCCTGGCCGTCATCGGAGGCATCGCCTTTGGGGCCTACTGGTCGATCAGCACGGTCCGCGCCTCCTTCCCGCAGACCAAGGGTTCGATCACCCTCCAAGGGCTCTCCGGACCCGTCACCGTGAAGCGCGACGGCAACGGCATCCCGCAGATCTACGCCTCCACCGACGCCGACCTGTTCATGGCGCAGGGCTACGTCCAGGCGCAGGACCGGTTCTACGAGATGGACGTGCGCCGCCACATGACGGCCGGGCGCCTGTCGGAGATGTTCGGCAAGGGGCAGGTGAAGAACGACGAGTTCCTGCGCACCCTGGGCTGGGACCGGGTCGCGAAGGAGGAGTACGACACCAAGCTGTCGGACTCCACGAAGAAGTACCTCCAGGCCTACTCCAAGGGGGTCAACGCCTACCTCGCCGGCAAGGACGGCAAGGACATCTCCCTGGAGTACGCGGCCCTCGGCTTCACCAACGACTACAAGCCCCAGCAGTGGACCCCGGTCGACTCGGTCTCCTGGCTGAAGGCGATGGCCTGGGACCTGCGCGGCAACATGCAGGACGAGATCGACCGCGCCCTGATGACCAGCCGCCTCGGCCCGCAGCAGATCAAGGACCTGTACCCGGACTACCCGTACAGCCGCAACAAGGCGATCGTCCAGGAGGGCCAGTACGACGAGCTCACCAGGACGTTCCAGCAGAGCGGCGCCACGAGCGGCTCCGGGACCGCCACGGGCACCGGTTCCTCCTCGACCTCATCGTCCACCGGTTCGGCGCTCACGAGCCAGCTGGCGGGCCTCTACAACGTCCTGGACGACGTCCCCACGGCCGTCGGCGTGAACGGCCAGGGCATCGGCTCCAACTCCTGGGTCGTCGGGGGCGAGTACACCATCACGGGCAAGCCGCTGCTCGCCAACGACCCGCACCTGTCGGCCTCGCTGCCGTCCGTCTGGTACCAGATGGGCCTGCACTGCACCACGGTCTCCAGCAAGTGCCAGTACGACGTCACCGGCTACACCTTCGCCGGGATGCCCGGTGTGATCATCGGCCACAACGCGGACATCGCCTGGGGCATGACGAACTCCGGTGTCGACGTCACCGACCTCTACCTGGAGAAGCTCTCCGGCGACGGCTACCTGTACGACGGCAAGACCCGGCCGTTCACCTCGCGCGAGGAGACCATCAAGGTCGCCGGCGGCGCGTCCAAGAAGATCGTCGTCCGCGAGACCAACAACGGGCCCCTGCTCTCCGACCGTGACGACGAACTGGTCCAGGTCGGCAAGAAGGCCTCCGTCGACACCGCCGCACCCGACCGCGGCGACGGCTACGGCATCGCCCTGCGCTGGACCGCCCTGGACCCGGGCACCACCATGGACGCCGTCTTCGCCATCGACAAGGCGTCCGACTGGAGCGAGTTCCGCGACGCGGCCGCGAAGTTCGACGTGCCCTCGCAGAACCTGGTCTACGCCGACACCAAGAACAACATCGGCTACACCCTGCCGGGCCGGATCCCCACCCGCTCCTCGGCGGACGACGGCTCCATCCCGGCGCCGGGCTGGGACCCCAAGTACAAGTGGACCGGCTACATCAAGCAGGACGAGCTGCCCTACGAGTACAACCCGAAGAGCGGCTACATCGTCACCGCCAACCAGGCCGTCGTCGACAAGGACAAGTACCCGTACACGCTCACCACGGACTGGGGCTACGGCACCCGCAGCCAGCGCATCACCGACCTGATCGAGTCGAAGATCAAGGACGGCGGCAAGATCTCCACCGACGACATGCGCCAGATGCAGCTGGACAACAGCAGTGAGATCGCCAAGCTGCTGGTGCCCAAGCTGCTGAAGATCAACCTCGACGACAAGGACGTGCGCGAGGCCCAGAAGCTCCTGGAGGGCTGGGACTACACCCAGGACTCCGACTCCGCGGCCGCCGCCTACTTCAACGCGGTCTGGCGCAACATCCTCAAGCTCGCCTTCGGTAACAAGCTCCCCAAGGAGCTGCGGGTCAAGGGTCAGTGCCTGTGGGTCGACAAGATCGACAGCACCGGTCCGGTGGACGACGACACCAAGGTGCGCGAGTGCGGCGAGCGCGACGCCGACCAGGCCCAGCCGGACGGCGGCGACCGCTGGTTCGAGGTGGTCCGCGACCTCATGGAGAAGCCGGACAGCGACTGGTGGAAGACCCCCGCGTCCGGCACCCGGCCCAAGGCCGACACCATGGACGAGCTGTTCCGGCGGGCCCTGATCGACGCCCGCTGGGAGCTGACCGCCAAGCTCGGCAAGGACATCGACACCTGGAGCTGGGGCCGGCTGCACCGGCTGTTCCTGAAGAACCAGACCCTGGGCACCGACGGCCCCGGCTTCCTCAAGTACGTCCTCAACCGCGGCCCCTGGAAGCTCAGCGGCGGTGAGGCCACGGTCAACGCGACCGGCTGGAACGCGGCCGGCGGCTACGGCGTCGTCTGGGTGCCGTCCATGCGGATGGTCGTCAACCTCGACGACCTCGACAAGTCCAAGTGGATCAACCTGACCGGGGCCTCCGGGCACGCCTTCAGCGCCCACTACACCGACCAGACGGGCAAGTGGGCCGCCGGGGAACTGCTCCCCTGGTCGTTCTCGGACAAGGCGGTCGACAAGAGCACCAGCGACACCCTCGTGCTCAAGCCGTGAACCCGCCCGCCCGTTGACCGCACGCCCCGGAACGGCCCGCCACGCACGCGTGGCGGGCCGTTCCGCGCGAGAGCTCAGGCGTCCGTGAACCGGCGGACCCCCGACGGCGTCACGACCGCCTGCACGGGCCGGTCGTGCGCCTCGGCAGGCAGGTGCCCGACGACCTCCGTGTCGTAGAGCAGCACCACGAGCGCGGGGTGTGCCCCCGCGGCCGCCAGCCGGGCCAGCACCCGGTCGTACGACCCGCCGCCGCGCCCCAGGCGCATCCCGCGCCCGTCCACCGCGAGACCCGGCAGCAGCACCGCGTCCGCGCCGAGCACGGCGTCCGGTCCGAGGCGTTCACCCGAGGGTTCGAAAAGGGCCATCTTCCCGCCGTGTTGGACGCGCGCGAGGGAGCCCTCACCGGCGTAGGCGCCCCAGTCCAGGTCGTTGTCCGGCAGCAGTACCGGGAGCAGGACCCGCACACCCCGCGTGAGCAGGGCGTCCAGCAGGGGAAGGGTGCCGGGCTCGTTCCCCACGGAGACGTACGCCGCCACCGTGCGGGCCCCCGCCAGAGCGGGCAGTTCCAGCGCGTGCCGGGCCAGCGCGCCGGCCGCCTCCCTGGCGACATCCGTCGTCAACCTGTTCCTCACCCCGAGGAATTCCCGCCGCAATGTTGGCTTGTCAGTCTCGGCCTCGGGTTCACTGTGCTCCACAGGTCGTTCCCGCACCCTTCTTAATCAGGTCATATGAGTGCCAATTAACCGGAGACTCAGATTCTCCGCAAAGGCACCGGATAAGGTTGCGGACATGACTCAGTCGCACCCCAGGATCAGCAAGGCTGTCATTCCCGCGGCAGGCCTCGGCACCCGGTTCCTGCCGGCCACCAAGGCCACTCCCAAGGAGATGCTGCCGGTCGTCGACAAGCCGGCGATCCAGTACGTGGTCGAGGAGGCCGTGTCGGCGGGGCTCGACGACGTCCTCATGATCACCGGACGCAACAAGCGTCCCCTGGAGGACCACTTCGACCGCAACTACGAGCTGGAGTCGGCCCTCCAGAAGAAGGGCGACGCCCACCGGCTCGCCAAGGTGCAGGAGTCCAGCGACCTCGCCACCATGCACTACGTCCGTCAGGGTGACCCCAGGGGCCTCGGCCACGCCGTGCTGTGCGCGGCCCCGCACGTCGGCCACGAGCCCTTCGCCGTACTCCTCGGCGACGACCTGATCGACCCCCGCGACCCGCTGCTCCAGCGCATGATCGAGGTCCAGGAGCGGCACGGCGGCAGCGTGATCGCACTCATGGAGGTCGACCCGGAGCAGATCCATCTCTACGGCTGCGCCGCCGTGGAGACCACCGTCGACGGCGATGTCGTCAGGGTGACCGGTCTGGTGGAGAAGCCCGAGGCGGCGGATGCCCCGTCCAACTACGCGATCATCGGCCGGTACGTCCTCGACCCGCACATCTTCGACATACTGCGGCGCACCGAGCCGGGCCGCGGCGGCGAGATCCAGCTCACCGACGCCCTCCAGCAGCTCGCCCAGACGTATTCGTCAGCGGCTTCCGCCGCGGGGAAGGCCGGCGGCCCGGTGCACGGCGTCGTCTTCAAGGGCCGCCGCTATGACACCGGAGACCGTGGCGACTACCTGCGTGCCATTGTCAGACTCGCGTGCGAACGTGAAGACCTGGGACCGGACTTCCGGACCTGGCTTCGCAGTTACGTAGCCGAGGAGATGCAGCAGAGTTGAGCAGCGCCGCGACCCGCCCCGCCGGCCAGGACCACCTGTGGTCGGTGGACGAGCACCTGGAGGACATCCTCTCGACCGTCCGCCCCCTGGAACCCATCGAGCTGCAACTCCTCGACGCCCAGGACTGCGTCCTGGTCGACGACGTCACGGTGCCGGTCTCGCTGCCGCCGTTCGACAACAGCTCCATGGACGGGTACGCGGTCCGGGTCACGGACGTGGCGGGCGCGAGCGAGGAGTTCCCGGCCGTCCTGGAGGTCGTCGGGGACGTCGCGGCGGGCGCGGCCGAGCTGACCCCCGTCGGTCCCGGCCAGGCGGCCCGCATCATGACCGGGGCCCCGCTGCCGCCCGGTGCGGAGGCCGTCGTCCCCGTGGAGTGGACCGACGGCGGACTCGGCGAGGGGCCGGTCACCGGGATGCGGGCACGCAGCCTCGCGCCCGAGGGCGCCCGCGGGCAGGTGCGCGTGCACCGGCCGGCCGAGGCACGCGCGCACGTGCGCGCCCGCAGCAGCGACGTGAAGGCGGGCGACCTCGCCCTGGAGGCGGGCACCGTCCTCGGCCCGCCGCAGATCGCCCTGCTCGCCGCGGTCGGCCACGGCACGGTGCGGGTGCGCCCGCGCCCGCGCGTGGTCGTCGTGTCCACCGGCAGCGAACTCGTCCAGCCCGGCGAGGCGCTGGGCCCCGGCCAGATCTACGACTCCAACAGCTTCGCCCTGACCGCCGCCGCGCGGGACGCGGGCGCCATCGCCTACCGGGTGGGCGCCGTCGTGGACGACGCCGACACGCTGCGCTCCACCATCGAGGACCAGCTGGTCCGCGCCGACCTCCTGGTCACCACCGGCGGGGTGAGCGTGGGCGCGTACGACGTCGTCAAGGAGGCGCTGGCACACGTCGGCGACGAGGACGAGGCGGGCGGCGGCATCGACTTCCGCAAGCTCGCCATGCAGCCCGGCAAACCCCAGGGCTTCGGCTCCATCGGTCCCGACCACACCCCGCTGCTGGCGCTGCCCGGCAACCCCGTGTCGTCGTACGTCTCCTTCGAGCTGTTCGTCCGACCCGTCATCCGCACCCTGATGGGCCTGGCCGACGTCCACCGGCCCCGCACCAGGGCCACGCTCACCGGCGCCCGGGCGCTGAGCTCCCCGGCGGGGCGCAGGCAGTTCCTGCGCGGCGCGTACGCCGACGGCGAGGTCACCGCCGTGGGCGGAGCCGGCTCGCACCTGGTCGCGGCCCTGGCCCGCGCCGACGCGCTGATCGTCGTACCCGAGGACGTGACGGCCGTGGAACCGGGCGACGAGGTCGAGGTCGTCCTGCTCGGCTAGCGGCCGCCCGGCGGTACCCCCGCGGGCGGTCCTGCCCGGTGGAGTGCGCCCGCTTGGCGGTACCGTGTCGCGCACAGCAGGCCCGAGCGCCGCACCGCGACGGGCCCGGACCGGGAGCGCCACACAGCATGACTGAGCCCTTCCGGGGGGAGACCCCCGGACCCCCTGTTCCAGAGCGTCTGACGCACATCGACGACGCGGGCGCCGCCCGCATGGTCGACGTGTCCGGAAAGGACGTGACCGCGCGCACCGCCCGCGCGAGCGGACGTGTCCTCGTCTCGCCCCGCGTGGTCGAGCTGCTGCGCGGCGAGGGCGTTCCCAAGGGCGACGCCCTGGCCACCGCGCGCATCGCCGGGATCATGGGTGCCAAGCGCACCCCCGACCTGATCCCGCTGTGCCACCCCTTGTCGGTCTCCGGTGTGAAACTGGATCTGTCGGTCGCGGACGACGCGGTGGAGATCGTGGCCACCGTGAAGACGACGGACCGCACGGGCGTCGAGATGGAGGCCCTCACGGCGGTCTCCGTCGCGGCTCTCACCGTGATCGACATGGTCAAGGCGGTCGACAAGGGAGCGGTCATCACGGACGTACGCGTGGAGGAGAAGACGGGCGGCAAGTCGGGCGACTGGAGCCGGGCGTGACCGGCGCGCCGGCGGCCGGCCGTGCGCCGTACCGGGCGCTGGTCGTGACCGCCTCCAACCGGGCCGCCGCCGGCGTCTACGAGGACCGGGGCGGTCCGCTGGTCGCGGCCGGCCTCGCGAGCCTCGGGTTCGCCGTGGACGGGCCGCGGGTGGTGCCCGACGGGGACCCCGTGCGGGCCGAGCTGCGGGCGGCGGCCGACGCCGGCTACGACGTCGTCGTCACCACCGGCGGCACCGGCGTCTCGCCCACCGACCGCACCCCCGAGGCGACCCGCGCGGTGATCGACTACGAGGTCCCGGGCATCGCGGAGGCCGTCCGGGCGTTCGGCCGGGAGAAGGTGCCCACCGCCGCGCTCTCCCGGGGCCTGGCCGGAGTGGCGGGCCGGACACTGATCGTCAACCTCCCGGGGTCCACCGGCGGGGTGCGGGACGGTCTCGCCGTCCTGGAGCCGCTGCTGGCACACGCCGTCGACCAGATCCGCGGCGGCGACCACCCCGGGACCGGCAGTGGGGGTGCGAGCTGAACAGCCCATCCTGGCCCGTGGTGCTGGTGGACGGCGATGTCGTCCTGCGGCCCATAAAACTGCGCGACCAGCGGGCCTGGCGCGAGGTCAACCGGCGCAACCGGGACTGGCTGCGCCCGTGGGAGGCGACCATTCCGCCGCCCACGCCCAGCGGGCCGGTCACGCATCGTCCGACCTACCGGCAGATGGTCCGGCACCTGCGTTCCGAGGCGAACGCGGGCCGCATGCTGCCCTTCGTCATCGAGTACCAGGGGCGGCTGGTGGGCCAGCTGACGGTCGCCGGGATCACCTGGGGGTCGATGTGCTCGGGGCACGTCGGTTACTGGGTCGACCAGTCGATGGCCGGCCGCGGGGTGATGCCGACCGCCGTCGCGCTCGTGGTGGACCACTGTTTCCGCGCCGTCGGCCTGCACCGCATCGAGGTCTGCATTCGCCCCGAGAACCGGCCCAGCCGCCGGGTGGTGGAGAAACTCGGATTCCGCGAGGAGGGGCTGCGGCCGCGTTATCTCCACATCGACGGAGCCTGGCGGGACCACCTCGTCTTCGCCCTGACCGCCGAGGAGGTGCCCGACGGGCTGCTCGCGCGCTGGCAGCGGGCACGTGCGCGGAGCGCGTCCGCGAAGACGCCGGGCACGGCGGGCGGCCCGAACGGGCCGCGGAATCCGCAGAACACCCCGGGGAATCCCGGCTAGCCCGGAAAATGGAATACGTGTTCGAAATTGATCGGTTGGTGACCGTCTCGGGGCAATGAATTCTCAGCTCCGACGGCCTGCTGATCGCATCGGTCACAAAAAAAGCTCGAAATATCAGCCGGATCGTGCGACACACCGGCGCAATTGGCAGATGGCCCCACGCAAACCCCTCTACCGTGTGAGGCGTGAGCAGCAGCGGCCTCATCTACGCAGTCATTGTCGGGGCCTGGGCCGCCTACTTGGTGCCGATGTGGCTCCGTAGGCAGGACGAGCTGAACGAGGCCCGTCCGACGGAACGCTTCAGCACCGCCATCCGGCTGCTGTCCGGACGGGCGGGGATGGAGCGTCGGTACGCCAGGGACCTCAGGGCGCGCTCCGCCTCGGAGGGGGAGCAGGGCGCCGGTGAAGCGGACGCCGTCACCGACTCGGTGGACGTCCGGGCCTTCGCCATGCCCCCGACCCGCCGTCAGGTCCGGGCGGACGCCCAGCCGGAGAGGGTGCCGGAGACATCCGGGCACCATGAACCCGCCCGCGACCGGCAGGCCGCGCCGACGGCCGGCTCCCCGTCCGCGCAGGCGCGTCAGGGGAGCGGCACGGCCGCCTCCGGACCCGCCCAGGCACCGGCCTCCGCACCGGCCCAGGCATCCGCCTCCGTACCGGCCCAGGCATCCGCCTCCGCACCGGACTCCGCGCGCAAGCGGGTTCCGGCGGCCCGACGCGCACCCTCGGCGCAGACGGCGGCAGCACGCGCCCAGCGCTCGAAGGCGCTCGCGCGCCGTCGGCGCACCACCGTGCTGCTCTTCGTCGCCTTCACGCTGGGCGCGATCGTCGCCGCCGTCGGCGGGCTGGCCTTCCTGTGGGCGCCCGGTGTGCCCGCCGTGATGCTCAGCACGTACATCGCCTACCTGCGCACCCAGGAACGGCGCCGCTTCGCCTACCAGATGGACCGGCGTCAGGCCGAGGCCGCCGCACAGCGGTTGCGTGAACGGCAGCCGCGGCGGCGCGCACCCCTCGACCCCGGCGCGGCCGCCGACGAACCGGACGAGGGCCCGGCGGCCGGGACCGACCCCGGGCTGTCCGCGCTCGCCGCGGACCGGCGCGCCCTGGTGGAGCAGACCGACCACGCCGAATGGGTCGACCAGCAGCGGGAGCGGCAGCGCAAGCCCGGACAGGGCGACAGCTGGGACCCGGTGCCGGTGCCCCTGCCGACGTACGTGACCGCGCCGGTCGCGCCGCGCGCCACCTCCGACGTGGACCTCGGGGCGCCCGACGCGTGGAGCTCGGCGCGGTCCAGCTCCGTCGCACCGGAGCAGGAGTCGAGGCCGGCGGCGCCGGAGGCCGAGGCGCAGGAGCCCGCTACCGAGGACGACCGGCCGGCCGAGGCCGACGGCCGTACCGACGCGCGCCGGGCGGCGTCCGCCCGCCGGGCGCGGGAGCGCGGCCGCACCCCGCTCTTCGACCAGTACGAGGACGGCGAGCGCCCGCGCGCGGCCAACGAGTGATCCGCGGCGGTCCCGGGAGACCCTCGGGGCCGCGGTCCTGACCAGTCAGGGAACGGATTTCCAAGCACCCCGAACGGGATGCTAGAGTTTCACTCGTTGCAAGGGCCTGTGGCGCAGTCCGGTAGCGCACCTCGTTCGCATCGAGGGGGCCAGGGGTTCAAATCCCCTCAGGTCCACTGCACAACTGTTCCCGAGTTCACTCGGGAGCGGTTGACGAGATCCCGCCGATCTTCACGATCGGTCGGGATCTTCGTCGTTTCCGGGGCGAGTTCGAGCGGAGCGACGGCGCGACCCGGCGCCGGAGAAGCCGCCGACCCGGACGTGGGCCTCCCCCTCCCCCTCCCTCTCCCCCTGGCCCTGACCGACCGGGCCGAGGCGCTGCCGGCGGCGCGGGCCATGGACCTCGCCGGCCGCCCGCCGGCTCGCCGCACAGGCCGTGGCCTCGACGGCTGGGACGCCGTACCGCCGGCCGTGGAACGGATCGTGCCCCGCTCCACGGCAGTTGTCGTCGATCAGCTGGTGATCCGTAATGGTCTGTGACGTCCCGCCGAACCACCGCCGATTGCGAGCCGCGCCATGATCCCCAAACTGCCCTTGCACAGCCCCCGTTGGCGTGACCTCGACGGCGTGACGGCCGAGGAGGTGAGAGCGCTGCTGGCCGGCATGGCGTCAGGAGATGCCACCGGGAGCGGCGACGCGTGGTCGCGGACCTGGAAGGACCTGGCCGGCGGCCTTGTCGACGACGGAACTGTCCTCGACGGCGCCTATGCCGCCCTGCCCCATCTCGTCGAGGCGGCGGCGGCCCTGCCCCCGGACCGGACCGCGGATCTCTGGGTGGACCTGGGGATCATCGTGACCGCGGAGGACCGGCCCCCCGTCCCCGACGATCTGGCGGCCGGGTTCGACGCCGCGCTCCCGCTGGCCGAACAGGCCGCCGTACGAAGCCTCCTGGCCGCCGACGCGCCCGCCGAGGACCGCACCTCCCTCGCGCTGTCCTGCCTCGCCTTCGCCGGTCACCACATCGCCACGGCGCTGTGGTCCCTCCGGCCACAGGACGGATACCTCTCGCTGTGCTGCCCCGGGTGCGAGAGCGACACCGAGATACCCGACTTCTTCACGGACCCGGTGCGTCCGCCCCTCGACGCCCCGCGGTTGCCCGAGCCCGCACGGGACCGTCCCGGGACGCACCCGTGGGGTGCGGTCGCCACCGCGCTGCGCGAGGAGGACCTGGGGGAGGGGTGGGAGCCCTTCCTGCGGGTGGCCCGCGACACCGCGGCGGCCGGAGTGCACCCCGCGACGCCGGGCCGGGCCGCCCTGTGCCTGGTCGCCGCCGTGGTCGCGGCCAAGGGCACCCCGCGGGAGGCGGGGCGCCGACGGGCCCGCGAACTGATGCTGCTCACCGGGTACTTCAGCTGCTGGGACTGCGAGCGGACCTGGACGATCGCCGACGGCCTGGCAGAGCACCCGGACGGCGCGCACCCGCGGGACCACGGGACCGGGCAGCGGACGGACGCCGACCGTCCGGCTCCCACGGCGACACCGGCGGCGGCCGGTCCGACGGGCGCGCTGCCTACCCGCCTTCGGCGGGAGGGGAGGGCGCTGCTCACGGCCGACGGCACAGCCTGGGCCCACCTGACGGTGTTCTCCGGCCCTGCACCCGATCCCGTGCCCGATCCCGTGCCTGGCCCCACTGCCGAGTCCATCAGTACCGACTCCTTCAGTGCCGGCTCCTTCAGTGCCGGCTCCTTCGACGCGGGCTCCACCAGTGCCGGCTCCTTCGACGCGGGCTCCACCAGTACCGGCTCCTTCGACGCCGACTCCATCAGTACCGGCTCCATCCGTGGCGTCGACTCGCTGACGGTCCTGGCCCGGCCCGGTCAGCCCGTGCTCGTCGCCGGTGCCGGTGCCGGTGCCGGGGGCGCGGTGTTCCTGTGGGATCCGGCCGACGGCGGGCTCGTCCGCGACCCGCTGCCGGGGCGTCCCGGGTGTCCCGACCGGGTCCGCTCGATGACGGCCCTCCCGCTGCCCGACGGCCGCGTCCTGCTGGCGACCGGCGACGAGACGGGGACGATCGTCCTGTGGGACCCCGCCACCGGGCGGCCGGTCCGCGAACCGGCCGGCAACCCGCCCGGCGAGGTGGTCGGGATGTGCGCCGCGACCGTCCCCGACGGCCGGACCCTGCTCGTCACCGCCACCTCCCGGGGCGCGGTCCGGTCGTGGGATCCGGCCACCGGTGAGGCCGTCGGCCGCCTCAACCCCTACGGCAGCCCGATCCGGTCGATCACCGCCGTCCCGGTCTCCGCCGGCCATACGCTCGTCGTCGCCGCGGACACCGGGGGCGGCGTCCACGTGTGGGACCCGGCCGTCGACGACCCCTGGTCGCGGGGCGTGGCCGTGCAGTTGAACGGACGAGCCCTCGGCGGTGCCGTACACCGGGTGGCGGCCGTGGCGGCCGTGCCCGCACCGGACCGTGCGCTGCTGGCCACCGGAGACGACCAGGGCGTGGTCAGGCTGTGGGACCTGGCGACCGGTGACCCGGCCGGTGACGCCCTGCCCGCCTCGACGGGCACCGCCGGCCTCCAGGTCATGACCGCCACCGCGCTGCCCGACGGGCGCCGCGTGCTGGCCGTCGGCAGCGGTCTCGGGCGGCTGCGGGTATGGGAACCGGCGACCGGCACGGTGCAGCACATCGCCCTGGGCCTGGCGCCCACCTGTCTGGCCGCCACGGGCCCCGACCTGATCGTCGGACACGACCGTGGAGCCTTCACGCTTCCGCTCACGGGACGGTGAAATCACCTGGTGGTGAGATCGCCGGGCGGTGAAATCACCAGGCGGCGACTCACCGGGTGGTGACTCGGCCGGGGCCCCCTCCGGCCCGCCTGGACGATGCAGCACCGCAGTGGACGGCCGCGCCGTGCGTCGCGGGGCCCGCGATTCCGTTGGAGAGGACCTGGTCACCAGGGCCCCCGGCAGCCCTCGTACGCTTCTCCGATCGCTCACTGCGGAGGAGACGACGGAACCGATGATCGCCAGCATTGTGGGGCTCGTCGTGATCCCCATGGTCATAGCCGGGCTGGCCCGGTGGGCGGCGGCAAGGAGACGGCGCGGCCTTGCAGCGGGCCGGCCCGTGCACTTCCGCTGCCGACTTGACGGCCACAAGGGCCGACTGCTGGTCGACCCACGCCTCGACGGGCCCGTCTTCCTGGACCGTTCCGGGTACGTCACCGCCCTGCCCCGCGGTGGCGAGGCCCTGGACGCGACAGTCTCCACCAACGGCCGGCCCCCCTTCGAGAAGGTCGACCTGCGCTACCGGACCCCCGAAGGCCAGGTGCTGCGGCTGCGCTCGGCCACGCACGACGCCCGGACCCTCGGCGTCTGGCTGGGCGAACAGACCCGCCCGGTTTCCGCGCCCACCCGACGGCTGCTGCTGCCGGCCACACCGCCATGGGCGGTACTCGCCCTCGCGGCGTCCCTGTTCGTGGGCCTGGCCACGGCGGACGTCGCGCTGCTCGGGAAGCACACCGCCGCCGAGGTCGTCCGGGTGGACCGGGACGACGACAGCTGCACCGTCGGCTGGAACGCCGGCGCCCAGCGGGCGGCTGTGGACTGCGACACGACGGACGTCCGCTCCGGCGACCGCATCCGGATCACCGCCCTGCCCTGGCCCTTCCTGGGTGAGGCCGTGAACACGCGTACCGCCCTGAGTGTGGTCGCCGTGCTCGGAGGCGGCCTCGGCCTGCTCGGCCTGGGCGGTGCGTTGATGGTCAACCCGCTGGCCTGCGCCCGACGCGTCCGGCGGGCGCGCCGGGCCCGGCCGGCGATCCCCCCGCCGGCGGCCGCGGACGGCGAGGCGGGCGAGGACAGGTGGCCCGGCCTCGATGACGACCTGAGCTACGCGAGCCTCACCGCCGCGGCCCGGCACGGCGATCGCCATCGACCGGGCCCCCGGGTGACCCCGCCGCGCCGCGGCTTCGGCAGCACGTCCGTATCGCCGCGCATCTGGGTGCTGACCACCGTCCTCGGCACCGGCGCCTGGTACTCCCTGGGGTTCTCCGCCTCCGCCGTCCTCGAGGACTACTCCCACCTCGGGTACTGGCGCTTCCTCGTGTTCGGTACGGTCGGCATCGCGTCCCTCGCCCGGATCGGCTGGGTCGCGACCGACCGCTCCGCCCTGTGCGGTCCGGTACTGCGTGCCGCGCGTTCGGACGCCGAGACGGGCGCATGGCAGCCCATGCGCTACGTCCGTCTGTGCCGGGATCCCGGCGAGATGGCGCTGGTCCTGTTCCGACCGGAGGGCGGCGAGGTGACAGCGCCGATGTTCCTCCAGCCGATCTCCCGATCCCGCGGCAGTGAGCGCCGCACCGTCGGCGGTCCCGCTCCGGTCGGCGAGGCCCTGGTGGTCGACACCGGCGTGGGACCGCTGATCTGCGAGATCGCCGGCATCCGTTACCTCCCCAGAGGCCGTGCCACCGAAGCCACGACCGACCCCGCACGAACCCGCGACGAACTGCGCAGCTTCGCCGAGAGCCACCTCCGGCCGGCCGGACGGAGCTAGGGGCTTTCGTTCGGATCATCGTGCTGACCAGAGGAAGATGCCCGCGATGTGAAGTCCGGCCAGGTAGATGGTGGCGGTCTTCTCGTAGCGGGTCGCGATCCCTCGCCACTGTTCCAGCGTGGTGAAGACCCGCTGCCAGGTGCCGTCGAGGGCCCACATCCGCAGCCGGTTGTAGACACCTCTCCAGTAGCCGTACTTCTCCGGCAGGTGGGCCCACTGCGTCCCGGTCCGGAACTCGAAGGCGATCGCGTCGATCACCTCCCGGTGATCCCGCCGGCGACCACCACGCCGCGGTGTCCGGTCCGGGAGCAACGGCTCGATCCGCGCCCCCTGCGCATCTGTTAACGGCACACCCGGACAACCAACTGATCCAAACGAAACTGCCCAGTTCGCAGGGGCGGTCACCGCCCGCCGAGTCCGGCCGCCGGCCGGCGGGCCTGCGAGGGTGGGGCGGGCTACAGGTCGGCGCGCAGGGTCTTGGCGTAGCAGCGGCTGGACTCGTGATGGCGGTAGTAGCCGAACTTGGTGCACGGGGCGTAGCCGCTGGAGGTGTACAGGGCGATGGCCTCCGGCTGCTTGGTGCCGGTCTCCAGCACCATGCGCAGCCGGCCGGCCGCGCGGGCGTCGTCCTCCAGGGCGGTGAGGATCCGGCGGGCCAGGCCCCGGCCGCGCATCTGCTCGATCACGAACATCCGCTTGAGCTCGGCGTCGCCGTCCTCGTTGCCCTCGCCGTTCGCGTCCTGGCTGCGCCAGCCGCCGGTGGCCACCGGGCGGTCGGACTCGTCGTACGCGATCAGGTAGACCCCGTTCGGCGGTTCGAAGTCGGACGGGTCAAGGGCTGTGGCGTCGCCGCCGTCGCCGTAGCGGACGTGGTACTCGGCCTGGACCTCGTCGTTCAGCTTGACGGCGTCGGGGTGGTCGAAGGCAACACGGCGTATATTCATGTGAGGCATCGTATATTCGTGCAGGCGGCCGCTCGGGCGGCGCGATGGGCGGTCGGGACTCCGTCCAGTGTGCCGGTATCGTTCCCGCGTGCTGACTGTGACCTCGGTGAACGTGAACGGACTGCGGGCCGCCGCGAAGAAGGGCTTCGTGGAGTGGCTCGCGGGGACCTCCGCGGATGTCCTCTGCCTCCAGGAGGTGCGCGCGGAACCGCAGCAGCTCCCGGAGGAGGTGCGGGCGCCCGGCGGCTGGCACGTCGTGCACGCCCCCGCGGCCGCCAAGGGGCGTGCGGGCGTCTCCCTGTACACCCGGCGGGAGCCGGACCGGGTGCGGATCGGTTTCGGCTCGGACGAGTTCGACGCGAGCGGACGCTACGTCGAGGCCGACCTCCCCGGGGTCACCGTCGCCTCCCTCTACCTCCCCTCAGGCGAGGTCGGCACCGAGCGGCAGGACGAGAAGGTCCGGTTCATGACCGAGTTCCTCGCCCACCTCAAGGACCTGCGCGAACGGGCCGCCGCCGACGGCCGCGAGGTCGTCGTCTGCGGCGACTGGAACATCGCCCACCAGCAGGCCGACCTGAAGAACTGGCGGGGCAACACCAGGAACTCCGGCTTCCTGCCGGAGGAACGCGCCTGGCTCGGCAACGTCCTGGACCCGGCCGACGGCGGCTACGTCGACGTCGTACGCGCCCTGCACCCCGACATGGAGGGCCCGTACACCTGGTGGTCCTACCGGGGCCGGGCCTTCGAGAACGACTCGGGTTGGCGCATCGACTATCAGATGTCCACGCCCGGGCTGGCAGGCAAGGCGGTCAAGGGGTTCGTGGAGCGGGCGGCCACGCACGCCGAACGCTGGTCCGACCACGCGCCGGTCACCGTCGTGTACGACCTCTGATCAGTCGTTCCCGGGCTGCTTGCGCAGGCGGCGGTCCAGGGCCAGGGACACCTCTGCCTCCACCACGCTGCGGGCCAGGGGGCGCAGGCGGGTCAGGTCCTCCTCGGGGCCGTGGCGCAGGACGAGCTGGGCGAAGAGTTCGGCGAGCGCGTCGGCGTGCTCGCGGACGCTGCGGCCCGCCGCCAGTACCTCCGCCAGCGGGAAACCCTCGCGGACCAGCGCCGAGGAGGCGTCCAGGAGGCGGCGGCTGATGTGGACGATGTCGTCGCCGTCGGTGCCGAGGTAACCGAGTTCCATGGCGGCGGCGAGGTTCTCCGGGGTGACCTCGCCCTCGAAGCGGGCGGCGAGTTCCTCGGGGGTGAGGCGGACCGGCTCCTCCTCGGTGGGGTTGTCGACGCCGAGCAGTTCGGCGACGTCCCGGCCGTGGTCCAGGGCCTCCGCCAGTTCGGCGATGCCGTTCAGGGTGTGGCCGCGTTCCAGCAGCGCCGCGATCGTGCGCAGCCGGGCCAGGTGGTGCTCGTCGTACCAGGCGATACGGCCCTCGCGGCGGGGTGGGGCGAGCAGCTTGCGTTCGCGGTAGAAGCGCAGCGTGCGCACGGTTATGCCGGCTCTTCTGGCCAGCTCCTCCATGCGGTACTCGCGCGGTCCGTCGTCGTCTGCCACGGGCGCAGCCTATGTTGTACCGCCGGTACCCGCGGCGGAGCCGCTGATGTGAACCTCCTCTGCCCAGCCCCTACCCATCAGTACGGAGCTGCCCTAAAGTGCGACTGCGCCAGTGATTACTGGCGTAATCGCGGTCGAGGGTGTGGAGGCTCCGGGATGGCCCAGCACGAACATGTCAGGGTGGCGGTGATCGGGTCCGGGTTCGGCGGACTGGGCGCGGCCGTGCGGTTGCGCAGGGAGGGGATCACCGACTTCGTCGTCCTGGAACGAGCCGGCGGCGTCGGCGGCACCTGGCGCGACAACAGCTATCCGGGGTGCGCCTGCGACGTGCCGTCCCACCTCTACTCCTTCTCCTTCGCGCCCAACCCCGACTGGCCGCGCACCTTCTCCGGGCAGGAGCACATCCGCGCCTATCTGGAGCACGTCACGGACGTGTTCGGGCTCCGCCCGCACCTGCGCCTCGACGCCGAGGTGACGCGGATGACCTGGGACCCGGAGCAGCTCCGCTGGGACATCGAGACGGCCGGCGGCACCTTCTCCGCCGACGTCGTGGTCTCCGCCACCGGGCCGCTGTCCGACCCGAAGATCCCCGGGATCCCGGGGCTGGACTCCTTCCCTGGGAAGGTCTTCCACTCGGCCCGCTGGGACCACGACTACGACCTGCGCGGCAAGCGGGTCGCCATGGTCGGCACCGGCGCCTCCGCGATCCAGATCGTGCCGGCCGTCCAGCCGGAGGTCGCGCACCTCACCCTCTTCCAGCGCACCCCGCCCTGGGTGATGCCCCGCATGGACCGCGCCATCGGCACCGCCGAGCGCGGGCTGCACCGGGCGCTGCCCTTCACCACCCGGGCCCGCCGCGGGTTCCTGTGGGGCATCCGGGAACTCCAGGTCCAGGCGTTCACCAAGCACCCGGACGAACTCGGCCTGGTCGAGAAGCTCGCCCTGCGCAACATGCACCGGTCCGTCAAGGACCCGGCGCTGCGGGCCAGGCTCACCCCGGACTACCGGATCGGCTGCAAGCGGATCCTGCTGTCCAGCACCTACTATCCGGCGCTCACCCGGCAGAACGTGGACGTGGTGGCGAGCGGGCTCGCCGAGGTCCGCGGTTCGACGGTGGTCGCCGCCGACGGCAGCACCGCCGAGGTCGACGCGATCATCTTCGGCACCGGCTTCCACGTCACCGACATGCCGATCGCGGAGCGGGTCGTCGGCGCCGACGGGCACACCCTCGCGGAGTCCTGGAAGGGCGGCATGCAGGCGCTGCGCGGTGCCTCGGCCGCCGGGTTCCCCAACTGGATGACGATCATCGGGCCCAACACCGGCCTCGGGAACTCCTCCATGATCCTCATGATCGAGTCCCAGCTGAACTACATGGCCGACTACCTGCGCCAGCTGTCGGTCCTCGGCGGCCGGGCGGCCCTCGACGCGCGCCCCGGCGCGGTGGCGGCCTGGAACCACAAGGTCCAGGAGCGCATGAAGCGCACCGTCTGGAACACCGGCGGCTGCACCAGCTGGTACCTGGACGCGGAGGGCCGCAACACCACCATCTGGCCCGGTACGACGACCGAGTTCCGGCGCGCGACCCAGCGGGTGGACCTCGGGGAGTACGACGTGATCCGCCCGCCCCGGCCGGACGACGCGGGCCCCGCGCACGGCACCAGGTCCGGCGCGGAGGTGGGCGCGTGAGCCGGCTCGGCCATGTGACCGGCGGCCCCTATGCCCCGCCGGTGCCCGCGCGGGAACTCACCGTCGTGTCCGCCGACGGCGCCCGCCTGCACGTCGAGGTGCACGGCCCCGAGGACGCGCCGCCCGTCGTCCTCGCCCACGGCTGGACCTGCTCGACCGCCTTCTGGGCCGCGCAGATCCGGGAACTGGCCGTCGACCACCGGGTCGTCGCCTATGACCAGCGGGGCCACGGGCGCAGTCCCGCGAGCCCGGCGTGCACCACCCGCGCGCTGGCGGACGACCTCGAGGCGGTGCTGGCCGGGACACTCGCGCGCGGCGAACGCGCCGTGATCGTCGGCCACTCCATGGGTGGCATGACCGTGATGGCGGCGGCCGCCCGCCCCCGCTTCCGGGAGCACACCGCCGCCGTCCTGCTGTGCAGCACCGGCAGTTCGCGGCTGATCGCGGAGGCCCTTGTCATACCGATGCGCGCCGGGTCGGCACGCACCTGGCTCACGGCGCGCGTCCTGGGCTCGCGCGCTCCGCTGGGGCCGGTCACGCCTGTCGCGAAGCGCGTCCTCAAGTACGCGACCATGGGCCCCGGTTCCGCTCCGCACATGGTGGAGGCGTGCGCGCGGATCGTGCACGCCTGTCCCAGCTCCGTGCGGCACGCCTGGGCGGGGGTCCTCGCGGGGCTCGACCTGGACGCCGGCGTACGCGAGTTGGGCGTGCCCACGGCGGTCGTCACCGGCACCGCCGACCGGCTCACGCCGCCGTCGCACGCCCGCGCGCTGGTCGCCGCGCTGCCGCACTCCCTCGGTCTCACCGAGCTGCCCGGCATGGGCCACATGACGCCGGTCGAGGCGCCGGAGGCGGTCAACGGAAGGATCCGGGAACTCGTCACCCAGTACGTGACGGTCACCCCGGAGGACACCGGCGCCGCGGCGCCCGAGCGGATCACGGAGGGCTCATGAGCAGGGTCGGTCTCGAAGGACAGGTCGCGGTCGTCACCGGCGCGGCGCGCGGGGTCGGCGAGTTGCTCGCCCGCAAGCTGTCCGCCCGCGGGGCGAGGATCGCGCTGGTCGGCCTCGAGGAGGACGCGCTCAAGGAGGTCTCGGGGCGGCTGCACACCGAAAGCGCCCACTGGTACGCCGACGTCACCGACCACGAGGCGATGAGCCGGGTCGCGGCCGAGGTCAAGGAGCGGTTCGGCAAGGTCGACATCGTGGTGGCCAACGCCGGGGTGGCGAACGGCGGTCCGTTCGCCGACTCGGATCCGGTGGCCTGGCGGCGGGTGATCGAGGTCAACCTGATCGGCTCGGCGGTGACGGCGCGGGCGTTCCTGCCGGTGCTCACCGAGAGCCGCGGCTACCTGCTCCAGGTCGCCTCGCTGGCGGCGATCACACCGGCGCCGATGATGACGGCGTACTGCGCGTCCAAGTCCGGGGTGGAGGCGTACGCGCACAGTCTGCGCGCCGAGGTCGGCCACCGGGGCGTGCGCGTCGGTGTCGCGTACCTGTCCTGGACGGACACCGACATGGTGCGCGGCGCCGACCAGGACGACGTGATGCGGGAGTTGCGGCAGCGGCTGCCGTGGCCGTCGAACAAGACGTACCCGCTGGGCCCGGCGGTGGACCGGATGGTGGCCGGGATCGAACGGCGCTCGGCGCACGTGTACGGGCAGTGGTGGCTGCGCGGGATGCAGGGCGTGCGCGGATATCTGCCGGCGCTGATCGGGACGGTCGGGCAGCGCGAGATGAAGCGGTTCGCACCCCGCTTGCAGGGCATGCGCACCGGGCTCGTCGGCGCAGGTGGGGCGGCCGACGAGGAGGCGCGCGCTACACACCGTAACTGATCGAAATGCGCGCGGAGTCGGCCCGTGTGAACCTGGTCGAGGCCCCACCGAGGGCCGATCCCCTCACCTCCCACAGGAGTGAACCCACATGGGTATGAAGGACAAGGCCGGCAAGATGCAGGACCAGGGCAAGCAGAAGATCCGCGAGGCCCAGGACCAGGCCAAGCAGCGCGGCCAGCAGACGCAGGAGCGCGGCCACCAGGCTCAGCAGCACGGCCAGCAGACGCGTGACCGTGGTCGCCAGGACATGGACGACACGGAGCAGGAGATGCGCGACCGGTTCAACCAGGACTACGACGCGTAGTCGTCGCACTGGTCTGACCGACAGATGTGGGGCGCCCTTCGTCGCGGAGGGCGCCCCGCGTTTTTTTGGGGGGGCAGGGTCGGGGGGCTTGCGC
>NZ_LBMU02000190.1 GCF_001005085.2 Streptomyces humi
GCGGGTCGGTTGTCGTACACGTTCGGTCTGGAGGGGCCGGCGGTCACGGTCGACACGGCGTGTTCGTCGTCGTTGGTGGCGTTGCATCTGGCGGTGCAGGCGTTGCGGCGTGGTGAGTGTGGGATGGCGCTTGCGGGTGGTGTGACGGTGATGTCGTCGCCTGGTCTGTTCGTGGAGTTCAGTCGGCAGCGTGGGTTGTCGGTGGATGGTCGGTGCAAGGCGTTCGCGGAGGGTGCGGACGGTACGGGGTGGGCTGAGGGTGTGGGTGTGCTGGTGGTGGAGCGTCTGTCGGACGCGTTGCGGCTGGG
>NZ_LBMU02000191.1 GCF_001005085.2 Streptomyces humi
CCCCCACCCCCACCCCCAGCCCGACCCCCGACCGAGCCTCCCTCCGAGCGGAGGGCACAGAGCCAAGACCGACAGCCACGACCCACCGCTGACCTCCGGCCCGCGCCCCGCTCAGAGAACCGAACTCCCCGTGTCACCGTGAGACTCGGGCGGCGGGCACTCCGGGTGCGGGCCGGACAGCGCGGCCTCCGCGTCCTCACAACTGTCACCGACGGATCGCCGGCCGCTGAGGGAGCGGTAGAACTGCCGCGTGAAGACCTGGGCCTGACGATCGTCGAGAGTGTGGTCCCAACCGATGGCGGTGGCAATCGTCTTCGACAAATGAGCGGCCAGCAGGGCCGAGTCGCAGAGGTTCAGGACGACCAGACGGGGTGGGAAGCGGGCGCGGGCTATCTGCGCGGACAGGTCCGCATGGGTGTTGCAGAGGCCACCTCCGTCCTGGGTGAGGTGAATGCCGCCGAAGGAACTGTGCGCCGCGATGTGGAGGATCGCGGGGGTGTGCTCGTCCAGTGCCGGACAGATCTCCGGCAGCCCGACCGCCGCCATCTCCCGCACCCGGACCAGGCTGCCGACCAGGGACTGGCGGATACAGGCGGCTTCGGACCCGAAGTCGTTGCGCCCAGGTCGCGGGTCGCCGGAGAGAAACAGCACGCGGCCGGCGACACCGAGGGGGGCGAGGGCGTCATGAGCGGGGAGACGCGGCGATAACGTGGCGTGCTGCGGGGCCAGGGCGGCGCGAGAGTCGGAGAAGAGCTGGTTCAGGGACATGGTCGTGGCGGTGACCGGCGGGAGGTTGTGAACCGGCTTGGTGCCGATGCTGCGCGGTGCTGCGGGAGGACGTGGCCGCTCGTGTGCCTTGCCCGTGGTCTCCTCCATACGATGCCGGAGCTCCGCCTCGGGAACTCCGAGAGCGCGGGTGATCGCGGCCCAGCCCACGCCGTCCTGCCGGTGCCGGGACGCCGCGGCCAGGGCGGCGTCCAGCGCCTCCTGTACGGCCCGGTATCCGGGGGCGGAGCGGACGCACGCGCCGAGATTGGCGAGGTGGGCCATCTCCGCGGCCGTCAGATCCGGGGCGTCGGTGTCGTGACCGGGAGGGTCATCCGGCATCGGTGGTTGCTTCTGCCGAGTTGGCCTGCAAGGGTGCGGCGAGGGCGTCGGCGAGGTGGAGCAGTATCGGAGCGTGTTCGGGGCGGTGCCGTGCAAGGGAGCGAAGACGGCCGGCGCCCGCGCCGCGCTGGACTTCGGACCCTTCTTGGGCGGCTTTGGCGATGAGTTCGCTCGGGCTCAGGCCTCCTTCCCACTTCTCGTCGTTGTCTGTTGCCGCGAACAGTTGCTGCACGGCGATGAGGTAGGGCGTCACGAACTGCATGCGGGTAAGCGCGGGGGCAGCGAACACGAGCGGGAACAGGCCCTCCGGTCGGCCTTTCTCCACGAAGCTCATAGCCGTGTCTACCGCTGTTGTGGGGTCGATCACGGCGTCGTAGACGTCAGGAATCGTGAGCAGTTGAGTGAGAAACAGGATGCCCAGGTGCTGGAGCGCGTTCGGGTCCTGGGGGTTGGCGGACAGCAACTCCGGGATGAGGGGATCGGAGGTGAGCTGTGGGTGGTCGCGGAGGAACTCGAGATCTTCGGGCCACGTGCGGGTGGCGAGCCATTCAATCAGCAGGTCGGCGGCAGTGTGGAAGGACCGTCCTTCAGTCACTACTTGGTCGAGGCCGTGCTCTGAGGCAGCGGTGAGGAGGGCGGAGAGTTCGTTGAGCGCAGTCGCCTCGGGATACAGGACGCGCGCGAGGTCGAGAGCCGCTTGTCCGTCCGCATGGATGAGGACGGGATATTCCCGCCTCAACAGATTCTCTCGTTCGGGCCAGCTTCGAGTGGCCAGCCAGCGGTTGATGAGTTCGACGAACTCGTCTGGGAGAGGTTCGACGACCCAGGCAGGCAGGGAAGCTGTCACTTCGCAGAGGAAAGCCTGGGCGGCAGGATCTCGCTTGAGATCGTCAGCGAGATGGCGGACCGCGCGGCGGGCGCGTCCGGCCCATTTCGGGTCGGTGGTTTCGTCGGCTTGACGAGCGGCGGAGATGAGATCTGTGGTTGCCTCGTTGTATTTGTTGCGCGTGATTTGCCAGTGAGCTCGGGAGACGAGGAGTTCTGCTTGGGGGCCGGCAGCGAATCCTGAGATCACCTCGTCGAAAGTGAGAAGGCTGCCTCCCCAGTCTTCGGTGGTGCTCTGTTGGTTGGCGAGGTTGTTGAGGGTGCCCGCGAGGCTGGGGAGGAATGCGGCTCCGTTGGGGCCGTTGACCAGGGCGCGGTAGTGGGTGACGGCTTCGGTGATGGAGGTGAGTGCGGCCTGCGGGTCTCCGGCGTTGCTCTGTTGGTTGGCGAGGTTGTTGAGGGATGCGGCGAAGTCGGAGAGGAATGCGGGGCCGTTGGGGCCGTTGACCAGGGCGCGGTAGTGGGTGACGGCTTCGGTGATGGAGGTGAGTGCGGCCTGCTGGTCTCCAGTGTTGCTCTGTTGGTTGGCGAGGTTGTTGAGGGAGCTGGCGAGGTTGGGAAGGTGGGCGCGGCCGTTGGGGCCGTTGACCAGGGCGCGGTAGTGGGTGACGGCTTCGGTGATGGAGGTGAGTGCGGCCTGCTGGTCTTCGGCGTTGCTTTGTTGAACGGCGAGGTTGTTGAGGGATGCGGCGAAGTCGGAGAGGAATGCGGGGCCGTTGGGGCCGTTGACC
>NZ_LBMU02000192.1 GCF_001005085.2 Streptomyces humi
TCGTGAAAGGTTTCAACTGGATTGCCGGGACGTTATTCGGGCCGACGACGTCACGTCAATGGTTCCCGGTCGGTAAATCCACAGGTCTAGGTCACGACTGTGTTTCGGGTCGGTCGAATCCGGAGGTGGGTTGACACCAGAGCGAGCGCCTTTTAGCTTCCTCAATGAATCGTTTCATGTGGCGGTGAGCTGTCCATCCGAACAGAACCGTCCCTCGCATCCGACGTCACAGGAGCCCTGTAGTGACCGATGTCGCCGCGGTCAAGGCCGCGTTGAAGACCCAGACCGTCGAGACGCCGTCGTGGGCGTACGGGAACTCGGGGACCCGTTTCAAGGTGTTCGCGCAGCAGGGCGTACCGCGCGACCCGTGGGAGAAGCTGGACGACGCGGCGCAGGTCCACGCGGTGACGGGGGTGACGCCGACCGTCGCCCTGCACATCCCCTGGGACAAGGTCGACGACTACAGCGCCCTCGCCAAGCACGCCGCGGATCGAGGGGTGAAGCTGGGCACCGTCAACTCCAACACCTTCCAGGACGACGACTACAAGCTGGGCAGCATCTGCCACCCGGAAGCGGCGGTGCGCCGCAAGGCCGTCGGCCATCTGCTGGAGTGCGTCGACATCATGGACGCGACGGGGTCGCGCGACCTGAAGCTCTGGTTCGCGGACGGCACGAACTATCCCGGTCAGGACGACATCCGTGGCCGGCAGGACCGGCTGGCGGAGGGGCTGGCCGAGGTGTACGCGCGGCTCGGTGACGACCAGCGGCTCCTGCTGGAGTACAAGCTGTTCGAGCCCGCCTTCTACACGACCGACGTCCCGGACTGGGGGACCGCGTACGCCCACTGCCTCAAGCTGGGCCCGAAGGCACAGGTCGTGGTCGACACCGGCCACCACGCGCCGGGTACGAACATCGAGTTCATCGTCGCCACCCTGCTGCGGGAGGGCAAGCTCGGCGCGTTCGACTTCAACTCGCGGTTCTACGCCGACGACGACCTCATGGCCGGCGCCGCCGATCCGTTCCAGCTGTTCCGGATCATGTACGAGGTGATCCGAGGTGGCGGCTTCACACCTGACGTGGCCTTCATGCTCGACCAGTGCCACAACATCGAGGCGAAGATCCCCGCCGTCATCCGCTCCGTCATGAACGTCCAGGAGGCCACCGCCAAGGCCCTTCTCGTCGACCGCGACGCCCTGACCGCGGCACAGCGGACCGGGGACGTGCTGGAGGCGAACGCGGTACTGATGGACGCGTACAACACGGATGTGCGGCCGCTGCTGCGGGAGGTGCGTGAGGAACTGGGCATCGACCAGGACCCGATCGCGGCGTACCGGCGGTCTGGATGGGCGGAGAAGATCGTCGCGGAGCGGGTGGGCGGGGAGCAGGCCGGGTGGGGTGCGTAAGCGTCTGCCCTGAACTGTTTCGTCGTGGGGTGCGGGCCGGTTGTGGCCGGCCGCGCCCGCGCGTCGGTAGCCGCATGTCGAACACAGCCCCGCGCCCCTGACAGAGCGCACAGCAGTCCCCCTCCTCCTAGGAATCAGGAACTTTTATGACTACGTATCCCGAAGCTGCTGCTCTGCTCGCTCGGTC
>NZ_LBMU02000193.1 GCF_001005085.2 Streptomyces humi
TGGTTCGTGGCGGTCTGGGCGGCGGACAGGATCGCGATCTCGCCCTTGTAGCCGATCTGCTCGGCGAGCAGCTGCACCTCGGTGCGGCCGAGGTCCTCGGCGGACGCCTGCGACACGAACGCGTTGCGGCAGCCCGCGTTGGTGTCCGAGTCGTAGGTGACGACCTTGATGCCGTTGCTCATCGCCTGCTTCAGCGCGGTGCACAGGGCACCGGGGTCCTGCGCGGACACCGCGATCGCGTTCACCTGCTGCTGGGTCAGCGTGTTGACGTACGACACCTGCCCGGAGGTGTCGGTCGCGCTGGACGGACCGACCTCCTTGTACTTGTTGCCGAGCTCGGTGAGCGCCTTCTCGCCGCCCTTGTCGGCGGAGGTGAAGTAGGGGTTGTTGACCTGCTTCGGCAGGAACCCGACGGTCAGCCCCTTCTTCAGCGCCGCGTTCGGATCGGCCTTGGCGGTGGAGGTGGCCGCCTTGTCGTCACCGCCGGAGTTGTTCTTGGTGGTGCCCCCGCACGCGGTGGCGGCGAGAGCGAGGGAGGACACGGCGGCGAGCGCCACAGCGGCACGCCGGATGGACGACTTACGCATGACGGTTCCTTTGAAAGAAGGGTTCAGGAGGGCGCCCCTTCTCGGGGGCGCGGGGAACTGCGCAACCAGCCACAGACGGCCCGCAGTGTTCAGACGGACTTGGCCGCCCTGTGCCTTGCAAGCGAGATCTGTCGTGCGACCCTCGGTCCGAGTA
>NZ_LBMU02000194.1 GCF_001005085.2 Streptomyces humi
TGGTTCGTGGCGGTCTGGGCGGCGGACAGGACGGCGATCTCGCCCTTGTAGCCGATCTGCTCGGCGAGCAGCTGCACCTCGGTGCGGCCGAGGTCCTCGGCGGACGCCTGCGACACGAACGCGTTGCGGCAGCCCGCGTTGGTGTCCGAGTCGTAGGTGACGACCTTGATGCCGTTGCTCATCGCCTGCTTCAGCGCGGTGCACAGGGCACCGGGGTCCTGCGCGGACACCGCGATCGCGTTCACCTGCTGCTGGGTGAGGGTGTTGACGTACGACACCTGCCCGGAGGTGTCGGTGCCGCTGGACGGACCGACCTCCTTGTACTTGTTGCCCAGTTCCTCCAGGGCCTTCTTGCCGCCGTTGTCCGAGGAGGTGAAGTAGGGGTTGTTGACCTGCTTCGGCAGGAACCCGACGGTCAGCCCCTTCTTCAGCGCCGCGTTCGGGTCGGCCTTGCCGGTCGCCGCGGCGGCCGCACCGCTGTCGCCGCCCGAGTTGTTCTTGGTGGTGCCCCCGCAGGCGGTGGCGGCCAGGGCGAGCGAGGAGACGGCGGCCAGGGCCACACAGCCACGACGCAGCGACGACTTACGCATGATCGATTCCTTTACGAAGGCGGTGAGTGGTGCGGTGTTACGCGGAGGTGCTGGACGCGGGAGCACTGCGTCCGGCCCGGGCGAGGGAGATCTGTCGTGCGACCCTCGGTCCGAGTA
>NZ_LBMU02000195.1 GCF_001005085.2 Streptomyces humi
GTCGACCCCGACGTATAAATCACCGCCGCCAACTGGTCCGGGACCACGGCCGGAAGCTCGACGGATCCCGGCGCCTCGGAGCGGGACAGATCCAGATCGTCGAGCCACACCACCGCCTCCGCGGTCAGACGGTCACCGACCTCGGCCCGCTCCCCCACCAGCACGCGCACGCCGCTGTCGGCGAGCATGAACTCCAGCCGCTCCACCGGATAATCGGGATCCAACGGCAGATACGCACCACCCGCCAACCACACCCCCAACACCGCCACCACCAGATCCACACCCCGCGACAGACACAGACCCACCACCGACTCCGCACCCACCCCCCGACCCCGCAACTCATGCGCCAACCGACTCGCCCGCGCCACCAACCCGCCATACGTCAACACCCGCTCACCCGACACCACCGCCACCGCATCCGGCACAACACCAGCCCACCCGACGATCAACTCATGCACCCCACCCACCGACGGCAACACCAACGGCACACCAGCCCACCCCCGCACCAACCCCTCAACCTCACCCACCGACACCAACGACACATCCCCCACCAGCCGACCAGCGTCAGCGGTGACGAGGTCCTCCAGGACGTGTGCCAGGTGGCCGGCCATCCGGTCGACCGCGTCGGCGTCCATCCGGGCGCGGTCGTAGGACATCTTGATCGTGAGTTCACGGCCGGAGCTGGCGGTCACGCTGAGGGGGTAGTTCGCCTGCTCGCGGCCGTAGTTGGCGCCGGCGCGCAGTCCGCTCGCCGCGGAGTTGCGCTGTTCCTGCTGCACTTCCTGGACCGGGAAGTTCTCGAAGACGAAGAGGCTCTGGAACAGCTGCTCGCCGGGCGGGAGTTCGCTGGCGGCGGCGATCTCGACCAGGGGCGTGTGTTCGAACTGCCGGGCCCGGACCTGCTCGTCCTGGAGGCGGGTCAGCCAGTCGGTCACCGGCTGTTCGCGGTCGAGGGTGATCCTGACGGGCGTGGTGTTGAGGAGCATGCCCACCATCGCGTCCATGCCGTCCAGTCGGCCGTCGCGGCCCGACGACGTCACGCCGAAGACCACGTCGTCGTTGCCGGAGTAGTGGGCCATGACCACCGCCCACGCGGCCTGGACGACCGTGTTGAGGGTCAGCCGGTGGCGTCGGGCGAACTCCGCCACACCGGTCGTCGCGGCCTCCGGGGACAGCGGCACCCGGCACTCGCCCGGCCCCCGGTCACCAGTGGGTCGTTCGATGCCGAGCGTCGTCGTCCCGCGGACACCGGCGAGGCGTTCGCGCCAGTACGCACGGGCCGCGTTCATGTCCTGCCCCGTCACCCACGCCACGAAGTCCCGGAAGGGCCTGCGGGCGGCGAGCCGCGGTTCGCCGCCCTCGCGGAACGCGTGGTACGACTCCAGCAGTTCGCCCACCACGATGGGGTCGCTCCAGCCGTCCAGCAGCATGTGGTGGTAGCTCCAGACGAGCTGGTGCCGTTCGGGGGCCAGCCGGATGACGGCGATGCGCACCAGGGTGGGGGCGGTGAAGTCGGCGCCCGACTCCCAGTCGGAGGTCAGGTAGTCGTCCACGGCCCGCTGCCGCGCGGCCTCGTCCAGGTGCGACAGGTCCAGTACCCGCAGCGGCAGGGGGACGGAACGGGACACCACGGCCAGCGGCTCGGGGACTCCTTCGGAGACGACCGTGGTGCGCAGCACCTCGTGCCGGCTGAACATGAGCTCCCAGGCCCGCCGCAGTGCGGTGAGGTCGAGGTTCCCCTCCAGGAGCAGGCCGTTCTGCACCCAGTACATGCCGGGCTCGTCGGCCAGCTCCGTGTGGAAGAGCATGCCCTGCTGGAGCGCGGTGAGCGGGTAGATGTTCTCGATCGCGCGGGCCTGCCGACCGGCCGTCGTGTCGAACGCGGTCATGATGCTCCTCCGGATTCGGCGGCCTCACCGGGGGCGGCAGGTGAGTCGAAACGCTGCTGGATGAGGTCGAGGACGTCCTGGTCGAGGCCGGCCAAGGGGAAGTCGGACGGGGTGTAGCCGCCGACGTCGGGTCGGCAGCAGTACGCGATCAGGTCGTCGAGGACCTCGATGTAGCGGTGAGCGAGTCGGCGTACCGTCGACTCGTCGTGGACCTGGTCGCTGTACATCCACACCAGTTCCAGGCGGCCGAGCGCGATCTGGCTGTTGATCTCGAGCAGATGGGTGCGGTCCCCGAGCATCGACTGCGGCCGGCCGAGCGCCCTGCCGGTCGGCCTGAACCGCCCGGCCGAGGCACCGGCCGCGTCGACCGCCTGAGTGGTCTGCCCCAGGTAGTTGAAGGCCACGTCGGCGCCGGGGCCCGGTTCCCAGTGCCCGAGGTGACGCAGCAGGCCGTAGCCGTGGCCCTTGCGGGGGATCTCCCTCAGCCGTTCCTTCGTGCGGCGCAGGATCGCGCCCGGGTCGTCGCCGCCGTTCGCTCCGGCGAGGACGACCGGGTAGACGCTGGTGAACCAGCCCACCGTCCGTGACACGTCGATGTCGGCGCCCACGTCCTCCCGGCCGTGTCCTTCCAGGTCGACCACCACGTGCGGGGCCGCGCACCATTCGGTGAGCACGGTCCCGAGGACGCTCAGCAGTACGTCGTTGATCTGGGTGTGGAACGCGCCGGGGACGTCGCGCAGCAGGCGCTCGGTCTGTTCCGTCCCGAGGCCGACCGCCAGTTCCCGCAGGGAGGCGAGGCTGTTGGGGCCGTCGTGGTCGCGTGGCAGCCGGACGGTGGTGGTCTCGGCCGTCCGCCAGTACGCGGCTTCGGCGGCCAGCTCCGGGGAGCGGGCGAGTTCGTCGAGGCGCTCGGCCCATCGCATGAAGGAGGTGGTCTTGGCCGGCAGTTTCACCGGGAGGCCTCGTTCGGCCTGCCCGTAGGCCGCCGACAGGTCCTCCAGCAGCACCGGCCAGGACACGGCGTCCACGACCAGGTGGTGCACGACGACGAACAGCAGCTGTCCCTGTGCGCCCCGGTCGAAGAGCACCACCCGCAGGAGCGGTCCGTCGGCCAGGTCCAGGCCGGCCTGCGCCTCGTCACCGCGGGTGTCCAGGAATGCCCATTCGGCCTCGTCGTCGCGGCCGGTCGTCTCGATGACGCGTACGACATCGGCCGACTCGGCAGCCATCACTCGCGCGGCCCACCGCGTGCCCTCCCGGACGAACCGCGACCGCAGGGCGTCGTGCTGCTCCAGGACCGTCGCCACGGCCACCCGCAGCGCCTCGGCCTCGACGCGTCCGGTGACCTCCAGCAGCATCGACTGGTTGAAGTGGCCGGGCTCCCGCATCTCCTGGTCGAAGAACCACCGCTGGATCGGGGTGAGCGGGAAGTCGCCCACGACCAGGCCCTGTTCCGCGTCCGCGACGCTCTCGCCGGTGGCCACGGCGGCCAGTCCGGCGACGGTCTGGTGGTCGAACAGCTGGGCCACGGTGAAGTGCAGGCCGGCTTCCCTGGCGCGGGCCACCACCTGGATGCTGATGATCGAGTCACCGCCGAGTTCGAAGAAGTTGTCCTCGACGCCGACGCGGTCCACGCCGAGCACCTGGGCCCAGATCCCGGCGAGGAGGTCCTCGGTCGCGGTCGCCGGCGCGACGAACCCGTCCAGCCGCGGCCGCAGGCTGTCCGGGGCCGGCAGGCGGCCGCGGTCGACCTTGCCGTTCGGGGTCAACGGCAGCGCCGACAGTTCGGTGAAGTACGACGGGATCATGAAGTCCGGCAGTCCGCGCCGCAGGTGCTCGCGCAGTTCACCCACGGTCGGGATGCCGTCGGCCGGGTCGGCGGGGACCGCGTAGGCGGCCAGGCGCCGGTCGGTGCCCTCACCGACCACGCCGACCACGGCGGTGCGGATGCGGGGATGGGTGG
>NZ_LBMU02000196.1 GCF_001005085.2 Streptomyces humi
TCGTCCCGCGCGATCCGCGACCACCTGCGCAAGCGCGGCATCCGGGCGGTGATTCCGGTCCCGGCGGACCAGCGAGGCCACCGGCAGCGACGGGGCAGCAGGGGCGGCAGGCCACCGGCGTTCGACCGCGAGACGTACAGGCAGCGCAACACCGTCGAGCGGTGCATCAACCGCCTGAAGCAGTGGCGAGGCATCGCCACCCGCTATGAGAAGACCGCGACCATCTACCTGGCAGGACTCCACATCGCCGGCATCTTCCTCTGGTCCGCCCGGTGATCCAAACGAAACTGCCTAG
>NZ_LBMU02000197.1 GCF_001005085.2 Streptomyces humi
GCGCACGTCCCTCTCGGTTGGGCCGTCGCGCGCGTCCCTCTCGGGTGGGCCGTCGCGCGCGCGTCTCCCACGGTCGGGCCGTCGCGCACGTACCCCTCGCGCGGGGGTCCGGGCCGGGTCGGTGCGGCCCTAGCCGTCGCGGACCTCCTCCCGTGCCGCCAGTTTGCGGAGCATCTCCAGGACGCGGTCGCGGGACTCGTCGGCCGCGTCGATGGCCTCCATGCACTGCCAGTACGTCGTCTCGTCGGCCGCGGCGCTGGCCATGCCGACCAGCGTGATGCCGACCTCGCCGAGGAGGCCGCCGAGGCTCAGCAGGGTCTGGCGGGCGTCGGCCAGTTCGGTGAGCTGGGCGGCACGCAGGGTGCCGGGGTCCAGGTCGGGGGTGGTGAGGACACCGCAGCCCCGGCCCGCCAGCTCCGTCAGGCCGAGGGCCTCGCCGCGCAGTTCGGGCGGGCCGGAGACGGCCAGCCGGCTGCCGATCGCCTGGGCCAGGGCCTGCGCCTGCCACACCTCGGTCATCAGTTCCGCCACGCCCGCGCCGTGCGCCAGCGCCCGTCTGCTCGCCACGATGAGCCGCGTCGCGTCCATCCGTCGCCCCGTCCCCGTCGGTCCGAACTGCCATGCCGCACTCAGTAGTTCACTACCCAGAGTGAGGGTCTGCGAGACGTGAAGCCAGAGGAAGACGGAAATCTGTGGACAACAATTCGGATTCAGGCAGGGCTTTGACTACGGAACGTCAAGATTCGGGGTGCCCTTCGCCGGACCGGTGGGTGTCAGGCGGGCGGGAAGCGCTTCTCGTTGCGCTCGATCTTGGCGGCCAGCGCGGCCAGCGGGTCGACGTCCAGCACGTCGCAGAGCTGGAGAAGGTAGGAGAGGACGTCGGCGACCTCGTCCGTGACCCGGTGCGCGGTGCCGGGGTCGGCCATCACCCGGGCGGACTCCTCCGGGGTCAGCCACTGGAAGATCTCGACCAGTTCCGAGGCCTCCACGCTGAGGGCGGCCACCAGGTTCTTGGGGGTGTGGTACTGCCGCCAGTCGCGGGCGGCGGCGAACTCGGCCAGCCGCTGCTGGAGTTTCGCCACGTCGAGGGGTTCGTCGGTCACACGTCCAGGTGTACCACCGTGATCGCACCGGCTCCGTCCGCCCACGAGGCGTCGCTCACCGCGCCGACGAACCGGATGTGACCGCGCTCCCCCATCAGGACCGCCGTGCGCAGGAGTTCGGCGCGCTGGCGGGGGTCGAGGCAGCGGTCGAAGCCGTCGGCGAGGACGGTGAGGCCACGCATGGCGTCGGGGACCTCGCCAGGCGCGTCGACCTCCAGGACGCCGGGGCCGGTGAAGAGGACCAGGGCGAGGGCGAGATAGCGCAGTTCGCCGTCGCCGAGCCGGGCCAGTTCCGTACGGTGGCCGTCGCCGCGGTCGAGCAGCGCCCGCACGGTGCCGTCGCCGAGCGGCTCGGCGAGCAGGTCGGTCACCGGTCCCGCGCAGCCGGTGCGCACGGCGTCGACGAGGAGTCCGTGGCGCCGGCCGCATTCGGCGCGGGTGCGCCACAGCACGTCGGCGAGGTTGTCGCAGCCGCGCAGCAGCCGGCCGGAGCCGGTCAGGACGGGGGCGCGCATGCCCTCGGGCCGCGGGTCGCAGGGGAACACCGACCGCAGGGCGACGACCATCTGCTCGGCGGCGGCCAGGACCTGCCGCTGGCCGTCCGTCTTCCCGGCGACGCGCAGCGGCAGCAGCGCGGTGCCGAG
>NZ_LBMU02000198.1 GCF_001005085.2 Streptomyces humi
GCGGGGCGACCTCGGTGCCGCGCTGCGGCGCCTGCTGGGGGGCCGGCGTGCCGTACGTCTGCGCGGTCGCCTGGGCGGAGGTGGCCGCGGCGGCCTGGGCGTCCGGCTGCGAGAGCGGGGTCGGCCCGGTCCCGTAGGAGACGGGGGCGGCGGAGCTGGGGCCGGCACCGACGGCGGTCAGTCCGCCGGCTGCTGCGACGATGAGCGCGACTTGCCGAAACTTGCGCATGGAATCCTCGGCCCTTCATTTGATCTGTGCACGGAACCTGATGAAATGACTGATGAGGCAGCGCGGTTATCGCTCTTTCGCCACCCGGGGCGGCTGGAATGGACCTTCGCCCTCACCCCGTGGGGAACGACGGGCCCGCGGAACCGGATACGGGCGCGGTGTCGTGTCACCCGTACGGCGAAATAGCATATGAGCGGCAAAGCCCGTACCGGTGACGGCAATTGGGTGACGGGCTCTCGAATGCCCGTGACCAAGGCCGGGCAATCCTCGTTCCGGTGGGGAGAAGGCGGTGGCCGAGGAGCTGAAGAGAACGAGGCGAATCGCTGCCGGCTCCGATGCGAAGTTCGCGTGCTGCTCAGGCGTACCGCTGCTGAAAGTGCAGTGTCATTACCGCACCGACTGCACGCGCGACCGCACTGAACGCAGTGGACTTTCTCATCCAGGTATCGAAGGGCCGAGGGTTTCATGCGCAAGCTTCACAAGGCCGCGCTCGTTCTGGCGGCGGCCGGCGGTCTGTCCGCCATCGGCGCCGGCGTCAGCTATGCCGACGCTCCCGTCGGATACGGCGGTGCGGCTCCGGTGCCGGCTCCGGACCAGCCGTATCCGCAGGCCCCGCCCCCGGCACCGGCTCCGCAGGCTCCGTACGCCGCCGGCCAGACGACGGGCTCGGCCCAGGCCACCGTCCCCGCCTACCCGCAGCAGCAGGCCGCCCCGCCGCAGTACCAGCAGCAGGCGCCGCCCCCGCAGTACGCTCCGCCGCAGTACCAGCAGGCCCCGCCACCGCAGTACCCCCAGCAGAGCACCGGCTACGCCGCCGCCTCGGCCTCGTCGCAGGGCTCGGCGCAGGCCTCCACCGCTCCCGTGTATCAGCCGCCGCAGGCCGCGCCGCCGCAGGCCGCCCCCGCCTACCCGCCGCAGCCGCAGTACGCCCCGCAGCCGCAGTACGCTCCGGCGCCGCAGTACGCCCCGCCGCAGTCCGCCCCGCCCCAGGTCGTACCCCAGGTCAT
>NZ_LBMU02000199.1 GCF_001005085.2 Streptomyces humi
CCGACGCGCTGGAGGACCTGGCCGGCCAGGTGCTCGCGGGCAGTCCGTGGGTGACGACCGTGGAGGCCGTCGCCGAGCGGGTGGAGTCCGCGGCAGGCGGGGCGGTGGTGCACGCCCGCCGGGCCGACGGGAGCCGGGTGACGGTACGCGCCCGCTGGGTGTTCGACTCACGGCCGCCCGAGCGGCTGCCCCCGGCGCGCACGACCATGCTCCAGCATTTCCGGGGCTGGTTCGTACGCACCAGCCACCCGGTGTTCGATCCCGGTGCCGTGGAGCTGATGGACTTCCGCACCCCGCAGCCCGCCCACGGTCTGTCCTTCGGTTACGTGCTGCCGACGGGTCCGCGCGAGGCGCTGGTGGAGTACACCGAGTTCTCCCGCGGCCCGCTCGGCCGGGACGCCTACGACCGCGCGCTGCGGCACTACCTGCACGGTGTCCTGGGCGCCGGCGACCACGAGGTGCTGGAGTGCGAACAGGGTGTCATCCCGATGACGGACGCGGACTTCCCGCGGCGGACCGCCGCGTCGGTGTTCCGGATCGGGGCCGCGGCCGGGGCCACCCGTCCGGCGACCGGATACACCTTCAGCGCCGTGCAGCGGCAGACACGCGCGGTGGCCGCCGCCCTGC